>CAYWWW010000001.1:0-93771 GCA_964462205.1 uncultured Cardiobacteriales bacterium
ATGCCGATCAACGGCTGACCGCCGCCGGTTTTGCCTTAGGGGTAGTATCAGCGGCGCGTTTTCAAGCATTTGACGAAAAAAATCAGCAGCTTGAACAAGAGAGAACCCGAATGCAGAAAATCTATCTGCAGGCCGATTCGCACTTGGCAGCGCTTTTGGCAGACAAAATCGGCACTTTGCCACGCGGTGCGGCGCTTTTGGATTTATTAAAACGGCCAGAGCTGCATTATGCCGATTTGCAAGCCTTGCCCGAATTTGCCACCACTTTAACGGGCGCGACAGCCGAATACTTTGACAACGAAGTCCATTACGCCGGTTATCTTTCTGGCCAAGAGCTGGAAATTGCCAAACTCAAACAGGAAGAAGCGCTGAAAATTCCAGAGGATTTAGATGTCGCGAGCATTGCTGGCTTGTCTCTGGAATTACGGCAAAAACTTCTGGCACATCGTCCCGAAAACTTAGGCCAAGCCAGTCGCATTCCCGGCATGACCCCGGCGGCCTTGAGCTTGTTGCGGATTTTTAGCAAGCGCCAAGCCAGCGCTGCTGGCGGTAAAGCGTCAGCGGCGACTCCGTACCATACGAAAAAATCGGCCTAAAACCATGTCTAGCGTTATGGAAATTAAGGATTTTTGGCAGGATTTTCAAAGTGATGCCAAGGAAATCAACATCGAGCTGACCACAGCGCAGCAGCAGTTTTTCCAAGACTATGCGGCGCTCTTGCAGCAGTGGAATGCCAAAATCAATTTAACCAGCGTCAGCGATGTCCCCGGCATTATTCGTCAACATTTTTTGGATAGTTTGACGCTATTGCCTTTTTTACCGACGGAAGGTTTGCTGGCGGACATTGGCAGTGGTGCCGGTTTCCCTGGGGTGCCATTGGCGGTCTTACAGTCCGAGCGCCTATGGTGGTTGGTGGATAGTAACAGCAAAAAAGTCCGCTTTATTCGCCATGTTGTCCAGCAATTTGGCTTAAAAAATATCGAAGTGCAGCACTATTATTTAAATAGCCAAAGGCCGGCACACTTTCCCTGTTTTGCAGCGGTGGTCAGTCGCGCCTTTGCTTCTTTAAGCGATTTTGCCAAAGTCGGCTTGCCATTGCTTTGTCCAGATGGCCGCCTGCTGGCGATGAAAGGCCAATATCCTGAAAAGGAATTGCAGGCGTTAAGCAAAGTCAGTAAGGTCGCGGTACAAAAAGTAGAGCGGCTGTATATTCCGCGTTTCCCTGCTGCCCGACATTTAGTGATCCTTCAACATGCCTAAAATCATCGCTATCGCCAATCAAAAAGGTGGAGTCGGTAAAACCACCACCGCCGTTAATTTTGCTGCGGCCTTAACCCGACTTCAGAAAAAAGTTCTCCTGATTGACCTTGATGCGCAAGGCAATGCCACCACCGGCTGCGGCATTCAGAAGCAAAATCTTGCGCTTAGCGTGAGCGAAGCCTTACTCCAAGAGGCAACCTTTGCGCAAGTCTGTCAATCTTTAGCCGGCGAAGGCTTTGACCTGCTACCGGCTAACCAAAAACTTACGGCCACCAATGTGCTGCTTGGTGATTTAGCCGCGCCAGAACAGGCGTTGCGGCATTTTTTAGCGCCGAAGGCTTCCGATTATGACTATATTTTGATTGACTGTCCGCCGGCCTTAAATCTTTTAACGATCAATGCCTTTGTTGCTGCCGACGGCATCTTGGTGCCGATGCAATGCGAATACTATGCCCTCGAAGGCATTGCCGATTTACTGCGCACCATTGAACAGTTACGCCAGCAGTTACAGCCGAATTTGGCGGTGATTGGCGTGTTGCGCACCTTATTTGATGGTCGTAATAATTTAGCGATGCAAGTCTCTGAACAATTAAGCGAATACTTTGGCGACCGCCTCTATCAAACCGTCATTCCGCGCAATGTGCGTTTGGCGGAAGCACCTAGTCATGGCCAGTCCATTTTTTTATACGATGCCAAGTCGCGGGGTGCCGAAAGCTATTTGTCCTTAGCCTATGAATTTCTTGGTGTAAAAAATCAAAAAGATCAAAACGCTAACCAAGACCTGGCCAGGCATCCCGATGCCGCGCCTTCCGATACTACGGCTGGGGACGTGAATAAAGCGGAGGAACCATGAGCAAACGCAGTGGCTTAGGCAATAATGGCAAAAATATTCTTTTGGATTTGGTCAATCAAACGAAACCGGCGGCGAGTGTCAGCGCGACAGCCGGCATGGTGGTGCAGATGCTGCCGGTGATAGCGATTCAACCGGCATCTTTTCAACCGCGTCGCTATTTTGCCGAGGAGGCGATGCAGGAATTGGCCGACTCGATTCGTGAACAAGGCATTTTGCAGCCGCTCTTGGTGCGCGCTGTGGCCGCCGACCGTTATGAACTGGTCGCCGGCGAGCGCCGTTGGCGCGCAGCGAAAATGTTGAATTTAGAGAAAGTTCCCGCGATAGTTCATGCGGTGGATAATCGTGCGGCAGCGGCGATGGCCTTGATTGAAAATATTCAGCGGCAAGATTTAACACCTTTGGAAGAAGCTGAGGCATTTCAGAGACTTATTCAGGATTTTTCCTTGACCCATGAAGCCTTGGCCAATATTTTAGGCCGTTCCCGCTCGGCCATCACCAATATGCTGCGTCTCTTAGGTTTATCCGAAGTCCCACGGCAATTACTGAGCGAAGGAAAATTAGGCATGGGACATGCACGCGCGCTGTTGCCGTTGACGACGGAACAACAGGCATCTTTAGCACAGGTTGTTGTTGAACAAGACCTTACCGCCAGAGAAGTCGAAAAGCGCGTCCGGCAACTATTGGAAGCGCCAAGTCCGGCGGCTGCGGCAACGGACAACAGCAAACGCGCCAACGTTGCGCTGCATCCCGATGCCGACACCTTTCGCCTGCAACAACAACTGTCAGAGCGTCTCGGTGCTATGGTGAAAATTCAAGCAGTTGGCAAAAAAGGTCAGGGAAAATTGGTGATTCATTACCAGAATTTAGATGAATTACAAGGCATTTTAGAATATCTCCAAGTAAGCGGCGACATTGCTTGACCATATAGGAAGCACTCTTTATACTGCGCCGCCAATGTGCCTTGGAATGGCTTAAACTTAAAAAAATAATGTATCATCTCCTTTTAATACAAGCACTTATCATTTTATCGTCAGCAATTGGTTTTGGTTTTTGGCGCGGTGACGTGGCCATTCTTCCGGCCTTGTATGGCGGTGCCATTGCCCTTGGCAATACCTTGTTGCTGTTCTGGGGCGTTTATTCTTTGCGTCGCGCTGCTGTGCAGCAGCAAAATCTTTTCCCTTTGTATATCAGTGGCATCCTGCGCTTTGTTTTTACTCTGCTCGCCATGTTTGCTGGCATGGGTGCTTTGGCTTTGCTGCCTTTGCCTTTGCTGGTCACTTTTGGCTTGGCCTACTTGGGTCATGCGCTGGCTGCACCGCGTTTGGCGGTAGCAGATCAGTAAAATTGCTTATAAACAAAAGCCTACCTGATGATTGCATAAATGACCCAGATTTCCCAAATAACTACTTGAGAGCAATAGCTTATGAATACGAACGAATCGGCAACCGCCAATCCCGTTGAATATATCGGCCACCATTTGACCAATTGGAGCATTGGTGAGGGTTTTTGGACCTTTCATCTGGATACTTTGTTGGTGAGCGCTGTTTTGGCCGGCATCATCATGCTTATCAGTTGGCGCATTGGCAGTCAGCTTGATCCTGATAAACCCAAAGGTATGCAGAACTTTTTAGAAGTATTGATTGAATTTGTTGACAAACAGATCAAAGAGCTTTTCCCCAATAAAAACGACCCGCTGATCGGCCCCTTGGCTTTTACCATTTTCACCTGGGTGTTTTTAATGAACCTGATGGATTTAATCCCAGTGGATTTAATTCCTTGGCTGATGCGGGAAGGCTTTAATCTTGAATATTTCAAGGTCGTGCCGACCACCAATCTTTCCACCACCCTAGGGCTGGCTTTGACCGTATTTATCTTAATTATAATTTATCACATTAAAAGCAAAGGGTTAGGCGGTTATGTTCGCATGTTTTTATTCCATCCTTTCGGCCCGTGGTTGATGCCTTTCAATATCTTGATTACTACCGTTGAAGAAGTTGCCAAACCGCTGACCCTGGCCTTGCGTCTTTTCGGTAATTTATTTGCTGGTGAATTGATTTTCCTCTTGATTGCGCTGCTGCCGTGGTGGGCGATGTGGGCACCGGGTAGTCTCTGGGCGATCTTTCATATCCTCGTTATTACCTTGCAAGCCTTTTTATTTATGTTATTGACCATTGTTTATTTAAGTTTGGCTTCACAACACGAAGAAGCACATTAAATTTTTGTTTTGTTTTTATTTTCTTTTATTACAATCCTTAAGGAGTATGAAAAATGGCCGTTGAAGCTGTAACGATGACTGCTGAAAATTTAACTTTGTTGGCGCAGGTGTATTCGACCACCGTGATTGCTGTGGGTATTGTCTTGGCAACTGCCGGTTTTGCGTCAGCTTTAGGCTGGGGGATGATTTGTTCTAAATATATCGAAGGTATTTCTCGTCAACCCGAATTGCGTGCGCAGTTGGTTGGCCAAATGTTGTTTAGCGGCGGTTTGATGGAAGCCTTCCCAATGATCGTATTGGGTATTTCTATGTGGTTTACCACAGCCAACCCATTCGCGGGTAGCTTGTTGAACTTGATGGGTGGCTAAGGGATATCGGTATGAATGTTACCGCTACCCTTTTCGGCCAGATGATCACTTTTTTGATTCTCATCTGGTTCGTTTCCCATTTTCTCTGGAAGCCGATGATCCGTGCGTTAGCGGCACGGCAGGAGCGTATTGCCGAAGGTTTGGCTGCCTCTGAGCGTGGCAAACAAGAGCAAAAACTTGCCGAAGTGAAAGCCACTGAAACCTTGAAAGCTGCCAAAATGGAAGCCACCGAGATCATCAGCAAAGCACAAAAACGTGCGGCAGAAGTGATCGAAGAAGCCAAACTCCAAGCGGTCAAAGAAGCCGAGCGCATCCAAGTGCTGGCGCAAGAACAATTGGCTGTAGAAGTCAGTCAAACCAAACAAGAGTTGCGCAAAGAAGTGGCAGGACTGGCTTTAGTTATGGCGGAAAAAATCCTGCAAAAAGAAGTCAATCCTGAAGTGCATCAGGTTATCTTGAGCGACTTTCAAGGCAAATTTTAGGAACTTCTTATGGCCTCATACGCAGTTATGGCGCGACCTTATGCGCGTGCTTTATTTGAATTAGCGCAAAGCCAGTCCTCGGTGGAGGGCTGGCTTGCGGCGTTGCAGCATCTGGCAGCTTTTTTTGCCAATGGCGAATTACAGGATTTTCTCAAGCATCCGCAGGTCAGCGATGCTGAAAAAATAACGGTTTTGCAAGATTTTTCACAAAGTTATCGCGCAGATTGGCTGGATAATTTGCTGTCTTTATTAGTTTTAGAGAAAAAAACAGCGATTTTGCCAAGCATCGCCGAAATTTTTCTTGAATATTATCACGCTGCGCAACAGACCTTAGCTGCCAAAGTCGTCAGTGCCTTTCCTCTGGATGAAGCGACTATGGCCAATTTGCAAACCTTGCTTGGCCAACGCTTTGGCGCCCGTCAAGTCACGATGGATGTCTGGCTAGACCCGTCTTTGATTGCCGGTGTTACCATTCATTTTGGCGATAAAACTATTGATGCGTCCGTGCGCGGACAATTGGCAGAATTGGCTGCCAGCATTACTAAATAATTGCCAAAGATAATTTTGATTTAACCCATTTTAGGGACGTCTATGCACCTTAATCCTGCCGAAATTACTGATATTATCAAACAACGCATCCAAAACTTTCAGGTAGTGTCCGAAGCCCGTAGCGAAGGCACGGTTGTGGCGCTTACCGACGGTATTGTGCGTGTACACGGCTTGGCTGATGCCATGTACGGAGAAATGATTGAATTTCCAAATCAAGTCTATGGACTAGCCTTAAACCTAGAGCGCGATTCGGTTGGCGCGGTGATTCTGGGGGACTACAAAAGCATTTTGGCAGGCGACACTGCCAAATGTACTGGCCGCATTCTCGAAGTGCCGGTTGGCGAAGCACTTTTAGGTCGGGTCGTTGATGCTTTGGGTAATCCCATTGATGGCCGTGGCCCGATTCAAGCGGCTGGTACCTCGCCGATTGAAAAAATCGCGCCCGGCGTGATTGACCGTCAATCCGTGGATCAGCCAATGCCTACCGGTATCAAAGCTATTGACACCATGGTGCCGATTGGTCGCGGTCAGCGGGAGTTGATCATTGGCGACCGGCAAACTGGTAAAACGGCAGTAGCGATTGATACCATCATCAATCAAAAAGATACCGGCATTAAATGTATCTATGTGGCGATTGGTCAGAAAGCCTCCTCGGTGGCCAATATTGTGCGTCGCTTAGAATTATCCGGCGCTTTGGCTTATACCATCGTCGTTGCTGCAACTGCCGCTGAGTCTGCCGCTATGCAGTACATCGCGCCGTACAGCGGTTGTACCATGGGTGAATATTTCCGTGACCGTGGCGAAGATGCCTTGATCATTTACGATGATTTAACCAAACAAGCCGTGGCCTATCGGCAGGTGTCTTTGCTGTTGCGCCGCCCACCTGGTCGCGAAGCCTATCCTGGCGATGTTTTTTATCTGCATTCCCGTCTTTTGGAGCGTGGTTCTCGCGTCAACGCTGATTATGTTGCGCGCATGACCAATGGCGAAGTCACCGGCAAAACCGGTTCTTTAACCGCGCTGCCTATCATTGAAACCCAAGCTGGCGATGTCTCGGCTTTCGTTCCTACTAACGTGATTTCAATCACCGACGGCCAGATTTACCTGGAAGCGGATTTATTCAACGCTGGCATTCGACCAGCGATCAACGCTGGTCTTTCGGTGTCTCGCGTCGGTGGTGCCGCACAAACCAGCATCGTTAAAAAACTTGGTGGTGGTATTCGTTTGGCTTTGGCGCAATATCGGGAATTGGCAGCTTTCGCGCAATTTGCCTCGGATTTAGATGAATTAACCCGCAAGCAGTTGGAACGTGGCCGTCGCGTGACCGAACTTATGAAACAAAAACAATATGCGCCGTTATCCGTGGCCGAAATTGCCGTTTCTTTGTTTGCTGCCAACGAAGGCCATTTGGATGATGTGGCGGTGGATAAAATCACTGATTTTGAAAAATCTTTGCACAATTATCTTCATGCCAGTTATGCGGCGCTGTTGGCCAATATCAATGCCAATCCCAAGCTCACCGATGACGTGAAAAAACAACTGGATGCCGCGATCCAAGACTTTAAGAAAAACCAAGCCTGGTAAGCAGGAATGTCAAACGCTAAAGAAATTCGCGGCAAAATCAAAAGTGTGAAAAACACCCGCAAAATCACCAAAGCTATGGAAATGGTGGCGGCCAGCAAAATGCGTCGCGCTCAGGAGCGCATGTTGGCGGGTCGTCCCTATTCTGAAAAAATCCGCAGTGTTATCGGCCACTTAGCCCAGGCGCACTCTGAGCTAAAGCATCCTTTTATGCAGGAGCGACCACTGAAACGCGCTGGTTTAATTCTGGTTTCTACGGATCGGGGTTTATGCGGTAGCTTAAATGCCAATGCCTTTAAGATCACCATTCAGCAATTGCGTGACTACGACCAGAAAAAAATTCCAGTGGATTTGGCGGTTTATGGCCAAAAAGGCATTGCCTTCTTCAAACGCTACGGTGGCAATGTTGTCGCCCAAGCCGGGCATCTCGGTGATAAGCCACAATTAGCGGATACCATTGGCGTGTTGAAAAATATGCTGGATGCCTATCTGGCCGGTCACATTGATCGTTTGCTGTTGGTGCGCTCACGTTTTATCAATAGCATCAGTCAAAAGCCGGAAGTCCTGCAATTGTTGCCTTTGCCCTCGGCCGAAGATGAAAAACTCACCCATCACTGGGACTATATTTATGAACCGGATGCTGAAAGCGTGATCGATGCTTTATTGACGCGCTATTTGGAATCTTTGGTTTATCAAGCTGTGGTGGAAAATGTAGCTGCCGAGATGGCTTCGCGCATGGTGGCGATGAAAAATGCCAGCGACAACGCCGGTACGCTGATTCGTGAATTGACCTTGATCTATAACAAAGCCCGCCAGGCGGCGATTACCCAAGAAATTTCAGAAATTGTTGGCGGTGCCGCAGCGCTTGAATAAGCGCACCCGCCGCCAAATCCAGAGGAAAACATGCAAAACGGAAAAATTGTACAGATTATCGGTGCGGTCATTGACGTGGAATTTCCACGCGACTGTCTGCCTAAAATTTATAGTGCCTTGGTGGTGGATGCTTGTGACGGCTTAGTCATTGAAGTGCAACAACAATTAGGCGATGGCATTGTGCGTGGTATTGCCTTAGGTACAACCCAAGGGATGCGTCGCGGCTTGGAAGTACGCGACACCCAGGCACCGATCACGGTGCCAGTCGGCACGGCGACTTTAGGTCGGATTATGGATGTTTTGGGGCAACCCATTGATCATGCTGGTGATATTCAAGCCGAAGCGCATTGGCCGATTCATCGTCCAGCGCCCTCATTTGAAGAGCAAGCCGGTGCGACCGAGCTTTTGGAAACTGGCATCAAAGTAATTGATTTGCTTTGTCCTTTTGCCAAAGGCGGCAAAGTTGGCTTATTCGGCGGTGCCGGTGTCGGTAAAACCGTCAATATGATGGAGCTTATCCGCAATATCGCCACCGAGCACAGCGGTTATTCAGTATTTGCCGGTGTGGGTGAGCGTACTCGCGAGGGCAACGACTTCTATCACGAAATGAAGGATTCCAATGTCTTGGATAAAGTTGCTCTGGTGTATGGCCAGATGAACGAACCGCCAGGTAACCGTTTGCGGGTGGCTTTGACCGGTTTGACCATGGCCGAGTATTTCCGTGACGAAGGCCGCGATGTCTTGATGTTTATTGACAATATCTACCGCTACACCTTGGCCGGTGTGGAAGTATCGGCGCTTTTGGGTCGGATGCCTTCTGCAGTGGGCTATCAGCCGACCTTGGCTGAGGAAATGGGCGTATTGCAAGAGCGTATCACCTCAACCAAAAAAGGTTCTATTACCTCGGTACAAGCCGTGTATGTACCTGCCGATGACTTGACCGACCCCTCGCCGGCCACCACCTTTGCGCACTTAGATGCGACCGTGGTTTTATCGCGGCAAATTGCTGAACTTGGCATTTATCCGGCGGTTGATCCTTTGGATTCCACCAGTCGGCAATTAGACCCGGAAGTTGTGGGCGAAGAGCATTACCAAGTGGCGCGTGGCGTACAAAAAACCTTGCAGCGTTACAAAGAGTTGAAAGACATCATTGCGATTTTGGGTATGGATGAATTATCCGAAGATGACAAACTTACCGTCAGCCGGGCACGGAAAATTCAGCGTTACCTCTCCCAGCCCTTCCACGTTGCTGAAGTCTTCACCGGCTCACCCGGCGTTTTTGTTTCTTTGAAAGACACCATTCGCGGCTTCAAGGGCATTCTCTCGGGCGAATATGACCATCTGCCCGAACAGGCGTTTTATATGGTGGGCGCGATTGAGCAAGCGGTTGATAAAGCGCAAGCCATGCTTGCCAAAGCCGCTTAAGGCAGGAGAAATTTTATGGCGATGACCTTTCATCTCGATGTGGTCAGCGCAGAGCAGCAGCTTTTTTCTGGTCGGGTCGAGGCAGTCTTTGCCCCGACCGAACTTGGGGAAATTGGCGTGTTGCCTTTGCACAGTCCCTTGATTGCCAAAATGTTACCTGGAGAATTGCGCTTTCGTCCGCAACTGGCGACCGAAGATCAGTTGCTCTATGTTTCCGGTGGCATGATCGAAGTGCAACCGCATGTGGTAACGGTGCTTTCGGATACGGCGATTCGCGCTCACGATTTAGATGAAGCCAAAGTCCTGAAAGCGCGAGAAGATGCGCAACAGATGCTGGCCAATGCCAAATCGGAATTTGATTTCAGCCGTGCGCAAAGCGAGCTGGCCGAGACCATGGCGCAATTGCGTACTATCCAGAAGTTGCGCGAACAAGCTAAACGTTAAAACGTTAATTATCAATAGCTTATGGAAAATATTGCCGTAATCTTGGCTGCCGGTAAAGGCAGCCGGATGCGCTCTGTCCTGCCGAAAGTTCTACATGCTCTGGCCGGTCGTCCTTTACTTGGCCATGTTTTGGCGACAGCGCAACAGGTTACGCAAAAGCAATGCCTGGTGGTTGGTCATCAAGCGGCGCAAGTGCAAGCTGCCTTTGCGCCTAAGCAAGACCTCTCTAAAAATCTTTCCGAAAATCTCGCCGAAAATCTCGCCGAAAATTTTATTTGGGTACACCAAGACCCGCCGCTTGGCACCGGACATGCACTGCTGCAAGCACTGCCGAAGTTGCCTGAAAATGCTTTAATCACCGTGCTTTACGGCGATGTGCCCTTGTTGCGTCCAGAAACACTGCAAGCCATGCAGGCGCTCTGGCAGCCTAATTCCTTGATATTATTGACTGCACAGTTGTTGAATCCCTTTGGCTACGGGCGGATTATTCGCAATGCTGACGGCGAGGTTACCGGCATTGTTGAGCAAAAAGATGCCACGCCGAAAGAGCAGGCGATTACCGAAGTCAATACCGGCATCATGATGGCGCAAGCTGCTGATTTTTCTCATTGGCTTAGTAAAGTCACTCCCAATAATGCGCAAGGCGAATATTATCTAACCGATGTGGTGGCGATAGCTTATGCCGAAGGTCAACGCATTCAGGCGCTCACTTTGGCCGATAGCGATGAAATGCTTGGCATCAATGACCGTGCGCAACTGCAACACCTTGAAAGACTTTATCAACGCAAACAAGCAGAAAAGCTCTTTGCGCAAGGGGTAAGCATTGCCGATGCGGCGCGCTTGGATATTCGTGGCGAAGTGCAGATGGCCTCTGATGTTTTTTTGGATGTCAATGTGATTTTAGAAGGTCGGGTGGCTTTGGCAGCCGGCGTGTCTATCGGCGCGAATTGCTATCTTAAAAACTGTGAACTTGCGGAAAATGTTCAAATTTTGCCGTTTTCGCATCTGGATGGTGTCAAAGTCGCTGCGGGTTGTCGGATTGGCCCCTATGCGCGGCTGCGACCGGGGACGGTGTTAGCCGAAAATGTGCATATCGGTAATTTTGTCGAAGTCAAAAATGCTTCCATTGCTAATAATAGTAAAATCAATCACTTGTCTTATGTCGGCGATGCGACCGTTGGCTGTTCGGTCAATTTCGGCGCGGGCAGCATCACTTGCAATTACGACGGTGCCAATAAGCATCATACGTATATTGAAGATCAAGTATTTATTGGTTCTAACAGTGCTTTGGTGGCACCAGTGACTATCGGTGCCGGCGCGACCATTGGTGCCGGTTCGGTGATCACCAAAGATGCACCAGCGCAACAGTTGACCTTGGCACGCAGTCGGCAGTTGAGCCTGCCACAGTGGCGACGGCCTCAAAAAAATTCAGGAAAAAAAACTGAGTCCGATTCGCCATCGGCAGCCAAGGAGTAAGGATTGTTCTAGGAACGCCTTGATACTTTAAGCTATTGTTTTTTACAAGAGTGCTAAAAAATGTGTGGAATTATTGGTGCGGTGGCTGAACGGCAGGTGTTACCGATTTTGTTGTCGGGTTTGCAACGCATGGAATATCGTGGTTACGACTCGGCAGGTGTGGCGCTTTTGGCCAATCAGAGGCTTGAAAGTCTGCGTAGCGTTGGTAAAGTCTCGGCTTTAATAGAAAGTTTAGAGCAATCACCACTGGCTCCAGCAACTGTGGGTATTGCTCACACGCGCTGGGCGACGCATGGCGCACCTTCGTCCGACAATGCGCATCCGCATTTGGCGCGGCCTTTTGCTTTAGTCCATAACGGCATCATTGAAAATGCCCCGGAATTAAAAAAGCAGTTGGAAGCGCAAGGCATGGCTTTTCAATCGGAAACCGACACCGAAGTTTTGGTGCAATGGTTGGCCTGGCAAGTTGAAAAAACCGAGTTGCCGCTGTTGATCCTGCTGCCACGCCTGCTGGCGGTGATTCATGGCAGTTACGCCTTGGCGATCTTGGATGCCCGGGAACCCGGACGTATTTTTGTCGCCCGTCAGGCCTCGCCGTTGTTGATTGGTGTGGGCGTGGGTGAGCATTTTGTGGCTTCTGATTTGCAAGCCTTTGCTTTTATTACCCAGGAGTATTTGCTGTTGGAAGATGGCGACTATGGCCTGATTGAGCGTCAAGGCATTCAGCTCTATCAGCAGGGCCAAGCGGTGGAAAGAGCGCTACGTCAGGTCGAATCCCGTGGGCAGTTGGTAGAAAAAGAAGGCTTTAAGCATTTCATGCTCAAGGAAATTTTTGAGCAACCCAAAGCCTTACAAGACACGGCGCTAAGCGTTCGCCAGGCTTTGACAACTCTGGCCGCTTGGCCGCTGCCGAAGGCATTGCATATTGTTGCCTGTGGCAGCAGTTATCACGCCGGTTTGGTGGCCAAATACTGGTGCGAAACCTGGTTAAAGCTACCCTGTCAGGTCGAGGTTGCCAGCGAGTATCGCTACCGTGAGGTGGCCGTCTTGCCGGAAAGTCTTTTTATTACCTTATCGCAGTCGGGGGAGACGGCGGATACCTTGGCAGCGTTGCAAAAAGCCAAAGCCATTCAAAACTATCAAAGCTATCTGGCGATCTGTAATGTCCAAGAAAGCGCCTTGGTGCGACAAGTAGAGCAGGTATTGCTGACCAAAGCAGGGGTGGAGGTGAGCGTGGCCTCGACCAAGGCCTTTAGCTGCCAATTGCTGACCTTATTTCTGTTTTTATTGCATTTAGCTGAAAAACAACAAAGCCAGGCGTTATTGGAACAGGGTTTGGCGGCAGTGCAGCGTCTGCCAGTGCGCCTGCCGACACTTTTGGCTTTGGAACCCGCCTTGGCGGCTTGGGCGCGAGATTTTGAAGATGTTGATCATGCACTGTTAATCGCCCGTGGCATTCTCTATCCGATTGCCGTGGAAGGCGCCTTGAAATTAAAAGAAATCGCTTATATTCACGTTGAAGCCTATCCCGCCGGAGAGTTAAAACACGGGCCTTTGGCCTTGATTGATCAGCATTTGCCGGTGATTTTTTTGGTTGCTGACGATGCGCTTTTGGAAAAAGTCCGCAGCAATATGGCAGAAGTGGCGGCACGCGGTGGCAAAATCTATGCTTTTTTAAGCGAGGGCATTGCCACTGCTGGCTTGCCGAAAGACGGCCATTATTTACATTTGCCAGCGATGGATGGCGTGCTTTCGCCCTTATTTTTCACCGTGGCTTTGCAGCTTTTTGCCTATCACGTCGCCAATTGGCGCGGCAATGATATTGATCAGCCACGCAATTTAGCCAAAGCCGTTACCGTTGAATAAGTTGAATAACTTTATTATTTTTTTTGGAGAAAACGATGACTGAACAACAATTAAATCAGCGCTGTATTGATCTCATGCAGCATCCAGATGTTAAAAAAATGATGTGGAATGCGCGGATGTTTTGGCACATTGGCAATCAGTTGGCAGTGAAATATGACCCAGAATTTTTGGCCAAACCCAAAGTGGATTTGCGGGAGTTAGAAGTGTTATTGAGCGAGGCCGCCGGCGAGGCATCCCAATGCCTAGAAACTTTGAATAATGAAAAAAATCAACGTGGTGATTTTATTGTGCGTGCTTTGCGCAGCGGTTATCGCCCCTATCTCACGCCAGCAAATCCCCCGGCGGCCAGTTAAAAACTAGAAATTAAAAGTGTTGGTGTGAAGCTCAACTAAAAAAGGCAGTGCGTGTAGCTACTGCCTTTTTTATGCGAAGATTAACAAAAGGTTGTTTGCTGGCCAGTTTTGCTGGCGATCTATTGGCTTACAGCAGTTTGGCTTCGACGCTTTCCCGCCGCTCCCGCCCCGCCAATTTTTCCAATAAAGTCAAAGCAAAAGCCAAGGCACTACCAGGTCCACGTCCGGTAATCAAGCGGCCATCCACTGTGACCGGTGCCTCGGTGATGACCAATGTTCCCTGATTGGCCGCCCAGGCTTCCGGCAAAGTCGCTAAAGCACCTGGAAAGACGCTCAGGCGTTGCTGTTGCAATATGCCGGCGGCCAACAACACTTTGGGCGCGGCACATAAAGCCGCCAGATAACGGTCTTCGCTTGCGGCTATGGCTTGCCAAAAATCCTGTAAAAAAGCGATGAGAGCGCTATTTTTCAGAAGATTATCGGTGCCTGGCTGTCCGCCTGGCAAGACAATCGCTTGATAATGGCCAAGGCCAAAAGCTAAGGCTTCGGCAAGGGTGAGGTCGGGCAAAAGCCGTGCGCCACGGCTGGCGCGAATGGGGATTAAAGTCTCGCTGACCCCAGCCAAAAGAACCGTTAAACCGCCACGGCGCAGGATATTGCTGATGGTGATGGCCTCTAGTTCTTCAACGCCTTCGGCCAACGGCAGCAAGATGCTCATTGCGCGGCTTTGCGGAAAATTGCCAAGCCTTTCAATAAATTTAAGGCTTCAACAATCTGATAGTCGTTTTCATCGAAGCGTTTTTGCGCTTGATCATCGCCTTGCTCCTCGTCAGCGGCGTTTTTGCCTTCCAGCGCGCCATTGAGATGCCCCTTCAGATCAGCTTCTTTTAAGGGTTCCAAAGCCGTATTTTTGGCAACTTCTTCATTTTCAGTCTCTTTGCGACGTAAAATAATATCGGGTTTGATGCCAGCCGCTTGAATGGAAACGTCGTTTGGCGTGTAGTACAGCGCCGTGGTCAATTTCAAAGCACCGCCATTATTCAAAGGCTGAATGGTTTGCACCGAGCCTTTGCCAAAGGTCGCGCTACCCATGAGTACGGCACGTTTATGATCTTGCAGCGCGCCGGCGACAATTTCCGAAGCCGAGGCCGAGCCGCCATTGACCAAAATCACCAAGGGCGCATCCTGTAAAATATCGCCTGGACGCGCTGAATAACGCATTTCTCCTTCATTTTCACGACCCTTGGTGGAAACAATCAAGCCTTTTTCCAGAAATAAATCAGCAACGCCGATAGCGCCATTCAAAACACCGCCGGGGTTATTGCGTAAATCCAAGATCAAACCTTGTAAAGCACTACTGTTTTCGGCTACCAGTTTTTCGATAGCACTACGCAATTGGCTGACGGTCTGATTTTGGAATTGTGTCAAACGGATATACCCATAGCCGTTTTCTAAGAGTCGCGCTTTCACGCTTTGCACGCGGATGATTTCACGGGTTAATTTCACGGTTAAAAGTTCTTGGGCACCTTCGCGCATGATGGTGAGCGTGATGTCAGTACCCGGTTCACCGCGCATTAAATCTACAGCTTCGCTTAATTCCAGGCCGCGTACTGCCGTCTGGTCAATGCGAATAATTAAATCGCCGGATTGAATACCGGCACGTTGCGCCGGCGTGTCGTCTATCGGTGCAACGACTTTGATAAGTTCCTCTTCCATCGTCACCTCGATGCCCAAACCGCCAAAAAGGCCAGTGGTATCGGCGGTTAAGTCCTGTAATTCTTCAGGGGACAAATAAGCCGAGTGCGGGTCAAGGCTACTGACCATGCCGCGAATGGCTTCTTCCATCAGCTTTTGCTGATCAACATCTTCTACATAGTCGCTTTGGATACGCGCAAAAATTTCGCTAAAATTTTGTAAGGAGTTGATCGGTAAAGGTGCTTCATAGTCCCGTTTGGCCAAAACATTATGACCAACCGCCAGCGAAAAACCGATGATGATACCCGCTAAACTGCCTAAAAAAACCTGTGTTCGCATTACATTGCCTCAAACGCTTGGAAAAAACGAAAGTGCGATAAATACCACAGCCGCCTATAAATGACTACGCTCACACCCAAGGGAAATTTTTTTTTTGCTTAGCACACCTGACAATAATGGCGATGGCTTGGCTAAAAATTTTGATTTGCTTTAACTTTTTAGAAAATTGTCAGAGGCGTTGCCTACTTTTATTATTTTCTGCGGCACTTTTCTTAGAAAGTGCTTGTATCCTGAAACGACTTTGTATTAGATTCCTCGCAAGTCGAAAAATACTTGGGTAAAATTTTTTGAAAACTCAAGTAAAAAAAACTTACAGATGTTTTTTTATTAGACTTTTTGCAAATAACTACTTTTCACTTGATTTTATTATTTTCTTTCCGCAAAGGAATTGTCTTTATGAATACAGAAATTGCTATGATGAATCATGTACAACTGATGACCCGCGAAGAAGACATTGAACGGGCATCGCGTTCCCTGAAGGCGATGTCCCACCCCCTGCGCCTGCGGATTCTTTGCACTTTGGGCGACCGCGAGGTCAGCGTGCAAGATATTGTAGATAGCGTTGGCACCTCGCAAAGCAATATCTCCCAACATCTCTCGATTTTGCGCGATAAAGGCATTTTGATTGCCCGCAAAGATGCCAATCGCGTATATTACCGCATTAGCGATGCACGTACCCTGCGCCTTTTAGGCATGATGCAGGAAGTTTTTTGTTCGCGCTAAGTCCACCCCAAACTTTTTACCTTAAACTGTCATTTTACGGAGTTTTCACTATGACTATTGATCGCATTGTCCGCCTAGTTGCTGGTTTTTTTATCATGGTTTCTTTGTTGCTCGGTTATAAAGCCGAATGGAATCCAGTGTTTATCAGCGAGTATTTCTTGATTTTTACCGCTTTCGTTGGTTTTAACCTTTTTCAAAGCGCACTGACCCGTTTTTGTCCTTTAGATATGATTTTGGCGCGTTTAGGCGTGAAACGCTAATATCAGACGTTAGACGCTTAAAGAGGGTTGATCTGTGGAAGAAATTATTGCTTTTGCCAGCCGAAACTGGCTCCTGGTGACGGCATTTTTTATTGTTTTGTTTTTATTGGTTATCAGCGAAGTCCGTCGTGCCAAGCGTGGCTTCAAAGGCATCTCGCCGATGCAAGCCACCACGCTTTCCAATCATAACAACGCCTTGTTTCTTGATGTGCGCGAAATTGGCGAATATCGGCAAGGTCATCTTTTAGAAGCCGTGCATATTCCCTTGAGCCAACTGCCCAATCAGCTTACTAAGCTCGAAGCGCATAAGGAGCGTCCGATTGTCGCCTATTGCCGCAGCGGTGCGCGTTCGGCGCAAGCCTGTGAAATTTTGCTTAAAGCCGGTTTTCCCACCTTGTATAACCTGAACGGCGGGATTATCGAATGGCAAAACCAAGGCTTGCCAACACAAAAAGAGTGAAATGATTTTTTAGATCAATATCTTATGACTATTGAGATTTACACTGGTAAATTTTGCCCGTATTGTTGGCGGGCATTGGCACTGTTAGAAAAAAAACAAGTGCCTTTTCAACAGATTCCCATTGACGGCCAACCGGAAAAACGCCAAGAAATGATCGCGCGTTCGGGCCGTTTTACCGTACCGCAGATTTTTATTGGCGAGCAGCATGTTGGCGGCTGCGATGACCTCTTGCTTTTAGAAAAACAAGGGCATCTGGATGCGCTGTTAGCGCCTTTTTTTCCTCCTGCTTCAAACGCTTGATATTATGTCTTCTGCTATCAACACCTTAGAAACGGTTTGTCCGCATTGCTCGCAAATCAACCGCCTGTCTTGGCCGCCGACGCTGCCTATGACCGAGGTTATGCCACGTTGCGGGCGTTGCCAGCAGCCGCTGTTGCCTGGTTTCGCGATCAGCGCCGACGCTGCCTTATTCAAGCGTTTTTTAACGCGAGAACAACTGCCGCTGTTGGTGGATTTTTGGGCGGAATGGTGTGGACCTTGCCGCAGTTTGGCACCTAGTTTGGCGCGACTGGCGGCGGCGCTGCCGACGTTACGTCTCCTCAAGGTCAACAGCGACCACGAACAAGCGCTGGCGCAACAATGGAGCATTCGTGGTATTCCCACCTTGATTTTGCTAAAAAATAGCCAAGAGTTGGCCAGAATTTCTGGGGCGCTTCCTTATCCACAACTGGAAGCCTGGGTGAAAAAGCATCTCTAAGTTTTCTGAAAATTCATTCAGTTAAAGTCAAAAGTGTGGACAGTAAAAAACAGCCTAGGCAACCGCGAAAAGCCAATTTATAAAAAAGTCATGAAAAAAAGGTCACCAAAAAAGTAAAAACATGGCCAATGAACAAGCTCTAAAAAACGGCATTTTTGTCGTCGGTGCCGGTGCCTGGGGCACCGCCTTGGCACTACATTTGGCGCGGCATCGGGATGCGCCGGTGTGGTTGTATGGTCGCGACCCCGAAAAAATCGCTGCCATGCGTGCGGCGCGTGCCAATGTTTTTTATCTGCCTAAGTTTCCTTTCCCAGAAAATCTTTTTCCCACCAGTGATTTAACCTTGGCTGCCGACTGTCGCTGGCTTTTGTTAGCGCTGCCGAGTTACGCTTTAAGCGCCTGGCTGCCATCGTGGCAGGCCTTGCAATTTTCCTTACCAATTGTTTTGGCCACCAAAGGCTTGCATCCCGAAAAACTTTTTTTATACCAAGCCTTAGAAAGTGATTTAGCGGCAGCTGCCTCAGTGGCGGTATTGTCGGGGCCAAGTTTTGCCGAAGAAGTCGCGGCAGAAAAGCCCACAGCCTTGGTGTTGGCGGCAGCGCTGCCGGAGGCCTGGCAGGCGGTGATTGCTGACCTGCATCGCGGCCGGCTGCGGATTTATCATCAACATGACCGTCCTGGCGTGTCTTTGGGCGGGGCTTTGAAAAATATCTTGGCCATTGCCGCAGGCGTAAGCGATGGTTTAGGACTCGGCAGCAATGCGCGGGCGGCTTTGCTGACGCGGGGTTTGGCGGAAATGCAGCGCTTGGCGACGGTTTTTGCGGCGGAAGCGCCAACCTTGATGGGGTTGTCGGGACTTGGCGATTTATTGTTGACCGCCACCGACGACCTCTCTCGTAATCGCCGTTTTGGGCTGCTGTTGGGACAGGGCATTGGCGTGCCGGAAGCCTTGACACGCATTGGCACCGTTGAGGGCTATCACAGTGCTTTATTGGCCTTGGAATGGTTACAACGTTATCCATGTCCAGCGCCGATCATTACTGCCGTGGCGCAGGTTTTGCAGCAAAAATTATCGCCAGAGCAAGCCTTGCAGCTTTTACTAGAACGGCAGCAACGGGCTGAGTTTTAGCTAAAATCTAACCCTTCCACAAACCCCTGCTGTCGCCATACTTCGTATAAAGCAATGCTTACGGCATTGGCCAAGTTTAAGCTGCGGCTCTTGGCCTGCATTGGGATGCGTAAACAGCGCGCCTCGCCAATCGCGTTGAAAATTTCCTTGGGTAAACCGCGACTTTCCGGGCCGAAGAGCAAGATGCTTGGACTGGGATAGGTCACTTGGTGATAAAAATTTCGGCCTTTGGTGGTAAAGGCAAACACCTTTCCAAAGTCATCCGTTGCCTCCAGATGCTTACGAAACGCCTCAAAATTATCATGAACTTGCAGCGAAGTTTGATAATCCATAGCCGCTCGCTTAAAGGCTTTATCGGTCAGGCGAAAACCCAAAGGACGAATCAAATGCAAAAGGCTGTGGCTATTGGCGCAGAGGCGCAAGATATTGCCGGTGTTCGGCGGGATTTCTGGTTCAAAAAGCGCCACTTGGCGCATAAAAGGCGTTTGGGTGGCGATGGAGTCGGTCATGTTTTTTAGCGCTGGAAAAAGGTGTCTCGCCGTTGCTGGCCTTTTATTCGGCTGCGTCGGGGTCGGTGGTGAAAGTTTCTGGCGAAGGTTCTCGTGTTTCTGGATGGCCGCGCAATTCTTTTGGCAAGGCAAAATGCACATCTTCAATAATGCCGGTTAATTCAATGATTTCTTTGCTAAATTCTTTTTCTTTAAGCCAGGCCAACACCGCTTGTACCAGATGTTCGGGCGCCGAAGCACCAGCGGTCACACCAATGGTTTTTTGGTCGCTAAACCAGCTTTTATCAATATCTTGCGCATCATCAATCAAATAGGCTTGCGCACCGTGCTGCGCGGCGATTTCGCGTAAGCGATTAGAATTTGAGCTATTTTTCGAGCCAATGACCAAAATCACCTGTGCCTGACTGGCCAAGGCTTTCACAGCATCTTGGCGATTTTGCGTGGCGTAACAAATATCGTCGTGTTTGGGACCTAAAATGGCCGGAAAACGGCGGCGCAAAATGGCGATGATGTCGCGGGTGTCGTCAGCGGAAAGCGTGGTTTGGCTGACATAGGCCAGATGCTCCTGATTTTTTACCTGAAGATTTTCAGCATCTTGATGATCTTGCACGAGATAAATCGTGCCCTTTGTCGAGCGATATTGGCCAAGCGTCCCCTCGACTTCGGGATGACCGGCGTGGCCAATCAAGATCACTTCGCGGTGTTCTTTGGCGTAGCGTCCGACCTCGATGTGCACTTTGCTGACCAAAGGACAGGTCGCGTCAAAAATTTTCAATTGCCGTGCTTCAGCTTCAGCAACAATGGCTTGCGATACACCGTGCGCGCTAAAAATCACCAAATTGCCAGGCGGGACTTCGGCTAAGTCTTCGATAAAACGCACGCCTTTTTCGCGTAATTCGTTGACCACCAAACGGTTATGCACGATTTCATGGCGGACATACAAAGGCGCACCAAACTGCGCCAAGGCTTGCTCAACCATGGCAATGGCGCGATCCACGCCGGCGCAAAAGCCGCGTGGATTGGCTAGATAGACTTTTTTACTTTGAAAAACAATAGGCTGTTCGGTCATTCGGCTGCTCCTGACAGAGAAAGAATTTTGGCTTGCCACTGTAAATCTTGGCCGGCCAAGGGATGATTAAGGTCAATGGCCAAATGTTGGCCTTGGATTTTCAAAATTTTACCGGCAATAGTTCGGTTTTCATATTCAAATTCAATGATTTGACCTTCCTCAAGCGAAAAATCTGGCGGGAAATATTTTTTTTCCACCCAGATGTAGCGCAGCGGATCATAGGCACCAAAGGCATCTTCGGCGCGAAAAAAAAGCGAAATTTCTTCGCCAACAGCGCGGTTGAGCAACGTTGCCAGTAAAAAGTCGGCCAATTCGCCGGCCTCTAACCGCAAAGTTACGCCGTCGCCTTGGCTGATGACTGTGCCATCGGCGAGGCTTAGGCGGTAGTTAAGGATGATCGTTTGTTGTCGTTGGCTCAATAATGGCGGCATAGACAGATTGGGGATGTTGGTGAAAAGCGGTATGCTAATCAAAATACGCCAAGAGACCAATCGCATTAAGATAAAAACAAGGATAGCGCATGACCGATTCTAAGCCCGCATTTCCCCAGATTACCGCGCGCAGGCCGGTGGCCAAGTCGCGCTTATTTCAAATTGAAAGCCTGGATTTAACCTTTGCCAATGGCCAACAAGTAACTTATGAGCGTTTAGTGAGCGGCAGCGGTGGCGCGGTCTTGGTGGTGCCGCTGTTGGATGCCGAAACGGTGCTGTTGATTCGGGAATATGCCGTAGGTGTCGAGCGTTATGAATTGGCTTTACCCAAAGGCAAAATTGAGCTTGGCGAAGATATTCTGGTCGCCGCTAATCGGGAATTGATGGAAGAAGTTGGCTATGGAGCGCGGTCGTTGCGGCATCTGAAAACCTTTTCGCTGGCACCTGGCTATATGGCACATCGCACGCATGTGGTTTTAGCGCAGGATTTATATCCGCAGCGTTTGCCTGGCGACGAACCGGAGCCGCTCACCGTGGTGCCGTGGAAATTGGCCGAACTGGCCAAACTTTGGCAGGAAGAAGAATGCAGCGAAGCACGCAGTATTGCCGCTTTGTGTCTGGTGCGCGACGGCTATGGTCGTTAGCAAAAAGATCACCTCAAGCGGCAGTTTTTAGAAAAAATTTATTCAAAACAATGGAAAACATGAACAAAAAATACAGCCAAGCGGCACTTTATCCTGAATTATTAACCATTGCCGCAAAAGCCGCCGAGGCCATTTTAACGGTGTATCAGGCGGAAAATTTTGCTGAAGAAGCGCAAACCAGCGCTAAGAGTGACCATAGTCCCTTGACTGCCGCCGATATGGCTTCGCACCACATTATTGTGGCAGGTTTAACTGCCTTGACGCCTGAATATCCGGTATTGTCCGAGGAATCGGCGGCGGTGCCTTATGCCGAACGCCGTTTATGGACGCATTATTGGTTGGTGGATCCGCTGGATGGCACCCGCGAATTTTTGCAGCGCAATGGCCAGTTCACCATCAATATCGCCTTGATTGAACACGGCGAAGCGGTTTTGGGTTTGTTGTGGGCACCAGCTTTGCAGACTTGGTATGTGGGCGGACGCGAGATCGGCGCTTTTATGCAAAAAGCTGGCGAAGCGCTGACACCTCTACGCACACGCCTCCCAATGCCACCGTATAACGTGGTGGCGAGTCGTTCGCATCCCGCGCCGCAAGTGGCAACGCTTTTGCAAGCGATGCCCAGTTATCAGTTGTTAAATCAAGGGAGTGCTTTGAAGTTTGCTTTGGTGGCACAAGGTTTGGCCGATATCTATCCGCGCTTTGTGCCAACCTCGGAATGGGATACGGCGGCCGGTCAGGCCATTGTCGAAGCGGCGGGTGGCGCGATGCTGCATCTCAATGGCCGCACCTTTGCTTATAATCAAAAAGAAGACCTCTTAAACCCCTACTTTGTGGTGGTGGGGCAGCGGGAGCTGCCGTGGCGGGAGTGGTTAGCAAACTGTACCTTTTGACAAAGAATTAGGCAGCGAAAGCAGCGTTAAAAGGTTGCGCCTTGTGTTGACGACGACGATAAGCAAAGAACAACAAAGCAGCTAAAAGAAACAGACTAGCAATGGTTCCTGGCTCGGGGACAGCAGTGATTGGGCTGTTGATGCTCAAATTGTTTTGACCAGAAAAACCGCTGAAGCTGATTGCTAATGAGCTCGCAATGGAACCAACACCGGTGAGATCAATACTAGCTTGTGCGCCGAGTCCTGTTGCAAGGGTATAATCTGTGGCTGTTCCGCCATCTATACTTACTGACATAGTCAGTGGGTTAGTTTCCAAGTCGTAACTGAAGGTAAAAGCATTGACTCCACCGACAAGATTTAATGGGTTGTTAAAAACATACGTTAAATCTGCTTCGCCTGTGGCAGTGCCCGGATTGAATGAAAAGGAGAGTGAGCCACTACCTTCGCTGACTACACCATTGTTGCCAGAGAACAAGTTAATAGAAATGGTTCTGTTGGCATCAATAGCAGCAATGGCATCGGTGTCAGTTGCAGCAGTAGCATTGGGAGTGTTGTCTTGAAAAAATGAACCACTGGTAAATGGATCAAGTACGTCACCAGAGCTAAGGTTCGCGGCGTGGGCTTGAAAGGCCAGCGCTAATAATAAAACCAGAAAAAATTGCATAAATACTCCGAGGGTGTTGATAAAGGGACGATGAAAGGTTGCTTTTAGGGCTTGGACATTACAAAGAAAAGTTCAAAAACTGTCAAGTCTTTTACAAACTAAGTCAGGCGTCTGCTATGTTGGCGCGCATCTGAAAACTTTAAGCAAATTTTGCTGAAAAGCTGTAAGCGGCTTGTAAAGCCTGCTGTTGGTGGCGGCGACGCTTATAGGCAAAGAACAACAAAGCGGCCAAGAAAAAGAGGCCGGCGATAGTGGTTGGTTCGGGAACCTCAACGGTGATAGGGCTTTGAATTGAAAGATTGTTCTGACCAACAAAGCCGCTAAAGGCTATGTTAATGTTAGTGGTTATTGTGCTTGGAACTGTAAAAAAGACCACCACATCATCGCCTGTCACTAAGTTGTAGTCTGTTGCAGTACCACTGTCAAAACTTACAGACATAGTAAGCGGATTTGTTGTTAAATCATAGATAAAGCTAAAGAATGGAGCAGTAACTGTCAAAGTGCTGTTTAAATCATAGTTTATGCTGGCAGTCCCTGTTGATGGATTAGGATTAAAGGTAAAATCAAGCAGACCAGTAGTCTCAATTAACGAGGCACTGCTGCCCGTCAGCAGGTCAATAGAAAGCGTTCTAGTTGAATCGCTCTCGGTAATGGCTGTAGGGTTGGGTCCACCAACAGATAAAAATCCGGGGATACCAGGACTTAAATCAATCAACTGGACACCACCGGTGAATGGGTCAAAGTTTTGACCCGCGTTCAAAGTTACCGCCTTGGCTGGCAACAGGAGGCACAGAAGGAGAAAAAATAAAATATTTCGCACAGTTACACCGAGTTATGATAAGGTTGCGTCGCAGTAAATTTCTTGTAAAGCCTAGAAAGCTTTTAGTGGATTGTCAATAGGTTTTGCCACGTCTGTGGCGCCTTTAAGCGGTGGTTGGTTTTTTAGGTGGAATGCGTCTGAAATAAGCGCCAGTAACTTGAACATTGTTTGCATCGCAAAAGCTGCGTTATGATAAAAGCGTTTACAGCAGACACTTTGTGTGAAAATGTTGTAAATAGCTCTCTTTTTCTCTTTTTCTAAAAAAGAGGTCTTTGGTATTTTTTATTATCTTTTGGAGGCAATGTTATGAAAACTATATTGAGCACTTTAGCGGCAGCGTTGTTGGCCGTTTCTTTATTTTTGGCACCAGTTCAACAAGCCAATGCCTTTTTCTTTCCGTTCTTTCCATTCTTTGGCAATAATTATGGCTATCCTGGTTACGGCGGTTATCCCGGTTATGGTTATGGTGGCTATCCAGGCTACGGCTATGGCGCTCCTGCTTATGGTTACGGTGCCCCTGGCTATGGTTATGGCGCTCCTGGTTATGGTTATGCCCCAGGCTATGCGCAACCACCGATGATGATGGCACCTACCCGTATGCCACGCCTGGATCGCAAGCCTGTGGTTAATGCGCCAAGCAATAAAGCCGAAACCACCGAAAATTCACCGGCAGTAACCGAAGAAAAAGCACCGGCTGCTTATTGATAGTTGCGTTAAGTTTTTTGATCATTGGGGTGCAAGCGCATCCCATTTTTGCCAAGTTTTGTTGTTTGTGGATTTGTTTAAGCGTAGTTTTTTCTTAAATTTTTAGGAGATTATCATGCGTCTTTTCAAAGGTTTACGTCGTTCTTTTTTGGCTGCTTTGCTTTTACTGTTGACAGCACCTGCCAGCGCTTTTTTCTTTTGCCCGTTTTGTAACTTCCCGTTTTTCTTTGGTACGCCGTATTACTATGGCTATCCAACCTATTATTCGCCTTATTATTCAAGCTATTATGCCCCGTCTTACGGTTATGTTCCTTATAGCTACAGTGCCGTGCCAGTTTTTACCGGACCAACAACGCCGGAATTGATACAGCGCGACTTTCAACGGTTGTTGCAACAAAATAATCGCTTAAAATCCATGCGTTAACATTTGCTGCCAAGCGACAGCGCGATCCACGGGGAGCAGATGCTCCCCTTTTTTATGCTTTTCACTCAAGCGGAAACTTTGGCGATTTCTAAGGACAGGCGGCTATGACCTTACAGGCTAAAAAGCTGATTTTAATAGTAACGGCCAGTATTGCCGCTTATAAAAGTTATGAAATTTTGCGCCTCTTGCAAAAAGCCGGTGCCACGGTGCGCGTGGTCTTATCCAAATCAGCGCAGCAGTTGGTGTCACCGTTGGCCTTTCAGGCGTTAAGCGGACACGCGGTACAAAGTGAACTCTTTGATGCCCAAAGCGAATTACAGATTGACCATATCGCTTTGGCGCGTTGGGCGGAAGGAATAATTATTGCGCCAGCTACAGCCGATAGCGTGGCGAAAATCGCTGCGGGTTTTGCCGATGAATTATGGAACACGGTGCTTTTAGCGACGACGGCGCCGATTTTTATCGCACCAGCGATGAATGTTTTGATGTGGCAACAGGCGATTGTTCAGGAAAATATTCAAAGATTACAACAGCGTGGAATAAAAATTATTGCACCTGAGGCAGGCTATCAAGCCTGTGGCAGCGATGGTGCCGGACGCTTGGCCGAACCGTTAACCATTGTCAGTGCCTTAGCTGACTTTTATGCCTCTGTCTTGAAAACAGCAACGGTAACAAAAATTTATCAAGGTATTGATTTTTTGATAACTGCTGGCCCGACCTACGAGTTTATTGATAGTGTGCGTTTTTTGGGTAATCAAAGTTCCGGGCGCATGGGCTATGCTTTGGCCAAAGCTGCCATGGATTTAGGAGCGTCAGTGACTTTAGTGTCAGGGCCGGTGGCCTTGGCAGCGCCGCCGGGTTGTCGGTTTTTTGCCGTGACCTCGGCTGTAGAAATGTTCGATTGCGTGATGCAAGAAGTTCAAAAGAATCAATTTTTTATCGCTAATGCTGCTGTAGCGGATTACCGTCCGCTTGAAGTTTTTGCCGATAAATATAAAAAAGAACAACTTGGCGAACAGTGGCAGCTTACCTTGCAGCGCAATCCCGATATTTTGGCGACTGTCGCCGCTTTGGCCAATGCGCCATTTTGTCTTGGTTTTGCCGCCGAAACTGCGCAAAGCCTGGCCGATGCTGAAGCCAAGCGGCAACGCAAAAAACTGCCTGCGTTGGCGGTCAATCGTATTGATCTGCCGGATCAAGGTTTTAATAGTGAAAACAATGAATTAACCTTGATTTGGCAAGTAGAAGCCATGTTCTCACCACAACAATTGCTTTTTCCTAAACAAAGCAAAGCCGACTTGGCTTTGGCCTTATTGACGACGTTAGCGCCGATTTTTCAAAAACACTCTCTTGAGAAATAAACTATGGATTCAAAAAGTTATCTACAGGCTGCTGCGCGTACGGCCGCCAGTATTGCGCATTGGCAACAGCTTCCCCCGGCGACTTTGGCCGCGACTGTGGCTCAAACACTCTCCGCGCTCGCGCATCTGGATGCCGCCAAAAAAACTTTGTTTTATGGCAAGCCGTTAGGAGAAAATTTGCCGGAAACTACGACAGACTTGCCGCCACTGACCGATCCTGTGTTTTTGGATTATCTGCATGGTGCTTTGGGCATTGCCAGTGAAGCTGCTGAAATTTTGAGTCTTATCATGGCAATTTGGCAAAATCACGGCGAAGTCACCGCCGAACAACGCCTAGCCTTGGCCGAAGAATGCGGCGATGTGGAATGGTATTTGGCCATGCTCTATCGGCGTTTAGGTGTGCTACCGGAGCAGATTCGCAGTGCGAATATCGCCAAATTGGCGGCGCGTTTTCCCGAGCGTTTTGATAGTGAGGCGGCGCAATGGCGCAATCTCGCCGAAGAACGGACGGCATTGGCGGAGAAACTTCAGCAGGCTATTTCTTATGCCTCTGCCTTGAATAAAACACCATCGGGAGAGTGAATATGTCGGTGGCAATTTCGGCACCGCTGATTGCGGAAATTTTAATTGAAGCTCTGCCTTATATTCAGCGTTTGGCTGGTAAAACCTTAGTGATCAAATACGGCGGTAACGCCATGATTGATAAAAACTTACAACAAACTTTTGCCCAAGATGTGGTGTTGTTGCAGTTGGTCGGTATTCGCGTGGTGATCGTCCACGGCGGCGGGCCACAGATCAATGCCTTGCTGGAACGACTTGGAAAAAAAGCAGAATTTATCAACGGCTTGCGTGTGACCGATCAAGAAACTATTGATATTGTTGAAATGGTTTTGGCCGGTGCGGTCAATAAAGAAATTGTGCAGTTGATCAATCAACATGGCGGTAAGTCCGTTGGCTTAACCGGCAAAGATGGCGGTTTGATTCAAGCACGTCCCTTGCCGGAATTAGGCTTTGTCGGCGAGGTGGAAAAAATTGATCCTTCGGTAGTGCAAGCCTTAGAAAATGCAGGTTTTATTCCGGTGATTGCGCCGATAGGTGTCGGTGCCGATCACCATGGCTACAATATCAATGCTGATACCGTGGCCGGTGCTTTGGCCTCGGTATTGCGTGCCGAAAAACTTTTGCTGTTAACCAATACGCCGGGGATTTTGGATGCCGAAAAACAGGTACTAAGCACCATTTCGGCAGCAGAAGTTCAGGATTTAATTGCGAAACAGGTGATTTATGGCGGGATGCTGCCAAAGGTGGACTGCGCCTTAACTGCTGTGCAGCGGGGTGTGCGCCATGCGCATATCATTGATGGCCGCACGCCCCATGCCTTATTGATCGAACTTTTTACTGATCAAGGCATTGGCACGTTAATTTGTAGAGATTAACCGCTTAACTGCTTGCTTAAAATTTTTTGTAAGAAAATTAAGGGTAAAAGTATCGTGAAGAAAAATAATAAAAAACCCGTCGTATTTTTGCTATTGCGGCAGTTGGCACGGGCAGGAACCGGGCGTTATGCGCTGAATTTGGCCACAGCGCTAGCAGAACAAGGCGTGGACGTGCATATTATTTCGGCTTGCGACGGGGGGTTATGCGTGCTGATATTCGTGCTACTGCGCCTTTGCATATTGTGCCTACGCCATGGTGGCAACTGCCAGCGCTGCGCCTGCTAATTTTGTATTGGCGCTATCGGCCAAATCTTGTGATCAGTAGTTACCACCGTTTTCATCCATCCTTGTTGCTGATCAAGCAGTTTTTTCAATGGTTAGTTTGGCCAAAAACACGCTTAGTCTTTGTTCTGCATAGTATTTGTACTTTTCGCTTTACGCCCGGGAGTTCACGTTGGCAGCGACGGCGGCGGAATCTCTTGGCGATGGATGCGTTGGTGGCAGTTTCGCATGGTGTGGCTAGCCATTGCCGTCAGTTTTTTCAAGTGTCGGCCGATTTTCCGCTACTACCTATCTATAACCCATTGGTTTCAAAAAGCATATATCAACAAGCACAAGAGCCATGCGACCATCCTTGGTTGAGCGCTACTGCACAGGCGGGACTGCCGGTGGTTTTAGCAGTGGCGCGTTTGGAGCCGCAAAAACGCTTGGATCGTCTTTTAGCGGCTTTTGCCCGGTTGCAAGCGCAATATCCTTGTCGCTTATTGATACTAGGCGAGGGAGAATTGCGAGAGCGCTTATCGAAGCAAATAAAGCAGTTAGGCATTGAGGAAGTGGTGCAGCTTTTGGGCGTGGTGGTCAATCCTTTTCCCTTTATGAAAGCCGCAAAAGTCTTGGTGTTGACTTCGGATTTTGAAGGCTTAGGCAATGTATTGGTGGAGAGCTTGGCCTTGGGAACGCCGGTTGTTTCCGTGGATTGCCCTGCTGGTCCACGGGAAATTTTACAAGGGGGTCGCTACGGTAAATTGGTGCCCATGGACGAAGAAACCTTTTTGCAGGCTGCTTTGGCGCAAGCATTGTTGGAAGTTTTGCAGGCACCAAAACCGTCTCCCGATGCTTTGCTACCGGCAGTAGCGCCTTTTCATTTTGACACCGTCGTTCAGCAATATCTAAAATTTATTCCGTAAAAATAGCGCCTTATAATAGGCGCTGGACTTGGCAATTAACGCTTTTGGATTTCCTGAAAACGCTTAATTTCCGCCTCAAAGCGCTCAATGGTTTCTTGCCGTTCTTGGCGTAAATTCATGAGGCTTTTCTTGTATTCATCGTACTGCTGCCAGATCACTTCCATGCGTTTACTCAAGGCTGGGGGTACGGGTTTATTTTGCTCAGCATAGCGGCGAATTTCCGCCAAGGTGGCTTCGGAATCGCGCTCGATTTCCGCCTCTTTGATTAAAAAATAATCAATGCGCGCATCGAGCAGTTGTAGTCGGCTGGTCTTGGCAGCTTCTATATCTTTTAGGTTTTTGTATTTACTGAGTAAAAGCCGGTCTTGTCGCTCTTGTTCGGCTTTGATTTTGGCTTCGGCGCGTTCGCGGGCAAGCTCTTCGGCACTTTTGGCCGGTTCAACCCTTTCGATCACCATGCCTTGCTCATTGATTTTGCTATGCGCACGGGGTACCGCTTCCGGCGGGAGTCTATCCGAATAATGCGTCTTACCTTGGGCATCTACCCAACTGTACAGCGGTTGCGCCTGGTTCCAGGCAGGAAAAAGCAAAAGTAAACAAAAAACACCACCGAGAGCGGCGGCAAGGGGCTTAAGAATTTGCTTTGAAAATAACAGCATAGCATTTCCATCCATTTTACAGCAAAGTGTGAGCGAGCCATTGTAAGGTTAATTGCGCGATAAACGGCGCACGCCGACCCAGGAGCATACCAACATGGCTGACCTCGGCAAAACAAATATAGTCACTGGCAAAACGCCTGGCCATTTCTTCGCCAATAATCGGCTTTACCGTGCGATCCGCTGCGCCATTGATAATTAAGGTTGGCACCTTCGGACTCATGGTGGGAATGCCATGGTACAAGGTTCGCATCACTAAGCCAGATTCATCCCGCCATTGACCATGTGCCCAGCGAATGATTTCGTCGCTGGCTTCCGGCATGGCGCGGCGGGTGTCATCCAAGGTAACGCGGCTTTGCCAGGGAATGATTTCAGGGAAGCGCATCCGTTTTTGATGCCAACTGTCTATCGCTGCCGGCGGCAAGCTATTCAATAATACCAAGGCCGAAGTTTTTAATAATTCGGCACTTTTTAAGGCCAACATGCCGCCCATGCTGGCGCCAATCAAAATCGGTGGACTGGGACTATTTTGCGCCACCGCCACGACTTGACTGACATAATCGCGGAAATGCGTCGTGGCTAAATTTTCCTCTTTGGGTAGCAAGTGGATGGTTTGATAGGCAAGATTTTCCGCTTCCAGCACTTCGCGCCAAAACCGCCATTGCCAACTGCCACCACCGGCACCGTGAATTAAAATCATCTCTGGCAACAATTTCTGCTCTCCTCTCTGGAAATCCCCTGGCTATTCATCGGCTTAACATTGGATTTTTTAAATTTATTAACGCATCATAATTCAGAAAGCAGTTGGTAAATCGCCTGTTCTACGGCTTGTCGGTAGCCGTTTCCAAAAAGATGCAAATGATTGAGCAAATGATACAGATTATAAAGTGTTTTGCGTACCGCAAAGCCTTCGTCCAGCGGCCAGACGTTGCGGTAAGCGGCATAAAAGTCAGCGTGAAAGCCGCCAAAAAGTTGCGTCATGGCCAGATCAGTTTCGCGGTCGCCGTAATAACAAGCCGGATCAAAAAACACCGGCTGACCTTCCGGGGTAATGGCGGCATTGCCCGACCATAAATCGCCATGCAGCAGTGAAGGCCGTGGCTGATAACTTTGAAAAAAAATCGGACAGTCGGCGATAAGTTTTTCTAAAGCATCGAGAAAATGTCCGCGTTGTCCGTCGGCAATCAGCAATTGCCTTTGGAAAAGTAGGCGCTGTTCCTGCCAAAAACGCGGCCAATCCTGATAACGGCCATTTTTTTGCCGACTGCTGCCGATAAAATTATCGTGAGGCCAACCAAAATAATCCGCTGTGTAACGATGAATCGCCGCCAAAGCCTCGCCCATGGCGGCGTTACTTTTTTCCTGTAAGTTTAGAAAAGGTAACAATAAAAAAGCCACTTGTGCATCACCGCCGACTGTCAACGGCGTGGGAATTTTGGCTTTTGCGGCCAAGGCGGCGTTCTGGCTGTCGTCGGCTGCCGTGGCCAAGGCGTGCAAATTATCGGCTTCGGCCTGAAAATTTTCTAATGCCTCTGCCTTGTTAGTTTTGACAAAAAAGTGTCCTAAGTCATTTTCGACGCGAAAACTCTGATGAATGGAGCCGCCGCTTTGCCTTTGCCAGTGGCTTTTTGTCCAGTCGGCTTCGGGATAATGGCTGTGTAGTAAAACTTTGACTTGCGAAATAAGCATTTGCATCGGAAATTTCTAAAAATTCACCAGGAAGAAGTGAGGCAAGCTGCCAAACGGCAACGTGATAACGCACCAGCCGCAGGGTTGGAAAACCACAGGCGGCGGTCATGCGGCGGATTTGCCGATTGCGACCCTCATGAATACAGAGGCGAAGCCAAGTCGTGGGAATATGTTGCCGAAAACGAATCGGCGGCTCTCGCGGCCACAGGCTCGGTGCTTGCGGTAAAATTTCCGCGACATCGGCCTGCGCCAGGCCGTCATTGAGCTGCACACCATAGCGCAGTTTTTCCAATACCCCTGCATCGGGCTGCCCCTCGACTTGTACCCAATAGCATTTTTGACAATGAAAACGGGGATTGGCCAAGTGGTTGAGCCATTGGCCATTATCTGTCAATAACAGCAAACCTTCGCTATCGAAATCCAGCCGACCGACCACGCGCAAGGCTGGATTGGCAAAAAAATCCGCAAGTGTGGTGCGTGGCACCGCAGCGCCTGACGTGTCCACTTCGCGGCGAAATTGACTAAGCACCTGAAAAGGTTTGTTAAAAAGGAGGAGTACACTCATAGAGGGCATTTTCGAGTTTTTGTAAGGATTGCCAACCCGCACGGGTTTGCGGGAGTAGCGTCCGCAGTTTTTCGGGTGCCGCACCGAGATTTTTGCGTAAAAAGACGCTAGGTTCGAGATATTCAACAATGTGCGTTAATTGTTGAAATAAAAGCAGGTCATCCCGATGCCGCGCCAGCGCCTCACTCACGCTTTTGGCGGCTTGCCAGGGCAGATATTGAATGGCCTGTTGATTGGCAAGTACCTGATCTAAACTACCAAATTGCTTGATCAATCGCGCAGCCAAAGCCGGTGTCAGGCCAGGAATGCCGGGGATATTGTCGCTACGGTCGCCTACCAAGGCGAGAAAATCGGCAAAAGCCGTCGGCGGAATGCCAAAACGCCGCTCAATGCCGCGTGCATCGTAAAGCACGCTTTTCTGAAAATCCCACCAGCGATCCCTTGGGGATTTTATCAATTGCATCAAATCTTTATCGGCAGTTAAAATCGTCACCGCGATATTTTGCTCGCGCAGTTCACGGGCGAGGTGGCCTATCACATCATCGGCTTCATAGCCTTGGCTGTAAATGACCGGTAAACCGAGTAATTCCAGCAACATTTGACAATCTTGCAGATGTTGACGCAAGGCGGGCGCGGTGGGTGGACGATTGGCTTTATAGGCGGGAAAGAGTTGTTGCCGATAGGCGCGGGATTGGGGTCCATCAAAAATAAATTGCACCGGATGCGGTCGGGCGACCTGCAAAATACGGGCGATAAGTTCCGAAAAACTGGTCAGTGCCTGTTCCTGCACCGCGCCGGCGAGGTCATGGTAATGCGGCGTTACCTGCCACACGCCGAAGGCGTACACATTGGTGTCTATGAGATAGCAGCGTGCTTTTGTCACAGTGGTCGCAAATAAAAAAAAGCCAGTGTAAACCAAGCGCGACGACACGCCTACCGCTTTTCCTTAGGCGCTGCCTGTGCTGTGCAACGGACTTGAAGGCGCTGAATAAGTTATTTTATTTTTTAGCGATTATTAAAGTTTTGACATAAAAATTGCCTCCCTCACACCACCCCCGCCACACTGGTCATGATCTTGCTCACGCCGCGCATGGCGGCTTGTATCGGCAGCGGTAGCGCTTCGCCACCAGCGGTGCGTGCGTCATCCCGATGCCGGGCTTCGTCGTCCTGCATGGTGGCCAAAATCGCCCGACTTTTTGCATCTTGTGCGGGCAAGCGTTCCAGATGGCCTTGTAAATGCGCGACAACTTGCCGTTCGGTTTCGGCGACAAAGCCCAAACTCCAGCGGTCGCCTGCTGCGCCAGCGCTCGCGCCCATGACAAATGCCCCCCAATACCACAGCGGTTGTAATAGACTTGGCTGACTATTGACTTCGGCCAAGCGTTCGGCGCACCAGGCGAGATGGTCGTTTTCTTCGCGACTGGCCTGCTGCATTTTTTCGCGTACTTGCGCGAGCTTGGCGGTGAGCGCTTGGCCGTGATATAGCCCTTGCGCGGCGATTTCCCCGGCATGATTGATACGCATCAAGGCGGCAACCTGTTGTTTTTCTTGCGCAGATAACTCGGCTTCGGGGAGTTCTGCCGCTGGATTCGGACGCTCGGCAACGCTTGGTGCCAATAAAACCTGCAAGGCTTGATCAAGCACTTGCAGGAAGGGATCAAAAACTTGTGGCTGACGCATGAGTTTCTCCAATAGTAAAAATAAAAAAATGAAATTTGCTATAAGTTATTGATATTACTTTGACGCATTTTGGTGGCTGCCAATTTTTCAGCAATAAAAACTAAGGGATGCTGTACTGTCAACGGCGCGTCCAAGGTATGACTTTTTGCCAAGGCACCCCAATGCAGGGCGCAGCCGATATTACTGGTCAATAAATTTTTATAAATGCGTGTGTTATCTTTGTCAGTTGGTCGCGTTTGCCACAGCGCTTGGCCGAGCTTTTTGGCCATGCCGGGCTGTTTCAAAAAATAACTCCCCGCCGCGCCACAGCAGCCTGCTGGTAATTGCGGCAGTTTTTCCAAGTGGTTACGCAATAATTGACCGCCGCGTTGTTCCTGCGAACAGGGGATATGCAACAGCGTATCCTTCGGCCAGTCGTCGAGGTCGGCAATTTGCTGACAAAAATTTTCCTGCTCCAATAAAAAAATTAGTAAATCCTTGACGTTAAAATTAAAAGTTTCATTTTTGGCTTGATATTGCAAATACTGACCACAACCGCTATCTAAAGTCAAAACTGCCGTGAGCTTAGGCAATATTGCCGCGAAAGCCGCTTGATTTTGCTGTTGACAAGCCACAGCGCTCGCTACATTGCCGCAATGTGCCGCTAATGCCCCGCAACAGCCTTGCGCTTCAGGAATATGCACGGCAAAACCTTGTTTTTGCAGCATCTCAATGCCGGCAGCCAAGACCTCGCCTTGCCATAAACGGCTGACACAACCCAAGAAAATCGCTACTTCGCCTTTTTCAGTGCCTTCGGCGGGATAAAAATTTTGGTAGCGCATGGGTTTTTCCGGCAAAGCGCTGATTTTTTTGATATAAGGTAAATTTTTGACCATAGGCCGCAACCATGGCCAAACTCTTTGTAAACGCTTGGGTTTTTCCAAAAACCATTGGCCAAGATTTTCAAGCCAAACCATGGCTGAAAACCATTGTTTTGGTCGCTGTAAGGCGCGAAATGTGTCCAAAATCTCGATATAAGGCACTTCGGCAGGACAAACGCTTTCACAGCGACCGCAACCCAGACAGCGGTCAAGCGCCGATAAATCCCGCTCCCGCAAAAGGTGCAGCGTTTCAGCACGCATCAGGCTTAATCGGCCACGCGGCGAGTCAGGTTCTTGTTTTTGAAGATTATAGGTTGGGCAATGCGGCAAACACAGGCCACAGAGTACGCATTGGTCGGTTTTGGCGATCAGGCGCTTGGTCAAGTCAGAAGATTTCGACATGGTTTTTCGGTCGCTTAAAAATTTTTTCAGTATAAGCAGCGCCAGCCGAGAAAACGAGTGCCGCGTACATGAAGAAAGTACTTGTTCAAGTGGAAAATATCCGTTAGCATCAGCGCTTTTTTCACGATTCAAGCCAGCTATGAAAACAGTGAGCGCCAAGCCGCACGAAGTGATCCACAAATGGTATATCATTGATGCGGAACAAAAAGTTTTAGGTCGTTTGGCAACGACCATTGCCTATCATTTGCGCGGCAAGCATAAGCCAATTTACACGCCGCATGTGGATACCGGCGATTATATTGTGGTGATCAATGCCGATAAACTTCGCGTTACCGGCAATAAATTCCACGACAAACTCTATCGCCACCACACCGGCTTTCAAGGTGGACTCAAAACCTTCACTTTTGAAAAACTGATGGAGCGCGATAATCTCCGCGCTTTGGAATTGGCGGTTAAAGGCATGTTGCCGAAAAATCCCCTGGGGCGTGCCATGTATAAAAAAGTCAAAATCTACGCCGGTGCCACGCATCCCCATGCCGCGCAAGCACCAGAACCCTTAGAACTCAACTAATTGAGGATATGCCGATGAGAGAACAAAACTATGGCACCGGTCGGCGGAAAAGTTCGACGGCACGGGTGTTTTTGCGTCCAGGCAATGGCCAGATTGTCATCAATAAACGCAGCATTGACGAATATTTTGGCCGCGAAACCGCACGCATGGTGGTGCGTCAACCGTTAGAACTTTTAGAAGTTTCTGAAAAATTTGATCTTTATGTAACCGTCGCTGGTGGCGGCAATACCGGTCAAGCCGGTGCCATTCGGCATGGTTTGGCGCGTGCTTTGGTGGAATATAATGAAGATTTCCGTCGTCCCTTGCGTCAAGCCGGTTTCTTAACCCGCGATGCGCGAAAAGTGGAACGGAAAAAAGTCGGTTTGCACAAAGCGCGTCGCGCAACGCAGTTTTCTAAGCGTTAGTTTCTAAATTATCTAGTATTTTTACCGCTGCATTAAGGTATATCTTAGCAGCGGATTTTCTGATTTGAACACACACTACTGAATTATCATTAAATTTCTTTTACAGAAGCAGGTAATTTATGATGAAAATAATCTAGTGCTACGGTTGTTAAGTGCGAATTCCGCTACTATATGTTCAGGAATCGGAAGCGTTTTCAGATTTCCAGGCTCAACTTTTATAGCTCCTGAACCATAGCTTTTACCAACGCGTTTTAAGTTTTCTAACGTGTCTGGATGATTTAATGCTTTCCAAAGATTATCAATATATTCTTGGTCGTCATAGATAGGATAAACACAAAGAAAACCTGTTAATGGTAATACCCCTGCCTCATTTTTAATAAACCTTGTATTTCGTCTGCCGAGATAAGCAAACAGTAATGGTGGAACTTTACGTTGTTCCATTTTATACCAAGGGTTACGTTGTTGAATAAGTGAACGTGACGGAAGTCCCATTTCTTCACCAACTTTCAAATAGTCTTTTATTGACTTTGGGTAAAGCTTCTGTCTGTTTATTGATAGCAAATATGTCGGACGATTCGCTTTGTCTAATTTTTCAATATCTCTTAAAGTCAAGATACTTTCTGTTGCATCTTTCGTCCTCCCAACTGCTCTTTTGAGAAACTCAGTAGGAATATTTAGTTCTTTGACTTGTTGAGATGTCAAAAAGAAAAATTCATTTGAACCTGTCGCTATGCCTCTCATAACATTGGCAAAGTCATTCAAGTAAAATTTAAAATTATTATGATTTTGTTGAGGTCTTGATAAACCTATTGTCAAGGCTTCTGTGAGTTGGCGAATGATTATTTCTAAACTGTCTGTCTGTTGTTTCTTAAAATTAGATGAAATAAAGTTAAATAAATCTAATGAATATGCCTCATTAGTTTTCACCCAATACAATGTTTTTTGCGGCTTGCTATTCCTAATCATAAAAATAATTGCATTGGTATCAATATTTGGAAAGGGCGTAGCCTTTCCATCAAAGGTAACTACACATTCAAGGCAAAATTTTTCGGAAATCCACTTCCACAAATTCTTGGCAAATTTTCCCTCACAAGTATCCGCTGGCATAATAAAAGCAAGTTTGCCATTTTGCTCCAAAAGATTTAATGCCTGAATTAGAAAATAAATGTGATACCCCGCTCTGCCGTCTATTGAATTTCCTGTTATTGATGTTGAAATTTTCTTAAGAAGCAATTTGGTTTCTTCATCAATCCTGTGATGCCTTATATAAGGGGGATTTGCAACAATTGCCTTGAATTTTCTATTTGGTGGATTTTTAATAAAATCTCTTTTCTCAACAAAGCATTTTTCTTTTTTATAAATCTCATCTGATAAAACATCAGGGTCAATATCTGTCCCGAAAAAGGAAACATCTTTTTTGTTGAGTTTTAACAATGCTTCATAAAATGCACCTCTGCCTGTTGCAGGGTCAAAAACCAAGTCTGTGTTTTCTGACACATAAGCCATCATTGCCTCTGCTACCCAACTCGGTGTCCAAAACTGGCCTTTGTCACGAAGAATTTCTCTTTCGTTCCACTCGGTTGGCAGTTTCTGATGTGATTTTAACTTTCCCATCAGAGTTGGTTTAAAACGTTAATTGCTTCGTCAGCAATAGTTAAAGAACCGCCTTCAAATTTCACATAGGGCAAAATGTGTCCGTTTTTGTCTTCTATGAACGCAGGAATTAAGAGGTCTTTCACTTGCTATTCCAAGCGGGTAGGCATAATGATAGTAATACTTATAGATAGCCTTTTTAGTCGTTGCACCACCAGGAGCTTGAAAAACTTGTTCAGTTGGAAGAATTAGTCCTTCTGAAACCAAGCGTTGTGCCTCGTCAAAAGAAAGTCCATAAGCTCTGTCAAAGAAAACATGCCAAACGTGAATGGGGATTTTGTTTTCATCTTGCCATTTGTTTAGAGGAATTCTGTCTTCCTCTTTAATAATAACTGTTGGCAGAACCGCAGTTTTTGCAAGTCCCATTTTACCACCAAGCCGTTTTTGTGCTTTCATCGCGGTTTTATAGTTAGGCATTTTCTCCGCAACCCATAGGGAGTTTTCACATTCCACAGCAATAACTGCTTTGAACCATAGGTTGCAGTTTATCCTCTGTTATAAATGGAAGTTCTTCTTCGCCTCCGATTTGATTTAAAAAGTCGTCAACAAACGCTTTGTCGGAGTTTTTGAAAACTAAAAGGTCTGGGCGTTTAATATTGCCAAGTCCCGCAGCCTCTAAACGTTCAAAATATAATTCAAATGCTCTAACGTCATTTGTTGGTGCTGTTCCACTAGGTCCATAAGCAATTGCATAAAATTTACCTGTTTTATTAACAGCTTCAATCAGTCGTTTCTCACTCCATACGCCTTGTGACCACCTCATTAAGAAGTCGCTTCCACGCAATTTTCTTGGGTTGAGCAAAAAGTCAGTCCAAGTTATTTCTGTAATACCTCTTAGTTCAAGTTCAACATTTTCTGTTGAAACTGACAGAGTTTTTTCAAACAGATGCGTCATTTTTAATCTCTGAAAGTTACTTTTTTAGTTAGCAGAAAGTTAGTGTTGCAACATAAAATCCATAGCATTAGATGTTTATTAGCGGCTTTTGGCAAGTTATCACATTCCTGAGAAGAATCGAACATCTTAATGCCTTGCGCCAAGGAGGGTCGCCGTGATTTCGCGATATTTCTTGGGTGCAGTACATTGATGTTCAATTCAACTTTGGAATGGCTATATTAATTAATCCAAATCGCAAAACCAAAGAAATTTCCTTCAAAAACATTTAATAAGCGTTGCCAAGTTTCGGCTTGACTGCGCCGACCTTCTTTCAAATAGGGCAGTGCATCTTTACCTTGATAAAGCAAAAAGGGATCTAAGACTTTCGGCGGCTTGGCAAAGAATAAAGCTAAATCAAAGCCATATTTTTCTTCTACCCGCCAATGGCCTAAAAGTTTTTTGCCGCTTAATAACGCCTCGCTTTCCTTTAAGATATTTTCCCAGGCTTGATATTGTTCGCTGCTGACTTGTGCGCCCAAAGCCGATTTTTGCCGAGGATTGGGCAGCCATTCCCGATCATCATCGCTTTCTTGGCCTAAGGCTTTGAGCATGAGGCGACTGTTTTTTATCATCGCCAAAAGCTGCACTGGAACGTTTTGCCAGCGTTCCGGCTCGCTGATAGGAAAGCGCAACTGGCTGGCAGTGGCAAGTAAATCAATAATTTGTGCTGAATCAGTAAAGCCCGCGCCTGATGATAAGTTTTTATTGGGAAGATAAAAAGGGTTTTGCGTCCAAGTGGTTATAGCTTGCGGAAACAGCCATGGCGCAATGATTTCAAAAATTGGCCGACCATCCAAAGCCAAAAGAAAATCGGTCATTGCTAACAACAAATGTGTATAAGCCTTGAGCCAAAAACCATCGGCGGCATCGAGATGTAGGGTTAAATTGGCAAGGTCATTTCTGCCAGTAAGATTTTGATAAATTTCGCTTAATTTTATTACCTCGGTATCCGCCAAAGGTAGCGTAATGTTTTGTAAGTCAAGGGCGATTTTGAAATCGCTCGCGCCTTGAAAATCAGCCAGTGCTTGATTGGCCTGATCAATTTTTTCCTGAAAATGCAACAGCATGACACGCACATCCTCGGCTTTGACCGTTTCGGGATTCGGATGCACTGGCACCGGCAGGCGTAAAAATGGCAGGCGATTACCAAAATCTTGATTTCCCAAGCCAAAGCGATAATTATCCTGTGCCAAACCCGCAACTGCTTCTAGGGTAAAGGTCAAGGCCAAAGCCAGGCGGTCGCTATCCTGCAACGGGTCTTTGGCTTGGTAATGGGTGATGGCTTCAGAAAAATTTCCTTCACTAAGAAAAACTTGCAGTTCAGTATCCACAACTGGCGTGGTAGCCACGGCGGCGGCCATAAGCAGATTGGTGAGAAATTCCGTTGGTGATAAAAAAGGCGGCATCATTTCCTCGCAAAAAAACTTGAGACTAGCCGAAAGTGCGCTTGACTTCAAAGGATTTTTTACTGTCAGCGCTGATTTTCCGTATCTGCTGCGCTGGTGTTTTTTTGGCTATTGGGTGGTTGGTTTTCTTTATGCTGCGGTCTTTGGGGCAGAAATGCCAGGCGCGAAGCACTTGATTATGAACTTTTCTGCTTGAGTCAAAGGTTTCTCAAAAGCTTATTTGATAAAATCCCCTTTATCAGCAAGCTCAGGCGAAAAGTTCTGATTGGCTTGCTCAATGGTGTAATTCTCTATAAAGTTCTGAGTACTGTTTTAGTGCAAGATAAAACAGTATGTTAGCATCTTTACATTTTTATCGTTTGGTGTGGGTGTATTTTTAATAAATGGTAAATAACTATGGATGTTTATCAATGAGAGCGTTGGCTATTCTGTTAGGTTCTATTCTGTTTGCAATGGTTATGTTTGCAACGCCTGTTTTGGCTACCGACTTTCAACTATCAGATGCTGACCATACTTGTCCATCAGGTTATCAATTGATGACTGTTCAGGAAGCGACTGCCAATAAAGCTAAAATCTGTCAGCAGCTGGGGCAGTGGGATATTCGGCGGCTGGCTGGTGGCGGGTCAATGGATGGTTCTGGTTATGATTGCAAAATACGTTCAGCGGATGAACGTGCGCTTGGTGGCTCTATTTGTATGGTGGCAAGAAGTGCCAGTTGCTATTGGATGCAAAGTGCTCCTCCCTATGCTTGGCTTCCTGCTCCCCAGGGTGACATGTCTAAAGCACAGTGTTTCAATCTTGATAGTTGTGATGGTGGTAAAGGTATGTCCGGTGGTGGTTGCTATAAATGAGCAACGAGTCCAACAGCTAGTCGCGAAGCTTGGTAATGCGGTAACTTGATATTCTGAATCGTTTCCCATGAACTCCCATGTTTTCTAACATGGGAGTTTTTTTATGCGAAAGGAGCAAAGGAAAGCGCACAGTTTTGATATTTTTACAATTTTTATAATTACTTATAAAATATTGGCAAGTAAAAAAAGCCATTTTATAAAACCTTTTTTATTCAATAAACATAGATCACTGGAGTCTAAAAATGCCGTTAGCACGTTTACATTTTCGAGATTTTTCCTTGACCTATTACCAAAGGCGTAGTCAAACGTCCTCCTTGTCCGAGGCACCTCTGGCGGGCGTGCAACAGGCAGCAGCCCCCGTTTCGGCAGTGGATTGGCCGGGGTTACAGCAGCGGGTCAGCAGTTGTCAGCGCTGTGCTTTAGCGCCAACGCGCACGCAAACGGTGTTCGGTCGCGGCAACCCGCAAGCGCCGTGGTTATTCATCGGCGAGGCGCCGGGCGAGGAGGAGGATAAACAGGGTTTGCCTTTTGTTGGCCGCGCTGGGCAGTTATTGATGGCGATGTTATTTGCCGCTGAACTCGAAGAAAATCAATGGTATATTGCCAATGTCGTCAAATGCCGTCCGCCAAATAATCGCAATCCGTACCAAGAAGAAATCACCGCCTGTTTGCCGTATCTCGCTCAGCAGATTTTGGCCATTCAGCCGAAAATAATCGTCCTGTTAGGCAAAGTCGCCGCGCAAGCTGTGTTACAAGAAACGCTGCCTTTGAAAACCTTGCGTGGGAAAACTTTTTATTATCAATCTATTCCGACGATCGTTACCTATCATCCGGCCTATTTACTGCGTAATCCGAGCGACAAGTCCTTGGCTTGGCAGGATTTACAACGCGCTCGCGCCCTGTTTGCGACTTTTGACCAAAACTTGCCGACTGTGGCAGAGTAACAGGCTTTTCCGCATCGTATTCTCCATTTTATCAATTAAAACAGGTTGTTTTGCATGTCTGCTTTGGGCACACCTTTGCCTTTGACTTTTCGCGCCATGGAAAAAAAAGACCTGAAGGCGGTTTTGTTCATTGAAAGTCAGTCATATAGCAATCCGTGGAGCAAAGGCATTTTTGAAGACTGTCTGCACAGCCATTACACCTGTACGGTGGCGGTGCAAGCGGCGGCAGTGGTGGGCTATTTGATTTTATCGGTGGTATTGGATGAGGCACATTTTTTGAATGTCTGTGTGCATCCTGAAAAGCGTCGGCAAGGTATTGCGCGGGCATTGATGCAGGAGCATATCAAAAGGTTGCGGCAGCAGGCGGTAGCTATGGCCTATCTTGAGGTGCGCAAAAGCAATTTGGGTGCCCAAGATTTATATCAGGCTTTAGGTTTTTATCAGATCGGTTTGCGTCGCGGCTATTATCCCGCCGCTGGTGGACGGGAAGATGCGGTGGTCATGGGCATGTTTTTGAAAAGCTGAAGAAAAAGTTAAGCATTCCAATGTGCTCACTTCGACTCACCGCCAAGTGCGCGTAGCCTGGCGGCAGCGCCTTGGCGATAATTAGATAAGTTCTTGGCTGTGAATGACTTAAAAACCCGTGGCGTTAAAGTCAAAGTCTGTTTTTTCACTGGGTGCTTGCAAAAAGAAACCTTCAACATAGTTGGCATTGGCCATCCACACCAAAGATAAGATATCGGCATTTTCAATACAAGGCACCAAAACCTCTTTGGCTAAACCATGGGCATTGTCAATGATATTAGTCAAAAGCTCTTGACTTTCTTTATTTTTGTTTAAGGATTTAACAATATTGCAATCCACCTTCAAAAGCGCCGCTTCATCCAGATGCTTTAACGTTTGAAAAGAGTTTACCCCGGAACCAAAATCATCAATGATCACCGGACAACGCAACTGTTGTAAGGTCTTTAATAATACCTTGGCTTCATTGATATGCAGAACCGCGCTACTTTCTTTAATTTCAAAGCACAAGGCGTTGTTTGGCAGTCTTGCATTTTTAATTTTATCCACCAGCCATGGTAAAAAACTTTGTGATCGCATGGAGGAAATAGAAATTTTAATAAAGAACACCAAGGCTTTGTTTTTTTGATGACTGGCTTTGAGATAATTGATGGCATTTTCAATCACCCATTGATCCACTTCTTTCATCACGCCTAAGCGTTCGGCAGCTTCAATAAATTGTTTTGCTTCCAAGACCTTGCCATCACTTTCTTTTAAGCGCGACAAGACTTCGTAGCGGGAGAGATTTTCGCCATTGATGGTGACAACGGGTTGAAAAAATAAGGTCATGCGATTTTCTTTGATGGCGCTTTGAATTTTCGTCACCCAGATCTTATCTTGTTCGCGTTGCGTCATTTCGCCTTCTTTGGGACGATACAAGACTTTTTGATTGCCACGTTTAGCGGCATCAGTGGCAGCATTGAGTGCCCGTTCAATCACTTCGTTAAATTCTGGTGAGGTTTCATCAATCCGCGTCATCCCAATGTGCGCGGTGACAATGACCGATTTCCCGCCAACATTACAAACATGGCCGGCGATTTCTTTAAGCATATTATCCGCCAGGTCTTCGCTGCGGATTTGGCTGTCTTGCCGAAAAGCAATCACTGTAAAAACATCGTCTTCAAAGCGGGCAGCGATGTTTTTCGGGTGCGCCGCTTCGCTTAAACTTTTGATGATTTTGGCGGTGTCGCGGATGATAATATCGCTATCACCAATACCGACCGATTTGCGAACGCTGTCAAATTTATCAATGCCGATATAAAGCAAATAGGCCGAGAGTTTGCCGTTGCTGGCATCATGGACGGTTTCTTTGAGCTTGGTATTAAAAAAGCTGCGGTTGTAAAGGTCAGTGGCAATATCACGTTGGCTTAAATAATCCAGTTGTTCTTGGAGCGCACTGGCATCATTTTTTTCGCTGACAATCAACTGCGTACTTTCTTCATTATCAAAAATCGTGTTGGTAAACTTGATGTTGGCTTCAAAAGTTTGACCAGAGCCTTTGCGTAACTCAGTTTCCAACACTTCTTCGCGTACCGAACGGGTTTTGGATAATTTTCGCAAAAATTGCTTAAACTTTTCTTGTTTTTCGCGTTTTACCAAATTCAAAAAAGGTAAACCTTGCAATTCTTCCAAAAGGTTATAGCCAAACATATCCATGTAAGTTTTATTGGCATAAATATGTGCGCCTTCATGGACATAGGCAATGGCATCGCGAGACGTATCCATCAGTTGTCGGCTGAATTTTTGAATTTCATTGAGGTTGCTTTGGGTTTGTTTGAGTTTGCGCCAATTACGGCCAACTTCTAACTCCCGACGAAAGACCAAACGAATTTTTTCACTCTGATGCCTTAATAAAACATCCCGCACGCCTAAGTCTAAGGCATTGATGATCTGTTCTTCTTTGCTTTGTGTAGTTAAGCCAATGATGGGTAAAAATTTTCCGCTATCTTTCAAAAATTCTATAAAGGCATATAAACTGATATGCTGTTGGTCTAAAGAAAAAAGACAAATCTCCGGTAAATCTTCTACCTCGCCTTCTTCAAAAAGGCTTTTTAAGCCATCTATGCTATTGATATAATGGCCATGTGGCGCAAAACCGGAGCGTCGCAATAAGGCAACTAGGTTTTCCGCATCGTTTTCCGTTTGTTCTATCGTTAATAAATTCACCCGCGCTTGGTTTTCGTCTAACACAACAAAGCCTCCTCCATATAGCTTAAAATTTTATAGAAAACGATAGTAAACTAGAGCGATCCCCAATGGCGGATGCCTTTATCTTCTTGATTTTGATGATTTTCGCCAGAACTTCTCTCGTCGGCATCGGAATGCCCTGACAATTGCGACAAGATGACCTTAAAGCGAAAAATGGTATAAGTGGCGGTGTAACTGATGATGCGTGAAAGCTCAATTTTTTCTTTTTTATAGTTAAAATTAACCTCTATCGTCTCACCAATTTTATAGATATAGGTCGGCACGACAATCCGTTCGGGTAAGTTTAACTGGCTGTCACTCATCATAAAAATACCCAGGGTGAGCGCATGTTCATTCAAACGGCGCAAGGTGACAGGGATCATCCGGTCGCCAATGTATTCAATGCCGATTTCCAGGCGATTGCGGACAAACTGCATCCGCCGGATCACCCCCATCCGCCATTTGGAGTCTTTTTGGTTGAATTTCAATGCTGTCGGTTTGCCGATACGGGCATCAATGATTTCAGGACTACTCCAGCGCAATAAACAACCGTTTTCGCTGATATTTAAGACATCCCATTGTTGGAAGTGTTTTTCGGCATAGCGCGCAATATCCATAAAGGCTTTTAAGTTTTCCGCCACATATTTCTTTTCGTTGGCGATTTGATAGGCTTCGTTGATTTGCGTACTTTCCGAAAAACCAAAGTTATCTTTGCGTTGCGGCAGTTCTTTGTCTTCCACTTCTTCTATGCGTCCGGCGTAGGCGTGATGTTGCTGTAAATCTTGTAAGCCATAAAAAATATGCTCGATGCCCAAAGCCACCATGGCATTAACGCCATCAATTTTATCGCGCCGACTGCGCCTTTTCACCGCCAAGGTCAGATAACTGATGGCTCGCACGGTTAATTCATTGATGTTTAACTTTTTCTCAGTTTCTTTGCTGGGGTCAGTGAGTTGTTGTTGACTGCCCGCATTATCAAAGCGCAGTTTTTCTAAATGCTGGATCAACGGCGTTAACAGAAAATAATAGATGCTGCGGCCGCGTTCGAGGCTGGTTTGTTGCGGCGGTTCATCGCTCTGCATTTCCAAAGACAGCACCACTTCCCCAGTATTTCTCGGTGCTTGGTTGCTGAAATCCGTGTATTCACTCCAGCTTTTGGCGATTTGATATAACTCCTCGACTTGACTGGCATGGAGGCCATAAGGATTGAGCAGAAAGACCAGCAGGGTTCTTTTGTAGATACTGGCGATGCTTTCGTTATCTTTGAAAGGTTTAAGATTTTGAATATTCAACGCATCGGCATGCAGATAAAGCTGATAAAATTGCTTCCAGATGCCCGGCCGCGCTTCGCCATAGACTTGCACCATGCGGATAAAATACAGGCTGGTATATTCCACAGCGCGATAAATCACCTGGGCGGCGGCGTTTTTGGAGAGTTGGCCATTATCATCACTCAAGGCCAAACCATAGCCGCGGGCGATGTCAATCAAAAAACTTTCGGTCATCCGAATGACGGATTCGGTTTTGGGCGATAAAGGAAAGACGATATTGTCGTAGTAGCGGCCCAGATTTTCCAAGGCAGCGTTCAAAACCGGTTGCATGGTTTCTAAAATTTGTAACCGTTTACTTGGCATGAGGTCGGTGATTTTATTGAAATCTTCCACAGCTTCGCGCAACAGACGGGTTGAATCGCCGATGCTGCCGGAAGGAAGTTCGGCAAGCCAGCGTTTGGTGGCTTGTGGGTTGCGCAAGTGCGCATCGGGACCTGTATTATTCTGAAAAAACATTTCACACCTCTACAATCAAAGTTTTACTCATTTCACCAGGAATTTCTTCCACATAGCGCGGAACCAGATAGCCTGGTAGCCGTTTTTGTAAGCCTTGCCATAAACAGTATCCTGATTTTTTATCTAACCAGAAAGGCATAGCGGCGGCGACTTTATCCAAATGGTGTAGATAATACGGTAATACATTATAGCGAAAAAGTTTTTTGCTTAACGTCGTGAGAATTTCAACATCGTCGTTGATACCGCGCAGCAAGACGCTTTGATTCAAAACTTGCGCCACTGGCCGCAGTTGTTGCAATTTTTTCCCTGTAAAATCATCAATTTCTTGCGGATGATTGCAATGCACCACCAAGACCACCGGCCAGGGTAAGCCGCTAAGCCAAGCAAAAAAAGCGCTATTGAGGCGTTCGGGATTGACGATAGGCTCGCGACTATGAATGCGAAGAATCTCAATGCTCTTAATGGTTTGCAAAGCATCGGTCAATTGTTTTAAGCGTGAATTGCTTAAGGTTAAGGGGTCACCACCGCTTAAAATCACCTCGCGTGGCTGACGGGATTGCAATGCCGCCAAAATTTCCGGCCAATGTCGGTGTAATGGTTGCGCACGGTAGGGATAATGTTGCCGGAAACAATAGCGGCAGTGAATCGAGCAGTTGCCAGTGGTCAGCAAAAGCAGGCGGTCGGCGTATTTTTGCAATAGGCTATTTTCGCCTTGCTGTTGTTCCTGTAATGGGTCTTGGCTAAAACTTTGGTAAAAAGAAACCGTGGCTAAGGTTTCTGGCTGTGCTTTCAGTGGTAGAATTTGCCAGAGCAGCGGGTCTTTGGCGTTTCTCGGCTGCATTTTTTCCACAAAAGACCGTGGCAGGCGCAGGGGAAAAGCCGGATTTTCATCTAAAATAAAACCTGGTGGTGCCTGGATAGCAAGTGCTTCGCGGGTCAGCAGTAAGATGTCTAACAACTGATTCAAATTATTGATTATATTAGATTTTTCTTGAGAGATTATAAAAGCATCCGCCACATCTGGCGTAGGGGGGGAGTTGGTAATCATCAGGCTTTCCGTTATTATCCGCCGCAATTTTTTTTAAGGTATCAGTAAATTTATGTCTAGTTTTAGCACAAACGAGTTTAAAAGCGGCTTAAAAATTATGCTCGATGGCGACCCTTACACCATCGTTGAGAACGAATTTGTCAAACCTGGCAAAGGCCAAGCCTTCAATCGGGTGCGGGTGCGGAACTTAAAGAGCGGTCGGGTGATTGAGCGCACTTTTAAGTCCGGCGATACGGTGGAAGCGGCGGATATTGTTGAGCAATCCATGCAGTATTTGTATAGCGACGGTGAATTTTGGCATTTCATGAGTCTTGAAACGTCAGAACAGTATGCCGCTGGCGGTGCTGCTGTGGAAGAGGCAAAAATCTGGCTTAAAGAAAATGATACCTGTCAGGTGATGCTCTGGAATGATAATCCGCTCAATGTGGTAGCGCCGAATTTTGTCGAATTAAAAATCATTGAAACCGACCCTGGCATCCGCGGCGATACGGCGACCGGCGGCAGCAAACCGGCACGTCTGGAAACGGGCGCGGTGGTGCGCGTACCGTTGTTTATTGAAGCCGAAGAAGTGATCCGCGTGGATACCCGCTCTGGCGAGTATATGTCGCGGGTCAGTAAATAATTTTCTCGCAACGTATTATTTATCATCAATTTTTTCAAATTATTCCCATAATGCCTTGGCATCCGGCTAAGGCAGCAGTCTCTAAAAAATTCTGAAGCGCTTGCTTTGGCCAACATTTTTGTCGCTAACTATTTCTTTTCTCAAAACTTCCGTGCAACTCAGCTTTTCTTCTCAAACCCTTCAGCAGCGTTTGCAGGCGCGTGCGCAGTTGCTGGAGGCCATGCGCAGTTATTTTCATCAACAGCAGGTGTTGGAGGTGGAAACGCCGTATCTCAGTGCCTTTGCTACCCCTGACCCGCAACTGGCCAGCGTACCTTGTTACCCTTTTTTTCATGACGGTGCGGCGACCCAAGCGCACACACCCAAGGCAACAACCAGGTTTTATTTGCATACCTCACCGGAATACGCCATGAAACGGCTGTTGGCTGCCGGCAGTGGCGATATTTTTCAACTGGCGCGGGTCTTTCGCCAAGGCGAGGTGGGACGTTTTCATCAGCCGGAATTTACGCTTTTGGAGTGGTATCGCTTGGCTTTTGACTTTGCTGCGATCATTGCCGATACCCTCAATCTTTTGCGGCATCTCAATGTGCTCTATCCTGTTAATTATTTTGATTATTTTGAGCTTTTTTCCGAAAGCGGTTTAGCGCCGACAGCGACTGCTGCCGCTATTATTGCTGGCTGTCAGTCGCGTGGCCTCCCCATGCCCGATTCCCTGGGCGAAGACCTCGATGCCTGGCGCGATTTTTGGTTTTCCTCGGTGATTGCGCCGGCCTTGCCCAAACAGGCGCTGTCGGTGGTGCGCTATTTTCCGGCCTCGCAGGCGGCCTTGGCGGCGTTAGCGCCAAATGGTTGCGCCTATCGCTTTGAAGTTTTTTATGAACATTTGGAATTGGCCAATGGTTTTGTCGAATTAACCGACCCTTTAGAACAAGCGGCGCGTTTTGCCTGTGAAAATGACCGGCGACGGCAGGCGGCTTTGCCAGAAATGCCCGTGGATCAGGATTTTTTAACGGCTTTGGCACAATTGCCACCTTGCGCTGGTGTGGCAATCGGCGTGGATCGGCTGGCGTTGCTTTTGGCCAAAGCAAATAATTTAGCAGAGGTTTTGCCCTTTACTTGGCAAAATTAGTTTTGGTCTGCGCGTGCAGCTCGGTACCAAAAAGCCAGACGCGAAAAAGTGGCTACTGGCAAGGCTGGCGAGTGCTTTTTGCGCTGCGCTTGTTTATGATGGTCAGCAATTACGAAGAATTATTATCTTGAGCTTCTGTTTTTGACCTAGTGACCCATTGCCATGCGCTTTTCTGCTTTTTTCGTGATCCTTCTGGGCGTGTTGCTACTCTTGCCGGTATTGACCATCGCCGCCTTTGTGTTGGTGCCAGACTTGGCCTTGTGGACTTTTCTCTGGGAAACCCGTCTGCCGGAGTATTTAAGCAATAGTTTTTGGCTATTGACCGGCGTGACGGTTGGCAGCGTCAGTCTCGGCGTGGGCTGTGCTTGGGCAGTCAGTGCCTATCGCTTCCCTGGCCAGCGCTGGTTGCAGTGGTTGCTGTTATTACCGATGGCCATTCCTTCCTATATTTTGGCCTATACCTACACGGGAATGCTCGATTTTGCTGGGCCGTGGCAAAGCGCCTTTCGCGCCTGGACGGGTTTGGGTTATGGCGAGTATTTTTTCCCCAATGTGCGCTCGCTTCCGGGTGCTATCGTTATGTTTTCCTTAGTTTTATATCCCTATGTCTATCTTTTTGCGCGCGCGGCCTTTCGCGTGCAGTCGCCGCGTTTACAAGAGGCGGCCTTGTCGTTGGGCGCACGCGGTTTTCGCCTGTGGTGGCTGCGTTTGTCGGTGGCGCGGCCAGCGATCATCGCTGGTTTGACTTTGGTATTGATGGAAACCTTGGCGGATTTTGGCACCGTGGAATACTTTGGCGTGGCGACCTTTACCACTGGCATTTTTCGCACTTGGTTTGGCTTGAAAGATTGGGCAGCAGCAGCGCAACTGGCGGCTATTTTATTGTTTTTTGTATTTTTGCTGATGTTGATTGAACGCGCTTCCCGCCGACAGGCGCAGTATCATCTGCAAGGTCAAGGCGGCGGACGTTTACGGCGACAGCCGCTGACTGGTTTTCACGCTTGGGCATTGACCTTGCTCTGTTTTTTGCCGATTTTTTTGGCAGTGATTTTACCAGTCAGTCAGTTGTTGCAATGGGCGTGGCTGCATCGGGAGGCACTGTTTTCAAAAGAATTTACTGTATTGTTACGCAACTCTTTGCTATTGGCCTTGGCCTTGGCGCTGCTGGCCTTGGCTTTGGCTTGGTTTTTGGCCGTGGTGCATCGCCAGCGGACGCATAAACCCTGGTGGTTGAGCTTGGGTTTTTCGGCCTTGCGCCTAGGTTATGCCTTGCCAGGGACGGTGATTGCCTTTGGCGTATTTATTCCCTTGGCGCTTTTGGAACAACAACTGCCGGAAAGTTTTGGACTTTTATTCACCGGAACGCTTTTTGCTTTGCTTTTTGCCTACTTAGTGCGGTTTTTGCCGGTGGCGCTGTCCAGTATGGACGAAGGTTTTGCGCAGATTACGCCTAATATTGACGCGGCAGCACGCAGTCTTTCGGCATCGGGATGGCGGCTGTGGTGGGAGATTCAGGTGCCGATGTTGCGTTTGAGTATGCTCACGGCCGTGCTGTTGGTCTTTGTGGATGTTTTGAAAGAATTGCCGGCGACTTTGATTTTGCGACCGTTTAATTTCAACACCTTAGCCGTTCGCGCCTATGAATTGGCTTCCGATGAACGTCTGGCCGAAGCGGCGTTACCGGCCTTGGCGATTGTCGGCATTGGGATTCTGCCGGTGGTGTTGTTGATTATGCTTTTGGCACGCGAAGAAAAAACTAGCCGAGAACAAACCTAGAGAGGAACGCAGATGCTTGCGCAATGGTTAAAAAAATCAAACTTGAGCAATGACTTGCCTTGTCAAGCGCCGGGTGCTTTACAAGTTAAAAATTTGTCGGTGCAACATGATAGGCAACGCCAGCCGGCACTATCGGCGGTGTCTTTTTGTCTGGCGGCGGAGGCTACCGGTGCCTTGTTAGGTCCCAGCGGTTGCGGAAAAACCACGTTGCTGCGGACGATAGCCGGTTTTGTGCAGCCCAATGCCGGCGAAATTTGGCTTGGCGAACAGGCGCTGGTCACGGCCAAAACCTTTTTGCGTCCTGAACAGCGCGGCATTGGCATGGTCTTTCAGGATTTGGCGCTGTTTCCACATTTGACTGTCGCTGAAAATATCGCTTTCGGCATTCGCCATTGGTCAAGCAACGACCGGCGAAGCCAGGTGCAGAAGTTATTAAATCTCGTGGATTTAGCAGCCTTTGCCGAAGTCTATCCGGGACGTTTATCCGGCGGCCAGCAGCGGCGGGTGGCCTTGGCACGCGCTTTGGCACCGCGGCCACGCTTGCTGCTTTTGGATGAACCATTTTCGGGACTCGAAATCCGTCTGCGGCAACAGTTGATTCGTGAAATCCGCGATATTTTGAAAAATCAAGGGGTTGGTGGCTTGTTGGTCACGCATCATCCCGAAGAAGCCTACCGTTTTGCCGATGTCATCGGCGTGATGCAGAAACGGGAGCTTTTACAGTGGGCCGACCCGTATCAGCTTTATCATCAACCCAATACGCCGTTTGTGGCGCAGTTTACTGGCTTGTCGGGATGGTTGCCGGCACAGCGGCAGGGTGCGGAAATCCTCACCGCTGCCGGTCACTTCCCGCTGCCGGAAGCCTGGCCAGAAGCGGCAACGCAGGCTTTTGTGTTACTGCGGCCAGAAGATGTGTTGTTTGACCCGGCCAGCACTTGGCGCTTGCCGGTGGTGGAGTCGGTGTTTAATGGTGCGGATTTTCTCTATCATCTGCGTCTGCCCGATGACAGCCTGATTTTCTGCGTGGTGCCAAGCCATGTCAGCATCCCAATGACCGCGACTTTGCCAGTGCGGCTGGCGGTCAAGCATTGGGTGATTTTTACGGAAAAAAACACGCCGTTAGCGGTTTTTGCCGAAGACTTGCTCTCGCCAGATGCCGAAGCCTGGCCAAGCAAAGCTTTTCCCTGAAATGCCTTGCCTGAAAGCCTTCGCCTGGGAACCCAGGCATTGGGAAGTGGTTGAAGAAAGGTTTTTTGTAAAACTTTGTTTTAGTTAGTAAATAATAAAAAATACGCCAAGGTGCCGAGACCGGCCAAGACACTCAAGACTGCGAGAATAACTATCGGTAAGGCAATGTTGCCGCTGGCTTTTTTCTCTTGACTTTGAAAGCTGCTCGTGATTTCTAAAAACATCGTCTGCTCTTGTGACTGTTGCCGCAGACTTTCGGCGACGCTGCTGCGCATCTTGCCGCTGACGGTGTTAGGCGGCTGTTGATCGAGTTCGGAAAAACGCAACAGATGCTCGCCAATTTGTAATTCATCGCCATTGTGGCAGATATGGCGCAGCACTCTTTCACCGCGGTAAAAAGTGCCGTTGGTGCTCATTAAGTCTTCAATAATATATTGGTTTTTTTCAAAAGAAATGCGCGCATGTTGACCGCTGGCCTTGTTGTCTGCCAGCACCAGGTCATTTTCAGCATTGCGGCCTACGGTCAGCCGTGTCTTGTCAATCACGCGGTCGGCAATCTTTTCCCCTTGAAAGTAAATCGCTATAGTGGCCATCGCTTTCTCCTGAATAGGCTATTAAAGTTCGTTCATGTGCTTTGCTATTAAGTCATCTATCAAGTCATGCCAAAACCCGTTTGGCCTTTTTATCCTATCATTCATGCAGGTCTGTCGCGACTATGTACGAGCAGTATTTCGGTCTGATTGCCAAACCTTTTGCGATTACGCCTGACCCGCGTTTTTTGTATTTAAGTGAACGTTATCATGATGCTTTAGCGCATTTGGTCTATGGCATTCGTGAAGGCGATGGTTTTGTGCAATTTACCGGCGAAGTGGGAACCGGAAAAACCACTCTCTGCCGCTATCTTCTTGAACGCATTGATAAAAATGTGCATATTGCCTTGATTCTTAATCCCCGTTTGACCGTCGTGGAATTGCTGCAAACCATCTGCGATGAATTTAATTTAGCTTATGCCGAAGGCGGCAGCGTCAAAAACTATGTTGATATTCTTTATAGTTTTTTGCTGGAAAAACATGCTGCTGGCGAGCGGGTAGTGGTGATTCTCGATGAAGCGCAGAATCTGGATGTCGCGGTGCTGGAGCAATTGCGCCTGTTGACCAATCTCGAAACCAAAGAACAAAAACTTTTGCAGATCATTTTAATCGGTCAGCCGGAATTGCGAACGCTGCTTGACCAGCCGGAACTGCGGCAGTTGGCACAACGGATTACCGCACGCTATCATCTCAATGCCTTGGAAAAACAAGAAGTTCAGCAATATATTCAACATAGGCTGTTGGTTGCCGGTGCCAAACGCATATTGTTTTCACCGGCGGCCATGGCCAGAATTGCCGAGTTTTCGCGAAGTATTCCACGGCTTATCAATGTGTTGGCCAATCGGTCTTTGCTTATCGCCTATACCAAAGAGCGGCATTATGTGACCCCGGCGATGGTTGAGCAGGCGGCACGCGAGCTTTATTTGCGCCGACCGCAGCGGCTGGGACGTTGGGTGTTGCTATCGGTATTGGCTTTATCTTTAAGCGTTTGGGTCAGTTCATTTTTTATACCTCTGCCTTTTTGGCCAGCGGTGGGGCGCGTGGCAGAGCTGCCGCCGCCGACCTCAGCCAATGTTCCGCCGCTTGTTCCTCTGGACACCAAGTTGTCGGCAGTACCTGTGATGGAAAAATCAAAATATATCAATGAATTAGAAGAAAATATTGCGAAAACGCCAATGGAAAACGACAGCGCTAGAGCGTCTGGAAATACCGCTGTCAGCGCTCAGGACACCGAAAGCGTCTTGTCACCTAAAGCCGTGGCCGAGGAACTTGAAAAAGCGCCTTTGGTATTGCCGCTGGCACAAGTTTTTCGCGGCAGTCCGCCGGAAACGCCGTTGGCGCTGTTGCAAGCCTTGGTGCGGCATTGGGATGCGGCCGTCCCCCGCGCCGCCGATCTGGATATTCTCTGTCAAGCCTTGCCGGATCGGGGATTGCGATGTGCGCGTTTTGCGCCAACGGGTCTCAATCCCCAGTTGCTTCAGCAGTTAAACCGACCGGCGCTGTTGTGGCTTGGCGAAACGAAAGCGCCGCTTTTGGTATTGCGCCTGCGTACCGTTGCCACAGGTCAGGTGTTGGCCGAGGTTGGCCGGGTATTGCCAGGCGAAGAAACCCTGGAGCAACCCTTGGGACGGCAATATGTCGCCTGGTCAGAGATTAGCGACTTGTGGAACGGCCAAGCGATTATCCTTTGGCGGCCACCGGCGATTTTTGGTGGCCGGCTGCCCAGTGTGCGTCTCGGCGATAGCGGCGAACAAGTGCTATGGTTGCGGGCGCTTTTACAGGAAGCTGGATTTACCGTTACACCCGCAGAGCGCCGTTTTGATCAAGCCTTAGCCGAGCAGGTGCGCGCTTTTCAAAGCCGTTATGGCTTGTTGCCCGATGGCGTTGTTGGACAAAATACCTTGATTCAACTGCAAAATGTTATTGATTCTGTTACCGGGTCGTCCGCTGAACCACGTTTGATTGAGGAATAACCATGTCAAGTATTCTCGATGCACTGCAAAAATCCGAACGTGCCCGCGCCCAGCAGCAGCGCAGCTTTGGCCTGAAATATGGGGAAAGTGCTGTAGAAAATCGCTTTGATGCCAATGCGCATCTGCTGCCAACTGCGCCGGTGTCGCCACCTTTAAGCGCACCGTGGTTATTGCTAGGGCTTTTTATCGGCATAGTGCTGGTACTGCTAGCGGTGATTGCCTTGTTGTTATGGCAGCCACGTTCACCGGCAGCGGCTTCTCCAGCACCGAGTACACCGGCGGTCGTTATGGTGCCTTGGTCAACCCCGGCAGTCGTCCCGGAACTGGCGACTCCGCTTAAGGTTGCGCCGGCGACGGTTGCGCCTGCGAATGACCCCAAGACAGCCCTCGATATACCATTTCCGGCTGAAAATTTTCCCGAGGAAATGACTACGCTGCCATTGGCCACACCACCAGTAGCGGAAAGGCCAGCCAGCGCAAGCGACTTGGGCGAAGTTTTCCCGCCTGCTGGCAAGCGTTCTCAGAGCTTGCCGACCTTGGGAGAATTGCCGGCGTTTTTACGTCAGCAGTTGCCAGCCTTGGAGATAGATATTCATGCTTATGATCCGCTTCCGGAAAAGCGCTTTGTTTTCATTAACTTAGTACGTTATAATCAAGGCGATTATCTTAATCCTGAGATATTGCTTCAGGAGATTACCCGCGAGGGCGTGATTTTGCGTTTTCAACAAGTGGCCTTTCGGGTGTTACTCCAAGAATAATTTTTAAGCCACGCAGCGAAGTTTTTTATGAAAATAGCTTTTTTTACCGAAACCTTTTTGCCCAAAATTGACGGCATTGTCACCCGTCTGACCCACACCCTGCGCTATTTGCAAGATTGGGGACATGAACTGCAAATTTATGCGCCCGAGGCGGGAGTCACGGTTTATCGTCAGTCGCCGGTGATAGGCGTTGCTGCCATGCCTTTTCCGCTTTATCCCGAATTAAAACTGGCCATGCCAAAGCCATTTATCAAGGAAAAATTACAAAAATTTCAGCCAGATATTATTCATGTTGTCAATCCGGCAGTTTTGGGTTGGGCGGGTATTCAATACAGCCGCGAACTCAATGTGCCGCTTCTCGCGTCTTATCACACGCATCTGCCGACATATCTTAAACATTATCATCTGGATATGTTTAAAGGCTTACTGTGGCAAATTTTGCGCACCATGCACAACAAAGCGCAACGCAACCTCTGCACCTCGGAGGCGATGCGCGTGGAGCTTGCCGAAAATGGCATTGAACAGTTGGCGGTGTGGCAGCGGGGTGTGGATACCGAGTTATTTCATCCCGATAAAAAATCGGCGACCATGCGCGATTTTTTAAGCCAAGGGCATCCCGAGGCACCGCTGTTGCTTTATGTCGGTCGGCTGGGTGCGGAAAAACGTTTGGAACAACTCAAAGCCTTATTGAGCGACTTGCCGGCAGTGCGTTTGGCACTAGTCGGTGACGGGCCACAACGCGCTGAACTCGAAAAACTTTTTGCCGGCTTGCCGGTATTTTTTGCCGGTTATCTACGCGGGGAAGATTTGGCAGCAGCCTATGCCTCGGCGGATTTATTTGTTTTTCCTTCAACGACCGAAACTTTAGGTCTGGTGCTTTTGGAAGCGATGGCGGCGGGCTGTCCGGTGGTGGCGGCTAACTCGGGTGGTATTCCCGATATTGTCAGCGATGGGGTCAATGGTTTTTTGTTTCCGCCGGAAAGCGGCATTGGGATGGCGGTGGCAAAAGTGCAAATGTTGCTTGATGACCGCACTTTTCGGGAAAATTTGCGCCAAGCGGCGGTTGTGGAGGCGCGGCGTTGGAGCTGGGAGGCTGCCAGCCGGCAATTGTTGACTTTTTATGAAGAAATCCGTTTTTCCGCTAGCGAAAAATAAGCGCAACATAAGCAGGCTGCGCAAGCGTTTGTAAGGTAGCAGTGGCTGCGGCAAGGCTTTGCCGCGCTCTTTCCCCTTCCGCGCTTCTCTTTAGGAGAGTTAATTCCTGTATTGCTTAAAGGATGTTCAATAAGGATATTGTGTTGGCATGACCAGGTCTTGTACCACCAGCAGCCAGACTAAAACCAAGATCGCTGCCAATAGTGCCAACCACAACAACGGCCACCAAAAACGCGGTTGCTGATTTTTGCGCTTGCTTTCTGCGTTTTTTGCTGCGCTGGATTTCACCGGCTTGCTGTCAGCAGCGGCGGCTGAAAAAACGCTGCTGACCACAGTTTTTTCTAAGCTGGCTTCAGAAGCAGCCTGGCTTGCTGAACGGCTTTCTTTCACGTTGTGTAGGGTCACGACTGGCAATTCACCGCTGGTTCTTTCTTCTTGGCGTTTTTCTTCCACATGCTTTTGCGCTTTACGCATGGCATCCATCCAGTCGCTGTAACGGTCAGGCGGAGCTTTTTCTGCCGTTTCTTCGCTAGTCGCGACGCTCTCGCTTGCTTTGGCTTTTCGATTATTGTCGAGTTTTTCGCGGATGCTTTTTACGGTGGTCAACAAGGCTTTGGCATGGAGGAAACGTTCTTCACGGTCTTTGGCCATCATTTTGTTCAATAATGGCTGAAGTTTTTCAAAAGCCGGTGGAAAATTCGGCACGGGTGCAGTGATGTGCATCATCACCGTACCCATATAGCTATCACCTTGATAGGGTTTGCTGCCGGTGAGCATTTCATAAAACAACACCCCTAAACTGTAGATGTCACTGCGGCCATCCACCATTTTGCCTTCGGCCTGCTCCGGGCTTAGATAATGGGGACTGCCGATAGCCGAGCCGGTGGCAGTCAATTCGCTATCCACTTCTAATTGCTTGGCAATGCCGAAATCCGTCAACACCAAGGTGCCATTTTCCCGAAATAAGACATTAGCCGGTTTGATATCGCGATGTACCACTTGCCGTTGGTGGATATAGACCAAACATTCGGCCAGTTGCTCAAGGTATAATAATGCAACCAACGGATTGATTTTTTTCTGGATGCGCTGCTTTAAGTCGCCACCTTTGACATATTCCATCGAGAGGTAATGCAGGCGGTCATCCAAAAGCCCGACATCGTGGATGATGATGATATGCGGATGATTGAAGCCTGCGATAATCTGTGCTTCTTTCAAAAAACGCTCGGAAAAGCCGGGCACATTCATCGTCTGGTGCATGACTTTGATCGCCACTTCCCGCCCCAAAGACTGCTGAATTGCCCGATATACCGTCGCCATACCGCCTTGGCCAACGACTTCTAAAATTTGATAACCCGGAATTGCCAGTTGCGTCATGTTGAAGTCCCTTCCTGTTGCCCCTGCACCAAGCAGAGGGTTATGTTGTCACGTCCACCATTGTCAAGCGCCTGTTGCAATAAACGCTGCGCGGCGGTTTCTAAAGACGTTGCCGTTGCAAAAATCTCATGCAGTTGTTTTTCGTTCACTTCCCGGGTGAGGCCATCCGAACATAAAAGCCAAGCATCACCGGCTAAAATATTTTCCTGGCAACTATCCACCAGCACTTCGGCTTCGATACCGATAGCGCGGGTGATGACATGCGCACTGGGATGCGTTTCGGCTTCTTGACGGCTGATTTTTCCTTGCGCAATCAAGCGTTCAATCAGCGAATGGTCGCTTGTGACTTGCGTCAATACCCCGTGGCGCAAGCGATAAATCCGACTGTCGCCGACCCAAAGATAAAGTGCTTTTCCTTGATAAATATGCAATAAAACCAAGGTGCTGCCGCTGCGCTGTTGGGCTTCCTCAGCAATTTTTTTAATTGAGCCATTGACCGTTTGCAGTTCTTGACGAAAGCGCTGCTCGCGACTTTTGAGGGAACCGGCCAGGGGGATGGTATCCAGTGCGGCGATAATCGTATTGCTTGCCCATTCGCCGTCACTGTAACCGCCCATGCCATCGGCTACCGCCCAGAGTGCGCGTTCTGGACGATTGAGCAGGGCATCTTGATTATTTTTTCGCACCCGTCCGACATCACTTTGGCCGACGGAATGCCAAGCGGTAGCGGTTTTTAGAGCGCGTCTAAAAAATGGTAAGCGCATAGGGTGTTCCTGCAAAAGAATTCACAACAGTATGCCAAAGGTTCGGTGCTTCTCCCAAAGGGAAGACCTGGCTTGTGGCATTCCGATGCTTAAGATAAATGTTGGTGGCGATGGTTGGCATTTTTTTCTGCTCCTTGTGGCGAATTTTTTTTGCTTAGGTCTTTTGCGAAGCGGAACTTAAAGACTCCCTCGCCCAGTAAATCAGTAACAGCACCGGCGTACCTAAAGCGGCGGCCAGCGCAAAAAAAGCGCCATAGCCAATGCTGTCCACGATGCTGCCCGAATAACCGCCTAAAAGTTTCGGCAATAACAGCATCATCGAGCTTAAAATCGCATACTGCATGGCGGTAAAACGGATATTGGTCAATGCCGAGAGATAGGCGATAAAAGCGGCGGTGGCAATACCGGCACTCAAATTATCGGCGCTGATGGTCAAGGCCAAAAGTGAGACATCGGGAAAATAATAGCCATTGATAACGGTCAACTGATTGAGCAGGCTAAATAAAAGATTGGTACTGGCGGTTAAAAATCCCCCAAGCCAAAGAATCGGCATGATGCCATAGCGCAGCGTTAAAATCCCGCCCAGTAAACCACCAATAATGGCCATAATTAACCCTAAAACTTTAGAAATATCAGCAATTTGGCCTTTGGTAAATTGCAAGTCCTGATAAAAAATATTACCGACGATGCCAGCGACAATATCGGAAAGCCGATACAAGGCGATGAGCGCCAAAATCAACAGCGCTTGCCGACCATAACGCTGAAAAAAATCTTTGACCGGCTGTAGATAGGTTTCTTCGAGTAGGCTATTGGCCACCAGCCGAAAGCGCACGCTCAATAAGGCCAGGGTAAAGGCCACTTGTCCGGCTTGCAGCAAGCGCAGCGCCTCAACGAATACGGCGGCCAGAGGTTTTGGCCAGCCTAAGCTGGCGAAGGTGTTTTTCAGCACCTCGGCCAGCGCGTGATTGACAAAAAACATGCTGATAAAAGTCAAAACCGTCAATAAAAACAGCAACAAAAAGCGCAAAGATGACCCAGCGCCATGCAAAGTATAAAGGCGCGCCTGACTGCGTGGCGGTTCATAGGCCAAAAGCGTCGTCAGCATCCCAATGCCCATCAACGCCGCCATGACGAGATAACTCCATTGCCAGGCTTGATAAAAGTAATGTCCCTGACTGCTGCCAAAAAATTCGGCCAATTTCAGAACCCCCGCGCCGGCGGCAATCATCCCCAAACGATAACCAGTGGTGTACATGGCCGAGAGCAAGGCTTGCCATTCTTCCTCGGCGATTTCAATGCGAAAGGCATCAATGACAATATCTTGCGTCGCCGAACTAAAGCCCAAGAGCACCGCCGCTGCCGCCAGCCACACCAAGTGTTCTGCCGGATTCAAAAGCGCCATACCAATAATCGCCAGACTGACTGCCAGTTGACTCAGCAATAACCACGCCCGCCGCTGGCCAAGCCAAGTGCTGAAAAACGGCAGTGGCAAACGGTCAATCAATGGTGCCCAAACAAACTTAAAGGAATAACCCAAGGCCGCCCAACTGAAAAAAGTCACGGTACTGCGTGCAACATCGGCTTCACGCAGCCACAGCGACAGCGACGAAAATAGCAATAACAACGGCAAACCGGCGGAAAAGCCCAGAAAAAACATGATCCACACTGGCGGATAGCCAAAACGTCGCCAGTCGGTAAAAGCAAAAAAGCGCGAAAAAAACGACAAATAAGCCATGGAAAAATTCTTATGAATGAAAAGGGAGTGAAAAAACCGTTCAGCTTGGCGAAAGCGGCGACAAGCGGCGCAAGGATAGCAAGGCTTCCCGTTCTGCCGAAGTTAAATGTCGCCAACGGCCTGCTGGCAGGTCGCCAAGTGGGAGCGTCCCCATGCGCACCCGCCATAAATCCACCACCGTCAAACCCACTAAGCCACACATGCGACGAATTTGCCGATTTTTGCCTTCGGTCAGCACAAAACGTAGCTTTTGCGCCGCCTGCCGTTCCACCGTGGCGGCCTTGAGCGTTTGGCCATCCAGATGCAGGCCAAAACGCAAACGTGTCAATTTGTCCTCGGTTATTTTCCCAGTTACTTCAACAAGATATTCTTTTTCAACAACACTTTCAGTACCGATCAGCGCCTTGGCCAAACGGCCATCTTGACTGAATAACAACAACCCCCGCGAATCCTCATCCAGCCGACCACAGACGGCCAGACCAGCTTGTTCAGCAGCGCTCAAGGCTTTTTGCGGCGTTGGCCAATGATTTTCGCCGGTCAAAAGCCGAATGGCCGGAATTTTGCCAAGCTCCGGTTGTGCCGAAACGATGCCGACGGGTTTATGCAGCAGGATGCTGACTTGCGAAGCATCGGAATGATTTTGCAAAACAATCTCGCAATCCCTTGAAAAAGTTGCCGCCACATTGCTTTCGCACTGGCCGTTGACCCACACCTGACCGGCACGAATATGGACTTCGGCTTCGCGGCGCGAGCAAAGGCCGCGTTCACTCATGAGTTTGCTCAAACGAAACTTAGTTTTTTCGGACATGGTCGTTGCAAGCAAGGGTTAGCATAGTAATTTTATTGATAAAAGTCATTTTTCTATTTTTGTTGACCAAAGACTTGCACTGCGCTTGATTAGCGCTAGATGAGAATTTTTATTTTTAACAGCAGGTTGTCAAGATTTTTCTTTGACAAGCTGGCCAAAAGTCTTTATGCTGATTTTTGCTAATTTTGCGAAAAGCATTTTGGCATCCCGATGTTTTTTTAATAAAAATTTTCCGTATTTATTTTATAAATTAGCATTTTCTAATATCCAAGGAGTTAAACCATGTCAGTAAGCAATCGTCGTCGTTTTATGCAGTTGTTGGGAATGGGTTCGGTCGGTATTTTGGCCACCGTACAAACTGCCGCTTTAGCCGCTGAAAAATTAGATGAAATGGATCCAATGGCACAAGCTTTTGTCTATAAGCACGATGCCAGCGACCCAGCCGTTACCAGCAACCCGGCTTTTGTTGCCGGTCGTAATTGCGCCAACTGTATGCTTTATGCTGGTAGCGAAAGCGATGAATGGGCACCTTGCTCGATTTTCCAAAACAAACTCGTCGCTGGCAAAGGCTGGTGTATGGTCTGGGCACCAAAAGGCTAACTTGCTGTTGTTTCAATAAATATTGCTGGAAATATTGCTGGCTAGACGTAAGCGCACCAAGGTGCGCTTTTTTTGTTTATGGGTCGAGTCCTTGGTTGAGATGCTGGCAGTTATGAAACCACCAATGTTCCGAGGCGATGATCTGCTCGGCCAGAAAATGATAGCCATAACTGCGCGGGTGCAAGCCATCGTGAAAGCGCACTTCGGCGAGATAGGCGGTGTTTTTGGTGGTGGCTTCGTAGAGCGAGATGTAGCGCAGCCGGTGCTTGCGTGCGAGTTGCTGAAAAATTTTATCGAGCGTCGCTAGATAATCGTTGAGGTCGCTGTCGGCGACGGCCGGCGGGCCGATCCACAGATGCGGATAGGCATTGAGCCGAACGATTTTCCAGATATTTTCAACATTTTGTAGCAAAGTCATCCGAAAGCGTTGTTCCAGAAAATCATTTTCGTTCGGCAAGGCGGCTAGGCTTTTGCGCTCCCGCACATGCGCCAAGACATCGGCTAGGCCAAAGGCAAAAATGATCCGTCCTTTGCTGTCGTTGTGCGCGGTACGGCGTTGAAATTCCTCCTGCCAGCGGCCAGCCAACGTCGTCAGCGTTTCGCCAACGACACCGAGGTTGTAGCCTTGCACTTTTTGACCGCTTAAAGTCGCCTGTTGCAAACAGTGGCCAACAAAGCCGCGGTGGTTGTCATCGCCAACGCCAGCCACTAAGGAATCGCCAAAAAAGCAAAGCTGAATAGACATCGTTGGCTTAAAGGTTGGCTGGTGGGTAAGCGCTGCGTTTTCGGCGGAAATTACCTAAAAACATCTACTTTTTGCCGGGGCTATAAAGGTAATCGTTGTAAGTCGCTACATCGCGGCTTAATTTGCGAAATAACTGATCAAGGCTTGTAATCGCGCATTCCAATAAATTCACCACAAAATACGGATGTTCGACGCGCATCCTATCGTAGCGAGCGCGGCTTAAACGCAAAAGACAGGTGTTTTCGCTGACCGCTGCCAGCCGCACCTGCCGTGGAATACGGTCAAAAAACGACATTTCGCCAACCAAATCGCCTTCGCTACTGCTGCCGATTTCTAAACTTTCCTGACCTTGATCCTGATACAAAGCCGTCCGACCGGAAATCACGATGTACATGGCTTCATGAATTTCGCCGATTTTGGCGATGGTGGTGTTTTTGGGATAGCAAACCTGTTCCAAGTAATTCAAATAAATCGAAATTTCTTTTTCGGTTAAGGATGCAAATGGACAAAACTTTTGTAATTTCTGAATTAAATCTTCATCGCTAAACATCGGGATGCTCCAAAAATATAGAAGAAAAAAGTGCAGGTGAAAAATTAACTTCCCAAGCGCAAAGACAGGTCTAAGGCTTTGAGATGCTTGGTGATGCTGCCGCTGGAGACATAATCCACACCGCTTTCGGCAAACAGCGGGAGGTTCTCCAGGGTGATATTGCCTGAGGCTTCCAATAAACAGCGGCCTTGCGTCAGCGCCACGGCCTTTTTTAGGCCAGCCAAATCAAAGTTATCAAGTAAAATCCGAAAAGGCGAAAGCGTTAAAGCCAGTTGTAATTGTTCAAGATTTTCCACCTCAATGACGATAGGCGTGTCTGGAAAACGCTGCCGTGCCGCGGCAACCAGTGCCGTCATCTCCTGCTCGGCCAGATGGTTTTCCTTCAATAAAATCATGTCATATAAACCAAAACGGTGATTTTCGCCACCGCCACAGCGTACCGCGTATTTTTGCGCCAAACGCAGTCCAGGCAAAGTTTTGCGCGTGTCCAACAGCCGACAGCGGCTTTTAGCTAAAGCCGCTACCAAACTTGCTGTCGCGGTGGCGGTGCCGGCTAAGGTTTGCAAAAAATTCAAAGCCGTGCGCTCGGCGGTCACTAAGGCTGCTTGTGAACCTTCAATGGTACATAAATAACTATTAGCATTGAACTTTTCCCCGTCAGCATAATGCCAAGTGCAGATGCTATTGGCAGCCACGGCTTGAAAAGCCGCTTGACACCAAGCGGCACCGGCCAAAACGCCAGCTTCCCGCGCCAAAATTTTTCCTATGCCTCTGCCTTGCTTGAGTAAAGCGCTGCTTTTATCGCCATCGCCGAGGTCTTCGGCCAGCGCTAGGCGGACATTGTCGCCGACGGCGGCAGCAAACCGCGCATATTCCGCCGCAGTTAAAGTCGGCAGCCACGGCAAAGGGATATTCGCAGCTTCAGTGGCTGGCATTTCACCGCCCGACATCAGGTGGCTGCGCCTGCAAAGTGATAATGTGCGACCAGTGCGACTTTTCGCGCTTGCCGCAAGGCAAAGGGTTTCTCGATACGCAAATAAAGCGACGATAAAGCAAATTCTTGCTGCAAAAACTTAGCGACATCCCGATGCAGCGTTTCCAATAATTGCCAGGACTGACCGGCAACAAATTGTTCAAGCGCTGTTGCCATTGCCGCATAATCAAGCGTCGTCGCCAAGTCATCTTCTGCGCCAGCGCCATTTGGACAGGGATAGGTGATGTCGAATAACAACTGCTGCACAATCGCCTGCTCCCAGGGATGCACGCCAATGCGCACACCGACTGCCAAACCTTCTATCTGAATTTCCATCGCTTCTTTCCTTGCTGCTGAATCTTGGTTATCTGGATTGTGATTTTTTGAAATCTCTTTATAATGCGCCGCTTTGCATTATTTGCCTTCGGAGGAGTCTTATGTCCCGCGTCTGTCAGGTGACTGGTAAACGGCCTATGGTAGGCCACCGCGTTTCGCATTCTAACATCAAAACCAAACGTCGCTATTTGCCCAATTTGCATTACAAACGCTTCTGGGTGCCGTCGGAAAATCGCTTTGTCCGCTTACGCATTTCCGCCGCTGGTATTCGTTTGGTGGATAAAATCGGCATTGATGCGGTTTTGGCCGATTTACGCGCCCGTGGCGAAATCGCTTAATTTTAACTGATTCATTATTAAAATTTTTTAGGGAATTCCCATGCGTGAAAAAATTCGTTTAATTTCCACTGCTGATACCGGTCATTTTTATACGACCAAAAAAAACAAGCGCAACACGCCTGATAAATTACAGATCAAAAAATATGATCCCGTGGCGCGTAAGCATGTCATTTATAAAGAAGCTAAAATCAAATAAGTTTTTTTACTTCCGAATGCCTGCCGCTGGTGCGCGTTTGCCAGTGTCTCTTGCGGCCGCGCCAGCGATTTTTTATGGCAGGCGGCGATGAAGCGCCTTTTTAGCAAACGCCAAAGTGCCAATTTTCAGAAATTAAGCCAAGACCGTGCCAAAGCTGCGGCGCTTGGCCGACTTGTCACCCGCAGCGGCAAACAATTTGTGGTTGCATTGCCAGAACCCGCGGCGCTAACCGCCGCCGAAACTCCCCCACAAGTCCTTCAGCCAGCCTGGAAACCCTATCCCGCCGCGCCAAAGCTCGGTGCTTTGGTCGCCGGCGATTGGGTGCAGGTGTGCGAAGACAGAATTATCAACTACTTACCGCGAAAAAATTTTCTGCAACGGCAAACGCCGCATGGCGATGTCAAAGGCGTGGTGGCCAACATTGATCAACTGCTGATTATTCAAGCGGTAGCGCCAGCACCGCAGTTTTTACTGTTGGAACGCTATCTCTGGGCAGCGGCGCTTTTAGACCTGCCGGCGATGATTTTGCTCAATAAAAGCGACTTGCTGCCAGAAAATAGTCCTGAAACCCCAGATTTTTGGCGGCATTGGGATGCTGAATTTCCGCAGCGTCCGCAGCTTTTGTCCTGCCAGCATCCCGCTGCGCTCTCGGGCGAGGCTTTTGACTGGCCTGCGCTTATGGCGCAGTTAGCAGGCAAAGTGAGTGTCTTGGTCGGCGCATCGGGTGTTGGAAAATCATCTATTATTCAAAAACTTATTCCAGATGCCGCTATTCGCATCGGCGCGCTATCGGCACTCACTGCCAAAGGTCAACATACTACCCGCGCCGCTACCTTTTATGCCTTACCGCTGCCAGAAAGCGCCATCATTGACCTGCCGGGGGTGAACGATTTTTTACCCTGGCCGCGTAGTGAAAATGGCTTGGCCGTGGTCTATCCTGAAATTTTTCAAGCCGCCGCTGACTGTCGTTTCCGCGACTGTCAACATCAGCCAACCGACCGCGACTGTGCGGTGCAAGCAGCGGTGCGCTCTGGTGAAATTTTGTCGGCCAGGCTGGCGCGTTATCAGGAATTACAAGCGCAAGCACAGTTGCCACTGGCCGGCAAAACGGCGCTCGCCAGCTTTTCCGAGGCCGAGCGCTAAGATGTATAAACGTGCGCTGCGCTTGCAACTGTTGGCGACTTCGCCTGGGTTGTTGCGGCGAAGCTATCGGCTTTTATTACAGGAATTCCAATGCTTTTGCCGCCTTTTGCCGCCGTTGTTGTTGCGCGAAGCCAGCGGCGAATTGCCGGAAGCTGATCTTTATATCGCCTTGGATCATGGGGTCTTGGCCTGGCTGCCGCCGCTGAAGCAACCCGTGCGCGTCTGGTCGGACATCCCAATGCCAGAGGGCGAGCAGCAGGTGTGGCTGTCGGCAAAGTTCCAGGGCATCATCGGCGGTTTGCGGCTGCTGCATCGTCTTAAAAATGAGGAAAATCAATAAACTATGTCTTGTTCTTCCCTACAGTTGCAAAAGCTCGTTCAGCATTTGCAATGCCTGCTGCCCGCGTCTTTACGCACACAGGTAGCGGTTGCGGCTTTGACCGCTAAATGGCCAGATTTGCCAGAAGATTATGTTTTTATTATGGAGCATTTAGGTTCTGGCGATTATTTGGAGGACAGTTGGTATTTTTACCCCGAACCGTATCCGCCAGCGCGTATTCCCCAAGCCAAACAAAAAGTTGCGGCTTTAGCAGGTTTTTATTTGATTGCCGAAGATCAAGACGGTTGGTATTTAGGCTATGACAGCCGGCTGCGCCCTTGGCGATTTTGTGAATTTGATGCGGCGTTTCAGCCAGTTTTTCATGAAAAAAGCAAAAGTTTATGCGATTTCCTGAGCCGCGAGTTTGACCTGTAATTTTTTTCAAATGCTTCATTATCTTCGGCAAGCAAGCATCACCAACACGGCTTGGACGAAGGCTGCCGAGCACTTTTTTATGCCTCTGTCTTGAAAAATGTCCGCCGTTGCACTGCTGCTGTGTCACCTGGGTTTTGGCCTGGGTTTTTTGGTCTTAGGTTTTTTTGCTAGGCGCTGCCTTAATTTTCCTCGCTTGCCGATGTTTGGAACTGACCGATAAAGGCTTCGCTGTGCGCCTGATAAAGCGCTTGTCCAGCGGCAAAAGCCAAGTGCAGCAGCGGCGCTTGCGCTTCGGCACAGGCGGCGTGTTTTTCGGGATAGTGCTGGGCAAATAGCGCCAAGTCATGGATTTCGCCTAAGGTATCGGCCAGCGTATTTAATTCATTGAAAATAATTAAAAAATTATGCTGATGGCTGGCGTAAGGTTCCATAATTTCCAAAGCATTCCCCAGATATTTCACCTGTTTGCGCCAGGCATGGAGATTTTCACTCTGCGCGCCTTTTTCCTGATAGTCGCCTTGCGCACAGGACGCATAGCTTTCTTGGCCTTTGCGATAGAGTTGTTCAACGCCTTGCCAAAGTTGCAGTTCGGAAAACTCCCAGGCCGGATAGCGTTGTAGCCGTTTATAACCATGCTCCAGTCGTCGGGTTATCATGTTAAAAATCAACGGGTTGACCTCGACAGTGCTGGCCAAAGGCACAGTAAAACGCCGGCGCAAGTCTTGCTGCACCGCTTCATCGCGTAAGCCGGAGAGACCATGATGAATATCGCGAAAGTGACTATCTTCTTTTTTGAAAACTTTTTTCCCCAGTGGTCGCCGCAATAAACGCAACAACGCACGAATTTTTTTCAGATGCCGGCGTGCGGCGTGGATGCTTTCGGCTTTCGGTTCCTGCAATAACAACAGCATGTCGCTGATATGCGACAGCAAAAGACCGCGCAAGCGAAAACCGATGGCTTTTGCCGAAGGTTTCGGTGCATGGCTTGAAAAGATCAGTGCTTGCATAAAATTTTACCCGCCAACTAAAAATTTAGTTCAGCATGTTACAACTTTGTCATAATTCACTAAAGTGCCAGCACAGACTTTGTCGCCAAAATAAGGCAACTTTTTTCGGTCAGTGCCAAAAAAGTGCGACTGACTGCGCGCTTGCAAAGCATGGCCGCCTCGCCGACGACCTGGGTTGCGTCAGTGGCCAAGCCAATAGGCGAAAAATGCTTGCGGATGCAGCACGGCATACTTTTGACTGTGGATGCTGACTTCGCCTAAGCAGAATTTCTGATAACTTTCAAAAGTAAGGAATGAAAAAGCTGCTTGCCAAGCTGGTAATAGGTGCGTCACCGGTGCAAGGGCTTCCGGCGGAAAAGTGGCTTTTTCCGGCAAGCTCGGCAAGCCCAGGCTGACCACTTCGGCCTCATGCGGCAGCAGCGCAAAAAAGCGCACCTGTGCGGCATTGGGATGCAGCACCACAAGCCAACGTCCGCGCCACCACTGCAAGCCCAACTGTAATTTTTCCTGGCCTGCCATTGCTGTTGAAGGCATGGCTGTCGAGGCTATGGCGGTTTCTGCTATTTCAGGCGGTGGGACGGGTAAGGGATAAATCGGCAAATTTTGTTCAATTTGCAGCAAATACTTGCCCGGTAAGAGAAATGACAAGTCAGCATCCAGATGACAATGCCAAGCGCTCAATGACATAACGCCTCCAAAAGCGCTAAGTCAAGGCGGTAAAACAAGTGCTTGTCGGTCAGTAACGCCTGCCGACACGGTAGCCACGGTTGCGCCAATAGGCTCGGCAAAGCGGGTAGCTGGTCTGGTAACTCCCATTGTCCGACCCCTGGACTGGCTAAAATCAAACCTATGCGCGTGTAAATAAACTGCTTGTCCTCGGCACGGGCATCGGGATGTACGCCGGCATCGAGATGCCACGGCCTGCGGCGCGGTGGCTGCGTCTGAATGCTGACAATCTCGCTGCTGGCCAAAAGCCACAGACAGTTTTTTGCCGGGGAGTTTTTTTCAGAGCAACTTTTTTCGGGAAGGCCAAGGTATTGCATAAATCGGCTCTTGGATGGGGTTTTTGGCCAGCAGGTGTCAAGTTCACAGCCAAGCGTTTAGCCGCTGACCGCAAGCGCCGCCTGTTGTAAAAAAGCCATGACAGCTTCTTCTTGAAAAGGTTTGGTAAAGTATTGATCAACACCAGCTTTTTGTGCTTCCTGCCGATGTTTGTCGCTGGCGCGTGAGGTGATCATGGCGATAGGCACCTTGGGAAATAGGCTGTTGTTGCGCACATAGCGGGTGAGTTCCAGGCCGTTCATGCGCGGCATCTCCATGTCCACAAGTATTGCCAAAGGCACAAGTGCATCCAAAAGTTGTACCGCTTCGGCACCGTCGCGGGCGCTGACAACGCTAAAACCGGCATCTTGCGCCAATTCACTCAGCGCTTTGCGCATACTCAAGGAGTCATCCACCACCAACACGCTGCGCGTTGATTTTTGGATGTTTTCCCGCCGTGTTCCGGCATTGGCCATTTGTAACAAGAGGTTGGGATTTAAGAGCATTACCACTGCACCGTTTTCACGGATGCTTGTGCCTAAATACAAGGGATTGGCCGGCAGATAACGGCTTAACGGTCGCAAAATCAATTCTTTGTTATCCAAAATGCCATCCACCAATAAAGCGACATCGGGATGCTGGCGGAAAAAGAGCGCAAAGCCGTCGTTTAAACTGCGCGAAAGTCCCAAACGCTCGCCGAGATGAATGGCGCGGTAGAGTTTTTCTTCAAAAACCAAGCGATCCTTTTTGAAATGCAGATCGGCTTGCAGCACGATGCGCGCGATGTCGTTGGCCGGTAAGCCAAAAACTTCCTGGTCGCTGCTGACAAAAAGTGTCTGCAAGGTGGCAAGCGTTAAAGGCAGACGAATGTTAAAAGTAACGCCTTGATTTTCTTGACTTTCCGCGCTGATGCTGCCTTGTAGTTTTTGGATAGTGGTGGCGACGACATCTAAACCTACGCCGCGTCCTGAAATTTCGGTGACTTGTTCGCGGGTGCTGAAATTCGGCGAAAAAATCAGTTGTTTCAAGGTCTCGGCATCGAGATTTGAGGCAAATCCTAAACTTTGTGCTTTGCGGCGGATTTTTTCCACGTCTAAACCGGCACCGTCGTCTTTGAGGGTCAAGACAATAAATTTGCCGTCGCGGCTGGCGCTTAAAGTAATGTGGCCTTCGCTGGCTTTGCCTTTGGCAATGCGGGTGTCGGGCAGCTCAATGCCGTGATCAATGGCGTTGCGTAAAAGATGCAGCAGTGCCGGAAAAAGTTGTTGCAAAATGGCAAAGTCCAAGAGCGTCTGGCCGCCGTTTAAGCTGAAATGCGCGATTTTGCCAGTGCTGCGGCAGGTTTGCCGGACAATCCGTTGTAAGCGTGGCAACAGGCTTTGCAGCGGCACGAGGCGCAGGTCAATGAGATATTCTTGCAGTCCTTGGCTGGCTTGTTGTTCTTCGCGTAACAGATCTTCTTGAATTTGCAGGCGTTGTTGAAGTTCTTGGTGCAGTGTCCGGCTGTCAGCGCTGATCTCCAACAGTTGCCGCGCCAGGCTATACCATTCCTGATATTCCTCCAGTTCTAAAGGATCGAAAGCTGATGCGCTGTCACCAGCAAGATTTTGCTTGGCATGAGAAATTTTTCGCATTCCCTGAATGTCCGCCAAGGTTTCCAAGGCAAAACCGCTGGTCTGCATTCTTTGGTCTTGTGCCTGCATCTGTTGGAGCAGTTGTTTGCTTACGGCCAATTCGGCGCGGCTGCGGCTTAGTGCCAGTTGTAATTCGCCGATCTGTTGCAGTAGCGCATCGAGATGCCGACTTTCTAAGGTGCTGCTGCTGGTGCTGCTTTCTGCCGCTGGCGTTTTTTTTGCCTCGGTCGTTGTGGCAGTCGCGCTGCTTTCTGCCATCGGTGACAGGACTTCCGCTGGCAATTGCGCCACGGTTTGTAATTGAACTACCAGGTATTGCAGAGTGTCGGTAGGCAGTTGTTCGCCGGCGAGATTTTTTTCTAGCAATTCTCCAACAAAATCAGCAGTTTCTAACAGTAAGTCTTGGCGGTCTTTGGTCAGCGCTAAGTTATTTTTATGGACGCGCTCGAAAATGTCTTCCAATAAATGTGTCAAGGTGCTGATGGCATTAAGACCCACCAGAGCGGCATTGCCTTTTAAGGTGTGCGCGAGGCGTTCGGCTTGCGCGATATCCGGTTCCGGGGTTTCCAGAAGCGAGGACAGTGCCGCGATAAGGTACGGCGCTTCTTGTTGAAAACTTTTGAGAACTTCTGGATTGAGATCCGCTGGTAGGATTTGGTTAAAACTTTCGGCATCGAGTTGATAGCTATGCGCTTCTTCCACTACACCGAGGATTTCTTGTTTGATGGCAGTGGTTAATGGATTGATTTCATTGATTTTTTTGCCAAAAATGGCTAAAGTTTCCGCAATCGCCAAGAGTTTTTCATCGGCGGCGTTCTGCATAAAACTTTGCACTTGGCGCATCCCGATGCGCCACTGTTGGTAGTGATCAGCGCTGTTTATAGTTTGTAGCAAGATATTGAAAATACCAAATAAAGCACCGAGTTGTGGCAGGCTGACCAGTTCGGCGGCGCTCTCCAAAGTGCCGAGATGATGGCTTTGTAAAGACCGCGCTTCGGCATCCAGATGCGCAAAGTCGGGCGGCGTTTCTTGGCAGAATAATTCCAGGCTCTCGGCTAAAGCGCTCAAAATTTCCTGGGCGGTGTCGCTGATGCGCCAGGGCGTTGCTGATGCCTCTGCCTTGAAAAAAACTTCGGGTGCGCTTTCGTCGCTGCTGCTGGCCTGGCTTTGGGGTTTTATAAGGTTTACTTCTGAAGTGTCTAGTTTTTTTTCATATTTTTCAATTATTTCAATGTGTTCGCTGCTTTCCGTGGCGGCGGCTGTTGTGGTCGCTGCCGCCAGCGGGCTCGGCCAGGTCAGATCGCGGCTAAATTCAACCAGTGCTTGATAGTCTTGGTTGTGGTCGTCGCCAAAATCTTCGGCGGCATTTTCCAATAAAAAAAGCCAAGCCTGCCAAAGTTCGAGGACAACGCTTGCTTGCGGGTCATCGGCGCTCAGCAAAGGCAGGCTATTTTCGTTAATAAAAGCAAACCACGGCGAGCTTTCGTCGAGGTTGCTTTGTAGTGTGGCTAAAGCGCTCAAGGCCGCTTCCCAGTCCTGTTTTTGACAAGCGGCAAGAAAAATCGGCAGGTGGGTCAGCAGCAGGTCTTTTGCCATACTTTAGCTCGGCAGTTTGAAGATGCGGATGGATTGCAACATGGCCGAAGAGGCGCTAGTTAAGGCGGTAACCTGGCTGCCTTGTGCCTCTAGGCGCTCGCGGGTGTTGTCAATGGAAACACGCATTTTTTCAAGTTCTTGCAGCAGTTCTTGCGAGCTTTTTAATTGCAGCAAGGAGTTTTTGGAAATTTTACCAATCGCTTCCGAGGCGATGTCCACCGACGCTTGACTTTTCTGCATCGTGCTGCCCGCCGTTTCAATGAGTTTGGCTTGAGCGACGACTTCGCTGTTGGCCTTTTCCATCGCCTGCATGGTATCGGTGGTTTCGGCTTGGATGTTTTTGATCAAGGTCGAGATTTGTGAGGTGGCATTTTGCGAGCTTTCGGCCAGGCGTTGAACCTCGGCGGCGATCACCGTAAAGGTGCGTCCGGCGTCGCCTGCGGCCGCGGCTTGAATACCCGCGTTTAAGGCCAGGACGTTGGTGCGTTCAGCGATGTTGTTGATGATATCCACAATTACGGTGATTTCTTGAGAGCGTTCGCCTAAGCGCTTGATTCGTTTAGAAATTTCCTGAATGTTATCGCGGGTGCCGTCAATGCCTTGAATGGATCGCTGTAAAACGCCAAAGGCTTCGCTGATGGCTTGGCGAATCTCTTGACCGGCTTTGTCGCTTGCCTGCGATAAGCTCGCAATCTGCCGCAAAATTTGCGTAGCACGGCGCAGACTTTCGGTGGTGCGGCCTAAGGTTTCTTGCTCGTTTTGCGCCGCTTGGATGACTTCTTGGTTTTGGGTATTGACGGCAAGCGAGGTTTGTGCGACTTGCGCCGAACTCTTTTCGACTTGTTTCAACACCGTGGCCAATTCAGCGGTCAACTGGTTTAAGCCGTCCGCAATCAAGCCGGTGATGTCTTCGGTCACGGGAATTTTTACCGCAAGATTATGCTGTTGCGAAATTTCCGAGGTGGCAGTTAAGAGGTTGATAACGGCATCGTTCACCGCTTCGTTGCGCGTGGCGAGATGCGCAAAAGCATCGTTAAATTGTTGGGTCAGTTCGCCGATTTCATCCCGACGATCCACAGCAAGTCGCGCCGAAAAGTCATCGCGGCGCTTCATAGCGGTTAAGGTGTTGCTTACTTTATCCAGCGGGTCGGTGATCAATTGTTTTACTGCCAAGCGGCTGATAAAAAATAAAATTGCTGAAAGAATCACAAAGCCGAAGGCCAAAATCAGCATATTGGCTAGGCGATAATTCTGGGTTTGTGTGCGTAATTCTTGTACCAGCAAGGTATTGGCAGCCAATTGTTGTGCCAAAATTTCTTCTACGGCTTGGACATCGCCAGCAACTTCAATAAAACCAATCAATTGTCCTTGATCAAAAACCGAGCGATAGACCGAAAACGGACTTTGTTGCAAACCGGTCACATCCACTTTGAGCAAGGTTTCGCCTGTGGCATTGGTGAAGCGAATATAGGCGATTTTTTCCTGTTTGCCTTGGGTTTTCAGACGAAATAAATCAGAGGCGGTATTGGTGGTTTTAGCGATATTTTCGGCAACGCTGCGCAACTTTTGCGTGTCTTGATCGCGCAAAGCATTGACACTGGCCTGACGCACATTGTCGGCGGCGAGGTTCAAAATCAAGGTGATATTGTCCCAGAAGTCTTCTTCGGTTTGCCGACGTTCGCGGTCGGCATCGGCGGCAAAGATCAAATCCTTGGCTTTTAATTCTTGATTGGTGCTGATCTGTTCGGTGATAAGCAGGCCGATAAGCAAAATAAAAAACATTAAAATCAGCAAGATGCTAAATTTATCGGCGATTTTAATATCAGCAAAAGAAAATCCGGTAGCCATGTCTTTTCCTTAAGGAGTTGGGGTAAGTGCCGCCAAACGACTGCGTAAATCTTGCCAATCGGCATCGGTGGCGGTGTGCCAGGTGCCATCTTTTTGTAAACGGGTGATTAAAATCAGATCCGAAGCGCGTTGGCCTTGATTGGCCGGAGCATTGAGATCAACGCCAGCTAAATCCATGTTTAAGTTGCGTAAAGTTTTGATGAAATCTTCACGGGTCAAGGTGGGGGTTTGTTCTAAAGCCGCCACGATCATTTTGCCAACGATATAACCTTCGAGATTGATATTGGTCATTTCAGGAATATCCAAGCTACGCAATTCTTTGACTATCGGCAGATCGCTTTGGATTAAAGGCACGGTTTGACTCATATACAGCACCGGACTGATGCCATAATTTTTAAATTGGCGATACATGCGTTTACCGCCGGAAAACGAAAACGAGGTAAAGACCCAAGGCTTATTTTGCGACAAACTATGGCGAATAAAATTGCCTAAATTCAATTCAAAACCGTAGGTCATCACTACCAAACAGCGGTTGCCTTGGCTTTCCCATTGTTGCAAGGCGTTAAAACCCCTGGTGACTTCCAGGGTTTTAGTGAGTTGATAACTGCCAACAGGACCTAAATTGTTCCAGTTTTCTGCGCCTTGTTCGCCAGCGCGCAGCACATTATCCCAGGCGGCCAGCAAAGTGCTATTGCTGCTTTCGCGGCCAATGCCGGCACGGATACCACGCAAAACGCTTAAACCCGAGGTGTCTTGTTGGACATAGGCGCAGATATTTTCTGGCTTAACACCTTGATTAAACAAGGCTTGCAACAGGCGTTGTGCTTCTTGCTGAAAACTTGGCCGAAATTGAAAATGCAAGGGACGGGGTGCAAAGCTCACATCCGAGCCATCAAAAAAGGCAATGGAGGGAACTCCGGCTTTTTCCAATAACGGCAAACTCACTTCGGCATTGCGCTCGCCGACATTGCCGATCATGGCAAAAATGCTTTCGTCAATCAGCGCTTGCGTTTCTTGGGCACTGCGTTGTGCGTCGTAATAATCGTTGCGCGCTAATAATTCAATGCGCCGTCCCTGGACGCTCACGCCGTCAAAAGCCAAGCGTAAGCCATTTTCCATCCGTAAGCCAGGCGGCGCGAGTTCGCCTTGTAACGGCAAAACACTCCCGAAAACAATACGATCAGGGTAAACCCCGGGCGCTGTGCTTGCTGGGCGAATACCCAATACCAACGCGGCCATAACCACCGCTAGGAAAACAATCACCATGAAAGGTAAAAATAATTTATTAAACATATAAGGACTCTATCCAAGAAGGCCAATGACAAATGAGATAAATTTCTTCGTCAAAAAAGAAGACACTAGAGATAAAAGCCTGAAGGTTCGTTGGGGAGAAATGTGCAGGATCAAGACTTGTCAGTTGCGCCGGCAAGGTAACCAAACGCACCGAATCGCAGCGCAAGGCAAAGCCGTCATTTTCTTCAGGAAAAAAAAGCAGTTGCTTGATTTTATCGTGGGAGTTTTCAGGCGCGGCAACCGGATCAAAGACTGGCACGGCTTGACTGCGAATATTGACAATCCCCAACAAGGACTGGGGTGCTAAGGGGAAAAAATATAAGGTCGGCCGCAGTAAAATTTCTGCGGGTTGGCCGACCGGCAATAAAAAATGAAAATCACCGCGCTGAAAAACATAACGTGGATTTTGTTTTACTTCCGGCGTTAAAAACGCTAGATCGTCTTGATCTGGAGCAGAGCGGAAGGCATCGAGATCCATGATTGACTCTTCAATTTTAGATTGTTAGCTTAACTTTAGCGCTTATATTTCAAGGCTTAAAAGCCAACCTTGGCCAATTCTTCCCAGATTTCGGCTTCGGTAAAAGGTTTGGTGATATAGCCTTTGCCGCCTTGGGTTTTCGCCCAAACTTTATCGGCTTTTTGATTTTTGCTGCTGCAAAATACCACCGGAATATCTTTAGTTGTCTCTTCTTTTAATAAAACCCGAGTCGTTTCAAAACCATCCATGTCGTTCATCACAATGTCCATGATGATCAAATCGGGTTTTTTGCTTTTGGCCATCTCAATGCCTTGTTTGCCAGAACTGGCGGTCAATAAAACATAGCTTTTTTTATGCAGAATATCTTGGAGGTTCTTGATTTCTAAAGGTGAATCATCAACGATTAGAATAGTTTTACTCATGGCTTTCCTTTTTAATAAAAATTTAATAAAAACTTGTTGTTCTAAAAATAAAAAATTTGCTCTTAGTAACGTGCTTTAGCGAGCTTAAATTTATCGAGAACCTCCACCAGCTCTTGACTGGTCACGGGTTTATTTAAGAAAAAATTGCTGCCGACCAACGAGGCACGCATCCGATCTAGTGGGGAGTTTTTGCTGGTCAGCATCACAATGGGCGTGATTTTGTCTTTTTTGCGAATTTCCTTGGCCACATCATAACCCGATAAACCGGGCATCATCACATCGAGAAAAATAATATCAAAAGTGGTGTACTGCGTGCGCAACAAGGCTTGTTCGGGTTGACTTTCGGCAGTCACATTGATTTGTTGTATTTCCAAGGCTTGCGTCATGGCAGTCAACACCGCTTGACTGTCATCTACCACCAAGGCATGTCGGCGAAAGCCTTTTTTATCGTCTTTAGGGATAGCTTTGGCAGTGACTTGGGTTTGGTCGTCACCTATCACCAGCCCAGGAATATAACTAAATTGTTTTTCAACGACTTCTTTAATCACATCTTTGATTTTATGCACCGTGATCGGGCGCAAAATGCAGGGCATATTGGCCACCGTTTCATTGGCGATCAAATACACCAAGCTATGCGGATTGCGCTCTTTTAATTTTCTTAAGAAATACTGCCAGTTGTTGTCTTTGTCATGATTGACCAAGTAACAGTTGGGTCGGGTTTCACCGTGCATGTCAATGATCTTGACTTCCACATCACCGAGGGAAAGAATTTTAAGAATTCTCTCTAAAAATTCTTTTTCCTTGGCGGTAAAGCCCTGAAGGAAAACATTTATTTCTGTCATTATCCAGCCTATAAAATAAAAACAATTGACTACCTGGCCACCGCAGCAGTGGCTAGGGCAGGTTTTACTGGCGCAGGCGCGTTTTGAGAATAGTCAGGGTCTTTTGCCAAGAATCGTCATCAGCGGCGGCATCATAGGCAATGGGTAAGCCAAATTTTTGGCCTAAAGCGTCGGCGGCGCGACTGGTAAAACTATGTTGAACACCTGGGTAGTTGACAAAACGCAAATCGGCATCGGCGGCTAACATTTCCTCAATAAAAGCAGAAACTTGTTCTTTGGGAACCAAGACATCGGCTCCGCCATGAAAGACGATAATTGCCGTCGTTGGCGAGATTTTTTGAGCTTTTTCAGCGCTTTTTAAGCTGCCGTGATAACTGATAACGGTATTTAACGGCACACCACGCCGCGCCATATTCAAGACGATGCTGCCACCAAAACAATAGCCGAGTGCCGCCGGTGCCGTTTTTGCAACATTTTCTTGTGCTTGTAAAAAGCTTAAAGCGGCGCGAAAACGCTGCTCTGCAACCTCTAAATTACCGGCGACAGCGCTGGCAAAGCTGCCGGCAGTTTTGGGATGGTCGGCGGTTTTGCCCTCGCCATACATATCCACGGCCAAAGCGACAAAGCCTTCTTTGGCCAACATTTCTGCCCGTTGCCGTGCGTAGTCGTTGTGTCCCCACCATTCATGGACGATAAGCACGCCAGGATAGATACCGGCGGCGGCGGGTGCGGCCAAAAAGCCACGCATGGTAGTTTTTCCATCAGTGTATTCGACCACTTGGCTGCTGATTTCTTCGGCACAGATAACTGCCTGCCAGGAAAAAATGCTAAAAATAATCAGAAAACGCAAAAACTGTGACATAGATAAACCTCAGGGAAAAGCAGGGGTGAAAAATATAACGTTTTTTAGCCGTTTAAGGATACTATCCTTGATAGAGATTTTTCAACTAAGGAGCAGAGTGTGTCAGAAGTCAATAGCTGGTTTTTAGGCGGTGGTTGTTTTTGGTGTTTAGAAGCAGTTTTTCAACGGCTTAAAGGTGTTGACACGGTGGTTTCTGGCTATATGGGTGGCAGTTTAGAAACCGCTAATTATCGGCAAGTCTGTAGCGGTACAACAGGACACGCTGAAATAGTCAAAGTGCTTTTTTCAGAAGAAAAAATCCCTTCAGCACTGATTTTGGATGTTTTTTTTACTATTCATGATCCAACCACGGCCAATCGTCAAGGTGCCGATGTTGGCAGCCAATATCGCTCGGTGATTTTTTATCAAAGTCCTGAACAGCAAGCGGAAGCAGAGTCTGCCTGTACCCGCGCACAAGCACTGTGGCCGCAGCCTTTGGTGACGGAAATCCTGCCCGCTTTGCCTTTTTATCCTGCCGAGGACTATCATCAAAATTATTTTAATTTACATCCCGAACAACGCTATTGCCAGGCAGTGGTCGCGCCGAAAGTGGCCAAGTTTCGACAAAAATTTTCTGCATTTTTTCTTTAATCAATCCAAGGTTTTATCATGCAAAATTCTGATCGTAAAAAAAATTCTACTGAAAACTTAAACGATTTATCCAAGTCTGCACATTTCGACCTGCCATCGCTGGACAGGCAAAAGCCGGAAGTGCCGGAAGAAAATTTTCGTTTGCCAACAGTTAAAAAGAAAAGTGTAGAAGTGCCAGAGGATTTTGGCCTACCGGCGGCGGAAAAAAAGCTTATTGATGTTTCTGAACAAGACTTTGCCTTGCCGCCACAGTCGAAGCAAAAAACCGTGGATACGGAGACCGTTGCTGCGGTTTTTGCCGACCAAGCGCCAGCACAGCCGACACTTTCTGCGGCACAGAAAATAGAAATTGCTGAAAAAATGCAACAGCAGCAATTAAGCCGTGACCAAGCGGTTTCTTGGACTTTCCGCCGCCTCCATTGGTTGGGTTGGTTTTTCTTATTGTTGTTTTTTATGAATCTTGTTGAGCCTATTGCGCTGTTTAAGCCTTTTGATCCGCAAAGCCATTGGCTATTCCAACAAACCTTGATCGGCAATTCTTGGCAGCTATTGCTGGCGCTGGCCTTGTTGCTGACCTTGTTTGCCGTACCAACGCAAGTGCAGAAGCGCCGTTTTTTTACGCTGTCGCTGCGTATTTTTTTATGGGTAAGTCTTCTCACCTATGTTTTGCTCTTGCCTTGGTTGATTGGCACGACTTTTCGGATGCAAACGCTTGAATTGGCACGTTTTGATCAGGTCAATGCCGAGCGCAGCCGCAGCCTGACTTTTTGGCAGGAACAAGCAAAAGTCATTACCACGCCGCAAGATTTACAAAAAGTTTTGCCGCAAGTGGTGCAACGCGGCCAGGACATTCCGGTGATAACCCAGGAAAATTTTTCGGATATTTTTGGCAAGTTTACCGCCGCTATTGTTTTAGAATCCGAGCGCTTGGCGCAGGAGCGCGCTAACGTTATTGAACGCAGTCAATGGCTTTACTGGCGCAAAGGCAGCGTTTTTGTCCTGATAAGCCTCGCCACTTTATTTATTTTGACGGTTTTTAGTCGCACTTTGCGCCGTGATTTGGACAATCTTTAGGACATTTTAAGGAGAGAACAGGATGGCAGATGAACTTTTGGTCGTGTGGTCAGATGACCTAAAAACCGGCATTGTTGAAATTGATCAACAACATAAAATGCTGGTGGAAATTCTCAATGAATTTCATCAAGCAGTGCTGCATCGTCAGGGGCGCCAACAAACTGGCGAAATTTTGGATCGCTTAATTGACTACACGCAGATTCATTTTGATACCGAAGAATCGTATTGGAAAAGCATGGCCTTGCGTGATTTTTCTGCGCATCAGGCCAAACACAAACAACTCCTCAGCGAAGTCTATGAACTGCGGCAACGTTATTACCATGAACAGCTCAACATCAGCATGGAATTGCTACATTTTTTGAAAATGTGGCTGGAGCAGCATATTCTCCATGCTGATAAAGATGCTGCTAATGAAGTTTTACATGATGTTGATTATAAAACAAAAAGTCAGAACTTTTGGCAAAAAATTGATCTTTTGTCGCTCTTTCGCCGCAAGCCCAAGGATTAACCTTTGTCCCAAGCAAAAGCAGAAATCGGCGTGGTGGTGATAGGCGATGAATTACTGACTGGCAAACGCGCGGACAAACACGCGGCGGCGCTGCGGGAACGGCTGGCAGCGCGGCACTTGCGTTTATCGTGGTTACAGTATTTGCCGGATGATCAAAAAATCTTGACCGATTTTTTGGCTTTTGCGCGGCAGCGTCCGGCGGTGGTGTTTTGCTTTGGTGGCATTGGCGCGACACCGGATGACCAAACGCGGGCGGCAGCGGCTTTGGCTTTTCAGCAGACTTTACAATTGCATCCCCATGCCGAGGCGGAAATTGTCGCGCATTTCGGTGAAGCCGCCTACCCACAGCGCATCAAGATGGCTTGGCTACCGGCGGCAGCACAGTTAATTCCCAATGCTTTCAATCGCATTCCCGGCTTTTCCTTGTTGGATGACCAAGCGCATTGGCATTTTTTCCCAGGTTTTCCGCAAATGGCCTGGCCAATGTTGGATTGGGTATTGCAAAGCTATTATCCGACGTGGCAGGACGCGGCGCGGGTTTCGCCGCAGGCCGATGTCAGCGTTTGCGTGCAAAGTAGCGAAAGCCAGTTGATCCCTTTGATGGAAGAAGCGGTGGCGGCGTGGCCAGCACTCAAACTCTACAGCCTGCCGCATCTTGGTGCCGCGCCGGAGGTGCTGTTGGGTTTTTGTGGCGAGCAGGCGCTGGCGCAGGCGGCCTTGGCCTGGTTAAAAGAACGCTTACAGGCGTTGGCTTTACCTTTTTACAGTGCGCCAAACGCCGATTTTGATAATAAGTCGTTAATTATAAAAGAAAAGTAAGGCGTTGAGAAGTTTATTTCAATGTTGAGAAATCAAAGTTTAATTAAAAGTTTTTAGGCTTTTTAACAACAGGCGCATTTCTTTGGCAACCTGCCAGTCGCCGCGTAACTCGGCGATGGCAATGCCTTCCCGAAATATTTGCTGGCTTTGCGTAAGATCACCGGCGGCCAAGTAACAACGTCCGAGATTTTTCCAAGCGGCGCTATAGCCGGGGTCTTTTTTTAAGGCGATTTTCAAAGCATCTATCGCCTGCGGCCATTGTGCTTCCCGGGCATATTCAAGCCCTAAAGAAAAGTAAAAAATGGCGCTGTCCACACCGGCACGGCGCATATTTTCAAGTTCTTGGATGGTGTTGAGCATCTTTTAGGCTTTCCAGAAATACGGTGAAAATAAAATCAACAAGGTGAAAAGTTCCAAACGCCCCATGATCATCGCCAAACTTAAAATTCCAATGTGCCAATCGTTAAGCAATTGAAAAGTTCCTGCCGCCTCGCCGAGACCCGGACCCAGGTTGTTTAAGGTCGCTGCCACTGCCGAAAATGCCGTCACTTGATCTAAGCCTAAAGCCATCAATAGCAACATAAAAATCAAAAAAATCAATACATAAGCGGCGAAAAATCCCCAAATAGCACCGAGCGCTTGTGGGTCAATAATCTGTTGATTCATTTTAATGGCATTGCGGGCATTGGGATGCACCAGGACGCGCATCTCGTTGATGCCTTGTTTGACCAAAAGCAGCACGCGCACAAACTTGATGCCACCGGAAGTTGACCCCGAACACCCACCAACAAAACTGATAAAAATCAACAATACCGGCACAAAAGTCGGCCAGAGCCAGTAGTTGTCGGTGGTAAAACCAGCGGTGGTGATAAAGGAAACCGTTTGTAAGGTGCTATGCGATAAACTTATCCAAAAGTTATCGTCAAAACGCGGCAAAATTGCCAAGCTAATCAAAAGGATGATAGTGGTTATCAATAAAAGATAGCCTAAAGTTTCGCTATTTTGGCTATAGATGGAAAGTCGGCGCTGGCGTAAGAATTGAAAATGTAAAGTAAAGTTTAAGGCACCTAACAACATGAAAAAACTGGCAATGGCATAAATCCAGTGATTGTTAAAATGGCCAAGGCTGGCATCATAAGTCGAAAAACCGGCCGTAGAAACGGTGCTAAAAGCATGAGTGATGGCATCAAACCAGGTCATACCGGCCAGTTTATAGGCCAAGGTGCAGGCAAGCGTTAAACCGACATAGATAAACCATAAACTCTGCGCCGCTTCGCTGATGCGTGGCGTTAAATGCACATCTTTGACAGTTTTCGACATCTCAGCGCGCATCAACTGCATACCGCCGATGCGTAAAATCGGCAAAATCGCTACCGCCAGCACCACAATGCCCATACCGCCAAGCCATTGTAGTTGTTGACGATACCAAAGGATGCTTTTCGGTAAATCATCCAAACCGGTGATAACCGTCGCGCCGGTTGTGGTTAAACCGGAGGTGGCTTCAAAAAGCCGCTGCCAAAAACTCAACTGCTGTAAAGTGGTGTCAATCCACAGCAGTGGCAAACTCGCCAGAACGCTCAATAAACACCAGATAAGACTCACAATTAAAAAACCATCGCGGCGCTGTAAGGCCGCCTGATGTCGGGCATTGGGCAGCCATAACAGAAGCCCCAGTGCGATAATAAAAAGACTGCTCCAGAAAAAATGCAGCGCTTCGCCATCGTGATACAGCCAAGCCACCGCCAACGGTAGCCACAAACTCAGGCCGAAAATCATCGTGATGACACCGAGCACTTTGGCAATCATGCGCCATTGTAAAAACATCGCTGGCCTCGCTAAAAAAAGCCGGGTTGTACTTGAAACATCCGTTCGACTTCCCGCACCTTGCGCTTGTCTTGAATCAGCAAAATCACCCGGTCGCCAGCTTGTAAAATCAAATCCTTGGCTTGCAGATGTACTTTGTTGTTTTGCACCACGGCACCAAAACTGACACCAGACGGCAATTTGAGTTTATCCATGCTGCGTCCGATGACCCGTGAATCTTGGGAGTTGCTACCAAAGACAGTAAACTCAATGGCTTCTGCATTGCCACGCCGCAGAGAATAAACGGTATTGACATTGCCTTGCCGCAATTTGCTCAAGACCGCGCCAAAGGTGATCTGTTGCGGCGCAATCACCAAGTCAATGATGCCGCTATCGGCCAAATAGGCATAGGCGGGACTGTTGACCAAGGCGATAGTGTAAATATGGGGCGCTAAGCGTTTGGCCATGATCGCCGAAAAAATATTGCTGTCGTCGTCGTTGGTGACGGCGATAAATAACTGCATTTCGCTAATATATTCATCGGCTAAGAGTTGCTCATCGGTGGCGCTGCCGACCAAAACCAAAGCGCGTTGCAGTTCTAATTGTAATTTTTCGGCATTCTGTGGATTATTTTCGATGATTTTAATTTTTTTCCGCGCTTCCAAAGCTTTAGCCAAACCTCGTCCGATGTTGCCGCCGCCGGCGATCATGATGCGTCGGTATTGATGTTCTTCGGGATGAAAGGCGTGCAACAGCGCGCGTAAAAAATTGCGTTCGGTTAAGAGCAGAAGATCGTCACCGGCTTGTAAACTGGTGTTGCCGTTGATATTCAGCGACTGTTGACGGCGAAAAATGCCGGTGATGCGGAAGGCCAAACTGGGGTCTTTTTGCCGCAGATATTGTTTGATTTCGCCGATGCTGCGCTGCACCAAAGGACTTTCGGGATGCAGCCGCAGGCCTAACAGTTGCACTTGACCATCGGCAAAATCCAAAATTTCTGAAGCACCTGGGTAATTGACCAGGTTTTCAATAAAATCAATAAGAAATTTTTCAGGACTGATGATGTCGCTGACCGAAAAGCCTTCCAATAACTTGGAGCGATAGGGTTCTTTGAGATAACTGCCAGCGCGAATCCGCACAATGCGATTTTGCACCTGAAAGACCTTATCAGCGACGATGCTGGCGACGATGTTCACCTCGTCGCTATTGGTAACGGCGATGAGCACCTCAGCATCGGCGACACCGGCTTCTTCCAGAATTTTTGGATGCGAAGCTGTGCCTTGAATCGTCCGCAAATCGGCATGTTCACGCAATTCTTTGAGCGCCTGTTCCTGGATGTCCACGACCGTCACTTCGTGATTTTCCGCCGCTAAATGCTTGGCCACCGAACCGCCAACCTGGCCAGCACCCAAAATGACGATTTTCATAGCCGCAGGCTTAGGGATGATGGGTAAAATTTTTGCTGTCGCATGGTTTAACGCTCAGGTTTTTCAATATGTTTCGGGTCAATGCCTAAGGCGCGTAGTTTGCGATAAAGATGTGTGCGTTCGAGTCCAACTTTGCGTGCCAATTCACTGATATTATTGCCATTTTGCCGAAGTTGTTGTTCAAGGTAGGCTTTTTCAAATTGCTCGCGGGCTTCGCGCAGCGGCATCTGGATGTAGAGGGTGGCTAAGTTTTCGGCCACCGGCACGCTGTTTTTTTCCAACATCATGCCGACTTCGTCAGCGGTGATGATTTCGTCGTTGCCTAAGATCAATAAACGCTGCACGATGTTGCTTAATTCCTTCAAGTTTCCCGGCCAGGGGTAATTTCTCAGCCGATTTTGCGCGCCGACGGAAAACTGCCGATAGGGCAGGCGGTCGTGTTGCACATACCAATCCACATAGTATTTTAAAAGTTCATGAATATCATCGGGATGCTGCCGAAGCGGCGGAATATGCAGCGATACGACATTCAGATGATGATAAAGCTCTGGCCGCAACATGCCATTGTCCACGGCTTGCGCCAAATCATATTGGCTGGAGGCGATGACCCGCACGTCAATGGCGTGTTCTTCTTTGCCATTCACCCGATAAAAGGTTTGTTTTTCCAAGGCAAAATACAATTGTTCTTGGATGATGGGGTCCAGATGCAGCACTTCATTGATATACAACACGCCGCCTTGCGCTTGATCTAATAGACCATACTGAATGCCACTTTCTTGTTCTAAACCAAAGAGATGCACCGCTGCTTGTTCCAGGCTTAAATTTTGCACTTCCATGCTGACAAAGGCTTGTTGTTTACGCGGACTGCGCTGGTGGATGTAGCGGCCAAAAATTTCCTTACCCACGCCAAATTCGCCTTGCAAGAGCACCCAGGAGTTGTGCTGGGCGATTTTCCAGGCTTGTTCGCGCAAGTTCTGCATCACCAAACTGTGGCCAATCGGTTCGCTTAACGGCGGAACTTTTTTTCTTAATTGTTGATTTTCATGAAAAAGACTGGCGTGTGCCAAGGCATTGCGCACCGTCAATAAGAGTTTCGCCATGGAGAGCGGTTTTTCAATGAAATCATAGGCACCGAGACGGGTTGCCTCGACTGCCGTTTCAATGGTGCCATGGCCGGAAATCATGATCACCGGCGTTGCATCTTGCTGGCTTTTCCATTCTTTCAGCAAGCTAATGCCGTCGAGGTCGGGCATCCAGATGTCGAGCAAAATCAAGTGGTGACGTTCTTTTAAGCGCGCCTGACGGGCGCTTTGGCCATCGGCGGCTAAAGTGACGCTATACCCTTCTTCTTCCAAAATTTCTTGTAATAATTCGCGGATGGCCGGTTCGTCGTCCACCACCAAAATATGTCCCGATATTTTTTGCATCACTTGGTTCCTTAAAGCAAAAACCTGTTTTTTCCCAGCGCATTTTCTGACAATTCTTCTTCGGTACGCAACAGCGGCAGTTGGATGACCAGGCGTGCGCCGCCTTCCGGGCGGTTTTCCGCCCAAGTGCGGCCATGATGTTCTTCAACAATGCGTTGCACAATGGCCAATCCCAAGCCGCTGCCTTTGCTTTTACTGGTCACATAGGGCTGAAAAATTTTTGGTAGCACCGCCGTGCTAAAGCCCTGGCCGTTGTCAGCAACGCTAAATTCAAGCCAAGTGCCTTCAAAAAGTTCAAGGCTAAGTGTTTTAATTTCAATGATTTTTTCAGCAGTGCTTTCCGGGGTGTGCGCTTCCAAGGCATTTTTGAACAGATTATGCAGCACCTGGGTTAAGCGGCTGCGGTCGGCTTGAATCTGTTGTAGATTTACATCAAGTTGATGTTTTATTACAACAGAGGGTCGGCCTTCGCCTTCGCTGCTGTAAAGCTCACTGATGTCTAAAATCAACTGATTAAAGTCAAAAAATTCAAAATGTAAAGCCGGCGCTTTGGCATAACTGCTAAAGGCATTGACCATCAGCAATAAACTATCTACTTGTTCAATGATGGTCTGGCTGGCGCGGGCTAAACCTGGTTTTTGTGCTTCGGGTAGCAGTGGCAAGTATTTGTATTGCAAGCGTTCTGCCGATAAGCGAATCGGCGTTAAGGGATTTTTGATTTCATGCGCCAGGCGACGCGCCACTTCACTCCAGGCGGCGTGGCGTTCGGCTTGGACAATGGCGGTGATGTCTTCAATCACCAACACCGTGCCTTGTGGCCGCAGCGAATGCCGGTCTTCTAAGGCGCTGCCGCGACAAATAATGCTTCTATAACCGTGGCTTGAGGGAATATCGCCTTCCCATTGCCATTGGCGTTTTTGGCTTTTGAGTCGCTCACGGATTTCTTGCCAAAAATCATGAAGTTGTGCGCTGTTTTTCACCACATTCGCTAAATCTTGCTGATAATAGGTGGCGAAATTGAGATGCAAAAGTTCAGCGGCGCGGGCATTGGCATGTTGCAGTCGGCATTGTTCGTCAAAGGCCAAAACCCCGGAGGAAATTCGCATCAGAATGGTGTCAAGATAGGCATGTTGATTTTCCAGCGCTTGTTGCGCTTCCTGCATTTCCAGTCGGGCATCGCCTAAGCGAATCAACATCATATTAAAAGCCTGCGTTAAAAAGGCCAGGTCTCTTTCTTTGCTGGCCAAAATGCGCGTGTCATAGTCACCTGCCGCCACCGCTTCCGTGGCTTCTGCAAGTTTTTTCAAAGGCTTAACAAGACGACGCGCGCTAAAAATCGCCAGCCAAATCGCCGAAAGCAAGGTTAAAATCACCGCTAAGGTCAGGGAAAAACGAAAGGCACCGAGCAAAATTTGTTGTTGAAAACGCAGTTTTTTATAGCGATCAAAGCGGCTTTCCAAGGCATTGATACGGATGATCAAGGCCTCGGACAGTTGAAAAACCCCTTGCAGATAACGCTGGCCTTCAAGGGGGTCGCTCAATCTAAATTTGGGAACGGCGGCTAAGGCACGGATAATGTAAATATTATTATCCTGCGCTTCCAAAGCGACATAGGCACCTTGTTCTTTGGCACGGGCAAAGGTGTCGGCATTGGGCAGATAGGGTAGAAATTTTTCGTCTAAAAACAACTGATTACTTATGGTGCTGTCCATGCTGCCATCGCGTTTGAGTAAAGTCAGCTCGTGCAGTGACAGTTGACCTTCCGAACTTTTGGCCAAGCGGCTCAAGAGAAAAGTCGGGTTTTCAGGATTTTCCTTGCCAATGACTTCCGCCGCGCTTACTACCAGTTGCAGGCTTTGTTTAAGCTGAACATCAAGCGCCGCCTGTCCCAAAAATAAGGCATCGCTGACCACTTCTTCCATGCCAATTTCAAACCAACTCTCCAAGCCATTTTCTAAAAAACGCATGGCTAACAAATAGATAATCAATAGGGGCGCGACGATGAGCAACACAAAAATCAAAGTCAAGCGACCAGTCAAATAAATGCCAGGTTCGCGCCGCCGATATTGTTGAAAAAGTTGAATGATGCTCCACAGCAACAGGATGCAGAGAAAAATCCCGCCAAGTCCGCCAAAAATCAACAAAAATGCCGTGTAATTACTCAGACTTTGGCTGCCAAGGTTCGGCGTACTCAAAAGACCGTCAAGTGCCAAGAGTGCCGTCAGTAAGGCCAAGGCTAATAAAAAGAGCAAAACACTGCTGAACAGTATTTTTGGGGTGAGTTTCATTTTTTTCGTAAGTTTTTATGACGTTTGCGCAACCGGCCATCGCCAAGCAGCGCTTCAGCCTGCTTTGGGCAATGTTCTGCGCTTAGGTTTACTCCGGCCACGACCAAGCGCGCCACGGGCTTTGCAACGTCCAGCGCTGAGAAAAGACGTTGGCACCGCGTAATAATAAGGGTAAACTGCTGTTATCAAAGCGAAAACGCAGGCGGCCACGGTAGCGCGGTTGGCTTTTGGCATCGTGTAACACCAGTTTATCAATCGGCAGGCGCAGAATTTTTTCTTCATTAAAGTAGGCCAAGGCGGTATCCAGACGGCGGAAATTTTCCAGGCGATCTTCGCCAAGGTCAATCACTACATATTGTTGCGCCAGATTATGATAAAGCAGCCGGTAGCGACGCTTGAGCACTGGGAGGAAGGTTTTGCCGCCAAAAAATCCCCGTTCCATGCCTTCAATTTCCACAATAAAATCCAAGGGTACGCCGCTGTGCAAGGCTTGTTCTAAGTCCTGGTCGGCGTTTAAGCGGACATCCCAACGCACCGCTAAGGCGATTTGTTCGGGCAGCGGCCTGTAAAAAATTTCGGCTTCGCGGCTGGCTTTGGCCAGGGTTAAATTTTGCCACGTCAGCAATAGCAAGCTGAATAAAAATAAAAGAAGCCAAAACGGATAAAAAGCCTTAAGACCTTGGCTTGTAAAGTGCCGCATAAAAAAAACCATCCATGCGCTGGGTGCCAGGAAGGAGTTGCTGACCGTAGGGTTGGGTGCGGCCTTCGGTCAAAGGCAAGGCAAGGGGTTGCGCCTGCGGCTCTTCCCGACAAAAAGTGGCGAGTACCTCGGTGTTTTCTTCAGGGAAAACCGAGCAGGTGACGTATAGCAAAATCCCGTTGGGCGCGAGAAGCGGCCAGAGGTTTTTGAGCAGGCGCTGTTGTGTTTCTGTTAGCTTTTTCAAATCTTCTTTTCTTTTTAACCATTTGCCATCGGGATGCCGCCGAATCACCCCACTGCCCGAACAGGGCGCATCCAGAAGTATTTTCTGAAAAAATCCCGAAGGCCAAGGTAAATTGTCTGCCGTCAAATCTTGTTGTGCGAGCGTAAAAGGCAGTTGTAGCCGCGTTTGCGTGGCTTTGAGGCGCTGTAAGCGTTGCGCGTCGCTGTCGCAGGCGATGAGCGTATGGCAGGCGGCAACGCCAAGCATTTCCGCCAGATGGCCAGTTTTACCGCCAGGTGCGGCACAGGCATCGAGGATATTTTCCCCAGGTTGTGGCTTTAAAAGCGCTGCTGCCAGTTGTGCCGCCAAGTCTTGCACTGACACCAAGCCTTCGGCAAACCCCGGCAGTTGTGTCACTGGCACGGCTTTGGGGAGATGTAAAGCGCTTGTCGCCAAAGGTGAGGTAAAGCTTATAAGTCCCTGTTCCAGAAGCCGTTTTTGATAATCCACCGTGGAAATCTTTTGGCTATTGACGCGCAAAAATAAGGGCGGTGGCGCATTGCCTTCGGCCAAAAGCATCGGCCAATCCAGAGGATAGGCGTGTTGCAGCCGTTCCACCCACCAGTCGGGATAGCTGTAGCGCACGCCCAGCGATTGTCCCTTTAATGTGGCCAAAAGTGCCGGTTTTTCGCGTAAAAAGCGCCGCAAACAGGCATTGATGAGACCTTTCGCCCAGGCTTTGCCAAGTAAGGGACAGGCTTCGACACTGCCATGCACTACCATGCTTTCCGGCATATTTTGATAAAGCAATTGAAAAAGCGTCAGATTTAATAACAGTTTTAGGTCGAAGTCTTTGGCTTTTAACGGTTTATCTAAAAGCGCTTCACTTAAAAAATCCAAGCGCCGATACCAACGCAAAACGCCGTAACTCCAGGCTTGTAGCAGATTTTTTTCGGGATGATTTTGCTCAAGGAGTTGTTGTAAATGACCTTTTTCTGCAAGCACTTGGCTGAGTATTTCCAGGCAGGTGACGCGGGCGGCAATAGACATGGTGATTCCAAAAGTGCTGGCTGGTGGCCAGGATTAGCCGACGGAGTTGGGGGTAGCACCGAGGATTTCGCCAAGCAAAGCCTGTCGCTGACCTTGAGCAAAATCCCAGGCTTTCAGGCGTTTGCCGCCAGCCAATTGTAGTTCTTGCAGGCAGTAGCTGTCCTGAGCGCTGCGGCCACAGGCCACCTGGATACCGCTTTTGTCCACGGCGAGAATTTGTCCCGGTTTTTTTGAAACATCTGCGCCAGGCTTTTCGCCAAATTTTTCTGCGGGGATTGGGATGCCGCTGAAAATACGCAAGGTCGTAGCGCCAAAAGCACTTTCGGCTATCGGATAGGGATAAAAGGCACGAACTTGGCGGTCAATTGCTAGTGCATTGTTTTCCCAGGATATTTTTGCTTCACTTTTTTGTAATTTTTTGGCGTAACTTTTGCCCTCAGACGCTTGCGCTTGCGCGGTAATTTTTTTGTTAAAAATCAATGGTAAAGTTTCGGCCAAGAGTGCGGCACCACTGTCGGCAAGTTTGCTTTCTAGGCTTTCGGCGGTGTCGTGGTCGGCGATGGCCAGCGGCTGTTGCGCAAACACCGGGCCGGAGTCAAGACCGGCGGTCATCTGCATGACTGCCACGCCGGTTTCCACATCACCAGCCAAAATCGCCCGCGCTATCGGTGCCGCTCCACGCCAACGCGGTAAAAGCGAGGCGTGGAGATTCAAACTACCAAAACGTGGTGTTTGTAAAAGATTTTCCGGCAAAATTTGTCCAAAGGCGACGACGATCAAGGCATCCAGCGGCAAAAGCGGCGCTAAGTCGGCGGCGCTGAATTTTTCCGGTTGAAAAATCGGTAGCTTCAGGGTTTCGGCGGCGATTTTGACGGCGCTGGCAGCCAGTTTTTTGCCGCGACCGGCCGGGCGGTCAGGTTGGGTGAACACGCCAACAATGGCCAAGTCGGGGCATTGACTTAAAGTGATTAAAGCCGGTACGGCAAAGGCGGGCGTACCGGCAAAGGCCAGGCGATAGCTCATGCGGCGTGTTGGCTGTGGCGTTTTTCCAAACGTTTTCCTGCGCGTTTTTCGAGGCGCTTCTCAATGCGTTGGCGTTTTAAGTTCGAGAGGTGATCTATAAATAATTTCCCATCCAGATGATCCATTTCATGCTGTAAACAGGTGGCCAGTAAACCTTCGGCGGTTAAGGTTTTGACCTCACCCTGAACGGTTTGATAACACAGGGAGATTTTCGCTGGACGGGTCACTTTTTCAAAACTTTCTGGCACCGATAAACAGCCTTCCTCGTAAACACTGCTGCCTTCGGCGGTTAAAATTTCAGGGTTGACAAAAATTTGGCCTTGGTTGCGTTCCTCGGAAACGTCCAGCGCCAAGACGCGCAGGCGTACGCCAACTTGGATGGCCGCTAAACCAATCCCTTTGGCTTCATACATGGTTTTCAATAAATTATCAGCAAAAATAGCCAGTTGTGCGTCAAATTCGCGCACCGGTAAGGCCACTTGCCGTAAACGTGGGTCGGGGTGGTGTAAGATTGTCAACACAGTCATAAGTCCTCTTTGGCAATTGTCCTCAAAATGTCTTTTTCCTTCGCTATGATAGGCAGGCTTATCCTTTGCGGGTAGCATAAATTTTCTATCACTTTCGCGAAAGCGGGGAGCGGTTTTTGTTTATGAACTTGAAAAAAATCTTGTTATTGCTGTTAGTTTTGTTGCCTTTGGCGGCCTTGGCTTTGTCGGTAAAACCCGGAACACCTTCGGAATATGTAGTGCAAAAAGGCGATACCTTGTCCACGATTGGCCAGAAATTTTTAACCGATCCTGGCCGTTGGCGCGATATTTTAGCGGCTAATCCGCAGATTAAAAATCCCAATCAGATTTATCCCGGTCAAGTGATCCGTTTTGAAGGCACGGTAGCCGTTGCTGCGCCGCTGGCGGACGTGGCTGCAACTGGCGGTCGCACGGTGCGTTTGTCACCGAGTGTGCGTAGCACGCCATTGGCCGTTGAAGCGACGATGATTCCGGTGGATATCATTCAACAATTTTTGTTCCGGCCACAAGTGGTGGATGCCACGACCTTGGCGGCGGCACCTGAAGTCCTTGGTAATGCCGAAGGACGTTTATTAAGCGGTTCTAATTCAAATGTTTATGTTCAAGGCGATTTGCCTGCCGATAGCGAACGCTTTGTTATCGTCCGGCCACGCGGTCAAATTTCCGACCCCAATGATGCCAAAGTGATTTTAGCCGAACGCACCGAATTTTTAGGCGAAGGCACCGTACTGCGTCGGGGTGCGGTAGCGGAGTTGCGTTTGGATCGCACGGTCAAAGAAGTGTTGGCCGGCGATAAAGTGTTGCCGCTTCAGTCCGATCTCGCCTTCCAAGAATTTTATCCGGTGCCGCCTGCCGATGATCTGCAAGGGCAAGTGGTGGACTTAGTGGATGCTTTAACACAAGTCGCGCAATACCAAATCGCGATGATCAACCTCGGCAGCGACCAAGGCGTGTTGACCGGGACGATTTTTGCCGCCTATAGCGCACCGCAGCTTTTGGCCAGCCGCGAACAGCCCCGCGAAAAAATTGTTGCGCCCGATGTTTTTTCCGGCAGCTTAATGGTCTTTGCGGTGTTCCCGAAAGTGAGCTTTGCCTTAGTAACCGAGTCGAGATCACCGATTTATCTCGGCGACCGCGTACGTTCGCCGGAAGCAAAGTAATTGAAGTAATTTTTGGCGATTGTTAGTGATGTTTTGGCCAGAGAGAGAAGAGAAACATCTGGATGCGGCTTTTTGGCTAAGACTTTTTTGTGTGCCAGGCTTGGGTCTGGCGCGGCTGCGGCTTTTGGCTGCACATTTTTCTGAACCCTTAGCAATTTTTTCAAGCAATATAAAAGACTTGTGTCAGATGGGTTTGCCGGCAGCGGTGGCGCAAGCGCTGCTTCAGCCGAGTCCCGCACAAGCCGCCGCTTTTGCCGACAGTTGGCATTGGCAACAAGCCGCCGATTGTCATCTGCTCTATCCCGGGCATCCCGATTACCCGCCGCTATTAGCACAAATTTCCGACCCCCCTTACCTGTTGTTTGCGCAAGGCCAAACGGCGTTATTGTCCCAGCCACAACTGGCCATCGTCGGGACGCGGGAACCGAGCGCCTATGGCCGACAGGTGGCGCATGACTTCGCTAAAGCGCTTTCTCTTCAAGGTATTACTATTACCAGCGGCCTGGCACTCGGCGTAGATGCCGTAGCGCATCAGGCGGCATTGGGATGCCTTGGCAAGAGCATTGGCGTGCTGGCGACGGGGTTAAAGGTCATTTATCCGCCGCAGCATCGCGGCTTGGCATCAGCATTGCTCGCAGATGGTGGCTTGCTTATCAGTGAGATGCCATTGACGACCCCGGCGCGACCCCAGCTTTTTCCCCGGCGCAATCGCCTCATCAGCGGCTTGGCTTTGGCGGTGTTGGTGGTGGAGGCGGCGGAGGCCAGCGGCAGTTTGATCACCGCCCGTTTGGCTTTGGAACAGGGACGCGAAGTCATGGCCATCCCAGGCAGCATCTACAGTCCGCACAGTCGGGGTTGTCATCTGTTGCTGCAACAAGGTGCGGCCTTAGTCACGGAAGTAAATGATATTTTAAGATTATTGGCGCTGCCGTTACAAAGCACGCTGGCCGCTGCCGAAAAGGCACCGCCAAGCCACAGCAGGCAGGAAAAAAGTTCTGAAAAAACTCTCGAAAAAGGTCTCGAAAAAGGTCTCGAAAAAAGTTTTGAAAAAGGTCTCGAAAAAAGTTTTGAAAAAGGTCTCGAAAAAGGTCTCGAAAAAAGTTTTGAAAAAGGTCTCGAAAAAGGTCTCGAAAAAA
>CAYWWW010000001.1:93871-271771 GCA_964462205.1 uncultured Cardiobacteriales bacterium
GAAAAAGGTCTCGAAAAAAGTTTTGAAAAAGGTCTCGAAAAAGGTCTCGAAAAAAGTTTTGAAAAAGGTCTCGAAAAAGGTCTCGAAAAAGGTCTCGAAAAAAGTTCTGAAAAAAGCCTTGAAAAAACCGATGGCGAAAAAAACGCGCTTTTGGCCAACTTACCTGCCGAACTGCAAGATTTTTATCAACAACTCCCGAGCGCCACCTTTTCGCCCGAGGCACTCTGCAAAGACACCTTGACCATAGACCGCATTTCCGCCATGCTTCTGCTCTTGGAACTTGAAGGCTTGGTACTTGCACATTCCGACGGAACCTTCAAGCGCCAATTCCCACCTTAAGATTGCAATTGCCGCAAGTTCCGAAATTTCCGCCATTTTTTCTGAAATGATTTCCCCTGAACTGTTTGGAGCGCCACCGCCAAATGAAAAAAAGCATCCTGGACATCCTCACTTTCTTATTTGAAAGCTATCTTTTTGATGATGAAGAAGTGGCTGACAGCCGTCACGCTCTTTTTGCGCGGTTACAGGCAGAAGGTTTTTCTCCCGATAGCATTGATAAAGCCTTTGATTGGCTTGAGAATTTACACCCAGAACAGCCCTTAAAAATTCCTGAAGCGCAGCAGGCGGCGCGTATTTTTCATCCCCAAGAAATGGCACGCTTGTCGGTTTCTGCGCGTAGCCTGCTTATGAAACTTGAACAAGAAGAAGTGATTAGTGCCGTGCAACGCGAACAGATTATTGCCTCGGCACTTGCTTTGGATAACATGGCGGTACTGGATGCCGATGATTTGAAATGGGTGGTCACCATGGTTTTGTTCAACCAAAGCGAAGAAGCCAGCGTCAGCGCCGCTTGGATTGAGAATTTTCTCTACCAAGATCAAAAACCCTCTTATCATTAAAATTTAATCATTAACTGCCTAATTTTTAGCTCAATATTGCCGGTTCGCGCCGGCATGATAAAGAAAAACTTTTTGCCCGTCTCAAGGTTTGCGCCAGACGGGTTTTTTCTTGCCCTCTTGCCAAGCGGCGCGTTTTGCGATTTCCTGTGCCGCCAATGCACCCCGCTGCCATCTCATTTTTGAACCGGGAAACGAACAGGGAACGTTTTATGGCCAAGACGACACATGCCGCTGCTGCCAATTTGGTTATTGTCGAATCACCGGCAAAAGCAAAAACCATCGAAAAATACCTCGGCCAAGATTTCATAGTTTTAGCCTCTTTTGGCCATGTCCGTGATTTAATTCCAAAATCTGGCGCGGTGGATCCCAATGCCCATTTTGCCATGTATTATGAAATCAGCGAGCGCAGCCAAAAATACCTCAAGCCCATTCGCCAGGCCGCCAAGGCTGCCGAGACGATTTATTTCGCCACCGACCCAGACCGCGAAGGCGAGGCGATTTCTTGGCATCTTTATGAAATTCTTCAGCAAGAAGGACTTTTAACCGGCAAAAGCCATTTTCGTGTGACTTTTAACGAAATCACCGAAAAAGCCGTCAAACAGGCCATGGCCAAGCCGCGCAACTTATCTATGCCCTTGATTCAAGCGCAACAAGCTCGCCGCGCCTTGGATTATCTGGTGGGTTTTAATTTATCACCGCTGTTGTGGAAAAAAGTCGCACCCAAACTTTCCGCAGGACGGGTGCAAAGTCCAGCCCTGCGCTTAATCGTTGAACGAGAACAGGAAATCGAGCGTTTTGTCAGTCAGGAGTATTGGTCACTGACGGCCTTGCTGCAAGGCGAAGACAAAAAAATCGCCGCGCATTTAACCCATTATCAGCAGAAAAAACTTGGCAATTTAGACATCGGCGACGCGGCGACTGCCAAAGCCATGCGGGCGGCGTTGCTCAAAATAAGTCACGGCCAATTGCAGGTTGGCAGCGTCAAGCGCAAACAACGGCTACGTCAGCCACCGCCGCCTTTTATCACCTCGACTTTACAGCAGGATGCTGCCCGCGCTTTTGGTTTTTCCGCCAGCCGTACCATGGTTTTGGCACAGAAATTGTACGAAGGGGTCACGGTCGGCAATAGCGCTGTTGGTCTTATCACCTACATGCGCACCGATGCCACCCACTTGGCCGAAGAGGCATTGACCAGCATCCGACAGTTTATCGCTCAGCGCTACGGTGCGCAGGCGCTGCCGAAAAGCGCCAATATCTATAAAACCAAGGCCAAAAATGCCCAGGAGGCACATGAAGCCATCCGGCCTACCGATGTTGCCCGCGAACCGTCGCTGTTGCAAAACGTCCTCAATGCCGACGAATGGAAACTTTATAATTTGATTTGGCAGCGCACGGTTGCCTGTCAGATGCTGCCGGCAAAATACGACACCGTCGCCGTTGATTTCTTTAGTGATAAAAACCTTGAGCAGTGCCTTGGCATCTTTCGTGCCAATGGCTCGGTATTGCGTTTTCCAGGTTTTTTAGCGGTGTATGTAGAAAGCAGCGAAGAGCTGGCCGATGAAGAACAATCTTTGCCGGATATTAAAGAAAACCAAGTGCTAAAGCTCGAAGATATTGTCAACAAACAACATTTCACCCAGCCGCCGCCACGTTTTTCCGAAGCCGCCTTGGTGAAAACCTTGGAGGAATTTGGCATTGGTCGGCCTTCTACTTATGCCTCGATCATCGAAACCTTGGTGCAGCGTGAGTATGTGTTGAAGGATAAAAATCGTTTATTGCCGACTGATAAAGGCCGCCTCGTCAATCGTTTTTTATCAGAACATTTTGAAAAATATGTGGATTACGATTTTACTGCGCTCTTGGAAAATGATCTCGACGGCATTGCCGATGGCAGTCAACCCTGGGAACAAGTGCTGCAACTTTTTTGGCAGGATTTTAAGCAAACCATTGACGACAAGGAAGAAAGCGTTAGTCGTCAAGAGGTTAATCCGGCACGTCTGCTCGGTGTTGACCCGAAAAGTGGCAAAAACGTCTATGCCAAAATCGGTAACTACGGTCCCTATGTACAGATTGGCAACAAAGACGACGAGGAAAAACCGCGTTTCGCCTCGTTGCGTCCCCAGCAAAGCGTTGAAACTATTAGCTTAGAAGAAGCACTGGCCTTATTTGCTCTGCCACGACTGTTAGGCCAAACCGCCACCGGCGAGGAAGTTCGCGCCGATGTTGGCCGTTTTGGACCTTATGTACGCTACGGTAATTTGTTTGCGTCACTTCCCAAAGACCAAGACCCTTATCTTATTGAATTACCAAAAGCTTTGGAAGTGATTGCCGAACATGAACGCAAACAGGCGGCACGGGTGAAAAAAACCTTTCCCGATTCACCCATTCAGGTGCTCAGTGGACGTTTTAGTGCCTATCTTTTTGACGGTAAAAAGAAAGTTGCTTTACCCAAAGGCCAAGACCTGGAAACTCTGACCTTAGCCGACGCGCAAGCCTATTTTGCTGCTGCTGAAGCACCCAAAAGCCGCCGTAAAACGGCCAAGGCCAGCGCCACCCCGCCGGCCAGCGAAAAAACGCTGGCTGTCAAAAAAACCGCCACAAAAACCAGCGCGAAAAAAACAACTGCCAAAACTGGCACGGAAAAAACTGCGGCGAAAAAACCTGCCACGAAAACGAGTAGCACGGAAAAAACTGCGGCGAAAAAACCTGCCACGAAAACGAGTGGTACTGAAAAAACTGCGGCGAAAAAACCTGACACGAAAACGAGTAGCACGGAAAAAACTGCGGCGAAAAAACCTGACACAAAAATGAGTGGTACTGAAAAAACCGCCGGAAAATCTGTCGCCAAAAAAACCAAAGAAACGTGAAGACCCTGTCCGCGCCTCTGCCGATGACCTTAGCCGCTATTCGCCGCCTGCGCGCACAGTGGCGGCCTGGTCAGGTGATCGCCTATCCCACCGAAGCGGTGTTTGGCCTCGGTTGTCCGGCTTTTGACCTCTTGGCGATTCAAAAAATTTTACAGTTAAAACAACGCCGTTGGCAGCAAGGGCTGATTGTGATTGCTGCCGATTGGTCGCATCTGACCCCCTATCTTTTGCCCTTAGCCGATGTCTTGCGCCAAAAAGTCGAACAGCAGCCAGAAACCACCTGGCTTTTGCCGGTGAAAGCCACGGTGTCGCCGTATTTACGCGGTCAGCACGCGACCTTGGCCGTGCGTTTTAGCGTGCATCCGGTTGCCCGCGCTTTGACTTTGGCCTATGCCGCGCCGCTTTTGTCCACGAGCGCCAATCCACATGGCAAACCCCCGGCACGCAGCCGCCTTGCCGTGCGCCGGTATTTTCCTGACTTACCGATTGTTCCTGGGCATCTCGGTGCGGCGGCGCGACCGACACCGATTCGCGATCTGTTGAGCGATGCCCTGCGACGGGCCTGAAATTTTTGAACTGAATCTCTTGAAAAAATTGGAGAAACCATGCTTGCTTCCGCTGCTTTTCCACAACGCCGCTGGCGACGGCCACGAAAACTCGACTTTTCCCGCCGACTGCTTGAAGAAAACACTTTATCCGTCAATGATTTAATCTATCCGGTTTTTGTGCAAGCGGGCAGCGCCGAAGCCGAAGCCATTGCCGCCATGCCGGGCCAGTACCGTTTTTCCGAAGCGAATATTATTGACTTAGCATTGGAATGCCAGGCGCTGGGTTTGCCGGCGCTGGCCTTATTTCCGGCGATTGCGCCTGACGTAAAAACGGCTGACGGTCAGGAAGCGCTTAATCCCCAAGGCTTGATTCCGCGGGTGATCCGCCGCCTCAAAGCCGAAGTGCCGACTTTGGGAATCATCGCCGATGTGGCGCTTGACCCCTACACCAGCCATGGTCAAGACGGTTTGATTGATGCGCAAGGCTATGTTTTGAATGATGAAACTTTGGAAGTTTTAGCCAAACAAGCGCAAGTGCTGGCCGAAGCCGGTGCCGACATCGTCGCGCCCTCCGACATGATGGACGGCCGCATTGGCTTTATCCGCCAGCATCTCGATGCCAAGGGTTTGATTCATTGTCAAATTTTGGCCTATGCCGCGAAATATGCCTCGGCGTTTTATGGCCCGTTTCGGCAAGCGGTCGGTTCGGCTAAGGCATTGCAAGGCGACAAAAAAACCTATCAAATGTCCCCAGCCAATCGCCTGGAAGCCTTACGCGAAGCCGCCAGCGACTGGCAGGAAGGCGCGGATTACCTCATGGTCAAGCCGGGTTTGCCGTATTTAGATGTCATTTATATGTTAAAACAAGAGCTTAAAGTGCCGGTTTTTGCCTATCAAGTCAGCGGCGAATACAGCATGATCAAAGCCGCTGCTGCTGCCGGTTGGCTCGATGGTGAGGCGGTGATGTGGGAAAGTTTGTTGGCCTTCAAACGCGCCGGTGCTGAGGCAATTTTGAGCTATTTTGCCAAAGATGTGGCTGTCCTTTTGAAAAATAAGACCATTGACTAAGTTTATTCAGGATTTTTCTAAAAATTTTTTGCTGCTGATGCGTGGTAATGATGAAATACATTGAAGTCGTGGTTTGTGCAGAAAGCGCTGATAATCTTCGGTCTTTAGCAAAGAAAGTGAAAGCGGTGGATATCCGTTTTACGACAGCAAAAGATCAGGATGCCATGCAGGTGGTCCGCTTGTTGGTCGAAGATGATTGCCTGCAAGAGACACTTGATGCCTTGCAATTGGTGCTTGGCGCACAGCCTACGGCACGGATTACGGTGCTGGCAGTTGAGGTGGCCTTGCCTAAAGCCGCGGACACTGACAAAAAAGCCGAGGAAAATCCGCAAAAAATTGCCCGCGAAAGCCTTTACGAAGAAGTCAGTAAAGGCGCGAAACTTGACGATAACTTTTTTATTTTGTTGATATTATCTTCTATTGTTGCCATGATCGGTTTGCTTGAAAATAATGTAGCGGTGATTGTCGGCGCTATGGTGATTGCACCCCTGCTCGGGCCAAATCTTGCTTTAAGCCTTGGCGCGGCCTTGGGTGATACGGCGCTGCTGTGGCGTGCGCTGCGTGCCTTGCTGATAGGTTTGGTCATACCGATAGCCTTTGCGGCGGGCTTTGCCTTTTTTTGGTCAGCGCCGCTTGATAGCGTTGAAATTCTTACCCGTACCAGCGTCAACAGCGCCACGCTTTTGTTGGCTTTAGCTTCGGGGGCAGCGGCAGCTTTGTCTCTGACCAGCGGTGTGTCCGGCGTTTTGGTAGGCGTGATGGTTGCAGTGGCGCTGTTGCCACCGGCGGTGGTGCTCGGGATGATGATGGGCGACGGTCGCTGGGAGCAGGCCAGCAGTGCTGCTTTGTTGTTGGCGATCAATGTGGTAGCGGTGAATTTTTCCAGCAAAATTGTTTTTTTGTACAAAGGGATACGCCCACGCACTTGGTTTGAGAAAGCGCAAGCCAATAAAGCGATGGCGGCCTATCTTTGGTTCTGGGGAATTTTGCTGGTGCTATTGTTTGCCTTAATACTTTTGCGTACCAAAACCGGCATTCCGCTTACTGCTTAAAGGTGATTATTCTTGAAATTTAAGGAATTGCCATGACCTACGCCGTTTTTGGCCAACCGATTGCGCACAGCCTCTCGCCGCGTCTGCATCGTGCTTTTGCGGCGCAGCGCCAGCAACAAATTGATTACCAAGCTATTTTTTTGCCACCAGAACAGTGTCCCCAAGGCATTCTGGATTTTTTTGCCGCTGGCGGTCAGGGTGCCAACGTTACCTTGCCGCATAAGTCCTGTATTTATAACTGGTTACAGGAAAATGCTGCCGAATTAACGCCGCTTGCCGAGCGTGCCAAAGCCGTCAACACCTTGTATAAAACGGCGAACGGACTCGGCGGCGACAATACCGATGGCCAAGGTTTTTTACGGCATTTGCGCGAGTACTTGCACTGGCCTGTGGCCGGTTCGCTGCTGATTATCGGTGCCGGCGGCGCGTGTCGTGGTTTGTTGGCAGCTTTGGCGCAGGATAAAAGCCTTGATTTCAAAAAAATTTATTTGACCAATCGCACCAACGCTACGGGCGAAACCTTGGCCGCCGAATTTGCCGAGGTTTTGCCACTTATGCCGCTGCCTTGGGAGACTTTTCAGGCGGAAAGTCAAGAGTCAGCGGCGCTGCCGGTGTTGTCGGCGATTATTCACACCACCAGTTTGGGTCATGATGGTGTTTTTTCCTTTATTTTGCCAAAAAATTCTTTAACTACAAAAACTTGGGCTTACGATTTAAGCTATGGTCAGGCGGCGCAGTCGTTTCTCACTTGGGCGAAAGCGCAAGGTTTAAGCCAAGTCAGTGACGGCTTGGGGATGTTGGTCTATCAAGCGGCGGCGGCTTTTGTGCGTTGGCACGGTTGGCATCCCGATGCCGCGGCGGTTTTAACTACTTTAGAACAGGAAAAGTCATGAAAAAATTTACTTTGCTGAGTCTCTGCTTGCTAGGCGCACTGCTTTTGTCAACGGCTTGCACTAACAGTCAACCAACAGCATCTTCGGCAGATTTTTCTGCGCCGCTCTCGCCTTTGGCCGCGACCGAACGCGCCTTGCGCAGCGAATTGACGGGAGATCCTTTGGAAATTTATGCCGATGACACTTCGGTGCAGGTGCTTTTGGCCGAGCGCGTCGGTTTTGCGACCAATTCTGATCAATTGCGTCCTGAATTTATTCCAACTTTGAAAAAAGTCGCGGCTGTGGCCTTGGATTTTCCCGAAACCCTGATTGAACTGTTGGGACATGCCGATGCCCGCGGCGAGGAAAGTTTTAACTACGATTTATCGCGGCGGCGAGCAGCACGCATCAAAGCCTTTTTGCTTGAGCATGGCGTTGATCCCAAAAGAGTTTTTGTCATTGCCTATGGCGAAAGCGCACCAGTGGCCGATAATCGCAGTGCTTCAGGTATGGCGGCCAATCGGCGGGTAGAAATTCGCTTTTTGCCGCTGTATCGCTGAAAAAAATGACCTGGCAATTTTTGGCGCAACGCCTCAAAGACTATGCTTTGCTGATTCGCCTGCATCGGCCAGTTGGCATTTATCTTTTATTGTGGCCGACGCTTTTGGCTTTGCTTTTGGCCGGCGACGGTCAGCCCAAGCCGGAGTTGTTGTTGCTCTTTACTCTGGGCGTGATTTTATTGCGCTCGGCGGGTTGCGCTATCAATGACTATGCCGATAGGCATTTCGATGCCCAAGTCACGCGTACCAAAGACCGACCGCTGGCCGCCGGCCGCATTACGCCCAAAGAGGCTTTGGCGGTTTTTGCCGTGTTGAGTCTCGCGGCGGCGCAACTGTTGTGGTTCCTGCCGTGGACGGTGTGGCTCTTGGCGCTTGCCGCTTTGCTGCTGCTGATGTCTTATCCCTATATGAAACGCTTGCATTTTTTGCCGCAGGCGCATCTTGGGGTGGCTTTTGCTTGGGCAACGCCAATGGCTTTTGTCGCACAAACGGGGAATTTGCCGCTCTTGGCCTGGGTGTTGTTTGCGGCGACGGTTTTTTGGACTTTGGCCTATGACACTTTTTATGCCTTGGCCGATAAAGAAGACGATAAAAAAGCGGGCGTGAAATCGTCAGCGCGACTTTTTGGCCGTTTTGTCTGGTGGTGGCTGATATTTTTCTATGTCTTGACGGTAGCGCTTTGGGCTTGCGCTGGACTGTTGGCGGAACGTGGTTTGTGGTATGCCATAGGTTTGCTCGCCTTTGTGTTATTTTTGCCACGGTTGTTTTGCCTATCGCGGCAGCGGCGGTTTATCGCCGCTTTTTCCTTAAATCATTGGGCAGGCTTGGTTTTTTTATTGGGTGTCGTGGCCGATTATCATCTTCAACCGCTGGCGCTAATCTTGCCGACATAAGGTGATAATTTTTAAGCGAATCGGCTGTTTTTTCAAACTTTCGGCCAGTGAAAATAAAGTGCTGCCGGTGGTAAAAACATCGTCAATGATGGCCAGATTTTCATAAGGCAACATTTTGGCGCTAAAAGCATTTTTCAGATTTTTTTCGCGCTCACTTTTTGCTTAAAGCCACTTGACTTTCGGTATGCCGTTGCCGTTGCACGGCAAAACGCAACAAGGGTTTTTGCCAGTATTTGGCCAAGGGTCGGCTCAGTTCCAGACTTTGATTAAAACCACGTTCCGCCAAACGCCTGGGGTGGAGTGGCACCGGCAGCAAGGCTTGGCTTGGGCTTTCTGCTGCCAGCGCTTGCGCCAGTAATTCAGCCAGTAGCCGACCGTAAGCGAGATCGCCTTGAAATTTAAAGCGTTGTAACCAGAGGCTTACCGGCGGTTGATAGTGAAAAACACTGTAAATTTTTTCAATATTTTCAGGAATTTTCTGACAATTGCCACAGCTTGGTGCGGCTGTTGTTAAGCCAAAGCCGCAGGTCTGGCAATAATCTTGCCGATACGGTAAAGCCGCCTGACAGATATTACACAGGCCAAACTTGCCTAAAGGCGCTTGGCAGCCTAGGCAAAAAGTAGGAAAAAGAGCGCTGAAAAGCATCTGGATGCCGTTTTTTCGTGTTGTTTAAGGAGTGTATTTTGTCACAGAAAAGGATTGTTTCCGGTGCAGATGCCCGACGGGAAGCGCGTTGGTTTCCTTTGGGAAATATTATTGCCGTGGCTTTGCCTATTTTAGTGCCGTTTTGGTTTGGTTTGTCTATTTTGCTGTATGCCTTTGTCCGGCATCATCCCAATCCGCGGGTATTTTATTATCTGCGGCGTTCCTCGATGATTTTTTATTTTTTTGTCGGCGTTATCATCGTCATTGGCACGTTTTTTGATCATCTGCATGAGTTCTTATTTTTATGGGCAGGCGCAATCGCCACCATGTTACCCTTGGCCTTATTTGACCTCTGGCAGATGCAAAAAGAACAGTGGCAAGACATTGAAATTACAGTAGAGCGTGAACATGGTTGATTTTCCTTTACGTCATGATTGGCAAATTTCAGAAATTTTAGAAACTTTCTCTCGGCCATTCAATGATTTACTTTTAGATGCACAATTGTGTCATCGGCAACATTTTCCTGCCAATCAGGTGCAATTGAGCAGTTTATTGTCTATTAAAACCGGCGCTTGTCCTGAAGATTGCGCCTATTGTCCGCAAAGTGCCCACCATGCCACGGAACTTGCTTCCGAAAAATTATTATCCCTTGACGAAGTGAAAGCCGCCGCGCAAGCGGCACAAGCGCAAGGCAGTAGCCGTTTTTGTATGGGTGCCGCCTATCGCTCCCCTTCGGATCGGCAGTTAGAAAAAATCATCGAAATGGTCAAAGAAGTCAAAAGTTTAGGCATGGAAACTTGCTTGACTTTAGGTATGTTGACGCAGCGCCAAGCCGACAATTTACGCCAAGCCGGTTTGGATTATTACAATCATAATCTGGATACTTCCCCAAGTTTTTACGGGCAAATCATCACCACCCGCACCTATCAAGACCGTCTGCAAACCTTGGCGCATGTCCGTGCGGCGGGGATTCAGGTGTGTTCGGGGGGCATTGTTGGTATGGGCGAAACCCGGCAAGACCGTGCGGCTTTGTTGCAACAACTGGCCAATTTACCGACGCATCCTGAAAGTGTGCCGATCAATTTATTGGTGCAAGTTGAAGGCACGCCTTTATATGGACAAGCGGCTTTTGATCCATTGGAGTTTATCCGTACCATCGCCGTGGCACGGTTGCTGATGCCGAAGTCTTTTGTGCGACTGTCGGCAGGCCGGCAGAGTTTGTCGGATGAAGCGCAAGCCTGGTGCTTTTTTGCTGGTGCCAATTCGATTTTCTTTGGTGAAAAATTACTGACTACGGATAATCCCCAGGGTGCCGAAGATGCGGCCTTGTTTGCGCGTTTGGGCATCCAGATGCCAGCGGCCTAAGGCACTTGGCCTGGGGATGCTTTCAAAAAGTTTCAAAATTTCTGTGCAAGGTTTTTTGGTAGATTTTTGATTTTTTTAAGTCTTGTGATCTTTGTTCACCGCGTTCTGCAAAGCGTTTTGTGGATAAAGTTTTTTGTCTGGCAAATGTCGCAAAAGCTCATTTATGGAAAATTTTTTCCAAAAAACGACAGCTTTTTGCGCTATACTGGCTAGGCCACTCAAGGATTTTTTATTTTAATGGTATAAGGCATGGACAAAAAGCATTGGAGGATTTTCTCATGGTAAAACGCTGGCTTTTGGTATTGTGGTTGGCTCTGCCATTATCGGCAATGGCATTGACATTTGGCGACATCCAGGTGCGCTCAAAATTAAACCAGCCTTTTGAGGCGGTGGTGCCGATTCTTTCGGCAAGCGCCGCTGACTTGCGCGAGTTGACGGTGGCTTTGGCTTCTGATGTGGATTATCGTCGTTATGGTCAAGAAAAAGCCTTTTTTCTCAATTCTTTAACTTTTTCTATTAGCAATAACGCCATTCTTGTGCGCAGCCGCGAGGTGTTCCGCGAGCCGATTGTTTACTTAGTGTTGGATATGGATTGGCGGAAAGGTCGTTTAGTCAAATCCTACCCGGTGTTGCTTGACCCGCCGGTGGCGAGTTTGCCGGCGGTTGCCCCACCAGTATTGGCAACGGCGACGATTCGTAGCAGCGAAACCCGGGTGAGTGAAAGCAGTGTTGGCAGTATTGCACCAGCAGCGCGCCCAGTAACAGCAGCAACGGTTGTGACTACAGCGCGTGCGCCAGCGATAACTCCAGTGCGTGTAGCAAGTACTGCAACGACAGCGCCGGCCAAGCGGCCAAGCACTTACACCGTGCGTGCTGGCGATACCCTTTTTGGTCTAGCGCAGCGCTTCCCCATCCGTGGCAGTTCCTTTTATCAAGTGGCGATGACCATTTATCAAGAGAATCCCAATGCCTTTGTCAATGGTAATCCTGACCGCATCATTGCCAAGTCCCGCCTCAAGGTACCAACTGCTGTGGTTTTTGCCAGCAGTGCTGACGCACAAGCGGCTTATAATCAAGCCAAAACTACCGGAAGTATTCCTGCCAGCGCCTTAGCGACCACTCCTGCCTTAACTTCTGAAACTGGCATTGGCGAAACCCCAGTGACTTTAGCGCTCCGCGACCCGCCAGCGGCGAATAATCCTGAATTGGAACGACAACTGACAACGGCCAAAGCAGAGTTGGCGCAAGCGCAAGCGCAAGCGGCACAAACGCGCAGTGAATTGAATACCGTGCAAGCAGAACGTGCGCAGTTGCAGCGCGAAAAGCAAACCTTGATGGTGCAAGTTCAAGACTTGGAAGCTACCTTGGCCACAGCGCGCAGCCAGGTTGCCAATCTTGAGCAGGCAGCAAACGCTGGTGACAACCAATTGCGTAGCAGTTTAGCCGCAGCGGAGCAAGAAATCGCGACACTCAAAGCACAATTGCGTAGCGCACAAATGCAGGCAGCGACCCTGCCTGCACAAGAACTGCCACAATTACCTGTAGCTGGTGAGCTGACGCAGGAATTGCCACAAGTGCCTGGTGATACTGCCTTAGCGACAGATACACTGCCGCAAAATCCCTCCACAGAAACCACGATCACACCAATCGAAACACCCGCTACCGCTGAACCCAACCGTGAAACGGTCAATCCATTGTTTGCACCTACGCCAGCCTCACAAAATCTGGGTGGCAATGCCATGATGGTGATTCTGGCCGGTGGCATTGTTTTGGCCATGTTGCTGCTGCTGATTTTGATCCGCTTTATTGCGCCAGCGAAACGTAAAGCACGGGTGGCAGTTCCCGGCGGTGGTGAGATGGAAGTGGATTTCGCTGAACCACCAAAACGTTTAAGTCCAGCATCCCCACGCGACAAAAAACCGCCAGCGGCAAAAACTGCTGATGCACAAGCGATGGCTCCAGCAGCCGTAGTCGGCGGTGCTGCCGCAGGTGCAGCCGTCACTGGTGCTGCGCTGGCTGCCAATAAAGCTGACGAAGAAGAAGCGGTGGATTTTGATAATCTCAATATGGATGTCGCTGATTTAGCTTCCCTAAGCGAAGACAACGTCAGCCCGGTTAGCGAAGCCGATACCTTGATGCAGTTTGGTATGTATGCACAAGCTGTTGATTTACTTCAAGAAGAATTGCAGCATAATCCATCCTCCATTGATCTGCGCTTGAAGTTAGCCGAGGTTTACCATGCCGAAGGCGAAGTTGCAGCTTTCACAGAGCAGGCAAATTTGCTGCAAGACCTGCCGCTAAACACTGACCAAATTACCGCTTTAACAACCATGGCCGATTCCTTGGGGGTGAGTCTGGATGAGGCCGATGATTTGCATGATCTGCCTGCGCCGGCGCAAGACACGATGCACGAGGATGAAGATCGCGATTTTGGCGTGCGTCCAGCGGACTTCGATAAAGATGCTGACCTGTTGTCTGATGAACTTGGTTTAGGCGCTGATACGGAAAATCCTGAAGCGCACGATATGTTCGACGACTTCGATCTTAACGATAATTTGGACGATGCTTTGGACGACAAAGCTCCTGCTGGCGGCGAGAGCGATGCCTTTAATCTTGATGATTTCAACATGGATGCTGAGGCTAAGTCTGCTGATGACTTCGCAGCGCCTGGCGATGACTTGGATATGGACCTGTTCAAAGACAGCGATAGCGACCTTGACCTCGACAAAATGTCTGCCGATACGTCAAGTGATAGCAGCAGTGCTTTGGCGCAAGAGGATGATTTTGCTAACTTCGGTACCGATAATGACTTTGCTGATCTTGGTAAAGGCAATGATTCAGGCGACGATTTTGCTAACTTCGGTACCGATAATGACTTTGCTGATCTTGGCAAAGGCAATGATTCAGGCGATGATTTTGCTAACTTCGGTACCGATAATGACTTTGCTGATTTCGACCAAGCCGATAATGTGGCCGACACCGCAAAAGACGACGATTTTGCCAATTTCGGCTTAGACGATGACCTGAGCACCACTGGCAAAAATGATAACTTAGGTGATGACTTTGCCAACTTTGATTTCGATGCTAGCGAAGGCTTTAATCCTGAGGCAACCACCAGCAATCCGGCGGTGCGTGCTGACGATGATCTTTTTGCGGATTTTTCAGATGCGAGCGCTGATGATTTCAGCCTTGACACGGATGACACCAAAGATAGTTTCGGGGCAGGCAATGATTTTAGTCTGGATGACTCCCTTGATAATACTTTAGGTGGTGCCGGTTTGGACAATAACTTTGATGACTTTAATCAAGCCTTTCAAAGTGGTGCCGCGATGGATCCCGAAGAAATCAATACGCAACTGGATTTGGCCAGCATGTTTATTGACATGGGTGACAAAGAAGGCGCGCAAGAGATTCTGCACAACATTTTAGGCAGCGCTGGCGGCGAGCAAAAACTGCGTGCGGAAGATTTGCTGCGTAAAATCAGCTAATTGAATTTGTTACGCATGGGGGTGCCGTCAGGTGCCCTTTTTCTAGGCGCTACGGCGCCTTTTTTTATTGCCGAAGTTTATGCTGCCTGCCTTGTTATTATTGCCGATTTATCTTTCTTACCTTTTGTTTTCCTTGTGTTTATCTTGGTGGCAACTGCTTGGCTGTCTTTGGCTGTTTTTGCTATGGCTGGCCTTTCTCCAAACAAAATTCTGGCGACTTTTCTGGCAGTTGCGTGGCTTTTGGCTGGCTATTGCGCTTCTGGCCTGGTTTTTGACACCTGGCCAAGCCATCTGGCCGCAACAGCCGTGGTCGCCGACCTGGAGCGGTTTTTGGCTGGCTGCCAGCCGCTTATTGTGGCTGTGGCAAGCCTTGGCCTGGTTTATCTTGCTTTGGCATAACCGACCTTGGCCGCAGGTCTTGGCGATTTTGTGGTGGTGGAGCCGCTTTTGGCCGGGGTTGGCGGCAGCGCGGTTTTGGGGAAGAATTTATCTAACTATTTGGTATGCAGAATATTTTTGGCAGAAGCGTCCAGAAAAAGCACAAGATTTAGCCGCCTGGAAACGCCTGTGGCAAACCACAACCTTGGCCACGCCACCGCCAGCAGTTTTTGTGCTAGAAATACCGCCGAATCCGCTGTGGTGGCAGTGGTTGTTGACGGCGGTTTTTGCGCTGCTTTTGTTATGCCTCTGCCTTGTTATTTCTGGCAACGGATTTAATTTTTAGACTTTTTAGAAAAAATATTTTTGCTAAAGATAAAGCTAACACCAGCTTTAGCCTGTTTAGCTGCAACCAGGCGCAATTTTTTCTGTTTTTTCTCAAGTTGCTGCCTTGATAAAAAACGTCAAACACATGTCGGCGAGACGATTATTTTTTAACTTTGTTTTTTCACTTATTTTTGAAAATTTTTTAAAAATCATGCGGATTGCTTTGGGAGTTGAATATCGCGGCAGTGCCTATGCCGGTTGGCAGACGCAAAAAAGCGGTGTGCCAACGGTGGCTGAACAGCTTGAAGCGGCCTTGGCACAAGTTGCGGGCATTGGGATGCCGACGGTTTGCGCCGGTCGCACCGACCGTGGTGTCCATGCCAGCGGCCAAGTTGTGCATTTCGATAGCCCGGTGGCACGACCCGAGCGCGCCTGGGTATTGGGCACCAACCACTATTTGCCAGCCGATATTGCCGTACTCTGGGCAAAAGTGGTGCCGGAGACTTTTCATGCGCGATTTAGCGCCCGTTGGCGCAGTTATCGCTATGTGCTGTTGCGGCGCTTGGGTCGCCAGGCGCTGTTGCATGATTTGGTCACGGTGGTGCATCGGCCCTTGTCTTTAACGCAGATTCGTGCCGCCGGAAATTTGTTATTAGGCGAGCAGGATTTTCAGAGTTTTCGTTCCGCGCAATGTCAAGCGCCTCACGCCCGCCGCACCCTGATGCACTTTGCTGTCGAAGAAAATGACGAATGGGTCACTTTGCACTTTACCGCCAATGCTTTTTTGCATCACATGGTGCGAAACTTGGTCGGGAGTCTGTTGGCGGTGGGTTTTGGCGAGCGGTCTTTGGCTTGGCTTGCCGAAGTTTTGGCACAGAAAGACCGGCGTTTAGCCAGTGTTACCGCACCGCCTTATGGCCTATATTTGGCAGCGGTGGGCTATCCTAAAGCCTTTGCCTTGCCACAAGCGGCGGCAGCGGGACGTTTTCCGCCTTGGGGGGTGTCGCGTTTTTAGTAGCTGACAAAATCGCCAGACCGTAATGTAAAGTTTTAATTATTTAATTCTAATGGAAAAAATCATAAAACGTACCCGAGTGAAAATTTGCGGCCTGACCCGCCGCGAAGATGCCGAGGTTGCTGCTTGGGCGGGTGCCGATGCCTTGGGCTTGGTGTTTTACCCGCCGAGCAAACGTGCCATTACCCTTCCGCAAGCGCAGGCGATTGTTCAGGGTTTACCGGCTTTTGTCAGTCGTGTTGGCCTGTGGGTTAATCCCAAGACTTGGGAAGTTGCCGAAGTGTTAGCGCAATTGCCCCTGGATGTTTTACAGTTTCACGGTCAGGAGAGTGGTAGGTTTTGTCGGCAATTTGGTCTGCCCTATGTAAAAGCCTTGGTAGCCAGCCAAGTTAGCGCTTGGTCGCCGGTGCTGGAAGAATATGCCGATGCCTCTGCCTTGCTTTTGGACAGTCCCCAAGGCGGCAGTGGTGAAGTTTTTGATTGGCAAGTAATTCCGCCTTTGCCGCTGCCAGTGATTGTGGCTGGTGGCTTGTCTGCGGCTAATGTTGCTGCTGCCATCCGACAACTAAATCCTTATGGCGTGGATGTGAGCAGTGGCGTGGAGCAGGCAGCGGGCTGGAAATGTGCAGAGAAGATGCGAAATTTTTTAGAGGTTGTGCAAGAGGTGGATTATGCAAGAACTCGCGGAAGTTGATTATGCAGCGTATCCCGATGCCGATGGGCATTTCGGGCGCTTTGGCGGACGTTTTGTCCCGGAAACACTGATAGCGCCGCTGGATGCGGTCGCCGCTGCCTATGCTTTTTATAAAAATGACTTGGAATTTCAACAAGAGCTGGCCGCCGATTTACAAGATTTCGTCGGACGACCCTCGCCTTTGTATTATGCCAAACGTTTAAGTGAAGAACTCGGTGGTGCCAAAATTTACTTAAAACGCGAGGACTTAAACCATACCGGCGCGCATAAAATCAATAATGCCTTAGGCCAAGGTTTATTGGCCAAGCGTTTGGGAAAAACGCGCATTATCGCCGAAACTGGTGCCGGTCAACACGGTGTGGCAACGGCGACGGTGGCCGCGCGCTTGGGCTTGCAATGCGTGGTTTATATGGGTGAAACCGATATTGCTCGTCAGTCGGTGAATGTCTATCGGATGCGTTTATTAGGCGCGGAAGTGCGGCCAGTGACTTCCGGTACTAAAACCTTGAAAGATGCCTTAAACGAGGCCATGCGCGATTGGGTGGCCAATGTGGACGATACCTTTTATATCATCGGCACGGCGGCCGGTCCGCATCCGTATCCTATGCTGGTGCGGGATTTTCATGCAGTGATGGGTCGGGAAACCCGTGCGCAAATGCTTCAAAAAGAAGGTCGTTTACCGGATATCTTAGTCGCCTGTGTCGGTGGTGGTTCCAATGCCATTGGCCTGTTTTATCCATTTTTGGCTGACACAAAAGTGCGGATGATCGGCGTGGAGGCCGGTGGTGAAGGCGTTGCGACCGGCAAACATGCCGCGCCTTTAACCGCTGGTCGTCCTGGGGTGTTGCATGGCAATCGCACCTACATTATGGCTGACGATGATGGCCAAATTGCTGAAACCCATTCGATTTCTGCCGGTTTGGATTATCCCGGAGTTGGTCCTGAACATGCTTGGCTCAAAGATTTACAGCGCGTGGAATACTGCGCTGTGGATGATAGTGCGGTATTACAGGCTTTCCAGCATCTGACCCGTACCGAAGGCATTATGCCAGCTTTGGAAACGGCGCACGCGGTTGCCTATGTCATGGAAAACGCGCCAAAAATGCCGAAAGATACGCTCTTGGTCATCAATCTTTCCGGTCGCGGCGACAAAGATATCCAGACGGTGGCGCGTTTGCAGGGTTTGCACTTATGACCTCGCCTGCTTTGCCAAATAACCGCATTCAGCGCCGTTTTGCTGCTCTGGCGGAAGTGCAGCGTAAGGCGTTGATTCCTTATGTGATGGTCGGTGATCCTTCGCTTGAAGCCATGCCGCAACTGTTAGAAACTTTGGTCGCCGCCGGTGCTGATTTACTGGAACTTGGGATGCCTTTTTCCGACCCGATAGCCGATGGCCCGGTAATTCAAGCCGCCGGTGAACGCGCCTTGGCCAAGGGTGCTAATATCCACACGGTGTTGGCGACAGTGGCCAAATTTCGGGAAACTGATCAAGAAACGCCAATTATTTTAATGGGTTATCTAAACCCGATTGAATTTTACGGCTACGACCGTTTTGCTGAAGCCGCCGCCGCCGCTGGCGTAGATGGCATTTTGGCGGTGGATGTGCCGCCGGAAGAAACCGCCGAGTTAAAAGCGACACTTAAAGCACAAGGCATTGCTTTTATTTATCTTTTAGCGCCAACCTCGGACAGCCAACGCATGGCCAAAGTCGCTGCGGCTGCCGATGGTTTTTTATATTATGTGTCCTTAAAAGGCGTTACAGGTGCGGCAGTCAGCGATTTAGATTTTGTTAAACAACAGCTTGCCGCCATTCGTGCCGTGACCACTTTACCTATCGGCGTGGGTTTTGGCGTGAAAGATGCCGCCACTGCCCAGGCGTTAGCGCCGCTGGCCGATGCTTTGATTGTCGGCAGCAAACTCATCGAAACCATGTTGCCGCATCATGATGATTTACCAAAATTATTTTCAGAAGTGCAGCAATTTTTAACTACACTCCGCCAAGCGATTGATAACCCTGTGGTCGAGGTAAGCGATGGCCGATAATTGGTTTGAAAAACTCCTACCGCGGATTCGCGCCAATGACGGCGCGCGTCCCAAAGTCATTCCCGAAGGCGTTTGGCATAAATGCCCGAATTGCGGCAGCGCCATCTATCAACCCGAACTGGAAGCGCAGCAAAATGTTTGTCCGATTTGCGGCCACCACGAACGCATTGGCGTGCGGGCGCGGCTGGCCTTTTTCCTGGATGCCGATAGCACTACCGAATGGCTGGCCGACTGGCGTGCCAAAGACCGCTTGCAATTTGTTGATAGTAAAGCCTATAGCGACCGTCTGGCCGAAGCCCGCGCCAAAACCCTGGAAAACGATGCCTTGATTGTCCAATCCGGTCAGCTTTGCGGCTTGCCGGTGGTGGTGGCGGCCTTTGATTTTCAATTTATGGGTGGCTCCATGGGCGCGGTTGTCGGTAGCAAATTCGCCTTTGCAGCCGAATTGGCCGCCAAAGAAGGCTGGCCATTGATCGCTTTTACCGCCAGCGGCGGGGCGCGGATGCAGGAAGGCTTATTTTCACTGTTACAGATGGCCAAAACTGCGGCGGCTTTGGCACGTTTATCGGAGGCTTGTGTGCCCTACATTGTGGTGCTGACCGACCCGACCATGGGCGGCGTGTCGGCCAGTTTAGCGATGTTAGGCGATATTCATCTGGCGGAGCCCAATGCCTTGATCGGCTTTGCCGGCCCGCGGGTGATCGACCAAACCGTGCGCGAAAAACTGCCCAAAGGCTTTCAACGCAGCGAATTTTTATTGGAATGCGGCCAGATTGACCGCGTGGTGGATCGTCGGCAGTTGCGTCCAGAAATTGCTTTATTATTGAGCATGTTGCTAAAAAAACCAGCACCGGATTGCGATGCCTACCTCTCCGCAGCGCAAAAGCGCGACCGAGAAACCGCCAAAGCGACGACGGATGACTAAAAATTTTTCCCAAGCAGCCGAAGCCCTTGCTTTCGCCGCCGATCCCTTGCAAGCCTGGTGGCCGGAGATCGCCACTTGGTCGGCGCAGGAAATGGTGTTTGGCCTGGAGCGCATGGCCATCATGCTCTCGCGCTTGGCAACAGCGCATGGCTATGTCTGGCCAGCAGCGCTTACCGTTGGCGGTACCAATGGCAAAGGCTCGAGCGTCGCTTTGCTTTCGGCGATCTATCAAGCGGCGGGTTTTCGGGTCGCTGCCTATTTTTCGCCACATCTTTTTGATTACCAAGAACGTTTTCGCATCAATGGCCAGCATCCCGACCGGCAGGCGCTGGCGGCAGCTTTTAGCAAAATTGCTGACCTGCGTTACGACCTCCCTTTAACCTATTTTGAAGTCGCCACCTTAGCGGCGGTGCTGTTATTTACCGAAGCCTCCTGTGACCTGATGGTTTTAGAAGTTGGCCTTGGTGGGCGTTTGGATGCGGTCAATGCCTTGCCGTCAGTGGCGGCCTTGGTCACTAGTATCGGTTGGGATCATCAAGAAGTGTTGGGGAATAGTTTGGCGGCGATTGCGCGGGAAAAAGCGGCGATTTTTCGCGCTGACAAGCCGGCCGTTGTTGGCATGGCCGAAGCGCCGGCGAGCCTTTACGCCTATGCCTCTGCCTTGGGTGCCGATTTATACCGTTATCCTGAAGATTTTTCATGGCTGGTGCATCCCGATGGCCGCTGGGATTATGTTTTCTATCAAAAAATGCGCGAACAACTTGCCGAGCAACCTGCTGAACAACCAACGGCGCAACCGCTAAGGATTACCTATAAAAATTTACCACCGCCAGCGCTCAAAGGCCTGGCGCAGTATCACAATGCCGCGGCGGTTTTGACGCTGGTGCAAAGCCTACAGCAGCGCTGGCCAGTATCAGAAGCAGCGCTGGCCACGGGCTTGCAAAATTGTTTTTTGCCCGGACGCTTGCAGCATTTTTATCATCGGCAAGCCGGTTTTTGGCTTATCGCCGATGTTGCGCATAATCAGGAATCGGCGGCAGTGTTGGCCGATTACCTAAGGTCTTTGGGTGAAAAACCCTGGCTGTCGGTATTTGCAGCCTTAAAGGATAAACCCTTGACTGCCATGCTAAAAACTTTAGCGCCATGCTTGGCGCAAAGTTATGTTGGTCAACATTTGGCCACGCCACGCGCCACGCCTTTGCCGCAGTACGAAGCCGCCTTTGCCGAGGCGCAACTGCCACAGCCGTCAGTTTATTCTGAAGTTTGCCAAGCGCTTAGCGCTGCTTGTGCTAATATGGCAGCGCATCCCAATGCCTATCAAGGTGTGGTGCTTTGGGGGTCGTTTTATACTTTGGCCGCAGCAAAAGATTGTTTATTGACGCATTTTATGGAGGAAAAGTATGTTGAAATATCGCATTAGTGGTGCTTTGGTGATCATCGCCTTGGCGTTAATTTTTGTTCCTTTGATTTTTGAAAAAAAAGGCAATACCGAGCCTTTGTCTATCCCGCTTTTATTGCCGGAAAAACCCTTGTTTTCGCCGCTGCCGTTACAACCGGTTGCCGCTTCTGACGTAGCACGAGAGCGTTTTGTCGAACCGCCGCCGGCTGCCGATGCCAATTTGCAAGGTTGGGTGGTGCAAGCCGGTTCTTTTGCGGAAAAAGACAACGCCTTGAATTTGCAAAACCGTTTGCGTGCCCAAGGTTTTGCGGCTTTTGTCACCGAAGTGGAAATCGCGCCGCAACAATGGCGTTTTCGGGTCTATGTCGGCCCAGAATTATTAAAAGAAAATGCTGAGCAACAACGCAAAAATCTGCAAAAACAAGAAGGGATTGACGGTAACTTGTTGTCCTATCCCAATTTTTAATTTTGGTTATTTTTCCGGCGAGGAGTGATTTTTGGATATACAAACTTGGTTTGATGGCCTGATCATTTTATTGATCTTGTTTTCCATTTTAATGAGCGTCATCCGCGGCTTTGTGGTGGAGGCCATCGCCTTATTTTCTTGGGTTCTGGGGTTTTGGTTGGCCTTTACCCGCGCCAAAGATTTCGTGGGTTGGGTGCCGGCCTCCATCAGCGACCCAGGCATTCGGCTGCTGGCGGCGTTTTTATTGATTTTAATCTTGATCTTGACGGTCGGCGCTTTGGTGAATTTTTTATTTAGCTTTTTGATTCGCGGCAAATTATTGCGCTGGTTGGATCATGGTTTTGGCGTGATTTTTGGCCTCGTGCGTGGGGTAGCTTTGGTGGCGGTGTTGCTATTACTGCTGCGTTTAACGCCGTTTATTGACAGCGATTGGTGGCAGCAATCGGGCATGGTGCCAAAAATTTTGCCGCTGACGCTTTATTTTGAAAACTTGGTGCCGGAAGCGGCTTGGCAAAAATACCTTTTACTGGAAGAGCCACCGGTCAGCAGCAGCGAACTGTCCGAGGGTGACTTCTAAATGTGTGGCCTACTTGGCATTGTTGGCCAAAGTCCGGTCAATCAAGCACTTTTTGATGGACTTACCGTTTTACAGCATCGCGGTCAGGAAGCCGCTGGCATCGTCACTCAGGCTGGCGACCGCCTGCATTTGGTCAAGGGTTTAGGATTGGTGCGCGATGTCGTGCGTCTGCGGCAAATGCTGCAATTACAAGGCAATCTTGGCATTGGTCACGTCCGCTATCCCACGGCGGGTCGCGCCTTGTCTGAAGAAGAAGCGCAGCCATTTTATGTCAACAGTCCCTTCGGTATTTCCCTCGCGCATAACGGCAATTTAATCAATGCTGAAGCCTTAAAAAAAGAACTTTTTGAACAAGACCGTCGGCATATCAATACCGACTCCGATTCAGAAGTTTTATTGAACGTCTTTGCCCACGAACTTGCCGAAGCGCTGGAGCAAAAACTAACGACAAAAGAAGCGATTTTTCAAGCGATTAAAGGCGTAACCGAACGCACCCAAGGCGCTTATGCGGTGGTGGCGATGCTGACTGGCATTGGCATCGTCGGCTTTCGTGATCCTTACGGCATTCGACCGCTGGCTTTGGGAATGCGGGAAAGCGCTTTGGGGCGCGAGTATATTTTGGCCTCGGAAAGCGCGGCGATTAGTGCCTTAGACTTTGATTTGCTTCGTGATATTGCACCAGGGGAAGCAGTTTTTATTCCCCAAGATGCCAGTCAGCTTTATCAACAACAATGCGCGCCAACGCAGACCCTCTCGCCCTGTATTTTTGAATATGTCTATTTTGCCCGTCCTGATTCCATTATGGATGGCGTGTCGGTTTATAAAGCGCGACTGCGCATGGGCCGCAATTTAGCCGAAAAAATCGCGCGTGACTGGCCGGATTGGCAGGAAATCGTGGATGTGGTCATCCCAATTCCCGAAACCAGCCGTACCGCAGCCTTGGAATTGGCCAATACCTTAAACCTTAAATACCGCGAAGGCTTTATCAAAAATCGCTATATCGGCCGCACCTTTATCATGCCTGGGCAAAGCCTGCGACAAAAATCCGTGCGTCAGAAGCTCAATGCTATTGACCTGGAGTTTCGGGGAAAAAACGTGCTGTTGGTGGATGACTCCATTGTGCGCGGCACGACCTCCCGGCAAATCATCCAGATGGCGCGGGATGCCGGTGCCAAACAGGTGTTTTTTGCCTCGGCGGCACCGCCGGTGCGTTTCCCGAATGTTTATGGCATTGACATGCCGTTATTTAAGGATTTGGTGGCATATGATCGTGATGATGCGGCAATCACCCGAGTTTTAGGCGCGGATCGCTTGATTTACCAAGATTTAGAAGCCTTACAACAGGCGGTCGCCGAAGGCAATCCCAATGCCGTCTGCTGTTTTGACACCTCGTGTTTTACCGGCGAATACGTTACCGGCGGCGTGACCATGGATTATCTGCAACAGTTAGAAATCCGCACCCAACAAAAAACCGAAGCGGCAGCGGCCTTATCGCCAGAAATGAACGACCTCAATCTTTTTAATCGCCGTTGATGTTTGCTTTTACTTCTTTTTAATCTTTAGATGCCATGAATAAATTTTTGTTTTTGTTTGTTATTATTGCGATGAATGCGAGTTTTGCTAACGATTGGCGGCAGTGGGTTGCCGACGGTCAGCTGTTGCCGGAAATGCCCTATCTGTGGGTCTCAGTTTCTGAACAAAAAATGTTTTATAAACAAAAAGATACCATCTTGGTCAGCTATCCAATTTCCACCGCTGAAAAAGGCATTGGCAACCGTTCCGGCAGTTTGCAAACGCCTTTGGGCTTGCATCGCGTGGCTGAGCGTTTTGGCGAAGGCGCGGCCTTGGGCACCTGGTTTAAGGCGCGGCAAAATACGGGCAGGGTGGTGGAAATTTTGACCGAACCCAAAAAAGCTGGCGGCGATTACGTCACCACGCGCATCTTGTGGCTGCAAGGACTCGAACCTGGGATCAATCAAGGCCACGATGCCGCAGGCAATGTGGTGGATTCCTATCGTCGCTACATTTACATCCACGGCACGCCGGAAGAAGGCTTGATCGGACAACCGGCCTCGCATGGCTGCGTGCGGATGCTTAATGCCGATGTAATTGAATTATTTGAAAAAGTTCCGGTCGGGACTTTGGTTTATATTGCACCATAAAAAAAGCCCCAGCGTGATGACACTGGGGCGGCTGTGAAAAAATCCCTTAACTTTTTTTCAGTACCTGCAATGGCTTCGGCCAATTTGCTGGTATTGCCAACACCAAACACGGCTTGGTTATCACCTGCGGATAAAAACCGCCAGGCTGTGGCGGCAAAATCGAAACATTGATAGCAGAATCAATTGCTTCCCAATGCGCTTGGTAGCCTGGATGTGGCTGTTGACCGACGGAAATAAACAATAAGCCGCCTTTTCTATCCTCGGCTAACGGGACATTAGGATGCTTCTGACGAAATTCGCTTAAAGTTTCTGAAAAATCATAAGAAAAATTAAGCCCGCCGCATTGGGATGCCCGATACACTTCTTCAGGATTGCTCATCATGGATTTTTGGCTGCTGGGCTTGCTGTCGTTGGCGGTACAAGCCGTTAAAACTAAAGTCAAAATGACTAAAAGCAAAGTATTAACGTGCCACATTTTTTTCTCCGTTGGTTTTTTGGAATAGAGTATTTAAGCCATTGATAACACTATCTAAGCCGCTAGAAAAATTGAGATTACCAAGATCGTTATTGACGCTTAATACTTGAATTTGCAATGGGTCTAAGAAAGGATAGGCACCGCAAAATTCAAAAGCATCACAGATATTACCATCGTTATCAAAATCGCTGCCGACATATAAGAAGTACTCGCCCGCTAAAATATCATCCAAAACATAGTCTTGATCGGGGCGTAACTCTCCGGCTGCCACGCCAGCGGCAACGCTGTCATTGCCGGCATCCACCAAGACCAGATATTGATAGCCGCCTTGGTTCACACTTTGATCAAAAACTTGTAAACTAACACTTAAAATTTCTCTATCAATCAAGCTGTTGTCGCTGGCAAAGGCGCTAAACGTCACCGTGCCTTCATAACGACCGGGACTTAAACTGGCACTGTTCGCAACGATACGATATTCGCCTAAGTCATTGTCAGAATTAACATCTATGGCGCTTAACCAGCTTTGGTCGCTGGCTACGCTGACACTTTCAATGGCTTGACTACCGCCTAACTGATTGACTTGCACCGAGGCTTCGCTCGCGCCGCTGACTAAACTGATACTTTGCGGGTTTAGGCTCAATTGTGTTGGCAATTCACTGATATCATTGATACTCGCTAAAGCCAAATAGGCGTCAATTAAACCATAGCCATATAAGTCATCGCGACCGCTGGCACCTAAATCCTCGGTGATAACCCCGCTTTGCAACAAAGCGCGAAAATCCTCTGGGGTTAAGTCAGGCTCTAGGCTTTTCATTAAACCAATAACACCAGCGACATGCGGTGCGGCCATCGAGGTGCCTTGATAGGCTTGATAATTAAAGCTATTGCCGGATTTGGTGGTGCTTAAGACGCCATCTCCCAAGCCATCGCCGTTGAGGTCTAAGGCACTGTCGCCACCCGGAGCGGTGAGGTCAATGCTGCTGCCAAAATTGCTGTAGGGGGCTTTTTGCCGATTGCTGCCGACGGCGCTGACTGAAAAAGACGATGGATAGGCGGCAGGGTAAAAAGGTGTACTGGTATTGTCGTTACCGGCAGCGGCAACGATAAAAATGCCTTTTGCAGCAACTTCTTCTAGCAAATCCTCTTCGGCAGCGGAACTGCCCGCAGAACCCAAACTTAAATTGATGATATCAGCCGGCTTGCTCAAAATCCGACCCGAATCATTGCTTAAACCGGCAGCATAACGAATGCCTTGCAAGACATCGTAGAGGGTGCCACCGCCTTTTCCTAACACCCGTACCGGCAAAATTTGACATTGCCAACAGACACCGGCGACGCCTTGTTGATTATCGCTGGCCGCCGCTACCGTGCCGGCAACGTGGCTGCCGTGGTAACTGCTGTCGCTAAAAATACCGCCATCGCCTGGGTCATCGGGATTCGCGTCAATGCCGTCGCCATCGGCAGCAGTATCAGGATCGCTAATAAAATCATAGCCATCGCCGCGCAGTTGACCTTGTAAATCGGGGTGACTCAATAAAACACCGGTGTCAATGACGGCAATGCTGACGTTGTTGCTGCCAGTGGTGATTTCCCAAGCATTTTCTAAATTGATCAAGGGGTAATGCCATTGGCTGCTATAAAGCGGGTCATTGGGCTGCCGCAGCGGATAGACGCGATAATTTGGCTCGGCGCTTAAAACGCCCGGCTCGTTATTTAAGGCTTTGATGGCTTTTCGCGTGGCCTGTTGGGCACTTTGGGTGTCATCTGACAAAGGCGCAGGTATAGCTAAAGTCAATAAAACTTCTCTTTCACTATCAATGGCTTGCGTGTAATTAACCGCAAGTTTTTGTTGCGCTTGTTGACCCGTTGCATCTTTGGCGAAACGCACAATCGCCTGACCCGGCACAATTTCGGCTTGACTTGCCGCAGCAATGGCTTGCGCTCTGGCCAATAATTCTGCTGTTGCTTCAAGACCTAGGCTCAAAGCATAGAGCGAAGCACTGCTAAATGCACGCACTTCAATGACTTGGGCGCCACCTTCCGGTACGATCAACACTTCGGTGGTGTCAAAAAAGTTAAAACTTTCCGAACTGGCGACTTCCACGCCGTTGCTATCATAAAGGTAAAGATCAAAATCCACGCCGCTGGCCGCAATGTTTAAGCTGACCACTTGGCCTGCCTCTAAAGTGGTGCGGAAAAAATCACGGGTGTCGCCGTTTGCAAAGGAGCGTCCCGAACTGCCGCGACCGGCGAGATTGAGATAACCGGCCACCGTGACCGGATTGACGATGCCTTGCGCGCTGCTAAAACTATCGTTGGCAATAAAAATAGCATTGGGATCATTGACATCGCTATCAATCACCACGCCTGGGATGGCTGTCACCGTGCCGCTTAAGCGAAAAGTATTGCTCGGCGTCTCATCGCCGCCATTCTCGGTGCTATCGCCGTCGCCACCACCGCCGCAACTGCTTAAAAGTAGCAGGAAAAAAATACTCAACAGTTTAATTTTCATCGTCGATCTCTAGTGAAGTAAAAAAGGCTAAAAGTAACGGTCGCGAAAAATCGCCGAAGATTTTAAGTCAAAATGCCGCCGCTGGTAAACCAATACAGACTTAATTTTTCAGTAGGTTATTGCTGCTTGTCCCCGCGCCAAAAGTTCTTTGGCCAGTGCGCGGGTTTGCGTGGTGATGACCAAGCCGCCGAGCATTCGCGCCAGCTCTTCGGCGCGTTCCTCGGGATTGAGATGCTGGACGAAACTTTGACTAAGCCCTTGTTTTTCAACTTTGCGAATAATGAGATGCGCCTCGGCATAGGCGGCCACTTGCGCTTGGTGGGTGATGGCGATGACCTGGGTATGTTTGGCTAGGCGTTGCAATGCACAGCCGATGGCCTCAGCGGTTGCGCCACCCAGACCGCTGTCAATTTCATCAAAAATCAAGGTGGGCAAGGCCAAACGTGCCGCACTCGCCACCTGAATGGCCAGCTGTATCCGCGATAACTCGCCGCCGGAGGCGATTTTGCCTAAAGGTCGCAGCGGTTGGCCACGATTGGTTTGCAGTAAAAACAAAATCTTATCGCTGCCGTGCCGACTGGGTGTGCTAAGACTACAGTCAATGCTAAAAATAGCCTTGAGATGCAAGTCCGCGAGGTGACTATTGACAGCTTCGCTAAAAATTTCAGCGCTTTGCAGGCGTTGTGTGTGCAGTTGCGCCGCTTGTTGCTGATAAACGGTTTCGGCAGCCTGGGTTTGCGCTTCGGCTTCGGCGATTTCGGCATCCAGATGCTGCCAATGCCGTTGTTCTTGTTGCCAATTGGCCAGTTGTTCCGGGAGCGCTTCCGGCGCACAGCGCAGGCGCTTGGCGGTGGCCGCCAGTTGGTCGAGGCGTTGGTCAATTTCGGCCAAACGCGCTGGGTCATGTTTGAGGTTTTGTTGATAATCCCGCCATTCTTCCACGGCTTCTTCCAGGTGTACTTGACTTTGTTCGAGTAATAACAAGGCGTTATGGAGGGAGCTGTCTTTTTCACTTAACTTTGCCGCAGCAATTTTGGCTTTGTGCAAGGTTTTTAAGACATTGTCGGGTTTTTCATAGAGTGGCGTTAAAATATCATTTATAAGTGCTTGATAAGAATCTACTTGACTCAAGCGCTGTTGTTCTTGTTCGAGGTCTTCCCATTCCAAAGCCTTGGGATTGAGCTGTTCGAGCGCGGTAATTTCGCGTTCTAACCATTCTAAACGCGCTTGGCGTTCCTGTTGCGCTTTTTGTAAATTTTGCCAGTTGCTTAATTTTTTTTGCCAATTGTCAAAGGCTTCGGCGACATTTTTCAAAAAAAATTCATGTTGACCAAAACGGTCGAGGAGTTGTCGCTGCGCCTCGGGACGTAGTAACTGCAAGGATAAATTTTGGCCGCTGATGGCCAATAAGGGATGAGCAAAGGTTTGTAGCGATTGCAGACTGATGATTTTTTCATCGAGGCGAATTTTGTTTTTGCCTTTATTGGTAATTTCTCTTGATAAACAAAAACTTGGCGGAATATCCAACGTCGGCTGGTCGTGAAAAAAATCCGGCGGTAGGGAAAAATAGGCATTGATTTCGCACAGGTCTTGGTAAGTGCCTAAGGTGTCGGCACTGGCGCGACCGCCCAGCACCAACTGTAAGGCATCTAAAAGTAAGGACTTGCCAGCGCCAGTTTCGCCGGTGATGGCGGTAAAGCGCGGCGCAAAGGTTAAGTCGCTGTGTTCAATGATAATAAAATTGCGGATGACCAGTCGCGTGAGCATAAATTGTTTGTGCCTAGTTACGAAGGTTTAGTTTTATCGCTCATATTTTGGATATTCCTGCCAGCCCAATTTATGGCGCAGTGTAGAGAAATAATCGTAGCTTAACGGGTGCAGCAGTTGAATGGGCAAGTCGGCCTTGCGGATTTCAATGCGTTGTGGCGCTTGTACGTCGAGGTTGATTTGGCCATCGCAACTTAGCACAGCGGCGCTACGGCTTTCTTCACTTAAAACAATGCTTAAAGCGCAATAATTGGGGAGCATCAGTGGCCGACTGCTTAATGTATGCGGACAAATCGGTGCCACCAAGATGCCGTCCAAGCCGGGATGCACAATGGGGCCGCCAGCCGAGAGCGCATAGGCGGTCGAGCCGGTGGGCGTGGCCACCACCAGACCATCGGCACGTTGATGATGGACAAAGCGACCATCGGCATAGAGGCTGAAGGCGATCAAACGTACTTCGCTTTTTACCCGTAACACCGCGTCATTTAATACAAAATAGTGCTTGCCGGCGACGGTGACTTCCAAAAGCCAGCGCGTTTCCAGGCGGCCATGACCGTTCAGTAATGCCGGCAATTCCTGGGCGAGATTTTCCGAGGCGATGTCCACCAAAAAACCTAAGCGTCCCAAGTGGATGCCCAGGATGGGGATGCTTTTCTGCTGCTCTAAAAGCAAACGTGCCACGCCCAATAGGGTGCCATCGCCGCCTAAACTGATGATTAAATCAAGGTCTTGGCTAAAATTTTCAAAAGTGCTTTTGTGATCAAATGCTTCGCTTCCTGTCTCACCGGTTTTTTCGCCGCTTGCCGTTAGCGAGGACGCGTCGCTGCTGTCGCTGGTCGGTGGGGTAGAAAAGCAGCGCCAGTGGCAGCCTGCTTCGCGCAGATGGTAGCAAAGTCGTTCTAAAAGCGGATGTTGTAAGTGCAAGTCGGGACGCAGCACCAAACCGACCTGTTGCGGCGGCCGCAAGGTCGGGTAGGGCATGGCATTCATCGCGCAGGACTTGGTTTTTTTGGCGCTAACGTCAATGTTTTAACCTTTTGATATATTTTGAATAAATCTTATGTTGCTGCGCGCTTTTGTTTAGGCACGGCTTTGTAAAAAGGCTTGATGACCGATAGCATCCCAAGCCAAGGTTTTGCCGCGATAGGCAAGGTAAGCCTCGTAAACGCGGCGGCTGTCGGCACTTTGCTCGGCAATGTTGGCGACGACTTGTTCGCTTTGTTGTTTTAAGGCGCGTAAAACTTCGGTGGGTAGCGGCAGAATTTCAATGTTTTTATCGGCTTGTAATGTCATCAAGGCTTCGCTGTTGCGCGCTTGGTATTCGCTAAACATATCGAGATTGGCGGCTTGCGCGGCGATTTTAAGGATGTCTTGCAGATGTTCCGGCAGCGCAGCGAGCGCCGCTTGATTGATTAAAACTTCCATAATGCTGCCCGGTTCCTGCCAGCCCGGATAATAGTAGTACTTGGCGACGCGGTGCAGTCCAAAAGCCAAGTCATTGAAAGGACCAACCCATTCGGTGGCATCAATGGTGCCGGACTGCATGGCGGTAAAGAGTTCGCCGCCGGGTAAATTCACTGGAATGCCGCCAAAGTATTTGAACACTTCGCCACCCAAACCAGGAATGCGCATTTTTAAGCCGCGTAAATCATCCAAAGTATTGATTTTTTTGTTAAACCAGCCAGCCATTTGCATCCCAGTGCTGCCCGCTGGTAAGGGTAAAATGCCAAAGGGTTGACAGATTTCTTGCCATAAGGCGAGACCGCCGCCGTGGTAGAGCCAGCCGTTCATTTCTTCGGCGGTCAAACCAAAGGGCACGGCAGTAAAGAATTGCAAGGCAGGATTTTTGGCTTTCCAATAATAAGCGGCACCGTGGCCAATTTCGGCGGTGCCTTGGCGTACCGCTTCAAAAACTTCCAAAGCTGGTACCAGTTCGCCAGCGCCATAGACTTGAATCTCCAATTGTCCAGCGCTTAATCGTTTGACTAATTTAGCAAAATATTCGGCACCCGTGCCTAAGCCGGGGAAATTTTTTGGCCAAGTGGTGACCATTTTCCAGCGGTATTTTTTGGCCGAGTCAGCGCTGTTGGCGTTGCTGCTGGAGTCGGCAGATTGTTGGCAGGCAGTTAAGGCTAAAAGTCCGGCGCTGCCGAAGCCGGCGGCAAAAAAGTTGCGTCTTTTCATAAGTTCCTTGAAGCGAATTTAACTATTCAAATGGAATGATTCAAAAGGGTTAGCCAGAGGAAAGGCGGCGGTCATTGTAGTCCGCTTGACCCTGAAGGGCAAAATCCGCACCATTTCGGCTTTTGGGATGCGTTATGAATACACCAACTGCCGCCGACCTGTTGTGGTTGAATGGTCGCGCTTATCACTCACGTTTATTGGTTGGCACCGGCAAATATCGTGATTTTGCCGAAACCGAAGCCGCGATTGCGACCTCAGGGGCGGAAATCGTCACCGTGGCTTTGCGGCGGATGAATTTGGGTCAAGATGCCAATGCGCCGAATCTTCTCGATGTCTTACCGCCAGAAAAATATACGATTTTGCCGAATACCGCCGGTTGTTACACCGTGGAGGATGCCGTGCGCACCTGTCTGTTGGCGCGGGAACTTTTGAATGGTCATAACTTGGTGAAATTAGAAGTGCTAGGCGATAGCAAAACCCTCTATCCCGAAGTGCGCGGCACGTTGCAAGCGGCAGAAATCTTGGTCAAAGAAGGCTTTGCCGTCATGGTTTATACCAGCGATGACCCAGTGGTGGCCAAGGAATTGGAAAAAATCGGCTGCATTGCGGTGATGCCCTTGGCCTCGCCGATTGGTTCCGGCTTGGGTGTGCAAAATCCTTATAACATTTTGACCATACTTGAAAATGCTGAAGTACCGATTATCGTGGATGCCGGTGTCGGTACCGCCAGCGATGCTGCCGTTGCCATGGAATTGGGTGTGGCTGGCGTGTTGATGAATACAGCTATTGCCGAAGCCAAACAGCCGGTATTGATGGCCAGCGCCATGCGCAAAGCCGTTGAAGCTGGTCGCGAAGCCTTTTTGGCCGGTCGGATGCCGCGCCGTCGTTATGCCTCTGCCTCAAGTCCGCTTTCTGGTCATTTTCTTTAATTTTCAATAACTTTTTATGAAAAAGCCTTAAAAAATGCGTGAAGTGCGCAGTTTTGCCGGTCGGCAAGGCCGGATGTCCAAAAATCGCCAGCAATTTTTTGCGCAGTGGCAGCGGGAACAGGCATGGCAAAAGCACGATTGGTTAAGTTTTTTTCAAGAAAAAAAAGAGGTTATCTTGGAAATTGGCTTTGGCAATGGTGAAAGTTTATTGACTATGGCGCAGGCGGAACCGAGGCGACATTTTATCGGCATTGACAGTTACGTGGCAGGTGTTTCATTGCTGTTACAACGGCTTGCACAGCTTGAGCAGCGCGGTGTGTCAGTAAACAATTTAACCGTGCTGCACGGCGATGCTCTGGCGTTGTTGTCCGCTTGGCCAGAAGGGGTGTTGGCTGGCCTTCAGGTGTATTTCCCCGACCCCTGGCCGAAGGTGCGGCATTGGCCGCGGCGCTTGCTTCAGCCGAAAAATTTACCTTTATTAGTCAGTCGCTTACAACTTGCCGGTTTTATTCATACCGCGACCGATTGGGCGGATTATGCCAAAGTCATGCAGAAAACTTTGGCGGCGTGTCCGTTGTTATACAGTCCGACATCCGAATGCCAAAAACGACCCAACCGTCGGCCAGAAACGGCTTTTGAGCGCCGTGGCCAGCGTTTGGGGCATCGTATTTGTGATTTAATCTATTGGCGGCTGTTTTAGAGCGCAAAGCGCTGTGGCTTACTTGTTATGCCTCTGCCTTGTTAGTTGTGGACAGCGTATTTTTCTTCGGCTGGCGCTTGAAAAAGCGCTGTTTTCCCCCATTGGCGGTTTGCCGAGGTTTTTTCTCTATTTTTAATTTTTTGAGGTAATGATGTCCAAAGAAAATCATGTTTTTCAAGCTGAAGTTCAGCAGTTATTACAACTTATGATTCACTCGCTTTATTCCAATCGCGAGATTTTTTTGCGGGAGTTGATTTCCAATGCCGCCGATGCTTGCGATAAATTGCGTTTTGAAGCCTTAGCCAATCCTGGTCTCTATGAAAATCAACAACGTCTGGCGATTCGTATCACCTGTAACCCCGAACGGCGCACGGTGACGATTGAAGATAGCGGCATTGGCATGAATCGCGAGGAAATCATTGCCAATTTAGGCACCATTGCTAAGTCGGGCACCAAGGAATTTTTGCAAAAATTAGGCAGCGACGAAGCCAAAAATAGTCAATTGATTGGCCAGTTTGGCGTGGGTTTTTATTCGGCCTTTACCGTCGCCGAGCGGGTGGAAGTGTTTAGCCGTCGCGCCGGTACTTTACCCGAACAAGGCGTGCATTGGCTTTCCGAGGGTTTGGGTAGTTATAGCGTTGATAATTTTAGCAAAATCAAGCGTGGCACCGAGGTTGTGCTGCATTTGAAAGAAGACGCGGCGGAATTTGCCGAAGATTGGCGCTTGCGGAGTTTAATTCATCGCTATTCCGAGCATTTATCCTGGCCGATTGAGATGTTGTCTCTGGATGAACCAGAACGCGAAAAAGAGGAATTTGAAACCGTCAATCAAACGCAAGCCTTGTGGACACGCGCCAAAAGTGAATTAACAACCGAAGAATATCAAGAGTTTTATGAGCAAAATTTCTATGACTATCAAAAACCTTTAACTTGGTTGCATCAAAAGGTTGAAGGTAAACTGGAATATACCTTGCTGTTATTTATTCCCAGTCACAAACCCATGGATTTATTTCAGCAAGAGAGCAAGCGCGGGATCAAACTCTATGTGCAACGGGTGTTTATCAGTGAAGAAAAAGAATTATTGCCACGCTTTTTGCGCTTTGTGCATGGCTTGATTGATGCCAATGATTTGCCTTTGAATGTCTCGCGGGAGATGTTGCAGAGTAATAAAGTTTTAGAGCAAATTCGGCAGTCAGCAATCAAACGGGTATTGGAATTATTAAACCAAACCAAAGAACAGGATAATGATAAATATCAAGCCTTTTACCGAGATTTCGGTGTGGTGTTAAAAGAAGGCTTGCTTGAAGACCTAAGTCAGCGGGAAGCAATTGCCGATTTGTTATATTTTTCGGTGAGTAAACCAGATGGCAGTATTGAGAAAATAGCCTTAAATGATTATCTGGCGACTCTACCCGAAGGTCAAGACAAGGTTTATTATTTATCTTCAGAAAACATTAACTTGGCTAAAGTTAGCCCGCATTTAGAAGCCTTCCGTAGTCAAGGTTTATCGGTTTTATTATTAACCGATACTGTGGATGAATTTATTTTTGCGCAATTGTCCACCTTAAAAGGCAAAACCTGGCAGTCTATCGCCAAAGGAGAATTACCTGAATTAAAAGAAAAAACTGATGAAAAAATTGAAACTTCGCCAGAAGAAACGGATCAAGCCGAAAGTCTTAAACAGCGTCTTTTGGAATTACTAAAAGAAAAAGTCAAAGAAGTGCGTATTTCCAAACACTTGGTACAAGCACCAGCGCGGATTGTCATGGAACAATACGAAGTGGCACCGCATTTGCAAAGTTTATTAAAACAGTCTGGTCAAGCCATTGCTGCTAAGCCGATTTTGGAGGTGAATAAAAATCATGCTTGGTTAAAACGTTTTTTAAGCGTTGAGGCAGCGCAGCAAGTGGCTTGGGCAGAAATGTTATTTGGCTATGCCTGGTTAGCCGATGGCGGGCAGTTGGCGGATGGTGCGGCTTTTGTCCAAGCATTGCAAAATGTTTTGGATGACATAGAATAGGCATACCTAAAAAACATGAAGTTTCCCTAATGGTTCAGCCAATCAAACGGCCACCCGCCTTCGTCCTGCGCGGGCGGATGCTCTCTTTGACCGTGTTTGAACTTTTTACCTTGAATCTTGGTGAGATTGAAGATCGTTTGTTGCTTTTTAAGGAGCAAGCGCCGGAATTGTTCAATCATCTGCCGTTGATTTTGGATGTAGAAGCAGTTTTAGAGAGTCTCAATAAGCAAAATCTTGCTGATCTTTCGCGCTTGCTCAAAAGCTATGGCTTTTTGCCGATTGCCATCCAAGGTGGCGATGGCCAAAGGTTAAAGCAGTTGGCGCTGGAAGACCTGCATATTTTAAGCCATGCCGCCTATCATGGGGCGAGTCCTGCCGTAGCGCCCTTTGCCGAGGTTGAAGCTGACCCCCTACCTCCGTCCATTCCTGACCAAGCCGCCGTGCATCCCAATGCCGCAAGCCAGGCGGCCTCGCCTACGCAATCCTATGAATACCCGCCACTATTGCTTGAAAAACAGGTGCGTTCAGGTCAGCAAGTCTATGCACAAGGCCGTGATTTGATCGTCTTGGCCTCGGTGAGTCCCGGCGCGGAGGTGCTGGCCGATGGCCACATTCATATCTATGGTTCCCTGCAAGGCCGGGCGTTGGCTGGGGTGCAGGGCAACGCGCAAGCGCGTATTTTTTGTCAAGACCTTCATGCGGAACTGATTTCTATCGCTGGCAGTTATCGGCTTTATGACAGCTTGCCCCATGCCGAATTGCGGGCGCGGCCGGTGCAGGTGTTTTTGGAAGGTGAGCGTTTGTTTATTGATTTTTTTATAAAAAAATAATTTTTAGTAAAATGTAAAGAGTAGTTTATGACCAAAATAATCGTCGTGACTTCAGGTAAGGGAGGCGTTGGTAAAACCACGACCTCGGCATCGGTAGCAACCGGTCTTGCGCAGCTTGGCTATAAAACGGTGGTGATTGATTTTGATATTGGCTTACGCAATCTTGACTTGATCATGGGGGTCGAGCGACGAGTAGTTTTTGATTTTGTCAATGTTATCAATGGCGAAGCGCGCTTAAAACAAGCCTTGATTCGCCATAAGCAAGTGGATCATTTATCTATTTTACCAGCTTCACAGACCCGCGAAAAAGAAGCCTTGACCTTAGAAGGGGTGGAGCGCGTCCTCGAAGAATTAAAGCAAGAGTTTGATTTTATTATTTGTGACTCACCTGCTGGTATTGAGCATGGCGCACGCATGGCCATGTATTTTGCTGATGAGGCGATTGTTGTCACCAATCCAGAAGTTTCCTCGGTGCGTGATTCGGATCGGATGATCGGAATTTTATCAAGCCGCTCCCGTCGTGCCGAACAAAATTTGCCTAGCATTAAAGAACATCTTTTGATCAGCCGTTATGATCCCAAGCGCGTTAAGGAAGGGGAAATGCTGAAAGTGGAGGACATCATGGAGATTTTGCATGTGCCGCTTTTGGGGGTTATTCCCGAGTCACAGGCGGTATTACAGGCTTCAAACACTGGCACACCAGTCATTCTGATGCAGGACAGCGATGCCGGTATGGCCTATCACGATGCTGTGCAGCGGCTGTTAGGTAAGGATGTCCCCATGCGTTTTTTGCAAGAAAAAAAGAAGGGGCTTTTCCCCTGGTCAGGAAAATCTTAAGGAGGTGGTGTTATGGCATTAGCAGGAATGTGGGGCAGAAAGCGCAAGCCAAGTAATGCGGACATTGCGAAAAATCGTTTGAAACTGATCGTGGAATTGGATCAACGGCATTGCCAAAACCCAGAGTTTTTGCCGATGTTGGAGCGTGATATCATGCACGTCATCAGCAAATATGTAAAAGATGCTGATTCCGATAGTTTTTCCATTCAAATGGAAAGTCACGATCATGAGCATATTTTGCGCGTCAATATCAATCTGCCGAAAAATCCTTAAAAATTTTTGAAAAATAAAAGTTTATAGTTTTTTTGAGATAGGATAAAAAACGTGTCTGCAAGCGAAACGGCTACTGAAGCACCTGGGTCATCCCAATCCTTGCAAGCGCTGCGTGTGGACAAATGGCTTTGGGTGGCGCGTTTTTATAAAACCCGGTCTTTAGCACAGCAAGCCATTGAACAGGGAAAAGTTTTACTCGCTGGTCAACCCCTAAAACCCGCCCGTTTGCTGCATGGTGGGGAAGTGTTGACTATTTATGCACGGGAACCCCAGGCCAAAGAAATTTTTGTTTGTGCCTTAGCCAGCCAGCGCCGCGCTGCCCCGGAAGCGCAAAAACTCTACCAAGAAACCCCGCAAAGTCTGGCCGACCGCCAAGCGCGTTTCGCCGCGCGTGTATTACAACCCGAAGTATTGGCCAATCGTCCTGACCGCAGAACCCGCCGTTTACTTTTAGAGCAGAAAAAAGCAGTTATTGACCCCGAGCGCTAAATTTTTTGGCTACAACTTGCAGAGCTTGGCAAAAATCACTAGGATGCAGCGCTTCTGCGAAAGTGGCGGAATTGGCAGACGCACTGGATTTAGGTTCCAGCGCCTTTGGCGTGAGAGTTCGAGTCTCTCCTTTCGCACCAATATTTTCAATGTCACGCCTCATCCAAGCAAAAACCTGTCATCACGCACTATCTATATCGAATAACAGCTCAGATAATCGCCCGAAGTACCAGCGTTGGCTTTTAGATTTAGGGCGTTTGCATTCAGATGACCTGAAGTGAGCGCCTTAAATTAAAGGCCTTAAGTTAAATAATTTCACCCTCCTTGGCCAACGCGCTATGATAACCGTTTAACACCGCCTTACATTATTTTAATCTAATTAAATCAAAAGGATAATACTCATGGATATTGCTTTGGAATCCCTTGAAGGTTTACAAAGACAGCTCCGTATCACCCTCTCGGCCAGCACTTTGGAACAACGGCTGGATGCGCGTCTTGCCGAGGTCGCCGTACAAAGTAAAATCCCGGGCTTTCGTCCCGGCAAAGCGCCATTGTCGGTTTTGCGTCAGCGTTATGGCCAAGAATTGCGCGAGGAAGTGATCGAGGAATTGCTCAAAGAAGCTTTTGCGCATGCGCAAGCTGAACACCAGCTCCGCATTGCCGGTGAAATTCAGGTGGAAGCGGCCTCGGCCTTGGCTGGTTTACCCAGCTATACCTATGTGCTGCATTTTGAAGTTTTTCCTGAGATTCCTGACCTTGACCTAAGCAAAATCAGTCTGTCGGTGCCGCAAGTGCAGGTTGAGGAACAAGATATTGACGAAAGTCTTGCCGAATTGCAGGAAGAAGAAGCCGAATGGCGGCCAGCCAAGCGTGACAGCAAAGAAGATGATATTATTTTCTTTGAATATCAGATATTTGATCATGGAAAACTTTTGGATTCCGGTCAAAAAGCTAATTTTATCCTTGGTGATGATCGTTTTTTCACCGACAGCTTAAGCAAGGCTTTGTTGGGGATGCGTGCTAAGGAAAGCAAAGTGTTGGATGTCATCTTCCCCGCCGAGCTGTCAGTTACCTATCCAACCTTGGCCGGCAAAGCGCTGCGTTTGCATCTGACCATGCAGCAGGTGCTAATGGCGCAACTGCCGCCGCTCGATGCGGCTTTGGCAGCCAAAATGGGTTATACGGATTTAGAGGCTTTACGCGAGGCCACCTGTCAGCAACTAGAGCGAGAGGCAACCTTTGTTGTTTCTGAATATGTTGACGCGCAACTTTTTGCGGCTTTGGATGCCTTGGTGGATTTTCCGCTGCCGATGGTTTTGGTTGCGCAGCAGATGCAGACGATTTTTGAACGGCAGTCCAAGCGAAAAACTGAACTACTCCGTGATCTACCCCGGGAAGAAGCCGAGGTTTTTTTTACGCCAGCTTATAACCAAGTAAAAGAGCGCTTGCTTTTGGAAAAACTTGGCGAACAATTGCAAGTGGTCTTTGATCAAAAAACCTTTCAGGCCAGTCTGCCGGCGCTGTTCCCGCCGGATTTCGATGTAGCGCGTATGAAGGAAATTCTTGAAGATAAAGACACGGTTGCTATGTTCGCTGAAGCTTTTTATCTAAGACAAGTCAGACAGGCAGTCTTGGCGCAGGTCAATAAAGAAACGCCAACGCTGTCTTTTGGACAATTTATGGCTGACGCGCCAAATGCAGACCGTCCAGTGCTGGCAGCGCCGACCGATTCCCCACTTTTCCCCCAAGAACCGTCCAATACAACAGGTGACGAAAATGACAAAAATGTTTGATGATATTCGTAATATGAATCTCGTGCCGATGGTGGTCGAACAGTCGGCACGCGGCGAACGCGCCTTTGATATTTATTCCCGCTTATTGCGCGAGCATGTGATCTTTTTGGTCGGGCCGGTTGATGATTATGTGGCCAATTTGGTCATTGCGCAGATGTTGTTTTTAGAAGCCGAAAATCCAGAAAAAGATATTTCTTTTTATATCAACTCCCCGGGTGGCGTGGTCAGCGCTGGCATGGCGATTTACGACACCATGCAGTTTATTCAGTGTGATGTCAGTACCTTATGTGTTGGTCAGGCCGCCAGTATGGGCGCGGTTTTGCTTGCCGCCGGCACCAAGGGTAAGCGCTATTGTTTGCCCAATGCGCGGGTGATGATTCATCAACCCCTGGGTGGCTTTCAGGGACAAGCCAGCGACATTGAAATCCATGCACGGGAAATTTTGAAAACCCGTGAAAAACTCAATCAGGTTTTGGCGCATCATACCTCTCAACCCGTTGAAAGAATTGAGCAAGATACCGAGCGGGATCGTTTTATGAATGCCCAAGAAGCCATTGGCTATGGCTTGGTGGATCAGATTTTAGAGAAGCGAAAAAGCACTCCGTCTCTTAATAAAGAGTAAGCAAAAGCTGGCGCAACAGCCTGATCAAGCGTCAACCACGCTTGATTTTTTAACAGCACCCAGGCTTAAGGCTTGCGAATGCAGGTGCAAAACATCAACTTTCGTCAACTTGTAAGCCTGATGGTGCTTCGGTACTTTGCGCTGTTTACAGGTTTACCGCAGTAAAGAGGCAAAAAATGGAACAAAAAACCTTGTATTGTTCGTTTTGCGGCAAAAGTCAGCATGAAGTCCGCAAGCTCATCGCTGGGCCTTCGGTGTATATTTGCGATGAATGCGTTGATTTATGTAACGATATCATCCGCGAAGAACCGGAATCCTCCGGTCCGATGCAGTCGGACTTGCCCAAACCGCACGAGATAAAAAAAAGTCTGGATCAATATGTTATTGGTCAGGAACAGGCGAAAAAAATTCTCTCCGTTGCCGTTTATAATCACTATAAGCGGCTACAAAGTAATAAAAAAAGCAAAGATAAAGAAGAAGTTGAAGTCAGCAAAAGCAATGTGTTGCTGATAGGCCCTACCGGCTCCGGCAAAACCTTATTGGCGGAAACCTTGGCGCGACTGCTCAATGTGCCCTTTGCTATCGCCGATGCTACGACTTTAACTGAGGCGGGTTATGTTGGCGAAGATGTCGAAAGCGTTTTGCAGAAACTTTTGCAAAAGTGTGATTATGATGTTGAGCGTGCGCAACATGGCATTGTTTATATTGATGAAATTGATAAAATTTCCCGCAAGTCGGAAAACGTTTCCATCACCCGCGATGTTTCTGGCGAAGGCGTGCAGCAGGCACTTTTGAAACTTATTGAGGGCACGGTCGCTTCCGTCCCCCCGTCGGGTGGCCGCAAGCATCCGCAGCAAGAATTTGTTTATGTCAATACCGCGAATATTTTATTTATCGTTGGTGGTGCTTTCAGTGGCCTAGATAAAGTTATTGAACGGCGTTACAAAAAATCCGGGATCGGTTTTTCGGCACAGGTCGGCAAAAACCAGAGCCAGACTACCAACGAATTATTGGCGCAAGTGGAGCCGGAAGATTTAATCCGTTTTGGTTTAATTCCTGAATTTATTGGCCGTTTGCCGGTGACTGCCGTCTTAGAGGAACTCGATGAAAGCGCACTATTGCGTATTTTGCAAGAACCCAAAAATGCCCTGGCCAAACAATATCAACGGCTTTTTCAGATGGAAGGCTGCGAACTGGAATTTCGTGATGAGGCGCTCTTAGCGATTGTTCACAAAGCCTTACAACGCAAAACCGGCGCACGCGGTTTACGCACCATTCTGGAAAATCTTTTACTGGATACCATGTATGACCTGCCCGGTATGGACAATTTAGTGAAAGTGATTGTGGATGAAGCGATGGTCAACGATGGCGGCAAACCCTTGTTAATGTTTGATAGTAGTAAAGAAAAATTATCCCGCCGCGCTGCCGATTGAAACCATTGAAAGTCAGCACCACAACGCATTAAAGACAAAAATAACGCCATGCTGCGTTTGGCCGTCGAGCGCTTTTGCCCTGGTGAAGGGCACTTTCCCACTCTTAAAGAAAATTCAAATTTTTCGCTGCGTTAATAACTTTATGGAAGCCTTTTTTTATGAAAAAAGCGAGCTCAGCCAGTCGCGCTAAAATGGTAGATATCGTTGCGGTCTTGCCGCTGCGTGATGTGGTGGTTTATCCCAATATGGTCATTCCCTTGTTTGTCGGTCGGGAAAAATCCATCAATGCATTAGAATTTGCCGTCAACAAAGAGCGGCAAATTTTATTGGTGGCACAAAAAGATTCGAGCTTGGACGATCCCGATGCCGCGCATCTCTATGAAATGGGTACTTTAGTCAATATCTTACAGATGTTGAAATTGCCCGACGGCACCATCAAAGTGTTGATTGAAGGACAGAATCGAGCAAAAGTCGTTGAATTTGTTGAAAAAGACGGATTTTTAGCAGCAACTGTTGAACCAGTGTCTTCGGAAGTCAACGGCGACCCCCGCGAAGCCGAGGCTTTGGGACGTTCCTTGGCTTCCCTGTTTGAACAATACGTTAAACTCAACAAAAAAATTCCCGCCGAAGTGGCCAGTTCTTTATTAAGCATTGACGATTTATCCCGTCTGGCGGATACCGCTGCTGCGCATATGACGGTGCGTTTAGAAGAAAAACAAAAGGTTTTGGAAATGCCAGCGGTGGAACAGCGGCTGGAGTTTTTGCTACAAATTCTTGAAAATGAACTAGATTTATTGCAAATTGAGCGACGCATTCGTGGTCGGGTCAAACAACAGATGGAAAAAACCCAACGCGAGTATTATCTCAATGAACAGATCAAAGCCATCCAGAAAGAACTCAATGAGATGGATGATGTTCCCAATGAAATTGAAGATTTGGAACGCAAGATCAAAAATAGCAGTATGAGCAAAGAAGCGCGTAAAAAAGCGCAGTCTGAGCTTACGAAATTGCGCAGCATGTCACCTTTGTCCGCCGAGGCTACGGTGGTGCGGAACTACATTGAATATCTGGTCAATTTACCTTGGCGCAAAAAGGGCAAATTGCAGGAGGATTTAAGTCGTGCCGTGGCGATTTTAGAAGAAGATCATTATGGTTTAGAAGAAGTTAAATCACGCATTGTCGAATATCTGGCCGTACAAAAACGCTTAAAAAAACCCAAAGGCTCGATTTTATGCCTCGTTGGCCCACCTGGGGTCGGCAAAACCTCTTTAGGCGAATCCATTGCGCGGGCCACCAATCGCAAATTTGTGCGTATGGCCTTAGGCGGCGTTCATGACGAAGCCGAAATTCGCGGGCATAGGCGCACTTATATCGGCTCCATGCCGGGACGTATCATTCAAAGTTTAATTAAAGCCAAGCAAAATAATCCCTTATTTTTGCTCGATGAAGTGGATAAAATGGCTTCGGATTTTCGTGGCGACCCAGCGGCGGCTTTATTAGAAGTGCTTGATCCTGAACAAAATAAAGCCTTTGCTGATCATTATCTGGAACTCGATTATGATCTTTCCGATGTGATGTTTGTAGCGACAGCCAATAGCTTGGCAATTCCCGAAGCGCTATTGGATCGCATGGAAATCATTCGCTTACCCGGTTATACCGAAGAAGAAAAACTCCATATCGCCAAAAATTATCTTTTGGCCAAACAGATAGAACGTAACGGCCTTAAACCCGAAGAAATTACTATGGATGACCAGGTGTTACGGACGATTATTCGGCTTTATACCCGGGAGGCTGGGGTGCGAAGTTTGGATCGGGAAATTGCCAAAGTCTGTCGTAAAGTCACCCGGGTGCTGGTGGAGAAAAAAACCGAGGTGGCGACTCCCGTGTTGATTACAAAGGAAAATTTGCAAGAATATCTTGGCGTTGCTAAGTTTTCTTTTGATAAAGCGCAAGAAGAAAGCCGTGTCGGACAAGTCACCGGTCTGGCCTGGACACAGGTCGGTGGTGAATTGATGACCATTGAAACCGCTATCGTCCCTGGACGCGGCCAATTGCAGCATACCGGCAAACTTGGCGAAGTGATGCGCGAGTCAGTTCATGCGGCCTTGACGGTGATTCGTTCCCGCGCCGATACCTTGGGGATTGCCCGTGATTTTTACGAAAAAAACGACATCCACATTCACTTTCCCGAAGGCGCTATCCCCAAAGACGGGCCGAGCGCTGGCATTGCTACTTGTACGGCGCTGACTTCTGCTTTGACCGGCATCCCAGTGCGCGCTGACGTGGCAATGACCGGTGAAATCACCTTGCGTGGCGAGGTATTGGCCATTGGTGGTCTGAAAGAAAAACTCCTGGCTGCGCATCGGGCGGGCATCAAAGAAGTGTTGATCCCTGAGGAAAATCTCAAGGACTTAGCAGAAATTCCGGCAGAAGTGCAACAGGAAATCCGCATCATCCCAGTGCGTTGGATTGATCAGGTGTTGGATATTGCACTCACCCGCAAAACCACACCACGTTTGCCAGAAGTGTTACCGGTTGCCGATAAGCCGGTCAAACGCACGCCAACCCGTAGCAAGCCGCCAGTTAGCCGCCATTAAATTTTTGATATTTTTGATATTTTTTTGAAGCGCTTCCCTTGGCTTGCCGCCTGCGCTGAACTTTCCGAGAAAGTGGCCAATAAAAATTGCCACAGCCTCGGAAAAATGGCGTTTTTTTTGGTAGCCTGTGCCGCTTTCTTCGGCTAGACTGCCTAAACATTTTGCAAGCCAAGGAACCTTTATGAATAAGTCAGAGCTGATTGAAAAAATGGCCGAAGCGGCAGGTTTACCCAAAGCGACGGCGGCCAAAGCACTGGATGCCTTTACCCAAAGCGTCGAAGATGCACTGAATGCCGGTGATTCGGTGACGATTGTTGGTTTTGGTTCCTTTAATGTACGCGAGCGTAAAGAGCGAACCGTAACAAATCCAAAGACTAAGCTAAAGCAGTTAGTTCCCGCAACAAAAGTGCCAGTATTTAAGGCTGGCAAAACATTAAAAGATGCTGTATCTTCGGCAACCTCATCGGGCGGTTAGCTCAGTTGGTAGAGCGCCTCCCTTACAAGGAGGATGTCGGGAGTTCGAGTCTCTCACCGCCCATAGTTTTTGTTGATGATTTTTTTGCTTTTTGTGACCTTGCTTTTATTTTTTTACGGAGTGGTAGTTCAGTCGGTTAGAATGCCTGCCTGTCACGCAGGAGGTCGCGGGTTCGAGTCCCGTCCATTCCGCCATTCATTCTTTTCAGCTTCCTCGCTTTCAGCTATGCTTGCCGTTCCTCTTAAAACACCGAAAAAACAAGGCAAGTCTTTATGCTACAAGCAATCCGCGACAAAATCACAGGCTGGTTAGCCTATCTCATTATTTTTCTTATCGCTATCCCCTTTGCGCTTTGGGGTCTGCACAATTATACCGGCGGTGGCCAAGGTGCCGTGGTGGTGACCGTCAATGGCCAAGATATTACCCAACAGGAACTTGACCGCGCCTTGGCGCAAGAACGGCAGCGCTTTAGCGAGATGTTCGGTGGTAATTTACCGCCAGGTTTTCTCGAGCAGATGGGTTTAGCGGCGCAGGTGGAAAAACGTCTCATTGACGAAGTATTGCTACGCCAATTTGCCGAAAAACAAGCCTTGACCACCTCAATTGCTGACTTTCAGCAAGCAGTGATGGCCATGCCGATTTTTCACGATGAAACGGGTGAATTTTCTCGGGAAAGCTATGCGCAACAGCTCAAAGCCAATGGCCTGAGCATTCCTGAATTTGAGCAGCAAATGCGTCAGCAATTGGCCTTGCAGCAGTTTTATCAGGGACTAAGCAATAGCGATGGCGAGGCTTTTTTGCCTGAGCTACTGTTGGTCAAACAGGCAGCTTTTCAAGAACAAAGCCGCGCTATCGCCTATGTGTTGTGGCCTTTGGCAGAAGCGCTGCCGGCTAGCGTCAGCCTCGCCGATAAAGAAGCCTATTTTGCCGAGCATAGCGCCGACTTTCAAACGGAACTTCAGATTAAAATCAACTATTTAAAGTTATCTCCTGAAGATTTAGCCAAAACACTGCCTGCAAGCGACGCGGCGATTCTCGAAAGTCTTTATCGGGAACAACAAGCCCGCTTCAGCCGCGAAGAAAGTCGGCAGGCACGGCATATTTTGTTGACCTTGCCGCCGAATGCCTCGGCAGAAGAAAAAGCTGCACGTCAAGCCGAAATCGAAGCGCTGCGTATGCGCTTGCTGGCCGGGGAAGATTTTGCCACCTTGGCGCAAAGCGTTTCGGAAGACCCGGGTTCCGCAGCTGCGGGTGGCGATTTAGGCGAAGTCACCCGGGGCATGATGGTCGAACCCTTTGAACAGGCTTTATTTGCTTTGACGTTAGACGCGCCGCTGAGTCCGGTTGTTGAAACGCAATTTGGCTTGCATTTGATTCTTTTGGAATCTCTTACTCCTGAAGAAATTCAACCCTTTGCCGAAGTAAAAGAGCAGTTGGCAGCAGAAGATCAACTGCAACGCGCCCAGAGTGCTTTTTATGCCGAAGTAGATCGCCTAGCGACTTTAGTATTTGAAAATCCTGAAAATATTCAAGCAGTTGCCGAATTATCCAACCAAACCTTGCAACAAAGCGACTGGTTTAGCGCCGACTCCACGGCTTTATATTTTGATATTGCTAAAGAAACTCCTGTTCGTGAGGCCAGTTTTAGTGCCGAAGTGCAAGCTGGCAAAGTCAGCAATTTAATTGAACTGGCCGATGGCAGCGTGGTGCTGCTGCAAGTGGCGGAAAAAAAACTGCCAGAGACCAAACCTTTTGCGGAAGTTGCTGACGAAATCGAAGATTTGCTTAAAAAGCAACAAGCCAGTGAAAAAATCACTGCCGAAGCCGAACATTGGCGGCAGACCTTGAGCGGATTGCCATTGAGCGAAGCACAAGCCGCCTTGACCAAAGAAAACCTGACCTTGACGCAAATTTCTGACCTCAAAAGAAACGCGACCTCTGCCACTGTTCCTGCAAATTTGCAAAGCCAAGCCTTTGTTCTACCAGCGGAAACCTGGTCTGTTGTCACCGTCAATAATGACGACATTGCGCTTTTGTACGTTGAAAACATTCAAGACGGCGACTGGCCAACTCTGGCTGCTGAACGCCAGCAGGCATTGCGTCAGGAGCTCAATAATACCTGGCAGCAAATGGAAGAAAGTTTATTTTTCAAATCATTGCATGATCAGGCAAAAATCGTCCGGCATCGGGATGCCAACAGCACTGCTGCACCGTAAGCACTGGCCTGGCGCTCGCCAATGATGCACAACAAAACTGCTTTTTATACCTCTGCCTTGATTCCCTTGGCTTTGGGTAGCCTATTTTGGGCTGCTGAATTTTTTGCTTGGGAAAGTGCTTGGGAGTTTTCGCGTCCGGCTATCGCAGAAGGGGAATGGTGGCGACTGCTGACGGGAAATCTGGTGCATATTTCTTGGGCGCATTTGTTTTTTGATTATGCTGGCTTTGTGGTGATTTGGTATCTCTTTCAACGGCAAGTGACCTTCTGGCAATGGCTGTGGGTGCTTGGCATTTCGGCAATGGCGGTGGGGCTGGGTTTATGGTGGTTTAATGTGCAATTGCTTTATTACTTAGGTATTTCAGGTGTTTTGCACGGCATGTTTGTCTTTGGAGCGCTCACAACACTGCGCAAAGATAAAATTTTTGCTATCACTGCCTTGTTTTTAATCACACTCAAACTGCTCTGGGAACAACTGAAAGGTACGCTATCCAATCCCGAAATGGTCGGTGCGCCTATTGTCGTGGATGCGCACCTCTACGGTGCGCTGGGCGGGCTATTGGCGTGGCTGCTGCTGGCGTTTTTTAAGCAATGCTTTGCAATCACCGCTAAAAAATCCGTAGCCAACGCTCCTGCTAGCCATTGAGATACAGCCAATCTAGAACCGTTTGAAAAAGTTTTTCGGCGGTGCTGCTGGGAATTCCTAAGCCATTGATAAAAATGACGACAACAAAGTGTTCATTATTGGCATTGCGACCAAAACCGGCCAAAGCGCGACTATCGCGCAAGGTGCCGGTTTTTAAGTGCATTTCGCCGCTCCAACTGGTATTGCGATAGCGTCGCCACAAGGTGCCATCCACGCCTGCCGCCGGCAAAGCGCCGAGTAATTCGCCCATGGTGGAACTGCGATAGGCTTGCCAGAGCATTTCTCCCATCAGCCGTGGCGTTACCCGACCGCTGCGCGATAAGCCCGAACCGTTGTCAATGGTCAATTCATGCGCGGCTAACCCTTTGCTGGCCAACCATTGCTTGATCACACTGCGACTTTTTTCGAGGTTGGCCGGCGCGCCCATTTTTTCCGCACCAATAGTTAAAAAAACTTGTCTCGACATAACATTATTGCTGAATTTATTGATTTTTCTGACAATTTCTGGAAGTGCTTCCGACTCATGCACATAGAGCAAAGTGGCACTTTCCGGCACCCGACCCAAACGATAACCGCCGCGAATCTCGCCGCCGATTTCCCGCCATAAACTGACCAAGCTGTGATAGAGCATTTCCTCATGCGAAAGCAAAGTCCTTGAAAATTCACGATTACCACAGCTCAATGGATATTCACCGCTGATGGTCAAACGACCATTTTGTAAAGGCGAGAGGTTCAGGCTTTGTAAACTGCGATTACAACTGCCGCTCGTTGCTGTTAAATTATTGACAACAGTGAGATTACTGAGACGCGGACTGGTGTAAATATCCACACGGCCAGCCACTGGCACAAATTGCAGACGTAGCGCCTGAAAATTATAAAGCAAGCCATGCGGCGCGTTGTTGTAGGGGTTAAAAATATTGTCATCTAAAGGCGGTGCCTGCGAAACTTCTGCTGAGAAGTAACTGGCATCTAACACAATTTCCCCTTCGATGCGCTTGAGTCCACGCGCTTGCAACTCTTGTAAAGCCAGCCACAGGTGTTCCTGGGTAAAAAAAGGATCGCCCTGGCCGACGATATATAAATCGCCATATAAAACGCCACTTTGCAGGCTGCCAGTGTGGAAAAGTTTGGTTTTCCAGGCAAAATCCGCACCCAAGAGGTCTAAAGCCGCCCAGGTGGTGATAATTTTCATCGCCGAGGCCGGATTAAAAGGTGTAGCTGCTTCATAGGTAAAAAGCGGCTGATTTTGATCAACCGATTGAATATAAACGCCAATTGTATCGGCAGGCAAACGGCTTTGACTTAAAATATTGACAATTTCCTGACGTAAATTTTGCTGTGCCAGCAATGGATTAGCCAATAAAAAACAAACGCTTAGTAACAAAAGTTCAAATGCTTTCTTCATACTCCGCTCTATCCTATTGATTTATAAAAACAGTGCCAGGCTATTTTCCATATAAGCCTTTTTATTGCAAGCCCGAAAAGGAATCTCTATACTGACCTGCCTTACCGCTAATCCTTGGAAAAACTTATGGCTATTGACCTGCCCCCAAGCTATGTCCCAAGCGAAGATGAAGAATATATGAACCCGTTGCAACTGGAGTATTTCCGTCAAAAATTAGTCACTTGGCGTGAACAACTGTTGCGGGAATCGGAAGATGTCATCAGTCAATTGCAAAATGAAAATTGGCAAGAAGCGGATATGGCCGACCGCGTAGCGGTGGAAATGGATGCCGCTTTGGAATTACGCACCCGTGAGCGCTACCGCAAGCTGATTAAAAAAATTGATGCCGCACTGGAACGCATCCAGGACGGTAGTTATGGCTACTGTGCCGAAACTGGCCAGGAAATCGGCTTAAAACGTCTGGAAGCGCGGCCTGTGGCCACCTTGAGCATTGAGGCGCAAGAACAGCACGAGCGTTTTGAACGGCATCATCGGGAAGATTAAGCCGCATCATCTTTAGCGATTTTTAGCGAAACCTTTTCTTGAAGTGTGGCCTCATCTGAGGCCAATTGCCGCCGATGCGGGACCCGTGCCGTCGGCACCACTTCGGCAGCGCGTTCGCAATGTGCCGGTTGATCTTCAAAGAAAATATCCGGCGCAAACGCCGCCAGCACCTGATCTTTGGCAATCCCGCCCAAAAAAAACGTCTCATCAATCCGCACTTTCCAAGCGCGTAGCGTCCGAATGACCCGCTCTTGCGCCGGACTATTTCTGGAGGTGACAAGTGCTAGACGAATCGGCGATTCTTTAAGACCAAGTTTTTGATAATCAAGGGAAAATTGCAGATGCGAAATGGTTTTCAGCAAATTGGCAAATGGTCCTTCGGCCAGTGGCACTTCAGCAAATTGCGCTTCATGCTGCAAGAAGGCTTGTAAACCATAGCGTTGAAAAATCAATTCCGATTCCTCGGAAAACAACACGGCATCGCCATCGAAAGCCAAGCGAATTTGTTGCAGCCTGGGACTTAACGCCCGGCTTTTCGATTGGGTATAGATCAAGCCAGCGGCAAAACCGGCCTCAATTGCTTGTTGCACATCGCTTTCATGCGCCGATAAAAACAGATCAATGGCAAAAGCCTTGAGGTACGGCGTGACAGCAGCACCGCTGGTAAAAGCGGCGCGGCTGATGTTCAAGCCATAATGCCGAATGGAATTGGCGATGCGTAAACTCGTGTCGGCGCTATTGCGGGAAATGATCACCACCTCAATGCCCCAACGCGCTGACTTTTCAGGTGACAGCGGATTTTCTCCCTCAGGATTCAACAAAGCATCCAAAGCCAACAGCGATTCAACCAAGGTAAAACCGGCACCTGGATGCAAGACATTGTTTTCGTTGGCAAGTTGATATTGGCAATAGGCTTCTAAACCTTCCTGTTCATAGATGCGATTGGCTTCTTCCAGGTCAAACAAGGCGCGGGAAGAAATGCCGACCATCAGCCGCTTTTGTCCAGCAAACATCTGAATCCTTTTTTGTCTTGCTTTTGGGAACTATGAAAAATTTTTGAAATTTTTTGAAATTTTTTGAAAGGTGTTTTTTTACACCAACACTTTGACAAAAACTTGCGAATTGCGTCGCCAGTTGTAAAGCCGTTGTTTTTCCAGCGGTAAAGCCTGCACCGACCTGGCTTGAAAGCCGCGTTCGATAAACCAATGTTGACTTTGCGTAGTCAGGATAAAAAGCTGCGGACAACCTTGCGCTTGACTTTTTTGTTCCAAAAATTTTAATAAAATAAGCGCCTTGCGTTGTTTTTGGTAATCAGGATGAATCACCAGACAAGCCAATTCCGCCATGCCAACGCTTGGGTAGGCATACAAAGCGGCGCAGCCGATAGTCCAGGCATCGCGTTCCAACACCACGAAATGGTCAATGTCGCGCTCCAGTTGTTCCCGTGAGCGACGCACCAGGATGCCTTGTTCTTCGAGCGGACGAATCAGCGCAATGATGCCGGGTAAATCGTCAATGCTTGCTGGCCGTAATTTTTCAAAAGCATCGGTGCTTAACAGCGTGCCGCTGCCTTCGCGGGTGAAAAGTTCTTGCAACAAAGCCAAATCCTGCGCCGGCAAGAGATGTACCCGTGGCACGCCGCCGGCCAAGGCCAGGCAGGCTTCTTGGCCGCTGTCCTGAAAAACTTCCGGCAGTTGCGGCAAAAGTTCCTGCCATTGGGATAACGTCGCCTGGCGCGGCAGTAGGGTTGGATCAGCCATTGGCGGCAGGAAATACAAGAGTTTATCGGCCAAAAGTGCTTCAGCGACGGCACGCGCCACGCTTTCGGAATTGACATTGAAAATTTCGCCGGTCAAAGCCACTGCTAAATTCGACAGCAACACCAGATTGCCCTGCGCCAAGGCTTGACTTAAGGCCACGATGTCCACTTGGCGCACTTTGCCAGTTAAGCCTAAATCCAGGCCATCCAGCACTCCCAAAGGTTGCGCCGTAACAAAATTGCCGCTAACCACGCGCAGCCGTTGGTGTTTGCCATCAATGGCGCTGTGGAGATTGGCGCTCAATAGCGCTTGCAGAAAAAAACTTAAAGCTGCCGATTTTTCAATGATGATAGGCATTGCTTCATGGCTGCTTATGCGCTGTCGGCGATAAAAGCGCGTGCTGATGTCGGCCTCGGCTAGTCCTTGATTGATTTGTGCCTCCGCGCCATGCACCACAATGAGGCCAATATCCAAACCGGCAAGCAGCACCAGGTCTTCTAAAATCATCTGTAAACCCTGATGATGTTCCGGCAACAGCCAATCATCCGGTAGATGCACCACAAAGCGTTTGCCTTGATGCAAACGTAGATAGGGCGCGGCTTGCCGCAACACCGAGAGCGACATCGGCTTTATGCGTCAAGCAATAAAAATTCAAGCAAGGCTTTTTGACTGTGCAGCCGATTTTCGGCGGCATCCCACACCAAACTTTGGCAGCCATCAATTACTTCAGCGCTCACTTCTTCACCGCGATGCGCCGGCAGACAATGCAGAAAAGCTGCGTCAGCTTTGGCCTGCGCCATCAGGCTGCCATTGACCTGAAACGGCGCAAAATCAGCCAGCCGCTGTTCAGCTTCGGCTTCTTGTCCCATGCTGGCCCACACGTCAGTGACGATCAAATCGGCATTCACCGCAGCGGCTTTGGGATCATGCACCACTTGGCAGTGCGGACAATGCGCCAAAATATCGGCTTTGGGTTCATAGCCTTCGGGACAGGCAATGCGCAGGGAAAAGTTGAATAATTCCGCCGCTTGCATATAGGAGTGGCACATATTGTTGCCATCGCCGACATAAACCACGGTTTTGCCTTCAATGTCGCCTTTATGTTCTTGATAGGTCTGCATATCGGCCAAAAGCTGACAGGGATGATGCAAATCAGTTAAGCCATTGATAACAGGAACTTTTGAATAGGCGCTAAAGCGTTCGATTTTGCTGTGTTCAAAGGTGCGGATAACGATAACATCCACTAATCGCGACAATACGCGCGCGGTATCTTCCAAAGTTTCGCCGCGACCCAGTTGTAAGTCTTTGGGTGATAAAAAAATCGCCGTGCCGCCCAATTGCGCCATGCCCGCTTCAAAGGACACGCGGGTGCGCGTCGAAGATTTTTCAAAAATCATACCTAATACTTTGCCGGTGAGCGTTTTTTCCGTTTGGCCTTGGTCGGCATGATTTTTTCGCAAGGCACTGGCACGCGCCAGACAGGTTTTTAATTCTTCTGAAGAAAAATCGTTTAATTGTAAAAAATGACGGATCATACAGTTGTGGTTACCTCTAAAAAATTTTCGACCAGCCGCCCCAAGCGCTCGACGATGATTTCGGCTTCGGCAGGCTGTAAAATCAACGGCGGCAGCAGCCGAATGACCTGACCGGCGGTGACATTGATAAGTAATTTTTCCGCCAGGGCTTGCGCAACCAGTTCAGCGCAGGGGCGATTCAGCACAATGCCAAGCATCAGTCCCCGGCCACGGATTTCAATGACCCCAGGCAAGTCACCGAGCCGTTTGGCAAAGGCAGCTTTGAGCCATTCGCCCATCGCTGCTGCCTGGGAGAGCAACTGCTCTTGTTCCATGGTTTCAATGACGGCGTAGGCGGCGCGGGTGGCCAGCGGATTACCGCCAAAGGTGCTGCCGTGGCTGCCGGGCGCAAATAATTCTGCCGCTTGTCCCCGCGCCAAACAGGCACCAATCGGCACACCATTGGCCAAGCCCTTGGCTAAGGTCATGACATCGGGGGTTAAATCCTCATGCTGATGGCCAAACCATAAACCCGTGCGTCCCATACCGGCTTGAATCTCATCCACCATCAACAACCAATTTTGCGCTTGGCAAAGCCTTTGCAAGCCTTGTAAAAAGTCGCGGCTGCCGACACGAATACCGCCTTCGCCTTGAATCGGCTCAACCAGCACAGCGACGACATCGGGATGCACGGCAAGCGCTTCGGCTGCGGCTAAGTCATTGTAAGGAATGCGAATAAAGCCATCGACTAAGGGCGCAAAACCAATTTGCGCTTTGACATTGCCCGTCGCGCTCAAGGCTGCCAAAGTCCGACCATGAAAACTTTGTTCCATAACAATAATTTTCGGCACGGCAATGCCGCGCTGATGCCCTAACAGTCGGGCGAGTTTAATGGCCGCTTCATTGGCTTCGGCGCCGGAATTGGCAAAAAACACCCGTTCCATACCGGAAATTTCGCATAATTTGGCCGCCAGTTGTTCTTGCCAGGGCAGATGATAAAGATTTGAGGTGTGAATTAAGGTCGCTGCTTGTTCGCAGAGCGCTCGGCTGACAGCAGGATGCGCATGGCCTAAGCCACAAACAGCGATGCCCGATAAGGCATCGAGATAACGCTGACCTTCATGATCGTAAAGCCAAACGCCTTCGCCTTTGACAAAAGTAACCGCTTGCCGCGCATAGGTTTGCATGAGAAATTGACGCATCCGTTCCTCCAATAAAAAAAGGCAGCCCAAAAATGCTATTTTTAATGCTATTTTTGCCGCCTTTGCAAAAAAATAGTGTAGCCGCTTTCGCGGATAGTGAAAAGCACCAGTAAAACGGTCACACTGTCAAGTCCAAAAGCGTCAAAAACCGGCTTTGCAGCGACAGCAGCCGCCACCGGCGGCCAAAAGCCTTTGTTGGCACTTTTTGTAAAGTCCAAAGGCTTGAAAAATTTTGCCGTTTTTAGCTGGTCTTTTTAGGTTTTTTTTAGATTTTTTATCAGCTTCTTTTGATTATTTTTTAAGGAAAAGTCCATGTCCACGGAAAACGCCCCCCAGTCTGAATTAACTGCTGCCGCCTTGGCCTATCACGCCCTGCATCCGCCGGGCAAATTGGCAGTACAACTTACCAAAGCCGCTGAAAGTCAACGCGATTTAACCCTTGCTTATTCCCCAGGTGTCGCCGCGCCGGTGCGGGCGATTGCCGAAAACCCCAGTTTGGCCTATCGCTACACCAATAAAGGCAATCTTGTGGCAGTGATTTCCAATGGCACGGCGATTTTGGGACTGGGGAATCTCGGTGCTTTGGCCAGTAAACCGGTCATGGAAGGCAAAGGCTTGTTATTCAAAAAATTTGCCGGCATTGATGTGTATGATTTAGAAGTCAACGTCAAAGACCCGCAGGCATTTATCGAAATTGTCGCCGCCTTAGCGCCGACTTTTGGCGGCATCAATCTCGAAGACATTGCGGCACCCGAATGCTTTGTTATTGAAGAAGCCTTAGTTGAAAAATTAGATATTCCGGTGTTTCATGATGATCAACACGGCACGGCGATTATCGTCGGCGCAGCTTTGCAGAATGCTTTGTTATTACAAGAAAAAAATCTTCAAGAGGCAAAAGTGGTCATTTTGGGTGCCGGTGCCTCGGCGATTGCCACGGCAACTTTGCTCAAGCGCTTGGGAATGCCGCCGGAACACATCGTTATGGTGGATCGCCAAGGCGTGATTTATCGCGGACGCGGCGGTTTGAATGTCTATAAAGAACGCTTTGCCGTCGCCACCGAGGCGCGAACCCTGGCCGATGCTTGTCGCGGTGCCGATGTGTTTATTGGCCTTTCCGGTGCCAATTTATTGAGCGCTGAGATCGCTCTGACTTTCGCTGAACGGCCGGTGATTTTTGCTTTATCCAATCCCGACCCTGAAATCGCGCCGGAAGTGGTCAAACAACTGCGTCCCGATGCCATTATGGCCACCGGTCGCAGCGATTATCCCAATCAAGTCAATAATGTCTTAGGTTTTCCTTTTGTCTTTCGCGGGGCTTTGGCGGTGCAAGCGCGAAAAATCACCCCGAATATGCACTTGGCGGCGGTGGCGGCATTACAAGCATTAAGCCAAGCGCCAGTGCCGGAAAGTGTTTGTCAGGCTTATGGTTTAAGCAGTTTAACTTTTGGCCGTGACTACATTTTGCCAAAACCCATTGACCCGCGTTTAAGCGCCTATGTGGCAACGGCGGTGGCCAAAGCAGCGATAGCCGATGGTGTCGCCGGTATCACCGAGGTGCCGATGCCGATTGAGAAATTTGTTTAGGGAAGCAGGGTGCTTTGATTGAACATAAAGTATGGGTAAGTATGCGAAGCTGCTTGAAAAAATTCTCCACACCAATGCTTATCAAAACATTGACTTTGCTTTGTTGTGTCAGCTTTTATGGCGTCTTGGTTTTGTGATGCGCGTTAAAGGTGATCATCATATTTTTGCGCAGCCGGGGGTAGTGGAAATTATCAATTTGCAGCCTAAGGGTCATCAAGCCAAGCCTTACCAAGTGAAGCAAGTTCGTGCAATCATTCTGAAATATAAACTTTATGAACAAGACTGTGACGATTAAATACAAGCTGATCATTTATTGGAGCGTGGAAGACAACGCTTTTATCGTGGAAGTACCGGAGTTGCCAGGCTGTATGGCCGATGGGCAAACCTACGAAGAAGCGGCGGTTCAGGCCGAGCGCGTGATTGCCGAGTGGTTAGAAATGGCGCAACTATTGCATCTGCCAATCCCTGAACCCAAAGAGATTCAAGCTATTTACTAATTTGTCCCAAATGGAGTTCCCATGACCGAGCGCTTTATTTTGAAAGATCAAGAAACCACGGAAGTCTATCCGCTGCCGATTGTGCAGAGTGAGGCCGGGCCTTTGGGTTTAGATATCCGCGAGTTATACAAACGCTTTGGTTTATTTAGCTACGATCCGGGCTTTATTTCCACCGCCAGTTGCCAAAGCAAAATCACCTTTATTGATGGCGAGGCGGGCGTTTTGCAGTATCGCGGTTATCCGGTGGAAGAACTGGCTGAAAAAAGCCAATTTGTTGAAGTGTCTTATCTTTTGTTGCATGGCGAATTGCCAACACCGGCGCAGTTGGCCACTTTTAGCCAGCGCCTGAAACGTGAGAGCATGATTCACGAAAGCCTTAAAAGTTTTTTTCATAGTTTTCATCATGATGCTCATCCAATGGCCATTATGGTCGGTGTGGTAGGCTCGCTCTCGGCTTTTTATCATGAAGAATTAGACCTTGCCGATCCGGCCAATCGTTTGCGCATGGCCGAGCGGATGCTGGCCAAAATTCCGACCATTGCCGCTGCTTCTTATAAACATTCGGTCGGTGAGCCGTTTGTCTATCCTGATCAAAAGCTAAGCTATACGGCCAACTTTTTGAATATGCTGTTTTCGGTGCCGTCCACGCCTTATGTGGTGGATCCCTTGGCTGAGAAGGCTCTGGATTTATTATTTATTTTACATGCCGATCACGAACAAAACGCCAGCACCTCGACGGTGCGCATGGCCGGTAGTTCCGGTGCCAATCCTTTTGCCTGCATTGCCGCCGGTATTGCTTCGTTGTGGGGGCCGGCGCATGGCGGTGCCAATGAAGCGGCCTTGGGAATGCTCAAGGAAATTGGCGAAGTGACGAATATTCCTAAGTTTCTAGCGCGTGCCAAAGATAAAAACGATAGCTTTCGGCTGATGGGTTTTGGCCATCGCGTTTATAAAAATTACGATCCCCGCGCCACGATTATTCGGGAGATGTGCCATAAAATTCTTACGCATCTCCATGCCGGTAAAGATGATCCTCTGCTAGAAGTAGCCTTGGAACTCGAACGGCAAGCGATGGCCGATGACTATTTTATTTCCCGCAAACTCTACCCCAATGTGGATTTTTATTCCGGCTTGATTTACCGCGCCTTGGGTATTCCCACCAATATGTTTACGGTGATGTTTGCTCTCGCCCGCACAGCAGGTTGGATGGCGCATTGGTTGGAGATGATGGAAGCGCCGGAGCATCGCATCAACCGTCCACGTCAGGTTTATACCGGTGCGCCCAAGCGCGATTATCTGCCGCCTGGGGAGCGCTAACCGATTATTTTCCAAGTATTATTTTCGCGCTTGCAAATAAGGCAAAGTCTTTTGTCTTTTTGCAATTCGCGCTTAAAGCTCTATGGTTAGCAAAATAAAGGAAAGAACGAATGCCGATGCAATGGGATATTGCTGTATATGATAAAAAACACCGCTTAGCGCTACTGGTAGAAGTTAAAGTCAATCTTGGTGTTTCGGAGACATGGGCAGAGCGATGGTGGAGCAATGTTTTTGCCTATGAGGAGTATCCCGAAGCGCCTTATTTTTTATGGGCTTTCCCGGATATCTTTTTTTTATGGGAAAAAACGCAGGATTTTGATTCTTATAAGGATCAATGGAGGATTTATTCAATCAATGCGCAGCAAGCGTTAAAGCCATATTTCCTTGCAGCCGATCTTTTGCCTGAAACGATAAGTCCTTCTAGTTTTGAATTGATAGTAGGTGTTTGGCTCAACAGAATGACGCAAGAAGCCGATAATATGACAGCAGATTTGCAGAATTTAGGACTTGTTGATTCTGGTTTATGGCAAGTCCTAGCCGGAGGAAGTGTTCGCTATGGAGTGGAGGCGTGAAGGTTTATGTGGAGACAAAAAGCAGATAGAACGAACAAAAGGGTATAACGAGAAAATCAAAAGTATAGATGGCATAACGAGTCTTTTGCTGAAAATTAATGAAGAAGAAGCGCAGAGATTCAAGGCCTATCGTAAAAAAATTATTGAGATAGCAGTTGTTATAAATTTAACTAAGGAAATTCTGGCCGAAGCTATAAACTTTGAGGCCTCTCCATATTCTTTATCATCGCAGGATGCCATAGTCTATGCCAGCGTCCTTACACATTTGCGTTCACAAAAAATACAAGACATGCAAGACTCTTGTTTTATAAACAAAAATACTAAAGATTTTTTTGCTAATGCTATTAAAACAGAATTAGAAAAATATCACTGCCATTTGATTGGAAAATTTAACCAGGGTTTGGATTTTTTGAAGAAACAAAAGTCGTCTTAAAATTCCCGTCGCTTTACCAGAGACTTCTTGCCTCCCCCCGCCTTTCCGCTTATCGTTTCGCCCTTTTTTGCTTTATTCGTTACCCACAAACAGGGTTGAGAGGGATTGAATAAAGGCTTGTGCTTTCAAGGAGTAAAGAATGGCGAATTTTCGTACCCATATTCTCGGCGCGGCTTTGGTGATGAGTCTGCCGGCAGCGGCTTTGGCGGTCAGCACGGTGTTGACGCCGTGGCAGGCGCTGCAAGTGTTTTTTATCGGGGTGGTCGGCGGTTTGTTGCCGGATGTGGATTCGGATAATTCTTATCCGATTCAAATCGCTTTTACGGTATTGGCGCTCTTTTCAGCCTCGCTGACCGCCTATTGGTTGCTGCCGCTGCTTTCGGCGTTTGCGCTGTGGTGGCTGTGGTGGTCGGTGGCGCTTCTGGTGCGCTTTCCGCTGTTTTATTTTTTTACCCGTTTCACCCGCCATCGCGGCGTGATTCACTCCATCCCGATGGCGCTGGTTTTGGGTTTAAGTCTAGCCTGGGCGTTGTATCACACCGGCAGTTCGGCCATTTTTGCTTGGCTTGCGGCTTTGGCGTTGAGCTTGGGTTTTTTACTGCATCTTTTGTTAGACGAACTTTACGCTGTGGACTTACTGAATCGTCGCTTCAAGCGTTCCTTTGGTACGGCTTTGAAATGGTGGCAAAAAAATAATCCTTGGGCGAGTGCCACGTTATATTTCGCCTTGTTGCCACTTTTTTGGCTGGCGCCGCCGTGGCCAAAGGACTTATGGCTAGGCTTGCAGCAGAGCTTTCAAGCCTTTTTTTGAATACTTACAGCGGAAAGCGTTGACTTTGCAGCACTTCACCTTGGCTGTTGACGCTTTCTAAAACTATCGGAAAGCCCCATAAAGCATGGAGATGCTGCAAGACTTTTTGTGAAGGCGCCAAGGGGCGATTTTCATAGCGATGATGGCGGAGCAAAAGACTGCGATCACTTTGCCAACGCACGCCATGCACTTGAATATTCGGCTGATAATGAAAAGCTGCATATTGCGCCGACAACACTTCCCGTACTTTTTGATAGCCGTGGTCATTGTGAATCGCCGAGATTTCAACGGCCGGATCAGAGGCGACATCAAGCACGCCAAACAGACGAAAATCACGGATAACTTTTGGTGAAAGATATTGATAAATAAAACTTTCATCTTTGAAGTTTTCCATGGCAAAACGCAAATTTTCACGCCAGGGCCGACCAACAAGATGTGGAAAATAGGCCGCGTCTTCGGCGGTGGGTTGTTCGCTTAAACGTTTGAGGTCGGAAAACATGGCAAAACCCAAGGCGTAAGGATTGATGCCTTGGTAATACGGGCTGTCAAAGGTCGGTTGAAAGACCACTTGGCAATGCGCGTCGAGAAATTCCAGCATCAGCCCTTCGGCCAATTGGCCTTGGTTATACAGATGATAGAGCAGATGGTAATGCCAAAAAGTCGCCCAGCCTTCATTCATGACTTTGGTTTGGCGTTGCGGATAAAAATACTGGGCGAGTTTCCGCACGATCCGTAGAATTTCCCGTTGCCAAGGTTTCAGCAGTGGGGCATTTTTTTCGAGAAAATACAAAAGATTTTCCTGATCTTCGGGAAAAAACTCCGGTGTAGCCGCCAGCGCTGCTTCGGCTTTTTTGTCTTTAGCAAAATGCTCCCACAGCGGATTGACTTGGGCTTGCGCCGCTTTGGCCAAATGCACTTGCCGTTCGTGTTCTTTGGCGGCAGACAGCGGACTAGGCCGCCGATAACGATCCACGCCGTAATCCATCAGCGCATGTGCGGCATCCAACAGACTTTCTACCGCCTCTAGTCCATATTTTTCTTCACAGTGACGGATGTAATCGCGGCTGAAGACCAGATAATCCACAATACCATCGGCATTGGTCCAGGTTTTGAATAAATAATTGTTTTTAAAAAAATTATTATGACCATAACTGGCGTGCGCCATCACCAGCACCTGCATTGTCAAGGGATTTTCTTCTAAAAGATAGGCAATACAGGGATTGGAATTGATCACCAGCTCGTAGGCCAGCCCCATCTGGCCGCGTTGATAGCGCTCGGCGACGCTGACAAATTTTTTGCCAAACGACCAATGGCTATAAAACACCGGCATCCCAATGGCGGCGTAGGCGTCGAGCATCTGTTCACTGCTGACAATTTCAATCTGATTGGGATAGGCATCCAAAGCAAAAAAGTCCGCCGCTTCGGCAATAGCGACTTCGTACTGCTGCAACAAAGAAAAAGTCCAATCGCTTTGAAAAGGAAGTTGTGCCATTAGCTGCTCATTTTTGCAAAGGTTTACGAATCATTGGCAAAGGTTGCAAAAGAACTGCTCGCTTTTTTGAAAAGTTCGCGAAACACCGGATAGATATCTTTCGCCGTATGAAGGCTTTGCATCACAAAATGCCGGTAGCGCTTGGCGACTTGTTCGTATTCAAACCACAGGGTTTGGTGGCGGTCGGCGGCGATTTCCACATAAGCAAAATATTGAATTTGTTCCAAAATTCCTGAAAGCAAAGCGGTGCGACATAAAGGCGAGTCTTCCGGCCAATTGTCGCCATCGGAAGCCTGGGCGACGTAGATATTCCAGTCGCTTGGCGGATAGTCTTGGGCAATTTTTTGTTGTAACAGCGTCAGCGCTGACGAAACCACGGTGCCACCGGTTTCCTGGGAATAAAAAAAGGTTTCTTCATCCACCAGCGAGGCCACGGTGTGATGGCGGATAAACACCAATTCGGTGGCTTGATAATGCCGCTGCAAAAAGAGATACAACAGAATAAAAAAGCGCTTGGCCAGGTCTTTTTTACGCTGATCCATGGAGCCGGAAACATCCATAATGCAGAACATCACGGCTTTGACGCTCGGTTTGGGTTTTTGGCTAAAACTGCGGTAGCGCAAATCCAGATCATCCAAAAACGGCACTGCGGCGATTTTGGCTTGCAAAGCGGCAATTTCGGCGGCTAAGGCTTGGGCTTCTGCGCTATCTTTATCTTCAAAATCAGCGAGTTGTGCTTCCAGTTCGGCCAAGGTTTTGCGTTTATTGGCGCTTAACATCCGCCGCCGCGCCAAGGCATTACGCATGGAGCGCAACAGATGCAAATTGCTCGGAATGCCATCGGGGCTGACGCCGGCACGCACGCTTTCCCACTGCGTCTGTTCAATGAGGCGTTTTTGCAGCAAATTCGGCAAGGCCAAGTCTTCAAAGAAAAAATGCAAAAATTCTTCGCGGCTTAGGGTAAAAACAAAATCTTCTTCGCCTTCCTGCCCTTGGCCGCGCCCTTCTCCTTGGCCTTGCCCTTGCCCGCCTAAGGGCTTGTCAATGCGGTCGCCTTCGACAAATTCCTGATTGCCCGGATGCACCAGATGCCTTTGGCCGCCGTCGCCGTAGTGAAATTCCGGTTCGCTTAGGTCTTTGTGGCGAATGCGGATTTTCTCGGCTTGATCAAAATCACTGATGCCGCGCTCGCGTAAGGATTCTTGCAGCCGCGCTTTGATATTTTGCCGATAGCGCTCTAAAAAACGCTGGCGATTCAACGTGCTTTTGCCTTTGGGATTGGCGCGGCGATCTAAAAAATGGCTCATGTGGCTTTCCGTACCCGTAAATACCATTCAGACAATAAACGCACTTGGCGGGCGGTATAGCCTTTTTTGACCATACGTTCGACAAAGGCTTGATGCTTCTGGGTGTCGTCTTGCGAGGCTTTGGTATTAAAAGAGATCACCGGCAACAATTCCTCGGTATTGGCAAACATTTTGCGCTCAATGACGGCTTTGAGTTTTTCGTAACTGGTCCAACTCGGATTTTTGCCCTGATTGCTCGCCCGCGCCCGCAAGACAAAGTTGACGATTTCATTGCGAAAATCTTTGGGATTGGCAATGCCCGCCGGTTTTTCAATTTTTTCGAGTTCCTCGTTTAACAAGCGCCGATCCAACATTTCGCCGGTATCCGGGTCGCGATATTCTTGATCTTGCAACCAAAAATCAGCATAGATCACATAGCGATCAAATAAATTTTGCCCGTATTCGGCATAAGATTCGAGATAAGCGGTCTGAATTTCCTTGCCGATAAATTCAGCGTAACGCGGCACCAAATACTCCTTGATAAAACGCAAATAGCGTTCGTGGGTGTCTTTGGGCAGTTGTTCGCGCTCCAATTGTTGTTCTAAAACATAGAGTAAATGCACTGGATTGGCGGCAATTTCACTGTGCTCAAAGTTAAACACCTGCGACAAAATCTTAAAAGCAAAGCGCGTGGAAATGCCGGTCATACCTTCGTCCACACCGGCGGCGTCTTTATATTCCTGATAAGATTTTGCTTTAGGATCAATATCTTTCAAAGATTCGCCATCGTAAATCCGCATTTTGGAATAAAGATTGGAATTGGCATGATCTTTTAAGCGACTTAAGACGGCAAACTGCGCCAACATTTTTAAGGTATCCGGCGCACACGGCGCGTCTTTTAAGGAGCTGCCTTGTAACAGCTTTTCATAGATATGAATTTCTTCGCTGACGCGCAGGCAATAGGGCACTTTGACAATATAAATGCGATCCAAAAAGGCTTCGTTGTTGCGATTGTTTTTGAACTGCAACCACTCAGATTCATTGGAATGCGCCAAGACGATGCCATCAAAAGGAATCGCCGATAAGCCCTCGGTGGCCTTGTAATTGCCCTCTTGCGTGGCGGTGAGTAAGGGATGCAGCACTTTAATCGGTGCTTTGAACATCTCGACGAACTCTAACAAACCGCGATTGGCCAAACACAAGCCACCGCTGTAGCTGTAGGCATCGGGATCATCTTGAGAAAAATATTCGAGTTTACGAATATCCACTTTGCCGACCAAAGCTGAAATATCCTGATTATTTTCATCGCCTGGTTCGGTTTTGCTGATGGCAATTTGCTCCAAAACCGACGGCGTTAAACGCACCACGCGAAATTGGCTGACATCGCCATTGAATTCATGGAGCCGTTTCACCGCCCAAGGCGACAGCAAGCCGGTCAAATAGCGCCGCGGAATGCCATAGTCGTTTTCCAAAATATGCGCATCCTCTGCCGGATTAAATAAACCCAAGGGCGACTCATGCACCGGTGATCCTTCAATGGCGTAAAACGGATATTTTTCCATCAAGCGTTTCAGGCGCTCGGCCAAGGACGACTTCCCGCCACCGACGGGACCTAAAAGATATAAAATCTGCTTTTTTTCCTCTAAGCCTTGGGCAGCATGACGAAAATAGGCGACGATTTGCTCGATCACCTCTTCCATGCCATAAAAATCGGCAAAGGCTGGATAACGGCGAATCAGGCGATTGGAAAAAATCCGCGACAGTCGGCCATCATTGCGCGTATCAATGACTTCCGCCTCGCCGATGGCTTTGAGCATCCGCTCGGCAGGACTCATATAAGCGAAGGGGTCTTCCCGACAGAGCGCGAGATATTCGGGCAAGCTCAAGCTACTTTCCCGTTGATTTTGATAGCGATTACGCATTTTATCAAACAGTTGCATAAAATTTCTCCGCTGAAGGCATCCATAAAACCAAGCAAAATTCCAAGCAAAATTCCAAAGTGCGCGTCTCAATCTAACCAAGCTGCTGCTGCATCACAATGACAGTAATTGCAGCGGCTTGTTGCCTGCACCAATCTGGTTCACGCGGCGCAGGGCAAGGTGCAGCGCCTCGTGCAAGTCAGTGCAAATTCTATGCTAAGGACGATTGCCTGCTAAACAGAAGAAAAAACAGGTTGCCTAGAACGCTGATTTTTTTATAGTAGCCAAGACTAGCAAGCGTTTTCTCGTCAACCTTTTTTTGGAGTCAAGCATGTCCTACGCAAAAAAACCCGAAGCCATTGCCGCCTTGAGCGCCGAAGCCCGTTATGTCACCCAGGAATGCGGCACCGAACCGCCGTTTCGCAATGCCTTTTGGAATCATAAAGCCGAAGGCATTTATGTGGACGTGGTGTCCGGCGAGCCATTATTTGCCTCCTGCCATAAATTTGACTCCGGCACCGGCTGGCCGAGTTTTACCCAGCCTATAGACCCGCAATTTGTCAGCGTTCACCAAGACACAAGCCACGGGATGCGGCGCATTGAAGTGCGCTCCAAGCATGGCGATTCCCATCTGGGGCATGTTTTTCCTGACGGTCCTAAAATGGCCAGCGCCGACACTGGGCTGCGCTATTGCATCAATTCCGCGGCGTTGCGTTTTATCGCCAAAGCTGACCTGGCCGCCGAAGGTTATGGCGATTATTTGAACCTTTTTAATAATTTGACTGATAAAAGCTGATGTTGCCTTTCCCCGAAGTTCCAGCCGTATTGGCCGATAGGCTTTTGCCTTTGAATGCGCAGAAGCCGAAAGATGATGGCGAATTTGTCCTCTGCTGGCTGCACCACGCACTGCGCCTAGAGGAAAATCCGGCGCTCTTGTGGGCGGCGCGCTGCGCTGATGCTTGGGACAAGCCTTTGCTTGTTTACCAGGGTTTGTTTGGCGAGAATCCTTACAACAATCAACGGCATCTGACCTTTATTTTACAAGGTGCCAAAGATTTCGCCACGCAATGTCGCCAGGCGAATCTAAGCTACGTTTTTGCACTGCCCGAAAAATCCTTTGCGGAAGCCTCGCCGCTCCCCCAACTGGCGGCGCGGGCGGCAGCAGTGATCACCGAATTGTGGCCGCTTACGCCCTTGCGCGGCTACAGCGAAAATCTAGCGGCGCGGGTGAGCTTGCCAGTACATGCCGTGGACTGCGCCACCGTGGTACCGATGCGTTACACCCATAAAGCCTTTAGCCGTGCTTTTGCCTTTCGTGAACACATCGCGAAGGAATGGCCGAGGCGGCTTGAGCTTACCTGGCCTCTACTACCGAAAGTTTTGAAATTTCATGGTGATTTGCCATTTACGCCGCTGCTTGTGGAAGACCTGGACGATCAGCAACTGACCGAACGCCTGTGGCATCTGGATGCCGACCACAGCGTGCCGCCGGTGGCCGATACCGTCGGCGGCAGCAAGGCTGGCAAAGAACGCTGGCAAGCCTTTAAGCGCAAAAAACTGGCGCTTTATCATCGGGATCGCAATGATGCCGCCAAGCCACAGGCGGTCAGTCGTTTGTCGGCCTATTTACATTACGGGATGCTCTCGGCGACGACTTTGGCGCGGGAAGCCTGGCTTTTGGGTGGCGAAGGTGCAGAAAAGTATCTGGATGAATTGATTATTTGGCGGGATTTGGCCTATCAATTTTGCTATCACCAGCGTGATTTAGCCTTTAACAAAGCACTGCCGGAGTGGGCGCGGGATACTTTGCAAAAACAGGCAGCCAGCCGACGAGCGCCGAAAAACCTTGAAGATTTACTGCGTGCGCAGAGTGGCGATGCCTTGTGGGATGCGGCGCAACAATCGCTTCTCTGGCATGGCGAGTTACACAATAACCTGCGCATGACCTGGGGCAAGGCCATTGTTGAATGGGCACCGAGTCCCGAACTAGCCTACGACTGGTTGCAAGAACTCAATCACCGTTTTGCCTTGGATGGCAGTGACCCCAATTCCTACGGCGGCATTCTCTGGTGTTTGGGACAATTTGACCGACCTTTCCCACCAGCCAAGGCCATCTGGGGGACGCTGCGACCGCGTGCCACTGCCGAACACCAAAAACGCCTAGATGTCACAAGCTATCACCATTGGCTGCGTTCACCACTGCTACGGCCACGGCCACAAGCGCGGGTAGCCATTATTGGTGCCGGTTTAAGCGGACTGTGGGCAGCACGCAGTTTGCAGGATCAAGGCATTCAGGTGGCACTCTTTGAAAAAGCCAATCGTCCCGGTGGCCGCGCCTGTAGTCGCCGTTTTGCTGGCACGCTGGTGGATCACGGTGCCGCTTTTTTAACGGCGCGCAGTTCCTATCTTAAGCCTTGGTATCAGGCCTGGCAGCAGCGGGGACTATTAGCGCCTTTTGCCGGCGAGGTCTTGCAGTGGGAGGCTGAGGCAGAAAATCTATCGCCTTCCACAACCGCGTCAGCAAAAAAACCTTCAGCCAATTTTTGGCAACTACCAGCCGAGCATCGCCAGAAAAGTTCCGAGAAAAGCCAGTGCTTGCCGCCAGGACTGAAAGCCTACACCCAGCCCCGGCAACGTTTTTTACCAAAACCGGCTTTTCAAAGTTTGGCCGAACACCTCGCCCTTGACCTGACTGTACATTACCAACAGAGCATTCAGATGCTGACGCGGCAGGGAGCACATTGGCAGTTGACCGCCGAAACTGGCAAGGTTTTTGATGGTTTTGATGGCGTATTACTGGCGGTTTTACCCAGTCAAGCCGAGGCATTATTGCAAGCACATTATCCGCAGTGGCAAAGCGCGCTTGGCGCGGCGACGCTGACCCCGACTTGGGTAGTGGGTTTACATTTAGAGGCGGCGCTGCTGCTGCCAGCCAGCAGTATTTTTTTCCGTCAGCATCCAATTTTTGCTTGGGCGGCGCAGGCCAATGCCCAGGATGGCCGTGGCGATCAGGAAATCTGGCTGCTCCATGCCAATGCTGACTGGAGTGCGCGGCATCTGGATGCGCCGCCTGAGCAGGTTTTGGATTGTTTGACCGAGGCTTGGCGGGATTTTTTACAAAGCCTCGGCGAAACTTTGCCAGCAGTGCGGGAGAGTTTCAGCAAACGCTGGCGTTATGCACAGGTCAGGCAGACCCAGGCATTGTTGACCGACCGGGAAAACTTTTTAGCGGTGGGTGGCGACTGGCTCTATGGTGGCCGCGTTGAAAGCGCTTTTTTAGCCGGTGCTGCTTTGGCCGGTTTCGCGCTACAGATGGCCATGCCTGCGGACTTGGCGGCAGCGTCAGGATAACCCCCTAGCCGAAACGCTGCGCACAGGATTACCGTCCGCGAGGATGCCGCCTGTCTGCTAGGAGGCGTCGTCTTTGGTGTCGGCGCTGTCGTGGTTTTCGGCGCTGTCGTGGTTTTCGGCGCTGGCCGGCATTTCGCCATAGCGTTCGCGCAAGGTGGCGATGGCTTGTTCCTTACTTTTGAACAAATTGGCCGTACCGATGGCCTCGACCAGGCCAGTTTTCTGAAAGGTTTGAAAAATAGGACTTTTCAGACTGGAAAAAGCCAAAATCACGCCGTTTTCATGTAAGCGTTTCTGCAAAAACAAGATTTTTTCCACGCCGGTGCTATCAATGTCGTTGATGGCGCTACCGACGATCAAAATCGCCTGGGCATTGGGATGCTTGGCGCGTAAATTCAGAATGTTATCTTCAAAATGTGCGCCATTCAAAAACGTCAAGGAACCATCAAAACGCACGGTTAAAAAGCTATCGCTGATTTTTTCCAGACCATGCACATTCATGCTGCCGAGGGTGCCATCGGGATGCCGCCCCAAAATCTGGACATTCGGATACAGCCGATCTTTCAAAAACACCAAAATGGCAAAGCCTGCGCCGACCAAAATGCCGTTGGCCAAGGACGGTGCCATCCATAAAGTCGCCACAAACGTTAAAAGCCCGGCCAAGGCTTCGAGTTTGCGAATCTGCCAGGCACGCCACAGCGTTTGAAAATTGATCAAGCTAAACACTGCTATCATCACAATGACCGCCAGCACCGCATTGGGCAGCGCATAGAGCAACGGCGTGAGATACAGAATGGTGATGACGATAAAACCGGCGGCAACAAGCGTGAAAATGCCCGTCTGCGCATCGCTGCGCGCCGCCAAAGCCGAGCGTGAAAACGAGCCGCTGACGGTAAAACTTTGGAAAAAACTGCCGACGATATTGGCCAGACCTTGACCAATAAGTTCTTGATTAGTGTTGATTTTCTGCATGGTTTTTGCTGAAATCGCCTTGGAAATCGAGGTCGCTTCCATAAAACCGATCAAGGCCATCACCAAAGCCGAGGGAAACAAAATCCAAAAATAATTCACATCGAAATGCGGCAGGGTCAGACTCGGCAAACCTTGGGGAATGTCGCCGATCACTGACCCGCCGGCGGCCAAGGTCAGGCCAGCGCCGCTGACTTTTTTGATGCGCCAAATAAAGGCTTCGGCAGCGCCATGCCGGATAAAGCGGCCATCGGCTTGTTTGGCGAGCGGGATTTTATGAATTTTTATTTGTAATTCATTGTTTTGTAATGAAAGAACCTGCGCTTCGGCTTGTAAAACTTCCGCTTCTTTTTGCAAACGCAACCGGTCAATGGGGTCGGTCAACAGGCGCATTTGCGCTTGTAGGTTTTGCGCTTCTGCTTTGCGTTCATCAATTTTTTGAGTTTTTTCAAGATATTGTTTGACAAGACTTTGTGCTTCGGCATCGGCAAGTTCGCTCAATGTCACACGGGCGTTTTGTTCAAACGCCATGAAATGACTGATCAAAATGGTCAGAACCACCGCCAGTAAGATATTCGGCCATTTGGGTAAAAATTTGCGCATCAGGATGATAAAAACCCAGGTGCCGAGGCCAAAGAGGAAGGTCGGCCAATGCGCCTCGCCGAGTTGCGACAGCACCACCCAGAGGTCATACAAAAAACTTTCGGTACGCGGGAAAGGTACACCTAAAATCTGGCTTAACTGCGATAAACCAATGATTAAAGCGGCGGCATTCGTAAAACCGACGATCACCGGCTGCGATAAAAAATTGACAATTACGCCAAGCTGTAAAAAACCCAATAGCAAGCGTAATACCCCGACCATCAAGGCTAACATGATGGAAAGTTCAATAAATTGTTCACTGCCTTGCGCGGCCAAGGGCAAAATGGCCGCGGCTGACATCAAGGCAAGCATCGCCACAGGTCCTGTGTGCAGTTGCCGAAACGACCCCCATAAAGCTGCGACTATCGAGGGAATAAAGGCGGCATACAAACCATAGATCACCGGCAAACCGGCCAATTGCGCGTAGGCCATGCTTTGCGGAATCAGCACCAAGGCCACGGTGATACCGGCGAAAATATCGGCACGCAGTTGCTTGGCCGAAAGGGGAAACCATTGAAGAAAAGGAAAAAGTGCGCTGAGCCAATGATTAGTATCTTGATTTTTATTCATAACTGCTGATTTCCTGAAAAACGCCTAAAAAGAGATGGGCGAACATAGACCACATCTGCGCTTGAACTCAAGTCTTCGCCGTTGCCGGCCAAGCAGCAAAAGTAGGCGACAACTGCTTGGCTACCGTTGCTTCAGGTGGCTTTGGGCAAAAGTAGGGGCAAAAGCGCCGTTAGTTCGGCAATTTCGGCATCGGGAGGTGGCAGGTGTTCGGGATAGGCTTTTTCGTAACGGTTCACCCAGATGCTTTGAAAACCGGCGGCTTTGGCACCAGCAATATCGCTTTTGGGGTGATCACCGAGATGCAAAATTGCCGCTGCTGGCACTTCCGCCAAGGTCGCGGCGGCGGCAAAAATCCGTGCATCGGGTTTTTCACAGCCAACCAGCCGTGGACTCAAGGCAAAACGAAAATACTCGCCGAGTCCTAAGCGATAGACATTGGCATTGCCATTGGAAATCACGCCTAAGACAAAGCGTTCGGCTAAAATTTCAAGGGTTTCCTTGACTTCAGGAAAAAGCGTCACCGCATGGCGATGCGCTACCAACTGCTCCAACGCCGAAGCTGCTGCCAACGGCGAATAGCCGACTTCCGCAAGACACAAAGCCAAGGTGCGCAAGCGCAATTCCACGACATCATGGGCAATAGTCGGGGTGCTGTCGGCGGTTTCTTGACGTTTTTGCCGCAAATTTTCCAGGCTAAAACGAGCAGTTAGCCGTGGATAATGCTTTTTAAGCCAGCGGTAATTTTCGGCCTCGGCTTGCGCGATGACCGAGGCACATTCCCAGAGTGTGTCGTCTAAATCAAAAGTCAGCGCCTGAATATCAGAAAAGTGCTTGATCATTAGAGAATTTTTGCTGCCAGACGACTGTGTTGTGAGGGATTGGCGCGGCTCGCAGGGAGTGGTTTTTGACTCAAGGAGTTTTTGTTGTGGGCGTAAAAACGCAGGCCATTTTCTAAACTTTTCTCAATTAAATTCAAAGCATTTGGCCAGCGCCAATAGCGATATAACTGGCCGTAGTTGATCAAATCAATGACCGCATCCGAATCCACCGCCTCGGAGACAATCAGGCTCAACAAGGCCGGACGTTTGATTTTTAAGGCTTTGATCAATTCCGCCATATTTTCCCCGTCAAAGGTTAAATCGCAGATGAGCAAAGCCACTTCTTCTTGATTCAAAGTTTCCACTAAGGCATTGCCATCCTTGGCAATTTTTAGGTTTGGCCAGTTGAGATGCGCCGTCAGTGCGTCGCGAATCGTGGCTTGGCCGTGGGCAAGCAGCAAGGTCGGTGCTGCAACCTGGCTTGGCGCTTGGCCGCTCAAAATTTCGCCATAGCGCACGGCATCGGCGATGGTTTGCCGCAGTTCTTCGCTTTGCCAAGGTTTTTGTAAGAAACGAAACACTTCGCCGATATTGACCGAATCGAGCACTGCTTGCTGATCGGCGTAACCTGTCAGAAGCAAACGTACAGTTTTGGGTGAAAATTCCAAGGCTTCGCGCAGCACGGCAATGCCGGTCATGCCAGGCATTCGCTGATCGCAGATAAGCACGTCAATATGTTTGCGCCGCAGTATCTCAATGGCAGCAGCGCCGCTTTCGGCGGTGTAAACCTCGTAGCGTTGCCGAAATAAGGCTCTGAGCGCTAATAAAATATCTGGCTCATCGTCCACAAATAATAAAGTTTTTTTCTCGTTCATAGGAATCCTTGACCTGTATTTTGAGAGCTAGAAAAAATGTCGCTGTGGCGCAAAACCTCAGCAAACCACCATCGTCAACGGCAAGGCTAGATAAAAAGTCGCGCCTTCGCCAAGGCGACTTTCTACCCACAGTCGTCCGTGGTGTTTCTGCATAATCGCATAACTGATGGATAAACCAAGACCCACGCCTTTGCCAATCGGTTTGGTGGTAAAAAATGGCTCAAAGATTTTTTCTTGTAAAGTTAAATCAATGCCTTGGCCATTGTCGGTGATGCTTAAATAAATCCCCGCGGCATCCTGCCAAGTTTTCAGGTGAATTTTTCCTGCGTATGCCTCTGCCTTGTTAAGTGCATTGGCGTTTGCGGCGGCATCGGGATGGCTTGGCGCAGCTTCCTGCTGCATTTTTTCCGCAATGGCATCCAAGGCATTGACCAAAATATTCAGAAGCACCTGATGAATTTCTGAGGCGAAACCGCGCAAGGGTGGCAGTGGCGCAAGCTGTTTTTCCATCACAATGCCGTGGCGCAATCGGTATTGCACGATTTGCAAGGTGCTCATCAAACTCTCGTTGAGGTCAAAAACACTGACCGCTTGTCTGTCTAAGCGGCTGAAATTTTTCAAACTTTTGACAAGCTCTTGCAAGCGATTTAAGCCATTGAGGCTCGAGGCAAGCAATTGTTTTTGTTCTTCCCGTAATTCTTCCGCCAAAGCCGGATCGTCGGTATTTTCCTGCCATTGTTCCAACACCAAACCAAGATTGCTGCGGCTAAAACCTAGAGGCGTGTTGATTTCATGGGCAATGCCGGCCATCAGTTGGCCAAGCGAAGCCATTTTTTCAGCATGAAGCAATTGACTTTGTGAATGTTTTAAGGCCAAGAGCGTATTGTTTAAGGCGCGAGTGCGGCGTTCTACCCGTTGGTTGAGACGCTGATTGCTTTTTTGTAACAAGGCTTTACTGCGAGCGAGATGCCGGTAACTGTGTTGCAATTGCCAAGTGGCATAAATCAGCCAGGCACCCAAAAGCAGCAATAACGGCAAAGCCAGAGAGCGATAATGCAAGTCTTGGCGCAGACGTTGTTGGTAATAAACGGTATAAACTTTTTCAAGGTTTTGTAATTCTTGAAGAAAACTGCTGCCGATAAAATCACTCAAGGCTTGTTTACTGCGAATCTCTTGTTCTAAAAAACGCTCCAAGCTCAATACCATTTCTTGCGCAATCGCCGCTTGTTTTTGGTTTGGCCAGTTTGCTAAGAGATTTTTTAATAACGGACTATCCACGGTTTCCAGCATTTGCACCGCATCATGCTGAAAAAAATAGCGCTGAACGGATTGCGCCCAAAAATTCTGTAATGGCAAACGCAAGGCATTAGGCAGTTTGGTGATTTCTGATCGTAAAAAACTATTCCTTAAAAAACTTTGGCTTAAATAATTGCGGGCGCTGTGGCCGGCGATAAAGTAATCGGCAGCGGCTTTTTTTTGTAGATAGCGGCCTTCTAAGGTGGCCAAGGCGGTGCGCAAATCGGCCTGACTGCTTTTGGGCAGTTGCGCAATCAGCGGCGACACGCCCTGCAATGCCTGTTCGATATTGGTGGCGAGCTTTTGGCTCTGGTCATAGTTTTTTTGCAAGTAAAGCTCTAATTCGATAATGCTTTTATTCCAATAGCTATCCAAAAGACCAATATCAATCAACTGACGGGTAAATTGCTGATGAATATGCGCGGGAATCGGTCGGCTTAAAAAAAAACCTACAACGGTTTGCAGGCACATCAAACCCAGCACCAATGCTGACAGCCAAAGTTTAAGGCGCAGCGACATCGTTCACCCCGCTGCTGTCAGGAAAATCTTGGTTCAGAGTGGCTAAAAACGCCTTGATATCAGCAAGTTCTTGTTCGGTTAATTTCGTTGCGGCAGGCAGGACCTGGAGATGCTGTATCGCTTCGGTCAAATCAGCGCTGCCGTCGGCTAAAAAACCCGAACGATAACCAAGATTGCGTAAACTCGGTACGCGCATAAGTTCTGGCGAGCTTTGGCTATCTTTGCGGAAAACCTCTGGAGATTTTTCTAAAAATTGCTTATCAATCAGATTGTTTGTTCCTAGATTCACCCCCTGATGACAGAAAAGACAACCCTGTTGTTCCAAAATTTTTAGGCCATTTAATTCTGCGTCGCTAAGGGTCGCTTCCCCGCGCAAAAAGGCAGCAAAGCGTGTCGGTTTAGCTAATTTATTCAAGTAGTTGACCAAGGCGATGATGTCCGCTTCCGCCAACTCGGCATCGGGATGCTGGCGGCTTTGGCAGTTGCGGATGGCAGCAGCCAAATTGGTGATTTGTCCGTCCTGAAAAAAGCGCAGGTTCCAAGCGCTATGTAGCAAAATAGGTGCAGTAGTATTTTTGGCGGTGCTTTCGCTGATCGCATGGCAGGCAGCGCAGTGCATGTTGTTAAAAATCGCACCAATAAAAATTTGTTCGCCGCGTTCGGCCAAGACATCAGCAAACGGCAGGACATCGGCGGCGACTAAGGCCGGCCAAAAGGGCGGTGTGGTTTTTTGAAGCTGTCCGTGTTGGCTGATAAAAGTGGCAGCTTGGCCAGTGGTTTGGCCTAAAATCGGTGGTGGTTGATCTTCTATAATCTCTGGGATGGGTGCGCTTTCCGCAGTGGTTTCGGCAGCCACAGGCGGCGAAAAAAATAATTGACTGCCTTGCCAAAACCAAAGTGCCAGCATAGCAATACTTATCAAAAGAAAGGCTTGAAACATGCTTTTTCCTGATTTTTAATAAATGAAAGAATTTTTTTCAAACGTCTCAAAAACCGACAAAAAATAAAAAATGCACGGTCAAAAGGCTTTGATCAACGGTAAAACCGGCTTTTGCACCTATAAAAAGTCCCAGGCTTTATACTAAAAAGGCTAACTGTCACAAAACCATCATAAACTTTTGCTATCTTTGCGCTCGCCCAATTCGGGTAGGTGTTTTAGAAAAATTTTAGAGGAAGCTAGGTTTATGAGTCCACATGAGAATGATTTCAAAGTTGCGCCTGAAAATGTTGACAACACCCATTTCAATGCGGTGATGCAGGCGTTTATGTCCCGCCGTCAGGTCATGCAAGGTTCTATGGTTTTAGCGCTGAGTTCTGTGTTGGGTGTGTCCTTGAGCGCCTGTAGCGATGATGATAACGAAAGCAGCGACAACGGCGACAGCACTGTTGCTCCAACCTTGAATTTCACCGCCGCGCCCACTTCTACAGAAGATACCATTCAATTGGCAGAAGGTTATAGCTATCAGGTATTTGCTGCTTATGGTGCCTCGCTTTCAAGTGCTGTGCCTGACTATCAAAACGATGGCAAAAACACCGCGGCGCAGCAAGATTTGCAAGTCGGCGATCATCACGATGGTATGTGGTATTTCCCGATCAACGGCAGCAATGACAACGGTATTCTCTGTATCAACCATGAAAACATCACCCGCGTCTTTATGCACGACCCAGTGCTCATGCCGGATGACCCTGCCACCTCTGTACCGACTTTAGAGCAAGCCCGCAAAGAAGTCCGCGCCCACGGTGTCACCGTGGTAGAAATCAAAAAAGTCAGCGGCCAATGGCAGATTGTCAAAGACAGCCAGTACAACCGCCGCCTCACCGGTGAAACCCCGCATGTGCTCGCAGGTCCTGTGGCAGGCAGTAATTTGGTCAAAACGCCGTATAGCGCTGATGGCACCATGGTGCGCGGTACTTTGAACAACTGTGGTTCTGGTTATACGCCTTGGGGCACCTTTTTGAGCGGTGAAGAAAACTGGGCTGGTTACTTCTACAGCGCAGAATATTATAGCGATTACGCCAACCATCCAGAAATTTTCAAACGCTATGGTGTTGGCGCAGCTTGGCAGGGTTATTTTTGGCATGATGCGTCTTTGGCCAGTGCCGATGGTGAGTTTAGCCGTTTTGATGTTTCTCCGGGTTCGGCTTGGTTGAATGAACCCAATGCCTTTGGCTGGATGGTGGAAATTGATCCATTCGATCCAACCGCAACCCCGAAAAAACGCACTACCATGGGTCGTTTTGCCCACGAAGGTTGCGACTACAGCCCACTGCAAGAAGGCAAGCCGATTGCTTTTTACATGGGCTGTGATTCGCGTTTTGAATATATCTATAAATTTGTGACCAAAAACAACTACAGCAAAGCGACTTCTAACGGCGACAACATGCTCGATGAAGGCACGTTGTATGCAGCCAAGTTTAATGACGATGGCACAGGTGTTTGGTTGGCGCTGGATATGAGCAACCCAACTTTGGCTGGTCAATTTGCCGATCAAGCCGAGTTATTGGTCAAAACCCGTATGGCTGCCGATATCGTGGGCGCGACGCCGATGGATCGTCCAGAGTGGAGCACCGTCAGCAAACAAACTGGTGATATCTATTTTGCCTTGACTAACAACAGTCGCCGTGGTGATGGCAAAATCCAAAATGGCTCGATTGAAGAAGTGCTGCAAGAAGATGTAGCTGCCGATGCCGCCAACCCGCGCAATACAAACAACCATGGTCATATCATTCGGATGCACGAAGCCAATGATGACGCCACTGCAACGACTTTTACTTGGGATATCTTTGCCTTTGGTGCGCCGGCTAATGCTCCGGTGACGACCAATTTGTCGCTGTTGGATGAAAGCAATGAATTTGCCTCACCCGATGGTCTGTGGATTTTTGACAATGGCTTGCTGATGATCCAAACCGATGATGGCTCGATAACTGATCGCACCAACAACCAATTGTTGATGTGTATCCCTAACCGCGTGGGCGAAGGCGATTATGTTGCCAATGCCGCTGGTATTAAACGCTTTTTCGTAGGTCCCAAAGACTGTGAGATCACCGGCATCACCATGACCCCGGACAATAAAACCTTGTTTATCAATGTGCAGCATCCGGGTGAGCGTACTTCTGATATCGCCAAGCCCACCAGCGCTTGGCCACAGGGCAATGCCGATAAAGGTGATACCAGCCGTGCGCAGTCTGCGGTAGTAGTCATTACCAAAAACGATGGCGGCACCATTGGCATGTAAGCTGCACATTTTTTAATCGCCTTATCCACACGCCCGCTAACCTACCTTGGTTAGCGGGTTTTTTTATGCGCTATAACAAGGCATGGCGCTGCGCCAGCGGTATTGTCAGCGGCATTCGCCTTGTACTAGACTGACAAAGCTGCTTGGGTTTTAGCGTTAATTGTTTCACTTAGCAGTAGTTTTTTTGAATTTAATGAACTTCTAAAGGTGTTTTATGAACAAACTATTTTTATTGCTGTTATTTATTTTTAATGGGGTTTTGGCGGGCAACAGCTTATTGCCTGAAACAGCAACCGAAAGCCTGGCCTTAAAATTGGCGCGGGAAGTGCAGGCTGGTGGTTATAATCTGTTGAGTGTAGCCGAGTTAAAAGCGATGTTGGATGCCAAAGAAGACCTGTTGTTGTTAGACGCGCACCCAGCCTGGGAGTATGACTTGGCCTATATCGAAGGTGCGGTCAATATTGGTTTTGCTTCCAATCGCGTCGGTGATTGGGAACAAGATGCTGTGGATGGGCATAGCCAAGACGAGGTGCTGGCGGCTTTGGGTGCTGATTTTGACAAAAAAATCGTTATTTATTGTGGCTTTACCAAATGTGGTCGTTCGCATAATGCCGCAATTTGGGTGCAGTCTTTGGGCTATAAAAATGTCTATCGCGTGCCAGGCGGGATTTCGGCTTGGATCGATAGCGGCTTTCCTTATAAAACGAATCTAAAGTAACTTAAAAATAATGAACTTAAAAAACTTTTTTATCGTATTTTTTCTGCTTATCAGCAGTTTTGCCAGTGCAGCCTTGGCCGAAGGACGGGACTTTTTAGTCGATGCGGATTGGTTGGAAGCGGAAAAGGCAAACAATCCCGATTTGGTGATTTTGGAAGTGCGGTATCACCCGCATCGTTATTACACCATAGGTCATATCGAAGGTGCCATTCAGGTAGAGCGTTTCAAAGACTTAGGTGATAATTTTGCCAGTCCAATCATGCGTTTTCCCAGCAAAGACACCTTCGAGCAGACTCTGCGTAGTTGGGGCATCAAGCAAGATTCCACCATTGTGATTTATGACGATTCCTTAACCGCTTTGGCAGCGCGGCTGTATGCCATGTTGGAGCTGTTTGGTTATGACATGAACCTGGTGAAAATTTTGGATGGCGGTACTTTGGGTTGGACCGGCTTTAATGACTTAACTACCGAAGACACGCCCACACCTGCTTTGGGTAACGTGGTGTTGACCGAGGCAAACCCCGATTTATTGGTGGAATGGCCGGAGGTTTATCAGCAGGTGCTAGCGGATCGCAATCCGCAGGTGGTGCTGGTGGATGCCCGTCCGACCGATATGTACACCGGTGAGGTCATTCGTCATGCGGTACAAGGCGGTCATATTCCAGGTGCGATTAACATCGTCAGCCTCGATGGCGTCAGTGGCCCAAGCCAAAGTTGGAAGGATGCCGACACCATCGCAGCGATGTATCGAGATATTCCCAAAGACAAAACTGTTTATCTCTATTGTCACGATGGCTTTCGTATGAGCTTGGGCTTTTTGCAATTGAAAAGTCTTGGCTTTAAGGATGTGCGCTTGATGAATGGCGGCTGGTCGGCTTGGGATGGCGCGATGACCTTGCCGGTGGTGAAAGGAGGTGCGCCTTACGATGCCGAATATGGCTTATAACTTTATGAAAAATTTTATCTTTTTATTTATTGTTTCGCTATTCAGTCAACCGCTATTGGCTTCTGTCCTTGCAGTCCAACCAGTAACCAAAAATGTCTATGCCTTAGTCGGTGAGATTGATGCTCGCACTGTCGAAAACTTAGGATTAAACAATACGTTGGGTTTTGTGGTTACCACGGAAGGCGTGGTATTGCTCGGTTCGGGCGGATGGGCACAAGCAGCACAAGCGATTGAAAAAGCTATTCAAAGTGTTACCGATTTGCCGATTGTGCTAGTGGTCAATGCAGGCGTGCAAGATCATTACTGGATGGGCAATGACTATTTTTTGCAACAGGGCATTCCGGTGCTGGCGTTGCAAAAAACGCTGGATAATCAAAAGCGTTTTCAAGCACAAAACCGCCAACGCTTACAAATGCTCTTGTCTGAAGCACTGCCGCCACCGCGCACCGCTGATCGCGTGATTGCGGCGGATCGCTATGATTTTATCGTTGGCGAAACCGAGTTTTCCTTGCGCTATCTCGGTGACGGTCACTTTCCAGGCGATGCAGTGTTGTGGCTGCCTACAGAAAAAGTTTTGTTTAGCGGCGATTTTGTCTTTAACGAGCGTATTTTGGGCATTCATCCCGAGATTACCGATGTAGCCGCTTGGCAGGAAACTTTTCTGCGTTTGAAAGACTTGCAAGCCACCTGGGTGATCCCTGGGCATGGCCGAGCAGGCGATTGGGCAACGGCACAACAAAGCAGCGGCGATTATCTGGATTGGTTGTTAAGCCAAGTTGGACAAGCAATTGAAAATATGGAAGATTTAGAGGAGACTCTTGATCGCTTAGAGGCCGACAGTCCATTTACCGATCTGCTATTTCACGAGGCATGGCACCGCCGCAATGTCTTTCAAACCTATTTGCAGTTAGAAGCGGCTTTTTAGCCCGTTACTTTTCAGCCTAAACCGCAGCAACGTCTTTGGCGAAGCTGCGGTTTTTTTATCGCTGAGTGCCTAAACCCCATTTTTTAGGGCGGTGGACGGTCAAGTCCGCTGCTTATTCGACAAGTTTTTTAATTTTTTCGGCATAGTTCGCCCCGACATGCGCGGCGAGTGCTGTTTCCTCGGCGTTGATAATGGCGCCAATACTGCCAAAGGCTTTGAGCAGGGCTTCGGCTTGGTCGGCATTGACGCCGGGCAAGCCTTGCAAAAGATATTTTTGTGCGCTGAGGCGTTTTTTCGGCTGTTGTTGGCGATGCGTGGCGGCGGGCGGGTGCTGAATGTCGGCTGCCAGGCAATAGACCAGCATCGCTGACGTATCAACACTATCGCTGATAAGCACCGGCACGCCCTGGCAGGCGGTCATATAGGCCAGCGCCCAATGCACATCAAAAGCCCTTTGGTGAAAGCGGGCGTTAAAGACCTCGCCTTCGACAATAAAAAAAATCTGTTCGTAGTGATTTTTAAGTTTTTCAACCTGATCGGCTAACTGCTGATCGACAACATTGAGAATAAAATCGGTAGCCGATTTTTTGATAACAATGCTTTCGGTATTGATAAAGATATCGGCGTTGTCATCTTCAACGACAGAAAAAGTAAGTTGCTCAATATCTTGAAGTTTTTGTAGGAATTTGGCGGGTTGGCGAGCGCTGACTTGAATGGTTACTGCGGGCATGATCATCATAGGACATTCTCCGTAAGAGCTTAAGGGTACAACCTTTGAGTCTAGCGGGAGTGGTCGGGAAAGCCAACGTGGCTCTCCCGCAAAAACAATACAGCAACTTCTGCATGGCAGCGCAGCGTACAGCCTAGGTTTGCCGTTACGCTACGCTGTTTTTATTCCATTTGCATGACGGTGGTGGTGTGCTTGGGATGTTTGGTCCAGGCGTGCATCGAGCCGTCGTACAGCGCGACTGCCGGCTGCTGTAACACTTCATGCAGGACAAACCAAGCACCGCTGCCGAGATGACCGCTATTGCAATAAGTGGCGGTTTTTTGTTCAGGATCAATGCCAAAGGCGCTGATCAACTGGCGCAAGGTGTCCCGATCCGCCAGCGCTCCTGGATTTTTGGGGTCCATCATCAACGGATGCGGAAACACTTTGGCACCAGGAATGTGGCCTGGACTGTCAACATAAGACTTTTGATGTAAACCCAGGTAGTAATCCAGTGTTCTGGCATCAACCAGTTGTAATCCTTCATTTTCACTGATGGCTTGATAGATGCTGGCACTGTTGGTTTCCCAGTCAGGATGGGTGAGTTGTGCCTGAAAATTGCCAGCCTGTTTGGCTTGGGTGGCCATCGTTGCGACGGGAAAACCGGCTTGTTGCCAGCTTTGATCGCCGCCGTTGACAATGGCGACTTGTTTCAAACCATAATATTTTAAAGTCCAATACAGCCGCGTGGCCATGGTGAACTGATCAGAATTTTGACCGGCATAACTGATCACCACCACACTGTCTTGATTGACGCCAAGGGCTTGCATCAGCGCGGTAAAAGTTTCTGCATTGACGCGCATACTATCAAGGGCGCGTCCATCCTCTTGGCTTTTGCCACGAAGTTTTGAGAAATCAACTGCTTGAGCAGTATAAATGCCGAGTTGCTCGGCTTTGAGTTTTTTATAAACGCCAATCACCGTCACTTGCTCTAAATGTTGTTGCAGCCAGGTCGGTGTCACCAAAACATCGGGCAAAACACTAGCTTGCGCCCAGCTAAGCCATAAAAATGTCACAAACAGCACTAATCGCATCATCATCAACTCCTTAAGTAAAAAACAAGAAACAAGAAGCAAGAAACAAAACAGTTAGGCGTAATGACGCACTTTGAAACTGACGCTTTGTTGATAATCCGCCATCGCGCCAATGCGGCGGATATTGCCCCAGGTGCCTTTGTAATGCGGGACAATATTCGCATCGACGGCGCTGCTAACAACATCGCCTTGGACGCCGGCTTTGAACATCGCCACCATAAAGACCTGTCCGGGTTTAGCCGAAGGCGTGTGATAGGCCATGCCGGTGGTTGCGCCGTAATCATTATAAATTTCAATAAGATCGCCATTTTGAATGCCTAAAGCGGCGGCGTCATCGGGATTGATTTCTACCAGCGCCTGCGGCCAGCGTTCCATGCGAAAGGCAACGTGTTCATCGTGATAGACCGACTGCCAAACTTCGTTCAGCCGACCGTTGTTGATCCAAAATGAATAGCGGTCTTTTTGCTGTTGGGCTAAAGGCAGCAGACCATTGTAAGGCGCGGGCAGAAAATGAAATTTACCGTCTTGGGTTTTTTCGGTGTGGCCGTCTTCATAAAAGATTTCAGTGCCAATCAGTCGCTCGCCTTCCAGCCGTTGCACCGGCAATTGCACGCCGTTGTTGCCGGCTTGACGCAAACGCGCATACGTCACCAGATGCCCACTACTGCCGCCTTGGCTATCAATGCCTTGCGGCTGACGAAAGCCATCGTTAAAAGCGTCTTCTTCACTTTGCCAGTCAAAACCGCTAAAACGCGCTGCCATGGCGCTATTGCCTTCCTGCGCGTACAAGGCTTTCAAAGTGTTGGCAATATCTGCTGCGATCAAACAATCAGGTTTGGCACTGCCCGGGGGATTCATAAAGCGCTCGGAGAGGCGTAAGCGGCGCTCGCCATTCATCGAGGTTAAATTCATTTCGCCTGGATGGGCGGCCGGCAGCATGATGTGGCCTACCTGGGCAAAGGCGGTGGGATAGAGATCGATGGTGGCAATAAACAAACCGCCCTGGTTGCGCACAGCGTCATAAATCACTTCAACCAATTGCGCGGTACTGGCACCGCGTGCCTGGTCGATGGCGTGACGGACGATATTGGCGCGACGGGTGATCACTTCACGGTATTGTTGGGCATTGACGGTGGTGCGAAAGGCATTGCAGGCCCAGACGGTCAACATCCGGCCATTGCCATTGATGAGTTCTTGGTCAATAAACGGCGCTGGACGGGGTCCTGGATACGGTGGACGGGCATAACCTTCCTGATGTCCGCCCATGCGCACGCAGCCTGTGCCGCGTCGGCCTAAATTGCCAGTCGCGAGCACCACATCAAGCAATGCCGATTGAATGCGATAGTTGTCATTGCCCCAAATGATGCCCTTTTCGTAAGCGTGCATGGTGCGTGGCAAGATGCCAGGTGCCTTGGGTCGGTAGGACCATTCGCAAGCCTGTTTGATTTTTTCGACTGCCACGCCAGTGATACGGCTGCATTCCTCCAGACTGAGCTGATTGGCGCGGACGGCTGCTTCAAAACCTGTGGTGGATTTATCAATAAAATCCTGATTAAGCCAGCCTTGGGCTACGATGTAAGTCAAAATCCCATTAAAAAGCGCAGTGTCGGTGCCCGGGTTGATGTCTAAATGCAGTACGTTGTCCTTGCCGGCTGCGGTTTCGGCGATGGCAATCGAAGTGGTGCGACGCGGATCGACAAAAATAATCTTGCCACGGCCAACCGGTTCATTGGCAAACCAGGCACGTTTTTTATCGAGATTTTTGCCTTGTAAATTGGGCAGCCAATGCGTCAGGAAATAATTAGTTTGGGTTTCATAAGGATTATTACCAATCGACCACAACACATCAGCGACTTCGGCGTCCTCATAGCTGTTGTTTAACTCATCCACACCCATGTCACGGCTGGCATGGCATTCGGAGTTATACGCCGGACGATTGTGAATCCGCACCATTTTGGTCTGAATAGCCGAAAACAATAATTTGCCACTGCCCCAGGTGTTTTCAAAACCACCGCCTGCTCCGCCATGATCAAAGACATTACAAAAAATTTGATCAGGGCCTTCGTCATCCAAAATGCGTTTAGTGACACCGGCATACAATGCCAGCGCCTGTTGCCAAGGCGTATCCTGCCAATTGGCACCGCTGTAAAGCCTTGGCTGACGTAAACGCTGCGCGGTTGCTCCCTCACCATTCCACATCAAACTGGCCATCATACCGCCACGGGTCGAAGATAAGCCTTGATTAACAACACATTCTTTATCGGGGACGATCATGATATGCGACTTTTGCCCCTGCTGGTTTTCAACGGTGTTGACCATTTGCGGCGTCAGACACAGCGCCAACGGTGGAACACGTTTAGTAAAATCAATACCTAGCGCATTTTCGCTGGCAGGACGTCCGCCTTCTTGATTGGCCGGCCATTGATACACCTGGTAACCACAGCCGACGATACAGAAATGACACACCATATTGGTTTTTTTGGCAGTTTTTGGCGGTAGTGCTAAACGATCATTGAGATTATTCATAGTGATTTAATCCTTAAAAATTATTGCGTTATATATTGGCTTGGTGGCCGTAAATCAAACCATGCACGGCGATGGCATATAAATTATCGTCACCGGCGTCATACACCAATTCGATACGCGGCAGGTTTTGGGTGGCTTGACCGCAGACTTGCTGACCTTGCAGCTCGGCGTCGAAAATACTGAAGTGACAACCACAGCGGAAGGTACGGCTCTCGGCCTCATAGCCCAGCGGACAGCCCATGTGTGGACAAAGAATGCTATAGGCAACAATGCTTTGCTCAGGCCCAACTCCGCCTGGCACCGCTTGGTCGAATTTAACCATCTGACATAAAGAATTGGCATCGGGGTAGCGAAAAATCTTCGGCACATTGATCGCCAGATCTGCGCTTTTGCCGATGTTAAGCAGTGGATAATCCAAGGTTGCTTTTGCCTGCGCTGCTTTAGCCAGGGCGTTGCTGTCGGCACTATTGGCCGTCGCCTGGGTGGTGGCCAGACCAGCCACAGCCCCTCCGCTCACTTTGAAAAAATCTCGACGCTTGATATCCATTTTTCTTTTCCTCGCTTGATTAAAAATTAAGAAAAATCAACTGAAGCTGAAGTCCGTCAATTTTTCCTGACCTAAGCCTGGTCGTAGAGAAAATACTTTGTCAAGCGATTTTTCCTCGCAAAGCCTGTAAATTTCTGCAAGATTTTGTTCTGAAAAGATTTAAGTAAATCAATTAGTTCTTATAAAAAGTTCTATCTTGTTTACGGGAATATAAAAACATTGGTATCTCGGCTTTCGCCAATTTATCTGGCGCTTTTCCCGCCGCTGGCGTGAAAAAATTGCTAGACCGGCGTAGCGCTGTGGCTGCTGACGATCAGCATAGCCCTGACAGTCAGGCAGCACATAAAACTGACTGAAAAACTGACTGAAAAAACAACTGTTGTTTTTAATAATTTTTTATGAAAGGACTTTTATCATGAAACCATCTTTGCTTTCTATTGCCAGCAGCGCTGACGACCGCTTGGCGCAAAGTGCTGCGCTTAAAGCCAGCGCAACCGGCAAAAAACCTTTAAAGTGCATGATCGTCAAACGATTTTTATCCATTGGTTTAACGCCGTCCTGTGGTTGCTCCTACTTTTGACCGGCTTTGGCATTATTTCCGGGGATTTTGTCCGCTTGGTGCCAGCGGCTTGGCCGACATTGATGCAAAGTCTTTTTGGTCACAATAGTAATTTGATCAATTTACATGCCATTTTGGGGATCATTTGGCTCTCGGGCTTTGTTATTTTTGTAATTTTTAATAGCCGCTCGACCTTTATTTTTCTCAAGCGCGTCTTGGTGTTGACTCCACAGGCGGCGTTTCGCGATATCTATTCGCTGGCAGTCACGCTGTTGCAGCTTTTTGGTTTATTCAAAAACGTGCAGTTACCGCCGGCGCATCGTTACAACGGCGCGCAGCGTTTGCTGGGAACTATGATTATTTTCAGCTCCTTAGGCATTGCCGCCACCGGACTTTATATGTATTTTGCCCCCCAGCTTTTGAGTTTTAGCGACCAAGCGCTTTATGGCTTGCTTTTTCGCTGGGCATTATTGTTGCATCTAAGCTTGGTATTATTGGTTTTAATCGGCTTGGTGGCGCATATTTACTTTGGGGTCATTGAAGAACCGGAATCCTTGGAAGCGATGAAATCCGGGCATTTAGATGTCGAATTTCTCAAGCATCACAATCCACGCTGGTACGAAGAATTAAAGCAGCAGGGACGCTTATAAACCCGGTTGCTTAGCTTTCTTCTTTTATTTTTTCAAAGTTACCCTCTTTCTATAGCAGTAGATAAGAGGGTTTTTTTTATCAAAAACGCAAGCTCACGGCTTACACACTCACGGCTTACACAACGCCTCGCAGGGCACACCATCTTTATTGCCATCAATTCGCGTGTTACCGCAAACGATCAATTGATAACGCGCCTCGGCGCAATCGCGCATTTGACTACAACTTTTTTTCTCACAACCAACGCTGAATAGGCTACTACTGGGTTTTTCCGGCGCACTGGGCGGTAAACCACGTTGTTCACGGCGGTAGTCACCTGGCAACTGGCGTTGATTTTCCGGCAACGACCACACGCCAACCCGTCGCCTTTTGGCTTGTTCCGCCAGGGCAGCCAATTCTTGGTCTTGCGTGTAATAAGGATAGGCCAAGCCTTGTGCTACGGCTAAAGCACTGTAATTCTTGCCATTGATCCAAACTTCGGCCAAGACGCGATCATATTTATCTCGGCCTTTGATTTCCAAAGTGACAGTTTTGTTGAGCGTCAAGCGCCGCAGATAATTCAAACTTTCCTGACCAAACGGCTGTTTACGCTCCGGTGCGTCAATGCGCGAAATGCGCACGGTAAAACTGCCTTTGCCTCCCGTCACCGACAAGGTATCGCCGTCGGCCACCTGATAAACCTGATAACGTCCCGACTGGCCAAAACTTGGCAAGGCCAATAGCAATAACAGCAATAGCGCAAAAACTTTGGCAAAAACTTTGAGAAAAGACATAGTTACCTCCCAAAAAACCGTCATCATAGCCGAAAATTTCTGGCCATTCTCCTTTTTTTGAATTCCCTAGATTTTCGCCACCCCGGTTTTGAAGTGCGCTTATCAACTGCTGTCAGCCAGACTTTTGACAACAGGCAAATAAGTAATCGTGGCTATTGGCAGAATAGCCGAAATTTTTTGAATAATTTTTGAATAAATTAATGTTCACAGCGAGAAAAAACTATGACGGATCAAGATGCTGCGATTCTTGCTTTATTAGCGGCGGAAAAAACCGCTCTCGAAAAAATCGAAGGTTGTCGCCAACGTGCCGCGGTTCTACAGCGCGAGGCTTTTGCACGCGCCGAAGGCATCCGCCGGCAAGCAGTGCTGCGCAGCCAACGTTGGCTTCATGCTGATCAATCACAACGTATTGAAAATATACAAAAAAAATACGAAAGTGCTGCACTGTTGACCAAGGCCAGCGCACTGCCCAGTGCGACCGACCTTCCCCCCACGGTGGCCGCTTGGCTGGAACAAATCATAGGAGGTGGCTTCGATGCTGATGTATCTGGAAGCACGTCTGCGCGGACAGATTAGCCGCTGGCCGCAAGCGCAAGATTGGCTTGCCTTACAAGCGGTTAATAATCGAGAAGCACTGGCCGATGTCTTACAGCATCCGGCTTTTCGGCAGATTCTCCCCTACCGTGCGCCGTTGACCTTGCCGGAAAGTCGCGATTTTTTTACTGCCGAAGCCGCATTTGCCGCGCAATGTCAAAAACTCTGGCAAGCGCAAGTAACCGCCAGCCTAGTCGCCTTAGTTGCCGCTTCTCCGGTGAATTTCAACAACAAGCCTTGGACGGCACGTCAGGAACACTTGTTGTCTTGGGGGGAATTTTTTCAGCAATCGCCAAAAGTTGAAAAAAAACTATTTACTGAACAATGGCTTGCGGCTTGGTCAGCGACAGCGCCGAGTCAACGCCTCTTAAAACTCTGGTGGCCATTTTGGTACGGACATTTACCGATGACGCAATGGCAAGATTTGGAAAGCTACTTTACTTTGGCCTTGGCCGAGGCTTTGCGCATTTTGCGCATTTCTTCAGGTAAGCCATTGTTAGTATTGGCATATTTTGTTGCGTTGTCGCTGTTGTTTTATCGTTTGCGTGGTCAGGTTTTGCCACTTTTGGCCTTTGCGTCCTTGCCGACGGAAAGCGCCTTAACGCTCAACCTTAGTGTTCAATAGGGAGAACTAAAATATGGCTTTACGTCCTTTGCAGCCGACTTGGTTGTCGCTGTGGCTGCCAAAAAGCGCACAGGCGACGGCGCTGGAAGCCTTGGCCTTGACGCAAAAATTTGCCTTGGTAGGCCAAAAGCAAAGCCTTTGGTCAGCAGAACAGCAGGCGCAATTTGATGCTATTATTGAAAATTATCAAAATCTTAAAGAGCAATACCACAGCCTCTGGCCAAAGCCTATCTTTGTGGCCGAACAAACCCTTGCGCAAGCAGTGCTGGCTTGGACACAACTTTTGGCCTGGCAGGAAGCGGCGAAAACTTTTTATAGTGAACTAAAACAATGGGAAAGTGCTTGGGAAACCTGCCAACGCTGGCAAAAGTTAAGCCACTGTTGCACCACCCTGGCCGACCTACCGCTGGTCTATTTTCAGCATCAAGCCGAAAAAAATTATGAGCTTGGCGAAGGTTTGGCCGCTGGCATCTGGGTGCTGACGGCAGCGCAAGCGGCAGCGGTGCCTTGGGAGCATCTGGAAGCTCTCCTCTGGCGGCATCTCAATCCCGAAGTTATCGAAAAAGCCGCGAAAGATTACCGAGTTATGCCTCTGTCTTACTATTTTGTTATTGGCAAGGCGCAGGCCGTGGCGGTGTTGGCAGCAGCGCCTTTCGGTCAAGCAACCGCTGGTGACTTGCTGGCAGAAGTTGTGGGGAATGCAAATGAAAAAACAGAAAAAAATAAAAGTTATGCCGAAAGTTACGGCGAGCTTTGGCAACTGCCAGCGGCCTTGCCAGCACTTGGCGCGGCAAGCCTGGCTGACTTGACCTTAGGCCAGGCACTAGCGGCTTGGCAGAGCGCTTTAGAAACACAAAGAAATCAACTGGCTTACCAAGAACAAGCCTTGGCTGAACAGCATGATCTCGCCAAGTCACTGGCGATTTTGGAGCGTTTACAGTGGTTTGTTGATAATGCTGCCTATGGCAGCACCAGTCATTATTTTGTAGAAATCACCGGCTGGTTTCATTCGCCATCGCCTCGCGCACTAGAAAGCCAACTGGCGGCACTCTTCACTACCCCCTATATCTTGACCACTCCGCCGCCACCGCTGGGCATCCCAATGCCGGTTATTTTGCATAATCCACCGTGGGTGCAACCTTTTGAATGGTTTGTCAAAGCCATGGGGATGCCCGATAAAAATCAAATTGATCCAAGTTCCTTATTGGCTTTTTTAGTGCCGATATTGTTTGGCTATATGTTTGGCGATGTCGGTCAAGGCGCGGTGTTGGCGGCACTGGGCTACGCTTTTCGGCGGACGGCAGTTGGCCGCTTACTGTTTTTGGGCGGACTTAGTGCGATGTTTTTTGGTTTGCTTTACGGCGAATTCTTTGCTTTGGAAGGGATTTTGCCAGCGCTTTGGCTCTCGCCGCTGCATGAACCGCTGCCGCTGTTAGTAGTGCCGTTGTTATTCGCGATGCTGCTGCTCAGTCTTGGTTTGTTTTTCAATGTCTTGCAGCAGTGGTGGGCGCGGTCTGCCGATTTTTGGCCGAGTATTGGCCTCTGGCTTCTGTATAGCAGTTTGGCTTTGTCCTTGGCGCTGCCTTGGTTTCTTTGGTTGGCTATTCCGGCTTTAATTTTGATTTTATTGGGAAAAGGTTTTGGGCATCTCGGTGCCGCTGTGGCTGAATTGCTGGAAAATGCCGTGCAACTGGCCATGAATACCCTGTCGTTTATCCGCGTTGGTGCTTTCGCCCTGGCGCACGCGGGTTTGGCTTCGGCGGTCGGCAGTTTGGCAGCGGGCGCACCTTGGTGGCTGGCAGCAGTGATTTTTCTTTTTGGTAATCTTTTGATTTTATTGATTGAAGGTTTGGCAGTTTCGATTCAAACCACCCGCTTGGTGTTGTTTGAGTTTTTTGTGCGTTTTTTCAAGGGCAATGGTTCGGCTTTTGTGGCTTTAACCTTGCCGCATTGGGCGTATCGTTCGTGATTTTTTATTTTTTTCAAAGTTTTGAAAAATTTTTGGTAAGAGTTTTTTTATTTTTCACTGATAACAAAAGGAGTATTTCAATGCAAGCGCTGTTTCAGAAGTATCTTAAAAACGCCTTGGCTTGGCGTTTAACTTTTTTAAGTGGCATGTTGAGCTTGGTCTTTAGCGTTTTATTGTTTTTCCCCGGTGTGGCGCAAGCCGCTGAACAAGCGGCACCCGTGTTGGCAGCGGGCGTGTGGCAGTGGGGTTTACTGGCGGCGGCTTTGTCCACAGGTTTGTCAGCCTTGGGTGCCGGTTTGGCGGTGGCGAGTGTGGGCGCGGCAGCGGCGGGTAGTTTGGCAGAAAAGCCCGAACTCTTTGGCCGTTTGCTGATTTTGGTCGGTTTGGCTGAAGGTATTGCCATCTATGGCTTGATCATCGCCATTTTGATTTTGAATAAACTTGTTTAATTTTTTGGCTTTTTTACAAGTAAAATCAATTTGGCAACATCATGAAAATACAATTTTTAGGTGAAGAAAGCCTTGCACTAGGCTTTCGTTTCAGCGGCGTGCAGACCACAAACCGCCTGGCAGACCTCGATGCCAAGGCCGACTTGTGGCTGATTGCCGAGAGTTACGCGACCGCCTTTCATGCTTGGTTGCCGCAGGTCGTATCCCCGCCGTTATTTTTGCTGCTGCCTACCTGGCAGTCCTCGGCGGCAGCCGAATGCTGGCTGCGTGACATCGCCAAAGGACTGGGTTTAGCGCTGGTTTCCAAAAACGGTGGTGGGTTATGTCGGTGAGTAGCGTCGCAACCCCACTGGCTTTACAGCGTTGGCAGAAAAATCAAGCCGATTTGCTGAATTTTTTGGCACAGGAGCAACAAAAAACCTGCCAGAGAATTTTAGGCAAAGCACGGCAGGAGGCGGCGCTGCGTATCGCTGAGGCACGCCATCAGGCGCAGGCGCAACTGCATACGGAAATTGTGGCGCTACGCCAACAACTGGCCGATTTTGACCGGCAACAGGCGGCAAACTTGTGGCAAGCCCGGCAGCAAGCGGATTTTCAACAGCAACAAGCCTTGCTGACCTGGGCACGGCTGGCCTTGACAAACTATTTACAAGCGCGTTGGCAACGCGGGCAGCGGGCGGATTGGCTGAAGTCGTTACGGCAGCAGGCAGAAAAATTACCGAAAACACCACCGTGGCAGGTGGCTACGGCCAGCCTGTTAAGCGATGAAGAACAGGCGCTATGGCCAGCAGACACGGTTTTTACGGTCAGGCCAAGCCTGGCTGCTGGTGCAGAAGTGCAGGCTGGTGCGGTGCATCTGGATGCGAGTTTGCAGGCATTGGTCAATGATTCAGCCTTGATGGCGCGGCTATTGTCGCAAGCACAAGTTTTAGAAAATCTTTTGGCAGAACTTTCGGAGCAAACGGCAGATGGCAGAAGCTAAGATTTATTGGTTGAGCGGACCGCTGTTGAAAGCGCGCTATGCCGATGCCGAGCGCTCGGCCTTTCAGCTTTATGAAGCGGTGCAAGTCGGCGCTTTGGCTTTGCCAGGCGAGGTGATTCGTCTCGATGGCGACAGTATCACCGTGCAACTCTACGAAGATGCCACGGGTTTAGCGCCAGGGATGCGCGTGCATGGCACTGGGATGCCCTTATCCATTCCTTTGGGGCCGGCCTTGCTGGGTGGCATTTTTGACGGTTTGTTGCGGCCATTGGATACCAGTGGCGATTTTATTCAACGCGGTTTAGGACATCTTCGCCAGGCAACCTTTGCCTTCCGACCATTGGTGAAAGTTGGTCAAGAATTGCAAGCTGGTCAATTATTTGCTGAAGTAAGCCGTTCCGCCTCGGCCAAGCAATTTTTAATCCTGTCGCCAGTGCATTCCGGTGTGGTCAGTTGGTTGGCGGAAGCCGGGACTTACGACGAAACCGCGCCAGTGCTGACTTTGACGACCGCTAACGGCGAAACTTTGTCTTTGACCATGCAGCAATGGTGGCCGGTGCGACAAGCGCGGCCTATGGCAGCGCGTTTGCCGATAGCCGAGCCGTTATTAACCGGCCAGCGGGTGATTGATAGCCTATTTCCTTTGGGTTTGGGCAGTCGGGCGGCGGTGCCAGGCGGTTTTGGTACCGGCAAAACCATTCTTTTGGAAACCATTGCCAAATGGTGTAATGCCGAGGTCATTGTTTATGTCGGCTGCGGCGAACGCGGCAATGAATTAACTGGCATGTTGGAAGAGTTTCCCACTTTAGAAGACCCACGCAGTGGCGAGCCTTTGCTCAAACGCACGGTGATTATTGCCAATACCTCGAATATGTCGGTGGCGGCACGGGAAGCAAGCATTTATACCGGCGTGACCGTGGCCGAATATTTCCGTGATCAAGGCAAGCATGTGGCGTTGATTGCTGATTCCACCAGCCGTTGGGCGGAAGCGCTGCGCGAACTGTCTGGGCGTTTAGGCGAAATCCCTGGTGAAGGCGGTTATCCGCCGTATTTAAGCAGTCGTCTGGCCGATTTTTATGAACGCGCTGGTTTGGTGAGAACTTTAGGCGGCGCACGCGGCTCGGTGACGATCATTGGCGCAGTCAGTCCACCCTCGGGCGATTTTTCTGAACCAGTGGTGACGCATACCAAACGCTATGTCCGAGCTTTTTGGGCTTTGGATAGTAAACGTGCTTATGCGCGGATTTATCCAGCGCTTGACCCTTTGCAATCCTATTCTTTGGATACGGAACGGCTGCAAGACTATTGGGCGCAACAGGGGCAAAGTCAGTGGTTGAGCGCACGGCGGGAGCTTTTGACGCTCCTTGAAGAACATGTCCGTTTGCAGCGGATGGCACGGATTATCGGCAAAGACGGTTTAGCACCCTTACAACAGCTTATCCTGCTGTTTGCCGATATGGTGACCGATGCTTTTTTACGGCAATCGGCCTTTTCCGAAAATGACCGCTTTGCCTCCGCCGAACGGCAAGCGCTGACCCTCTCGCTGCTGTTGCGTTTTTATCGCTTGGCCAAACAAGCCTTAGCCGAGGGTTTTCCCTGGGCGCAACTGGAAACGCAGCCTTTATTGCGGACTTTGCAGCGGATGAGCGAAGACTTTGGCGAAGACCTCGATGCTTATAAAGCATTACAAGCGCAATTAACCCCAGAACTTTTTTTACAGCCAGAAAAACAGGAGACGCAGCCATGACCTTTGCGCTAAGTGCCACGGGAGCTGCCGTGCGTTTACAGGGCCCATTACTTTTTTTGCGTCGCGTGGTGGAAGTGGGTTTGAAAGAAGCTGTACTGGTGGAAGGCGTGGATGGTCGCCAACGCGCTGGCCGCATTGCCGCCATTGACGAAGATTTCATGACCATTGAGATGCTGGAGTCCACCGTTGGCCTGGATTTACCGCATACGCGGGTGATTTTTAGCGGCAAACCGCTGACTTTTGCTGTCTCCACTCAGCTTTTGGGTCGGGTATTTAACGGCATCGGTCAACCGCTGGATGGCGGACCGGCCTTGGCTGCCGAAGCTGAATTGCCGATAGACGGCCTGCCCATGAACCCGCTACGCCGCGCTACGCCGCGTGATTTTATTGAAACCGGCATCTCGAGCATTGATATTTTGAATAGCTTGGTGCGCGGACAAAAATTGCCGATTTTTTCCGGCGGTGGTTTGCCGCATGACGAATTGGCGGCGGCGGTTGCTCAGTATGCGCGTTTGCGTCAGGCCGACGCGCCCTTTGCCTTAGTCTTTGCCGCCATTGGGATTTCTTACGATAGCGCCGAATTTTTCCGACAAAAGCTTGCCAATAGCGGTGCTTTAGCACGCAGTGTGTTGTTTTTGAATCTGGCCTCGGATTCCAGCACCCAGCGCTTGCTCACACCAAGATTTGCGCTGACCGCTGCGGAATACCTGGCTTTTGAAAAAAATATGCACGTTTTAGTGATCTTGACCGACCTCACCAACTACTGCGAAGCCTTGCGCGAGGTATCCAGCAGTTTGGGCGAAATTCCCAGTCGCAAGGGCTATCCTGGCTATATGTATTCCGATTTGGCGACCTTGTATGAACGCGCCGGTCGGCTACATGGTCGTGAGGGCACCTTGACGCAACTGCCGATTTTAACCATGCCTGCCGACGATATTACCCACCCGATTCCTGATTTAACCGGCTATATCACCGAAGGTCAGATTGTTTTGGATCGGGATTTACACCGGCGCAGTTTTTTCCCACCAGTCAAAGCCTTAACCTCGTTGTCGCGGCTGATGAAAGACGGTACTGGCAAGCATTACACCCATCCTGATCATCCAGCTTTAGCGAGCCAACTCTATGCTGCCTATGCGCGTGCCCAGGAATTGCGCGTGTTGGCCGGCGTGGTGGGTAGCGAAGGTTTGGCGGCCAGCGATCAAGCCTTTCTCACCTTTGCTGAAGCCTTTGAAAGCGACTTTATCGCGCAAACTGGCCGACGCAGCTTGGAAGACAGCATGACGCTGGCTTGGCGATTATTGGCGCAGTTGCCGCCTGCTGCACTAACCCGCTTAAGCGATGCGCAAATCAAGACCTATATCGCCAACTCAGGTTCGGGAGCGCCGGCCTTATGACAGCGGCAAGTCCCACCAAAAGCGCACTTTTGACGCTGCGTGACGAAGAAAAATCCTTTGGTGAAGCCCAGCGCTTTTTAGAAGAAAAACGCGCGGTTTTGGCCAATGCCTTGGTGCAAGGCTTGCGTGCCTATCAGCGGGATTATCAACGCTTTCAACAAGCCTACCTTGCCGCCTTGCAACAGTTGCAACAGGCGGTGGCTTTTCAAGGCGGAAAAAATCTTGAAAGTCAAGCTGCCGTGGTTTTAGAGGCGCTGAAACCGACAGAAAGCAGGCAAAACCTCCTCGGTGTGCCGCTGCGTCACGACCACTGGCCGGAAGGCATCCCAATGCCCGTCTATCCCATACCGGTCATCCAGATGACGGCGGAAAAATTTGCAGCACTCTTGCCGCAAGCCTTTGCTTTAGCGCAACAGCGGCGCAATTTGCAAAATTTATTCAGGGAATATCAAAAAACCGAACGGCGCAGCCGCGCTTTAGAAGAAGTGCTATTGCCGGAGCTGCGCGAAAGTATGCGAACTATCGAAGAACAGCTTGAAGCCTTGGATTTAGAGGATGCCATTCGCGTGCGCCGCTGATTTTTTGTCGCCTTTTCTTTTGCCATTTTTTATGCCAGGCTTGCCCTGGCTTACGATTTTTGCAGGAGAGACTTGCCCGCGTGCAAGCACCGAAGGCGCAAGACCCCCCCTCAAACGCTCAGGTAAAAGGACAGCAAAAGGAGGCCATTCTGGAGAGTCGGCAACGACACCGAAGGAGTAACTCTCTCAGGTATAAAGACAGAAAGGGGCAGTTTTGCCTAAGGATCGCTTTATACCATGCAGCAAACGCCGCTCTACCCCCTTCATCTACAACATACGGCCAAAATTACTGATTTTGCTGGCTTTGCCATGCCACTGGCCTATCAAAGCACTGTCGTTGAATGCCAGGCCGCCCGCCAACAGGCGGTATTATTCGACGTGTCGCACATGGCGCATTTGGAATTTATTGGCCATCCCAATGCTTTGAAAGTGCTAGAGAAAATCCTGCCAATTGACCTAAATCTGCTTCCCCCAGGCAAAAGCCGCTATAGTTTTTTTCTCAATGCGCAAGGCGGCATCGTGGATGATGTCATCGTCAGCCGTTTGGCCGAAAACACCGTGGCGCTGGTGGTCAATGCCGCGCGTAAAGCCGCGGTGCTTAGGCATTTAGAGGCGCATTTTACGACGCTTTTAAGCGAAACCGACTGGCGCTTTCAGGTGCGCGAGGATTTGGCGCTTTTGGCCGTGCAAGGACCAATGGCCGAAGCCGTCGTAAAGGAATTTTATCCACAAGTCCAAGCCTTGCCGTTTATGCACAATCAACTGATTGGCCAAGGCATTGACGAAGTTGCTATTTATCGCAGTGGTTACACCGGCGAAGATGGCTTTGAAATTCGTCTGTCTGCCGTTCAAGCCTTGGCTTTTGCCGAAAAACTTCTACAAAACAAAAATTTACAACTAGCCGGTTTAGCGGCTCGCGATGTGCTGCGGCTGGAAGCCGGCTTGTGTCTCTATGGTCAAGATTTAAGCGAAAACATCACGCCGTGGATGGCCGATTTGCTCTGGGCGATTCCGAAAAGTCGGCGGCAAAAAGGCGATTTTTTCGGTGCCGCTGGCCTACAGCCGAATGATTTCCTTCCGCAAAAACGTCTGGGTGTGTTGCCTGACAGCAAAGCGCCATTGCGTGCTGGTAGCCCGTTGTTGACTGCTGAGGGCGAAGCCGTCGGCCAGATCAGTAGCGGCGGCTTTAGCGTCACCTTACAAAAACCCATTGCCATGGGTTATGCCTCTGCCTTGGACGTATCTTTATTTTCGGAATTGCGTGGCCAAAAAATTGCCTGCCAGGTGGTGCCTTTGCCTTTTGTTGCGCATCGTTATCGTTCGGCGGCCTAGCTTCAGCAGCGTGCTTTTTGCGCTTCTTTTTGTAGCAGTTTTATTAGCAACTAACTAAAAAAATTATAAAAAATTATATTTTTGTTTTACAAAGAAAAATTTTTCAAAAAAGTTTTCGGCGCTGTTGAGAATCGGCTATATCCTTATTTATTTTCAAAATCTTCTGGAGAAAATCATGCGTAAATTTAGCAAAGATCATGAATGGATTGAAGAAATTTCTGCCGGTGTCTATCGCATCGGCATTACCGATTATGCGCAAGCGCAACTCGGCGATATTGTCTATGCCGAATTACCGGCAGCGGGCAAAACCGTAAAACAAGGCGGTACTTTTGCGATTTTGGAATCGGTGAAAGCCGCAAGCGACGTGTATGCGCCGATGAGCGGCAAGATTGTTGAAGTCAATCAACAGGTCAGCGGCGACCCGGCTTTATTGAATCGCGCTGCCGAAAACGACGGTTGGCTTATCACCCTTGAAGCCAGCGCTCCCGAAGAATGGACGACGTTAATGGATGCCGCCGCTTACCAAGCCTTGATTGCTTGAAAAATTTGAAAATTTCTTATCTGAACCAGAATGTTATTGCCAGTGCGGAAAGGTGCAAAAAGGTTATGAATAAAAAAGAATTTTTAGCGCGGCATCTGGGTGCCGATGCCGCAGAACAACAAGCAATGTTGGCCACTTTAGGCCTGACTTCAGCGGCAGAACTATTGGCGCAAGCCTTGCCAGAGCGTTTGCAAGTGCCGAGCGAGTATCAAGCCGAAGCCGTGAGTGAAAAAGAAATACTCGATGAATTACAAAAATTTGCTGCACAAAATCGCGAACGCATCCCGATGCTCGGTATGGGCTATTCTCGCAGTATTTTGCCAAGCGTCATTCAGCGCAATGTCTTGGAAAATCCAGCCTGGTACACCGCTTACACGCCGTATCAAGCCGAAATTTCTCAAGGGCGTCTGGAAGCCTTGTTGAATTTTCAAACCTTGGTCAGCGAATTGACCGGCTTGCCGATGGCCAATGCCTCACTGTTGGACGAAGCCACCGCCGCCGCCGAAGCTATGACCTTGGCCTATCGGCAACAGCAAGATGACAACCGCCATGCTTTTTGGCTCGATGCCGCTTGTCATCCCCAAGTGCAGGCGGTATTGGCGCTGCGTGCCGAACCTTTGGGGATTTCTCTCATCGTGGGTGATCTTGAGCATCTGGATGCCGCTACCGCGCAAAGCGTTTTTGCCGGACTTTTGCCCTATCCCGATACCTTGGGGCGGGTGCGTGACCTTCAACCAGCCATTGCCTGCTTACAACAACAAGGTGCTTTGGCGATTGTGGCCGCTGATCCCTTGGCGCTGTTACTACTGCCAGCGCCGGGGGATTTAGGTGCCGATATCGCCATAGGTTCGATGCAGCGTTTTGGTTTGCCCTTGTGGTATGGCGGCCCCCATGCGGCCTATATGGCGGTCAAAGATGAGCTCAAACGTTTATTACCAGGCCGTTTAATCGGCGTTTCCAAAGATGCCGCCGGTCACACTGCGTATCGCTTGGCCTTGCAAACCCGTGAGCAACATATTCGTCGCGAAAAAGCCACGAGTAATATCTGCACGGCGCAGGTGTTATTGGCGGTGGTCAATAGTTTTTATGCGCTTTATCACGGCCAGGTCGGTTTATTGCGCATTGCCGAACAGGTGCATAGTCAGGCCGCTCGCTTGGCGGCGGCCTTGTCGCAACTGGGTTTGCCGTTGTTAAGCGAACAGTTTTTCGACACCGTGACTTTTACGCATCCCCATGCCGCGGCTTTGGTAAAATATGTCGCTGAACAAGCAAATATTCAACTGCGACTGGTCAATGCCGAACAAATAAGCATTGCCTGCGATGAAACCACCGATGCGCCGACGCTTTCGGCTTTGTTGGCCGCTATCGCAGCATTTTTACAGCGGCCATTGCCGGACTTATCCGCCAATAGCAGTTATGCCTCTGCCTTGAAGGAGCGGCGGCAGGAGGCGGCGCTCAAGCATGGTAAGTTTTATGAAAACTACAGTGAAAACAAAATGTTGCGCCTGTTGCGCCACTTGGCCGACAAAGATATTGCCTTGGATCGCGCCATGATTCCGCTCGGCTCTTGCACCATGAAATTGAATCCGACCACGGCGATGCTGCCGGTGTCCTGGTCGGCGTTTGCCAATATCCACCCCTTTGCGCCTTTGGAAGATTGCCAAGGTTTTCAAGCCTTGATTGACGATTTAGCAGCACGTTTGGCGAAAATGACCGGTTTTGCGGCGGTGTCGTTGCAGCCCAATGCTGGATCGCAAGGCGAATATGCTGGTTTGTTGGTGATTCGCCGTTATTTGCAAGCTTTGGGACAAAGCCAGCGCACGATCTGTTTGATTCCTGAATCGGCACATGGCACCAATGCCGCCAGCGCCGTTATGGCCGGAATGCAGGTGGTGTCGGTGAAAATTGCCGCTGATGGCAGTGTGGATGTCGCCGATGCCAGCGCCAAAATTACGCAATACGCCGAGCAGTTGGCGGCGATGATGATCACCTATCCTTCAACCAGTGGCGTGTATGAAGCGGCGATTCCCGATTTATGCGATAAAATTCATGCCGTTGGCGGACAAGTTTATCTTGATGGTGCGAATTTCAATGCTTTGCTAATGGTGACGCAGCCGCCGGTGCTTGGTGCCGATGTTATGCACATGAATTTACATAAAACCTTCGCTATTCCGCATGGTGGTGGCGGCCCCGGTGTTGGGCCGATTGCTGTCAAAGCGCATTTGGCCAACTTTTTACCCAATCATCCGCTGCATCCCCATGCCGGACCGGCGAGCGGGATTGGCGCGGTATCAGCGGCACCTTTTGGTTCAGCCGGTATTTTAGCAATCAGTTACAGTTATTTGCGAATGCTCGGTAGCGACGGTTTGCGCCAGGCAACGCAACAAGCAGTGCTGCAAGCCAATTATCTGGCCGAGCGTCTGGATCCCTATTTCAAGGTGTTGTATCGCGGTCAACAGGGGCGGGTGGCGCATGAGTGCATTATTGATCCGCGTCCTTACCAAAAAACCACCGGCGTGACCGCGGAGGACATTGCCAAGCGCTTGATGGATTACGGTTTTCATGCGCCGACTTTATCGTTTCCGGTGCCGGGCACTTTGATGATTGAACCGACCGAATCGGAAAGTCTGGCCGAAATGGCGCGTTTTTGTCGGGCATTGCTGAGCATTCACGCTGAAATTGAAAAAATCGCCCAAGGCATTTGGCCAAAGGACAATAATCCTTTGAAAAATGCGCCACATACCGCCGAAGAACTGGTCGGGGATTGGACGCATCCTTATTCGCGTGCCGAGGCAGTGTATCCGCTGCCGGAATTGCGTGATAACAAATACTGGCCGCCTATCAAGCGCATAGATAATGTCTTGGGCGACCGGCAGTTATTTTGCGCTTGTCCGCCGCTTGCTTCATAAGCAGCGGCGAAAGAAGTTATATGAATCAAAAGGATGCTGCCTGAGGCTTGCCTTATCTTTTGGAATTAAATAACGAAATCTTTTATCTGGAGAATGGCTACTGGGTAAAATTTGCGGCTTGGTGTGTTGAGAGATCAGAAGCTATTCCACATGGTATTCGTTATTCGTTGACCTTGCATAATCAACATAACCAAAGGATTTTGGGCTATGACAATGCACATCCTTTTCAGGCGAAAGAAGGTTTTGCTGCAAAACGTCAGATTTGGGATCATCGCCATGAAAAAAATCTGGTAAAAGAATATGTTTATACCAGTGCAGCAGATTTATTAACGGATTTTTGGCAAGCAGTAGATAATTTTTTAGCAATGGAAAATAACGGATGACCAAAGGAAAAGTCATAAATATTGGCATTATGTCGCCGCAAGACTACCGCCAGCGCTCGTTAGCTATAGCGCGAGGACTCTATATTCCTGAAAAAAATGCGCCAAAAATTTGGTTTGCTTCTTTGGCGGCAGTGGAAAAAGTTTTTACAGCAGAAAATAAGCAATTGTTACAAATAATTGTAGATAAAAAGCCTGCTTCAATTAAGGAGCTGGCGATGATAAGCAAAGTCGAGAAAACGCAGCTTCTATCCATGCTGCATCTTTTGAAAAATTATCGTATTATCAAGCTGGTGAAGCAAGAAGGGAAATATAAACCCGTAGTGCGTGCTACGCAGTTTAGAGTGAGTTTTTCCTTAATTGATTGAAAAATTTAAGTATAATACCTGCCGATGATAGACAATTGGCCGATTGGTTTTTTATCTTGCACAGTTGTGCGCTCTGTTTTATAAACGGGGCGCTTTTTGTTTCGACTAACTTATTTAATTTATTAAACTTCAAAAATTTTTATCAAGGTTATTATGTCTGCCATTATTAAATTTTTTCAAATTGTCTTTGTTGCCGTTGTGGCCTTGTTTTTAGTCGGTGGTCTAGTGATTTTGGCCAGCAAATTTGTTGTGGATGGCAGCGTGCCGACGGCCAAAGGTGGGGAAGAAGATGTGTTATTGGCCAATCGCTTGGCGCGGCTGGGCACGGTGGTGACGGGTGAGGCGCGTCCTGATGACGTAGTGCGCGCGGCTTTGCATCCCAATGCCGCTGCCGCTGCCGCCGCACCAGCAGCAGGTGCCGAACCACGCAGTGGCAAGGAAGTTTATGCTGCGGTTTGTGCCGCCTGTCATGACAGTGGTGCTGCCGGTTCACCGATTAAGGGTAATAAAGCGCAATGGCAGCCGCGTGCTAATCAAGGCTTGGCGACGCTAATTGATCATGCCATCAATGGCATACGTGGGATGCCGGCACGCGGTGGTAATCCCGCTGTTACCGATGCTGAAATTGAGAATACGATTGTTTATATGTTAGCGGAAAGTGGTATCACTTTGGCTTCTGAAAAAGCCGAAGACCCGGTACAAAAACTTCTGGCAATTCAAGCACAATTGACCGAAAAACAAGGTGCTTTAATTGCTTTATTGGAAGCGGGGGATGCCGAAGGCAGCGCTGAAAAACGGCAAGCCTTACAAGCGGAAATTCAAGCCTTGCAAAAAGAGCGCGATACTTTACAAGAAAGTTTGAAAAAAGACGAAAGCGCAGCTTGATTTTTTATAAGTGATTATTTTCTAAGACATCAGTTTAACGACTGATGTCTTTTTTCCTGCCACACCACCAAGAAAAAACTTAAAATCACCAATAGCATCCACGAAGAAATTTTACCGAAATGCACCCATTGCCAAGTATCCTCTTGATTGGGATAGACCCAAGCGCCGTAAAAGGTTGAAAAATTTTCGGCCAGCCAAATCGCCAGACCCAAAAGCGCAAAAACCAAAAGCAAAGGTAATTGAAAAAAATGCGCCTGCCATCGTCCGCGTAATTGCGTGCAACAGTAAAAAATAATGACTGTCGCTAATAACCACCAGCGCAGATCAAACCAGAGATGGTGCGTAAAAAAATTTAAGTAAATCAATAAGGCTAACAGCATTCCCAACCATAACGGTGGCGCTTGTACTATCTCCAAATGAAAGCGCTTAAACAACTGCAAAATAAAGCTACCAACCGCGGCATACATAAAACCACTATACAAAGGCACCCAAAAGAGCTTAAACACGCCAAATTCGGGATAACTCCAGGAACCGATCCAAACTGAGGTTTTGTATAACTCCAGACACAACCCCAATAAGTGGAAAGCAATGATGGCGCGTAATTCCCGCCAGGTTTCCCAACCGAGTAATAATAAAATCCCTTGCAAAAAAATGGCACCTAACAATAAAAAATCATAACGCGCCAAGGGTAAGTCCAAATGCCTGCTTAAAATCAATAATAAAAAGAAGCCGAGGGCAAAACTTGCCGATTGAAATAAAGCCAGCAGTAGTGCAAAAGTTTTTTTCATAACATACGGGAAATAAAAATTTTAATTAAAAAGTCGCTGGGAAAAAATCAAAAACGGTGTTGTTTTTGCATGTTAAATAAGCAACATCTGTTATACAATCTTTTTCTTTTTAACGATGAAGTGGAGTTTTAATACATGGTTAAACTGCTTGCTAATTTTTTCAATAGTAAAAGCGCGCCTGGGATGATGTTAATTATCGCCTCAATCATTGCCATGTTGGTGGCTAATTTAGGATTATATGAGTGGTATCAACAGTGGTTGAACACCAATATTGCCGTCAAAATTGCCGAATTTAAGATTGATAAACCCTTACATCTTTGGATCAACGATGGACTCATGGCTTTGTTTTTCTTATTGATAGGTCTTGAAATCAAGCGGGAACTTTATGTCGGCGAACTAAAAAATCCTAAAAACGCCATTTTGCCGTTGATGGCAGCGATTGGCGGCATTGTGATGCCGGCGCTTATTTTTGTTGCTTTTAACTTTAATCAACCGGATAACCTGGCCGGTTGGGCAATTCCCACCGCAACCGACATTGCTTTTGCTATCGGTATTTTAACCTTGGTCGGCGCAAAAGTACCGATTGGTTTAATTGTCTTTTTAACCACATTAGCGGTGATTGACGATTTATCAGCGATTATCATCATCGCTATTTTTTATACCCATGAATTATCTATCACCTCTTTGTATTATGCTTTGGGTGGCGTTATGGTCTTAATCGCTATGAATCTTTTGAATGTGCGTAACATTGCTTTATATCTTTTTGTGGGTTTGATTTTGTGGGCATTTGTCATCAAATCAGGGGTTCATGCGACACTCGCTGGCGTGGTGGTGGGTTTGTTGATTCCGATGAGTGAGAAGCCAGGTGCCAAACATGGTTTAGATGAACCCCCTGCCATGCGTTTGGAACATGGTTTATATCCTTGGGTTTACTTCTTAGTTTTACCTTTGTTTGCCTTTGCCAATGCCGGTGTGTCCTTGCAAGGCATGTCTTGGGAAATGCTCATGAATCCTTTGTTTTTAGGCATTCTTTTGGGTTTATTTATCGGTAAGCAAATCGGTGTTTTCTCCTTTGCGTGGCTTGCGATCCATTTCGGCTGGAGCAAATTACCAACTGGTAGTAATTGGGCGATGCTTTACGGTGCCAGTTTACTTGCAGGTATCGGCTTTACCATGAGTTTATTTATCGGTACGCTGGCCTTTGATGATATTCAACCTGAAAATATGGCAGTGATTCGCCTCTCGGTATTAACCGCCAGTACCTTATCAGCAGTGGTTGGTTTCATCGTTTTAAAATGGGCAATTGCTAAACAAGATGTCAACAAAAACAACGCCAAAGCGTGAGTTAAGCGTGCCGGTGGTGTTACCTGACCGTGCGTTTACTTTGCTAAGCACTTGGGGGTTATTTTCTCCCAAGGCACCTGACAGTGGTTCTTTGTTGTTGCTTCAGGAAATTCCTGAACAAAAAGAAAGTGCTATCTTAGATTTAGGCTGCGGTTATGGCCTCTTGGGTTTAACCTTAGCGCTGCGGCATCCCAATACACAAGTGACACTGGTGGATAAAGATTTTGTCGCGGTGCGTTATACCCAAAAAAATATCGCCAATTTGCGCTTAAATAATGCGCAATGTTATCTCAGTAATGGCTTGGAAGATATTGCTGAACAACGCTTTTCCTTGGTGGTATCGAATTTACCCGCCAAGGTCAACAATGAAATGTTTTATATCTTTTTTGAAGATATTAAAAAACAGCTTTTACCCGAAGGACGGTTGATTGTGGTGACGATTACTGGCTTGCGGGAGTTTATCAAGCGGGTGTTTAAGGAAGTTTTTGGTAATTACGAAAAACTTAAGCAACGTCCTGATTATACGGTGAGTCTAGCAATTAAAGAATAAAATTTACTTTAACCTAACTATAAAGCGCAGGCTAACCTGCGCTTTTTTATTGATGTGCTCACCAAAAGTTTATCAACGCAGCATGGGAAAATACATTCCAGCGCTTCCAATAATTATCAAAGATAAGGTCAAAATAATCTGTAACCAGAGATAAAATTTTAATTTATGCAATTGTTTTTCCGCGATAATTAAATCTTCTTCTTTGCCGCTGGCTAAGGATTTTTTCAGACGTTTCCACGGTGAAAACACTAAATGTCCAACCAATAACACCGCGATAAGTCCCAAAGCAAACATCAAATGCAGATAGATAGGCATGAGCTTAAAGGCAAAGCCATATTTCAAGGCTAATAAAGCCAAGCCACTGATTAGACTGATCAGCGCGAAAGCAATCAACCACGGCACAAAACGCGCAAAGGCTTCAGCGCTGGCGCTTAAATATTCCCGTTGACGGGTAACGGTATGGTTAATACTTGGCCAAATGCTGATAGGATACATGGCGATGCCGCCCAGCCAAAAAGCCGCAGATAAGGCATGTAATGTGATCAAAATTGCTAAAGAAGTCGGCGTTAAAAATATTTCCATGATTTTCCTTCCAATAAGTTAAGACAATAGATTAAACGAGTAGTTAAACTTTTTTGCGTGCGGCAGTACGTAACCGCAAGGCATTCAGTTGAATAAAACCATCGGCTAAATTTTGTTGATAACGGCCAGCATCATCTTCAAAAGTCGCTAACGCATTGTCAAACAAAGAATCATCTGAACGACGGCCAACAACAGTCACTTGTCCTTTGTATAATTTGACGCGCACTTCACCGTTTACTTTGCTTTGTGTCTGATCAATCAAGGCTTGCAAGGCGAGACGTTCGGGACTGTACCAATAGCCGTTATAAATCAAGGACGCATAGCGGGGCATCAGTTCATCTTTTAAGTGCGCCGCCTCCCGATCCAAAGTTAAAGATTCCATAGCGCGATGCGCTTTCAGCAATACCGTGCCGCCTGGCGTTTCATAGCAACCACGGGATTTCATGCCAACATAGCGATTTTCCACCAAATCTAGGCGACCAATACCGTGGGCACCAGCGCGTTGATTTAAGGTTTTTAATAGCACTTCTGGTGATAAAGTTTCGCCATCAATAGCAAAAGCATCGCCATGCTGAAAGTGTAAGGTCAGATATTCAGGTTGTTCGGGCGCTTGTTCAGGGGAAATGCTCCAGCGCCACATGCTTTCTTCCGGCTCTTGCCACGGGTCTTCCAATAAACCGCCTTCATAGGAAATATGCAGCAAATTGGCATCCATGGAATAGGGTGAGCCACCGTCAGCTTTTTTCTCCACTGGGATGCCGCGATTTTCGGCGTAAGCCAATAATTTTTCACGCGAAGTTAAGTCCCATAATCGCCAAGGAGCGATAACTTTAATTTCAGGATTTAAGGCATAGGCAGTTAATTCAAAACGTACTTGATCATTGCCTTTACCCGTCGCGCCGTGGGCAATGGCATCTGCGCCAGTTTCTTGTGCAATTTCAATCAGTCGGTGCGCAATCAAGGGGCGAGCAATTGAGGTTCCCAAGAGATATTCGCCTTCATAAAGCGTATTGGCATGAAACATGGGAAAGACATAATCTTTGACAAAACGCGCTTGTAAATTATCAATATAAATGCTTTTGACTCCAAGTAATTCGGCTTTTTTACGCGCCGGTTCCAACTCTTCTCCCTGACCAATATCAGCGGTAAAGGTGATCACTTCACAGTCATATTGTTCTTGCAGCCAACGCAAAATCACCGAAGTATCCAGGCCGCCGGAATAGGCGAGTACAACTTTTTTAATTTTTTCCATTTGTTATCAATAAACGATAAATAATAAAGATGATAAAGAACAAGCAGGCGGTTTTACACCAACCCACTTGAGGTATAGTAACGAAAAACAAAATTTATTGCAGTTTTTATAGACGCAGTACACTTATTTTTGACTATTTTCTTGGCTTTGGGTTAAGCGTAAGGGGTCCAGCAGTGCTTTTAAGGTTTCGGCATCCAGATGCGTATTTTCTAAAGCTACGTCATAGATACTGCGTTGTTCGGCATAGGCTTTCTTGGCGATGGCAGCTGCTTTATCGTAGCCTAGCAAAGGATTTAAGGCGGTCACTAAGATCGGATTATGCGCCAGGCTTTTGCTTAAATTTTTTTCCTGAATAGTTAAATTCTTTAAGACCTTTTCATCAAGATGTCGCAGCGCTTGGCTTAAAAGTTTGCTGCTTTCGACCAAGTTTTGACCCATCACCGGTAACATCACATTGAGCTGAAAATTACCAGCAGCATTAGCCTGGACAATCACAGTGTCATGGCCTTGAATTTGTAAACAAATCATCATGATGGCTTCAGGAATCACCGGATTGACTTTGCCTGGCATAATGCTGCTACCTGGTTGTAAAGCTGGTAAAGAAATTTCGGCTAAACCGGCATAAGGACCGCTATTCATCCAGCGCAAGTCATTGCTTATTTTATATAAACTGCTGGCCAGGCCACGCAGCGCGCTGCTCACAAACACTAAGGCTTCTTGTCCGGCCATGGCGCTGCTTGGGGTTTTTAATAGGCTAAAATCAGCGCCAAGTGCTTGTTGAAGCAGGGTTAATAAAGATTTTTTTAAGCCTTGGGGAAAGTTAATACCATTGCCAACGGCGGTGCCACCTAAGGGTAAGGCTCGGCAGGCAGATAAGGCTTGTTCTAAATAAGGCTGATGTGCCGCTAATTGTTCCTGCCAAGTGGTGAATTCTTGTGCAAAAGTAATAGGCAAGGCATCCATGAGATGCGTGCGGCCAGTTTTTAAGGTATGCGGATGCTGTTGCGCTAACTGTTTAAGGGTATTCAAACAGCTTTCTAAACTGGGCAAGAGTTCTTGTGCGAAAAGTTGCGCAATAGCAATGCGAATGGCGGCTGGAAAAACATCATTGGAACTTTGACTTAAGTTGACGACATCATTGGGATGCAAAGGATAACCCAGTTGTTCTCCAGCCAAATGCGCCAAGACTTCATTGACATTCATATTGCTGCTGGTGCCAGAACCAGTTTGATAGAGGTCCACAGGAAAGGCTTCCGGGTAATGCTTTTTAAGATTTTTAGCAGCATTGACAATGGCTTGTGCTTGTTCTGTTGTCAATAAACCAATGCTAGCATGGCCTTCGGCGTAAAGGCTTTTGATAAGTCCCAAAGCCTCGATAATTTCCCAAGCCAAGGTTTTGCCACTGAATTGAAAGTTTTCACAAGCACGTTGCGTTTGTGCGCCATATAAAGCATCTTTTGGCACGGCAATGCTGCCAAGGCTATCGTGTTCTTGACGCTCGGTATTTTGGTTCATAGATTTTATTGATTGATCCCTGGGTAAAAAGTAAGGAAAAAAAGGAAAAAATATGTCTGAAAAAATGGAACAACAACTCTTTGCGCTCTCACCTTTAGATGGACGTTATGCCGATAAAATCAGCGAGTTGCGTGATTATTTTAGCGAGTTTGCCTTAATTCGGGAAAGACTGATTGTAGAAGTGGAATGGTTTATTTTTTTAGCCACTTGTCCAGCGATTCAAGAATTGCCGCCATTACCGGAGTCCCTTGTCCAGTATTTGCGCGACCGTGCTTATGATTGCACAGTGCAAGATGCTTTAGCAATCAAAATGTTGGAAGAAAAAACCCGCCATGATGTAAAGGCGATAGAATATTTCTTAAAACAAGTATTTGCCAATTATTCGGCATTGTATCCGTATCAAGAATGGCTGCATTTTGCTTGCACTTCGGAAGATATCAATAATTTAGCTTACGCAAGAATGATCAAGCAAGGTCGGGATGCGGTATTGTTGCCAGTTTTATCGGCCTTAACGGATAAAATTACAGCTTTAGCAAAGGATTATGTCGGCATTCCCATGCTGGCGCGTACCCACGGTCAACCGGCTTCACCGACAACTTTAGGTAAAGAGTTTGCCAATGTTGCTTATCGGTTAAATAGACAAGTAAAAAAATTGCAATATCAGGAAATATTTGGAAAATTTAACGGCGCGACGGGAAATTTTCATGCGCATACGATTGCCTATCCTGAAATAGATTGGCCAAGGCTTAGCCAAGACTTTATTGAACAACTGGGCTTGGTTTGTAATCCCTTGACAACACAAATTGAACCACATGATTTTATTGTTGAAACCATGTCAATCATCAGTCATGCCAATCGTATTTTATTGGATTTTTCAAGGGATATTTGGGGCTATATCGCGCTTGATTTATTAAAGCAAAAAGTGAAAAGCGGTGAGGTGGGTTCTTCAACCATGCCGCATAAAGTCAATCCGATTGATTTTGAAAATGCTGAAGGAAATCTTGGTCTTGCCAATGCTTTGGCCGAACATTTTCAGCAAAAATTACCGATTTCACGTTGGCAGCGCGATTTAAGTGATTCAACGGTATTGCGAAATACCGGCATGATTTTTGGTTATAGTTTGCTGGCCTATCGCGCTTTACAGCAGGGATTGGAAAAAATTTCTCCCAATCAACCGGTTATGCTTTTGGAGTTAGCAGCGCATCCAGAAGTAATAACCGAGGCAATCCAAACCGTTATGCGACGTTATGGTCTGGAAAATCCCTATGAGCAACTGAAAGCCTTAAGCCGTGGCCAAGTGTTGCAAGAAAGAGCGATTATTGAGTTTATCAATAATTTACCTTTGTCGCAGCCAGAAAAAGAACGATTATTGACGTTGACACCGGCAAATTATGTGGGTCTGGCGGATGTTTTGGCAAAAAAACTTGGGGAAACTGAATGAATACACAGGATTTTATTTTATTTTTTAGCTTTTTTATGGTAATGACTATCGGTGTTTCTTTGTTTGGTATTAACCAATATGCCGAACAAATGCAGCAAATCAATGCCGATGCCTTGCTGAAAGCACAAAATTTTCGCAAGGTTTTCAACGATAATTTAACGGCACAAGAGCGTGCTGGCGAAATGGCCATGCAGTTTTTCTTACAAAATTCTGAAGTTATTGATGACTTTATTCGTCAGGATCGGGATGCCTTGGCAGTCAATCTTGTTGATTTTTATGATAAAGTATTGAAGCAACAATATGGCATGGATCAACTGCAATTTCATTTGCCACCAGCGACGAGTTTTTTCCGTGCGCATAAACCGGAGAGTTTTGGCGATGATTTATCAGCTTTTCGTAAGACGGTGATTGCGGCTAATACTGAAAAAACCCGCATTATTGGCCTCGAAGTGGGTCGTGCTGGACCGGGTTTGCGGGTGATTTTTCCTATTTTTAACGGTGTTGAGCATTTCGGGAGTGTTGAATTTGGTTTAGATTTTGCTAAATCTTTACAAGTTGCCAAAGAAACCACAAACTTAGATTTTACGGTAGCTATCAAAGAAAAAGTTTTTGCTGAAGCGCGGCGCTTTGCTGACGGTCGCAACGATATTTTACGGGAAGAAAATCTTTATTACACCTTGTCCACAGAAATTTTGCGACCGGTATTGCAAAATCAAGATTGGAACTTAGCCAAAGCCGAAGCAGGTTATTTTTTAGAGGTCAATAAATCCGATTATTATCTCTTTGCCTTTCCTTTGTTTGATTATAGTCGGCAAGAAATTGGTCATGTTTTAACGGTTTTACCTTTGGGTAATATTGCGACCTTGACCAAGCAAAAAATCTTTATTGACAATGCCTTGCTCTTATTTTTATTAACTATTCTTTTGATTATTGCTGCTTGGCAATACCGCCGTCTGCGGGTTTGCCTCGAAGATATGATCAAGGCTAGAAATGAAGAAATATCCAGTAAAAACAAAAAAATTGCTGAATATGATCAAAGATTTGCTGATTTTGCTTTACTACGTCAAACTTTAATTGAGCGGATGATTGCGGTCGTCAAAGAACCGATAGCGTCCATGCTTGGCCATTTGCAGCTTTCTTATAAAAATCTTCAAAATCAACAAGATAGCCAGGAATTGCGCCGTCTTTATATGATCATTCAAGAAAGTAGGCACTTACTGCGTTTGATAGATGAGTACCATCAATTACAAGCACTGGCTGTCAAAACCCGACAGTTGCCACGCGAAAATGTCCAGTTACGTCCGCTGTTATTGCCAGTGTGGAATGAATTGCAAGCCTTGGTACGCACGCGCAGCGGCATTACTTTGGAACATGCCGACAATTGGCCAAATGAAACTATCTTTGTCGCGCCTTCTAGTATTAGCTTGGCAATCAATAACTTAATTCGTTTTTTAATCAGCAAAACTGAAAAAGGTATCATCAGTTTACGTTGTGATAAACGCCGTGACTGGGTAGTTTTGCGTTTATTAACTACTGGTCTGACCTTGGCAGAAGAAGATTTTTTGCATGTTCTTTCTGTTGAAGAGCAATGGGTTGCTAGAATTATGGAAAGTGATGAGCGCACTTTTTTAAAAGGATTATTTATGGGTGCTTTAACGGCGGCGGTGATTATTCAAAAAAACAGTGGCAGTATAGAAATAATTCAAGAAAATGATTATAAAGGTTTTTTAGTGCGTTTACCTTTGGCGGAGGGGTTGTGATTCTGTTCTTTCGTTTATATTGGCCGGTATTATTAGCACTTATAGTGACCGGCGCGATTGCTTTTAATGAATCTTTATTGATCTTGCCAGCATCTATTGTCTTAAACACCGAGGTTACAAATCTTAGTCCTTGGGCATTGACCTTATTTTATTTTAGTTTGGCTTGGTTTTTGACCCGTTTGACAAGGATTTTTATCATTGGTCAATTTTTTTCCCGGCAAATGGGCATGGCTATTCCGAAATTGATTGGGGATTTGCTTGGACTATTCTATTTTTCTCTAGCGCTGCTTTTTGTTCTTACCTATTTGTTTTCTAAAGACATTACTGCACTTTTAGCTACCGGTGGTATTGGCTTGGCCATTCTTGGCTTTGCCATGCAGGATACGCTTTATTCCTTAATCAGCGGCATTATGCTGAATATGGAACGTGCCTTAAAAATTGGTGATCGGGTGCGTTTTTATCAAGATCAGATCAATAAACCCCATGAAGGAAAAATTTTAGAAATCAATTGGCGAGCTACGCATTTATTGTCTGAAAACAATGTGATAGTGATTGTGCCTAATAGTTATCTGGTCAAAGTGCCGGTGATAAATTTAACCGCAAACAATAATATCGGTAAAAAAGAAATAGATCTTTATATTGACTATCAAACTTCTGTGGATAGCGCCGAGCGCATCTTGATGGCATCCGCCTTGGCAACGCCTGGTATTTTAAGTGAGCCGCCGCCGGAAATTCGTTTGGAAGCCTTGGTACAAGATTCTATTCATTACAAAATTACCTTTTATGCTGCGCAAATTGAAGACTATGGCAATGCCTTGGCACATGCTTTGATGAAGCAAGTTTTGGAGCGTTTACATGCGGCAGGCATTTCTCCTTCCTATCCTAAGTTAGAATTGTTTATTGCGCGTAAGCATCAACAAATTGCTGATCACCACCTTGATCGCTTTTATTTTATCAGTCAGATTGAATTATTTAAGGATTTACCCGATGCCTACCGTCGTGAATTAGCCAAGATGATGGCCGAGTTTTCCTATCAAGCCGGACAGTTTATCAGCTATGGTGACAAAGAACTGGATCGCTTGCTGATGGTGGCGGAAGGTTTAGTCACTTGTGAATTCTTTGATTTTAAGAAAGAAAAGTTAAGTAAACGACGTTTGGTGTCAACAGAAATTGTTGGTGAATTTTCAGTATTAACTGGTGAGCCGTTACTTATCAAAGCACAGGCAGAAACCAATGTTCTTCTCTATTCATTGCAAGCTGCTGATTTTGCCGAATTGATCAAAATTTATCCAGAAGTAATTGATCTACTTAGTAAAAAACTTGCTTTATCCGAAGAAAAACATAAAGGTTTACATCGTATTGAAGGTTTAATGCGTAGTCGTTTTTTTATGGCCTGATAAAATGGAAAAAAGTGCTTTAATCCTGCCAAAAACGCATTTAGATGCTACGACGCTTGATCAGGAAACTTGGCATAAAGCTAAGATTTTGCTTGAAAAAGGCACAAGTGCCAGCAGCCGACGTGCTTTAACTGGCGACTTGCATTATTTTTGGGCTTGGGCGGAATTGCGTTATCAGTTACTCCCTCTTTACCCCATACCTTTACCGGTATTATTAACCTTTGTCACGGATCATTTACAAGGTCTGCCGACGGCCATTGATGAAAAGCTAGTTGAAAACAAAATAAAAACCCGTTTAGGCACCCATAGCATGTCCACCATTGAACGTCGTTTGGCTTCTTTGGCAACGTGGTATCGTTTGCAAGGCATTAGCGAACCGCTTTATCATCCACAACTGCGTGAATTGCTTAAAAAAGCTAGAAGAGCTGTTGCTTATCGTCCACATAAAAAAGATGCTTTGGTTAAACAAGACTTAAAAAACATCGCCGCTATTACTACGAGCGATGATATCCGCAATTGTCGAGATTTGGCGGTATTGTTTTTTGCTTTTGCCAGCGGTGGTCGTCGGCGCAGTGAGGTGGCGCAGGCAAATTTTGAGGATTTACGGCGAGTTGCTAAAGGCTTTGTTTATCATCTGCGGCGCAGCAAAACCGATCAAGATGGTGTGGGACGGTACTTGCCAATTTTAGGACAAGCCGCAGTGCATCTACAGGCGTGGTTGGAACAACGCGGGCGGCATCCAGGTGCCTTATTTCATCCCATTGCGCGCAATGGTGCCATTATTAAAAATCGTGGCTTATGTGATAAAAGTGTGGCTTTAATTATCAAAAAATTGGCTGCCAGCATTGGTTTTGCTGAGGAGCGCATCGGTGGTCACAGCGTAAGACGTGGTTTTGTAACGGAAAGTGGCCGACAAGGCATTGCCATTCCACAGGCAATGGCTTTAACCGGCCATAAAAGCGTCGAGGTTTTTATGGGATATTATCAAGAGGGGAATGTGGAAGATAATCCAGCAGCATCACTTTTGGATGATCCGCACTAATTCCTCTTGTAGCAAAGACAACATGACCTTAAAACGCGCAAAAGTAGTTTCTTCCCAAGTGCGGGCTCTGGCATTTTTTTCAATTTTTTCAGCCAGTTTAGCTGCACTTTCTGCACCCAGATGCGCCAAGGTGCTTTTTACCCCATGAATGGTAAAGGCCAAAGCATTTAAATCTTGTGCTTGCGCATACTTTTCCAGCATGGCCAATTCTTTTGGAGCGGAAGCTAAAAACGCCTTGGTAATATCTTGATAAAGCGATAAATCACCACCAAGTAATTCAAGCGCTTGTGCTTGATTGATCAGGCTGACGACTGGCTTTTGTGTGATTTCTGTAGCAGTTAATTTCTCCTCGACCTTTCCATAGTCTTTAGACCAGCGTTCAATAGTCTCATATAAGGTTTCAGCGCGTAGGGGTTTGGTGAGAAAATCATTCATGCCGTTGGCCAAGCAATTGTCACGAAATTCGTTAAAAGCATGAGCAGTTAAGGCAATAATTGGCTTTGGATTTTTCTTATTTTGCTTCTCCCAAGCACGAATCTGTTTGGTGGCTTCGATACCACCTACTTTGGGCATTTCCAAGTCCATCAAAATGACATTAAATAAATTAGATTGCGCAACGTATAAAGCCACGGCTGCGCCACCATCATTGGCAAAAGTGACTTGATAACCTTGGCGTTGCAGTAACGCCAAAGCAACTTTTTGATTGATGGGATTATCTTCTGCCAAGAGAATATGTTTTTCTGACATAACGGATTTAGTAAGCGGTAGTTTTGAAACCGGGCTGAGATAAGCTTTATCGAAAGCCGTCAGTAAATCATTGTTGGTTAAAGGATGTTGCAAAATAAAGTTGATATGATTTTTTTCTTTTTTATTTAAGCCATAACTGCTGACCCAAAAAATGACACCTAGATGCTCTAAGGGAATAACCGATTGTAATTCACTGAGAATTTTCTCTGGATTGATACTGTCCAGAAAGATGCCATCAAAGGCTTCGGCTTCATTTTCCAAATAGCGCATTACATTGTACATCGTATCGAAAAAGCGATAATTTACCTCTAATCCTTCAAACAAAGATACCAAGGGGGATGGCGTGCAGATATTGTCGGCAAAAAGAATAAATTTCCGTTTTTCAAAAGATTGTTTGCTGAAAGTCTTTTTGCTATCTTTATAAAAAAGAAAAGGAATTTGCACCGAAAAAATGCTGCCGACATTCTCCTGACTTTCCACAAAAATATGCCCTCTCATGAGCGTTACCAAAGACTGGCAGATCGAAAGGCCAAGCCCAGTACCGCCGATAGGGGTTGGTTGTTCTACCTGTTCAAAAGGCAGAAAAATCTTTTTAATCATGCTATTCGGAATGCCACAACCGCTATCGCGAACATTGAAATAGATATCACAATAGTTGCCTTCGACCGCTTCTAAATGCGCTGATAAAGAAACTTCACCTTTATCGGTAAATTTAACAGCATTGCTTAATAAATTATTGAAAATCTGCTGTAAGCGCACACTGTCGCCTTCAATAAAACGATAATTATAGAGTTCTTTTTCTATCCACAAGGTTAAGCGCAAATGTTTTTTCTGCGCTGGAATTTGAAAGGATTTAATACAATTACCAAGCAGCTCAATGATATCAATCTTGTCGTTTTGAATTTTAAGTTTTTCAGCATCAATTTTTGATAAGTCAAGAATATCATTCAAAAGCGATAATAGGTTTTGTGAGGAATGTAAGGCAATATCAATCAGTTCTTGCTGTTCTGCCTCTGTAGAAGGATATTTTAAGGCTTCTAAAGCACCAATAACGCCATTCATCGGCGTACGTATTTCATGGCTCATGTTCGCTAAGAATAAACTTTTATGTTTATTAGCACGTTCGGCTTCATTTTTAGCTTGTGCTAAGGTTTCTTGGTAAGTTCTTTCCAGGTTAATATCGCTGATGGCACCGATGATGCGCGCTGGTGTCTTATTGTTTTTCCAAGAAAAAACCCGCGCTTTATTGGAAATCCAACAAACTTCGCCTTTGGGCGATAAAACTCGGAATTCTTCATGAAATTGTGAAATCTTTCCGGCGAGAATATCTTGACGATTTTTTTGAATAACTTTTACGTCATCGGGATGAATATATGTATCAATTTTTTGCCAATCGGTTAAATCCTTGCGAAAAGTCGTGCGATGGATGATCTGTACAAACATCGTTGAAAGGAAAAGTTGATCATGCTGCACATTCCAATCCCACACACCATGCTCGGTGTATTCCAAGGCGCTGTTCCAACGCGATTCGGCTTCCATCAACGATTCTTCCAAGTCTTTGACAAAGGATAAATCTTCCAATGAGAGGATAATAGTTGAGTTTTCGTCACTGGGATTAAGCCAGGAGAACTTGATATTCATCCATAAAAAATTGCGATCCTGATGTAAAACTCTCGCTTCCAAAGGTACATATTCACCCCACTCTGGATTTTTTATATTATTGATAAAATGGGGAATATCATCGGAATGTAGATAGCTATAGATATTGATCCTGGTATTTTTCCCTAAATTCAATAATTCCTTAGCACATTCATTAGCAAAAAGAATCTCGCCACGCTTATCAATATGGACAATACCGACTTGCGCGCTGTCTAACATCCGTAAAAAGAAGGTTTCATCTACTTTGTTTTTGACCTGTGAGGCACGCAAATCACTGACATCTATAATATAGCCATTCCAAAGAATGCCTTTTTCTTTTTTTTCGGGTAAGCCATAAATATAACGCCAGTAGATACTTTGGTCGCGGGTAAAGCGGATTTCCTCGGCAAATGGCGTTAGTTTTTCTGCCGATTCTGCCATCTTGTCCATAAAATATTTTTTATCTTCAGGATGAATCGCTTGTAAAACCAAGGCACCATTGTTTTTAATGATCTGGTTGTTAAAGGTTAAGCCTTTGGTGTCGTATTTGCTGATAAAGGGAACGGCCGTATTACCTTGTGTATCTAGTTCAAATTGAAAAAAAGTGATCGGTAATTTTTCCGCAAAAAGATCAAAGAGTTCACGGCTAAGGTCAGAGTCTTTTACTTTTTGTATTTTTTTATATTTGAAATCAACAAAGTATTTTTTTTCAGTGCTACTGTCGCTCTTATCGGTAGATAGCAAATGTGCAGGGGTTATCTTGATTTCAAAAGGAAAATAATGCGTTTCACCGATTTCCGCTTCAGAATAAATGGTCACAGGCTTTTGATAGGTGCAGCAAGTGTTAAAAGCCTTTTCCCAGATAGGGCAAAATACTGGTAAAAGATATTCGGTTAAGGGTTGACCAATAGTTATTTTATGATCTATCAATATGCTTAAACCGGAATCTAACGGTAAGGCATTGCTAAAAAAGCAAATAACTTGAGAGGTGTCAATGAGCAGGTGAAGCGTCCGTTCCTCCTCTGGAATAATCTGCCATTTTCCTTGCACGATAGCTTTTTGTTTCAGCGCTAGAAAAGACTGCATCGCCTGTCTCCTTAACCAATTAATAATAAAGTAATAAAAATAAAAAAGTTAATCGCGTAAGAGTTCGTTAATCGCGACTTTTTCGCGTGTTTTTGCATCTATTTGTTTAACAATGACTGCACAATACAAACTATATTTGCTATCGGCAGAAGGCAGACTACCAGGCACAACTACCGCACCGCTTGGGACGCGGCCATAGCTGATTTCGTTAGTTAAGCGGTTGTAAATCTTGGTGCTTTGTCCGATATACACGCCCATAGAAATCACCGCGTTTTCCTCGACGATCACCCCTTCAACAATTTCTGAACGCGCACCAATAAAGCAGTTGTCCTCGATAATCGTTGGCGTGGCTTGAACGGGTTCCAATACGCCACCGATGCCAACACCGCCGGAAAGATGAACATTTTTACCGATTTGTGCGCAAGAACCGACGGTTGCCCAGGTGTCCACCATGGTGCCTTCGCCAACATAAGCGCCGATATTGACATAGCTTGGCATCAACACGGCTCCAGGTGCAATATAGCTGCCATAACGCGCTGTTGCTGGCGGCACAATGCGTACCCCTTGTTGATGAAGATGCGTTTCTGACAGTTGCGCAAATTTATTGGCAACTTTATCAAAATAACGGGTAAAGCCACCCTCAATCATCCGACTTTCTTGCAGGCGAAAAGACAGCAATACCGCCATTTTTAGCCATTGATGCACCACCCAGCCGTTGGCAGTTTTCTCGGCGACGCGCCATTTGCCAGCATTGAGATGCTCCAGAACCTGTTGAATCGCTTCTTGTAATTGCGGTTCAGCTTGGCCGGGATGTAAGCTGTGACGTTCTGTAAAAGCCTTTTCAATAATTGCTTGTATTTCTTGCATAAAATTTAGAGTAAATGGAAAAAGACCAATCTTACTACAACCTACCGGTAAGTTGTCTATTTTTTCTAGTCAGTAAAATTCTGCATTGCCAAAGGTAAAAACTGTCGCTATCATCGCCGACCACAACATCTTGTGGGTCAGATTTTTTTTATTACTAAATATAGATTAGGGAGCATTTCTATGACAGCGCATAGCGAAGCGGTGACAGAGGCCAGCCAGGTGTCGGTCGCTAATACTTTGCAGGTGATTCGTCGCACGGGTGAGGTGGTCAGTTTTGATCAAGATAAAATTGCTTTAGCCTTAAAAAAAGCCTTTTTGGCTGTTGAAGGCAGCGATAATACCAGCAGTGATCGTCTGCATCGCTTAGTAGAAAACTTAACAAAACAAGTCGTTGAAGCACTAGCACGGCAACATCACAATCAACGCACTGTACATATTGAGACCATTCAAGATCAAGTGGAATTGGCCTTAATGCGTGCTGGTGAACATAAAGTGGCGCGTGCTTATGTTTTGTATCGAGAAAAGCGTGCGGCGGAACGTGCGGCGGAACAAGCACCCGCGCTTGTCACGCCAACTTTATTTTATATCAACGCGCAAAAACAGCGTTTGCCTTTAGACCGTGCCTATTTACAGCGTTTAGTCAATGCCGCTTGCCGACAGTTGACCGAGGTTTCGATAGAAAAAATTCTTACACAAGCGGATCGTGATCTTTATCAAGGTATTCCTGAAAAAGAAATTATTCAGGTGCTAATCATGGCAGCGCGCACTTTGGTGGAAGAAGAACCCAGTTATTCGCAAGTGGCAGCGCGGTTATTGTTGATAGCCTTGGAACAGGAAGCCTTAACTTTTTTGAACATGCCATTTGATGCCATGCAGATTATTGAAGAAAAACAGTTTTATTCAGACTATTTCTTAAAAATGATCGAAACGGGCGTGCAATTAGAGCGTTTAGACCCACGATTGTTAGAATTTGACTTATCCCGTTTAGCACCAGCCTTAGTAACAGAACGTGATGGTCAATTTACCTATCTTGGCTTACAAACTTTATATGATCGTTATTTTTTACACCATAACAATCAACGCTTTGAATTACCGCAGGCATTTTTTATGCGGGTGGCGATGGGCTTGGCCTTAAACGAAGTGGATCGCGAAGCAAAAGCCATTGAATTTTATCAAGTCTTGTCAAGTTTTGATGCCATGAGTTCAACGCCGACTTTATTTAATTCCGGCACCTTGCGTCCACAATTATCTTCTTGTTATCTAACGACGGTTTCGGATGACTTAAACGGCATCTATAATGCGATTAAAGACAATGCCTTACTCTCAAAATATGCCGGTGGTTTAGGTAATGATTGGAGTCGGGTGCGCGGGATGGGCGCACATATCAAAGGCACCAATGGTAAATCTCAAGGCGTGGTACCGTTTTTGAAAGTGGTGAATGATACGGCGGTGGCAGTTAATCAGGGAGGCAAACGAAAGGGCGCAGTTTGTGCGTATTTAGAAACCTGGCATGTTGATATTGAAGAGTTTTTAGAGCTGCGTAAAAACACCGGCGATGATCGGCGGCGCACGCATGACATGAATACCGCCAACTGGGTGCCGGATTTATTTATGCAGCGCGTAGCCGCCAATGCTGAGTGGACATTATTTTCTCCTGATGAAACCAAAGACTTACATGATTTAACCGGACAAGCTTTTGCCAAGCGTTATCATGAATATGAGCAGTTGGCCGAACAAGGTTGCTTAAAAATAACTAAAAAAGTCAAAGCCTTAGATTTATGGCGCAAGATGCTGTCCATGTTATATGAAACCGGTCATCCTTGGATTACTTTCAAAGACCCGTGTAACGTCCGCAGTCCGCAGCAGCATGGTGGCGTGGTGCATTCCAGCAATTTATGCACCGAAATTACCTTAAACACCTCTGATGATGAAATCGCCGTCTGTAACTTGGCCTCAATCAATTTGGCGCAACATATTAAAGCTGGCCAGTTGGATAGCGAGAAGTTAAAAAATACCATACGGACGGTCATGCGAATGCTCGATAATGTCATTGATATCAATTACTACAGCGTTCCACAAGCACGACGTTCCAATCTTAAGCATCGTCCAGTGGGCTTAGGGGTAATGGGTTTTCAGGATGCTTTATATCAATTGCGCCTTCCTTATGCTTCGGAAGCAGCAGTGACCTTTGCCGACCGTTCGATGGAAGAAATCAGCTTTTATGCTATTGAAGCCTCAAGTGATTTAGCAAGAGAGCGTGGCAGTTATGCGACGTTTGCAGGGTCTTTGTGGAGTCAAGGGGTTTTACCACTAGACTCGATTGAACTTTTGGAAAAACAACGCGGTGAAGCAGTTACTATGAATCGGGATGCTGCTTTGCCTTGGGAGGCTTTGCGTGAAAAAGTAAAGCAACAAGGGATGCGCAATTCCAATACCATGGCTATTGCACCAACGGCAACGATTTCAAATATTTGCGGCGTTACCCAATCCATTGAGCCGACCTATCAGCATTTGTATGTGAAGTCGAATCTTTCTGGTGAATTTACCGTCGTCAATACCTATTTAGTCAATGAATTGAAAGCATTGGGATTGTGGGACAAGGCTATGGTCAGCGATATTAAATTTTATGATGGTTCCATTGCTGCCATCAGCCGTATTCCTGAAGCCTTGCGTCAATTGTTTGCTGTGGTTTGGGAAATTGAACCGCAATGGTTGATTGAAGCGGCGTCGCGTCGGCAAAAATGGTTGGATCAAGCGCAATCCTTAAACTTGTATATGACTTCCCCTTCGGGCAAAAAACTGGATCAAATGTATCGCCTGTGTTGGGAAAAAGGATTAAAAACAACCTATTATCTTCGCACTCGTGCAGCAACGCAAATTGAAAAAAGCACCCAAAATGCGCCAAAGCTCAATGCAGTGAAATTGGCGGTCAATCCGGTGCTGGATGCTGCCGCAGGGGATAGTTGTGAATCGTGTCAATAATTTTTGTTCTTAAAACTTTTTTAGGTAAATCAAGATGTCATCATTAAATTGGCAAGAAAATAAGCAAGAAGTGCTTAGCGGTTTAGAAGCAACGGAGTTTGGCGCTTCGCGCATCCAGGTGGATGATAAACAGATTATCAATTGTCGGGCGGATTTAAACCAACTGGTGCCGTTTAAGTATTATTGGGCGTGGGAAAAGTATCTCAATGCCTGCGCTAACCATTGGATGCCACAAGAAATTAACATGGCTGCCGATGTAGCGCTGTGGCGCAACCCAGAAGGTTTAACTGAGGCCGAGCGCTTAATTTTTATGCGCAATTTAGGTTTTTTCTCTACTGCGGATTCTTTAGTGGCCAATAATTTAGTCTTGGCGGTGTATCGGCACTTAACCAATCCTGAATGCCGTCAATATCTTCTGCGTCAAGCCTTTGAAGAAGCCTTGCATACCCATGCTTATCAATATGTGGTGGAATCTTTGGGTCTGGATGAAGCAGAAGTGTTTAATATGTATCGGGAAATTCCTTCCATTCATGACAAAGCTGCCTGGAGCTTAAAATATACCGAGTCGTTAAGTGACCCTACGTTCCGCACTGGCACTTTTGCCAATGACCAGCGCTTTTTGCGTGATTTAATCGCCTTTTACGTCGTTTTTGAAGGCTTGTTTTTCTATGTCGGTTTTGTGCAAATATTATCCATGGGACGGCGCAATAAAATGACCGGTACTGCCGAGCAGTATCAATATATTTTGCGTGATGAATCTATGCACCTGAATTTTGGCATTGATGTTATCAATCAAATCAAGGCTGAAAACCCGCAACTTTGGACAGCAGAGTTTCAACAGGAAATCTACCGCATGGTTGAGGAAGGCGTGGTTTTAGAAGAGCGTTATGCTGTGGACACTATGCCTAATGGTGTTTTAGGCTTAAATGCCGCTATGTTTTCGGAATATCTGCGCTTTATTGCCAATCGTCGCTTGCAACAGATTGGCTTGGAACCTTTGTATCAAGGGGTGAATAATCCTTTCCCTTGGATGTCTGAAATCATTGATTTATCAAAAGAAAAAAACTTTTTTGAAACTCGTGTCACCGAATATCAAGTCGGTGGTGCTTTATCTTGGGATGATTGATGAAAATAATAGAGTGCAATGCTTGATTTTTGAAAAAAATCACGGCAAACGCCAATCAATTATTTCCTGGCCATGTTCTTGAAGTTTTTGATTACAAAATGAAAAAGGACGGCTGCCAAAAAAACCGCGACTGGCTGATAAAGGCGAAGGATGCGCAGTTTTTAAGCGGCTATGTCTTTTTTCCAGCAATTTTTCTTTATTTCCAGCCGCCTTCCCCCAAAAGATAAACACCAGATGTGCTTGTTGTTGGCTTAAACTTTGCAGCAAGCCGTCAGTAAAGTCTTCCCAGCCTTGTTTTTGATGCGAAAAAGCCTCATGTGCGCGCACGGTTAAGACGCTGTTTAAGAGTAAAACGCCTTGCTTTGCCCAGGGGGTTAAGTCGCCGCTGCTTGGCATGGGAATGCTTAAATCGCTTACCAATTCTTTGAAAATATTGCGTAAAGAAGGCGGCAGTGCTTGATTGTTTTTCACCGAAAAAGCCAGACCATGCGCTTGCTTGTCATCGTGATAGGGGTCTTGACCCAAAATCACCACGCGCACTTTATCCGGCGGACAAAGTGCAAGGGATTGAAAAATCTCGTCCTGTTTGGGAAAAATCTGCTGTTGTTGACGTTCCTGCTGCAAAAAGCGATCAAGTTTCTCTACAATGTCCTGCTGTGCCTGACAAAGTGCTTGCCATTCGGCAGGAATTTGTTGCCAAAGTGCTAAAAAATCAGTGTTATTTTCCATTTTTTCTCAATTTAATGCGCTTAATTATTTTCAAAGAGGTGACAGATGCGACAGCTTACCATGCCCGTGACGGTGGGGTCGGTGGTGGTTGGCGGCGGTCAGCCGGTGGTGGTGCAATCTATGACCAATACCGACACGGCGGATGCGTTGCGAACGGTGGCACAAATTGCCGAGTTATATCAAGCCGGTTCTGAGATTGTCCGCGTGACGGTCAATAATGAAGAATCGGCGGCGGAAGTTCCTTATATTGTTGAAAAACTTCAACAAATGAACATCCCGGTGCCCTTGGTTGGCGATTTTCATTATAACGGTCATAAGTTATTGACCAAATATCCGGCCTGTGCCGAAGCCTTGGCTAAGTACCGAATTAACCCGGGCAATGTTGGCTTGGGTAGCAAAAAAGACGATAACTTTGCACAGATGATTGAAATTGCTTGTAAAAATCAAAAGCCAGTGCGCATCGGTGTCAATTGGGGCAGCTTAGATCAAAGTGTCTTGGCGCGATTGCTTGATGAAAATCAAAAAGTTGCTGAACCAAAGTCTTTAGCAGCCGTCACCCGAGAAGCAGTGATCGTATCGGCTTTGGAGAGCGCGGCGCAGGCCATGCGTTTGGGTTTGTCGGAAAATCAGATTATTTTGTCCTGCAAAATGAGTCGGGTGCCAGATTTAATCGCTGTGTATCGGGAATTGGCAGCACGGTGTCGTTTTGCGCTGCATCTGGGTTTAACCGAAGCTGGCATGGGCAGCAAAGGCATTGTCGCTTCAACGGCAGCCTTGGCGGTGCTGTTGCAAGAAGGCATCGGCGATACCATTCGCATTTCCCTGACCCCGGAGCCTGGCCAGAGCCGTTGTGAGGAGGTGCGGGTGGCACAGGAGATTTTGCAAAGTCTTGAATTACGCGCTTTTACGCCACAGGTGACGGCTTGCCCGGGTTGTGGACGGACAACGAGCGTATTTTTTCAGGAACTTGCGCAAGAAATTCAAAACTTTCTGCGCGAACAAATGCCGCTTTGGCGCAGTCAATACCCGGGTGTGGAAAACCTCAAAGTCGCAGTGATGGGCTGCGTGGTCAATGGTCCGGGTGAGAGCAAACATGCCGATATTGGTATCAGTTTGCCGGGCAGTGGCGAGCAGCCGGTAGCACCCGTGTATGTGGATGGTGAACGGGTATTGACTTTAAAAGGCGAAAGCATCGCAGCAGAATTTCGCGCTTTAGTGATGGATTATGTGGCCAAGCGTTATGCCTCTGCCTTAAAATAAAATTATCTTGTTGATAATTAAAATAATAAACTAAGGCTTTGCTTAACCTTTGCCAAAGTAAACAGGGTGGCAAAGTCGCTTTTACCAATAACGTTACACAGACTTATTAGAGCGCATTACTTTCTTTGCTGTTTTAGAAATAACTTATTGTTTTTCAAAGTTTGCTAGCCCCGTCAAGTGGCTATCAGTGATGGGGTTTCTTTTTATCATTACTTGCGCATTTTATTCGCATTTTATTTACTGGTTTTCTTTTTGCCTGCCAAGGCGGCCGTTTCGGTGAGGCTTGGATAACGATCCGCTTGCTGGCGCATTTTTTCCAAGTCTTCTGGGGTAATGAGTTGTTGCTTTGCATCGAGAATTTGGCAGTTCCAGAGTTTTTGTAAAGTGTGAACCGCCAAAAGATATAAGACAAAAGCCGTCCGGCCACTACGATATGTTGGTAACTCCATGAAAATACTGATGCCTGGTGTAATAAACTCGCCCAGATTATCCATCGGGATGCTGCCAGGTTTGACCATGCTAGCGGCACTAAACAAAGTTTTGTTATCGCGTTTATAGTGAAAAATTCCATGTTCACCCAAACTTAAACCGGCTTCTTCCAGGGCGCTGACAATATCACGGCCACGCAAAAAACCCTCTTGCCGGCGCAAATGTAAAATAAAAATCAAAGGTTTCAGCGTATCCACTTCGGTATCTTGCTTGGTGGCATCGGGACGCAGCGCGACACTTTGCTTTTCAGAATCTTTGTTTTTATTGCCAAAGAAGCGCCGACCTAAAAAACCACCTTTTTCCACCAAATCTTGACTCAATTTGCGAATTTCCATGGTGCCAAAATCTTGGCTGTCGCCCGGTTTGTCATTTTTTCTTTCTGCCAGGTCATCGCCAAGTAAACGCGCTTTTAAGGCTTGTTGTTTTTGTGAGGCTTCCGCTTTGCGTTTTTCCTGCTTCTTTTTTTCTAGATGCTCTAAGTAGCTGATAAAATAGACTGTTAGTAAAACAAAAATCGCAAAAATCAAAACGCCCCATTGCATAGTTGTCATCGTGGTTCTCTCTTGGTCAAAAAATTTTTATAAGGCGGTAAATAGTAAAAAAAAAACCAGTGCGATGTAAGTCCAGCGGTGGTGGCTTTTGGGCTTTGCGCCTTTCTATGCCTCTGCCTTAAAAAAACCTTTGTTTGTTTTTCAACTTGTTGAAAAAGAAAAGCGCTACCAGGTTGATTTTTTTGATCGGTATTTCGGCCTAGGCTTCGGCAAGCGTCAGCGCCTGCTGTAAGTCCACGCTGACTAAGCGAGAAATTCCCGGCTCGCGCATCGTCACCCCCAACAGTTGCTTGGCCATAGCCATCGTCCGTTTATTGTGACTGATAAAAATAAATTGCACTTGCGCGGACATTTCTTCAACCATGCTGCAAAAACGGCCAACATTGGCTTCATCTAAAGGCGCATCTACTTCATCTAAAAGACAAAATGGCGCTGGATTTAATTCAAAAATTGAAAAAACAATGGCAATCGCTGTCAAGGCTTTTTCGCCACCCGACATTAAATGGATACTGCTTAATTTTTTCCCCGGCGGTCGCGCCATAATCCGAATGCCGGTCTCAAGAAGATTCTCTCCGGTTAATTCCAAATACGCCTCGCCGCCGCCAAAAAGTCTAGGAAAACGCTGCCTTAGCCGCGCATCTACAGCATCGAAAATCTGTTTGAAACGCGCGGCTGTTTCGGCATCGAGTTTGGCAATGGCATCGAGAAGCTGTTGAAAGGCTTGGTCAACATCTTGTTCTTGCGCCAGCAAATAATCCAGACGCGCCTTTTGTTCGGCAAATTCGGCAATCGCTGCCAAATTGACCAACCCCAAAGCCGCCAGTGCTTGTTGCGCATCTTTTTGTTTTTTTTCAGCAATTTTTAAGAATTTTTCTTGATCAGCGGCATCGGGATGCGTGGTGGCAAGATGATGCAAAACTTCGGCTAAAGCCGCCTGACTTGGCCATTGTTCAAGAATGGCACTTTCGCGTTCGCTTAATCTTTCATTTTGTAAATCAATGTTTTGTAAAACCTGCTGTTCTTTTTGCCATTCTTGCCATTGTTGATTTTTCTTTTTTTCTAAGGCTTGCCATTGTTGTTGCTGTTGATTTTGTAAGCGTTGTTGTTCTTGCAGTAAGGCTTCGCGCTGTTGTTTTTCTTCTAAAAGCTCGGCGATAGTATCTTCTAAACTATCAATCAGCGGCTGGCTTGCCTGTTGTTTGTCTTGCTGTTGCGCCTGTTCTTGCTGAAGGCGTGCGTATTCCTCGGCCAGTTTTTGCCGCTGTTCGGCAAGATATTGCTGTTGGCTGCGCTGTTCAGCGGCGATAATTTTCGCCTGTTGCTGGTTTTCTTCATGATCTTGCCATTTTTTTTCAATCTCTTGTAAGCATTCGGCCAGTGCGCTCAAGGCGTGCTCTTTTGCTTGTTGTTGTGCCAAGGCTTCTTGATGTGCTTGCTGCTCATCGGCTTTTCGTTGTTGATTTTCCAAAAGTTCTTCTTTGTTGGCTTGTAATTCTTCAAGCAGTTCTGCCATTTCGTGCGCTAAGGCTGTGGCTTGCTGCTGATAAATAGCTAAGGTTTGCGTCAGACTTTCTTGTTGACTGTGGTTTTGCCATAGCGTTTTCTCAATAGATTGTTTTTGCTTATTTTTTTCTGAAATTTTTTGTTGAAAGTGTTGCATAGCGCTGGCCGTTGCTAACTGCGCTTGTAAAAGATTTTGGCAGGTGCTGTCCAGTGGTGGTAATTTAGATTGTATTTTCTTGATTTCCTCTTGTAAATCAAACCATTGATTGGCTTCTTTTCCGGGGAAATAACACCAGTTTTTACCTAAACAACGTCCTTCCCGGTCAATATAAAAATGCTGTTTTGGCAGAGTGTGCCGGCTCAACCAAACGCTTTCCAAGCTATCCACCGGTAGCGCCGCCATAAGCCAAGGGCTAAGCCATGGATTGAGCACAATTTTATCTTGCCAGTGTTTTTGCCAAGGCGCTTGGTTATCGTGGTCAGCGGTATCGGCCAGATTTTTATGCCTCTGCCTTGTGACGCTTGGCGCTGGAAAGTTTTCTGGGGAAGCGGCTGGCTGCACTGCTGGGTCTGTTTGCGGCTTAGTGATTGAATCTTTTGTTGAATCTTTTGTTGAATCCTTGTTAGTTGTCGAGTCAGTGCCTACGGTAATGGTTAAAGCATTTTTTGCATAATCTTCTGTATCAATTAGTTGCAAATAATAGCCAGCGCCAGGTGGTGGACTCGGTGGTAAGCGTTTGAGTTCTGGCAACAGTAAAGCGCGGCGTTTGGCACTTAGCAATTGTGCCAGGGCGTTTTGCCAGTTTTTATCTTTAACTTCAATGAACTGCTCCAGTCGTGGCAGTTGATCAAAACCCAAGTCATACAACCAATTTTGGTCTTCTGCCGGTGCCAACAAGGCCAGTTGTGCTTGGATGGCCTGTTTTTGCTGCGTTAATTTTTGCCGTTCCGCCTCGGCTTCGGCCAGTTGTTGTGTGCTGGATTGGGATGCCAGGGTTTTTTCAGCCAGATTTTGTTCTAAATGCTTGAGTTCGGCACTTAACTGCGCCTGTTCGGCGCTGGCGGTGGACGCTTCCTGTTGTAATTGTTGAAGTTGCTGTTGTTTTTCCGCCAAGGGCTGTTGTTGTTGGCGTTCGAACAGGCGTTGTTGGCGTTTTGCCAGTTGTTGCTGTTGCTGTTGTAAGCGATTGATTTGCATGTCGAAACCGGACAGCGTTTCTTGCCACAACGCCTGCTTGGCGCGGACTTCGGTGATTTCGCTATGAAGTTTTTGATATTGCTGCTGTAACGCGGTTTTTTCTTGACCAAACGGATTATCGGTCAGCATCGGGAGGCGTGTCTGCGCAAGCTGTTCCGTTTTGGCATCAAGGTCTTTGCGTTCTTTTTCAATCTGTTCCAGCCGTTCCTGCTGGTAGCGCCAGCGCTGTGCGGCATCACGCACTTGGGTTTGTTCTTGGCGGAGTTTTTGTTCGAGGTGCTGAAGTGTTTGTTGTAAGCGCTGTAAATCGCTTTGCTGTTGCTGCAAACTTTCTTGGTGAAGCGCTTGAATTTCCTGCAAAGCCTCCTGTTCGCGCTCTAGGCTATCCAGTGCCAACTGGAGGTCTTGCACCAGGGTTTGTTGTAAATCTTGCTGTTGTTTCAGGTTTTGGCGTTGCTTTTGCAACAGTAAAAAACGCAAGCCCAAGCTGGTTTGTTCCGCCGTGGCTTGTTCTTGTTGGAGGCTTTCGTAACGTCGGGCTTGTGCGGCCTGGGCTTCCAGATGAATAACTCGTTGCTCTAACTCGGTTTTTAAGTCACGCAGCCGCAAAAGATGTGCTTCAGTTTGCCGCAGATGGTTTTCGCTTTCGCGTCGGCGTTCCTTGTATTTGGAAATGCCGGCAGCTTCTTCTAAATAAAGGCGTAATTCTTCGGGTTTGGCTTCAATAAAGCGCGAAATCATGCCTTGTTCGATGATGGCGTAGCTGCGCGGGCCAAGGCCGGTGCCGAGTAATAAGTCGCTGATGTCGCGTTTGCGACAGCGTTGGCTGTTGAGGAAATAGCGCGATTCACCATCGCGGCTGATTTCGCGGCGGATGCTCACTTCGCGGTAGGCGGCAAATTCGCCGCTTAATCGGCCACTGTCATTGTTAAAAATCAGTTCAACGGCGGCTTGGCCGACAGCGCGACGGTTGGCCGAGCCGTTGAAAATCACATCGTCAGCCTGTTCGCCCCGCAGATTTTTGGCCGAACTTTCGCCCATGACCCAGCGTACCGCGTCAATGGTGTTGGATTTGCCGCAACCATTGGGACCGACGATGCCGACCAAGTTACTTGGGAAAAGTAATTGCGTTGGTTCAACAAAGGATTTAAAGCCAGCGAGTTTTAAGGCTTGTAAGCGCATGAACTCCTCTCAACCTCCCCTTTCCAGGGGAGGCGTTTTTGTTAAATTTTTTATGCAAAAGTGATGGTCAAGTTGAGGATTTAACGACGGGTCGAACAGCGGTAAAGCCGCCATCCACGCTTAACACTTGACCGCTAATCCACGGCGCTTGCAATAAAAAGGCCATGGCTTGCGCAATATCTTGGGCTTCGCCGTAGCGTCCCAACGGGTATTGTGCGGCGGCCAACTGGCGACTGCTTTCGCTCACAAGCATTTTGGCGGCAGCAGGCGTGGCGGTTAAACCCGGCGAGACGGCATTGACGCGGCACCAGGGTGCGTAAGTGGCAGCAGCAGCTTGGGTTAAACCGATAATGCCGGCTTTGGCAGCGGCAATGGCTTCGTGATTGGTTACGCCAATTTCACCAACCACCGAAGCGACCAAAAGCGCCGCGCTGGGTGATTTATCGGCTAGACGCGCTTTGATAAAGGCTTGTAAGGTAAAAAAAGCACTGTCGAGGTTGGCGGCTAGGCATTGCCGATATTGACTTTCCGTGGTGCGATGTAAAGGCATCAACAAACTTTGGCCAGCACAATGTGCCAAAGCTGCCGGCGCAGCGCCAAAAATTTTTTCTGCGGCGACAAGCGCCTGTTCAGCACCAGTCTGGCTTGAAACATCGCTGATAATCAAAGGGAAGTTCCCCTGTACTGCGTCTTCCTTGCGACTGCTGATGGCAACTTGCCACCCTTGTTGTTGTAAAAGTTTGGCTAAGGCTTGGCCAATGCCGCCTAAGCCGCCGGTGATGATAATCGTTTTTTCCATGATAAAAGCTTAAAAAATGAAGAGGTTCAATGAAAAAGTTAAATGAAAAAGTAAAGGGTGGGAACAAAAAGATAACCACTGGCCGATTTTTCTGCACGTCCCGAAGTTTAGGGTTTTCAGGGCGATTAAAGTAAGCCATGTTCGGCAAAACTAAAAACTTGTCCTTTACCAACAATGAGATGGTCTAAAATTTTTACCTCAATCAGCACTAAGGCTTCTTGGAGGCGTTTGGTAATGGCGCGGTCGCTGTCGCTGGGTTTGGCGTTTCCTGAGGGATGATTATGCGTCAAAATAACATTAGCAGCTTGATAATGAATAACTTTTTTTAACACTTCCCGAGGATAAACCGCTGCTTGATTTAAGGTGCCAGTAAAAAGAATTTCAAAATGCAGCAAGGCATTCTGATTATTCAAAAAAAGCACAGCAAAGGCTTCTTCTTGTCGGGATTCTAAATGTAAGGCACAAAAGGCTTTGGCAGTTTCGGCATTTTGAAAAATTGGCGCTTGTTTTAATTCACTTTTTAGATAACGACGTGCGAGTTCGAGGCTGGCTTGCAACTGAATGTATTTGGCCAAGCCAATACCTTTGTGACGGGCTAAATCCGCAAAAGCCGCAGTGACTACCCCGTGCAAATTTTGGTAATGCTGTAAAAGTTGCCGCGCCAGCTCTAAAACCGGTAGGTCGCGGCTGCCGGTGCCCAAAAAAATTGCCAGTAATTCGGCATCGCTTAAACTTTGCGCACCATGATGCAGGAGTTTTTCACGCGGGCGTTCGTTTTCGGGGAGATTTTTCATAGGGATGGAAAATAAAAATCGGTTTTTATCAAGAATTTTCTGTCGGCAAGGGGCTTAAGGCCGAGTGCTGGACAGTATAAATAAAATTGCTGAAAAATAGCATTAGCTTATCTATAATTTATAACCTTCAAATTTTTTAATAGAAAATTTTATGCACTTGAACCGTCACGGGATGCCATTACCAGAACATTTTGATGAGCAAAAATGGCTGTTTTTATTTGAAAAAGGTTTTATCTCTGCCGCGCATTACGATGCCGGTTTGCGTTTTGTCGGTCGTCGCCCCCTTCCCCAGCAATGGCAGGGCTTTATCAGTCGTTTGTTTTTGTATTTTGGACTGTTTTGTTTGGCACTAGCCTTGGCCGGTGCGGCTTGGTTGGCCTGGCCGCAGTTACCCGACGCGTGGCGCTGGCCGGGGTTAGCGGCGCTGCCGCTGACTTTGGCGCTGTTGTGGTTGTTCTGGCCAGCCTCGCTGTGGCGACAGGGCTTGGCGCTGTTGTGGTTGGCCAGTATTGCAGGTTTTTTGTACTGGTTACAGTTGCAAGGTCTAGGCATTGGGATGCTCTTGCCGGTGGGCTTGCTGGCAGTGTTTTTTCTGGCAATTTATCAACAAAGTAGCGTTTTGTGGCTGTTGTTTTTGCTGACGATGAACGCCAGTATCGGTTGGTGTTGTTGGCTTTGGCAAATGCAAAGCGTTTTTTCCAGCAATTTTGTTTATATGCTCTTCTTTTCTTTGAATTTAATTTTTTTTGTTTTGGCTGAAATCGCTTGGCGTCGGCATGTCGCCGGTTTGCCGCGCTGGTTACTTGGCTGGATTTATCTTTTTGTTTTGGCACCGCTTTTGATTGCCGCCGTGACGACTTTGTGGCAGATGGAAGCTGAGCGTTGGTATCTCCATGATGGTATTCCTTTTATTCCGCTCTATCTGATTTTTGTGACCTCAAGTTTGTGGTTTTATCGGCAGATTCGCCATGATTCCTGGATTTTGACCTTGATTTTATTAAGCTTGCTGGTTTTTGTGCCGATGTTGTTTTACACGGTTTTTTCGGGCATCTATGAGTTGACTTGGGTGATTTTGGTGAGTATTCAAGCGATTGTCAGCGTCTTGTGGTTGCAGCAGACGCGGCGTTTTTGGGAAAAGCGCTTGTTGCGTCTAGCCGATAAAAATCCGCTTATGGTGGGGCGTGGCAAATGATCAGCAATAAACCCGAGGGCTATAAAAAATTTTTCCCAAAAAACCAAAGCTATGTCGCTTTGTCAGCGCCAAAAACCTGGGATGCCGTTTTTACTTTTCTCAAAGCCTTGGATTTGCCCTGGTCGCCGACGCAATTTCAAGCCGCCGTGCGCCATGCCGTGCGCAGCGACCCGTGGTATTTGCAATTATTTATTTTTGTATCGGCTTTAATGTCAGCCTCGGCGTTTTTGGGCTTGTTGGCCAATCTTGGCGTGTTTGCGAATTTGCCGTTGACGGCGGTTTTGGGATTCTTGCTGCTGACCTTCAGTTTATTGATTGATAACTGGTGCGCCGACAAAATTCGTAAAAGCGGCATTGTGCTGTCGCATATCGGCATTTTTCTGCATCTCAATGCCAAGGTGTTGCTGCTGATTGCCTTAAGCCAATGGTTAGAAAACTTTTTACCGCTGGCTGCGGCTTTTCTCTCGGCGCTGTATCTTTTGGAAGGCTTATTGCTCTTTTTGTATCGCAATGTTTTAACCTATTTTTTGTCCTTTCCTTTGTTGGTTGGCCTCACGGTGGCTTTCGGGGCGGATACCTGGTTTTGGGGCATGTTGCCTTATCTGTTGTTAATACTTTCGGGGTTTGCCGTGGCCTTTTTTTTATGGGAATGGCACCTGCCGTATCGTTATTTCCATGCCTTCCGTCCGCTGGCGCTGGGTGCCATGCTTGCCGTGCAATTTCTCCTGCTTTGGTCTTGGGTTTCGCCAACGCTGCTTTATGCTTTGCCAACCAGTATGTTATGGCTGGCGCTTAGTGGGTTCAGCGTGTGGTTTTTGGCGGATTTTTATGGTGTTTCCTTTCGCCGGCGATGGCTTTTGACAATTTTTTCTCTGCTGTTGCCAGCGGTGTTTTTTGCCTATCCTGGGTTTATAGCGGCTTGGGTGTTTATTTTGTTGGCTTGGCACAGTGGTTATCGCTTGTTGCTGGCCTTTGCCTTTTTGGCGCTGTTCTTGCAGGTATTTTTCTGGTTGCTACTGCTGGTTTGGCCTATCGCAGGTAAGTTGCTGCTGCTTTTTCTGTTGGCGCTGCTGTTTTTCTTGCTGTCTTGGCTCGTGGCGCGGCGCTGTTGCTTTCGTTGACTGCTGCCAACGGCGCAGCGGATTGCTCCGCATATTTGCAACATTTCCCTTGCACAAGCGCGGCATGTCTTGCCAAGGTCAAGCATTGGGTTAAGAATGCGCAGCGCGAAAAACATGGATTTGCCGGAATTTTTTCTTTTAGGAGTGTCGTAATGCGTTTGAATAGTTTGTTGTTATTATTGGTTTTTGCCTTTGTTGCTAGCGCTCAGGCCGTGGATGAAAAATATGTAAAAGATGGCTCTGGCCGTATCGTGATTGATGGTTCCAAGCGCTGCGTGATTGATGGTAGCCACAGCAGCGATTATACCAAGGTTGAAGCCTGTGGCGATGTGGTTGCCGTAGTGCGTCCGCCAGTTGTAGAAGTGCCACGTCCACCGGCACCCACTTGGCGTCGGGTCGAAAAATCCGTCAGCATTTCTGCCGAAACCTTATTCGCTTTCGGTAAAGCTAACTTGTCAGAAGGAGGCAAAGCTGAGCTGGATCGTCTGGCCAGTGAGATCAATGGTTATAGCCGCACAAACTCTATTTCTGTGGTAGGACATACCGATCGGATTGGTTCTGATGCCGCCAATCAGCGTTTGTCAGAAAGACGCGCCAATACTGTGGTCAGCTACCTTGCTGCAAAAGGTATTGATAGCGGTTTGATGATGGCGACAGGCCGAGGCGAAACGCAGCCGGTAGTGGCTTGTGATGGCTTGAAAGGATCAGCGCTTATCGCCTGCTTGCAGCCTAACCGTCGCGTGGAAGTGAGTGTTAGCGGTGAAGTGATTGACTTTGTTTCTGGCTACTAATTTTTGCCTTTGGGAAATGCAGGCTTTGCTTTTTTAGCATTCCCTGTCTGCCGTATCGTTAAGGAGCCTTTGGCTCCTTTTTTTATGTTATTTTTTGCTGTATAAACAGTTGCCTTCTAAAAACATGTTGGAACCGCTTTTTATGCAACCTATTTTATTATTTTTGTTTTTTGTTTTTGTGTTTTTATCGGGATGCACACCAGAGGCAACCAAAACCGGCGCCACAGCAGCCCAATCGCAGGTGGTGGAAGCCGCAAAAAGTGGTGGTCTGCTCTATGTGGCTTGTCGCAACTTGCCCCTTCATGCTGATGCCAATGGTTATTCTGAAGCGCTTACCTTGATTCGTTTTGGCGTGCCAGTGCGGGTTTTGGGAACGGCGGGTGAAACCTTGGTAGCCGGACAAACCCTGCCGGTGTGGGCAAAAATTCAGTTGGATACACAACAAGGCTTTGTCGCCAGCCGTTGTTTGGTTTCGCAAGCATTATTAGAACAACAAGACCCAAGTCAGGCCAATCGTAAAGCTGCCAAAGGTTCGACGGTTGCTGCGGCGCGCGGTTTTTCTGAAGATGAAGACTTTGATTTGATTGCCATGCGCGGTGCTGCCGGTAAAGCGCAGGGTGGCAACGCGGACTATGCAGCTTTAGACCAATTTTTGACGGCTTCGGCTGAATATAATCCCGTGCAGCAATACCGTGATTTTCGTCAAAAAGGTCGTCTAGGAGAATTTCAATGAAAGCCTTAGTTAAACTCTTTTTATTGACGGTTTTTCTGTTCCCTGCTTTGACCTTGGCACAAGGCTTTAGCACCAATAGTTTGAATGTCTTAGAAGGCTTGATCAATATCGGCAAGGCGGCACAACAAGCCAAAGTGGAAGAAATGGGGCCTGCCGATGAATTTTTTATTGGCCGCGAAGCCGCTGCGCGTTTATTAGGCAGTTATAGTCCGCTGCCTTTGAACCATCCTAGCCATGATTATGTGGCGCAAGTCGGCACGACTTTGCAGTTGGCCTCGGCTTCCCCTTATGGTTATCGTCCTTTTACTTTCATTGTGTTAGATAGTGAAGAAGTCAATGCTTTTGCGGCACCAGGCGGTATTATTTTGATCACCAAAGGTATGTTGCAATTTGTCCAAAACGAAGACGAATTGGCAGCAGTTTTAGGCCATGAGATCGGTCATGTGGCGATGGCACATGGTATTCAAGCCATTGAAAAAGAAAAACGTTTGGGTGTTACTTCAGCTTTGGCAGATTTTGCCAAAGACCGAGTTTTGGCCAATAGCAGCGCTGCGACTTCTTCGGTGTTAAGTCCGGCTCTGGATGCAGCGATAGATCAAATGGGTGTTTCGATTCGCAATGGCTATAGTGTTGAAATTGAAGCAGAAGCTGATAAGCAAGGCATGGATTTATTATTTAAGTCCGGTTACGACCCTTACGCTTTATTGGAGTTGATCGAACGCTTTAAGACCTTCAAAGGCAATTACGGCGGTGCCGGTTATCCTGAAGAGCGGGGTTTGGATGCTGCTAACTATTTAAAAGAAAAGAATTATCCTCGCCGTAGCGCACTTCCTGAGCGCACGCAACGTTTCCAAGCTATGCAGCGTTATTTTTAATTATTTTTTAACTACAGAGAGGATGGTGCAATGGAAAGCAATACTCGGGTCACTGATATTTTAAATAAACAAGCGCAAGCGCTGGATACTTTAGCCGATTATTTTAGTAAAGAAGCCGCCGAAAAACGTTTTCAAAAACGCCGCGTACTCTATTGGCGTTTGGGTGCAGTTTTTTCGGTGTTAGGGAGCGGTATTGTTGCTTTTTCACAGACGTATGATTACCTCGCCGAACAGTGGCGTTTAAGTGACTTAGCCGAAAGTTATGCCGAAACCGCACAAAATTTTTATTACAATGAAAATAATCCTGAAGTAAGCCTAGAGCTTATCAATAAAGCCTTGGAAATTCGACCAAATGTCTCAGAATATGTCTATTTAAAAGCCTATATTGACGGCTTAACGGCAGTGCGTTTTTTAACCAATTTAGATCGTCCTTATCAAAAAGATGAAATAGATGCGGTGCATCGCGCTTTGTCCGAAGCCTATATGTTAAAAACCTTAGACCCGGCACGTCCTGAGCCTTATATTTTACAAGGGCAGATTTATGCAGCGCTTAAAGATTATGATCGAGCGCTCAAAGAGTTAGAGGCGGCGATTGCACTTGATCCCCAAAATGACTTTGCCTATGTTCGCTTGGCTTTGGTGTATGATCAACAAAAAAACACCGAACAAGCACAAGCAGCATTAAACAAAGCCTTGGCGCTTAACCCTGAAAATAAATGGATTTATCTCTGGCAAGGCGTTTTTGCTGCTGAAGCGCGTAATTTCGAGCAAGCGCGGACGTTATATCAAACCGCTTTGGACAAAGACCCGCGCTTTGATTTGGCGCATTACAATCTCGCCAGCACTTATTTAGGCGAGCGTCCGCGCAACTATGAAAAAGCCCGCGAAAGTTATCAACGCGCTTTGGCCTTAAATCCTGATTATAAAGAAGCACTGTATGGTCTGGGCATGACCTATGGCTTCCAAAATGAATATGCCTTAGCCGAAGCCTTTTTTAATCAGGCATTAAGCATTGATGATCGGTATTTCACCGCTTATAAATGGCGCGGGGTAGTACGCGAAGAACAGAAAAATTTTGACGGTGCCTTAGCGGATTACAATGCCGCTATCGCTTTGAATGTATTAGATGCCGATAGCTATCTGCGTCGTGGTGGTGTCTATCAAAAAATGGGCAAAGTCGAAGAAGCCTTAGCTGATTTACGTTTTGCCCAAGAACAAAATCCGAAAAATCCACGGATTGCCTTAAATATCGCCAGAATTTTTGTTGATCTGGAGCAATATCCACAAGCGATTGATTATTATACAACGGCTTTAAGCATTAACCCCAAATATAACCAAGCCTATTTGGAACGCGCCAAAGTACAAGTCGCTTTGGGTAATAGCAGCGCGGCACGGGCTGATTTTGATCAAGCCGTAGCCACTGCCCGCGACCGTCAAGATAGTGCTTTGTTAGCTCGCGCTGATTTTCTCCTGCAACAAGAAGACTTTACAGCAGCTTTAAGCGATTACCAAGCGGCGGCAGCGACGGCCAAACGTCCGATTGACCAGGCACCAGCTTTACTGGGCGCGGCGAAAGCGCAACACGCCTTAAACCAAATTCCCGCTGCTTTGCTGACGCTTGCCGACTATTTAGAACTGCGTCCGCAGGATAGCGCTGCAACTGCTTTACAACAGAATTGGCAGTTACAAGCGCAATTTGTACCCAATGGTTTGGCACCGGCGACACCAAGTTTACCGACGCAACCTTGAATAATCCTTTGATCCCACTACATTTAATTACCGGGCATCTCGGTGCCGGTAAGACTACTTTAATCCAACATTTCTTGCAAAAAAAAACCAAAACCGCCGGCAACTGGCTGGTTTTGGTCAATGAATTTTCGGCGCTCGGCGTGGATGGCAAAATTCTTGCCGCACAACTGCAAGCAGCGGATCAACTGTTGGAAATCCCTGGAGGCTGCATCTGTTGCACCGCCAAAATCCAAGTGCAACAAAGTTTATTGAAGGCTCTGAAACAGCGGCATTTTGAGCGAATTTTTGTTGAGCCGACGGGCTTGGGTTTGCCACAAAGTCTTTTGGAATTATTTTTAAGCGATGAATTTTCTAAAATTATAGAAGTTTCAACAATCTTTTGTGTTTTGGCTGCACAAAGTAGCGAAATTTTTTCTGAAGCATTCCATGATCGTCTGACTTTGGCCGATGTCATCGTGGTGAATCAACAAAGCCAAGCAGATGCGGAAACTTTAGAAAAAATAAACAAGCATCTCAATGCCTTGTATCCACCGAAGACGATTATTTATACCGATTTCGCCAATATTCCCTTGCGTTATCTAGCGCGTCCGCCGACCGTTATTGCTTACGATCATTTATCATTAAAACAAGAAGATAATCTAAATGCCGCCGAAAAAGCAACGGAAAAAACTGCCGAAAAGAGCGAAGAAAAAGCCATACTAAAAACTTTGCCGCATCTCCATGCCATCACGCTGCCGCCTTTGCCATTTATACCTCTGCCTTGGGATGGTGTGCGGCGGGTTTATCAATGTGAGGGTGCTTTGGCGAGTTTCAGTTGGCAGTGGCCGGAAAAATATCAGTTTTCGCTGTCGGCCTTGCGGGAATGGCAGGCAACTTTGGCCGCTTACCCGGGTTTGTGTCGCGCCAAAGGGATTTTTCGCTTGGGGCAAAGTTACCGTTTGATGCAATGGGCAGGTCAATGGCAGGAAGATTTTATCGTCTATCGGCGGGAAAGTATTTTTGAATTGATCGCCGATACTGCCGCGCCCTGGGAGAAATGGGAAAAAGCCTTGCGAAACTGTTTGTTATAACTTGACGCTTCTTACTGCTTAAAAGCGATAACGCAAACCAAGATTTAAGAATAGATAATCTTCGCGATTGCTGGTCGCGCGTTGGACACCGCCGATTAAATTTTCATCACTATCAAAAGTATAGCGATAACCCGAAAAGCCGCCTTCCAAAGCCAATTTTTCTGATAGCGGATAAAGATAACGCAAGGAAAAACTTAAAGCCGTGGTTTCGCCACCGCCATCTTCCTCGCTGACGCTGATATCGGTGGCCGGAACCGGAATTTGTGAACCATCCGGTGCCGTAATCACGGTGCTATTGGCGGTCGCGGCAATGCGCGTTTCCCCTTCGCGTTCAAAATAACCCAAGGCTAAACTACTGATTAAAGCGCCTTTGCCTAAAGGCAAGCCATAACTAAAACCGACAAATGGCCCTTTGTTGTTGTAATCATAAGAAGCCTGCGCTTGGACTTCAGTGGGATCGACGCTAAAGCCAGGTGCTGCGGTTAAGAAAAAATCAGGATTGGTGGTCAAACTGCGTCCGGCATAAAGATAACCGGCAAACAGCGAAAAGCGATTAGTCAAGCTATAACCAATGGTTAGCCGCCATTCGTCCAAGTCAAAGCGGTTGTTAAAACGGGTTTCAATGCTGGCCGGTAACAGAGGATCGCTGACCGGCGAGCGATTGGGGTCATTACCCTCGGCAATGGTCGTGGCATAAAAGAGATCGGCATAAAATTTTTTGTAACTCAAAGTGCCACCAAGACCAATATTAGGGATGGTGTCGCTGTAGTTATTCTCAATCGGCTCGTTGGAAATCAATGGGATAATAGCATCTGACTTGGCGGAAAAATACACCAAGCCGGTGTTAATCCGACCGGAAAATGACACTTCGGCCTGGGCAGTCAGCGGCAACAATAAAGCACAAAATAAGCAAAGTAAAAGCGGCATGGGGATTCCTTTTTGTTAAGTTTATCAATAAAGCATTTAAGAGTTGATTAAAGTTTTTGACAAGTTTTTCTTGGCAAAAAGCCAAGCGCTGTGGCAGAACCTGTCAATAAGCCAAGGCATCTGAATGCTGATGCCTTGATTATTTTTTTTTAATCAAGGCGATATGGCAATAAAAGCTCTAAAGGAATATGGCGCAACACCGCTTGATTGGTGCTCTGTAAATACACTTGTGGGGCAACGCCGGCTTCATACGCCTCCAACCAACGCAGGGCGCATAAACACCAGCGATCCCCGGCTACTAAGCCTGGGAAACGATAGCTCGGCAAGGGTGTGCTTAAATCATTGCCGCGACTTTTGCTAAATAACAGAAATTCCTCGGTCATTTCGGCGCAGACCACATGCCGACCGCGATCATCGGGACCGGTGTGACAAAGGCCATCGCGGTAAAAACCAGTCAATGGGTCAAGGCTGCATTCTTGTAAGCGACTTCCTAAAACATTTTTAATTTCAAACTTTTCCATTTTTTCCATTACCAACCTCCAATCATTTTCATAGGGGTTTTTTCTTCTGTAACCGCAGGTTTGCGTTCAGATTCCGCTTGAGCTTGGCGGCGGGCTTCGGCTTCACGTTCGGCTTGTTCGCGCTCGGCTTGCAATTGTGCTTGCCGACGCGCTTCGGCTTCACGTTCGGCTTGTTCGCGTTCGGCTTGCAATTGTGCTTGCCGACGCGCTTCGGCTTCACGTTCGGCTTGTTCGCGTTCGGCTTGCAATTGTGCTTGCCGACGCGCTTCGGCTTCGCGCTCGGCTTGTTCGCGTTCGGCTTGCCGTTGTGTCTGACGACGCGCTTCGGCTTCACGCTGTTCTGCTTCCTGCTGTTGGACTTCCCGACGCAAACGGACATATTTTTCTTCAAAGCTCTGCACCGCCGAGACCAGTTTATTAGGATCAAATGCTTGGACACGATCTAAAAGATTTTTGGCACGGCGGAAATCTTTGTTGGCCAAAGCCGCTTCCCCTTGCACCAGATAAGGCATGAGTAAGGTGGTGGTTTGCTCAACAATGGTTGTCTGAAACGCGGCGGCAGCGGCAAGTTTTTGTACCTGTTGTAAACTTTCACTGATTTTTTGTTCTTCTTGAGAACTCAGCGAATTTTTTGCTAATAGTTCAGCATTTTCTTGCAGTTGCCGTTGAATATTTTGTTGTTCTTGCGCAATGGCCAGCGCTTGTTGTTGTGTCTCGGCAGTTTTTTGCAGTGCCAACCAAGTTTCGCTGGGGAGTTGCCATTTTTCCAGAGTCTTGACAATTTCTGGTGTCAATAAGGCGAAATCCTGAAAGCGTTTATCATAAATAAGCGATTGAATATAATCAAAAAATTTTATAGTTGCGGCTTGTTGCAAAGTATTTATTTCATCAGAATTTAAATCTTTGGTGGTGGCGAGGCGGTCTAAAAATTCCTGCCAACGGATCAGGGTGAAAGGTAGGCTATTGTCAGCTAACTGATTTTGCCAAGTCTGCATGGGCGAAAGCGTATCGCCATTTACCGTAATATCTACGGCAAGATTTTCAGCCACCTTTTCAGCCACCTGTTCCGTGTCAACTGGTTTTTGCTGAAACAAAACTCCGGCCAGGCTTATGCCAAGCACAGCCAAGGCCAGGCCAAGGCCGATAGCAAGCCAAGGCTTGGCGCTGGCGGTTTTTTTGACCTGTAAAAACGGTGCAAAAAGCTGTTCTGCCACCGGATACAGCCGGGTACGCGCATGTTTAATGGCGATAATCAAGCCTGTTGCCCAGTATTTTTCAAGTTTGCCGCTCTGGCCTAGCGCAAAAAAATTGTCTAGCTGGTAAGTGCTAGGCACTTGTAAAAAAAGTTGTTCTTTCTTTTTGCCCAGGCTTGGCGCGGTTTTGCTGATAGTGATTTTACTGAGCAGGAAATTATCAGCATCTTCAATAATTTCCTCTTGATTGAGCAGGTGTGCCAAACGTTGGCGTGCTTGTGCCAATCCTAGGAAAACCGGCAAGTTTTTGTCATTAAAAGCAAAGGCTTCTGCATCCATGACAAAAGTGCTTAAACCGGCTTTATGAAGCGCTTGAATTGCTGGCAGAAAATTTTGCAAAATACGCGGTTGTTCTTTGAATAAATCCCAACGGCTATTTTCCATGCGTTCGGATAAATTATCGGTGATTTTTTCTTCGTTAAAAACCCGAAAAACCGTGCCTTGTGCTGAAAAATATTGTTGCAACTTCAGTAAGCTAGGTGCGCTTATCTTTTGATATACTTGAGATTCTTCTATAAAAAAATCTAATCCCTGTTGAAAGTTGTTTTTTTGTAGCGGTGCGGCCAACAATGCGTCATCTTGGCGCTTGGCCAGGCTTATCGGAAAGTATTCCTCAAGCCAACAATATTGACCTTGGTTGCCATCAAAGGCTTGATACATTACAGAAAATTCATTTCTGTCAAGCACTTTTTGAATCACAAAATGCAGAATGGCACTGCCTGCTGCTAAAGGACGGAAGGGGTCGGTTTCCTGGTCTTGCATTGTTTTCTGCCGGTGAAAGTTGGTAAAAAATTGGTTTTTCTTTGGTAACTGAATTTTAATGAAATACGCCTGTAGAGCAATGCGCAATAAGGTTATGAGAATTTTGCGTCATAAAAAACCAAGCCGTCTGCCATATTTTGTCTTTTTCTGGCTGTGCTATGCTGTAGCCATTTTTCTTTTCTAAAATTTATGAATAATATCAATGTTTTAGTTTTATTTTATAGCCGTTATGGCAATACAGCGCGGATGGCACAAATTATTGCTCGCGGGGTCGAAGAAGTGCCTGGGGTGGAGGCGTTATTGCGTACTGTCCCGCCGGTGACAGCAGATGTCGTTGGTAATCAGCAAGTTGTTCCGGAAAGTGGTGCACCCTATGCCACGGTTGAAGAATTAAAAAATGCCGCGGGTTTAGTGCTCGGTAGTCCGACCTATTTTGGCGGCATGGCTTCACCCTTAAAGTATTTCCTGGAAAAAAGCAGCGCCTTATGGCTGCAAGGTGCCTTGATCAATAAACCGGCAGCGGTTTTTACCTCCACCGGCGGTTTACATAGCGGCCAAGAGGCGACTTTGCTATCCATGGCGGTGCCGTTGTTGCATCAAGGCATGGTTTTGGTTGGTATTCCCAGTACCGAGGCGGCCTTACAAAAAACCACCAGTGGCGGCACGCCTTATGGTGCCAGTCATACCGCGGGTGGCAAAGGCAATCCTTTAACCGAAGAAGAGCATGTTTTGTGTCGCGCTTTGGGAAAACGGCTGGCACAGATGGCGCTGGCTTTGTCAGTTTTAACAAAATGATTTTTATAACTTAAAGTCAAGAGTTATACATTTTTATTGATTCAATTTTTTATTAGGGAATCCCAATGACAGAACAGGAAACCATTGCCACTGCTGAAGCGCCGGTTATAAAAACACCGCCGCCTCATTTTTATCAGCGGTTGCGTTTTTGGGGAGGCTTTGCGCATCTCGTATTGGCCGCTTGGGTGAGCTTTACGGTGTTTGCCTCGTTGCCACCAGCCAGTATTTTATTTGGTGCGATTTTTTTGATGACTTTGCCGTTGTGGTTAACTTTGCCGGGGATGCTGAAAGGCAGCTTAGCAGGAAGTTTTTGGGGAGCGGTGGTGGCGATGTTTTATGTGGCCATCAGTGTTATGGAGATTTACGCCTCACCGTCGGCTGGAATTTTGCCTTGGATAACCACGGCGTTGGCGACTTTGCTTTTTATCTTTGCCTCACTCAATGTTGCGGGATTTAAGATGAAAAAAGCTGATTACAAGGCGATGATTAAAGAAAACCCTTAACTAAGAACTTTTATTTTCAAGTTTTTATAATTAAGCCGATTGACTTTGTTCGACGTACCAATCTTTGGCCATCTGCATGGTGAATTTTCGATTTTTTTCTGCTTTTGCCAAGAACAGTAGAAGCTGGCGCACTGCCAAAGCTGAGTCCACCTTTGACCATAAAAATTCTGCCGCTTTGGGGGTTAAACAAATATCTAATTCCCGAGCGCGAAAGGTCAGCAAATAACTGCCTTCACTGCTGCTGGGAAAGGTGAGTTTTAAGCGTTCAGCGAGACGTAGTTTTTTCCATAAATCCTTGCGAAAGGTATAAGCACCGTCACTGGCAACTTTTTGACTAAAAATGACTTTTTGTCTTTTGGCCAATAGTAAATGTAAAGCCGATAAAAAGGCTTCTTGCCAATCCGCAGCTTCTGCTAAGGCTTCGACATCATCAATGCAAATCAAGGGATTATCACTGCTGCTGGTTAAAATTTCGGGATGAATCTGACCGATTTTTCGCAAGGGTAAATAACTCACGCGCCAACCTTGCTGAATGCCAAAATGTGCGCAGGCTTGCAACAAATGCGTTTTGCCAAGTTTTCCTTCCACGGCTATGATGTGGCGATCTTGGTCTTGCAAGAGATTTTGTAAGGTGTGGAGCACCTCGGCATTACTTCCTGGATAAAAATTACTAAAGGTATTTTGTCCTGGATGCTGCAAAGGCAAAAGTAATTGTTGGAGCATAAGTTTTAGGCATAAATTTAGGAAAGAAAAAATGATTACCTATCGTCAATCGGGTGTTGATATTGCTGCTGGAAATACCTTGGTGGAACAATTAAAGCCTTTGGTTGCCGCTTCTTTTGATCAACAGGTCTTAAAAGGTATAGGCAGTTTTGCTGCTTTTTATGCCTTGCCTGAACAAAAAATGCAACAACCAGTATTGGTTAGCAGTTGTGACGGCGTGGGCACCAAGGTCAAACTGGCTTTAGAAGTTGGTGACTGTCGCGGTTTGGGACAAGATTTATTAGCGATGTCGGTCAATGACTTATTAGTGCATGGCGCCACGCCGCTTTTTTTCTTGGATTATTATGCAACTGGCAAATTAGTTGTTGAAAATGCCTTAGTCGTTATTGGGGGATTGGCAAAAGCCTGTCGCGAGTATGGTGTAGCTTTAATTGGTGGCGAAACTGCCGAAATGCCTGGCATCTATCACGGCGATGATATTGATTTGGCAGGTTTTTGTTTAGGAATAGTTGACAAAGAAAACATCATTGACGGCAGCCAAGTGCAAGCCGGTGCCGTGGTGATCGGTTTAGCTTCCTCCGGTCCACATGCCAATGGTTTTAGCTTAATTCGTCGGTTATTAGCCGAGCAATCCACTACGCCAACATTAAGCGATGGCCAGATAGTAAGTACGGTTTGTTTAACGCCAACGCGCATTTATCGTCAAGCGGTAGAAGGTTTACTAAAAACGCTTTCTGTTCAGGCTTTTGCGCATATCACCGGTGGCGGTGTAATTGAAAACATTCCACGGGTTTTACCCGAAGGTTTGGCAGTCACTTTGCATCGGGATGCCTGGCCAGAGCCGGAAGTTTTTACATGGTTAAAACAAGCCGGGGATTTAGATGATCAAGAGTTTTATCGCACTTTTAACGCCGGTATTGGCATGATTGCTATCGTGGCGGCAGAAGATGCCGCTGCCGCTTTAGATATTCTCAACAATCTCGGCGAGCGCGCTTGGCAAATTGGTAGAGTGATTGAACAAACTTCTGGCAATCGTGGCGATAATCGCGTAATCATTATTTGAAAAATTTAATAATACTCTAAGGTTTTTTTGTTTTTTTACAGGTAAAAACACGCTATGAAACCGTTATTTTTTATTCTGGCTTATTTTTGGTTATTACCGCTATTGGCTTTAGCCTTACCCCCGGAATTTACAGCGGAATATCGCCTGCTGCGCAATGACGGTGAAGTTGGCAAGGCGGTAGTGCAATACCGTTTATATGATAACTATGCTTATATCGAATCCAAAGCGCAAGCCAAAGGATTTGTTAACTTTTTTTTGAATGCCGAACAGGTAGATCGCAGTATCGCCGCTTTAAGTCCTGGTCGTTTACAATCCACCCATTATTTTTCCGAACAAAAAAGTCTTGTTAGTTTCCATCGTATTGACAGCCATTTTTATTGGGACGACAACGAAGTCAGTACCGATTATCGTCGCAATCAACGCCAAGCCTTGCGTAAAGCGAGTCTGACGACGGAAAGTTATGATCCTATCACCGTGCATTTTGCCATCATGCAATCTTTATTAAAAAGTTTCGATAAACAAAAAATTACCGTGATTGAATATGGCAAAGCCAGAGAATACCAAGTGAATTTTTTAAGCGAAGAACGAATTACCTTACCTTTAGGTAAAGTCACCGCAGCCAAAATCCAGCAATACCGTTTGGATAAACCAGAAGAAATTACCGAAGCCTGGTATGCCAAAGATTTATACTATTTGCCAGTGCGTGCGCAAAATGTGGATAAAAAAAATAAAGCTATTTACACCTTAGAGATGACTAAAATTCAGTGGAAACAATAAGTTGGAAAATAGAAAATGCTTGATTTATTGATTATCGGCTCCGGCCCAGGCGGTTATCGTGCTGCTACGCTGGCGGCCTTGCGGGGTTTAAGTGTTGGTATTGTGGAAAAAGGTATTTGGGGTGGTTGTTGCTTAAATCGTGGTTGTGTGCCGAAAAAAACTTGGTATCACACCGCTAAATTATTGGAACAGAAAGATTATAGTGAACGCGGTATCCTCGGTAATTTAAGCGTGGACTTTCCGATGGCTTGGCAGCATCAAAGTCAAGTAGTCAAAACCGTTCGTGATAGTTATCTCAATTATATGAAGCGCTTAGGCGTTAAGCAGTTTGCTGGTGTGGCGAGTTTTGTGGATGCCGAGACCATCCAAGTGCAAGGTCATGATCAAGAGCGCATCCAGATGCAGGCAAAAAAATTTATTATCGCCACCGGTGCCAAGCCATTTATTCCTGAACCCTTTGTTTTACATACTGATAAAATAATTACTTCCGATGAATTATTTTCACAACTGCCGCCAAAAGGTAAGGATGTCGCCATCATTGGCAGTGGCGTGATTGCCACGGAAATGGCTTATATTTTGCACAAACTTGACTTAAACATCTATTGGCTAACGCGCTCTACACCTCTACATCGTTTGGGTTTAAGTGATTCTGCGCAAGATGTCTTAATGCAAGCGCTACAAGATGCTGATTTAATTGTTGAAAAAAGAAGTATTAAGGCTTATGAAATTCAGCATGATCATGTCTTGCTGCATCTCAATGATGAGACAATTTTGACCGTGGATTGGGTGTTATTGGCTACCGGTCGTCGTCCGGTCACTGAGGACTTAAACCTCGCCGCCGCAGGGGTGGATTTAGATGCCCAAGGCTTTGTCAAAATTGATGATTATTGTCAAACCACGCAACCGCATATTTTTGCCATTGGCGATGTGGCGCGGCCGGTGATGACGGCTAATCAAGCCTTAGCCGATGCCGCACAAGTGATTCATAACCTCTTTAACGTCACAGCAAAAGCCGGTGCTTTGGTGCCGGAAGTGATTTATTCAGCAGTAGAAATCGCCAAAATTGGCTTAAACGAACAACAAGCTGAAGATGCCGGACTGGAACCTGCTATTGGCTTTGCCGCTTTTGAACACTCGCCTGCTGCTTTAGGGCAAGGCCAAAGCCTTGGTTTTGTGCGTTTGGTAGCGGATTTAGATGCCGGAACTTTACTTGGTGGCGAAGTGGTTGGCGATGAAGCCGGCGAGTTGATTCATCTTTTAAGTTTGGCACCAAGCGCTGATAAGGCGTTGTCGTGGTTGGCGCAAGGCGTGTTTAACCATCCAGCGCGTGCAGAAGAATTTATCAATGCTTGCGAAACGTTAGCGAGTAAATGGGGTTTAAGTGAAAAAATTTGGCATAGTGAAAGTTGAGTTTTCTATAACTTAGTTTTTTACTAAAAGACTGACGATGCAGCTATTTTTTAACCAAGCATTGCTGAAGAATTATAGCAGCGCGAGTCAAAAGATTCGCGTTCTAAGCGAGGATTGGGTAACTAATTATATCTATTGTCCAAATTGTCATCATCAGTCACTGAAAGCGTATCCAAATAATCGTCCGGTAGCAGATTTTTATTGTCCGCAATGCTATGAAGAATATGAGTTGAAGAGTACAAAAAATTTGCGGTCAGAAAAAATTGTTGATGGTGCTTATCAAACGATGATGGCGCGTTTGCAAGCATATAATAATCCTAACTTATTTCTGTTAAATTACGAAGCAACTGCTTGGCAAGTGCTTAATTTTTTTGTCGTGCCGCGTTATTTTTTTATTCCTGAAATCATTGAACAACGTTTACCTTTGGCGTTAACGGCGCGGCGTAGCGGCTGGGTAGGTTGCAATATTCTTTTGAAGAAAATTCCTGACAGTGGCAAGATATTTTTGGTTAAAAATAAAGAAATTATTTTACAAGAAAAGGTATTAAAAAAATGGAATAACACTTTATTTCTAAAAGAAAAAATGCCAGCCAAAAGCTGGCTTCTGCAAGTGATGCGCTGTCTTGAAGCACTGGGAAAAAACGAGTTTTCCCTTAAAGAAATTTATGCGTTTGAGGCAGAATTCAAACGCTTGTACCCAAAAAATAAGCATATTAAAGATAAAATCCGTCAACAACTGCAAGTACTGCGTGAAAAAAAATATTTGGAATTTTTATCGCCTGGTTATTATCGGTTGCTTTAATTTTTGAGATTTTTTAATTACACCGCCGCTTGATTGACATCGTTTAAAATCGCTTTTGCTTCATTAAAATAGTCCTGTCGTTTAAATACCAAATCCCAGCGCGAACCGCCAACTTGATACCACAACACACTGCTACGAATGCCCGAAAGCAGGAGTGCGCGGATGCGCTCGGCGGTGTCAGGACTGCTTAAAAAGCGTTCGTTGCCGCGCACCACGATGCGCGGTTGCATTTGGCTGACGGTGCGTTTGTAGAGTTCGGCAAAATTATTGCGCACATTTTCATGCGCAATGGGAAAAAATTCGCGTTGGCTTTGTATCAAGGCCAAGCCAGCCGTCACTTCCGCCAGCATCTGTTTATTTTTTAATAGACGTTGCGCTAAAGTCATTAAATTCAAGCCGTAGCGCAAAATATTGGCATTGTGATTGCTTTCTAGTTGGCGCAGTAATTCTTGTAAGCCGGTGCGTAGGTTTTTTTTGCCTGCAAAAATGGCTTCGGTGTGGTTAGCGTCGCGGATGAGGATGCTTTCAAGCATGATTTCAAAGAGTTGATTGTCAATCATCCCATGTTGTGCCAAGCGATCAACAAAATAAGCGGCTTGAAAAATCGCGGCTAGTGCTAAGGTGCGTTCTTCTTGACTGTGCTGCATAATTGTTCCTAAAAATTTTTAAATAATTGATAAATATGTTTATAGGTTAAGAAAACGATGATAACTAAATTGTCAATAAATAGCGCTGTTTTTTTCTTCGGCATGGCGATGCAGCGCCGCTTCGGCATAATCAATCGTCGCACCGCCTAAGCATTGATCACCTTGGTAAAAAACAATGGCCTGTCCTGGCGTGATCGCCCGTTGCGGGTGATCAAAATGTACGCGCAGACTTTGGTTATCTCCCGGTTTGGTGCCATCTGACAGATTGGCATAAATTGTGCAGCAAACGTCGGGCTGCCGGTAGCGAATTTTGGCGTAGGCGCGATAGGGTAAGACGGGGGCGCTATTGATCCAATGCGCTTGGCTGGCGAGCAAAGTTTGTGCAGACAAGGCCGGATGGTCTTGACCTTGAACAACAACAAGCTGATTTTTATCTAGATTTTTTGCCGCCACAAACCATGGTAAGCCAGGTTTATCGGCCAAACCGCCGATTTTTAAGCCTTGGCGTTGGCCTATGGTATGAAACATCAAGCCTTGGTGTTCGCCAAGTATTTTACCTTGTAAATCAACGATTTCACCAGGTTGTGCTGGCAGATACTGTGCCAAAAAGTCCGAAAAACGTCGCTCGCCGATAAAACAAATGCCGGTGCTGTCTTTTTTATTGTGGGTGATAAGTCCCTGTTCATAGGCAAGCTGTCGAACGTGCTTTTTATTGATATTTCCTAAAGGAAATAAAACCTTATCAAGACTTTTGCTGCTTAAAAGATGTAAAAAATAGCTTTGATCTTTTTCGCTATCTACGGCTTTGCATAAGGCGGTTTTTCCCTCGCTGGTGTGGCACAGGCGTGCATAATGGCCGGTGGCAATATAATCGGCACCGTGTGCTAAGGCGAAATCTAAAAAGGCTTTGAATTTTATCTCTTTGTTGCAAAGTACATCGGGATTCGGCGTGCGACCGTGGCGATATTCCTGCAAAAAATGCTGAAAGACTTTCTCCCAATAGGTTGCAGAAAAACTGATTTTATGCAGGGGTAAGTCCAACTGCTCGGCAACGGCTTTGGCATCGGCCAAATCTTGCGCCGCTGGACAGTGACCGTCGTCCGCTTCATCCCAATTTTTCATAAATACGGCTTCGACTTGAAAGCCTTGTTGTTGTAGAAGATACGCTGCAACTGAAGAGTCAACGCCGCCAGATAAACCTAAAAATACCCGTTTTTTCATCTGTTTAAAAAGTAGCGATGTCGTGAAATAAGGCTAAATCATAGCGTTGTCCGGCCAGATAGTCGTGGATACTGGCCAAGACCAAGGGGCTGCGCAGTGGCCGTTGGCGAATTTCGCTTAAAGATAGCCAATGCGTAGCGATGATTTCCCGATCCAAGGCGGCATCGGGATGAAAATGCAGGCAGTCCACCAGAAAAGTGTGACGAAAGAAGGTCTTGCCGCTAGGCGTTACCCAGCGATAGATGCCGATTAACGCACGCGGTGCCACCTGCCAAGCGCTTTCCTCTAAAGTTTCACGCACTACAGCGCCAAGCAGGCTTTCGCCATCTTCGACATGGCCGGCGGGTTGGTTTAATACCGGCGCTTGGGGATGTTCTTCCACCATAAGAAATTGTGGCGTGTCATCCAGATAGCGCACCGCTACTGCCGCCACCGTCAGATGCGGTGTAAAGTATTTCGGCATGTTGCATCCTGAAAAAGTTTGCCTTGGGAACCTAGTCGCGGAGAAATTTCGCTCAAAAAAATTGGCGTGAAAAAATTTCGCTTCCTAGTGTTAGTATTTAGTATTCAGTATTTTATTGATTTTGTTTGTTTGGCGCTCTCGACGGCCAAAGCGGACAATGGTAGAAAGAAGGTCGAAAATCAAGCAGCGGAGTGTAGCATAATGACTATGGAAAAGCGGATGCCAGCCTTTGGCGAAACCATTACTTTACAAAACGGCCAGTTGCAAGTGCCGGATCAGCCGATCATTCCTTTTATCGAAGGCGATGGTATCGGCGTGGATATTACCCCGGCGATGCTGCGGGTGGTGGATGCGGCGGTTGCCCATGCCTATGGCGAAAAACGTAAAATCGCTTGGTTCGAGATTTATGCGGGTGAAAAAGCCGAGAAAATGTGCGGGGAGTCTTTGCCGAAAGAAACCTTGGGAGCCATTCAAAAATATAAAGTTTCTATTAAAGGTCCTTTGACCACACCGGTGGGCACTGGGATGCGTTCTTTGAATGTCGCCTTGCGTCAACAGTTGGATTTATATGTTTGTTTGCGGCCCGTGCGTTATTTTCAAGGCGTGCCAAGTCCCTTAAAAAATCCTGAAAAAACCAATATGGTGATTTTCCGGGAAAATTCCGAAGATATTTACGCCGGCATTGAATGGGCGGCGGAAACTGCCGAAGCGCAACAGTTGATTACCTTTTTGCAGCAGGAATTGGCGGTCAGCAAAATTCGTTTTCCCGAAACTTCTGGAATCGGTATTAAACCCATTTCCCGCGAAGGCAGCGAGCGCTTAATTCGTAAAGCCATTGAATATGCTATTGCTGAAGGCTGCCCGTCCGTTACCCTGGTGCATAAAGGCAATATCATGAAATATACCGAAGGTGCCTTCAAAAACTGGGGCTATGCCTTGGCCAAACGCGAATTTGGCGCAACGGAAATCGCTGAAGGACCGTGGTGTCAATTTCCCCATCCTGAAACCGGCCAGCCGATTATTATCAAAGATGTGATTGCCGATGCCTTTTTCCAGCAAATTTTATTGCGTCCTGAAGACTATAGCGTCGTGGCGACGATGAACTTAAACGGCGATTATCTTTCCGATGCACTGGCCGCTCAGGTCGGCGGTATTGGCATTGCGCCGGGTGCCAATTTGTCGGATGCGGTGGCAATGTTTGAAGCCACCCACGGCACGGCACCCAAATATGCCGGACAAGATAAGGTGAATCCTGGCTCCTTGATTTTGTCAGCAGAGATGCTACTTCGCCATATCGGCTGGCGGGAAGCTGCCGATATTTTACTCAAGAGTTTAGAGCAAGCCATTTTAGCCAAAACCGTTACTTATGATTTTGCGCGCCTTTTACCAGAGGCCACCGAGGTCTCTTGTTCGGGTTTTGCCGAAGCGATGGTGGCGGCGATGGCCAAACACACCTAAGGCTATGCATAACCTAGCTTTTTATTTTCAACCAGCGCTTTTGCCGCCGTGCTTGGCGGCTGACCCACACGACAAGCCGGATGACGGCGAATTTTTGGTCGAGGAAGAACGGCCAAAACTCCAAGAGCCACCGCTTTATAAAGTGATTTTGCTCAACGATGATTTTACCCCGATGGATTTCGTCGTTTACGTCTTGCAAAAATTCTTTTACATGAATCACGAGCAGGCCACCCAGGTGATGTTATTGGTGCATACTCGGGGACGCGGCATTTGTGGGGTGTTTGCGCGGGAAATCGCCGAGTCAAAAGTGAATCAAGTCAATGCCTTTTCGCGTTCACATCAGCATCCTTTGCTCTGTGTGATGGAGCCTAATTAAACTGTGGCTTTGGCCACCCAACCGGAGATGATGACCTATGTTAGGGAAAGAATTGGAATTATCGCTCAATGCCGCCTACCGTTTTGCGCGGGAGCATCGGCATGAGTTTATGACCGTGGAACACATGCTCTATGTGTTGCTGGACAATGCGGCAGCGGTCGAAGCCTTAAACGCTTGCGGCGCGGATTTAAAACAACTCAAGGCCGACTTGCTGAATTTTTTGGAAAAACATGTCCATGCCTTAAGCCAAAGTGAATACCGCGACACGCAGCCAACCATCGGCTTCCAGCGCGTCTTGCAGCGGGCGATTTTCCATGTGCAATCGGCGGGCAAAAAAGAAGTCAACGGCGCGAATTTATTATCGGCGATGTTTGGCGAACAGGATTCACAAGCCGTGTATTTCTTATCAAAACAGAATATTAGCCGTTTGGATGTCATCAATTTCCTCTCCCATGGTATCAGCAAAAATAATAGCGAAGCCGCCGCTGCCAGCAATAACAAAGACGAGGAAGGCAATGAAAGCAGCAGCGGTAGCACGCCCTTAGACAGCTTTGCGATCAATCTCAACCAGATGGCCAAAATCGGTAAAATTGATCCTTTGGTGGGTCGGGAATTGGAATTGGAGCGGATGATTCAGATTCTCTGCCGTCGGCGCAAAAATAATCCGCTGTTGGTCGGTGAGGCAGGGGTCGGTAAAACGGCGATTGTCGAAGGCTTGGCGCGGCGGATTGTGGAAGGTGCGGTGCCGGAACTTCTGGAAAATAGCACGATTTATTCCTTAGATATCGGCACCTTAGTAGCCGGAACTAAATACCGTGGCGATTTTGAAAAACGCTTAAAAGCGGTATTAAATCAATTGGCCAAGGAAAAAGACGCGATTTTATTTATTGATGAAATTCACATGATTATTGGCGCGGGTTCAGCCTCGGGCGGCGTGATGGATGCCTCGAATTTGATCAAACCGGCTTTGGCTTCAGGCGATCTGCGCTGCATCGGTTCAACAACCTATCAAGAGTTCCGCACGGTGTTTGAAAAAGACCGCGCCTTGGTGCGGCGTTTTCAAAAAATTGACGTGCCCGAACCCAGCGAAGCCGAATCCCTGGAAATTTTGCGTGGCCTTAAAAGCCGTTTTGAGGAGCATCACGGTGTGCGCTATCAAGATGCGGCCTTGCAGGCGGCGGTGGAATTGTCAGCACGCTATATCAATGATCGGCATCTTCCCGATAAAGCCATTGATATTATTGATGAAGCTGGCGCTGCTTGCCGCTTGTTGCCCGTCGAACAACGTCCGGCGGAAATCACCGTTGAAGCCATTGAAAACATGATCGCCAAAGTCGCACGCATTCCACCCAAGTCAGTCAGTCTGTCGGATTTGGATGCACTGCAAAACCTCGAACGCAATCTCAACATGGTGATTTTTGGTCAAGATAAAGCCATTCAAACCTTGACCTCGGCCATCAAACTTTCGCGCTCGGGTTTGGGCAATCAACAAAAACCGATAGGTTCGTTTTTGTTTGCCGGACCGACGGGCGTGGGTAAAACCGAAGTCACCCGTCAACTGGCGAAACTTCTGAATTTAGAGCTGATTCGCTTTGATATGTCCGAGTACATGGAAGGCCACACCGTCTCGCGGCTTATCGGCGCGCCGCCGGGCTATGTTGGTTTTCAACAAGGCGGCTTACTCACCGATGCGGTATTAAAGCATCCGCATTCAGTAGTGCTGTTGGATGAAATTGAAAAGGCGCATCCCGATATTTTCAATATCTTATTGCAAGTGATGGATCATGGCACCTTGACTGACAACAATGGCCGCAAAGCCGATTTTCGCCATGTCATCCTGGTGATGACCAGCAATGCTGGTGCCGAGCGTTTAAGTCGCAATAACATGGGTTTTGCCGAACAAAATCATCAGTCCGATGCCATGGCCGTGATCAAACGGCTATTCAGTCCTGAATTTCGCAATCGTCTGGATGCCATTGTGCAGTTCAATCCATTGACCACCCAGGTAATTGCCAGCGTGGTAGATAAATTTATCATTGAACTGGAAGCGCAACTGGAAGGAAAAGGCGTGACTTTACAGGTGGATGAGGCGACTCGTGCTTGGTTAGCGGAACGCGGCTACGAACCTTTGATGGGTGCGCGTCCGATGGCGCGGCTGATTCAAGACCATATCAAACGCCCCTTGGCCGATGAAATTTTATTTGGTCGCTTGAGCAATGGCGGACAAGTTCACGTCTATCTCAAAGACGGCTCGTTACAGTTTGAGATTCGCGAAAATCTTGCCTTGTCCAATGCTGAAGAATGACACCGAAATAAGGCCGAAGCGCGAGCGGCGCTAGTTAATTATTTCATTTATCTCGAAAAGTAATGCGCCCTTTGCTTAAATCATAGGGCGTTAATTCAACCTTCACTTTATCGCCGGTGAGGATGCGGATGTAATTTTTACGCATCTTGCCGGAGATATGCGCGGTAATCACATGACCGTTGCTCAATTCGACGCGAAAGGTGGTATTGGGCAGCGCTTCTACCACCACTCCTTCCATTTCAATGCTGTCACTTTTTGCCATAATATTCCTTTAATGAAAAAAACGTCGCGATTATTACAGCCACGACCAAGCACGGCAAGCACTTGTCCACACGATGAGCTGTGTTAGCATGACGGCTTTTTTCTTTGAGTGTTGCGGTTATGAAAGCGGTTCTTTTCCCCGGTCAGGGTTCCCAACAGCCAGGAATGCTTGCCGACCTGGCCAAAACGGCGGTGCTGGATACCTTTGCCGAGGCTAAAAGCATTTTAGGTGTGGATTTATGGGCGCTGGTACAGCATGGCGATGCCGAAGCACTGTCAGCAACCGAAGTCACCCAGCCTTTGCTTTTGACGGCTGATATCGCTTTGTGGCGGCTGTGGCTTCGGGAAAGTAAAATGCAATTGTCTGATTTTTCGGCTTTTGCTGGACATAGTTTAGGTGAATACGCGGCTTTGGTGGCGGCGGAAGCGCTGACTTTTGCCGAGGCTTTGCCGTTGGTGGCCTTGCGGGCGCAGTTGATGCAGAACGCCGTGCCACTCGGCGAAGGCGGCATGGCAGCGGTGCTGCGTTTAGATGATGCCGCGGTGATTGACATCTGCCAAAGCATTTCCGCTAACGGTGCCGAAGTCGTTGAAGCGGTGAATTTCAATGCGTCCGGTCAAGTAGTGATTGCCGGTCAGGCAGCGGCTATCGCCAAGGCCGCCGAAGCTTGCAAAAGTGCTGGCGGTAAAGTGGTCATGTTACCGGTGAGCGTGCCAGCGCATTCAAGTTTAATGCGTGCAGCAGCGGCGACCTTGGCCAAGGCCATTGCCGGGGTGCCCATCCAGTTACCACAAGTGCCGGTACTACAGAATCTGGATGCCGAAAGCAGCTTAACTGTTGATAGTATTCGGGAAAAATTGACTGCGCAGTTGTATTCGCCGGTATTGTGGGTGAAAACCTTGACGACGCTCTCCGAAGTCTATGGGGTCAAAGCGGCATTGGAATGCGGTCCAGGTACGGTGCTGACTGGGCTTTTGAAACGACAGCCCGTTGCGTTAAGCGGTTTTCCTTTGCATGATGCGGCCAGTTTTTCGCAGGCTTTGCTGCAATTTGCTAAATCCGCCTAAGATATTCAAAAGTTAAAAAATTATAATAAAGGAGAAAAAATGAACGACTTTGCTTCTAAAAAAGTATTGGTGACGGGTGCCAGCCGCGGCATCGGTCAAGCCGTAGCCGCAGCTTTTGTCGCGCAAGGCGCTTTGGTGGTGGCGACAGCAACCTCGGCTTCGGGCCTCGAAAAAATTCAGCAGAACTTAGGCGAGCAAGTGCAGGCAAAAGTGCTTGATCTCGGCAATTCCGAGAGCATCCAGATGTTTTTACAGCAATTAGAACAAGAAAATCTTTGGCCAGATATTTTAATCAACAATGCCGGTATCACCCGCGATGGTCTGCTAATGCGGATGGCGGAAAGCGATTGGCAGCAAGTGCTGACCGTGAATTTGTCGTCGTTGTTTCATCTGTGCAAAGCTTGTATTCGGCCAATGATGAAAGCGCGCAGCGGTCGCATTATCAACATTGCCTCGGTGGTGGCAGTGATGGGCAATGCCGGCCAAACCAATTACGCGGCGGCCAAAGCCGGCATGATTGGTTTTAGTAAAGCCTTGGCGCGGGAAGTGGCTTCTCGTAATATCACCGTTAATTGCCTGGCACCAGGCTTCATTGCCACGGATATGACAGAGGAATTGACCGAAGCGCAGAAAAACAGCATTCTCGCGCAAGTGCCCGCTGGCCGCTTAGGTAGCGCCCAGGAAATTGCGGCGGCTGCCTTGTTTTTAGCAAGTGCGTCAGCGGCTTATATCACTGGCGAAACCTTGCATATCAACGGCGGCATGTACATGCTTTAATTTTTTGTTTTTTTGAATTTTTTATTTATTTTTCTTTTTATTAAATACGATAAAACTTGAGGGACTAAGACAATGAGTACGATTGAAGAGCGCGTGAAAAAAATTGTTATTGAACAATTGAATTTAAAAGAAGACACCATCAGCAACGATGCTACCTTTGAAGATTTAGGTGCCGATTCTTTGGATAACGTCGAGTTGGTCATGGCGTTGGAACAAGAATTTGACTGCGACATTCCTGATGAAGAAGCCGAAAAAATCACCAGCGTTAAGCAGGCTATTGATTACATTGAAAAAAACCTTAAAGATGCCTAAATTGGCTTCGGATCTTTCTCGCTATTTTTATCAAGCATTTTTCTAAAGGACTGTAGATTTTGACTAAAAGACGTGTAGTAGTAACAGGTCTCGGTGTCGTCTCTCCGGTAGGTAATACCGTACACGAGGCTTGGCGGCAGGTGCTGGCAGGCAAAAGCGGCATTCGACGGATTGAAAAATTTGTCGAGCCGAATCTTTCCGTGCAGATCGCCGGGGAGGTGCGGAATTTTACCACCGAGGGTTTTATTGATGCCAAAGAAGCACGCAAAATGGATGCTTTTATTCATTATGGTTTGGTAGCCGGCATCCAAGCCGTGGAAGACGCAGGATTTTTAGCCGTTCCTGGCCTGAATTTACAACGGATTGGCGTGTCCATTGGCTCTGGCATCGGGGGTTTACCGGCCATTGAACGCAGTTATCAAAATATGGTGGATAATGGCGTTAAACGCATTTCGCCGTTTTTTATTCCCAGTGCCTTGATCAATATGGCTGCTGGTCATTTGTCTATTCGTTATGGTTTCCAAGGGCCGAATTTTTCGACCGTCACCGCCTGCACTTCCAGCACCCACAGCATTGGCCAAGCCGCTAAAATGATCGCCTATGACGATGCCGATATTATGATCGCCGGCGGCACTGAGATGGCGACCTCGGCTTTGGGTATCGGTGGTTTTGCGGCAGCGCGGGCGCTCTCAACGCGCAACGACGCACCGGAAGCGGCGTCGCGGCCTTGGGATAAAGATCGTGATGGTTTTGTGCTGTCCGAAGGTGCGGCGATTTTGGTTTTGGAAGAATACGAACATGCCAAAAAACGCGGTGCAAAAATTTATGCTGAATTCAAAGGCTTTGGCATGAGTGCCGATGCTCACCACATGACCACCCCTTCTCCCGATGGCTCAGGCGCTTTGCATTCGATGCAGAATGCCTTGCGCGATGCTGCATTGAATACCGAAGAAATTCAATATGTTAATGCACACGCTACCTCAACACCGGTTGGTGATATTGCCGAAAGCAATGCCATTAAACGTGCTTTTGCTGACCATGCTTATCGTCTTTTGGTGGGTTCCACCAAGTCAATGACCGGACATTTGTTGGGTGCCGCTGGTGCGATTGAAGCCCTGTTCTGCGTTTTAGCGCTGCGGGATCAAGTCGTACCGCCGACCATTAACCTCGATACGCCGGATGCGGGTTGTGATTTGGACTATGTGCCGCACACCGCCCGTGAGGTGCCGCTGACTGCTGTGCTGTCCAATTCTTTTGGTTTTGGTGGCACCAATGGCACCTTGATTTTTACCAAGTTTTAACGCTCATTTGTCGCGCTTCTCTTAAGGCTTTTTATGCTTAAAAAAGCGCCTTTTCCGCTGCCTTGGCCGCGACTTTTGGCTTTGCATCAAGCCAAACCGCAGCATTTTCCGCATCTTTTGGTCAGTGCTGCTGCTGGCCGCTTTTCCATTCTTTTCGCACTGCCAACGCAAAGCCAAGCCTTTGCCCTGGCTGATGGCGATTGCTTCGCGCATCTCGATGCCTTGTGGCAAGCAGCACGATTGCTGGCACCGCCGCTCAGTCCTCAGGAACAGGTTTTGCCGTTTCGCGGTGGCTGGTTTTTTTATCTAGCCTATGAAGCGGCACGGTTGAGCGAACCCAGCTTGCGGCTTTTGCCGCCGACTACGCCGTTGGCGATAATCGTGCGTTTTCCAGCGGCAATCCTCTACGATCAAGCCACAGCCGAAAGTTATCTTTTTGCTGAAACTGCCGAGCAATTGGCGGAATTAGAACAGGCATTGCAATCCTCAGCGCTCGAAAAAATTGTCTTGACTGAAGAGGCGGCGAAGTCGGTCATGGTCGCAAGTCCCAGCTTGCACGAAGAAGCAGCAGCGATTTTTCTGCAAGAAACGCAAAAAATCCTCGACTACATTGCCGCTGGCGATATTTTTCAGGCCAACTTGTCGCGACTCTGGTCTATGCCTCTGCCTTTTTCGGCGGCGGAATTGTTTCGCGCTTTGTTATTGGCCAATCCGGCACCTTTCGCGGCTTTGGCGACTTTCGCTAATGATTTCAATATTATCAGCGCCTCACCCGAACGCTTATTGGCGATGAACGGCCAAGGCCAAGTGTCCATGCGACCGATTGCTGGTACTTTGCCTAGAGGCGATAACGCCGCGGTAACTTCGGACTTGACGGCCTTTGTCCAAGACCCCAAAGAACGTGCTGAACACATCATGCTGGTGGATTTAATTCGCAATGATTTAGGCCGCATCGCTGAAGTGGGTAGCGTGCAAGTTTCTGAATTATTGACTATTGAACATTATCGCCATGTGCATCATCTGGTGTCCGAAGTCCGCGCCAGAAGCTGCGCCACCCCTGGTCAAGCGCTGAAAGCGATTTTTCCCAGTGGCACCATCACCGGCTGTCCGAAGGTGCGGGCGATGGAAATTTTGGCTGAAGCCGAGGCCAGCGCACGCGGACCCTACACCGGCAGCTTGGGTTATTTGAATCACGATGGCCGCCTCGATAGCAATATTCTAATCCGCAGTTTTTGGCAGGAAGGCGACAGGCTTTTTTGGCGTACCGGTGCGGGCATCGTTGCTGATTCTCTGCCTGACAAAGAACTTCGGGAAACCCGCGCTAAGGCATTGGGCTTATGCCGGGCGATTTTTCCTAATTTTTCTTTTCTTTCAAAAGATTACTCATAATATGACTAGCCAGCAATTGCACACCTGGGTGAACGGTCAACCCCAAAACACCTTGACTATTGTGGATCGCGGTGTGCAGTACGGCGATAGCATTTTCACAACCTTACGCGCACGCGCTGGCCGACTTTTGGACTTTCCCAACCATTGGCAGCGGCTTCAGCAGACGGCGCGGCGTTGGCAATTGGCTTTGCCAAAGCAAGACTTGGTTCAACAGGAACTGACGCTGGCAGCGCAAACCATCAAAACCGGTGGTATCAAATACTTACTGACCCGTGGCGAAGGTCGCGGTTATGCGCCGGCATCCCAATCCACACCGAATCGCTTACTTTACGCCTGGCCGGAAGCGCTGCCTTGGCAAGCCTGGCGGGAAGGGGTGACAGTTTTGTGGAATCCAACGCCTTGGCGCTGGCCGAATCCTTGTCCTGGCCTGAAAACCGGCCAGTCGTGGCCGATGGTGGCAGCGGCTTTGTCAGCAGTGCCGACCACGCCACCGGTTTTTGAACAGCTTTTTGCCGACCCGCAAGGTCAGCTTATCGGCGGCAACCGCAGCAATATTTTCTTTTATTATCAAGAGCATTGGCTGACCCCGCCGATAGTTGATTACGGTATTGCTGGCCTGACGCGGCGCTTTTGCTTACAAAAATTTACCGCTTATGCTTGGCAGCATCGGGTGCAGGTGCTTGATTTATCAAATCTTTTGCTGGCAGAAGAAGTTTTTTTAAGCAATTCCCTCTTTGGCCTTGTACCCGTTCGCCGCTTGCTGGCCGCCGACGGTAGCCTGTTACGCACTTGGCCGATGCAAAAAGTTCGCCTTTTACAAGACAGCTATCTTTTTTGCCTATGAATACCGTAAATATACTTAAAAAAATTTTACAAACCTTATTTTGGTCAACGCTTTTGCTGCTGGCTTTTGCCCTTGGTTTTGCGCTGATGGTCGTCTTGGATTTTCAAGATTTTTTGCAAGAACAAAGCCAAACAAGCCAAATTTTTGTCGTCAATAAAGGCGACAGCCGCCGCGCCATTGCCAAAGCCTTAGAGCAAGCCAAAATTATTGATAATGCTTGGTATTTTTTGGCCTTCACCGCCATGCAGCCAAAGCCTATGCTCAAAGCTGGCCTCTATGAAATTCCTGCTGGCAGTCGGGTGGCCGAGATTTTTGCCATTTTGCAGTCCGGGGTAAGTGTTTCGGCGCGGGTGACTTGGCAAGAAGGTTTGCGTTTTGAACAAGTTGCCGAAATTATGCGCAACACGCCAGGCGTTGTCACCACACCGCTTGGTCAAGACGCGGTTGCTTTAGCCAAGTATTTGGAGATTCCGCAAGGTCAAGTTGAGGGCTGGCTTTTTCCTGACACCTATTTTTTTACCCCCGGCAGCGAAGATTTAAGCATTTTTAAGCGTGCCTACGACAAAATGCAGGTGCTGCTTGGCGATTTATGGAGCGAGCGCCGGGACGATTTGCCTTACCAACATCCCTATCAAGCCTTGATTTTGGCCTCGATTATTGAAAAAGAAACGGCGGTGCCAGAGGAGCGGGCTTTGGTGGCTTCGGTTTTTATCAATCGCTTACGGATTGGGATGCGTCTGCAAACCGACCCGACGGTGCTTTATGGTTTAGGTGCCGATTTTAAGGGCATCCTGACCCGTCAGCATCTCAAAACCGACCATCCACACAACACCTACACCCGCAATGGCCTACCACCGACACCCATCGCCATGCCAGGGCAGGCGGCTTTAGTGGCGGCCTTGCAACCGGCGACCAGCGACTACTTGTATTTCGTTGCGACTGGCAAAGATGGCCGACACCAGTTTTCCCGTACCCTGGCTGAACATCAACGGGCGGTGCAAGCCTATCGTTTAGATCGCAGTCAAGGGCTTGTGCCTTAAGGTTGCTATTTTCAAAATCACAAAATAGCTTTTAGAGATGGAGATAGTCATTGATACCTCGGCAATTATTGCTGTGCTGGTTGGCGAGCCGGAACGCGATAAAATCATAGCGTTAACTACAGATCATAGATTGATCGGCACAGGTTCCATTCCTTGGGAAATAGGTAATGCTTTCTCTGCGATGTTGAAGCGAAATAGGCTTGAATTGGCTGAGGCAAAACGTGGTTTAGTGATTTTTAAGCAAATTGAAATTACTTTTGTCACAGTTGATTTCTCGCAAGCGCAAGCGCTGGCCAAACAAAGCAATAGCTATGCTTATGATGCCTGCTTTTTGGATTGCGCTATGAGCCGTAATGCGCCTTTATTGACGTTAGATCAAAAGCTTAAAAATGTAGCACAAAGTCTTGGTATTCAAACCTTGGAGATATAAAAATGCACATTTATACTTATTTAGAAACGCAGCAAAAATTGGCGGATTTATTAGAGGGTGCTGAAAAAGAAGGAAAAATTTTTATAAAAACGCAAGATGGACGTACTTTTGTGATCATGGCTGTAAAAGCGGCGAAACCTGCTAAAAAGAACAGTCTTAATCTAAAACTAAGCAAAGTTATGAGAAAAGTCTTTAGCGCTTTTGTACCTAAAAAACTACCCACCTCACCTCTCAATGTGCCGACCATTCAAGCCGATCTTTCGACAGCGGAAATTGTGGCCATCGTGCGTGAAGGACGCAAGCCATAAAATTATAATTAAATCTATGATAATAAAAGCAATATTTTTAATTGCCTTATGAAAACCTGGCCGGGGGTTTTTATCACCTTGGAAGGTGGCGAAGGCGCGGGAAAAACCTCGTTACAACAGGCGCTTGGTTCTTGGTTGCAAGACTTGGGACAGCCAGTTTGTTTAACCCGTGAACCGGGCGGCACGCCCTTGGCGGAATATCTGCGGCAGGGATTTTTTCAGTTTGCCGAGATGGATGCCGACACCGAACTGCTGCTGCTGTTTGCGGCGCGCCGTTCGCACCTGCAACAGGTGATTGCGCCGGCTTTGGCGCGGGGCGACTGGGTTATTTGCGACCGTTTTTTGGATTCTAGTTATGTTTATCAAGGCGTGATGGGAAAAATTCCTGAAGCGCATCTCAATGCCTTGACGGAACGCTTGGTTTTGCCGTTTTTACCCGATTGCACGCTGTACTTGGATGTCGCGCCGGAACGTGGTTTGGCGCGTGTAACTGCGAAACAACGCTTTGAAGCCAAACCCTTGACTTGGCACACGGCGCTGCGCACGGCTTTTGCCGAACGTGCCAGCCGCTTTCCGCAACGCATCCAGATGCTCGATGCCAATGCTGAGGCTCAACAGGTTTTTCGTCAGGCAACGGACTGTTTAATAAAAAAATTTCCAGAATTTTTCACCCCCCTCACCTAATACATTGGGATTATGGCCGAAGCGATCAGACTTTTCCCTTGGCAAACCGCCGCTTGGCAACAGTTTTGCGACTGGCAGCCAGCGCTATCGCCGTTGTTATTGCTGGGTGCTGAGGGTTTAGGAGAGACGACGTTGCTGCGTTATTTGGCCTTGACTTGGCAATGTTTGGCGCGGCATCCCGATGGCAGTCCTTGTCAACAATGCGCCGCCTGTCAGCAAGTGTTGGCCGATAGCGAAGCGACCACCATCATCAGCAGTGCAGACGTGGGTGACAAAAGCCTTGGCGTGGATTGGGTACGGCAAGCTGTTGTGCGTTTACAACAGAAAGCGCCGCGCAAGTTTTTAGCGCTGTTGGCGGCGGAACGGCTGACGTTGGCGGCAAGCAATGCTTTGCTGAAATTTTTAGAAGAACCACCACCAAATACCGTCATTATTATCAGCAGCAGCCAGCCCAGTCGCTTATTGCCGACGTTGCGTAGCCGCTTGCGACCTTGGCGTTTTTCCCGTCCTAGTTGGCCGCAAGCGCAAGCCTGGTTAGCAAGCCAGCATCCCAATGCCTCTGCCTTGGATTTGCGCTGTGGTTTTTGGTTAAGCGGCGGTGACATATTGGCCGACCCGCCGCTGCCGACACAGGCAACGGCCTTTTTTGCTTTTATGGCAATGTGTGTGCAGGGAAGCGAGGAAAAATGGCCACTGTACCGTTGGCAGGGGGCTTTGCAGGGTTTTACGGAAGCGGTGGCGGTGAATTTTGCTTGGCGACTCTTGGCCTTGGCGTTGTTACAACCACTCTTGACAACGGCTTTGAACAGCGCAGCGGTGCCAGTGACTGCAAAAATCACGACAGAAACGCTGCCTCTGGATGACACAAAAAGTATTTTTTTAGAATTGTTGCCACAACTTGAAAAAACCGCTTGGCCAAGGCTTTTGGTCGTTTTGACGCAGAAGCCTATGAATAAACTTTTAGCATTTCAAGATTTTTTGTTACATTTGGCGGCGCTGCGCCAGCAGAATGTGCAAAAAGACCTGTGGTGGGTCAATGTGGCGTTGCCCTTTTTTGAACTTTTTACTGTGGAGGCCGTATGAGTACCCCAGGTGGTGGTATTTTGCCTGTGACCTACAAAGATAAAGCGACGCTTTATCAAGCCTATATGCCCTTTGTTCGCAATGGTGGCCTGTTTGTGCCGACGACGCGCCGTTTCAAAATTGGCGACTCGGTGCTGGTGGCGCTGATGCTTCTGGATGACCCGACCAAATTGCCCATCGCCGCCAAAGTCGTCTGGACCTATTACTCGCAAGCGCAAGCTGGCAAAGTGCCGGGGGTTGGCGTGCAGTTTTCCGAGAGCGATAAAGGTCAAACCCGCAATAAAATCGAAACCTTACTTGCCGGAATGCTGAACACCGGCAAGCTGACTTATACCATGTGATTTTTTCGTTATCTTTTGATAATTATTTTTTATAACTATTTTTTAATCAGTTACTTATTTCTTATTTTTAACCATTCACTTCCATAAAAACATGACCACTTGGATTGACTCCCACTGCCATCTGGATTTATTGCCGTCTGACACCTACGGCGAAAGCTGGTCGGCGCGGTTGCAGGCGCTTAGCCAAGAGCCGTTGGAGCATGTGCTCTGGGTGGCGGTGGCTTTCGAGCAAGCCGAAGCCTTTTTGTCGGCGGCGGCAGCGGTGCCGGGGGTATCGCTGTCCTGTGGTGTGCATCCCAATGAACTTGTTGAAGATTTCCCCCATGTTGACCAGTTGGTAGCAGCGGCAGCGGCGGCAAAAATCGTCGCTATCGGTGAAACTGGCTTGGACTATTATCGCACCGAGGCTCGGCATATCGCGCAACAGCAGGCGCAATTTCGCAGCCAGATTCGCGCGGCGCGTGAATTAAATAAGCCTTTGATTATTCATACCCGAGAGGCCAAGGACGATACCTTGCGGATTTTACGCGAAGAACGCGCTTGGGAAGTTGGTGGGGTATTTCATTGTTTTACCGAAGATTTAGATATGGCACGTCAGGGTTTGGATTTGGGTTTTGTCATTTCCTTTTCCGGGATTGTCACTTTCAAAACTGCCGAAAATCTCCGTGAGGTCGCGAAGGCTTTGCCCAAAGAAGCGATTTTGGTTGAAACTGATGCACCGTATTTAAGCCCGCTGCCACACCGCGGCAAGCCCAATCGTCCCGGTTGGGTGGCGCGGGTGGGGGAGTTTGTCGCTGCTTTGCGTGAGGAAAATAGCGAAGATTTTGCTTTGCAAACCAAAGCCAATTTTTATCGCACCTTTCCTTTGGCGACCGGTAAAATTGTTTAACTATACATTTTTTACTTAAAGTTTTAATTGTTGCTTAACTTAAATTTTTTAGAAACAAAAAGTTAAACCTTAAATATACTTAAAATTTCATCGGAATTTATGAACCTCAAACCTTATCTGCGTTTAATGATCGACCGCAATGCTTCCGATATGTTTTTAACCGTCGGTGCGCCGCCCAAAATTAAAATTGAAGGCCGCATCCAAGATTTAAGCAAAAGTGAGTTAAACCATGAACTGGTGCGTGATGCGGTATTGGGACTCATGACCCCTGAGCAACAGGAGGAATATCAACGGGAAATGGATTTAGACTTTGCTATTGACTTTGAAAATGGTACGGCGCGCTTTCGGGTCAATGCCTTTTATCAGCAAAAGCATCCGGCCTTGGTATTGCGCTATATTCCTTCGCGCATTCGCACCATTGATGAAATGAAATTGCCGCCAGTGTTGAAAGACGTGGTGCTGCATAAACGTGGCATTGTGCTGTTGGTTGGTGCGACAGGCTCTGGCAAATCCACGACTTTGGCGGCGATGGTGGATCATCGCAATGCCACGACCGCCAGTCATATTATTACCATTGAAGACCCGGTGGAGTTTGTCCATAAGCATAAGAAATCTATCATTAACCAACGCGAAGTCGGCAGCGATACCAGGTCTTATGGCCGCGCTTTGAAAAGTGCCATGCGCGAAGCGCCGGATGTAATTTTGGTCGGCGAAATTCGCACCCGTGAAACGATGGAAACAGCTTTGGAAATGGCCAGCACCGGTCATTTGGCGATGTCCACCCTGCATTCCAACAATGCCTATCAAGCCTTAAAACGCATTGTCAATATGTTCCCCCAGGAATTGCACAGCCAGCTATTTTTGGATCTATCTTTGAATTTACGCGCAATTGTCTCGCAGCGTTTATTGCCGAGCAAAAGCGGCAAACGGGTGGCGGCGGTCGAGGTGATGGTGAATACGCCTTATATTTCCGAGTTGATTTTAGATGGCAAAATCAGTGACATCCCCGAAGCCATGCGCAATACCGCTGAAATGGGCATGCAGACTTTTGATGCCTCGATTTATCAGTTGTATAAAGAAGGTCAGATTGAAAAAGAAGACGCGGTGGCCAATGCCGAATCGCGCACCGATATGGAAACCAAAATCTATTTTTCGTAAATTTTTTCTCCCGCATTTTCCCGCCACGGGGGTTTTCCTCGGTCAGCGGGAGCGCAAACAAGGCGTTATTTTTTCCTTTCCCACACCGCAACAAACATCGTGTCGCTATCCTGCCAAGGATTGCCCAGTAACTGCATTTTTTGCAGCGTAAAATCCGGCTGCGTCGCCGAAAATTGCTCGGCAATCGCTTCATTTTCCGCCACTAGCCAACTGCACGTCGCATAGGCCAGTTTTCCGCCCGGCCGCAGGCTGTGGCTGGCTTCGCTTAATAATTGTTGTTGTAGCGCCGTCAGTTTTTCTAAATCATTGGGATAATCAAAACGATATTTTGCATCGGGATTCCGCCGCCAAGTGCCGCTGGCCGAACAGGGTGCATCCACCAAAATGCCATCAAAACCCTGACGTTTGGCAATTTCGCGTGGCCAAGTCGGTTGACCTTGGCCGTGCCAGGTTAAATCACGCACATTCCAAAACTGGCCGCGGCGTGCGCGTTGTCGGCGTTCTTCGGCTTTGTATTCCCGAATATCCGAGGCATAAACCGCACCGGAATTCCCCAAAAGACTGGCCAAATGTAGCGTTTTACCGCCGCCGCCGGCACAGGCATCCCAGAGCATCTCACCTTTTTTGGGTGCCAGGCTTAGGGCAATAGCTTGACTCGCTAAATCTTGAATTTCGATTAAACCGCTTTGAAAGGCTTGACTTTCTTGTAAACTTTTATGGTCAGTGAGTTTCAGCGCCTGGGCTTTTTGCGCGAAAATTTCAAAATCCTGCGGCGTGACCTGAAAACCTTCGGCGCGAAGCGCATCGAGCGCTTTTTCCAGACCATGATTGGCACGCAACCACAATGGCGGACGGCTATCTTGTTGTTGTAAAAAACTTTCCCAGGGAAAATCCGGCGTGCGTAGAACCCGTTCGGCCAAGGCTTCAGCATAATTGGCCGGCAGACTGTGCCAAAGGCAAGCCCGCAGATAGGTATTGTCCAGTGCTATTAACCAAGCCGGTAAGGTGTTTTGCTTTTCTCGCCAAAGGCTTAGACGGCGAAGGTCAGCCGCCGAGAGCGTGCGTAACTCCGCCCAGCGTTGCGGTCTATGCAGCAAGTTTGCGGAAAAAGTGCCTTTTTCCTCGGCGGCAGCGAGAGCGGCGAACAGTAAAAAGCGCATTCCTAAAAATAAGGCTTCGCTATAGTCCTGACGGTCGCGTTTACCGTAATTTTTCTGGGCGCGAAAATACTGCCGCAGCCAACGGTCAAGTTGGGGCAGTTGTGGTTCTTTTTGTAAACTTTGCCAAAGCTTTAAAATATGCTTTTCGCGGACTGCGAGATGCTCGGAAGATAACGACATGATAACGTATTACTTTATCCTGGAAAGGAGCGAAGGAAATGAAAAAAATTTTTAAGGAATCCTTATGCAAGCCGAGCTTACAAGCATTCTCAAGCGTTGCCTAGTCGAATATGGCCTGTCCATCTGCCAAGATCGGCCACGGCTTAAACAGTGGTTGGAGCGCGAAATGGCCGACTGGGATCGGGAAGTACATCTATTGTTATCGGCGCTCGATTACGGGGTGGTCGCGACGCTTTTAACGCATCCTGATGCCCTGCCGTTGGCAGTTTTGGAACATCAAGTGGCGCTTTTAGAAGAAAAATTGGGACTGGCACCGCGCTATGCGCATTGGGCGGTGACCACCTGGGCGCAGGCCTTGGGCAAATTGGTGGTGAATTTAGCCGAAGTCCCGCCGGAAGCCGAAAAACCCTTGGCCTTGGTACAAACCTGGCAGGAACACATCGCGCCGGTGTATGGCCTGGCTTTTAACCAGAGTGGCCAAACCCTGGCCTCGGGCGCTTGGGATGGCACCATTAAACTGTGGCAGTGGGCCGAATATAGTTCCTGGCGGACTTTGCTTGCCCACGATAAAGGCATCAATCGCTTGGCTTTTGATCATCGCAATCAGGGTTTGGTTTCGGTGGGTAACGACAAGCGTTTAAAATATTGGCAGATTTTTCAAGGCAACTTGCTCGCCGACATCCGCGACGCGCACAACGGCGTGATTTGGGCGCTGGCGCTGCATCCCAATGGCGATTTTGTGGCAACCGCCGGTGCCGATGCCGTGATCAAACTCTGGCAATTGCCGAGCTTGGAATTGGTAAAAACCTTGACTTTTCATAGCACTGGCGTGCGAGTTTTGGCGTTTAGCGACGATGGCCGTTTTTTGGCCTCAGGGGATCGCCAAGGCGTGATTCAACTGTGGACGGGTTTTACCGGTCAGCCGATAGCCACCTTGCACGGCCATACCGCTTGTGTGCAAGGCTTGCAGTTTTCTTTGGATAATCAATTGCTTTACTCGGCTGCCGAAGATGGTTTACTCAAATGTTTTTCGATCAACGACCGCCAAGAACGCGACAGTTGGTTTGGCCATGATCTGCCGATTATGGCGTTGTTGCGCCTGCCGAAGCAGGATATTTTCGTCAGCAGTGATGCGCGTCACTCGGTCAAGTTTTGGCAAGGTTCGCGCTTATTGTTGCAGCAGGAATTGGCGGTGACGGCGTTGGCCTGTCATCCGCTGGAACCGTTGTTGGCGCTCGGCAATGCCGTTGGTGAGGTCAGTTTATGGCAGTTAAATTTTTTGTTGACCAAGGATTCAGATGCCTAAGGGAAAATTTTTTTTCAAGTTTTTGCTGTCGTTATTGATGTTGGCTGTGTTTCTGCCGTCATTGGCAGCGCCGCAAAAGTCCCTTGAGGCTTTGGCAGCCGGCAAGGCTTTGGCAGCCAGCGAGGCTTTGGCGACGTATCGCTGGCAGGCACGCTTATTGCTTGTTTTTACACCGAGTCTGGAAGCGCCATCGTGGCAAAAGCAGGCGGCAGCTTGGCCTGCGGAAGTGGCAGCTTTAGCCGAGCGGCGGCTGCGGGTGCTGGTTATCACCGCAAGCGCTGTTTACTGGCTTAGCTTTACTCCGGCGCTACCAGCGGCTGACCTGCCGCAGGTGGTTTTGTTGCCGCCAGCCGAGGATTTTCCTGATGCCTCTGCCTTGAGAGTGGCTTATGGGCTTGACGCAGCCGGTGCGGCGGCGGAGGTCATGTTCTTGATCGGTCTCGATGGTACGGAAAAAGCGCGTTATGTCTTGCCAGTGGCTTTAGGTGAGGTTTTTGCCGAAATTGATCGGATGCCAATGCGTCAATGGGAATTACGTCAGTATTGATCATAAATTTTTTCTGCAAAACTTTTCTAAAAAAGTCCTTAAAGTCGGCTGCAAAAAACTTTTCTTTCGCCAATTTTCCGCTGCCTGGTGATTTTTCGGAAAAAATACCGCGCGAGGTTTTGGCCTGTCGTCGCATTGTTGTCATGAAAGGCAGCTATGATGCCGCTATTACCGGCAGTCAGACTGCCTTATTTTTTATTTTGCACCGCCATGAATTTTTTTCGCTCCAGTAAATCACTCCCCGCGCCGCCACCAACGGTTCAGGAAACGCCTGAAGAAAACATCAGCAAGGAGTTAGAAGCACTCTATGACTCGCTTTTTGCCTTGGCCGGGCTTACCGAACAGCAACTGGCCAGTGCCTTGTTGGCCTTGCGCGACTTGCAGGCAGAGACTGCCGAACAAGTCCTTGCCCAGCAAGACCAAGTGCAAAACTTAGTGTGGCAGATGCAGGAGGCGATGTCATTTTTATTTACTTATCAAAATCTTCGCCTGGCCGATACCCGGTTGATCCTGACGATTTTAGCTATCAGCAGCGAGCTGCAAAAAATCAATGTCGAAACCAAACGCCTAGCACGGGTGGTGTTGCGTTTACAGCGCTTAGCCACCCAGATGCCGCGCCTGCCTTTACAAGAGGTTGGCGAATATGCCGCGCAGATGCTGCAAGCAGTTTTGAATGCAGCCGTGCGTCGGGATGTGGACTTAGCTTTGCAAGTCGTTGAACAAGATAGTCTTTTGGATAAAGACTATGTACTTCTGGTTAGACGCTTGCAGACAATCATGATTGAAGATGCCGAAAAAGTTGCCGCCGCTGTGGAATGTCTCTGGGCGTTACGCGCTTTGGAGCAGATCGGCGACTACAGCCGTAATATTGGCGAGCAAGTGATTTATCTCTTATCGGGTAAAATGCTGCGCACCCCGATAGACCAATCAACAACTGTGGAGAAAAACGCATGAGTGTCCGCGCTATCTTGCTTTTGGAAGATGAAATTGCTATCTGCCAACTCTTAAAAGATTCGCTTGCGTCAGCCCATTACCTGCTTTATGAGGCTTTGGACAGCCAAAGTGCTTGGCAAATACTGCAAGCGCATAAAATTCACTTAATTTTGCTCGACTGGATGCTGCCTGACATCAGTGGTTTGGAATTTCTCAAAGCCTTGCGCCGCGATAAAAATTTTCAAGCCTTGCCGGTGATCATGCTGACAGCGCGTGGCGAAGAACAAGATCGCGTGCGTGGTTTAGAAGCCGGTGCCGACGATTATTTGGTCAAACCTTTTTCCCCGCGTGAGCTACAAGCACGAATGGCAGGGGTGTTGCGGCGCAGTCCTCAGGATATTCCGGCACCGGTTTTGCTCGAAGGCATTGCCGTGGATCACGCCGCGCATCGGGTGATTGCCAATGGTGTTGCCTTGAAAATGGGGCCGACGGAATTTCGCCTCCTGACTTTTTTAATGGACCATCCTGAACGGGTGTTCAGTCGCAGCCAGCTTTTGGATCGCGTCTGGGGCAGCAATATCGTGGTTGAGGAGCGAACCGTGGATGTGCATGTGCGCCGCTTACGCAAAGCCTTGGAAGTCCAAAAACTCGATTATTTGATTCAAACCGTGCGTGGCACAGGCTATCGTTTTTCACAACAAAATTAAATCTTTAGGCCTTGATTGCTTGGTGCCGTCTTGCTTTATTGACAATAAAAAACATGAAAATTTTTTGGAACTGGCTTATTGAAGCGAGCCTGGCTTTTGCGCTTTTACTGCTCATTCTTCAGGCCATGGTTCAGGGCTTTGACTTAGCGCTGTTTTTGCTGTTTCCGCTGCTGTTTCTGTTTATCTTTTGGCATTGGTATCATCTGCGACGCTTGCGGCGCTGGCTGCGTCACGGTGGCCAGTCCTTGCCGAAAAGTTGGGGTTTTTGGGGCAGCTTGTTTGAGCTTTTGCGACAGTTGCAACGTCGCCAACGTCGCCAACGGCTGCGTTTTTTAGGATTGTTGCGCCAATTACGCGCCAGCACCCAGATGCTGCCGGATGGCATTGTTATTTTGAATAAAAACAAAGAAATCCTTTGGATGAACACCGCTGCCAGCAGTCTGTTGCAACTCTCACCCCAAGACCGCGGCCAAAAAATCAGCCATTTTTTACGCTATCCCTTGTTTGCGCCCTTTTTAGAGCAAGCCGGCGAGCAAACTTTGGAGATGCCGGCACCAGGCGACAGTTGGCTCCATCTGGCCTTGCGCTGCATTCAAGACCCACAGCAGCAATATCTTTTGCTTTTGGTACGCGATGTCAGTCAAAGGCGCTTGATTGACCAAATGCGCAAAGATTTTGTCGCCAGTGTTTCCCATGAATTACGCACGCCGTTGACGGTGTTGAAAGGCTATTTAGAGCGACTCCTGGAAGCCGACCCGCCGTACCCTGCTGCAGAGCATGAGCATCTTGATGCTTTGCCGGCCAATGCGCTGGCGAGCTTGACTTTAATGCAGCAACAAGTGGAACGCATGGAGCATATCGTAAGCGACCTATTGCTTTTGGCGCGTTTGGAAGGCCAGGAACTCACTGCGACGTTGCAGACTTTGAATATGCCAGTATTGATTGAAGAAATGGTCTCTGCCGCCGAGGCCTTGAGTGGCGATGCGGGTCATGATTTTATCCTTGAGGTGGTACCAACGCTTGCTGTGCGCGGCGTGAAAGAAGAATTACGCGCCGCTTTTTCCAATTTAATTTTCAATGCCGTAGTACATACGCCGCCGGGGACGACCATCACAGTGTCTTGGCAGCTTTCGCCCACTGGTGAGGGAATTTTTGCCGTCATGGACGATGGCCCCGGCATTGAGGCGCATTTTATTCCGCGTTTGACCGAGCGCTTTTTTCGCGTCGAGGCGGCGCGGCAGCGGCATAGCCGCAATATGGGCACTGGCTTGGGTTTGTCTATCGTCAAACATGTTTTGGATCGGCATCAGGCGACGTTACATATTCACAGCCGCGTCGGTCAGGGCAGTAAGTTTTTTTGTCGTTTTCCTAAAAGCGCTTTAATCACCGTCAGCAGCGCCATCCCAGATGCCGATAAAGATAGCGCTAAGCAAAATGTCATGGATAACAATGACTAAGAACAAGTCAGCGTAGCCAACGGTCAATAGTTTTTTTTTGCTGTTTTTGGCTTAAAGCGCTGTGCGAGGTCGCTAGGTTTTTCTTTTTTCCTTCATTCTGCTTTTTCGTCTAAGCGTCTTTGCCAAGTCTTGCTGTCGGCAAAGAGGCTATCTAAAAAAACTTCATCAGGAACAATCCCTTGACCGTGGCAGCCCTGGCCGTTGCGGTCTTTGATTTCCAAAATGCTCAGGTCTGCCGACCAATTTTTGGCCAGTGGCCGCCGTTCCTGCACCGTGCATTTGCCAAAACTTGTTTCGCCCCACACCGGCCAGGCACGCTGTTGCCGCAAGGCCAGGGTGAAAATTTCGGCGCTGCTTGCCGTATAGCGGCTGATGAGCAGCGTCGCTCGGGTAAGCGGCAGATAGGGAACTTTCAGCCGTTCTTGGCTTTTTTGCCGTGCGCCGTCTGCATAACGGTCAAAAAGCGGCGTGTTTTCCGGCACGAGCAACGATAACGCCCGACTCATTTCGGCAAAACTGCCACCATTGCAGTAACGCAAATCAAAAACCACGGCGGTTTTTTCGGCACCTTTTTCGGTGCCTTGTAGCGCCTTGACCAATAAATCGGCGGTTTCATTGAAGCGAAAATTAAAAATGCGTAGCCACAGGGTGTTGCCTTCGCGCCAGGAAACCAGCGAGGGTCGCGGATAATAGCCGACGCGCAGGCTTTGGCTTTTGCTGCCGCTTGCCGTTGGATAATGAATGGTAAGTTTTTGCTCGCGTTCCAGTTTTAGGTTTTCCAGCACGCTTCGCCGCGCAATGTCCTGATCTAAGCCATAAAGCCAGAACGGTTGCTTAAGGCCAGCATCGGCGGCGGCACCTTCGGGATAGGGGATGGCCAAAGGCGGTTCGAGGTCGTTGTAGAGCACCTGGATGCCGATGCCTAAACCAAGGCGTTCCGGCCGTAATACCGTGGTTTCTTCCTGAAAAAGCAAGCGGGAAAAGCTATCAAAACTTTGCAAAATCGCCTGGGTTTCTGTTTCGGAATAACGATTTTTTTCGGCCACAAAATTGGGACGTTGGTAATGCGCCGCTGCCAGTTCTTGCAATTGACGGCTGGGAAAAGTCGCTTTTTCTGGAAAAAAATTTGGAAAAGGTTGATTTTTGAGCAGGTCAGCGAGATAGGGTTTGACTTTTGCCCGCAAATCGCTTGGCGGGTCATTGCCGGTAAAAAGATGTTGTTGAATGGCTAAGGCCGTTAGTGCCTCGGTAAAAGCGGGATTTTCCGACTTGCGAAAGGATAGTTGCCATTGAAATTCGGCATCGCGGTCGGCGAGTTCGGCCAGCGCCCATTGCAGCCAAAAAAATTCGGGCAAATTGGCGCTTTGAAAGGCGCGGTTCGCGGCAACTACCGGCGGCGCAACAAGGCTTTCGCGGCTATCGGCCAGGAAAGTCTCGCCAGGCGAAACTTCAGCAGGCGGGGCATCGGGATGCCCGGCGGTGCTCGGTAAAACTTCCTCTGTTGGCAGGCTTATGATCGGTTCCAGCGGCTTGCTGGTTTTGCTCGGGATGCGCTCGCAAGCAAGGCTTTTTTCGCTTTTTTCGCTTTTTTCGCGCAATGGGATGGCGTTAAGGGAAAGGCCAGCGCTTTTGGCTTGGCGCAAACGTTCAGTAGCCGCTTGGCTTAATTGTTTCTTTTGTAAATTTTCCCAAGTGCTGTGGTCAAGGTAATAGCCCGCGCTCAGGCATAGGTCTTGTTGTAATTCGGCCAAGGCTTGTTCTAAATTTTCCTGACTGAAGGCCAAATCGCCAGCATTGGGATACCCGGCATCTTGCAGATGCGCGGCAACGGTCAGGGCATCAGCCAGCAGCGCCGCCTTGGGCATTGGAATGCCGGCGGTTTCGCTTGCCGCTAATGCCAAGTCGCTCTCGGCTGCGACCGGCGACGGCATGGCAAGGCAGGACAGAAATAAAAAAAACGCCAGCAAAAGCCAGCGCTGGCGTAAAAAGTTTTTAGAAAACATTAAAATAACATGGTCGGCGTTTTAGCGTAAGGCATCGGCGGTGATGGCCAAGGCTTCCACTTCTTTTTTCAGACGCGCTTCTTCGGCGCGTAAACGCGCTAAGTCACTGCTGCTGGCCGTGCTTTTGGCGGCAGCGGTTTCCCGTTCCAAGGTGCTGATGCGTGCGGCCAATTCCCGACGTTTGGCTTCTTCAGCGGCGGTCTTGCTGCGGGTGGCGCTGATTTGCCGTTGCAGGTTTGCCACATCGCGGCTTAAGGCTTGCTGTTGCGCTTGCAGGCTCGCGACTTCGGCGCTGCTTAGGCTTTTTTCTGCTTCTAAATTGCGCTGAATATTTTGTTCAACGGCAATATCTTCTTGTAATAAGGCGAGATTATTTTCCCGCTCGGCGATGCGCTGTTTATAATTTTCCTCACCCAACATGCCACCCAAAATGCCACCTTGCCGTGGGTCTTGGGTATTGACACAAGCGGTTAATGAGAAAAGCAAAAAACTAAGCATTACAATGATTTTTAAGGTGATTTTCATAAATTTTTCCTAAGTCTATTTAGATGGCAATGCTCGAAGACATGGCCGATAAACTCGCCACATGGCTTTCCAAGGCGGCTTTTTCGCGTGCCAATTTACTGATGCTCGCTTCATACGTGGCGATTTTTGTCGCGTCTTCGCCGCTTTTTCTGGCAGCGCTGGCGGTTTCGGTGGCGGCTTTATATTCCTTGCTGACGACATCGAGCTTGCCGCTGGCTTCGCGGTAGGTGCTGTCCACCTTGCTTTTTTGTGCGACTAAAGTGTTTTTGTTGGCGCGACCACGGGCGATGTCGCGGTTTAAGGCAGCGATTTCGGCACGATAGCTTTGGACTTCCCGCGCCAAACTCGCGTTATAACTGCGGGTGCCTTCTAAAAATTGCGCCGCATATTGAATTTCGCCATCCAGTTGATCTTCCATGCTGACGTATTTGGCCTTGCGGCGGGCGATATTGTCACCAATCGCTAAACCAATCATGCCACCAATCACGGCACCTGCCGTCGTATTATCAAATTGATTGCCAATAATCGCGCCAATGGCGGCACCACCGGCGGCACCTTGGCTTCGGGTCATGGTGCCATCATCACAAGCACTTAAAGTCAATGTCAAAATAAATATCAATAAAAACAGTTTCATAATTCATTTCTCCAGGCAGAAGTTAAAAAAAACAAAAGTTTACTCAACACCAAAAGTATCCAAAAGGCTTTCAATAGCTAAAGGTAAATCTTCCGGGCTTCGGCCATCGGCGCTTTTTTCCAGATGCCGGCTGATCACAGCGAGATAACGATCATAGTAAGGAGTGCTGCGTTCACGATGAAAGGCGCGGGCCGCGCTTAATGCCGCTTGGCGGGCTTTGGCATCGTAGCGGTTGATGGCGCTTAAGGTTTCTGGGTAATTATGAAGATTGCTTTGATAGATGCGTTGATAGTCGCCGATGGCCGATTCAATGCTTTCTTTTTGCCGTAAAATCAAAGGGGAGGGATTTTCCAGGGCTTTGATTTTATTTAAGCCCCGTTCCGCCTGACGGATTTTGGCCAAGGCAAAGGTGGCATTGGCCAATTCGTTCATGGCCACGCGGACAAAGGCATTGCACGCCAGTTGACTTTCTTCGCGGATTTCCTGTTGTGCGGTTTCTAAAGTGACGGCGATGCTGCCTAAAAACGGCTGTAAATTGGCCGGGGCACGGCTTTTGATGCCTTCCAATTCGCGCAAAGCGCTGGCGACATCGCGCATGGAGGTGTCGCGCAGTGCGCGGATGGCCGGGGTTTCCTCGCGACTGGCGCTTTTTTTGTAGTCGGCAAATTCTTGCGCAATCAAGCGCCGCTGTTCAACCGAGAGCAACACCGGCATCCCAATGCTTATCCGCAGTCCGGTGCTTGGCGAGCGTTGCGGTTGCAATTTCCCGCTGCTATCCATTTGATACGGCGGCTGTTCACTGCGCCACGAGGCGCGAAGTTGGTCGGGTTTGCTTAAAAAACTGCCGCCGCGAACGGTTTGTCCACCCATTTTGCCTTGGATGCTTTCGGTTAAAAAACTGTTGTCGGTGAGTTCTTGAATGTTGCCAAAGAGATCGTGAAAACCGCCAACCGTGGCCTCGGTTTGGCCGATGCGCTGCACGCTGCCTTGGTTGGCGCGAGCAAAAGTTGCCCAGTTTTTGTCGTCAAAGGGCAGTTTTTTGGAAAAGTTGCCCTCACGCAAGGCGGTCAAGCCGCCCCGCGCCGCATATTCCCATTCGCTTTCGTTCGGTAGCCGAAAAAAACCTGGCAGGCTGTCAGCAGCGGGTTGCTCACGCCAATCTTTGCGCGATAAACGCGGCAGGGCGCGGTTACAGGCGGCATCTTGGTAGCACCATAAGGTGTATTTTTGCAAGAAATTATAAATAGTTACAATGTCAACACCGCTTAAGGGTTCCGCATAGAGGCGAAAGCGTGCGCTGTCGCTTTTGGCGTTTCGTAAGGCTTGGAGGGTTTTGGCATCGTAATCCAGGGTTTGTAACACGTTCAGGCCGCGATTGAGGTCGGGGTTGGCGAGATTTTCATCCAGACTCATCACTGCCAGAAATTGGCCTAAGGAGACTTCATATTTGCCTAAAAAATAATGCCAGTTATTGTTTTTGCGGTCGAAAAAACTGCCATGCAGCGGAAAATTTAAGACATTTTCAAAAATGCCCTCCTCGCCAGCCGCGCCGGTGATGTCGCCGAGTTTGACCAAGCGTTCGCTATCACCCCAAAAACTCTCACCTGCCGACAAGTCCACCCGCCGAAAAGCCATGGCAAAACCCAAGGGCATCGGTAACAGCAGGTCATCGGCGAGAGGTTTGGGATTGTAGGCGCAGGACAGGGCTTTGACGCGCAGGCCACAGTCGTCACTTGCGAAAGCGGCTGGTAAAAAAAGCACTAAAATAACAAAAACGAAAGAAATGAAAAAGTTATTCATCACGAATCGCCTCGGACGGCTCAATTTGTGTCGAGCGCCAAGCCGCAAGTAAGGCGCTGATTTTGCTGATAACCACCGTTAAAAGCCAAGCGGCCACAAAGTACCATGGTGCCAACGTGCTGATTTTCTCACCCAGGCGCAAACCTTCGCTAAAAAGTTGATTTAAGACTTGCGATAACAGCACAAAGCCCAAGCTCGCCAATAGCACGGCGCCGGTGGCAATCACTGCACTTTGATACAGGGGAAAACGAAATACTTCCATTTTGTGTAAGCCCATCAAGCGCAAAATGCCGATGTCGCGTTTTTTGCGCTCAACGGAAGCATAAAGCGAGGCCAAAAGCGCTGCTGCGCCACCGGCAATACCGACAATAACAATCAGCCAGAAGATTTTGCTCAGACTTTGATCCAGCAATTGCACCCGCGCTATCGCCTGGATTTCGGTGCTGACGGGAATATTGTTGGCGGAAAAATCAGCGTAGAGACTCGGAACATCTTCAATGCGTTTGGCATAGAGACGAAAACCCCGATAGAGCGTGGTTTCTTTGAGCCATTGTTCTTCTTCGGGAATAAAGCGAATAGCAACTTTTTGTTGTTCCAGTAAAATCGCTGCTAATTCCAAAGGAATCAAGGTTTTATCGCTAAAACTTTGACTATGCGCTTGCACCGGAAAGGTCAAGGGTTTGGCACCATAGACGCTGAGATTGACCGTGGTAGTTGCTGCTTCCTCTTGGGCGGGCACGGCCAGTTGCCGCAGCGCCGCGCCTTTGCTAGCGGTTGTCCAGGGCAGCGGTGGCAGTCCCAAGACGGCTTGATCCTCAGGCGAGAATGACCAGGCGATAGCGCTTAGGTTTTGCACTTGACCGTCTTTTTCCACGGTCAACGCCACTTCCGGTAACAGCGGTAATAAAAGATGGCGCACGCCGCGCAAGCGTTGGCTGGTGCGTTGTAAGTTACTCATTTGTAAGCTGCTGCCGATACTTTCTAAGCGATAAAAGGCCAGATTTTCCGGCGGGGAAAAACCCAACTGCTGCGCAAAAGCCTCGCGACTAAAACTTTGGCTACGACCAAAACCGGTGCCAATCGTCAGTTGATTTTCCTGTACGGCGGTCAAGGGTTTGGTGGTTATCAAAACAGCTTGTGAAAACTCTAAAGTCACCTGGCTATCTTCCCCAGACCAGCCGTATTCGGGGACGGCGCGACCTTCGCGGTAACGTTCTACCGCGGCTACCAGGTCAAAAGGCGCGTAAATGCGTGGCAGACTGTCGGCACGGGGATCCAAGATGCCGCTGACTTTTAAAGTTAATTTTTCACTTTCGCGGCGATTTTGCCGTTGGCGGGTGACCTCGGCGGTGATGGTGTCGCCCAAGGCAATATTGAGTTCGACACTTGCTGGATGACTTAAAACCACTTCCCCAGCTTTGGGAATGGCGGCACCGTTTTCCAAAAGCAGGGGGTCGCTTTCTGCCGTAGGAACTAAATCGAGAATGCCGTTTTTTTGTTCATCTTCAGGGTGATAAATGCGCATCACCGAGGAGCCGCGCAAAATCGTTGGCAAAACAAAGGCCACGCGGTCATCATTTTGCCATTGGACAAACCAGTCCTCGGTCAACTGTAAAGTTTGTAAGGGTCTGATTTCGCGATTGACTGGGTCTTGCACCAGCCGATCACGCAAGGTATTGATAACGCCGTTTTTTAAGCCAAGCAAAACCAAAAGCGGTGCGATAATCGCGGCAATGGCCAAAATCATACATAAAGTCAAAATCCATTCGTGGCGCAGGTCTTGCAGACTTAAGCGCAGCACTAAAAAAGGTGCTTTTTTCATACGATCACCTCGGCATTAGAGCGGGTGGTGTCTTGGTTGGGGTCGGATAACTGAAATTGCACCTGAAAATCAGCAAAGGTATTGGCTAAGGTTTTATCGTGCGTCACCATCAGCACTGTAGTCTGTTGTTCTTTGGCTAACTGCTTTAATTCGCTGACAATATCCATAGCGCGTCGCCGGTCCACCGCCGCGGTGGGTTCATCGGCCAAAAGCAAAGGCGGATGGTGGGCGATGGCGCGTAATACCGCGCTACGTTGGCGTTGACCGCCGGAAAGAAATTGCGGCTTTTTCGCTAAAATACCGCCAATACCAAGAACTTCTGCGGTTTTTTGCAAACGCTGGGCATCTAAATGCCCACCGCGCACCCGCTGCGGCAACAGCAAATTGTCGCGTACCGACAAAAACGGCAACAGGCCACCGGTTTGCAGGATATAGCCTAAAAAATGTCGGCGGATGTTGGCGATCTGGCTTTCATCGTTTTTCTCCCAAAGTTTTTTGAGATCAAAGCTATGCTTCGGAAAATGCAGCAAAAATTTCTCAACGCTGGTCGGGCGAGAAATCAAGGCCAAAATATCCAGCAGGGTGCTTTTGCCTGAGCCGCTGTCGCCAACGACGGCCACAAAACGTCCGGCCTCGATGGCTAAATTTTCAACATAAAGCTCAAAACGACTGCCCGCCTGCTGGCGGACTTTGGTCATTTTTGTGATTTCAATTAGGAAGTTGTGCATGATGAACCTCGCGCCCGTAGGCGCTGGTAAGTAAAGTTTAAGGCAACATCTCCAACGACAAAGCAAAGACTTCGGCATCTTTGCTGCTGCGCTCATTTAAGGCTTGCCAAATATCGGTATTTTCATTGTATTCCCGATACAGCCGCAGGCGGTTTTCAATGCCCTGTTCCATGGCGGAACGCTCATCGGGACTCATCGCCGCAA
>CAYWWW010000002.1:0-253316 GCA_964462205.1 uncultured Cardiobacteriales bacterium
GTTGAAAAAGTTGAAAAAGTTGAAAAAGTTGAAAAAGTTGAAAAAGTTGAAAAAGCTGCGCAAACGGAACAACAAGAGGCTGTGCCGCAAGTCCTTGCTTTAGAAAAAGCGAGCAATGCCGGCAACAAAGAAGCAAAAACCAAAAAACCGCAGTCCCAGAAAAAAACGGAGAAAAAGACCGCCAAAAAACCTTTACCTGCCGCCAAAGAAACCGCTGCTGCCCCTAAAAATACCCGCCGCGAGCTACACTTTCCCGAATATGTCCAAGCGACTTTGACCTTACCCAGCGCTACACGCTTTCAAGATTACCCCATTGATTTAATTGCTGAAAAAGTAAGCATCATTTTGAAAACAGAAGCACCTATTCATGAGGAGCTGATCTTTAAGCGTCTGCGGCAAGCGGCAGGTTTATCGCGCTGTGGTAGCGCCGTTACTGCACAAATTCGGCAAGCCTTATTATGGCTTGCCGAGCGCAAATCTTTGAAGCAAAAGGGTGTATTTTTTTATCTACCAGAACAGAAGCTAAGTAATATCCCGCTGCGCAGTCGTTTGCATCTCGATAAAAATGAAAAAAATTTAGACTGGATTTGTGAAGAAGAGCTGCGTCTCGCCTGGAAAAAAACCAGCGGCGATCAGGACAGCCGTTTAAGTGAGACTTTGCAAGGCTTAGGTTTTCGACAAGCACAGGCGAAGCTCAAACAACAATTGCTGGAACGCTTACACCTCAAGCATCTGGATGACGCGAAGGCTGGGCAGTCGCTGCCACCGTTGTAAAGGCTTTTTTGAAAAAAGTTAAAATAAATAAATTCGTTATATTATTGTTCCGATAATTTTTTTGACAACTTGGCGTAAAGTTTTCATGCTTAAGCAAAACTTTTCGTTCAAATAAAATAATGTACCACCTCTTTTTTACTGCACTCAAAGCGAGTTTTGCCGAGGGTTACTCCTGGCAAAAATTTCGCGCTGATCTTAGCGCTGGTTTAAGCGTTGGCTTAGTGTCCATTCCTTTCGTTATGGCTTTGGCGATTGCCAGTGGCGTGCCGCCGCAACATGGCCTTTACACCGGCATTGTCGCCGGTTTTTTGGCGGCTTTATTCGGTGGGTCGCGCTTTAATATCACCGGTCCCACGGCGGCTTTTGTATTGTTACTACTGCCAGTGGCGCAGGAATTTGGCTTAGGTGGCTTATTTACCGCTTCTTTTTTGGCCGGCATCTTGATGATTATCTTGGCATTTAGCGGTCTTGGCACTTTGGTGCGTTATTTGCCTTATCCGGTGATTTTAGGCTTTACCTCAGGTATTGGTCTGATCATTATTTTTTTGCAAATTCCTGATTTTTTTGGTTTTAGTTTAAGCGATCAACCACAAGGCTTTTTAGAAAGAATTTCGCTTTATCTACAAAATTTATCGCAATGGCAATGGCAAGAAACTCTGCTGGCGACGGTCAGCTTGCTGTTGCTTTGGCTATTGCCGCGCTTGAAATTTCCTATTCCTGCCCCCTTATTAGTCTTGGCTTTTGGGACGTTATTGGCTTGGTTTATCACCGAGCAGTGGCCTCTTATCACCCTTGAAACCATTGGCAGCCGCTTTGGTTTTACCTGGCCGGACGGGACAGCAGGACAAGGCATTCCGCCATTTTTGCCAGCCTGGCATTGGCCGTGGTTTTGGTTGGATGCCGAGGGTAAGCCCATGACTTTTAACCTGGATTTGCTTCGCGCCTTGAGCGGTGCGGTGTTGGGACTCGTGGCTTTGGCAAGCATTGAAGCGCTGCTTTGCGCGACGGTGGCCGATCAAGTCTCCGGCAAAAAACACCAGGCCAATGGCGAACTTTTAGGCCAGGGTATCGGCAATGTTATTGCGCCCTTTTTTGGCGGTTTTATGGCCAGTGCCTCGATTTCGCGGACGCTGCCGAATATTCATGCCGGTGCGCAGTCGCCGTTTGCTGCCATGACGCACGTGCTGGTTTTGCTGTTGGCAATTGTGTTATTAGCGCCGCTGTTGGCCTGGGTGCCGATGGCAGTTTTGGCGGCATTGATGGTCGTCGTTGGCATACAAGTCGCGAAATTACCGTTGTTTTTTTATATTTTGCGGCGTTCACCGGCCAACGATATTTTGGTCTTGTTGACCGGCTTTGTTTTAACCATTGTCTTTAACATGGTAACAGCAGTAGCCGTCGGCTTTTTTCTGGCAACTTTTTTGTTTCTAAAACAAATGGTTGAGCAGACCAGCAGTAAAAAATTAACCACTGTGGATCGGGCACCTATGCCGCCATGGTTGGCAATTATTGAAATTGATGGTGCTTTATTTTTTGGTGTGGCTAATAAAGTCAGCAGTGAGGTCTTAAAGAATGCTTCAAATCAATCAGTTGCCGTGTTAATTTTAGACCTAAGTCACATGCCTTTTTTGGATGTCAGCGGTCTTTTAGCCTTGGAAAAAATGCTACAACACCTTGAGCAACAAAAGATTGCTGTGGTGTTCAGTGGCGTGTCGCGCTTGGTTTTTCGGCAGATGTTTCGTTTTGGTCTCAAGCGCAAGGAAAATTACATTGATTTCGCTCAAGATTTAACGGCAGCGCGCCTGGCGGCTTCTGCCTTGTGGCTGAACCGTCAACCGCTTGAAAAAATGCCGCATTTGGATTAAATAATGCCTCGGTTTTTATTTGCGTTAATTATATTAACCTGTTCTTTATTTTTTTATTACTTTTGGGAGTAAAAGATGGAGCTTTTTAAGCAAAAATTACAGGCTTTTGGCTATCATGCTTTATGGAGTGTGCTCTTAATTAGCATCTACATGGGACTGGTATTGTTGGTCTGGTATCCCTTGCCATTTTTCTTTGTTGATGCTGGTTGGAAAGTCAATATCATTTTGATTTTGGTTGATATTGTTTTAGGGCCACTCTTAACCTTTGTTGTCTTCAAACCTGGTAAAAAAGGCTTAAAATTTGACTTAACTTTAATTATTGTCATCCAACTGGCAGCATTAACTGCCGGTGCTTGGGTAACGTATAGCGACCGGCCAATATACAGCGCTTTTGTGGTGGATCGTTTTGAATTGGTTTATCCGTCTGATTTCAAAGATGGAGAGCGACCAGCCGTGGACAAGCCATTATTTCAACTCGGCATGGCTTATGTTCAACCATTGACAGACCAAGAACGTGGCGATTTAAGTTTAGTGTTGGCAGATTTAAGAACTTTACCAGAGCGTTATCAATACCTTGCAAGCCATGAAGCGGATTTAATGGCACGCAGTCTTGACTTAAACCAAGATCGTTTTTATGAAGCCGACCCAGAGAAAAAAGCCTTGTGGGAAGCCTTCAAAGCCAAAAATAATCCTCAAGATTATCTTTATTTACCGATTAAAGGTCGTGAGCGGCATTGGGTATTGGTTTTGCATCGCGATACCTTACAAGTAAAAACCGCTTTAGATATTGATCCCACATGGTAACGTTGATTTTATCAAAACAGCTTTACTAAAATCAGTTTGCTAAAACTGCTTAACCCTTAACTTAATTTGAAGAAAATCGAAGTGTTAATTATCGGTGCCGGGCTTGCCGGTGCCGCCTTGGCCGAAGCCTGCCGTCGTTACGGTTTGAGTCATCAAGTTTTAGAACAGACACCCCAGGCGGCTTTTGCAGCTTCGGGCAATCGCTTTGGTGCTTTGTTTCCCAATTTGCAAGCTGAATTTTCCCCGCTTAGTCAATTTTTTTATCAAGCCTATCATTACGCACAAGCGCTTTATCAACGTTTTCCCCAACAAATTGAACAACATTGGCCAGGGCTTTGGCAGTGGGCTTTTGATGATCGGCAAGTTATTCGTCAAGAAAAAATCAAGAGCTATCTTGAAAAATTACATAAGGTATCTTGGCATTCCAATGCCGAAGCCTCGGAACAATTAGGCTTTGCCGTGCCATTTTCGGGTTTATTTTGGCAAGATGGTGGTTTTGTGGCACCCAAAACCGTGGTGGCGGCGCTTCTGCATTCAAGTCCACAAGTCTTTTCGTTAGTTATTCAACGTATTGAAAGAAAAAAAGATTTTTGGCAGGTTGCCAGCAATGTTGAGCTTTATCAAGCGAAGTGGCTTTTTTTGGCGACCGGTGCAGATATTTTCAGCTTGCAATCTTTTTTGCCGATATTAAGCACTTTACCTTGGCAAATTTATCGCGGTCAGTTGACTTATTTAGGTTTAAATCAAGCGCTTCCTTGGCCGCAGCCGGTGTTGTGCTTTCATGGTTATGCGCTGCTTGCCTCGCCTTGGGAGTTAATTTTGGGTTCAACCTATCAACCGACTACTGATTTCAAGGCGTTGCGTGCAGAGGATACGCAAAAAAATTTGGCGGCAGCGGCGTTTTTGCCTTGGTTAAAAAATGTGAATAAGCAAATGATAAGCGGCAGAGTCGCCTATCGTCTAACGACGAAAGATCGTCTGCCGGTGCTTGGCGAAGTGTCGCCGGGCTTGTATCTAAGCCTTGGCCATGGTTCGCGGGGGTTGATCAGCGCAGCGTTTGCCGCGGAAATGTTAATCCGCGAAGTCATCCAGATGCCACCGATGGTATCGCCAGCGCAGATGAAACTGTTGACGGTAAAGCGGTTTTTTCCTTAAAAAATTTTCAAAAAATACCTTTGCCAGGCCAGCGATGAAAAAAGGCTAGGCAAAAAGCGACCGCCGAAACCGTCGCTTTTTTTATAAAAGCGTTAATAAAAATTTTAATAAAAATGACACGCTGAGTTATCCATTACCCCGGTACTTTCTGACCTCTCCGCAGCCGTGCCAGCAAGCGTCGGGCGGCATCGCCGAAAATCTCGGTTTGTGTCGGATGCGGATGAATGGCTTCGGCGACTTGTTCAAGGGTTAAGCGGCCATTGACCATCAATACCGCCTCGCCAATCAAGGTATCCACATGATCAGCAACCAGATGCACGCCGACGATGCGCAGGCTTTTTTTGTCGGCGACCAGTTTGATAAAGCCATGGGTTTCGTTGTTGATCATGGCTTTGGCATCAATGCTTAAAGGGATTTTGACTTCCATCGCGTCAATGCCCTTGACTTTGGCTTGTGCCTGCGAAAGTCCAACAAAGCCGACTTGCGGACGGGTAAAGATCACCCCGCCATCAAGACTTTCGTCATAACGGCGGTTTTCGCCGAGCAAATTGGCAGCCGCCACCCGGCCTTGGGTGGCGGCAGTGTGCGCTAACATATAGCCGCCGTTGACATCGCCGACAGCATAAATATGTGGCTGATTGGTGCGGCCGGTGGCATCTACGGCAATGACCGCGCCCCGGTTTTCGACCTCGGCTTTTTCTAAGCCTAAAGCCGCCAGTTTTGGCCGTTTGCCGGTCGCCAATAACACTTTTTCAGCCGTGAGCAGCGTTTCTTGACCTTTGCTGTCTTGGTAGCGCACTTGAATGCCGTCGGCTTGGCTTTCAAGGTGTGTTACTTTGACTTCGTAGGCAAAGGTTAAGCGTGGTAATTCATTGAAAACTTTGCTTAACTCCTTGGCAGCATCGGCTTCGACTTCCGGCAAAATCTGCGCTTGCAGTTCTAAAAGCGTCACTTGGCTGCCAAAATCATGGAACATCTGCGCCATCTCACAGCCAATCGCACCAGCACCAATAACAATCAATGATTTAGGCGGAGCGGCTAAATCCCAAATGCTGTCTGAGGTCAGCACTTGGCCTGTGGCAAGTCCGGCTTCGACCCCCGGGATCGGCGGAATAAACGGCGGCGCACCGGTGGCAATGACGCAAGCGCCAAAAGTCAGGCGGCGGCCTGAACTGCCGTTGCCCGCAGTCGGACGCTGATAGAGTTCGTTTTGATTGCCGCTGTCATCAATAAAGAGTTCATGTTTGCCAGTAAAGCGCGCATAACCTTGAATTAAATCAATTTTTAAGTTTTTATCGGTTTGCGCTGCCAGCTCACCGCGCCGTTTGAGAATGGCGCGTCGTTCGCTTTCCAAAGTTTGCCAAACCAAGGTCGCCTCACCAGCCGGGATCACGCCAAGCCGGGGGTCGTCAGCGCGGTCGCGCAGGCGATCCGCCGCTACCCGCCAGGTTTTGGAAGGAATACAACCGCGCCATAAACACTCGCCACCGGGCAGCGGTGCGTCGTTGATCATGGCCACTTTGATGCCATGCTCGACCAGTTCGCGGGCGCAATCTTCGCCGCCAGGGCCGCCGCCGATGATAACCACTGGATAATCCCAGTTGCCTTCGGGAATGGGTTTGGCCGGTGGTGCTAACCAATCGGGTTTTTCAATCAAGGTTTTGAGGGTGGACAAAAACATCGCGACATCGGCACCGTTGATCACCCGATGGTCAGCGGTGATGGTCAAGGGCATTCCAGTGTCACTTGCGGCGGCGACGGCCAAAATCGCGCCTAAACCAGGGATGGGAATGGCATCAAACTGCGCTACTTGATACATGCCAAGGTTGGAAATTTGAAAGGTCGCATGGCTGTATTCTTCGGGTTTTAAGCGGCGTTTGCGGGCTTTTTCCAAAAGCTCTTTCCATTCGCGGTTTAAGTCGGCAAGGCTTTTGTTGACGCAATCACGCAACACTGGCACGACCAAGCCACCATCTTCGGAGGCGACGGCCATGCCAATATCCACTTGACTTCTTTCAACAATTTTATCTACCGGTTGATAACAAGCATTGATTTTTGGATGCTTGGCAATGGCCAAGGCACAGGCTTTGGCTAAGGCGACGGTGATGGAAACGCCTTGATTTTTCGCATTTTTCATCAAACTCTCATTGTGCGCCAAGGTCGTGACGCGGAAGGTCGGCATGGTTAAAGCGGCGGTCATATTGTGGCTGACGGCGCGTTCCATGGCGGTCATCGGCCGGCCTTGGCCGGGGACATGCACTTGCCATTGTTCCTGCGGCAGCGGTAAGGCGGTTTTGGGCTGAAGTTTAGCGGCTTTTTCAATGTCAGCGGCGACAATTTCGCCTTGGGGACCGCTGCCTTTGAGACTTGAAAAATCAATGTCTTGATTGGCGGCTAACTGACGTGCATAGGGGGTGATAGCAGGTCGGTCGCTACCTTCGTATGCCTCTGCCTTGTTAGCTTGGCTGCTGTCGGTGGATGGTGATGCGCTGCGCTGCTCACTTTTGGCACTGCTGGCAGCAGTTTTCTCGCTTGCTGCAGATTTTTCTTCGACAATGGCGCTTGCGTCGCTGACCACCTCGCTGGCCTCGGCAACCAAATACGCTAAAGCGCCACCGACGGGGATGACGCTGTCCACAGCAGCCAATGGACCTGATAAAAAACCTTCGCGGAAAACTTCGACATCCATAATCGCTTTGTCGGTTTCGACGGTGGCGACGATATCACCGCGTTGAATTTTATCGCCAAGTTTTTTTTCCCAACTGATGAGCACGCCCTCGGTCATAGTGTCGGAAAGTTGCGGCATTTTAATGCTGTAAGGTTCAGCCATAATTTTGATTTCCTTGTGTTTTTATTGAAATGCCAAGTCAGCATTTGACTTGGCAGGAAGGGATAAGACAATGGTTTTTTTGAAAAATTATTTTAGAAAAACTTTAGAAAAACTTTCAGCCTTTCCCTAACATGGCTAAAACCGTTTCCACGATGCTTTCAGGATTCGGTAAAGCAGCTTTTTCCAGATGATAATTATAGGGAATCGGCACATGCGCGGCGGATAAACGGCGTGGTGGCGCATCTAAGCTAAAAAAGCACTGTTCATTGATGATGGCCATCACCTCGGCACCGACACCGACGATGGCTTCAGCTTCTTCGACGATCAACGCGCGATGGGTTTTTTTCACGGATTGCGCAATGCCTACAACATCCAGGGGACTTAGGGCAAAAAGATCAATTACTTCCACCTCGATGCCGTAGTTTTTGCTTAAAATTTCAGCGGCTTTTAAGTTCCAAACGGTCGAAATATTATAGCCAAACAACGAGAGATCACGGCCTGAACGGGCAACTTCTGAACCTTCCAAGGGCATAAAATATTCGCCATCGGGCACTTCGCCTTTCATGTTGTACATATATTCATGTTCATTGATGAGCACTGGATCATCGGAGCGTACCGCCGCTTTTAAGAGACCATAAGCTTGCCGGGCATTGGAAGGCGTGACCACGCGCAAACCGGCGATACCCATAAAGACTTTTTCCATCCGCGCCGAATGTTGTGCGCCCAACTGATGCGCCACTCCACCTGGGGTGCGAATGACTACCGGCGCTTTCAATTGTCCGCCGGACATGTAATGCACTTTGGCGGCGGAATTGGCGATCTGATCAAGCGCCAGCCAAATAAAATTCACCGACATGATTTCAATGATCGGCCGCACGCCCAAAAACGCGGCACCGATACCCACGCCGGTGTAGCCATTTTCGCTGATCGGCGTGTCAATCACCCGCTCTGGCCCGTATTTGTCGAGCAAGCCTTGGGTGGCTTTATAGGTGCCGCCAACGACGGCAATGTCTTCACCCATGCAAATCACCAGGGGATCATGCGCCATTTCTTCATCGTGGGCGCGTTGAATGGCTTGCCAGTATTGTAATTCGGCCATAATGATTATTCCTTATTTAATTGAATTTATTATTTAATTTATTGAGGGTCAACAAAGACATAACGGGTAAGTTCGGCGACCGGCGGCTCAAGACTTTGTTCAGCAAACGGAATGATCACGTCTTCAATTTCCGCCAAAATGGCTTTATCCAAGGCTTGATAATCAGCGTCGGTCAACTGGCCTTGTTCGATCAAGCGATTTTTTAAGATGAGAATGGGGTCGCGTTTTTGCCAGGTTTCCAATTCCTCTTTATTGCGGTAGGTGCCGGCATCGGACATCGAATGGCCGCGATAGCGATAGGTTTTGAGTTCGAGAAAATACGGCTTTTGCTGCTCGCGCACGTAAGATACAGCGACGCTGGCGGCTTGATAGACAATGTCAATGTCTTGGCCGTCGCAACTGCTGGCCGCCATATTGTAGCCGCAGACGCGCTTGGCTTGTTCAAGCTCAGAGGTCGAGCGATTGATGCGGGTACCAATGCCGTAGAGGTTGTTTTCACAGACAAAAAGCACCGGTAATTCCCACAGGGAAGCGATATTCATGGATTCATGAAAAGTGCCTTGGTTATTGGCGGCATCGCCTAAAAAGCAGATAGAAATCGCATCAGATTTTTTTAATTTCAAGGCTTTGGCCATGCCTACGGCCAAGGGAAACGGGCCACCAACCAAGGCATAGCCGCCCATAAAATGGTGTTCGAGGTCAAAAATGTGCATGGAACCACCGCGGCCTTTGCTAGAACCGGTTTCTTTGCCGTAGAGTTCGGCCATCACCGCTTTGGGGTCAGCGCCGCATTTGATGGCATGAATATGATCGCGATAACCAGTAATAACATAATCATAGCCAGGACGGGCGGCTTCCATCACCCCGTGGACGCAGGCTTCTTGCCCAGGATAGAGATGCAAAAAGCCGCCGATTTTGCGCTCGACATAGGCTTCATAACAGCGTTCTTCAAAACGGCGGGCAAAGAGCATTTCCCGCAACAGGCGGTGGTTGGTGTTAGCATCCATAAGCGATTTCCTTGAAAGATAATAAAGAAAAGTTATTATAGGTTTTTGATAAGTAGCGAAAAATTTTGATTTTTACGCAAGTTTTGCAAAAATGATGCACATGGTGAAGATTTTTCGCACTTCGGTCAAGATGAGCACAGGCTATGCCAAAGCGTCCAAAACCGCCGTCAGGATTTTTTATGACCTTTTGGCCAGTGCTGGTTCTGCCGATTTTTCGCACTTTTAACCCATTTTCAAGCAATTTTTAACCAAAGGAAACCCATGCCGCATTCCGCTGCTTCTTCCCTGACCCTGCCGCAAGCCGATGATTGGCATTGTCATTTACGCGATGGTGCTTGGTTGCCTTTGACCGTGGCGCAGGTGGCCGGTCAGTTTGGTCGCGTCTTGGCGATGCCGAATTTAACGCCACCGTTGACGACACTTGTGGCAGTCCACGCCTACCGGCAACGGCTGTTGCAGGCGATGGCCGAAACTGGCGTGTTTTTTGCACCGCAGATGACCTTATACCTGCATCGGGATGTCACGCCGGAAGTGATTGAAGAGGCGCAAAATTCCCCTGAACTTGGCCTTGTCGGGGTCAAGTTTTATCCGCAAAACGCCACGACCAATAGCGCCGCTGGTGTGGATGACTGGCGCAATTTTGCCGACTTGTTTCGCGCCATGTCCCAAGCGGGACTGCCGTTGTTAGTGCATGGTGAAGTGACTGATCCGACGGTGGATGTTTTTGATCGGGAAGCGGTTTTTATTGAAAAAGTGCTGCTGCCGATTTTGGATCAACATCCTGATTTGAAAGTGGTTTTAGAACATATCACCACAAGGCAGGCCGTTAAATTTATTGAAAATTCACCAAAAACTATTGCCGCAACGATTACCCCGCAACATCTTTTATTCAATCGCAATGCTTTATTTCAGGGCGGTCTCCGGCCCCATTATTATTGCTTGCCGATTTTGAAAAGCGAGGAACATCGCCAAGCGCTCTTGGCGGCGGCAACTTCAGGAAATCCAAAGTTTTTCTTAGGCACGGATAGCGCGCCGCATACGCAAAGCCGCAAAGAAAACGCCTGCGGTTGTGCAGGCAGTTACACCATGCCTTATGCGTTGGCGCTTTATGCAGAAGCATTTGACAGTGTTGGAGAAATTGACAAATTACCGGATTTTGCTTCACGTTTTGGTGCGCAATTTTATCAACAGCCATTGAACAAAGATTTGCACAAAAATTGGCTACGTCTGGCGAAAATACCAACGACGGTGCCGGAAAAATTCAGCCTTGCCGATGGTCAAGCTGTGGTGCCCCTGCGCGCAGGCGAAGTCTTGGCTTGGCAGTATCTCGGTGCCGTTGCTGCGCCGACGCTAGAGGAGTGGCAATAATGCCTATCAACCGCCGTTTTCGTGGCTTTTTGCCGGTGGTTGTGGATGTGGAAACCAGTGGCGTGAAGCCGGAAATCCATGCGGTGTTGGAAATCGCTGTGGTGTTTTTGCATCTCAATGGCCGCGAATGGGCTTTGGGTGAGCGGCATTCCTTTCATCTGGAGCCTTTTGACGGGGCGGTGATTGATCCAAAATCTATGGAAATCAACGGCATTCGTCTGGATCATCCATTTCGTTTTGCCCGTTCCGAAAGCGAGGTCTTGCCGGAGTTTTTTGATTTAGTTCGCCAAGAAGTGCAAAACCAGCAATGTAGCAAAGCCATTTTGGTCGGCCACAATGCTTTTTTTGATTTGGCCTTTATCAATGCTGCTGCCGCAAGAACGCACGCCAAAAGTCCTTTTCATTCCTTTAGTCAATTCGATACGGTATCTTTAGCCGGATTGATGTTCGGGCAAACGGTGTTGGCGCGTGCTTTACACGCCGCTGGCCTAGAGTGGAATAGTGAAGAAGCGCATTCAGCTTTGTATGATGCAGAAAAAACCGCTGAGCTATTTTGTTTGATTCTTAACCGTTTTGATGCACGTCGTTTTCGGCATCAAGAATCCTAAAGGAAGACTATGAAAAGCAATGAAGAATTATCGGTACTGATTGTGGATGATATGCGCTTTAGTCGCGCTGTTTTGAAAACTGCCTTAAAAGAAGCCGGTTATAACGATGTGCGCACCACCGATTCGGGCAATCATGCCTTGGAATTATTGCGCGAACGTAAGTCCGATGTGGTCTTGGCCAACTGGACGATGCCTGAGATGACGGGCATTGATTTAGCAGAAAAAATTCGTGAAATGGACGAATTGACCAATCATTATTCCGCCATCATTTTATTTACCGCCAAAGAAGGCAATGCGCCGCTTTTAGAGGCATTTCGCCGTGGTGTGGACGACTATGTGCGGATTCCTATTGATAATCAAGAGCTTGTTGGCCGCGTTTATGCTGCTGGCCGGCTGTCACATCTGCAAAATGCCTTATTGCGCCGTTCGCAGTCCTTGGATTCTTCGCATCAGCGGGAATTAGCGAGCTTAAACCTTATTGATTCGGTTACGGGTTTAGGCAACCAGCGTTATCTTTATGTACGCTTGGGCAATATCCTAAAAACCGTGGTCGAAGATCAATTTGGTGGTTTAAGTTTAGCCTTATTGCAACTCTCGCCGGAATTGCTCAAAACCATGTCGGAAAGCGAGCAAAGTCATCTTTTAGAACAAGTTGGCCGTCGTTTACAAAATGTCACGCGCAGCGATGATGTGATCGCCTATCTGGGGAATTATTGCTTTGCCGTGCTTTTGTTTCGTGCGCTACCCCAGCCTTTTGATCAGGCGATTTTTGAGCGCTTGCTGGCGGTATCGCATACACCAGAATTTCTCACCATCAATGGTAAGTCCTTGCGCTTAAAAGCAGTTTTGGGTGCCTGTCATTATCATTTACAGATGGGGCATGTCGGTGCCGATGGGGTTATGCAGTGTGCGCAACGGAGCTTAGCAAAAGCCTTAGAAGAAAAATCGGATTTAGAAGTGCGTTTGGTAGGATAAATTTTTTCAAAGTTTTTTGTTTTATGAGTTTTTTATTATCCAAACTTTGGCAAAAGCGGTGGATGCTATTGTTTATGCGGACAATAGCTTCCGGTTGCCAATTCGCATTTAAGCGTTATTTTTTTAATAAAGCGACATTATTTTTCAAAAACTGCAAAAAAGTTTCAGCGACGACGCTTAAACTTTTTCCTTTCGGATAAACCACATACCAATCTTTGGCTATAGGAAAGCCTGCTACTTTTAATTCAAGCAAACCCTCTAACCGCGAATACTGGCCAAGGGTATGCCGAGAAATCACCGAAATGCCTAAGCCGCCAGCAACCGCCTGTTTAATCGCTTCATTGCTGCCGAGTTCGAGCTTGATAGAGAGCGTTATTCCCTGTTCTTGAAAGTATTTTTCCACCGCCATTCGGGTGCCGGAGCCTTTCTCACGCATGATAAAAGGCAGAGTAGCTACCTGCTGCAAGGGAATTATCTTCTCTCCTGCTAGGGGATGATCGCTATGGGCAATGACAACAAGCAGGTTTTTCATCAAAGGATCAGCAATAATTTCAATGTCTTGCGGAGGAGTTCCCATAATATAAAGATCATCCTGATTGATAGCAAGGCGTGCTAACAGCCGATCCCGATTGATAACTTCCATAGTAATTTCAATGCCCGGATATAAACTGCAAAACGGACCTAAAATTCTTGGCATAAAGTATTTGCTGGTGGTGACGACCGCAATACTTAGGCGACCTTGCTTTAGACCTTTAAAATCATTAACTTTTTGCTCAAAGTTTTCCCAGTTTTTTAACCATTCTACAGACACCTTCAATAGTTCTTCCCCGGCTTCGGTCAAGTAAAGTTTTTTGCCAATCTGTTCAACAACGGCTAAGCCAATTTCTTCTTCTAATAGATGAATTTTTTTGGAAATTGCCGGTTGGGTGACAAACAATACCTTAGCAGCAGCAGAAAAACTTCCTAATTTTGCAACTGTGGCAAAGGCTTGCAATTGACCCAGTGTGATGCGCATACCAGCCATATTTTTCTCCAATAAAGCACATGTTTTTTCAGAAAGTAGATTTTATTTATAACTTTTTAGTTATCGTAACTAAAAGAAAATATCATTTTTCATTTTGATAAGAAATGTCTAGGCTGTTCTCGGTTTACGTCAGCGGATCACAGCAACAGGAGCATAAAATGGGACATTCATTTATCAAACAGCCTTTTATCAAATTGACGATTATCACTGAAAAAACCGTGCTCAAGGGTACGATTAAAATCATTGAAGCCAATGCCGCCAGCGGTTATGTCGTGCTGCCGGTGCATGACAAAGGTAGTTGGAATGTCAGTGCGTTAGACAAGCCAGCGCGTTCCGATGCCTTTAGTGATGTCAAAATTGAAATTATCGCTGCCACTCGCGTTATCGCCGAAAAAATTGCCGATGAAGTTGCAGCAAAATATTTTGATAACTACTCAGGCTTAGTGTATTTGGATACTGTTGAAGTGCTTCATATTCACACTTCTTAAATTCATTTTATAAAAATCATAGTGATATGGAGTAAATTATGGAAGTGATAGTAGATTTTTTAGCGCGCTTTGCCAGCCAATTACAGTCCCCAACTCTAGCGTTTTTATTGGGCGGTATCCTAATTGCGGCGTTAGGGAGTCGCTTGGAAATCCATGAGGCAATTTATAAGTTTATTGTTTTTATGTTGCTAATTGCCGTGGGACTTAAAGGCGGCATGGCGATTCGCGAGGCCGATTTAACCGAGATGCTATTGCCAGCACTTTTGGCTGTTTTTATGGGTATTTTCATCGTCTTTATTGGTCGCTTTACCTTGGCTTTATTACCTGGCGTGCGAACCGAAGATGGTATTGCTACAGCGGGTTTATTTGGTGCCGTCAGTGGCTCGACTTTGGCGGCGGCTTTGGTGTTATTGGATGCCGAAGGCATGTTTTATGAACCTTGGGCACCGGCCTTGTATCCGTTTATGGATATTCCAGCTTTAATTACTGCTATTGTTCTTGCTAGCATTTATTTGAAAAAGAAAGCAGGCGTTCAAGCTAAGGTACAAGTTTGGCCGATTATCAAAGAAAGTCTGCAAGGTTCGGCGCTGTCTGCTTTATTACTTGGGTTATTCTTGGGAATGTTGACCCGTCCTGAAGCAGTGGTGGACAGTTTTTATGCACAACTATTCAAAGGCTTGCTGTCGGTTTTGATGTTGATTATGGGTATGGAAGCCTATGCCCGTTTGAATGAACTGCGTAAAGTTGCACATTGGTATGCCGTGTATGCGGTGGTTGCGCCATTGACACATGGACTTATCGCTTTTGGCCTTGGTTATATCGCTCATACTTTAACTGGTTTTAGCCCGGGTGGCGTGGTGTTGTTAGCGGTGATTGCCGGTTCCAGTTCCGATATTTCCGGGCCGCCGACTTTGCGTGCTGGTATTCCCAGCGCTAATCCATCGGCTTACATCGGGGCTTCGACCAGTTTAGGTACGCCGGTGGCCATTGCTATCGGTATTCCTTTGTATTTGGGTCTGGCGCAGGTGGTTTTTTAATAAACTTTAGTCATTTTTTATCTCGGTCTTTTTTCATCCCAGATGCTCCTGCCACGCAGGAGCACGGAAGATTCTTCAGCTTGCCCTTCACCGCAATTCTCTTCTTATCGCCAAGTAGCTAACTTGCACATAATAATTTCTTGATAATGCCCTTGGCCTAGACCTTTTTGTTGGCGCTTGTGTATGATTACCAAGTTTTTGCTTATCGCTGTTTTGCGCGATAAATCAGATGCTCTGCCATAGGTTTAATGCTTGCATTTTTTGTTATGCTACCTATATTTTTTATAAATTTTTGCCAAGGGATGACCTATGACGACTGCAAAAAGCGATCCGTATCGCCTACTGGTTTTTTCTATCACCGCTATCACTTTGTTTTTCTTTGCCGTTCTGGCTTTTAATATTTATGCTTTGTTTGACACCAGTGCTTACAATCGCACCGTGAGTAATCTGCTTGATCAGCGTATCAATTTTTCTCGCTTGCAACGTGCGTTGTTGGAGATAGACCTAAGCAATCCAAAGCCAGATGCTGCTGCTTTGGCTTACACGGTTTTCAACGATAGCTTGAAGGCTTTGAGTGTGAACCCTTTGGTTAAAAAACGCTTTCCTGAAATGCTGGCGGATTTACAAGCCGCGCAGGCAATCATTGCGACGCTCGTGGACGCGCATCTCAATGACCCGACGGCGCTTAGCGGCCAGCGCTTGATTTTGCCGACGGATTTTTTGCGGGTACTTGACCACTATTCGCCAGTGCTTAAACAAAAACAAAGTGATCGAGAAGGTTTTTATTTGGCCATGGAAACGCATATTGCCGTTTTGATCTTGGCTTTATTTATGTTATTAGCTGTCTTCTTTTTCAATCGCTTGCGTTTATCGGATCGGGAGACACGTTTACGCGCCCAAGAAACCGAAGTGATTTTAGCCAATGTGACCGAGGGTTTGTTGCTCTTAAATCGTGATTTGCGCATCACCGAAAAACACTCCAGTTCTTTGACAGCATTGTTAAATTTGCAAGCAACACGCCTTAAAAATGCCGATTTTATTGACCTACTTGGTAATTTAGTTTCTGAAAAAACGATTAAAACCGCTAAGGAATATATTTCACTCTTATTTCAAAAGCATGTAAAACAAAAACTTATTACATCATTAAATCCATTGGAACGGGTGACGACGACACAAATCAATGAAATGGGTGTTATCAGCAACCGCTATCTTTCTTTTCGTTTTAACCGTGCGCTTGATGACGTAACCAAAGAGCCGCTTTATGTTTTAGTAACGATTTCAGATATTACCGAACAAGTCGTTTTTGAAGAACGTATTCAAGAATTGGAACAAAATGCCCAGGCGCAGTTAGATTTATTCTTAAAAATTGTCCATGTTGAGCCAGAGTCTTTATTAAACGCTTTGAAAAATAATGAGCATGTGCTTCTAAGCATTAACCAAGACTTAAAAGCCGTGTCGCCGGATAATCAAAGTTATCTGCGTTTGATTCAAAATATAAAGCCAAAAATTCATACCTTAAAAGGCAATGCGGGTTTTCTGGGTTTGGATATTTTGAAAACTTATCTTCATGATTTTGAAAGTTTGTTAGCAAATATGGAGCAGAAAGGCAAAGCCTTGCGCGGAGAAGATTTTATTCTTTTGGCAACACAGTTGGATAAACTTTTGGAGCTTATCCACACCGTGCAAAAAATTGCTGAAAAAATGCAGAAAAATAATTTAGCTTTAACCAAGCCAAGTAATGATGCTTTTGGCGAAGGTCGTTTTCAGCGTTTAGTTGCAGAACTATCTAAAAATTATAATAAAACTGTTAAACTAGAAGTGCAGGGACTAAAAGATTTATTGTTGCCGCATGATAAATTATTTACCTTGCAAAATGTTTTTATCCAGTTGATAAATAATGCTATTATTCATGGTATTGAAGATAGCGAACAGCGTCTAAAAATCGGTAAAAAAAATCTGGCAACGATTAAACTGCGCGGTCAACAGCAGGGTCGAAAAGTCGCTTTTGTCTTGATGGATGATGGCCAAGGGATTGATGCTGAAAAGATTCGCGAGCGTCTGAAAGCGCGCAATCCCAAGCAGCATTGGGAGCGTTTAACCCAGACACAACTTTTGGAATATATCTTTAAGCCAGGTTTTTCGATGGCCGATAATTTAAGTGAAGACGCTGGCCGCGGCATTGGGATGCAGTCGGTACGGGAAAATTTAAGCGAAATAGGTGCTTCCATTCAGTTGAAAACCGAGATCGGAAAATTTACGGCCTGGCAAATTACTATGGAGGTTTAAGATGTTAACCATGATGATCGTGGATGATTCCAATATCATTCGCCGCAAAATTGCTCGCTTATTGGAATTAAAGGGTATCAAGGTGGTGGCTACTGCCCAAGATGGTATAGAAGCTATTGATAAATTTAAGAAAGCCAATCCTGATTTGATCACCATGGACATCACCATGCCGCGTATGGATGGCATTGCCGCCGTAGAAGCGATTATCGCTTTGAATCCTGAAGTAAAAATTTTAGTGATTTCGGCTTTGGCCGACAAAGACACGGCGATTGAAGCCGTGCGTAAGGGCGCACAAGGATTTTTAACCAAGCCTTTTAGTGATGATGACTTAAATACCGCTTTGCTTGAATTGATTCGGGAGGAATAAATGGAAGAGCGCTATATTAAAGTTTTTTTAGCCGCTATTAACCGCTATTTTGAAGTCGGTTTTCAAAGTCCTGTGGCGGTCGGTGCGGCCTATCTTATCGGCCATCAAGATAGCATTCTTTATGATTATACAGGCGTTATCGGTATTTCTGGCAGTTATGTGGGCAATGTCTATTTTTCCGCAACGCATGATCTCTTGCTGGAAGCCTTGATGGCGCACGGGGAATCCCAATGCGATGATGCCTTGCTTTTTGATTTAGTAGGCGAAATGGCCAATACCTTGGCCGGCAATGCCCGTGAGCATTTGGGTAAAGATTTTATGATTTCCACGCCGTTTATCATGAAGGGCAAGCCGGAAAAAATCGGCTTGCAGCCAGAGGTGCGTGCTTTTGCCATTCCCTTGACCTGGCAGAATAGCCAGGCGGTGTTGGTGGTGAGCTTAAAAGCCTTTGAAAAAAAATAGTTGCTTCGGTGCTTTTTGAGTTGCTGCTTGGTGGTTTGCTGTGCAAGTTATGCCTCTGCCTTGATTCCTAAAGTGCTGCATCTAGGCTTGGGTTGGCGGCAGTTATGGCGGTTGACGATTGGCCTACGGCTTGCTCTGGCGGTCACGACTATAAAAGACACCCAGAGCAAAACATAAGCCTGCCCAAATCCAGCCGCTGTCCACCAAGCTGCCACTTTGATAGGTTTCCTGATAGGTAAAATAGGTGAAGGCGAGATTACTCAAATACATCAAGCCGGTACCAGCGACAATCCACCACCATTGGCGATGGCTTTGCGTAAGCAGTAAGGCGGCAAAGGCGGCAGCAGCAACCATCAATGAATCTGGCAAAACATAGAGTGAGTCCACAATAACCAGCAGCAGGTCGCTACCTTCCCAATACGCGCCACGCAGACCAAAGGCCAAACCAGCGGTAAGCACTAAAACCGCCAGCGCTCCTAAAATCACCGGCATTGGGATGACGCGCCGCAGTGACCATTGCGCTGCCAAGAGCAAAAAAGCCACAAAGGTTAAAAATGGCTGCAACAGAAAAAATGCATCGGGTAGCGAAGGATAAGGTGGGTCTTGACCATCTAAACTCAAGATATAATAAGTATAAATGCCTTGACCTATGCCCCAGAAAAGCAGGCCAAGTCCGAGAAAAAGCCAAACATTAGCCAGCGCATCTTTTTTCAGATTTTGGCTGGTCAATAAACAAAAACTGGCACCCACAACAATAGACAATACGGTGATAATATTGGCATAAATGCCTACCAGACTTTGTTCTATACCCAATAATGCCAATAACGGAACACTAACACCTAAGAGAAACCAAAGACCAAATAATAATAACGTCAATGACATGGCAACTTCTCCAAAAAATCTTCAAAAGGAAAAGGTGGTTAGTATAAACACAACTTGGTTTTTTTGTGCCAAGTTGCCGCGTCTGCGTTTCCGTGCTGTAGGTAAAAAACCGAGGTATTTTTGAGAAAAGTTGAAAGTTGTAAAAATTAAAATTTTGATAAAAAAGGTTTTTTGGAACTTTTTTGTCACAAAGCGCAAAAAAAGCGCTAAATTCCCCTGCTGCGATTTTTTTAGAAAATGCTATAATTCTTTTTACTTTAATTTTAGCAGCAAAGAGCAAGCAAATGATGCGTAACATGATAGTCTTTGGACTTTTTTTCTATGGCGCTTTGGCTTTGGCTACAGCCACGGTGTCCGTCGAAAAGGTGCAAAATACTCCCCAAGTGCTGATCGCCGGCACCACCATTCCTTATCAAGAAGTCCAAATTGCCGCGCAGTTTTCTGGGACGGTGATGTTTGTGGCTGGGGAGGCCGGGGAGGTGGTCAAGCAGGGCGCGGTATTGGCGATTTTGAATGATGCTGCACTACAAGCACGTCGTGCCAGTGCGCTGGCGGCTATGCAGCAGGCGCAGGCGGCCTTTAATAATGCGCAAATTCAGTATCAGCGGGAAATTTTGAATCCCAGTATTAACAATATCAATCGCAGCCAAGGCCTTGGCGCACCCTCTCTTTTTGATCAATTTTTCACTCGACAAATTGCCAGTTCTTTAGGCATCAGCAATCCTGGTGTGGATCGTTTTTCGGATTTATTTGCGCAAAGTAGCGCCGTTGAGGAAGCGCGTAGCGCTTGGAACAACGCCCGGGCGGTCGTGGCCGAAATCGAGGCGCAATTGGCCGATACCCGTTCTCTTGCGCCTTTCGATGGCGTGATTCTGCATAAATTGGTCGAGGTCGGCGACAGCATTCAGATGGGGCAGCCGTTGTTGGTTTTGGCCGATATGCGTTACTTGCGGGTGCAAGTGGACATCCCAGTGAGCTTGCTGGCACCGATTAAAATCGGCGACTTTCTGGAAACGCGGGTCGAGGTCAATGGGGGCTTGTTGGTCAAAGGTCGAGTGGCGCAGATTTTCCCAAGTGCCGATGCCAAACGGCGCACGGTGCGGGTGAAATTGGATTTGCCGCAAGGCTTCCCTGGGATTCCTGGACTTTATGCCGAGGTGCGTTTAACGGATGCGCAAGCGCCTTTGTTAGGCGAAGCTACGCTTTTGGCCATTCCGCAGTCGGCGGTATTGCAGCAAGGCAGTCTGCCAAGTGTCTATGTCGAAGTTGGCAAAGATCAATTCGTGTTGCGGGTGGTGCGTTTGGGCGAAACCTTGCCGGAGGGCAAAGTCTTGGTGCTTTCGGGCTTACAGCTTGGGGATCGTCTCGCAGCAGAGCCTTTGCAAGTGTTTACTGAGAAAAATCTGCCAGCAGGTGCCGCTTCCCATGCACACTGAATCTCGCGCTGCTGACAATATCGCCACTGCGCCATTGGGACTGGCTGGTCGCTTGGCGCAAGGCTTTATTGCCTCGCCTTTAACGCCGTTATTTTTGTTTGCGGGACTGGCTTTAGGGCTTTTGGGTTTGCTTTTAACGCCACGGCAAGAAGACCCGCAGATTTCCGTGCCGATGGTGGATGTGTTTGTCAATTATCCGGGTGCCTCGCCACGGCAAGTCGCCACTTTGGTCGCCGAACCGCTTGAGCGCTTAATGAAGGAAATCGCCGGCGTCAAACACGTGTATTCGGCTTCGCAGCGCGAACAGGCTTTGGTGACGGTGCAGTTTGAGGTCGGTGAAAACTTAGAAACCTCTCTGGTCAAACTCTACGATAAATTGCAATCCAACCTTGATAAAATGCCGCCGGGTGTTTCAATGCCGCTGGTCAAACCCAAAGGCATTGACGATGTGCCGGTGGTGACTTTTACCCTGTGGTCAACGGAAGTCGAGGCCTCGGTATTGCGGTTGATTGCCTTAGACTTGCTCCAAGAAATCAGCCAAGTGCCGAATACTGCGCAAGGTTTTGTTATCGGCGGCCAAAGTCAAGCCTTGCGCATTCAGGTGCTGCCGGAGCGTCTGGCCGGTTTTGGGATTTCCTTGGCCAAAGTTGCCGAAATTGTCCAAGCCGCCAATCAAGAGCAGCGCGTTGGTCATGCCGAAGCCAGCGGTCAGGTTTTTTCCGTGTATAGCGGTCAGTTTTTACGTAGCGCCAAAGAAGTAGAAGGCTTGCTCTTAGGCGTTTTTGAGGGCTTGCCGGTGTATATCCGCGATGTGGCAGTGGTCAGCGATGACAGCAAAGAAACCCGGCAGTTGCTGCGCTATTGGCCTGGCGCGGCCTATGCTGACTGTCATGGTTGCAGCGGTTTGCCGCCGCAGGCGGGTGCCGAAGCCGTGACTTTGGCCATCGCCAAAAAACCGGGTAGCAATGGCGTGACTGTGGCCAATGCCGTGCAGCAAAAAATGGCGAGTCTCAAAGGCCGACTGCTGCCAGACAATGTGCAAGTGGCGTTGACGCGGGATTACGGTGCTTCGGCCAAACATAAAGTGGATGAGTTGATCTTTAAGCTCTTTGTCGCGACCGGCGCGGTGACGCTTTTGGTCTGGGGGTTTTTGGGTTGGCGGGCGGCGCTGGTGGTGGTCATCGTTATTCCTGTGGTGGTGTTGCTCACGATTTTTTCAGCTTGGCTTTTGGGTTATACCATTGACCGCGTTAGTCTTTTTGCTTTGATTTTTTCTATCGGCATCTTGGTGGACGATGCTATTGTCGTAGTCGAAAATCTCTACAGGCGCTGGCTCAATGCCGGGACAACCCAGGAAAGCGTGGCCGTGGCAGCAGTAGCCGAAGTCGGCAATCCGACGGTTTTGGCAACATTCACGGTGATTGCCGCGCTCTTACCGATGGGTTTTGTCAGCGGTTTGATGGGACCTTATATGCAGCCAATTCCCGCTTTGGGCAGTGTGGCGATGATCTTTTCGCTCTTGGCGGCCTTCATTTTTGCGCCGTGGTTGGCGATGTCGCTGCGACCAACGCTTGGCCAATTGCATCAAGCTGAGGTCAATGAAAGCGCGCAAAATGCCTTTTATGAGCGCTTATTTCGCAGCATTCTGCCGCCGCTTTTTCATAAGCCTTTATGGGGTTGGAGTTTTTTACTGGCGATTGTGGCCGCGTTTTTTCTCTCGGTAAGTCTCTTGGTACTCACCTGGGTGCCGGTCAAAATGCTGCCGTTAGACAATAAAAATGAATTTAATGTCGTCATCAATTTCCCCGAAGGTACGGCTTTGGCCGAAACTGCCAATCTCACCCACGCGATGGCAGAAGTTTTGCAGACTTTTCCCGAAGTCACAGCCATGCAGACTTATGTTGGTGCAGCTTCTCCTTTTAACTTCAATGGCTTGGTCAGAAAGTATTATCTGCGTCAAGAAGCCTGGCAGGCTGACATCCAGGTGCAACTGCTGGAAAAATATCAGCGAAAACGCAGCAGTCACGCCATTGCTTTGGCGGCGCGGGAAGCCTTGACCCCGTTGGCCGAAGCTGCCGGCGCACGGATCGCTATCGTGGAAATGCCGCCGGGGCCGCCGGTATTGCAAACCATTGTCGCCGAAATTTACGGGCCAACGCCGGAGATTCGCCGGCAGATCGCTGCTGACCTCACTGAAATTTTTGAAAAAACACCGAATATCGTTGATGTTGATAATTTTTTATCCTCTCCGCAAACCGCTTGGCAATTTGTCATTGACCGCGAACGTGCGGCACGCAGTGGCGTGGCCTTGCCGATGACTCAAAAAACCTTGGCGCTGGCGATGGGTGAGAAGTCCTTGGGCGACATTAAACGCGCTTCGGTGCTCGAGCCCACGGAAATCATCATCCAGGTACCTTTGGCGGTGCGCTCGCAACTGGCGCGTCTCGGTCAGTTGCCGGTGCCAAGCGAAGATGGCGGCACGGTGGCCTTGCGCGAACTCGGAAAATTTGTGCCGTTGCTTGAAGAACCACCGATTTATCATAAGGATTTGCGCGCTTTGGAATATGTTACTGCCGAAGTTTCTGGCCGTTTGGCCGCACCCATTTATGGCATGTTGGACTTGGAAAAAGCCTTGGCCGATTATCAAACCCCCGATGGCAGCCGCATCCAGACCCATTATACCGGCGCGCCGACAGACCCCTGGCAGTCGGGATTGGAATGGACGGGCGAGTGGACGGTGACTTATGAAACCTTCCGCGACATGGGCATTGCTTTTGCCGTGGCTTTGATCTTGATTTATATGCTGGTGGTTTGGGAATTTGGCAATTTTGTTTTACCGGCGATCATCATGGCGCCCATTCCTTTGACTTTAATCGGTATTGTTCCTGGGCATTGGTTTCTGGGTGCCGAATTTACCGCTACCTCGATGATCGGTTTTATCGCCTTGGCCGGCATTATCGTCCGTAATTCCATCTTGTTGGTGGACTTCAGCAAGCGACAGGTGGAGGCCGGTTTGTCGGTTGAGGAAGCGGTGATTTTGGCCTGCACCACCCGCACCCGGCCTATTATCATCACCGCCTTGGCTTTGGTGGCCGGTTCTTTTGTCATTTTGTTCGACCCGATTTTTCAAGGCATGGCGGTGTCGCTGCTCTTTGGCGTTTTGGTGTCAACGCTTTTAACCTTGATTGTGATTCCTTTGGGACTTTTGGGTGCCGCTTCGGCCTTGCAGCCACCGTCTGACCCGGATGCGCCGTTAAGTGCCAGTGCGGATAAAAATCACGCCGCTGAAAATATCCCGGAGCCGACTTCGACAGATACAATGGCCGAGGTGTCAGCTTCAGAAATCAATCAGGAAAAGCAAAGTTTTCACATGCCGTCAACCGCCGTTTTAGGCTTTTTGGGCGGCATGACTGGCAGTTGGTGGAGTGCTTGGCGCTTTTGGCTTTCGGCGCGGCTGGCGGCTTTTTTTCCAGTGCTTTTGGGAAAAAGTCGTAAAATGCCGAAAAAACGCGGCATCCGCTTACATGAGGACATCTAATATGTTGTTTTTACTGATTTTTATTCCAGGTTTTTTATTAGCACAGCCAGTGCCCGCACTAGAAATCGCTGCAACGGAAGCGCCTACAGCAGCAACACCGCTGGCGAAAACTTTGGGTATCAGCGCCTGGATTCGCCAAAGTTTGCCGAGCAGCAGCGGCGCGATTGAAAGTACCGAGTCGCGTTTTTACAAGCGGCAAGATGGCTTGTTACGGATTGAATCCTTCCAGGCCGGGCGCACCTTGGTACAGATCATCAATCCGCGTTTAGGGAAAAGTTGGCTGTTGTTTCCCAAAGAAAAAATCTATAGCGAAAGCGAGATTCCGCGTTTAGAAGACGCTACGCAGGACTTAGCACCGCTTCCCGATGCTTGTCTGGAACTCTCGGAAATCAAATGTGAATTTATCGGCGAAGAAGTGGTGCGTGGCCGCCCGGCCTTGAAATTTCGTTTAACCGCTGCCGCACGTCCGCAATTAGAGGCATTCCAATGGCTCGATAAAGCCAACGGTTTTCCGGTACGACAAGTGGATCCCAGTGGCGCGACGGCTGAGGCGATTTTGGAAGGCTTGGTGGAATTGGAAGGCCGTCAGGTGGAGCATTGGCGTTTGGAAAATCGCCTGCCCAATGGCCAAGTGTTGCAAGCCTGGCAATGGTATGACCCGGAATTAAAACTCAATTTACGCGAAGATTATCCGCAAGGGATGCGCCGGATGCTGCGCGATATTCGCGTGGAAAAGCTGCCGGATGATTTATTTTTGCCGCCGCGTGATTATGTTTTGCAATGAGTAAAGGTTTTTTTATTTATCTCCAATAACTTGATGCTGAAAGTAATAAAAAAAGGAAATAATGGAGGTAAAAAATGCGTTTGACGGCTATCGGTAATCTTAAAGGCGGTGCTGGTAAAACTACCTTAGCGTTTCATCTAGCAGTGTGGCTGCAATACCTGGGGCGACCCAATTTGGTCTTTGATTCGGATCCCCAGCGCACTTTGTATGATACCGCGCAGGTGCGCCAGGCGCAGGGTGTGATACCGGCTTTGCAAGTTTTGGCCGATAACCGACTATTTTTGCAGCATTTGCGCCGTTATCGTCCCGAGGTGCAACTACAAAATGGCAGCCAGGTGCCAAGCGAAACCACTGATCTGCCGCCGGTGGTGGAGGTGCCAGCTTCGCCTTTGGCCATTCAAGAAATTCTCTGCGACACTGGCATGGCCGAGCGTTCGGTTTGGCGTTTTTTGCTGTATTATCTCGACCGCATTTTAATTCCTTTATCGCCAAGCCAGGCTGACTTATGGGCAACGCAACGCTTCAGCCGTTTTTTAGCCGAAACTGCCGAACAAATTGGCCGGCCGCTGCCAGAACTTTATGTGGTGATCAATCGCGTCGTTGCCAACGATGCCGATGTCTTGGATTTACAAAAAGCCATTCGTGCCTTGCCAAAGGTGCAGTTATTGCCCGTAGTCTGGTCGCAGCATCAGCATTACCGGCAATGTTTTAGCGAAGGTATTGCTGGCTTTGAGTTACCAAGGTCGCCTATCAAAAAAGAAAGTCGGCAATTGGTGGAAGCGATTTATCCCACGCCGGCACCGGCGGCCAAAGTCAAGAAGCGCTAGTCCAGGCGGTTGGCTGCTTGGCCTTTGGCGATATCTTTTGGCCGCCTTTGGCCATCAATTGCTGAAAGTAACGCGAGGTTTTATTGAGATGAGTGAAGAACAAGAAGTATTGCATGAACGGGAAGACTATCATAAAAGTAACAATGGCTTGCAAATTGTTGTCTATCCCGCTTTGATAGCTTTTGTCATTTTAGCGACCTATGGGTTTTTCCTGATTTTTAGTTTGACCCGCGATATGGCGGTGATGGCAGAAAATGTCGCTTCGATGACCGAAAGCGTCAATCAAAACATGCAGATCATCGCCCGAGAGATGGTCAAAATGTCTGGAAAAATGGAAACGATGTCGGAAATGACCCCGGCGATTTTAAGCATGAATGACAAAATTTCTCTGATGCAACAAGACATGATGCAGATGCGCCAAGAAATCCGCCGTATCGGTCAAAGTGTTGGTTTAATGGTGGATTCCACCAGCAGCATGGCGATGATTTTGCCGGAGCTGCGTGGGGACGTTTGGAGTATAAGCAATAGCATTTACAACCTCTCGCGGCCGGTCAATATGTTTAGCAGTTTCCTCCCGGCCAACCAAACCTATGCCCCGCGCCCGACTTACCAAGTGCTGCCGCCGCCATGACTTTTCGTGTTCTGTTTGTCTGTACTGGTAATATTTGCCGCTCACCCACTGCTGAAGCGATTTTGCGCTCACAAGCCAAATTGCTGCCGTGGTTGCGCGTGGATTCCGCCGGAACCCATGCCTATCATCTGAATGAGCCACCGGATAGCCGTAGTCAAAAAATCGCGCAGAGTCAAGGCATTGCGATGCAAAACTTACGGGCGCGACAGGTGTGTGCGGCAGATTTTGAAGATTTTGATTGGTTAGTTGCTATGGACAACGGCCATCGCGCACTTTTAGAAGCCTTGGCCGAACGGCATTTTTCCGGCGCGACTTTGGCCCGACAACAGCAAAAAATTCATCTGTTTTTGGATTTTTGGTCAGAACACGCCGGTGCTGACGTGCCTGATCCTTATTACGCGGACTTCGCCACTTTTCAGCAGGTTTTTGCACTGATTGACGGCGGCTGTCGGAAAATTCTTGAGAAAATACAAAGTTTGCCGGCCAAATCCTGAAGACGAAAGCCGAGCAATCAAAACCTGATCCTGCTAGGCATCCCGATGCAGATGTTCAGCGCCCTGCTGCAAGCGTGCATGTATGGGACTTGTGCGCGGAAAATGCGCCAGTAAAAATTCCATCTGATCGGCCAAAACCCGCCGTCCTTTCAAATACACATATTCGGCATAACTCGGTACAAATGGCACGGCTAAGAGTTCCATTCGCGCCTGTTCCGGTGTGCGACCGGCTTTGTAATTGTTGCAGCGCTTGCAAGCGGTCACGACATTTGCCCAAGTGTCATCGCCACCTTGGCTTAATGGTCGCACATGATCGCGAGATAAGTCTTTGACTGCGAAATGATTGCCACAGTAAAGACAGAGATGACCATCACGGCGAAACAAGGTGTTATTGCATAAAGGCGGCGTATAGTTTTCATGCAGCATAAAACGGGGGCCGCGGGTGGCGATAATGGCATGAATATCCAATACGCTGCGTAAGCCGCTGATAGCATTGATACCACCGTGAACGCGATAGAGCTTGGTTCCCCAAGTATAAGCAACTTGATCGGCGCAATAGAGCCGCACCGCATCCTGGTAGTCAATCCACTCCAGGGGCATCCCGGTGACATCCACCCGTAAGACTTCCTGGTTTAACTGATACATGTACTAACCTCATGAAAGCAGGCCGGAAGTGGCAACTTAAAACCGTTTTCAGAAAAAAAGCAAGTGCTTGCCCTGTCGGGTTTTAGGCTTGCTTGAACACTTGCCGACTATCACTTTGTTTGCCAGCTATTTTCTGTCAAATGAAATTTTTATGACAAGCACTAAAAACCACCACTCGTGCTTGCCTTTGCTGTTTTTGGTTGCACCTTGAGCAAAGTTGCTTGCGCCGCGCTTGCACCATAAAGCGCGGGCTGGCTTTTAAGCTGTGCCAGCGCTGGTTTCCAGCGCTTTGGATTTTGGGTAGTATGGCGCTTCTTTTGCGGCATCTGGATGAAGATTTTTGCTAAAAGTCAGATGCAATTGCATAAATTAAATAGTTTTTTGGAGATTTTATGACTATCGTTATCGCCATTCCCAAAGAAACGGCACCGCTCGAAAAACGGGTGGCCTTGGAACCGGGGTTGGTTAAAAAAATTCAAGCGCTTGGCGCGACTATTCTCTTGGAGCAACATGCCGGCGAGTCGGCTTTTTTGCCCGATGCACAGTTTCAGGGCGTGGAGCAGGTTGCGGCAGCAAGCCTTTGGCAACGCGGTCAAATTTTTCTGATGGTGCAACTGCCAAGCCTCGAAGTCATTCGCCAATTGCCAAAAGATAGCCTAGTCATTGCAACGGTGGCCGCTTATAAACAGCCCGAGCGCGTGCAAGCCTTGGCTGAACAAGGCGTGACCACGTTAGCGATGGAATTATTGCCGCGAATCAGTCGGGCGCAGGCCATGGATGTGCTGTCCTCACAGGCAACGGTGGCCGGTTATCGAGCGGTATTGCAAGCGGCGCAATTGTCACCACGCTTTTTCCCGATGTTGACCACGGCGGCAGGCACGATTCGTCCGGCAACCGTTTTGGTTTTGGGTGCCGGTGTGGCCGGTTTGCAAGCCATTGCCACCGCCAAGCGCCTCGGCGCTATCGTTGAAGCCTATGACGTGCGTGCCGCCACCAAAGAACAAGTCCAATCCTTGGGCGGTAAATTCATTGAACTGCCTGTTGCCGCCGAAGGCCAAGGCGGTTATGCCCGAGAATTAACTGTCGAAGAAAAAGCGCAACAGCAGATGCTTCTGGAAAAACATATCAAAGCCGCCGATGCCATTATCGCCACCGCTGCCGTTCCTGGTCGGCCAGCGCCAAAAATCATCACAGCGGCGATGGTCGAAGCGATGAAGCCCGGTAGCGTTATTGTTGATATTGCCGCCGAAAGCGGCGGCAACTGTGCTTTGACCGTGCCAGGCGAAACCGTGGTGCATCAGCATGTGACGATTGCCGGGCCTTTGAATATCGCCAGCACCCTGCCCTATCACGCCAGTGAGATGTATGCGCGGAATCTTTATAACTTACTGTTATTGATTGTTAAAAATGGCGAAATGCAGGCGGATTGGGATGACGAAATCTTAAAAGGTGCCTTGTTGACCAAAGATGGACAGATTGTTCATGCGCAAACCCGCGAACTTGTAAACGAACATATTCAAAATAAAGGATAAAAGTCATGGAAGGTGGTTTAACCGCATTGTATATTTTTATGTTAGCGGCTTTTGTCGGTTACGAAGTGATTTCCAAAGTGCCGGTGATTTTACATACACCGTTGATGTCCGGCTCGAATTTCGTCCACGGCATTGTCTTGGTTGGCGCGATGATTGCCTTGGGACATGCCGATACTTTAGTGGAACAAGTCATTGGTTTCTTGGCTGTAGCCTTAGCGGCTGGCAATGCCGTCGGCGGTTATGTGGTCACCGAGCGGATGTTGCAGATGTTCAAAAGTAAAACCGATGCCGCACCAAAAACCAAGGAGCCACGCTAATGCTGACTGCGATTGAAATTGTTTATTTTTTTGCGATTGCCTTATTTATTTTTGGTCTCAAAGCCATGAGTTCGCCGAAAACCGCGCGCGGCGGCATTGTCTGGGCGGGCATTGGGATGCTCTTGGCGACGGCAGCCACCTTTTTCATGCCGGATTTGCATAATTACGCCTTGATGCTGGCGGCGATCATCATCGGTGGCGGCATTGCCTGGTACAGCGGCGTGAAAGTGCCGATGACCGATATGCCGCAGATGGTGGCGATTTATAACGGTTTAGGCGGTGGTGCGGCGGCGGCGATAGCGGCGATTGAATTGCTCAAGTTTGCCGATGGCGCGGCACTGCCCTTGGTCGCAGTGATTTTGGCCGTGATCGGTGCCTTTATCGGCGCGGTGGCCTTTTCTGGTTCAAGCATCGCTTTTGCTAAATTGCAAGGCATTTTGCGCAAAAGTCCGCGCTTCCCGATGCAACAGTGGGTCAATCTTGGCGTGTTGCTGTTGACGATTGTGCTTGGTGTTTTGGTCATTTTGCTGCCCTCGCCGTGGTTGATTGCGGCTTTTTTTGCCGCCGCCTTGCTTTTCGGCGTGTTGCTGACTTTGCCGATTGGCGGTGCCGATATGCCGGTGGTGATCTCGCTTTACAATGCTTTCACCGGTTTAGCCGTCGGTTTTGAAGGCTATGTTTTGGGCAATTCGGCGATGATTATTGCTGGTACGGTGGTTGGCGCGGCCGGTTTGCTGTTGACGCAGTTGATGGCCAAGGCCATGAATCGCTCGATTGGCAATATTTTGTTCAGCAGTTTTGGCGAAACAGCGGTCGCCAGCACCCAAGCGGTACAAGGCAGCCTCAAAGCCACCGATGCCGAGGATGCGGCGGTGACTTTGGCCTATGCCAGCAAAGTGGTGATTGCGCCCGGGTATGGTCTGGCGGTCGCGCAAGCTCAGCATAAACTTTGGGAATTGGTGCAACGTCTGGAAGAGCGCGGTGTGCAGGTCAAGTTTGCGATTCATCCGGTGGCCGGTCGGATGCCAGGTCACATGAACGTTTTGTTGGCGGAGGCTGGTGTTCCCTACGATAACATTTTGGATTTAGAAGAAATAAATCCCGATTTTCCCCAAACCGATGTGGTGTTGGTGATAGGTGCCAATGATACGGTGAATCCTGCGGCGCGTAGCGACAAAGCCAGTCCAATTTATGGTATGCCGATTTTGGATGTGGATAAGGCCAGAAATGTCATCGTGGTCAAACGTGGCCAAGGCACCGGCTATGCCGGGGTCGAAAATATCTTGTTTTATCAAGATAATACCAAGATGCTCTATGGTGACGCACAAAAAATGCTGGCCGAGATGCTCCAGGCTTTGAAGGCGCTGTAAAAGCAAAAACCATGACCGACCTCGAAAAAGCCGAAAAATCGCTGAAACCCGTTGCCAAAGCGCTGTTGGAGCGCTTGGAAATCGCCATTGTTTGCGGCGAAACCTTGCCGCTGCGCTGGGCGGATGCGCAGGTTTTGCGTCAGTACGCGGCTAAAGTGCAGCCTTTGGCCTTGGAACGGCAACCGCTGCCAAGGCTTTTGGTGCGCGACCTGGCGGACGGCCAAGAATATTGGTTGCGTGTGGATTTGCTTGAAGATTTTCCAACTCCTGATAAAAAAAATTTATGAACGTTGCTTCGCGCTTTTTGCCTTGGTTGACCAAAGCTATCACCTGGTTTCTGCTCTTGCTGGCCGCTGCACAGTTGGCCAGTCTGACTTGGAAAGTATTGCCTTTACCTGAGATTACCGCGGCTGCTGAGGCAGCGGGACTTGGCGAAACCCAGATGGTGGTGCGTGAGCAAACGGCGACCTTGGATATTTCCCGTTATCATCTTTTTGGCCAATATGTTCCACCGCGACAAGCAGCGCCGCCGGTGGTTAGCCGACCGGTAGCGCCGCCGAAACCGCCACTGCCAATCAATATTTTTGGCATTATTGCCTCGGATAATCCCAAACGCGCCCGGGTGATTTTGTCTTTGGGTGAGCGCGGTACCCAGGAAGTCTATGCTATCGGCGATGGCATTCCTAAAGATTATCAAAACAAGGCGTTGCCGAAAGAAGCGGTAGTGAAAAAAATCACTGCCGATAGCATTACCATTGACCAACAAGGGGTTGAACGGGTGTATTATTATCAGCAGGGAAAAACCTCGCCAGGTCAAGCAGTTGCTTCTGTGCCAACGGCTGCCACTCCCCCCGCCACTTTTGCTTCTCGTGCGCCGCCGCTGCCGCCGGCACGTCAACGAGAATTACTTGGTGAGGTCAAAAACCGCTTGCAAAATAATCCCGCCTCTTTGCGGCAGTTTGTGCGTTTAAGTGTCTATAACGAAGGCAACAGCATGGCTGGTTTTAAGATTTATCCGCGACCTGGTCAAGAGGATTATTTTCGCGCTATGGGCTTGGAAAAAGAGGACATTGTTACCTCTATCAATGGCCAGTCATTGCAATCCACCCAAAATGCCATGCAGGCCTTGAATGAACTAACTAAAGCCACAACCGTGGAACTCATGGTGCGTCGCAATGGCTTGGAGCTGCCGGTGTCGGTACAATTGCCACAGTGATGTTTCATTTTTGCACACGAGGCGAAAATTTATGTTTATTCAAAGATTTGTTATTTTTTTCTCTGTTTTGCTATTCAGTATGCCGGTAAGTTTTGCGCAAGTGACCCTAAACCTTCGCAATGCTGACATCCGCGCTTTAATTGAAACGGTGTCGTCGGTAACGGGTAAACGCTTCATTATTGACCCCCGCGTCAACGCCACAGTCAATGTCGTTTCTGGCGAGCCAGTGGCGGCGGATGAACTCTATGATATTTTCCTTTCCGTTTTGGAAGTGCATGGTTTTGCTTTGGTAGATGTGGGTAAAGTCACCAAGGTTATTCCCGATACCAATGCCAAATCCTCACCGATTCCCACCGTCGAGAGTGGTTTTCCGCAGCGGGATGCGATTATCACCCGCGTCATCAAGATTCAAAATGTCCCGGCAACGCAACTGGTGCCGATTTTGCGGCCTTTGGTGCCGCAACAAGGACATTTAGCCGCCTATCCACAAAGTAACTCATTGATTTTAGCGGATCGCGCCGCCAACGTTGAGCGTTTAACCGAGATTATCCGGCGCATTGATATTGCTGGTGATGCTGAAGTGGAGGTCATTGTCTTAAAAAATGCCTCGGCTTCCGAATTGGTCAGCATTTTGACCGGCCTTTTGGCCAAACAGCAGGGACAGGCCAGCGGTGAACCGCAATTGCAAATTGTCGCCGATTCCCGCAGTAACGCCTTGATTTTAAGCGGCGATGCCAACCAACGTTTGAAAGCCCGTGGCTTGATTGCGACCTTAGATACGCCTTTGGAAAAAATCGGCAACACCGAGGTGATTTTTGTCCGCTACGCCAGCGCCGAAGATTTAGTGCCAGTATTACAAGGCATTGTTGGTAGTCAACAACAAAATGGCCGTGCTGGCCAACCACAAGTGCAAGGTGGACAAACACCAGTCAAGGTAGATATTCAAGTCAATAAAGCCACCAATGCTTTGGTGATCACCGCGCCGCCGGATGTGCAGCAGACCTTGCGTTCGGTGATTCAGCAATTGGATATTCGTCGTGCCCAAGTGTTGGTGGAAGCTATTATTGCCGAGGTGTCCACCGACAAAGCCCGCGAGCTTGGCTTGGAGTTTGTGATTGATGGCACGCCGGGCAACAATGGCCCGGTTGGTCTTACGAATTTATCCGGCGGCTTGGTGGATTTGGCCGCGAATGCGCAATCGTTGAATCCGCAGTCGTTACGTCAAGGTTTATCTTTAGGACTTGGCGATTTTAACCGCAGTGGTATTGACTTTGCGATACTATTGCAGGCGCTGTCTTCCGATGGTAATACCAATATTTTATCCACGCCTTCGCTTTTAACCTTGGATAATCAAGATGCGGAAATTGTTGTCGGTCAAAATGTGCCGTTTATCACCGGTTCTTTTACGAGCACCGGCGGCACCAGTAGCCCGACCAATCCCTTTCAAACCATTGAACGCCAAGACATTGGTATTACGCTCAAAGTGAAGCCGCAGATCAACGAAGGCAATGCCATCAGTTTATCCATTGAACAAGAAGTGACCAGTTTGGCGGCCAGTGCGATTGCCACTGCCGATGTCATCACCAATAAACGCTCGATTAAGACGCAAGTCTTGGTTGAAGATGGTCAGTTGATCGTTTTGGGTGGCTTGATTGATGACAACAGCCGCGACAGTTTTCGCAAAGTCCCAGGTTTGGGGAATCTGCCGCTGCTGGGCAATCTTTTCCGTTATCGGGAAAGTTCACGGGTCAAGCAAAATCTCATGGTCTTTATCCGACCGCGCATCATTCGTGAGCGACTGGTCGCCGATCAATTATCCTCAGAAAAATACAATTTTATCCGTGCTCGCCAATTGTCCGCCGCGAGTGAGGATCAAGGATTATTTGCTGAACAAGAGCCAATCATTTTGCCAGAAATCAATATCTTGCAGATCAATATGCCAGTCAAACCCTTGCTTGAAAAAGAATAATGTCAACTCTAAACCGTCTGCCCTATGGTTTTGCCAAGCGTTTTGGCATCCAGATTGAAAAAACCGATCCCTTAACCTTGGCCTATAAACAAGCCTTAGCGCCTAGTGTCTTACAAGAAGTGCGGCGAGTGGTGGGAGAAAATTTTGCCTTGCAGCCGATGTCTGCCGATGCCTTTGATTTATTACTTGCGGCAAGTCACGAAAGCCGTGCCGATGAGGCCTTGGAAGGTTTAGGCGAAGGCGATAGGAATCTCGATGCCTTGGCACAAAGTTTAGAGCCGGAAGATTTGCTCGAAGCGCAAGATGATGCGCCGATTATTCGCTTTATCAATGCCTTGTTGACCGAGGCTATCAAAGAAAATGTCTCAGATATTCACATTGAATCCTTTGAATCGCGCATTGCCGTGCGTTTTCGGGTGGATGGGGTGATGCGCAAAGTCGCCGATCCGGCACGCGGTTTAGGGCCTTTGATTATTTCGCGCATCAAGGTGATGGCGAAACTCGATATCGCCGAAAAACGCCTGCCCCAAGATGGCCGGATTTCTCTGCGCATTGCCGGACGCGCCGTGGATGTACGGGTTTCAACCCTGCCGAGTGGCCACGGCGAGCGCGTGGTGTTGCGGCTGTTGGATAAACAAGCCGGACGTTTGCAATTAGATCGCTTGGGGATGCGACCGGAAGACACGGCGCGTCTGGATACGCTGATTCATCGTCCCAATGGCATTATTTTGGTGACCGGTCCGACCGGTTCGGGCAAAACGACGACGCTTTATGCGGCCTTAAATCGCTTAAATGACAATGTGCGCAATATCTTAACGGTAGAAGACCCGATTGAATATTACTTTGACGGCATTGGCCAAACCCAGGTGAAGGCTGACATTGGGATGAATTTTGCCCGGGGTTTGCGGGCGATTTTGCGCCAAGACCCCGATGTGGTGATGGTCGGCGAAATCCGCGATTTAGAAACCGCTGAAATTGCTATTCAAGCCAGTTTAACCGGCCATTTGGTGCTCTCGACTATTCACACCAATTCAGCCTTGGGAGCTGTCACCCGTCTGCGCGATCTGGGTGTGGAGCCGTTTTTATTGTCGTCCAGTTTAATCGGCTTGGTGGCGCAGCGCTTGGTGCGGACTTTACAAGACGATTGCAAAGCGCCTTATCCGGCCTCGGCAGCGGAATGCCGACTGTTGGGCATCAATCCCCAAATGCCGCCGACTTTATATCATCCTGATCCGAACCGAATGGAATGCGCCCAGCGCGGTTATCGCGGTCGCGTGGGCATTTACGAGATTGTGGAAGTCGATCAAAAACTGCGGCAGATGATTCACGATGGCAGCAACGAAGGCCAAATGGAAAGCCATGTCCGGCAAAAAAGTCCGAGTTTACGCGCTGATGGTTTTCGGCAAGTCCTGGCCGGACGCACCACGATTGAAGAAGTCTTGCGGGCGACGCATGAAGATTAAGCATAAGGAAAAGCACTGATGGAAGCGCAAGTCCGCGATTTTTTCCAGCAATTACAAGATAAGATTTGCCAAGGCTTGAGCGCGCTGGATGGCAAGTCTTTTCAGGAAGATGGCTGGCAACGTCCTGAAGGCGGCGGCGGACGCACCCGGGTGCTGGCGGAAGGCGCGATTTTTGAAAAAGCCGGCGTGAATTTTTCCGAAGTTTGGGGCGCGGCGCTACCCGCTTCAGCGACCGCGCAGCGGCCAGAGTTGGCCAATTGTCCGTTCAAAGCCATGGGCGTGTCCTTGGTGATTCATCCGCGTAACCCCTATGTGCCGACTTCCCATGCCAATTTTCGTTTTTTTATCGCTGAAACGCCCAGTCAACCACTGTGGTGGTTTGGTGGCGGCTTTGATTTAACGCCGTATTATCCTTTTTTAGAAGATGTCAAGCATTGGCATCGCACGGCCAAAGCCGCTTGTGATCCCTTTGGTGAAACGGTGTATGCCGACTATAAAAAGTGGTGCGATGACTATTTTTTCCTCAAACATCGCGGTGAAAGACGCGGCGTGGGCGGCTTGTTTTACGATGATCTCAATGCCTGGGGTTTTGAAAAAAGTTTTGCTTTTACGCAAAACCTGGCCGAAAGTTATCTACCAGCCTATTTGCCGATTGTGGAGCGGCGTTTTTCAATGCCTTATGGCGAACGCGAGCGCTCCTTTCAGCGTTATCGGCGGGGACGTTATGTGGAATTTAATCTGGTCTATGACCGCGGCACCTTATTTGGCTTGCAATCCGGTGGCCGCACCGAGTCCATTTTGATGTCTTTGCCGCCGGTGGTGTATTTTATCTATAATTATCAAAGCGAAACTGACAGTCCCGAAGCCAATTTGCTGAATTTTTTGCAACCTCGCGACTGGTTGACGGAGCAGGACTAAATCATGCCAGCCTTTGCTTATCAAGCACTTGATGCGAAAGGGAAAAAAATAAAAGGCGTGCTGGAAAGCGATTCGCTGCGCCAAGCACGGAATCAGTTGCGTGAACGCGGTTTATTGCCGCTGGAAGTGGTGGCCACGGCGCAAAAACAAGCGCAAGCGCAGCGCAATTGGTTGCAACCGATGGTATCAGCGGCGGATTTGGCCTTGCTGACTCGCCAGATGGCGACGTTGATCCAAGCCAATTTGCCGGTTGAAGAAGCCTTATTTGGTGTTGCCGAACAAAACGATAAACCGGCCTTAAAATCGCTGATGTTGGCCTTGCGCGCGAAAGTCAAAGAAGGCTATAGCTTGGCGCAGGCTTTGCGGGAATTTCCGCAGACTTTCAATGATCTGTATTGTTCAACGGTGGAGGCCGGTCAAGAGTCCGGCAGCCTAGACTTGGTTTTGGAACGTCTGGCCGATTACACCGAAGCGCGGCAAGCCTTGCAGCAGCGCGTGTCCTTGGCGTTATTTTATCCAGGGTTGTTGACCTTGATGGCGATTGGCGTGGTTTTTGCGCTATTAACCTATGTGGTGCCGGAAGTGGTAAAGGTCTTTGATAATATTGGTCAAAATCTGCCGCCTTTAACCCAAGGTTTGATTGCCGTCAGTGAATTTTTTCAAAATTATGCCTTGTATTTAGTTCTAGGCATTGGGATGCTGTTGTTTATGTTGCGGCAATTATGGAAAAAGCCGCAGATCCGCCGCCGTTGGCAGGCAATGCTTCTTCATCTGCCGATCATTGGCACTTTGGAACGCGCTGGTAATACGGCACGTTTTGCCAGAACTTTCAGCATGTTGATGTCGGCGGGGGTGACGGGTTTACATAGTCTAAAAATTTCCGGCCAAGTGATGAATAATTTGCCGATGCAAGACAGCGTGGCGCAAGCGGCGCAAAAAGTCAGCGAAGGCAGTTCGTTTGCCCGCGCCTTGGGCGAGCGTAAAATTTTTCCGCCGATGCTGATTCAGTTGATTGCCAGCGGTGAGCGTTCCGGGACGCTGCCGGATATGCTCGAGCGCGGTGCCAAGCAGCAAGAGCGTGAATTGGAAGGCATTATTGCTACGGTCTTAGGACTTTTTGAACCGTTATTGATTTTGGTGATGGGCGGCATTGTGCTGGTCATCGTGATTGCGATTTTATTACCCATTTTTGAATTAAACCAACTGGTAGGTTAACGATGATCTTAAATAGTTTGAAAAAAAATCAAGGTTTTACTTTGATTGAAGTGATGGTGGTAGTGGTCATTTTAGGTATTTTGGCCGCCATTGTGGTGCCGAAAATCATGAGTCGTCCCGATGAGGCGCGAATTATCAAAGCCAAGCAAGATATTCGTTCGGTGGTCAATGCCTTAGAGCTTTATAAACTCGATAATTTTAACTATCCTTCTACCGAGCAAGGTTTGGAGGCATTGGTGGCACCGCCGGATGGCGAACCCAAAGCGCCGAATTGGCGCGGCTATCTGGGCGGTTTACCAAAAGACCCCTGGGGTAATGATTATGTTTTTCTTAATCCTGGACAAATGAGCGCCATTGATATCTATTCCTTAGGCGCTGACAATCAACCCGGTGGCGAAGGTGCCAATGCCGATATTGGCAACTGGAACATTGAGTAATTTTTCCTAACGCCATAAAAGTTCTAAAAATGCGTTATCGGCGTGGTTTTACCTTATTGGAATTATTAGTGGTGATGGTGATTATCGGCATTATCGCCACCATGACCACCATCACTATTCCAGCGCTCCTCAAAACCCCGCAGGAAACCGCCGCGCAACGCCTGACACAATTGCTGTATTTGGCTTCGGAAGAGGCGATTTACACCGCGCAAGCCTTAGGCATTGGCTTTTATTTTGGCGGTTATCGTTTTTATCGTTTGCAACAAAATCAAGATACTGGTGCTTTTGTCTGGCAAGCATGGGCGGCACCGCCCTTTGAAGCCGGACAATGGCCAAAAGACCTGGGCGTGGAGGTTTTTATTGATGGTCGGCGTATTGTTTTGGAAACCGACCCTGAAAAACTAGAGCGGCCACAACTTTTTGTGTTAGCAAGTGGTGAATATTTGCCGGATTTCCGTTTGGAATTTTTTCATCCCAATCCGGCTTTGCGCTTCAAAGAAGCTGAATTTGCTGTTGAATTAAATGATTATGGCCAGCCAGCGTTAAGCGAACGCGGGAAAAAATGAAAAAAAACGCTGGTTTTACCTTATTGGAAGTAATGATCGCTTTATTGGTGATTTCCGTAGCTTTGGCAGCTTTGATTAAAAGCAATGCCGAAGGCACCCGCCATTTGACGATGTTGCGTGATAAAACCTTTGCGCATTGGGCGGCTTTGAATGTAATCAATGAATTGCGTTTAGAAACGGCTTTCCCCGATCTGGGTTCGCAAAGCGGCGAAACCCGTTTGGCTGAACAAGTCTTTTATTGGCAGCGCACGACAGAAAAAACCCCCGATGCCAAATTGCGACGGGTGGACTTGCAACTTTTTGCCGATGCTGAACGCAAAAAACCATTGACACGATTGGTCATTTTTCTGGCGGATTTTAGTAATGCACCATAAGCAAGCTGCCGCTTTTACCTTGCTTGAACTTCTGGTCTCCTTGGCGGTATTCGCTATTTTAAGCGCCTTGGCCTACGGCGGTTTATTGTCAGTGAGCAAAAACTATGAAATCACTCGCGATTATTGGCAACAACTCGGCCAGTGGCAGCGCGGTTTTTTTCTCATTGAGCGCGATGTTTTGCAAATCGTGCCGCGTTTAAGCCGCAATAGTTTTGGCACTGTTGAAGCGCCGCTGTTGCGCAAAATTGGCGATAATCAACTTATGAGTTTTAGCCGTGCTGGTCTTAGCAATCCCGCCGAAATTGCCCGGGGGGAAGTGGTGCGTGTTGCCTATCTTTTTGAAGATGAAAAACTTTTGCGGCAAATTTGGTATTATCCTGACCGCGTGTATGCCGAGGCGCAAAGTCAGCAAGTATTATTTGATCAGGTGGAAGCGGTGGAAATTCGCTTTTTAGATCAAGAGGATGACTGGCAAGACACCTGGGGCGAAACCGACCCGTTGCCACTTCCCAAGGCCATTGAAATGACGATAATTTTGAAAAATGTTGGAGAAATTCGCAGGTTGTGGGTGATAGCACAATGAGAGTTTCACCCGCAAAACAACGTGGCGTGGCCTTGATTATTGCTTTGTTGGTGGTGTTTCTCGCGACAACTTTTGCTTCTTTATTGTTAGCCGACAAGCACTTATTTATGCGCCGCAGCGTCAATATTATCCTTGGTGATCAAGCGCAATTATTGGCGATTTCTGGCGAAAATTGGGCGAAAACCATTCTGCAAAAAGATCAGAATGAAAGCGAAATTGATCATCTCGATGAAGACTGGGCGCGAACTTTGCCGCCTTTGCCGATTGAAGGCGGTTTTATTCAAGGTTCGATTATTGACGCGCAAAAGTTTTTTAATGTCAATAATTTAGTTGACGAGGCTGGTAAAGTTGACCCCCTGTGGGAAGGACGTTTTCGCCGTTTATTGGTGCTTTTGGAATTACCCGAAGGCTTGGCGGCAACGTTAGTGGATTGGCTGGATGCCGACAGCGAGGTACAGATTTTTGCTGGCGCGGAAGATAGCGCCTATTTGGGTGCCACCCCGCCTTATCGCACCGCCAATCGCCGTATCAGTGATATCAGTGAATTACGTTTACTTTATGGCCTCAAGCCGGAAGAATTTAAGACCTTGGCACCCTATATCACTGCCTTGCCAGCCACCACCACGCTCAATATCAATACCGCTGACCCATTGTTATTACGCGCTTATTTTGTCCAAGACCCAGGGGAGTCCGCGATGGCCAATGCCTTAGAGAATCGGGAAGAAGAGCCATTTACCACTATTGATAGCTTTATCAATCGCTTTGCCTTAACTGAGGAAGAACAAAAAGAGCGGGAAAAATTACTTGCCGGCTTATCGGTAAAAACCGCCTATTTTTGGTTATCGGTAGATGTGGCTTTGGACAATGCGCGTTTTCCTATAAAAAGTTTAGTACAAAGACCCGAAGATAAGTCTATGCCTTTGACTTTATTCCGTTATCAACCCTTAGCGCTTTTTTAACTTATGACCATGCGCCACTTACCCATTTTAAGCATTTTGCCAGAAGCAACCGCCGAAGGTGTCTGGGCATGGTTTTTCCTAGAAGAATCAACGGCACCTTTGCCGATAACCACCGTTGCGACTTTGCAACAGGCGCTACCTTCTGGAAAAAGTTTAATAATTTTATTACCTTCAACGGTTTTAACCTTGACCAAAACCCAGGTGCCGACCCGTCAAGCGGCGCAACTGCTGCGTGCTTTACCTTATGCTTTGGAAGAAGCCTTGGCTGAAGACGTTGAACAATTACACCTCGCACCTGGCGGTCATCTTGGCGATGGCTATTATCCGGTATTGGCCTTAAAACAAGCCAAGATGCAAGAAATTACTGAAACTTTTCAAAGCATTCCAGTGCAATGCCTGACTGCTGATGTCTTGGCTTTACCGTGGCAAGCCGGCGAAATCACGATTTTTGCTGACAATGGCTGGTGTTGGCTGCGTTATGATGCCTATGCGGGTTGTTGTTTTCCGCAAGCGCAGGCCGCGTCTTGGCTTATGGCAATTTTGCCCAGTTTAGGCACGCCAGAGGAGCTTTTTTGTCATTATTATCATTTAGATGCTGTTGAAGCGCCGACTTTGCCGCTACCTGAAACTTGGCAGCAAAATCTTATCGTGACACCTGTGGCCAATCGCTATCATTTTTGGCAGCAAGGGTTAGCCGTGGTGCCAGCAATTTCTTTGTTGAGCGGTAGTTACAAACGGCAAGCGCCTTGGCAAAAAGACCTTAAACAATGGCGTGCCGCCGCTGTTTTTTTGTTGTTGGCTCTGGTGTTGACGCTCAGCAATTTAGTGATGGACACTTGGCGCTTACAGCGGGAAGTGCAAAATCTTGAAGCGCAAGCGATTGAAATTTTTCGACAAACCTTTCCAAATTTACAACGGGTGGTCAACCCCCGGGTACAGATGGAAGCGGAGTTAAACAAATTACGCCGTAGTCAAGGCGTGGATAATAATTTTCTTTCTTTGCTCAATATCCTGGCGCAAGAAAAAAGCAATGATATGAATATTTTAAGTTTTAATTTTCGTCAACAAGCCTTGGAAATAGATGTGTTGTTACCCAATATTCAAGCCGCCGAAAATCTGCGTAACCGTTTGGCACAGCAGGGGCTAACGGTTGCTATCCGCAATGTGGTGGCGGAGCAAAACCAAGTACGGGCGCGTTTACGTTTAGAAAGTTAAAATGAAAAGATAACTAAAGATAAAAAACTGATAAATAAAGAGATGAAAACGATGGCAATATTGGATTGGTGGCAAAGTTTAACCATAAGAGATCAAAAAATTCTCCTTATCGCTACGCCCTTGGTGGTGCTTTTATTGCTCTATGCTTTGGTATTTGACCCATGGTTAAATTATCATCAACAGTTAATACAAAGAAAAGAAAATCAAGAGGCTATTGTTAAATGGCTTAATAATGCCGCAGTAGAAATAAATAGCTTGCGGCAACAACAAAAAGTCCCGCAACGGCAAACCTCGCTGCTTGCAACCGTGGATGTATCGGCACGGCGTGCGGGTTTGCACGATAAAATTTTACGCAGCGAACCCGATGGCGATAATGGTGTGCGCTTAACCTTAGCCGATTTACCGTTTGATGATCTTAGCCGCTGGTTGGTGCAACTTCAGCAGGAGTCTTTAATTGTTGTGCGTACTATCAGCGTGTTAGCCAAAGATACCCCAGGTTTAGTACAAGTGCGACTCGAATTGGAGGGACGCTGATGTGGCGCTGGCTAGGCTTATTTGTTGCCGTCTATTTCAGCTTTTTACTCTTTACCTTACCCATTGCCGCTCTATATGGCTGGTTTGGTAAACAATTGCCAACGGCTGTACAACAAAACTTAGTGATTGAAAAACTTGAGGGAACCCTTTGGCAAGGCAGCATTGCTGGACGTTGGCAAGACACCGCGATCCCAAATCTGCACTGGCAATGGCAACCCTGGCAGTTATTATTGGCGCAGGCCGCTTTCCAGGTAAATTTTGACTGGCAACGCATCCCAATCCAAGGAAATATTATTCTTTCACCTTGGCAGCCTTTGGCGTTTTATCAATTAAAAGGTCGCGCACCAGCGCAGGCATTTTTACAGCCAACTGGCTTACTTGGCAGCGGAGAGATTGATTTTCTTGTAGAAAAATTAACGATTAAGCCGTTGACTATTACCGGTGCATCCCAATGGCAAGATGCTAAGTTAATTGTTTTGGGACAAACCATTGTTTTAGGTCAATTAGATTTAATCATTCAACCATCTGAAAATAATAAAAACGAAGTAAGTGTCATTGAAAGTAAATTGACAAGTCAGGGTGGTGAGATATTGATCAATGGTCAATTGACGCTACAAGAGCGACAATTATCCGGTAGCATTGTTTTACAGCCTGTTGATCAAGCGAATAATAATTTGAAAGACTTACTTGCAAGTTTTGCGACACCCGCAGCAGATGGCAGTGTGACCTTGCCGATTCGCTATGTGTTGCCTGTAATTTTGTCGAGTTTTGACAAGGTGTTAAGTGATAAAAATCTTGAGCTTGCTACTGCGTTTTAGCTTCCACCCTCGGATGCGATCCCTTTAAGGTTTAAGCATAAAAATGGCGCAATTCATTCATCTCTTTGACGAACGCAATAAAAAGAGCATCCGAAAAAACGGCATAAAGATTTTTCCTGCTGCCTGGAGAAAACAAAATGGTGTCTATCTCTTTCCACAAACCGAGAATTTTGTAGTCAATCACCAATGGATGCGGGAACTTCGCAGAAGGCAAGGCCAAAATCTCTTAGCAGCGCGGATTCGGATTCCCGATAACACGTTGGTACTGATAGGCAAATATAACCAAGCGCATGTAGAGGTTAAGGCATCCGAAGCTATTGCTATAGCGCGGCAACATCTTGATCCTATTGGCCTTGAAGTGATCATCCAGCGCTCAATTCAACCCAAAGAAATTATTACCTGCTATAAACCACCCAAAATAATAGGCTGGCGTTATTATCCAGGTGCGAAAGGCATTAAACCCTGTGGCTGTCCGTATTGTCAGCGTGGCCAACCATACAGCCAGCGCATACAACAAGAATACAAAAGAGAATACGAAAATGGCTGAAGGTGTTTGTAGTTAGAATGTAAAAAGCGCTTTCATTAGTGATACCCGGGCACTAAGAAGTTGAATTAGTATTAACTAAGGTAGAGATCAAAGGAGGTGACATTGGCATATCAAGCTACAGTAATTCGCGTGATGATTGCTTCCCCAAGCGACGTAGAAGAAGAGCGCAAGATTATCCGAGCGGTAATCCATTGAGTGGAACTATATACACTCGCTAGATAAAAAGTTGGTTCTTATGCCTGTGAGCTGGGAAACTCACACCTCGCCTGAACAAGGCGTGAGAGCACAAGCGCTAATCAATAGCCGGGTACTAAAGGACTGTGATTTGTTAATTGGTGTTTTTTGGACTCGACTGGGAACTCCCACCGGAAAAGCGCCGAGCGGCACCGTAGAGGAAATCCATGAGCACATTAAGGACGGCAAGCCCGCGATGATTTACTTCTCCTCAAAACCCGTTCCACCACAGAACCTTGATCAAGAGCAGTTCAATGCACTTCAAGCGTTCAAATCTCAATGTGAGAAGGATGGTCTTATTGAGCAATTCAAGGATACGATTGAGTTCAAAGAAAAAGTGACGCAGCAATTATAGCTTTGTCTTCTTAACAACCAATATCTTCAGGGTCTATTGCCACAACTAAAGGCCGGGGGCAGTAATCAAGCTTTGCCTGTTCAGATCATTAACGCTTTGCCTCCATCGGAGCCAGCAATCACTAAAGAAGCAGCAGACCTTCTGAAAGCAGCATCCAAAGATGAGGAAGGAATGATTTTTAATAGTGCGGTTAGAGGCGGTCTCAACATTCAGGCCGGTGGTGTGTCATTTGGTGGGGAAAATGGGCGAGAGCGCGCGAAGTGGGAGTCTGCGCTAAATGAACTTGTATAGCTGATTCGATATGGAACCAAACAGATTGAAATTTTTATTTTATTGTTTATAAAAGTTATTGTTTATAAAAGCAAAAATTCTTAAAAATGTTCAGTTTTAGATCGATTTAGCTATAGTGCTCCATCTCGTTGTTTCCCAAAATAACGGACAGTCCTTGAACCTTACTCAAGAAGGTTGGGAAATGGCCGATAGGCTTCCATAGTGATCTCTAAATCCAGAGGCTGCGTGATCAAGTTGCGCAGTCCACTCATTCTACTTTCGGCATCTAAATATATGAATCAAGAAACTATTAACGAAACGGAATGGAAAAATCCGGCCAATTGGACAGGTCCAAAGTGGCTATCAGTCTATTTTAGTAAACGCGACGCACGGGTCTGGGTGCCAATGCAAATTCCCGCTTTGGGTTGGACGGTCAATCTAGGTCAAAGGGGCGGGGTGTTCTGGCTGTTTGCTATTCTCATCGGGCTGCCGTTGATGGTCATGGCCAGTTGCCTGCTTACCATAGCAGGCGGCTGAAATGCTATTTTGTGGGTTATAGTTTATGGTACGGTTCGCATAAGTAGCGCAGAGCGAAAGGCTGCGCTGCAACAGTATGCAGCTCGTCTTTGGAAATTATTTCATAAATTTTAAGGGTGTTTTAAGCTTTTTTAACAATCCACATTATCAGCGGTGACAACTATGGCGAAAGCATTGCTAGTACCTCTTTTTGTTTTGTTTTATAGTGGCTTATTATTTTCCTGTGCTAACGACATCGCCGATTATGGCGATGCCGATGAAGATATCATTGATCATGTTGCCGACCGTGATTAAGTAGCTGTTGATTTTTTCTTTAGAAAAAACCAAAAATAACTACCAGCAAAAACTATAATCCCAATCACACCAAAGACTTGCGAACCAAGCGAAGAATGCCAGTAATGGAAATCGTCTTCGCTGCCATAACTATTTAATAAAACCAAAAGAATAATACGCAAGGCATTGATAAAAAAAGCTAAAAACATGGCCATGATCGGTGCTAACCACCACCATTTCTGATTTTTCTGTACGGGAAATAATAACAAGGCCAGCACCGAGATGCCAGTTAGATAATTCATTAAATCAACGCCAGAACAAGAATTGGCTACTTTAACAGCGCGTCCGTTTAAGGAAATGATAACATCATCAATTTGCACGGGAAAACCAAGATACCATAGCAGTCCCCCAGCGAAAATTGCGCCCATCATCGCTAACCAAGCAGAAAAATCTTGAATTAAACTGATAACCACACTGGGCACTGCTAAGAAAAATAAAATAACCAATTCTCGCCACAATTGACGAAAACCAGGAAAACCTAACCATAACAAAATGCTGCCGGAGAGTGCGAGAAAGGGTAAGAGCCGCAACACATGCGCATCGCCAAAACCATGTTCCCAATTTTCACCCATTTGTGATAAGTCTGGACTTAACCATAATAGGCTGCCATTGATAAACAAAATACCTAAAATGGCAATGCCGGATAGACGACTGGCCAGTGTGCTTTTCCATTGCAAAGTATCTATTTTTTCTAAAAAAAGTAATACGGCTGCCAGCCAAAAAATCAAGCTCATACCAAAATGCGAAATATCTTTAGAATGCCAAATCAGCGCCAAGCTAAAGAATTCGCTCAGCAAGGCGGTTATAATAAAACCTTGTTTTAAGACAACAGTAGAAACCAGTGGAGTGGAGTTGATCATGTTAAAACCTTCAAGAAATCAAGCAAGAAACCATCAACCTGAACCCTTATACCGCAAAGTTAATACCTGCACAATAAGGGTTCGTCATCGTTTTGGTGATGATTATAAAAATTACCGCAACGGAAAAAATAGTGACAGCATAAAAATGAAACAAGGTGTTAGACGTGGTTTGGATTATACGCCTTTGTTTATGTTTTTATTGTCAAAAGTTGGACAGCCTTGGGATAAAACCCATAGCGAAGCGGTGGCACGATTGGATAAACCTGAACCAATTTTTTGGTTGGTGGCTTTACACCAAGAAAGCGCGGAAGATTATATTATCGTTAATTCTAATAGCTATTTTAGCGGCTTATATGTTGATACTCAAGGTGTTTTGCGAAAGAAAGCGCCGCATCTCAATGCCAATAGTTTAGCGCCTTCTTGCGCCTGTTGTACCCATACCTTTAATGGTAAGCCTTTTACTAAGAAGTTTGTTTTTTCTTAAAGTGAGCTATTTAACTTTTTGGAAATTCTTTCTTTAAAAATCTAATAACTTCTTCTGCAACATCAATCGGTAGCTCTTTTTGTATCTCGGCAAATCCTGGCGATAAATTGACTTCTAAAAGATAAATACCATCTTGATTTTCCAGGCAATCTACGCCACAAAAATGACTATTCACCGCTTGACAAGCAGCCAAAGCAAAATGTTTAAGGGTTTGGCTAAGTTCACAATGGATTACTTGACCACCTTGATGACTATTGGCGCGATATTCATGGGTACTTCTTTGTTTGCGAACCGCACCAAGAATTTTTCCATCTAAAATCAAAATTCTGTATTCATCACCTTGGATAAACTGCTGTAGAAAAAAAGGCTGTTGTAAGAGCGTTAAACCATCAATTAAAGCGAGGCTACTGGCAATGCTATCGCCAAAAAATATGCCTCTGCCTTGACTTCCTTGTAATAATTTGAAAACACAAGGATGATGCCTTTGTGCAAAGGCACGCATGGTTGGAATGTGATAAGTGAAAAGACTTTCTGGAATAGGTAAGTTATTTGCAGAAAGTTGCTGTAATTGTTGCCATTTATTGCTTAAAAATGCTGTCAACGGATTCAAAGAATAAGCACCACGAGTAACAAAATACTGTAATGCTGCTAAAATATAAGGCCGATGTAGTGTGCCAACCCGTGGAATAATTGCGGTTGATGGGAGATTATTTTGATTTTTTTCATCAAGCATCATGACCACTTCTAGTGGTTTTTCAATAACTAACGGAATATTTTTTTGATAAGCAGCAGTAATAATTTGTTGATTGCTGGGGTTCTCTGGATATTGCGTTAATAAAATAATTTTTTCCATAATTTTTAAGGCATTCAGATGAAGGAAGTAAAAGACATTTGTGCTACAAAAGATTTAATACCAGCGCCAGCAGCGCTGGACTATATGTTAAATCAAGTTGAGTCTATTCAAGCGGTTGAAGAACGTAGCTTGTTAGAAGCCAATCATTATATCTTAGCCAAAGCTGTGGCGGCGAGTGTGGCAGTGCCTGGCGGTGATAATAGTGCGATGGATGGTTATGCTTTCTCTTTTGAAGATTATCAATCGGTTGAAAATTGTGCTGAACCGGCTTGGCGGGTAAGCCAGCGTATTCCTGCCGGAGTTATGCCTCTGCCTTTAGAGAAAGGGACGGTGGCAAGAATTTTTACTGGCGCGTTGTTACCTGCCGGGGCGGACACCGTAGTGCCACAGGAAAAGGTAAAGCGCTTAATAAATAATCTGCAAGAACAAATAGTTTTGCCAGCGGGTCTTCAAATAGCTAGTAATGTACGTCCCTGTGGCGATGATATTGCGCTCGGCAAAGTTATTGCTAAAAAAGGAGAAAAGTTGACAGCAGCGCGCTTGGGTTTGATTGCTTCAGTTGGTGTGGCCAAAGTTTCGGTCTTTCGTCCGCTGAAAGTTGCGGTTTTTTCGACGGGGGACGAATTGCGTCAACCTGGGGAAACTTTAGAACATCCAGGACAGATTTATAATTCTAATCGAATCATGTTATTGTCCGCTTTAAGTGCGCTTAATTTTCAGGTGATAGATTTAGGAACGGTAAAAGATAATCGGCAAGCTACGGAAAGGACTTTGTTACAGGCAGCAGCGCAAGCTGATGTGATTATTTCCACCGGCGGTGCTTCGGTGGGTGAAGAAGACCATGTCAGGGCGGCTTTGTCGGCCTTAGGAGAGGTAGCGCTGTGGAATATTGCCATTAAACCCGGCAAGCCGGTAATGTTTGGGAAAATTAAGGAGATGCCTTTTATAGGTTTGCCAGGTAATCCGGTGTCCGCCTTCTTTACTTTTCATTATTTTGTATTACCGGTATTGCGAAAAATGCAAGGTGAAGTTTTTGATCATAGTCATCCTTCACCTTATTTTTGGGTTAAGGCCGATTTTGCCACGTCGGGTAAAGAAAAACGCTTGGAATTTTTAAGAGCAAGACTTGACTATCGTGAAGGTCAGCCACATGCTATTTTGTTTCCAAATCAAAGCTCTGGTGTGTTATCGTCAGTCGCCTGGGCCGAAGGTTTGGTGGAAATACCGCCTTCAACCAAGATTCAAGTCGGCGATGCGGTGGCATATTTGCCATTTTCTTCTTTTTTGTCAAAAGGTTAAATAGTTATGCGGATTGTTTCGGGAATGCGTCCAACCGGTGCTTTGCATCTGGGGCATTATCATGGTGTCTTAAAAAATTGGCTGGATTTACAAAAAGATCATCAATGTTTTTTCTTTGTAGCCGATTGGCACGCTTTAACCACGCATTATCAAGAAACGGCAAATATCTATGAAAACAGCATTGAGATGGTGCGCGATTGGTTAGCCTTGGGAATTGATCCTGAGCAAGCGGTGATTTTTCGTCAATCAGAGGTGTTACAACATGCGGAATTGTATGTACTTTTATCAATGATTACGCCACTTTCTTGGCTCGAACGAATGCCAACCTACAAAGATCAGCAGCAGAAATTAAAAGACAAAGAGCTTTCAACCTACGGATTTTTAGGCTATCCCCTGTTACAAAGTGCAGATATTTTATTGTATCAACCGCAAGGCGTGCCGGTAGGCGAAGATCAAGTTGTACATGTTGAAATCACTCGGGAAATTGCGCGTCGCTTTAATCGTTTTTATGGTGAAATTAAAGAAGAAGACCTCGCTCTGTTGTGGGCAAGTTTTGCCGGTGATCGTGCGAAACAATGGCAAAAATGGCGCAAGCGTTACCAAGAAAGTGGGGATATGGAATCTTTAGAAAAAGCCGAGCAGAGCTTACATTTTTTAGATATTTCTGAACAAGATAAAGCCTTGTTAAAAAATTATCTCTATGGCTATGGTAAGCCTTTATTGACCGAGCCGCAGCCTTTATTGACGAGAGCGTCGAAAATGCTGGGTTTAGATGGACAAAAGATGTCTAAGTCTTATCACAATACCATTGCTTTACGAGAAACAAGTCAAGATATTGACAAAAAAATCAGTACGATGTCAACGGATCCAGCACGAAAGCGTCGGCAAGATGTGGGTAATCCTGAACACTGTCCGGTGTGGTCATGGCATCAAATTTATAGTAGCGATACGACCCAAGATTGGGTGAAACAAGGCTGTACTACAGCGGCAATTGGTTGTTTGGATTGTAAAAAGCCTTTGATTGATGCTGTAGAAACGGAAGTTGCGGTTTTTCGTCAACGTGCTGTCCAATGGTCGGATGCGGCGATAGAAGCGATTTTAACCGCCGGTCAAATAAAAGCCTCACAAGCAGCACAAGAATGTATGGCTGTGGTGAAAAAAGCTATGGGTTTATCGCCAAAACTAGATGAAAAATAGCTAAAAAGCGCTGATAAAGCTGTTGTTTAAGGATTGGAATGCTTGTATATTGCCACTGCCGAAAGGTGTTGCCGAAAGGTGTTGTTGGGAATTTTGGTTTTGTTTATCAATGCAAGAAGGAGCTGACGATGAGTGAAGATCAGGTAATTGATTTTGCTGTGGTTATGACCAGCGGCACCGCCATGCCGCAACGTCTGACGGCACCATTTTTCTTAGCCGCCACCGCGGCGGCAGAAGAAATGAAAGTGGTGGTATATTTTACTGGTATGGGCACGGAATTATTGAAAAAAGGCGTGGCTGAAAATACTTTTGCTATTGAAGGCGGGCAACCGATTCGTCATTTTATGGATCAGGCATTACGCAATGGCGCACAATTTGTTTTGTGCAAAACCTCGATGGATTTATTCAATATGACATCTGACGATGTGGCTTTTGATCTGCCGATGCTGACCGTTTCTGAAGCTTTACCCTATCTTGCAAATTGCAAAAAAATTATTTCTTTTTAATTTTTTCTTCTCCTAAAAATTTTGGCATTAGTAACACCCTGTTGCTAATGCTTTTTTAATTTTTTATAGAGCAAATTTTATGTCTCTTTTTTCCCAAGATGCCATTAGCTTAGGCAAGCCGGTCATGTTTTATGATGGCGGCTGTCCCTTGTGTCAACTGGAAGTGGCACATTATCAAAAGATTGATAAAAAAAACTTGGTGCAGTGGGTGGATATTCAACAACAGCCACAGTTGCTCGCTGACTATGCCATCGCCTTGCCAGAAGCGATGCGGCGTTTACATGTTTTGGATGCGCACGGAAAAATTTATCAAGGCTTTTTCGCCTTTTTAGTAATTTGGCAAGCCTTGCCCTATTACCGTTATTTGGCGTTTTTGCTGCGTTTATTACCGGGACTGCCGTGGTTGTTGAATCAGGCTTACGGTTCTTTTGCCGATTGGCGTTATAAAAAGCGCTGTAAAACAGGAGCTTGCCATTACAAGGATTAAAAAGTTGCAGCTTTGAAACTTCTCTAAATGCTGTAACATTGTTTTGTTAATCTCCACCTATTTTACTTTTAGTTTGAGAGAGAGATAGGCAATGAATGACAATACTTCTTCCCAAGCAGTCCTGCTGCCTTTGGCAGCAGCACTGCCCGAAAATACCGTTGTCAATGGTCGCTATCAGATTTTGCGACTGTTGCATCAAAATGAATTTTTTGCACTTTATCAAGTTTTAGATCAAGAAGATAAGGCTTTGTTCTGGCTTGAAGAATTGCTACCAGCCAAATTTGTTACCCGTGAAGATGAATGGCTTCGGGTGTTGCCGGGGCAAGAAAAAAATTATCGGGATTTACAGGCAAAATTCCGTGATCAGAATGACCTCCTGCGCAAGTTGCAACTGCCAGGTTTGCCGCGCTATAAGGCGCGTTTTGCTACTCCCGAAGGCGAATATGCGCTTTTGGAGGCGGAAAATATTGTCGGTACTTTACAGCAGCGTCTCAATGAAATTATCTCCGCTGAAGCGGCTTGGGCGCTGTTTCGTCCTTTCGCTTTAATCCTGGTTTCCCTTCACAAAAATCATCTTTATCACCATGATTTGCATTTGGAAAATTTTGCCTTGGCCTATGAACATACCAAAGGCAAAGAACCGAAAGCCTTGCTTTTAAATAACGGTGCCTTGCGTATTGCCTTTGCGAAAAGCCAAGGCATGGTTGCTGAAGTGGTTCGTCTTAACTATGCGGCTATGGAAATCTTATCCCCAACCCTGACGGCGGAGGCTTCTGCGGATCAATATGCTTTTGCCGCGTGTTTTTATCGTTTTATCACCAAGATTCGCCCGCCTACCGCCAGTAGCCGCTTGACCAATGACCGATTAATTGCGCCAAGTAAAGCCGTTGAAACCTTGCCGGAGGCTTTAGATGCAGTGTTATTAAAAGCCTTGGCTGTGGAGAAAACGCAGCGCTTTGCCACGATGGAAGATTTTGTTTCGGCGGTAGATCAATGTTTATTGACGGAAAAATCTGCTACAGCGCCTAAAAAACCGGCAAGGCAAAATTTTCTGCTGTTAGCGGTTTCCGCTGTCGTCGTGCTTTTGGGCGGGCTTGGCGTTTTTTTATTCCTGCCGCCACCTTCGCCGCAAGTGCCTTCAACGCCTTTTACCACAGCAGTGGCTATGCCTTTGGAAACAAAAATCTTAAATCAAGTGAAGGCCAATCCGCCGCAATCGGTGAATGATTGGCAAGCCTTGGAAAATAATTTGATGGCGGAAGGCATTGCGAAACAAGCAAGTCAGACGATTTTGCAAGCCGCCTTAAACGGTCTAATAAGAAATGCTAATATTTTAATCAGTAATAACGCTTTTTCTGAAGCAGAACTATTGCTTGACTATGCCAAGTCGCGGATTGAACGCCATGGCTTAAGCGATGTGACCTATCTTCAGGCACAAGCGCGTCTGGCAACAGAAAAAGTCAATGCTTTGAAAAAAGAACGTTTCGATCAATTGCAAGCACAGTTTACCAGTCTTTGGCCACCGCAAACGTCAAGTGCAGAAGAACAAGCTAGGGATATTTTATTGACCATAAACAAAGACTTTCCTGAAGAAAGTCAAACCTTTAATACCTATTGGCAGCCTTTGGTCAGTTCTTATTTAAGCCAAGCTGAAACTGCTTTGCGGGAAGAAAATCTTCAACAGGCGACCAGTGCTTTGAATCGGGTGAAAGTGCTTGATCCTTTGCAAAAGGTAGAAATTACGGCTTTGGCAGGTCAATTGGCAACCCTGCAAGCGCTTGAGGCTGAGCGTCAACGCGCCGAAGCCGCAGCACGTCGGGAAGCCGAAGCACAACGGCGAGCGGAAGCTGAAGCCCGCCGACGTGCTGAAGCAGCCGAAGCGCAAAAACGTGCCGAAGTCGAAGCGCAACGTCGTGCCGAAGTCGAAGCGCAACGTCGTGCCGAAGCCGAGGCGCAACGTCGTGCCGAAACCGAAGCGCAAAAACGTGCGGAAGCCGAAGCGCAAAAACGTGCGGAAGCGGAAGCGCGACAACGCGCAGAAGCCGAAGCGCAAAAACGTGCGGAAGCGGAAGCGCGACAACGCGCAGAAGCGGCAGAGAAACAACGGGCAGAAGCCGAAGCACGCCGACGGGCAGAAGCGGCAGAGAAACAACGGGCAGAGGCGGAAGCAAAAAAACCTAGCGAAGAAAAACCGACGCGGGTCATTATTGGTTGGTAATTGTTTTTTTAAGGGAGTAAATTATGCAATTGTATCGTTATGCAGTCTTTGTGTTGTTATTGTTGTTTTTAATGCCGCTTTGGGCATTGGAGCCGCTTTTTAGTGGCCGCGTAACCACGGGTTTTACCAATTATAAGCGTGAGGCAACCTATACGATCTTTGTGCCAGGCTTATCGCCGTCTCAAGTAAAACAAGAATATAGCGATACTTTGCCGTTAATCGGTATTGGTGGCACTATTATTTTTGATCGTCTGTACTTTGATCTGGCTTACCAAAAAGCTTTTGATGGTAAAGACAATACCAATCCCAATCCGAGCAATCCTATCTTTAATGTTGACCTTGATTTTGCCGTAGAGAATCGCTTTGACCTGGATTCAACAGTTTTAACCGGTGCCTATTCCTTTGACAACGGGTTGACCTTGCTGTTGGGCTATCGCTATGCGCGCACGAATCTGGATTTTATTTCCACAACGCAAGCCCGAGACCCTTTGACCGGCATTGATTTGTTTGAATCGCAGGGGAAAACCGCCTATAGCAATGAATTCAAAGGGCCTTTTGTGGGGGCGAGCTATGTTTTGCCGGTGACAGAACGGGGTCGTTTAAGTTTTTCCTTGGCGTTAGGCCGCTTTAGTGGCACCTCCAAAGAAAGCGTGTCAGTAGATGGGCAAAGTTTATCAAGCCGTAGCTATGATCTTGGTGAAACCACCGGCTTAAACTATGGCGTGCGTTGGACGGGTATTTTGTCGCCAAAATGGTTGTATAGCGTGGGTGTTGATGCCTATCGCTATGAATTTAATGGTGATGAACCCACACCTGGTCAATATCAAGGGACAGTTTTTGGCGAGTCTGTTGAACAAGAAATTTCTTTACGTTTTAACCTTTCTTATCGTTTTTAATGTTTGCGCCTGAATGGAGTGAATGCTGATGAAAATCTGGATGTCTTTTATTATCTTGATGTTATTGTTTGTCGTGGCTTGTTCTGATGACGGTGGTTCCTCTGTTAATCCGGCGGATTTTAAGGTGGCAGTCGTAACCACTTTTTCTCCAGAAGACGATAAAGGCTTTAATGAATTTTCCATTAAAGGTGCCAAAGACGCCGCCGATAGTCTGGGTTTAACCTTGAAAACCTTTAACACGCCGCTGCCGGATAATACTTTTTTTAACGATATTCTGCTTCAAGACTTTGATTTAGTTATTGCCGTGGGCTTTGGCTGGAGCGAGGCGGTCTCAACTTTTGCGCCGCAATACCCTGAAGTTTCTTTTGCAATTATTGATGTATCATTTGATGATTACTCGGTACTGCCGAATGTGACGAGCTTGATTTTTAAGGAAGATGAAGCTGGCTTTTTGGCGGGCGCTTTGGCCGGTTGCTATTCCCAAACCGGCATTATTGGTGCCATCGGTGGCATTGAAGCGGTACCAGCCGTGGTGCGTTTTGTCGAAGGTTTTGCCAATGGTGCAACTTATGCCAGGGCGGATATTACGGTATTAAAAGATTATCTAAACAGTTTCTCTGATACCGTTTTAGCAAGCGAAAGGGCGAATCTCTTGATTGCGCAAGGTGCCGATGTGTTGTTTGCGGCGGCGGGTGGTGCAGGCGTTGGCGCTTTAGAAGCGGCCAATGCGGCCAATATTGCTGGCATTGGCGTGGATACCGATCAATATTTATCTTTGCCGGAAATTCAGGAGAGCATTATGACCAGTGCCGAAAAAGACGTGGAATTTGCTGCCAATGAAGCCGTGCGTAGTTGGTTTGCTGGCGTGTTGTTGTCAGGGCCAATCACTTATAGCGTGCGTAATAATGGCGTGCGTTTATCGCCATTTCGGGATTTTGATAGCTTGATTTCTGATACTTGTAAAGATTTAGTAACCCAAATCCGTGCTGACTTAGCCAGTGGTGCCTTAACCACCGGCGTTGAATAAAGTTTTATATTTTTCGCTTAAAGATTTTTTACTGACACATCTAACGCAGTAAGTTAATAAGTGCTTGATATAAAAGATGCGCGTCTTTATTACCGGCCAATTCCCGAATGGAGTGCATGGCCAGAGTGGGAACCCCAATATCCAAGGTTTCTACACCGAAATGCGCGGCCATAATCGGCCCGATGGTGCTGCCACAGGCCAAATCATTACGCATGACAAAGTCTTGCAGCGGGATGTGCGCGTTACGACAGGCGGCGCGAAACTGCGCCGCCCCCTGACCACTGCTGGCATAACGCTGATTGGCATTAAATTTTAACACCGGTCCTTGATTTATCTTGGGTTTATGTTGACGGTCGTGACGGTCAGCAAAATTGGGATGCACGGCATGGGCATTGTCGGTAGAAATGGCCAAGGCATTGGCACGCCGACGTGTGTTTTCGGTTACTTCAGGAAATAAGCGATTAAAAGTGTCTTGTAAAAACGTCCCACTCGCGCCGGCAAAACTGCCGCTGCCGACTTCTTCATGATTGCTTAAAATCAAAAAAGTCGGCTGTTCGGCAAGAAACAAACTATGCAATAAAACAAAGCAACTCAAAAGGTTATCCAAGCGGGCGCTAGCAATAAATTCTTGTTTCGTACCGACAAAAGCCGCCGGTTGCCGATCATAAAAAAACAAGTCTGCATCGAGGATAAACTTGTCCGTTAAGCTCGGTGCCAAGTCTCGTAACAGTTTGTGCCAGCAAAATTTTTCCTCGCTTAACATGATAAGCGGCGTTACATCAGTCTGTGGATTGATGCTGCGTTGTTTATTGGCATCCCGATCCAAATGAATGGCCAGACTTGGAATGATGGCAATAGCTTGTTTGCTATCGAACAGGGTTTTGCCAAGCGTTTGTTTTGCATCTTGATAATAAACCATGCCGGCTAATCCTAAGTCACGGTCAAACCAAGGATTTAATAAAGCGCCACCATAGACTTCCGTCGTTAATTGACCAAAGCCTTCACTTAACAGTGCCGGATTTGGCTTCAATTTTAAGGTAGGACTATCGGTATGTGCGGCTAAAAAATAAAGCCGTTGAGATGCAAAATTTTCAGGTAAGGAAAAAGCGATCAAACTGCTATCTTGTCGAGTCAGATAATACTTGCCGCTATTGCCTATCGGCCAGTCTGCTTTTTCATCAAGTTTTTGAAATCCCTGAGCTACAAGTAAGGCTTCAGCGGTTGCCACGGCATGAAAAGGTGTCGGCGAGGCATCTAAAAAAGTCAGCAGCTGTTGGTTAAAAATGTCTTGTTCAAGCATGGTGATATCTATAGGAGTTTGTTAGCGGTAAAGCGATGATTTTCATGATCATCAATGATGGAAAAATCCAATCGTTCTAAAAACTGGCGCATCTTATGATTATCCGCCGAGACTTCCCCGGTCAGTTGTTTCAAGCCGCGTACTTTGGCAATCGCCATGAGGCGCTGCATTAAAATGCGTCCTATGCCTCTGCCTTGATAAGCATCGGCGATGACTAAGGCAAATTCAGCGCTTTCTCCATCACTTTCAATATAATAATGACCAAGGGCTATCGGCGTATTGTCAGGCAATAAACCGATCAAGACCATTTCGCGGTCATAATCAATCTGGGTTAAGCGTTGTAACATGGTCGGCGTAATTTCACGCAAAACTTCCATATAGCGATAATATTTGCTTTCTTCAGATAAACCCGACAAAAACTTTTTGGTTAAGGTCGCATCTTCAGGATGAATAGGACGCAGGGAAAATGGTTGCTGGTCATTCATGATTTCTTCGCTACACCATTGTTTTGGATAAGGATGAATGGCCATGTGACAATAGCGTTGACTATGTTCTTGTGGACTGCGATGCAAAATAATGCGCGCATCCACGGCAATCGCACCATATTCATCTACCAACATCGGGTTAATATCCAGTTCTTTAATTTCGGGGAGAAGACAAGAAATTTCCGAAATTCTTGATAAGGTCTTTTCCAATGATGACCAGTGAATTGCCGGTAAATTGCGGAAATTCTCCAACATTTTGGCAATTTTTGTCCGGCGGATCATGCGTTGAATGAGCTTGGTATTTAAGGGCGGTAATTCGACGGCACGATCTTTTAACACTTCCACCGTTGTACCACCGGCACCAAAAGTGATGACTGGACCAAAAACCGGATCATGTAACAGGCCAATTAACACCTCGCGTTGATGCGGACGTTTGACCATTCTTTCCATAGTCACGCCGGTGATTTTTGCTTGAGGAAGGCGTTTTTGCACTTCCCAAAGCATTTCATGAAAAGCCACCGCCACGCTTTCGCTGTTATTTAAGTCTAAGCGCACACCACCGACATCGGATTTATGCGTAATATCAGCAGAATCAATCTTCATCGCTACGGGAAAGCCAATACTTTCAGCAACATAAATGGCTTCATTGACATTGCTGGCCTTGCGGCTTTCCATCACTGGAATGTGAAAACAAGAGAGCAGCGCTTTACTTTCACTCCCGGTTAAACTAAAGCGTTTTTCTTTAAAAACAGCCTGAATAATCGCTTGCGCTTTTTCCAAATCAGGCGCATTGACCTTTGATACCGCATCAGGTGTTTCAAGGAGTTGCTTTTGGTTGCGCTGATAATCGGCAAGATAGGCAAAGGCTTCCACGGCGGCTTCTGGACTGTGAAAATAAGGAATATGATGCTCGGCAAATAAGCGCCAGGCTTCTTTCATTAAACTATCCCCCATCCAACAAGCAAGGATTGGTTTTTGACTTTGTTGCGCTGCTAAAACAATCGCTTGCGCAACTTCAGTGGGTTCGGTCATGGCTTGTGGTGTTAAAATGACCAAAACGCCGTCAACATTTTCATCGTATAAACAAGTCAGTAGCGCTTCCCGATAACGTTCCGGCGGTGCGTCTCCCAAAATATCCACCGGATTGCCATGCGACCAATGTGGTGGCAGAAAATGATCCAGTTGGGTGCGGCTGTTTTGATTTAATTCAATTAAATCAATGTTTAACTCACTAGAGCGATCAGCGGCGATCACCCCAGGGCCACCGCCATTGGTAATAATAATTAAACGATTACCTTGGACTTTGCGATTACCAGATAAAATTTCTGTAGCCGCAAACATCTGCTCGACCGTCTCAGCGCGAATTGCTCCGGCCCGCTCTAAAGCGGCATTAAAAACATCATCGCTACCGATTAAAGCGCCGGTATGGGATAAGGCAGCGCGAGAACCGGCAGCATGGCGACCGGATTTGACCACAATCACCGGCTTCATCCGTGCCGCCGCCCGTAAGCCGCTTAAAAAGCCACGCGCCTCGCGAATGCCTTCGATGTAGAGCAAAATGCTTTTGGTATGGCTATCTAAGGCTAAGAAATCTAAAACGTCACCAAAGTCCACATCGGCCACATCGCCTAAAGAAGCCACAGCGGAAAAGCCAATGTTGCGACTTTCGGCCCAATCCAAAATCGCGGTACACAAAGCGCCTGATTGAGAAACCAAGGCGATAGAGCCAGTTTTGGCATTGTTTTTGCTGAAAGTCGCGTTTAAGCCCTGACTAGGGCGCATAATCCCTAAGCAATTCGGGCCTATCAGACGTAATTGGTAATGTTTGGCGATAGTTAAAACTTTTTCCTGTAGTTCGCGTCCTTCGCTGCCACTTTCGGCAAAACCTGCCGAGAGAATGATAATAAAACGAACGCCTTTTTTTCCACAAGATTCAATAATTTCTGGAACTGTTGTTGCTGGTGTGGCAATGATGGCAAGATCAACGGTTTCTTTAATTTCTTCCAGCCGTGGATAGCAGGCAATGCCTTGTACCTCTTGATATTTTGGGTTGATAGCAAAGAGCTTGCCGCGAAAATTTTGCAACAGGTTTTGAAAAACCAAGGTGCCAACGCGGTTGTTGACCATACTCGCGCCAAATAAAGCAATGCTCTGTGCGTGAAAAAAATGATATAAGAAATGTCCAGACATAAATTTCCCTCAAGAAAAAAAGTTAGCATAACAGAAAATGGAGTGCTTTAAGATGATGGCTTTTATTACCCACCCCGATTGTCAATTACATCGTTACCCTGGGTTTCATCCCGAAAATGCTGCACGTTTAACCGCCATTGAAGATGCTTTCATTGCCCAGAGAATGGAGCCTTATCTTCAGTATTATCAGCCAACTGCGATTGAAAAAGATATTTTTTATCTTGGACATGATAAAAATTATGTCAACGCCATTTTGACACAAGCGCCAAAAACGGCAGCAGAAGGGTTTAAGTATCTGGATGCCGCCGAAGAAACCGCCTTAAATCATCATTCATTGACCGCCGTTAATTACGCCGTTGCCGCTGGCCTGTTGGGAGTAAAGTTGCTTTTAGAACAAAGGCATCAATTTGCTTTTGCCGCAGTTCGCCCGCCTGGCCATCATGCGACACGAAATCAAGGCATGGGTTTTTGTATTTTTAATAATGTCGCCATCGCCGCTTATTATGCTTTACAACATCTAGCACGTGTAGCGATCATTGATTTTGATGTTCATCATGGCAATGGCACGGAGGATATTGTGCAAGGGGATGAGAGAATTCTTTTTAGCTCTTGTTTTCAATCACCTTTTTATCCAGGCAGTGGCGAGCGGCCTTTGGCAAGCAACTGTTTTAATTTTCCTTTTCCGGCCGGTACCACTGGAAAAATCATTCTTGAACGCTGGCAGAAAAGTTTATTACCGGCTTTAAAAAATTTTGATCCGCAACTGATTATTTTTTCAGCTGGTTTTGACGGTCATCTTGAAGATCAAATGTCCGGCTGGTCATTAACCGATCAAGATTATTATCAATTTGCCAAATTTTTTAAGTCGGCTTTTCCGCATCTACCTCAATTTGCCATGTTGGAGGGCGGCTATCATCATTCCGCACTGGGTCGCAGTGTGGTGACTTTTATCAAAGGCTGGTTGGATTAAGCATTGAATATTCTCTATAAAAACGAAATGCCAACTTCCTTTTTACAATCACTATTTCTCTTGCGCAGCTTGGTGCTGTTCATTCAAATGTTCTTTGTGGCTTTGGGTTTACTTTTGCCAAGTCAAAGCGAATTTTGGCCATGGTTATGGGCGATCTGGTTGATTATGGCTTTGGGTAACTTACTGTTTTTGAAAAAAAATTTTGATAAAGATTTCTTGTTTTACCAAATTTTTTTCGATAGCATTTTGTTGAGTTTATTTTCTTATTTAACCGGCGGCATTGCCAATTCTTTGATTTTTATTTTAATACCTTATTTGATGCTGGCGGCGTTTTTCTTAGATGCGGCGAAGGTATGGCTATTAACTATCGTGCAGATTTTTTTATTGATTTTGGCTTTGCCTTTTAGTTTTGTTGGATTGCACGCGGGACATATTGCACCGCAACATCTCTGGGGAATGTGGATTTCTTTGTTGTTGATAACTTTATCGGTGCCAATATTTTTTACTTTTTTTCAGAAAGTTATAAAAAGCAAAAATGATGAACTGCAACAAGCGGCATTGCGTCTGGCCAAGCAACAACAGTTGGTTACACTTGGCACCTTGGCGGCTTCTGTCGCCCATGATTTGCGCACACCTTTGAATACACTCTGGTTATTGGTAGAACTTCTGGATGATTTAGACTTAAAAAGACAAATGGAACAGCAGATTGATATTTGCATTCAACGCTTAAAAAGCCTGAATCAAAATCAAGGGAATTGGGAGGCTGGCAATGGCAAAAAATATCTGCTCAAAGATTTTTTGTTGACCTTAAAAAACGATTGGCAAAGGCGCTTTCCCAAAGTGAAACTCTCAACTGATTGGCAATGTAATCAAGAAATTATTTATGTAGAACCAGCTTTGCCTTATGCTATATTGAATATTTTGGATAATGCCGCGCAAGCCTCGCCACAAATATTTTGGCAAGCCTATAGTCAAGCTGATCAGATAATTTTAGTCATCAGTGACCAGGGCATTGGAATGCCCGAGAGTTTTATCAGCGCGCAACAACCCATTCACGAAGGAACGGGTTTGGGCTTAGGGTTATATCTTGCAAAACAAGTTATTAGCCATTTTTCTGGACAAATTGCTTTTAGTAAAAATACGCCAGTAGGCTTGACCGTTACCATCACTTTGCCATGTTACAAGTAGTGCTATTAGAAGATGATGTAGCTTTTGCACAAGTCTTAGCCAATGCTTTGAGGAAACAAGGCTTTGCTACGCATTGGCAAGCAGCGCCGCAGGCTATTTTGGACTTAGCATTGGCCGATGTTGATTGCTTTCTGATTGATTTACATCTTAATGGCGAAAGTGGTTTAAGCGTGATTGCGCCGCTGCGCGTGCGTTATCCCCAGGCAAAGATCATTGTTTTAACCGGTTTTGCCAGCATTGCCACAGCGGTGCAAGCGATAAAACTCGGTGCTGATGAATATTTAAGCAAGCCTGCACCGCTCAAAAGCATTGTCGAAGCTATACAAAATCAAGAGCAAGCGATTGTTTTAACAGAGCCTACTTTGCCTTCCCCCAAGCGGTTGCAATGGGAGTATATGCAGAAAATTTTACAAGAAAATAATGGCAATATCAGCAAAACGGCGCGTTTGTTAAAAATGCATCGTCGGACTTTACAGCGGCAATTACAGAAAAAACCGCCGAAATAAGCGCTACTACACTTCAATAATTAAGACTTCGCAATCACTATTAGCTTGAATGGTAAGCAAATTTTCTTCTGAAATTTCCGCACCATCGCCTTCTTTAAGCAGTTGATCATTGACGGTAAATTGACCAGATGACGCGAGAAGATAGGCATTACCAGTTAAATTTTGTCGAATTGTTTGACCACTTTTGAGCTTTCCACCATAAATCGCCGCCTCTTGATGAATAAATAATGCACCAGTATCCCGATGTATGGTTTTTCCAGAAACCAATACCGGCAATTGCTTATCAACGGGGTCTTTAGGAAAAACCTTGCTATCCCAACGCGGTGTCACTTGCTTTTTATTAGGAAAAATCCAGATCTGATACAAACGGGTTAAAGTATTTTCGCGGTTAAATTCAGCATGCGTCACGCCACTGCCAGCACTCATCACTTGCACATCACAGGCTTCGGTACGGCCTTGATTGCCTAAGCTGTCTTCATGACTGATGGCGCCTGCACGCACATAGGTAATAATTTCCATATCTTGATGGCTATGCGGCGCAAAACCTTTTCCTGGTGCAATGCGATCATCGTTAATAACCCGCAAATTACCAAAGTGAATGCGCTTGGGGTCATGATAACTGCCAAAACTAAAATGATGCCACGCCTGTAACCAACCATGATCAACAGAACCAAGATTTTCATAAGGATAGACTTGTATCATGAGCTACTCCACCGTTAATGAAAGCAAAATCTCTTTGTTGGCGTTGCTGAACAAAAGTTTAATTTATTTTCTTAAATGAGCCTTTGTATTTTCTCAATAATTTGACTGGTTGATTGACCATCCACAAAAGGAATGGTACATACCAAGCCACCGCTGGCTGTTACTTCGTTATAACCAACAATAGCTTTAACTTCATAATCGCCACCTTTGACCAAAATATCGGGTGCTAAGGCTTTAATGAGTTGCAACGGCGTGTCTTCAGTAAAGGCAATAACATAGTCAACCGCTTGTAAAGCCGCAAGAATTTCTAAGCGATCTGCCAAAGGTTGAATCGGCCGTGTAGCACCTTTTAAGCGTTGAATTGAGGTATCGCTATTGACGGCAACGATTAAAATATCCCCTAGTGCTTTTGCCGCTTTGAGATAACGCACATGCCCTTTATGCAGTAAATCAAAGCAACCATTGGTAAAAACTATCTTCTTACCCTGTTGTTTTAGGGCTTGTTTTATTCTTAAAAAATTATCGAGGTGATAAATAATTTTCTCTGATGAATCTTCTGATAATTCATGGAGATAGACTGGACTGGTGCCTGGTTTGCCAACAGCAATACCAGCGGCACGATTGGCCAATTGACAGGCTTCCGCCCAGGTTTTTTCTTGACTACGCGCTACTGCTAAAGCGGCAATAAAAGTGTCGCCTGCGCCTGTAACATCAAAGACTTCGCGTGCTTGGGTCGGAAAATGCTGCGCTTCTTTTGCCGTAAGCAATTGTGCGCCTTTTTCGCCCAGGGTAATGATCAAGGCTTCTAAATGTAAGGCGTTACGCAAGGCTTGACCTTTTTCGGTTAAGGCTTGTGGATCGTTACCTTTGCCAACAATGTGTTCAAATTCACTTAAATTGGGAGTTAGTACAGTAGCACCAGTATATTTTTTGAAATCAATGCCTTTAGGATCAACGAATACCGGCACTTGGCAGCCCAAGCCCCAAGAAATCCATAATTCTGGAATAAGAGCGCCCTTATCGTAATCGGAGAGCAATAACAATGCAGCTTCTTTAATTTTTGTTGCAACACTTTCTTTAGTAAAGTTTTCAAAGAAGCGTTTAGCTTCTATAGGCGGGACTTTTTCTTCTTGATCTAAGCGTAATAACTGTTGTTGTTGGCTGATAAAGCGTGTTTTAACAATAGTTTTGCCAAAAGGGTGAAGATAATGCGGCAGTGCATATTGCGCCAAAAGTTCTGCTAAGGCTTGATCTTCGGGGGAGGTTTTTGCTTGGCCGCTGATGCCAAGCAACCAAACTTCTCCACCCAATGTTTTGATATTAAAAGCAACATTGGCGGCACCGCCCAATCTATATTCTTCATGCTGTAAATGTAAAATAGGTACGGGTGCTTCCGGTGACAAGCGTTGGCAATGACCATAACGATAATGATCAACTAAAATATCACCGATAACCATAATGGCTTTTTCTTTGGACATGCCGATTATCTGGAATAGATATTTTGGAAATCAACAATAAACCTTCTGTTGTCACTTAAACGTAATTCGCCGCGGCTGCCAGATTGAATGTCGGCAGTGGTTAATAATAACTCCCCTTCGGTATTTTTATTATCACTGACAAAAGAATAAAGTAAGACTTGATCCATTTCAGGAATCAGCATCGTAGGGACTTTGCGTATTGTACCAGACAAGATAATATTTTCAGGAAGTTTAAGATTAACTTTTTGATTAAATTTATTATATTCAGCTTGAATAATCGTTAAATTGCTAACCGGCGTGTTATCGCTGTCCATTGTTGGCGCAGTAGTGCAAGCACCTAAGATCAATAATAAAAAAGTAGCTAAGCTACTGGCCTTGGCTAGAGAAGAGAGGATTTGCTTCATTGGGATGTCTCCTTGAGAAAATTGGCTAAAACTTTTGCAACACTTTCGTTAATTTTATCTGAATTTTCAACAACTTGATAATAGTTAATCATAAATTCTGGCAACACAGCGATAATCGCTTCTTTACGCAAGCGTGAGACAGCCGTGATGCGCCAAGCCGCCCGCCATTGGCCATTGGGTAAGGCATCGCAAACGCGCAAGCCCCAGACAAAGCCATTTTGTCCTAACCATTCATGTTGACGGACAACCAAGCGATAGGCGGCTTTTCCGGCACCTAAGCCGACGTTTTCGCCATAATATTCAATTTCTAAGGCCTGCGTGATCGGTTCAAAAAAGGCTTCAAACCTTTCTAATGCTTGATTTTTCTCTAAAAAAGATGCTTGCTTATCTTGTAAAATGTTCCACCAAGAATAATCCATTGACATTTTGTATTCTCGCTTTTTGCCGTAGGCAGGTTTGACCAAAAGCGGTTATTATGCGTTTGCCGGTTTATCTTCTCAAGGAGCGATTTTTATGATTTTAGAGAAGGCAGTTTATCACCATATTGCCCGCTTACACCGCTTAACCGGCGAGCAATTTGATAAGATACGCGCCCAAAGTATTTTTGCCTCGACGGCCAGAGTTGAGCTTTTAGAAGGAGTTATTATTGATATGAGTGTTTTAAGCAGTCAACATCAAGGTTTAGTGATTTGGTTGACCGAGCGCTTAGGCCAAGTGTTAGCGGCACAACCTGCTTTATTGATGGTCGGTGGTGTTTTGGCTTTGTCGGAATATTCGCGGCCAGTACCGGATATTTTGCTCTTAAATTTTCGTAAGGATTATTATAGAAATCAGTTGCCTACTGCTTCAGATGTGCTATTGCTGATTGAGGTTGCGGATAGTGATGTTTTATTGAGCAAAGAAGTGAAAATTCCAATGTATGCCCGCCATAATATCGCGCAGACTTGGGTGCTGGATACCACCAGTCGCAAGATTGTCAATGCCTATCAACCGACGGTGGCGGGGTATGAGAAAATCGAGGAGTCTTCCGGTGGGATTACTACTATTCGTGCTTTAGGTATTCCCTTTGATCTATCTGATGTTTTTGGCTGATGTTTTTAGTTAGTTGTCTTCAATTTTTCCATTGGCAAGAGCGATTTCTAACACCGTCAGCTTTTGCCAAATTTTTTGCGCCATTTGACCGGTGAGGCGTTCAATATCGTTTGCATAATTAATCGTGTTGTGGTCATCCACATTTTCTGCGTGATAAGCAGCTAGTTGACTGATTAAAGACAGCATTTCCGAACAATAACTTAAAAAGCGATTTAAGAGAAAGCGGTCATATTTAAGTGTGGGTGAGGAAAAAGTTTGTGCATTGAGATGACTGCGCATGAGGCGCTGCGGGTCTTTGGTAAGTTGTTCTAAATCAATCAAATGTGCTATTGAGCGTAAGCTGTTCAGATAATCTATGCTTTCCCCTTGTTTAACCCTTTTTTCCAGGCGTTGACTAAGAAAAAAGATGGCGATGCCGCTGAAGACAATAATGTTGATGGCTGCTTCAACGCCTTGTAATAAGTCAACGCCTGAGCTGTTCTCGCCATTGCTACTCAAGGCTGCAATCATCAAGCCAAAACCCAATAATATTGACATGATACTAATGATCGCGGCATTGAGGACTCTTAAAAAATAAACCGGTCGGTTGACCTTGATGACCACAGCTTTGCTACTTTGGGCAACGGTTAATAAATTTTGACAAATATTTTCAAGTTTGCTCTCAGGTAAGCGCTCATGAATACGCTGCTTGAGAATAGAGATGGCCTCTGTAATATCTTTTAGTTCAATAAGTTTTGCATTTATCGACATCTTTGCACTCGCTTAGGGTTTAATTGCTGTCGGTTGTCAGGCACAATGCGCTTGGCCTTATGCCAATGTTGCTTATAGACCTTTTTTGGAGAGAAGTCATGCCTATTTTTTTCGCTGTTTTTAGCTGTATTTTCGCCTTTTCTACTGTTTTTGCTACCGATTTTAATGATTGGGATAATCCGCAAGCGGTTTATGATTATCGCGCCAATCTGATGCAAAACAACAAAAGTCAAATGCAAGAGATGAATCAAGCCTTGCGTAATAATGATTTTGATACTTTGGAATTGGGTGCCGAAGATATTTTGGCAACCTACCAGCAGTTAGCAAAACTCTTTGAAAATCAAGCCAGCGCACAGTTGCCTGAAAGCGAATCCCGACCTGAAATCTGGACACAACCGGAGCGTTTTTCCGCCACCGTAGCCGAAGCACAACGTGCTGCGGAAGACTTTGCCGCTGCTGTAGCTAAAAAAGATAACCGTTTGATAGCTTTGCATTATCGGGAACTGGGACAAAGCTGTCGCACCTGTCACACCAGTTTTCGTAAATAATCTATGAAAAAAAATAGCATCTTGTCGTTACTTTTGTCGTTATTGCTTGCTTTTGCCTTCAGTCAGACGCTGTTGGCAGAAAGTGGAGCCGTTCAAGGAAATGAAAAAAACGAAAAAGTGAAGCGTGGTGCCTATTTGGTGGGTTTGGCAGGCTGTATGGCCTGTCATACCGCTGATGATGGTGAGCCTTTGACCGGAGGACGGCCTATCATCACCCCGTATGGCACTTTTTATAGTTCTAATATTACCCCGCATAAAGACACGGGTATTGGCAAGTGGCGTGAAGAGGATATGATTCGTGCCTTGCGTTACGGTAAAAATCCCTATGGCAAGCATTATTATCCAGCCTTTCCTTACAACAGTTACACTAAAATGCGTAAAGAAGATATGCAGGCTATTTATGCTTATCTTATGACTGTCTCGCCAGTGCGTGAAGCAAATCAAACACATAGGCTACCTTGGTATCTCTCGCGTTTAACGATGATGGTCTGGAAATGGCTAAACTTTCGCGCTGGTGAATGGCAGCCGCTGACAACTGAAAATAGCTTATGGAATCAAGGTCAATATCTTACCGATGCCATTTTGCATTGCGGTGAATGTCATACCCCGCGTAATTTCATGGGTGGCTTAAAAAATAATCAATATCTACAAGGTGATGAAAAAGGCTTTGCCGATAGTGCTGGTAGTGCTGCGTCACCAGTGCCGGCGATTCCAGGGCGTAAAGACCCAGCTTTGACATGGTTGCCAAGTGATTGGGAAACCTTTTTAAGCATGGGGATGACCAAAGAAGGCGATTTTGTCGGTGGGAGTATGGGAAAAGTGATTGATGCAACTATGACTTTAACGCCGGAAGATCAACAAGCCTTGATCGAATATCTAAGTCATCTGCCAAAGGTAGATTGATTTTATTTTTCCGCAAAACTGCTTGATAAAATTAAGGAAAAGATGACTAACCCTTCTTCATTGCCTGTACATGAAGCAGTCTCGCTAACGGTGGCCGAAGCCTGGCAAAGCGTTTTTCGTTTAACTTGTTATGATTTCCCTTGGGATATTGAAAAGGCGCTGGAGTTGGCGTTATTTCGCAGTTTTGCCGTGCCGCGTATTTCGCAACTTTTAGCAAAAACCGGCGAATTTACCCAGCGCACGCAAAAGCGCTATGATGATACTGAACTGATTTTATATGAAATTTTGGAAAACGGTTTTGAGAGTCCCCGCGCAAAACACGCTATCCAGCGCATGAATGCCATGCACCGGCGTTTTGCTATCGCTCAAGAAGACTATCTTTATGTATTAAGCACTTTTGTTTGTGAGCCAGTGCGCTGGTTACAACAATTCGGCTGGCGTTCCCTGACACCAAGCGAAGTAGAGGCTTTTGCGGTTTATTACGCTGAATTGGGAAGGTATATGGGAATCAACAAAGCCATACCTAAGAATTTTGCTGAATTTGACGCTTATAATCGTAACTATGAACAAGCACATTTTGCTTTTTCGCCGGACAATGTGACGGTTGCTAATGCCACCCGCGACTTATTTTTGGGATTTTATCTACCCAAATGGCTATGGTTCTTGGGTAAACCGGTGATTTATAGTTTACTTGACCCGCTATTATTAAAAAGTTTTGGCTATCCGCAAGCACCTGAATGGCTTCAAGTTATAGTAAGAAATTCTTTATATATCAGAGCCAGTTGGCTTAAACTTTGGCCAAAACGCCGTAAGCCGGTTTTTGGTAGCCAAAGAAAACGCAAAACTTACCCGCAAGGCTATCATTTAGATGATTTGGGGACGAAGCCATAAAGAAAAAGAGCGCCGTAGCGCTCTTTTCACAAGTAAAGCCTGTGTGTTATCCGGCAATACCTGGGTCATTGTCTTGACCAATAATTTTTGGTGTATTCAAGGCGACATTTTTGATAGTCTTTTTATCACGCAGATAATCAGCAACGACATCCCAAACTGGTTTTCCTTCAAGAGGTTGCGCCACACTTGCCCAGCCGCCAACGGCATAATTTTTGTTAGCGTCAATGGCATTGCCTTTTAAGCGCATGTCGCTGATACGATTTCCCATTTCGGCACTGGGATTGATGCTGTATTCTAAGCCGCCAACGCGTACCATATCGCCACCCTGTTGATAATACGGGTCTTTGTTGAAGAGGTTGTCGGCAACATCTTCTAAAATACCCTTGAGTGTGGCACCGCTCATGCTATTGCGTGTGGCTGTTGGATAGGTGATGGCGGTTTGCGTCAACACATGCTCCATGGTAATAGCTTCGCCTGGTAACACACTGACACCCCAACGAAAACCAGGTGAGAAGGAAATTTCGCAATCCATTTGTTCAATCAAAGCATCACAGATCAACTGGTCAAAGGTGCCGTTAAAATTACCGCGCCGATACAAAACTTCATCCGTAACCGCTAATTTCTCGTTCAAACGCTCTGCCATAACAAAAGTTTCGCCGCCATAGGTCACTTCTTGTTGGCGCATCGTATGGATAAAGCTCTGCATTTTTTTATCAGCCGGAATTAAATTTGAGAATACCGGCAATAAGTGATAGCGGAAATCTTGGACTTTGCCATTGCGCACATCTAAATCCATCACGCCTAAGAATTTAGAGTTAGAACCGGCATTGGTGACTAGCGTCACACCGCCGTTATTTTTGACAGGAACCGGCTGCGGAATGCCATCGTGGGTATGACCACCAAAAATCACGTCGATGCCACTGACGCGGCTAGCCATTTTCAAGTCAACGTCCATGCCATTATGCGATAAAACTACGACCACTTCGGCGCCTTCATCACGGGCTTGGTTGACCATATCCTGCATCGAATCATCGCGAATACCAAAGCTCCAATCCGGCACCATATAGCGTGGATTGGCAATCGGCGTGTAAGGGAAGGCTTGGCCGATGATAGCCACCGATGCGCCATTGATGTTTTTGATAACATAAGGCTTAAAGACATGCTCCATCCATTCGTTATCAACAATATTTTGCGCAACAAAATCAATGACGCCGGCAAAATCATTATCAATAATTTCCTGTGCCCGTTCGGCGCCAAAAGTCATTTCCCAATGTGAAGTCATGACATTTACGCCCAAAAGTTTCTGTGCATCCACCATATCTTGGGCATTAGTCCACAAAGAGGTACCTGAGCCTTGCCAAGTATCGCCACCATCCAGCATCAAGGAGCCTGGGCGTTCGGCACGCAGACTATCTAGTAGTGTTTTTAAGTGTGCAAAGCCACCGACTTTGCCAAAACGGCTGGCGGCATCGCTAAAGTCAAGATAAGTAAAGGCATGTTGTAAGCGTTCATCTTTAATACCATAAAACTCTAAAAACTTATTGCCAACTAAATGCGGCGGTTGGCCGAACATGCCAGCAACACCTAAGTTGATATTGGGTTCGCGGAAATAGACGGGCAACAGTTGGGCGTGACAGTCGGTGTAATGAAACAAGGAGACATTACCGAAACGCGGAATTTGATAAAAAGCATCCAGTTTGCCTTCTTCGGCGCTACGACTGGCAGCTTGCACATTCATGCCACTGGCCGAGGCCAAGGCTAACATTTGTAAAAATTCACGGCGAGAGAGATGCATAAACACTCCTGGGAAGTTATCAAGTATTTTTTGTAATAGATAAAAAAGCAGTAAAAAATAGCGCAAAAAAAAGGGCTAGAATGGCTCTAACCCTTTGGCAAAAATCAAATGATTTTATTTAACGGCAACTTCAGCGCTGTCACTTTTGCCTTGGTTGTCTTTCCAAGAAATCTTGACTTTGTCACCCGCAGCACCGGCAAAAGCACAAGATAAAGAAGGATTGGTAGAAACGCTGCCACCCCAAACGGCACTCATTACCATAGCGCCGTTGTTTTCTATCACTACTTCTTGGATAAAGTGGGCAGGAATGGTATTGCCAGCGGAATCTTTACGCAAACCGGTTTCCATTGGGTGACGAATCAAGGCTTTAACACTAATTAAGCCATCAGCAACACTAGCACGAGCACGAATAGAAGCCATAAAATTTTCTCCTCAAAAGTGAAAAGTTAGGAAATTAAAAGATAATAAAAAATTAACCGCCGCAACCGCCGATAGTCACTTTGACTTCGCGTTTGTTCATCATCATCTGGCCATTGGCATGAACCACGGCAACCACATCAGAGGTGCGGCCGAGTTTGATGCGGGTAGAAACTTCAGGAACAGTGCCTTTGGCAAAAGTAAAACTTGCTACCATTGGTGTGCCATTTTGCGCGGCTAAAATATCAATGCGCTCAACATTGGCAATAGAGGTTTTAATTTCAACGGGTACGACGGCGCCATTTTCAGCGATTTCAGGCGCACGAATATCAATGCTGTCATTCATGCTGGTGTTAGCGCTGCCGTAGGCGGCTGTCAAAGCACCATCAACGCTTTTGGCAGCAAAAGCCGCTTCTGGCCAAGCAGCCTGTACAGCAACAGGTTTAAGAACACCAGCAGCCAAAGCCACACCGAAAGCGCTTGCGGCCAGGGTATTTTTCAAAAACACACGACGGTCTTGCATGAGAACCTCCTCATAATTAAAAATAAAAAGACAACAAAAAAAAGCACGAAAAAAAATTTACCTGAATCTTTTTTGCAAATCTATTTTTCCCGACGAAAAATAAAACCCTTGGCGCAAAAAAGCAAGAAGGTTTTAATAATTAAGATATTGTAATATCTTTATATTTGTAAAAAGTGAAAATTTTAACTTTCAGACTATTTTAGAAATATTTTCTGAATAGGTATTTTTTAAGGCTATAACCAATGCTGAAGTCCCAAGCCAAAAGGGTGCGCAGCCGCTTGATGATGGGGCACTAGGCGAAAGCGTAATTGTTGCCGACCAGAGAGTGGTGGTGCGCAGGAGAGACGAAAAATAGTGCTGCCATCGGGATGCCTTTCGCTTGCGCTCAACAATAAGGTATTGGCCGGCGACGCAGTTGAACACTGCACTTGATGGCGTTCACCGCTGCAAAATAAGCATTCGAGGCGCACCTCGTTTTCGCTTAAACCATTTAAAAAGACTTTGAAAGCCAAAGTAATTTTTTCTTGACTCTGAATTTTTTGCGCTGGCATTTCTAAAACTTCCCAACGAATACCCGACCAGGCCTGAAAAACCTGTTGTCGCCACTCTGCTAGAGCTTTGGCCGTTTCGCCGTCATTGATTTGTAAGCGATTAAAAAGGCCACTGGCGGGTGCATAGGCTTTACGCAAATATTCCTCCACCATGCGCTGGGCATTGAAGCGCGGAATGGTATCCAACATGGCATTTTTGGCACGGCGCACCCAGGCTTCCGAATGACCGTTATCATTTTGATAGTATTCAGGAATAACTGCATATTCCAAAATATCGAGCAGCTCTTTGGCTTCTTCGGTATCTTGATCCAGCGCTGTGCCATCCGGGGAATTTGGCGGAATCGCCCAACCATTGTCGCCGGTATAACCTTCGCCCCACCAGCCATCTAAAACACTTAAATTGATCACGCCGTTCATGCCAGCTTTTTGCCCTGAAGTACCACTGGCTTCTAAAGGATAGGTCGGATTGTTTAACCAAACATCACAACCGGAAACCAATTTTCGTGCCAAGGCCATATCATAGTTTTCAATCAGAAAAATCTTGCCTTCTAAGCGCAAATCACGGCTCAGTTGTTGAATATCTTTAATTAACTGTTGACCAGGTTGATCTTTTGGATGCGCTTTGCCAGCAAATAAAAATACTACCGGACGTTTGCTATCATTGAGAATACGACAAATTCTTTCTAAATCTTTGAAAACTAAAGTTGCACGTTTATAGGTAGCAAAGCGACGCGCAAAACCAATAGTTAAAACATTAGGCTTTTCTGGATTGAGATGCTGAAAGAGACGTTTAATATGTGCTTCTGAAAAGCCATGACGTTGATATTGCTGTTGAACTTTATCTTGCACGACTTTTAGCATCTGACCTTTTAATTCTTGATGAATGCTCCAAAAACTATAATCCGGTAATTTGGGGATGCGTTCCTGCCAATAGCGTTGGTCACAGAGATGGTTGCGCCATTCCAGACTTAATTGACTATCAAAATAGAGCTTCCACATATTGGCTAAAAAAGTATCTAAATGTACACCATTGGTAATGTAACCCATTGGATTTTCAGCAGGTGAAATATCAGGCCAGATATAACCCTCCATTTCTGAAGCCACGTGGCCATGAATACGACTGACACCATTGCAATGCCGACTGCCGCGCAAAGCCAAGCTCGTCATATTAAAACTATGCGGATCATGATGCCCGCCCAAAGCGCAGAGTTTATCAAAACCGATATGTAAATGGGTTTCTGACCAATGGCTTAGATATTGTCGCAGGAGATCATGACCAAAAATATCATGACCGGCAGGCACCGGGGTGTGGGTGGTAAATACTTGTGCCGAAGCTGCCAATTCCCAAGCAGTTTCAAAGTTATAGCCTTGCGCAATCCATTCTCGGCAATGTTCCAGCGCCACAAAAGCGGCATGGCCTTCATTCATGTGTAAAACCGTTGGTGCTACGCTTAGAGCGCGGAGTGCGCGTAAACCACCAACGCCTAAAATCCATTCTTGTTGTAGGCGGGTTTGTCGGTCGCCGCCATAAAGTTGATGGGTGATTTTTCGGTCGGCTTCGCTGTTATCAGGATGATCGGTATCTAATAATAACAGGCTGATATTGCCGACTTGTGCTTTCCAGACAACAATTTTTAGACGACGTTCGGCTAGTTCTAGGTCTAAAATAAGCTCGCTACCCGAGGCGGTTATTGCTGGTTCTATCGCTAAATCCTGTGGCAGCAAAGTGGGATATTCGCTTTGTTGTTGGCCATTTTTGTCAATGCGTTGGGTAAAATAACCTTTCCGATATAGTAAACCGACCGCCACAAAGGGTAAGCCTAAGTCACTGGCAGCTTTACAATGATCACCTGCTAAAATTCCTAAACCACCCGAATAGATCGCTATGCTTTCGTGTAAGCCAAATTCGGCACAAAAATAAGCGATGCAATCTTTTGCGGCATGAAGATGTGGCGATTTTTCTCTTTTCCAAACAAAGCCTTGCTCTAAAGTATAAGCTGCATGTTGCCGATAATGATCAAAAACCGATAAGGCATGATGAAAACTCGCCATATACACTTCATCTTGTACGGCGGCATCCAGATGCGCTTGATCAACTTGACGTAAAAAGATTTTTGGATTATCGCCACAATCCCGCCAGAGCAGTGGATCAAGCCGCGCAAACAAAGAACGAATGTCATTGTTCCAGGCGTAATAAAGATTATTGGCTAAATCAGTTAATCGGGTTAAGGGTTTAGGTAGAGTCGCTTCAGCTTCGATATAAAAAACAGTGGTCATGGTTTTCCCGCGTCAATTAATTAAAATAATTAGATAAATTGAGCTATTTATAGTTTTGGAGAGAAGTTGAAAGTAAAAAATAACCTACCCTCTCCTCTGGCCGGAAAGGGAAGGGACAATATTAAGGATTTTAATCGTATTGGGTTTCTAAGAACAGGCGATATTCTTTCGGAATGACATTAAACATGCGGCAGATGGGACTGGCGAAACCATTGTCATAACAACCATATTGACGTTCTAAGGCTTCGCGCTGTTTGGGATACCAGCCGCAAAAACCGTGTAAATTCAAGCTGTCTTCATAACGGGATTTGTCCACGCGCATTTTGACATTGCTGAAAATATAGCCGCTGGGCGTGCGTAAGGCGCTGACAAAGGCTTTGGCACCACCTGGGGACTGACTGCTGCCGCGTTCATTGCAATCCAATTCCCAAAAAATACCGTTGGGTTGTTCGCGAACAATGGTTAATTCATAGCGACGGCGATCAGCAGCGGGAACGGCTTCATTTTTGGACATATTGGGTAAGCGCAGGCTGTTTTCCATTGGGTTGTCGGGTACGCTTGGCAATTGTGGCGCACCGGGGAACATGCTGGCTAATGGATCATCAGGATTGGGTTTTTGTTCTTCGGCTTCGATTTTGGCTTTCATATCATTAAAAGGTAAGCCGTTGACAAATAAGCGAATAGAAGATATTTGTTGCGCGGGATTAGCCTCAACCAGCATGACCACGACATCTTGGCCGCAACGCACGGCGATCTGTTGTTCCACGGCGGGGTCTTCGGCACTTGGATATTTGCTACGCGCTTGTACTTCAAAATTACCTTCAGGGGTGCGCGTCAGTAAAAACTCGCCCTCTGGTTGAATGTCAATAATATCATTGTCATAGGTTTCAATGGTGGTGTTGCCGGTATAAACGCAGGTGCCAGTTTCATTGCCGTCACCATTAAAATCGGGTAAGCGGGTTTGTTCTTCTTGCGCGCCTTGGCCGGAACCAAAACCAAGCGGTGCGCCAAAAAAGGCCAAAACTGGCCAAATGGAAAAAAGAGAAAAAAGAAGCAGAAAGCGCATAAGGAATCCTTGAAAAAGAAAGAAAAGAAGGGCATGGCGGTTGTAACACCGAGGGTCGTACTGGTCAAGCGTCAGCATTATTTTTCTTGGTCAGTTTTTTTGCTGCTTTGTAAAATTTCTGCTTGCTTTTCCATGCTGTAGAGTAGTTTCTCGACTTCTTCCTTAGAATGTTGAAGTTTGATCTGGCAAATCTGTAATAGCACGGTAGCGCGTTGTAAATTTTCAATCAATAATTCTAAAGGCGTGTTTTCATCATTAAGAATTTCTTGAACTTTTGCTAATTCTGCTAAAGCATCAAGAGGATAATCGGCATCAGATTGTGACATCATTAGGCTCCACAGGTTTAATGAAATAGTGAACTTTAGTTATACACTTGCATCCTAACACGCGCAAAAAAAGAAAAAATCCCTGTTCTTGACCGCTATTTTTTGCACGCTTTTGCTTTTATTAGCTCAACACGCAACGTTAAGGAGCTTTATGCGAGTTTTTTTGGGTTTATTTTGTCTATTGTTTTTTACAACGACATTTGCGCAAGCAGCAGTTTTTGTTACAACGCCACGAGAAGAAGTTTTTTATGAAAAAATTGAAGGCATTGGCACAGCTTTAGCCAAAGAAAGTATCAATTTAAGTGCCAATGTGAGTGGTATTGTCAATAAAGTGCATTTCGATGACGGGCAAGTCATTGAACAAGGTCAACTTTTGTTGGAAATCACCAATCGTGAACAAAGCGCTCTGTTAAGAGAGGCACAATCGCGTTTTAATGAAGCCAAAAGTCAATTTAATCGTTTGCAACAATTATCTGCTGAAGGCAATGTTTCTAAAGCAACTTTAGATCAACAACGTCGCGAAATGGAAACGGCACAAGCGCGCTTACAAGCCGTGCAAGCACAATTGGCTGATCGAGTGGTATTAGCGCCGTTTTCCGGCGTTTTAGGTTTTCGGCAAGTGAGTGTTGGCGCTTTTTTAGAGGCAGGTCAAGCTATTAGCACTTTAGATGATATTTCGCAAATTCGTTTAGAATTTCCTGTTGCCAGCCTTTATTTATCAAAACTAACACCAGGGGTAAAGGTAGAAGCCAAAACCCAAGCCTTTCCTGATCAAGTGTTTATCGGCGAAATTCGCAGTGTGGATTCACGGATTGATCCAGTAACGCGGGCGATCACCGTTCGCGCTTTATTTGACAATACACAAGGTTTATTACGACCAGGTTTATTGATGCAAGTCACCGTTTTTTCGACACCAAGAAAAGTGCAAGTGGTTGAGGAGTCTGTTCTGCAAATGTCTGGAAATAAATACTTTTTATTGACAGTCGAAGAAGAAAAAGCCAAGCGTATCGTGGTTGCGATAGGACAACGTGAGCCAGGTTTAGTGGAAATTATCAGTCCTGATTTGCGCGGTAAAACCATTATCAAGGACGGCATGAATGCGCGTCCAGGACAACCCGTTCGTATCGTCAATCCCGAAACAGTTTTAGGCAAAAAGGAGTAAATTATCATGCTGTTATCTGATGTATCAGTTAAACGTCCGGTCTTTGCTATTGTTGTTTCCTTGCTGTTAATTATTTTCGGTATTATGGCTTTTTTGTCTTTACCCTTGCGGCAATATCCCGATATTGATCCCCCCGTAGTTTCGATCACCACCGATTATCCAGGTGCTTCCGCAAATATCATTGATACCCAGATTACGGCTTTAATTGAAAGACGGATTGCTGGCATTGAAGGTATTGATTTTATTAGCTCCAGTAGTGAGGCTGGTCGTTCAAAAGTCGAAGTGCAATTCCGTTTAAGTCGCAATGTGGATGATGCGGCCAATGATATTCGTGATCGTATTTCGCAAATTCTGGATAACCTTCCTGAAGAAGCCAATCCCCCCGAAGTGGAAAAAGTGGATTCCAATGATGATGTGATCCTTTGGTTAAATTTAACCAGTGATCAAATGTCTGTCATTGAATTAACTGATTATGCTCGGCGTTTTTTACAAGATCGCTTCGGTACTTTAGATGGCGTGGCGCGGGTGCGCGTCGGCGGTGGTTTGGAATATGCCATGCGGATTTGGTTAGATCGGCAAGCCTTGGCAGCGCGAAATTTAACGGTGGCCGATGTAGAAGCCGCTTTACGGCGGCAGAATGTTGAATTACCAGCAGGTTCTTTAGAGTCAACTGAGCGGCAATTTACTTTACGCATCGCTCGTCAGTTTAAGACCCCAGAGGATTTCCAACAGTTGGTGATCACCCAAGGCGAAGATGGCTATTTGGTGCGTTTAGGCGATATTGGCCGCGTCGAGCTAACGGCACGCGAGTCGCGGACTTTTTTCCGTGGTAATCAAGTGCCTATGGTTGGTATTGGCATTGTTAAACAGTCCACTGCCAATACCTTAGCGGTGGTACAAGCGGCAAAAGCGCAAGCAAAACAACTCAATGCTACCTTGCCGGAAGGGATGAAAATCGTTGAAAGTTATGATACTTCGGTGTTTATTCAAGGTGCCATTGACGAAGTTTATAAAACGCTAGGCTTTGCCATTGTTTTGGTCATCTTGGTGCTGTTTTTGTTTTTAGGAAGTGTGCGTGCTACGTTAATTCCAGCAGTCACCGTGCCAGTTTCGATTATTGCTACCTTCACTGCACTCTATGCTTTTGGTTTTTCAGTAAATTTATTGACGCTTTTGGCCTTAGTTTTAGCCGTTGGTTTGGTGGTAGATGATGCGATTGTGGTCTTAGAAAATGTCTATCGGCGTATTCAACTTGGTGAATCGCCCTTGGTTGCCGCTTATTTGGGAACGCGACAAGTCGGTTTCGCGGTGATTGCCACGACTTTATCCTTAGTTGCGGTATTTGTACCGATTGCCTTTTTGGAAGGGGATATTGGTCGGTTGTTTTCCGAATTTGCCTTAACCTTGGCGGTAGCCGTGGGTTTTTCAAGCCTGGTGGCTTTAACTTTGTCGCCAGTGCTGGCTAGTAAATTTCTGCGTCCGGTTAATACTAAACCCCCGCTTTTTGTTCAGGTCATTGATAGTAGTACTTTGTTTTTGCAAAACATCTATCGCCATCTTTTGCGTTTTAATTTACGCTTTCCCTATTTAGTTATCGTCACTTTTCTGGCGCTGATTGTCCTAACCGTCTGGCTATTGCCAAAAGTGCCGAGCGAATATGCACCGCGTGAGGATCGCGGTGCGTTTTTTGTCTTGGTCAACGGACCAGAAGGTGCTACTTATAATTATATGCTTGATTATATGAATGAAATCGAAAAACGACTGATGCCCTATGTGGAAACGGGAGAAGTAACGCGGCTTTTGGTACGCGCACCGCGGGCTTTTGGTAATTTAGAGAGTTTTAACAGCGGTATTATTATCGTTGTCTTAAATGACTGGGGTAAACGTCGCAATGGTTTTGTTATCATGGATGAAGTCCGTAGTAAACTTGCCGATTTACCTGGTGTGCGTGCTTTTCCGGTGATGCGTCAAGGCTTTGGCAGTGCCGTTTCCAAGCCAGTGCAGTTTGTTATTCAAGGCAGTAATTACGAAGAATTACAAGCCTGGCGCGATATTATTCAGGCAAAAATTGACGAAAATAATCCAGGCTTAGCAGGCGTGGACTTTGATTACAAGGAAACCCGACCGCAGATGGAGATCAATATTGATACCCTACGCGCTGCGGATTTAGGTGTTGATATTGAAAATATTAGCCGTACTTTGGAAACTTTTTTTGCTTCTCGACGGGTAACTACTTATATTGATCGCGGCGAAGAGTACGATGTTGTTTTAGAAGGAGAAAACGAACTGAGTCAACGTGTCACCGACATTAAAAATTTATATGTTCGCAATGATCGTGGACAACTCATTCCTTTAAGTCAATTCGTTACGATTCAAGAATTTGCCGACGCTGCAACCTTAAATCGCTATAACCGTTTGCGGGCGATTACTCTAGAAGCCAATTTAGCCGAAGGTTATACCTTGGGTGAAGCACTAGACTATTTGAATAACTTAGTCAAAGAACATCTACCGGAAACTGCCAGCGTGGATTACAAAGGCCAATCCAAAGATTTTCAATCGGCCAATCAATCCTTTTTGTTTATTTTTCTGTTAGGTGTCGTTATTGTTTATCTAGTATTGGCGGCACAATTTGAAAGTTTTGTCCATCCTTTTGTGGTGCTGTTGACCGTACCTTTGGCAGTTTTAGGTGCGCTTGGTGGCTTGTGGTTGAGCGGTAATTCTTTGAATTTATACAGTCAGATTGGTTTAGTGATGTTGGTCGGTCTAGCAACCAAAAATGGCATTTTAATTGTTGAATTTATTAACCAGTTGCGCGACGAGGGCATGGCTTTTTTTGAAGCGATTGTTGAAGCCTCGGTGATTCGTCTGCGTCCGATTTTAATGACCGCCATTACCACCGTCATCGGTGCTATTCCCTTGTTATTGTCCACAGGTCCTGGGGCGGAAACCCGCGCTGTCGTTGGCTTGGTGATTTTCTATGGTGTATTATTTGCTACTTTCTTGACTTTGCTAGTTATTCCTGTTGCCTATCGGCTATTGGCCTTTCGCACCGGTTCGCCGGAAGCCACGGCTAAGCGTTTGGCAGCGGCCTTGAAAAGTTCCTCTATCTAGTTTTTTAGGAGTAACTATGAATTTTATCTATTCTCTTGTTTTGTTTATTTTTATATCAAGCGCCACAGCGCAAAATTGGTATCCTCTTGGTGATCAGGTTTTTCGCTATAGAAATATTGAGAATCCTGATGAACATTGCGAAATCCGCGTGCTTGATCAAAAAGATTTTATTATCAACGGCAGAACAGAAACTTTTTATTTAATTATTGAATGTTTACCTATGCCAGCAACGATGGATCATGGCTTAAATGCAGAAAAACTAGCCTTATATGCTGACAGTGGCAATTGGTTTTGGATGCAGAATGATGCTATCGGTCAAAAGGAACTACTGAATGTTAATTTTGCTGGCGAACTTGATGATCAGAGTGAAAATTTTGAAACCGGTTATTTTTTTCGTTGGCCAAAAGCGCCGCAAGGTCTTTATCGTCTCAATCCAACATTTTATGAAAATGCCTGGATGGCCTATCGCTATCCTATTGATAAAAAAATAGTTGCACCTAATGGTCAGACTTATAGCGATCTTGCTGAGTATCTCTTTAGTGATGGTTATGGTTTTTGGCTGCATTATTTTCTTGCTCCAGATGTTGGGGTTGTGCGTTATTCCTTTTGGAGTCAAGAAGAACCTATCCAAACTTATCTCTTAACAAGCATTGATAAAAATCAATAAACTAAAATCATCTGCGTGATTTTTTATCACGCAGTTTCTTTTTTTACCTTTGACTATAGCCTTATGCCTATTTCTACCCTTGAACTCTTAGCGCCAGCAAAAAATCTTGCCATTGGTAAAGCTGCTATTACCCACGGTGCCGATGCCGTTTATATCGGTGGACCGGCTTTCAGCGCACGTTATCAAGCTAATAATAGTATTGAAGAAATTGCTGAACTTGCCACCTTCGCACATCGTTATCACGCCAAAATTTTTGTTGCCTTGAATACCATTTTTCATGACGAGGAATTAGAAGCCGTTGCGCAGTTAATTGATCAGCTCTTTCAAGCGGAAGTGGATGCTTTAATTATTCAAGATATGGCTATTTTGGAATTAAATCTGCCACCTATTGCACTTCATGCTTCTACCCAATGCGATATTCGCACCCCAGCCAAAGCCAAATTTTTAGCCGAAGTTGGCTTATCACAATTGGTATTGGCGCGGGAATTATCGCTGGTGGAAATTGCAGAAACGCAGCAAGTTATTGGTGATAAAGCGGTTTTAGAATATTTTATTCACGGGGCATTATGTGTAGCCTTTTCGGGGCAATGTTATATGTCCCATGCCGAAACTGGGCGAAGCGCCAATCGTGGCGATTGTTCGCAAGCCTGTCGGCTACCTTATACCTTAAAAAATGCCGCTGGTGAGATTATTGCTTTTGATAAACATTTGTTATCTATGAAAGACAATGATCAAACCAATAATTTAGAAGCCTTGGTCAATGCTGGTATTCGTTCTTTTAAGATTGAAGGCCGTTACAAAGATATCAATTATGTCAAAAATAATACCGCGCATTATCGGCAGCATCTGGATGCGATTTTAGCAGCGCGTTCTGACTTAAAACCGGCCAGCAGCGGACGTGTGGACTATGCTTTTGTTCCTGATCCGCAAAAAACTTTTCAACGCGGCAGCACCGATTATTTCGCGCATGGTCGTCAAGAAAATAGCATTGCGGCCTTTGATTCGCCGAAGTTTTTAGGCATTCCGGTGGCAGAAATTATCAGCTTAAAAAATAATTGTTTAGGCGTGCAGTTAAAGCCGGAAATTACCTTACGCAATGGCGATGGCGTGAGTTTTTTGTATCGTCGCGAAAGTAAAGGCTTTACCATCAATGCTATTCGCGAAGCGCATCTGCCCAAGTGGGGGAAAATGATTTGGTTGACAGCCAATGATAACAGCATTTTCAATGCGTTGGATGCCAATGCCTTGGCCGGTCAAGTGCTCTATCGTAATCGTGATCATGCTTGGGAAGAAAGCCTGAAACAAGCCTCAGCGGAACGTCGTTTAGGGGTGCGTTTTTTATTGCAAGAAAATCAAAATGGCTTGATTTTGCAAGCAATAGATGAAGATAATAACATCGCAATACAAAAACTAGCGGTAACAAATAAAGCACGACAGCCAGAAAAATTAGCGGAGCAATGGCAGGCGCAATTATCGCGTTTGGGGGACTCATTATTTTATTGGCAGGGCTTAGATTTATCTTTGAATTATCAATGGTTTGTGACAGTTTCGCAGATGAATCAACTGCGTCGCGATATTTTGACAGCTTTACTGGCAGAGCGCTTACGTCGTTATATCCGCCCGCAACGGCAGCCAGCGCTCGAACCTGCGCCGGTCTATCCTTTGGAGCAGCTTTCCTATTTAGCTAATGTTTATAATAATTTAGCGCGAAAATTTTATGCGCGTCATGGGGTCAAAATAATGGATCCGGCCTTTGAAGCACATCAAACCGATCAAGAAGTCAGCCTGATGATCACTAAACATTGCTTACGTTTTTCCTTTCAACTTTGTCCGAAACAAGCCAAAGGTATCACTGGTGTGCAAGGGCAAATTCGTGCTGAACCCCTTTTTTTAAGCAATGGCCAAGAGCATTACACCTTGACCTTTGATTGTCGTCCTTGTGAGATGCATATTCGTGGAAAAATCAAGAAAAACATCATTAAGCAATTGCCGCCAGGGTCACAACCGATCAAGTTTTTTCCGCAGAAAAGCTAAACTAAAAGGGAAAAAACCCGCAGTTTTAGATTAACAATGCTTCTGCACTGGCACGCGAAATTCCAAGTCAATCGTTGACCAAGATTTGCCACGGTGCCAGGCGATTTGACAAACTTCTTCAAATTTGCTCCAAGCCATGTTGCTGTTAAAATCAAGAATATCCAGCGTTCCTGTGCCAGTTAATATGCCGTTGTTTTCGCTGATTTCCATCATAATATTTTTGGTAACACCATTCATGGTGACGGCTAACTCGGCTTTTTTATTATCAATATTAAGAATTTTTGCTTTAATTTCAGTAGGATTAGTGAAATTCATAAAAAGGCTGGTGACAGTATTTAAGTTGCGAATCATGGCAAAATCGCTTGGCCACTCGCTGCCCAGGCCATTACTCATATCGGCAGAAGTATCGAGAGAGTTGGGATCAATGCTGATTTCCGCGCCAAGTAAATTGCCTTTTTCGGCGCTAAGTTGATAATTAGTAAAGGTATTTTTGGTCACAACATAAGATTTATCCGGCGCACCATAAAAAGTAAAACCAAACCAAAAGCCTTCTTTTTGGCCTTGATATAAGCAGGTGCCTGCCAAGGTTTGGCCAGCCAATAAAAACAAAATAGCTAAAGAGAAAATGATTTTTTTCATAAAGATATTCCTTTAAAAATAATTTTTGCCAAAAAAGAACGATTGCTAAATTGGCGAGCGCATCCTAAAAGGCCATAAAAACTTTTGTCAATTTTTTTGTAAAATTTTTTACAGTAATTTTTAAAAAGATACTGAAAAATATAAAATAAAGTATTTTTTTCGCAGCATTGGAATGCAAAAATCCGCGCTCACTTATCTTAATAATGTAATGAAATGCTTCTTTATGAAGCAGCATTTTGTTGTTTAGGCAATAAAAATGCCCCGCTCTTCTATGAAAAGAACGGGGCATGATTTTTTAATGGCCGAGAGTTTAATGTTCTGCCGTGCCGCTATTGCCTTGGTGTTTTGCCACCGCTGCCTTGATCAAAGGTTGTAACTCACCTTTTTGCGCCATTTCGACGGTGATGTCACAGCCGCCGATGAGTTCGCCATTGACATAGATTTGCGGAAACGTTGGCCAGTCGGCATAACGTGGCAGATTTTCAAAAACTTCGCGGTCGGTCAAGACGTTGACATAGGCAAATTCTTCGCCACAACTGGCTAAGGCTTGCGCGGCGCGTGAGGAAAAGCCACACATCGGCATTTGCGGCGTGCCTTTCATGTAAATGACGACGGGGTGGGAGGTGACTTGCTCACGAATACGTTCTAATACGTCCATAACATCCTCAAAAGTAAAAAATAAAACGATTTAGTCAACTATTAACCGCTAGCTATTCAAACAGAGTCTAGGTGCGTCTGCAACCAAAGTTCCAGTAAGGCATTATGCCAAAGTTTGCTGCCTTGCAATTTTGTGTAATGCGCTTGCGGCTTGGCCAGCAATTTAGCCAGGTAATCCGGGTTAAATAAGCCGCGTTCGCGGCAGGCGGTAGATAATAAAATATCCCGCATAAAATCAAAAAACTCGCCTTCAACATATTTCAAGGCCGGCACCGGAAAATAGCCTTTGGGACGGTCAATCACGCTGCTTGGCAGATATTTTCGGGCGATGTTTTTTAGTATTCCCTTGCCGCCTTCAGCCAGTTTTAGGTCTTCTGGCATGGCCGCTGCCCATTCCACCACGTTTTTATCCAAAAACGGCATCCGCGCCTCCAAACCATGCGCCATGGTCATATTGTCCACACGCTTGACCGGATCATCCACGATGAGCGTCGTGACATCTAAACGCAGCACTTGATCCAAAAAACTATCGGCATTTTCATCTAATAATCGCTCGCCAAGCCATTGATAAACAAAATTTTCACCCTGAAATTTTGGCAATAACATCGCAAGCACTTCCAAAGGCTCACGGTCGCAATAAAACGGTGCAAAACAAGCAACAGGATGATTTTTCCAGGAATTTTGCGCCGCACAAGCCGCCATTTGTGGATACCAAAAATAACCGGCAAACACCTCATCGGCACCTTGGCCGCTTTGCACGACTTTGACCTGCTTGGCAACCGCTTCGGCCAAGAGATAAAAAGCCACGGCATCTTGACCAACCATGGGTTCGGCCATTGCTGCCACTGCTTCGGGCAAACGCGGCAAAACTTGGCGATTGTCCAGGAAAATTTTTTCATGCTGGGTTTTATATTGATCAACCACTTGATCTGAATAAAAAAATTCATCACCAGCTTCTTCATTTTTACTTTCAAAACCGATGCTAAAAGTATGCACTGGCCGGGTTTGCGCCAGCATGGCGGTGATTAAACTCGAATCGAGGCCACCGGACAGCAAAATGCCGACCGGCACATCAGCGGCGCTATCACGACGTAAAATAGCCAATTGTAAACGTTTTTCCAGTTCTGCCTGCCACTCGCCGGCGCTCATCGCAGCTTCGGGACGCTTAGCGGTGAGTTGCCAATAGCGTTTAACCGTCAATTGGCCATTTTTAAGCCAAGCGCAATGTGCTGGTGGTAACTTTTTGATCCCTTTGATAATCGTCTCTGGTGCTGGTACGACCCCATGCAGCATCAAGTGAAAGGGCAAGGCGGTGGTTGCTAAATCCTTGGCTATTTTTCCGCTGGCAAGCAGCGCTTGCGTATTAGAAGCAAAATAAAAATCGCTGCCGACTTGGCTGTAATACAAGGGTTTAATGCCGAATAAATCCCGAGCTAAAAATAATTTTTCCTCGGCTAAGTTCCAGATAGCAAAAGCATACATTCCTAAAAAGCGCGACAAACAGTCCTCACCCCAAGCATGAAAGGCTTTGCTTATCACCTCGGTGTCGCCGCTGCTAAAAAATTGGTAGCCGAGTTTTTCCAATTCTTGCCGCAATTCCCGATAGTTATAAATGGTGCCATTAAAAACAATGGCCAATTGCAAGGCATTGTCCACCATCGGCTGATGTGCGCGACTCGATAAGTCAATGATGGATAAGCGGCGATGCGCCAAAGTTATCCTTTGGTGCTGAAATATCCCCTGGCCATCGGGACCCCGCTGCGCCAAGGCGTTGAGCATTCGTTGTAAACTGCGCAAGGTCTCGGTCTGGTTATGATCGGCTGAAAAAATACCGGCGATGCCGCACATAGTTGGCTCCTAGCTGCAAAAAAGGTGGAAAAGGCGAAAAAAATGACAAATTGCCGTGTCAGTAAAAAAGGCAAGCAGTGTATAATCTCTGGACGGTGGCGCAAGCTGCCTGACTTTTGATAGCCATTTTCATTTTTGAGGAATAAACCATGCAACATCAACTGCCTGAATTGCCTTATGCTAAAGAGGCTTTAGCGCCTTATATTTCTGCCGAAACCTTGGATTATCATCACGGCAAACACCATCAAGCCTATGTTAATAATCTTAACAAATTGATTCCAGGCACTGAATTTGAAGCGCTGCCTTTGGAAGAAATCATTATGAAAGCGCCAGCCGGTGGCGTTTTTAACAACGCCGCGCAAGTGTGGAATCACACCTTTTATTGGCACTGTCTTGCGCCCAATGCCGGTGGCGAACCAACCGGTGCTATTGCCGAAGCTATCAATCAAGCCTTTGGTTCTTTTGAAGAATTTAAGGCAAAATTTTCTGCGGCAGCGGTGGCCAATTTTGGTTCTGGCTGGACCTGGTTAGTGAAAAATGCCGATGGCAGTTTAAGCATTTACGATAGCAAAAACGCTGGCACCCCAATGACCGAAGGCAAAAAAGCCTTGTTGACCGTGGATGTTTGGGAACATGCCTACTATGTGGATTATCGTAATGCTCGTCCACAATATGTTGAAAATTTTTGGAATTTAGTGAATTGGCATTTTGTTAATCAACAATTTGCTGCTTAAAGCTTAAGATTAAGTTAATGGATAGTTTAACCATTCAGAAGCATATTGAAGCCGCACTCCCCGATGCCAAAGTCACCGTGCAAGGCGGCGAAGGTAAATTTGAAGCCGTGGTGATAAGCGCAAGTTTTGCCGGTAAAACCTTGATTCAACGGCAACGTTTGGTCAATGCTGCCGTGCGCGAGCATTTAGAAAGCGGCGCTTTACATGCTTTATCTATGCGCACCTTGCTGCCGGAAGAAGTGTAACAAAAGCCTTAACCAAACCCTTTTTTTATCAAATACAAAAGGCATCTGAACGGATTCAGATGCCTTTTTTTTCGGCTTTTTCAGCTATGCTTAGGGTTTTTGTACTTGAAAACTTGCGATATTAGAAACTTGCTTATCACTTTTTACAACTTGAACCTGCCAGGGTGCGGGTGTAGTGCCAACATTGATTTCATAAGCTAAGGTTTGTGCATCCAAAAATAAGGGAACGCGATCATTAAAATCCGCATAGCCCACCATCTTAAAATTTAACTTGTCCGTTTCAGCAAAATTTTCGCCAAAAAGAATTAACCATTGCCGTTCACCAGAGGCTTTAGTAACTAGCGGATTTGGATAAATAAAAGAAATTTCTGGTGCCGGCTGACTTGCGCTTTCTACGACTTGGTTAAAACGACGTGGTAAATAATTGTTATCTCTGGCTAAAACCCGATGCGTAACGCCATCAATGCTTCCTGAGGTGGTGGATTCGTAGAGCATCATGCTGCCATCGCTATTGTAATAATGAAATAACCGCACATGACTCCCTGCTTTATTGACAATATCGCCAGCTTTTAAGTCCGACCAATTGATTTGCTTAGAAATATTTGGCAGGCTGCGGGTGCTATATTTGCTTGAGGTTTCCCAGACCCGGCTGACAAAACCCGAGCAGTCAATACCGGCAAAATCGGTGCGAATATGCGTGGAATCATGCAAGGTTTTTTTGTCGTTGCCAGCGATACGGCCAGCATTAACTCGACTTAAAAATTCAGAAACGCTATTAAACCCACCCCAGTTATAGGCCATGCCGGTAACTTTTTGACCAATGCTGCGGTTATTCCAATAACTATTGGCATTACCGGATTTTACCGTCCATTGGACATTGGCAAAGGTTTCGGCGTTATCAATAATTTTTTGCCGATCAATGGCTGGTGCAGAAAGGGTGAAGCAAAAAATAATCAGAAAAAGTATAAAACGCATCATAAACTCCGACATGAAAGAAATAAAAGTTGAAGAAAAAACTTTAAGAAACAAATCAACGCCATTGCAGCACTTCGGCACCGTTTGGCGTGGTGATCAATTGTTGCAATTGACCATTTTTATCGCTTAATAATTTGCGATAACTGGTGGTGTGATAGTCATTCGGCAAGGCTTTTTCAGCGATAATTTTTTGCTTTTCCAAGTCTATTTCCAAGACTTTTAAGCCGACATAACCATCGGGATAGACATATTCTGCTTCCAATAACAAGTTACCAGCGGCAGTTTTGCCAATGGGACCGACAACGCCAAGGTCGCCAGCAGGGTTGAATGGTAACTGACCTTTGGGTTGACCTTCACTATCAAGTAACAACAAATTGACTTCTCTCGGATTTTTCCAAGAAGTGCGGATAAAATCCTCACCAAAAGGATAGCCTGGCAATATCGGTTGTGGGTTGGTTAAAAGATTTTTACCTTTAGCAACCGCTTGACATTGTTGTAGTTTGCAAACATAGGTTTGACCATTTTCTTGATAAAAACCTTGGCGATAACCTTCGCTTTTGGGTAAGTCCTCTAAAGAAAAGCGTTGCTGATTCATCTGAATACCCGCAGCTTGCAAGGTAAGCAATTGATCACCAAGAGTAATCATATCTTCTACTTGCGTGTCAAAAGTTAAATTTTCCAACCAGTTGCCATTGCGATCATATTTTTTCACGGTTAAGCCATCGGCATCTAAAAGATAGCGATGGCCAGCGGCATCTACGGTAAAGGTTTGTGCGCCAACGGTTTCTAGTTCTTCACCCTGTTGTAACTCTAGGTTTTCTTTATCTTTTCCCCAAGGAACACTGAGTGCTGCGCTTAATTCTGGTAATTGATTTTGTAAGGCTTGCGGCAAACGTTGTTGCCAGTATTGACGACGTTTTTCTAAATCAGTTTTTTCAGCAGAAAAGTTTTTTGCTTCAGTAGCTTGTGGTTCAGGACAGGGGCTTTCAGTGGAGAGGCAAATAGACAAATCAAGCAGCAAAGTTAAAAATTCTTGGCAGTTATCAGAAAAAATTGGGGTAATGATTTTTCCTTCGGCAAAAATAGCTTCGCCTTGATAGACTGGACAAGGGAGGTCTTTTTCATAATGTTTTGTTTTTATAAATTTTTCCATCAATAATTGACCTTTACCTTGCGGTTGACCAAAGGCAAAATCACCTTGATAGCGCATTTGAAAAGCATCGTCAGTGACCGTTAAATTGCCTTCACCATGCGCACGACCGATTTGAAATGTACCTTGAAAATGCCGGAAAGGTTCGGCCAATAGCGGGTCTTGTCGAGTGAGATCACCTTTGCCGCTGGCGAAACCGGCGCTGAATTGGCCGCGATAATGCCAAATGGCGAGAATACGCTCTTGATTTTGCAAAGTTAAACGGTATTCTCCGATACCTTCTTGACAATCGCCAGAAAGGCATTGCGCAGCTAAGAGCGGTGAAAAAAATAAAGCGATCAGTGGCAAGGCTATGAATGATAAATTAAACATGGGTCTTGACCTCTCAGTTGAAAGCGCTGATTATAAAAATCTTTTTCTAAAAGTTACCGCCACTGGTCAGGCTTTTTCTACCGTCTGTCGTTCAAGCAACTTGTCAACACTTTTTATCTTTTGAGGCAGTTATGACTGAACTTTTATCCCCCGCCGGCACTTTGAAAAATATGCGTTATGCCTTTGCTTACGGTGCCGACGCTGTTTATGCCGGTCAACCCCGTTATTCGTTGCGGGTGCGCAATAATGATTTTTTGAACGATAATTTAACCATCGGCATTCAAGAAGCACACACACAAGGTAAGCGGTTTTATCTCACCTTAAATGGCATTCCGCACAACAATAAAACCAAGACCTTTCTTCGTGACTTGGAAGAAATCATGGACTTAAAACCCGATGGCGTGATTATGGCCGATCCTGGGTTAATTGCCTTGGTGCGTGAAAAATATCCCGAATTGCCGGTGCATTTATCGGTGCAAATGAATACGGTCAATAGTTTGTCGGTGAAGTTTTGGCAAAGTTTAGGCTTAACTCGGGTGATTTTATCCCGCGAACTCGGGCTAGATGAAATTACTGAAATTAAAAGTGATTGTGCCGATATGGAACTCGAAGTTTTTGTCCACGGTGCTTTGTGTATTGCTTATTCAGGACGTTGTTTATTATCAGGTTATTTTAACCATCGTGATCCCAATCAAGGTGCCTGTACCAATGCTTGTCGTTGGGAATATCAAACCGTGGCCGCCGAAGAAAATTTAACCGGTGAAGTCTTACCGATTTCTCGCCAGGCATTGGAAGCCATGGAGGCAATACCTTTGCAAAATCAAGCACAAGTAGTCAAACGGCATCCGGCTGCTGATAAAGTTTATTTATTGCAGGAAGCGCAGCGTCCGGGGGAATATTTTCCGATTTTAGAAGATGAGCATGGAACCTATATCATGAATTCCAAAGACTTGCGCGCTGTGCAGCATGTAGATGCCTTAGTAAAAATGGGTATGGATTGCTTAAAAATTGAAGGTCGTACCAAATCGCATTACTACGTCGCCCGCACCGCGCAGGTCTATCGGCAAGCCATTGACGATGCAAAGGCCGAACGACCATTTAATCCTAAGTTGCTTTGGGAACTAGAAAATTTGGCCAATCGTGGTTATACCGAAGGTTTTTATGATCGGCATCCGCCGAATCATTATCAAAATTATCAGCAGGATATTTCCCGTAGCAGTCAACAGCAATTTGTCGCTGAAGTGCTTGATAGTCATGGAGACTGGTTGACCGTTGACGTAAAAAATAAATTTGCGGTTGGCGATACATTACAATGGTTATCCCCGTTGGGTAACGTGGATTTTGTGCTGACAGCCATGGAAAATCTCCACGGTGAAAAAATGGCTTTAGCACCCGGTGCTGGTTATCGGGTACGCATCCCAATGCCCGCGCCTTTTCATCCCTATGCTTTGTTATTGCGTTATTTCTAAAAGTAATTTTTTATTGGTTTTTCTTTTTATGCCTCTGCCTTGATTAGCGATTGCAGGGAATGGCTTGCAATGCAAAATAAAAACGGTTAGCATTGCCTTGCTTTTGAAATTTAATCGTAAAAAAAGGAGAACTTTATGATTCGTTTTGCTTTTATGTTTTTGTCTTTGTGGTTAGCTGGTAGTGCTCTGGCGCAAGGCGTGGTCAATGTTTATTCAGCACGCCAAGAAGCCTTAATTAAGCCATTATTCGATGAATTTACGCAAGAAACTGGTATTAAAGTTAATATTTTAAGTGCCAAGGCCGAGGCTTTAATTGAGCGTCTGCGTTTAGAAGGCGCTCGTTCACCTGCCGATATTTTGTTGACCGTAGATGCTGGCAACCTTTATACCGCCAAAGCCGATGGTTTATTTGAAGTTTTACCAGCTTCTGTTCGTGCTTCAGCGCCTGCTGCAATGCAAGATGCCGAAGGTGCTTGGGTAGCTTTGTCCATGCGGGCACGACCAATTTTTGCTGCTAAAGCACGGGTGGCGGCTGACATGAGCATGAATTACGAAGATTTAGCTAATCCTGGCTTAAAAGGCAAAGTTTGTATTCGTTCTTCAGGAAATATCTATAATCAATCCATGGTTGCGGCAATGCTTGCGCAGCTTGGTGCTGAAAAAACCACAGCTTGGGCAAAGGGACTGGTGGCCAATTTTGCGCGTCCGCCGGTGGGTGGCGACCGCGACCAAATCAAAGCCGTGGCTGCGGGTGAATGTGATTTTGCCGTTGCTAACACCTATTATTATGCGGGGATGCTGACTGGTAGCAAAGCCGATGAAAAAGCCGCAGCCGAACAAGTTTTTATCATTTGGCCGAATCAAAATGATCGCGGTACGCATGTCAATGTCAGCGGTGCTGGTATCTTAAAATCTGCTAAAAATACTGAAAATGCTGAAAAATTATTAACTTTTTTGTTAAGTCCAAAAGCGCAAGCCTGGTATGCTGAACAAAATGGTGAATATCCGGTGGTTGCAGGTGCAGCTTTAAGTGCCGTTTTGACAAATTTAGGTAGCTTCAAAAAAGAACAAGTGGATTGGAATGTTTTGGGAAAAAATAACGCTGAAGCCGTGAAACTTATGGATCGTGCCGGTTGGAAATAAGACCTTAGCTATTTATTTAACTGTAAAATTTTCGTAAAAATTCGTAAAAAAAGGACGCAATAGCCGCGTCCTTTTTTATGGCGAAAATAAAGTTTATGCCTCTGCCTTAAAATTCATTGCTATTGAAAAAACCAAGCGGAAAGACATCTTCTGCTTAAAATTTTCCACAGGCAGCTTCAACATCTGCCGCCATTTTTTCAGGATGATGCGGTGGAAAAAAGGCACCTAAATACCTTCCTTCGGGAGTAAATAATAAACTCTGCGCACTGTGATCCAAAAGATAGGCATCTTGTTGTTCGGGATTAAAGGGATTGGCTTGTTTTTGATAAAAAATATCTAATGGTTTTGTCAATAGGCGCAACTCTGCTGCTTCTCCTGATAAGGCAATAAAACTTTCATGAAAAAATGCCAGATATTCGGGTAAGCGTTCTGGTGTGTCGCGCTCAGGATCAAGCGAAATAAAATGTACTTGCAGGTTTTTTTGTGTACTTTCCGATAATTTTTGATACATTTCACTTAAAGAAAATAAAGCCATCGGACAAATATCTGGGCAAAAGGTATAACCAAAATAAATCAATTGACAGCGTGGTGCTTCTTTTGGAAAAAAATAATTTTTATCGTAACTTTGGCCAGCATAATGTAGAACTTGTTCAGGCCAGGTGCGTGCTTGTGAATCAGGACGCAATTCTTGCCAGTCTATGCTTTTAAAATTTTGTAAAAATTGATTTTTTTCTGAAGTAGTTGGCGGTTGTAACCAAAAAGCCAGGCCAAGTGTGGCCAAGGCGAGTAGAATGTTGAAGGCTTTGGTCATCATTATTAGGGAACCTCGATGTTAATAAAAGAAAATCTTACTTGGTCGGAACGTCGCTTAGTCACTGAACTTATTACCATTCGTGACTATATTCGCTTTGCTACCAGCCGTTTTGCAGCCGCAGAACTACATTATGGACATGGCTTTGAAGATGCCTTTTCGGAAGCGGTCTATCTGGTTTTAGCCGCCCTGCACTTACCGCAAAATTTGCCAGAACAGTATTTTTCTAGTCAATTGACCTTGGATGAGCGCCACCGCATATTACAATTTTTTGATAAGCGAATAAATACACGAATGCCCGTGGCGTATTTGACGCAGGAAGCCTGGTTTGCTGGCATGTCCTTTTATGTTGACCAGCGGGTGTTAATTCCCCGCTCGCCCCTGGCGGAAGTGATTGAGGCGGCTTTTGAGCCGTGGCTTGCGCCAGAAAAAATCTTTAATATCCTGGATTTATGTACAGGTAGTGGTTGTATTGCCTTAGCTTGTGCCAATTATTTGCCACATGTGCAAGTGGATGCAGCCGATATTTCGCCGGATGCTTTGGCTGTGGCAGCAAAAAATATTGCGCATTATCAGGCGGAAGAGCAGGTGCATTTGGTGCAGTCGGATTATTTTGATGCGCTTTTGGGTAAGCAATATGATGTTATTATTAGTAATCCGCCCTATGTTCCTGCCACAAGTTTTAATCAATTACCACCGGAATATCATCACGAACCAAGAATTGGACTCTTAGCCGGTGAAGAAGGATTGCAAGCGGTCAATATTATTTTACAAGAAGCAAAACTTTATCTAAAAGAAGATGATAGTCTTTTAATTGTCGAGGTTGGCGAAAGCAAAGAAAGTGTTGAAGCGGCTTTCCCACATCTACCCTTTACTTGGCTTGAATTTGCGCGTGGTGGCGAGGGGGTCTTCCTCCTTAAACGCTGCCAATTATAGGAATATCGCCAAAGGCGCTAAAAATGTTACAATCCTACTGTTTTGTGTTTGCGACGAGCGCCACAGAGCATATATAGTTTTTTATCAATTATTTAATAGAGGTAGTTATGGCTGAAAAATTGATGATTGTGATGGTGAATACCGACCCTAAAAACGGTTCCGAATTGGGTGCGCCGTTTTTCCAAGCCACTGTTGCCGCAGCAATGGACTTAGAAGTAGAAGTAATTTTAACTGCTCGCGCTGGGGAATTGGCAGTTGCTGGTGTTGCCGAAAAATTATTTGTACAAGAAGGCAGTCCGAAAAGCGTCTATGATTTTATTAAAGATGCGCATGAAGCTGGCGTGAAATTCAAAGTCTGCACCCCGACTTTAGAGCTTTGGGGTAATAATTTAATTCCAGAAATTGTTGAAACCGTTGGCGGTGCCTATGTGATTCAGCAAGCGATGGATGAAGATGTTGTCACCTTCACCTATTAAAAAATAGCGATTAAAACTTTTTGATATTGAATAAGGCGAAACGTTTTTCGCCTTATTTTTTGCTGTATATCTATAGATAATAACAAGGAAAAAAGGAAAAAAGATGACCACCTGGCAGGAAGCGCAAGAAATGCATACCGCTGCGGAACAAGTTTGGAATGCCTCGCAAGTTCAGCAAGCCATTTCGGCTATGGCGTTGAAAATAAATAATTTATATAAAGAGTCTGAAGAAATTTTAGCACTAGTGATGATGAATGGTGGCTTATTCACTGCTGCTTCACTTTTACCGCAACTGCATAGTGCCGTGCGTATGGATTATATTCATGCCAGTCGCTATGGACAAAATACCGAAGGCGGGGTGTTGACTTGGCACAGTAAGCCTAAGTCACCCTTGGCAAATACACATATCTTATTGATAGACGACATTTTTGATGAAGGCTATACCTTGGCGGCAATTTATCATTTCTGCCAAGAAGTCGGCGCAGCTTCAGTGCGTTCGGCGGTGTTGACCACTAAGACGCACACCCGCAAAGTTCCTGATTTTTATCCAGATGTCAGCGGTTTAATGGTGCCAGATCGTTATGTTTATGGTATGGGTATGGATTACAAAGGATTTTTTCGCAATTTGCCAGCAATTTATGCAGTGCGGGAGGCGTAAATGCAGCGGGTTTTAGCCGTCATTGGCGGCACGGGTTTCAGCCAATTGCCAGGTTTGTCTATCGTGCGTCGCCAAGTGGTGAATACACCTTTTGGCGAGCCATCAGCGCCCTTAATTTTTGGCAGTTTTGCCGATGAACAAGTGATCTTTTTGCCGCGTCATGGTGAAGCGCATCAATTCCCGCCGCATCGTGTCAATTATCGCGCCAATATCGCGGCTTTGGCAGCAAGCGGCGTGACCGATATTTTGGCGTTTAATGCCGTTGGTAGCTTAAATCCCAAAATGCTACCAGCGGCCTTGGTTTTGCCTGATCAATTGATAGATTACACTTATGGTCGCGCACAGACTTTTTTTGAAGGCGGCAGCAGTCAAGATGTTCAACATATTGATTTTACAGAACCATTTTCAAGAAGTTTTCGTGAAATCTTGCTGAAAATCGCAGCGAAGGCCGAGATTGATTTATATGCTGGTGGCTGTTTGGCCGTTACCCAAGGACCACGTTTGGAAACCGCAGCAGAAATCAAGAAGCTACAGCGTGAAGGTTGCGATCTTGTCGGTATGACGACCATGCCAGAAGCAGCTTTAGCACGCGAAAAAAACTTGGCTTATGCCACTTGTGCGTTGGTGGCTAACTGGGCGGCAGGTCTCGAAGATCAACCGATCACTATGGAAGAAATTAACAGAAATGTTGAGAAAGCCACGGAAAATGCGAAAAATTTATTAACATATTTTCTTAAAAATTTACAGCAAGTGGATAAAATTTTAACTAATTAAAAATAGAGTTGATAATATGGCCTTTGTTCTTCATTTATTAGATGCACCAAGCATATCCGATGCAGGAAGTGCCGAAGTATTTATTGATCAACAACGTGATTTTCCTGCTGTTCTTAACCCAAAGTTTGTTACTTTTGTCCAAGCAATTACCAAGGATTATCCTGATTTATCCCTAGAAGATGATGATAACGACAACGACCATAATCTCTGGGAAGAAGGTTTAGACGATCAATCTTCTTACGGCAAGGTAAAAGAATTGGTGATCAAGGTGGAAGTCGCAGATGCGATTGTTTTAGAACGTTTAATTGCTGCCGCAGTTAAGAATGACTTAAAGTTATACGATAGCGAAGGTGAAGTGGTTTATCCAGAATAATTATTTTAGCAGAAATGAGCGTCAAATTATTTTATAGATTTTCATGCTTCTTAATAAGAAATTTTATTTTTCAACACCATGCTATAGTTATTAGAGGATTTATGGCAGTGCCTATCTACATGCTTCGCTACACTTTTGATTGTGGCTCTGGTATTTGCTTATAGTCAGCAAACGAAGCTGCACGTTCTCGTTTTGACTATGCTGTTTCCTTAAACAGAACTCAATCTTCCAGAGCATATTATCTGCCAAGGCCATGATTTAATAGCATGGTATGACCGTTTTTTGGATTGGGATGATCCTACTGCGCCAACGGCCAAGTCGCAAGGAGAACGTGCTGCCTTTCAAGTGGCAGCCGCTGCTTTTTTAACGCGCTTACGTCAGGAATTAGGTCAGGATTTCTCAATTTTTGCTGAGATCGAACTTCCTTAGTCTATGATCTTTGCTTAGTCAATAGTTTTTACAATCAACCCTGTTAAACGATAGTATTTTTTTAATAACATCGCTTCATCTTCCTGATGTTCAGGGTCAAGCGGAATACAATCCACTGGACAGACAATTTGGCATTGCGGTTTGTCGTAATGTCCAACACATTCCGTACAGCTTTCAGGATCAATCACATAGTATTCAGATCCTGGAGAAATGGCTTGATTGGGGCATTCCGGTTCACAAACATCGCAGTTGATACAGGCATCGGTAATTTTCAAGGCCATGCTTTACTCCACATTGATTTATCCTAATTGCTTTAATTCTGTAAATTCTTTAATTTTTCTGCTTTCCACGTCTGAAAATTATCGTAAATCTTGCCTATTGGCCAAGGTAGCCGCTCTTGCCGTTTACTCCAGGTTAAATGCACTTCTGCGACACGGCCACTGCCATCATCAATTAAAAATAATACATCGTCTTGACCATCTATTCGTGCTAAAAACTTAACTTTTAAGCCGTATAAACAATGTCTTGGCGGTAACTCTTGTTTGAGTTGGGTAATGAAAGTTTCAGCGGCATTTCGCTGTACCCACCAATTATCTGGCAGTTGTGCTTGCCAATTTTCGGGTAGCATTTAGGTTTTTTGTGTTTGAATTTCTGCTAAAACTGCTTTAGGAACAAAATGTTCGATATTGCCACCTAATCGTGCCAATTCGCGCACTAAACTCGATGATAAAAAGCCAAATTGCTGGGCGGGTGTCAAAAAAACCGTTTCTAATTCTGGTGCCAACTGCCGATTTAATTCCGCCAATTGCAGCTCATATTCATAATCGGAAACTGCGCGTAAACCGCGTAAAATAACGCCAACGCCTTGTTCACGAGCAAAATCAATCAATAGACCAGAAAAACCAAGCACTTCGACTTGTTGAAAGTCGCTACAGGCTTTTTGCGCCAGCCGGATGCGTGTTTCTAAAGTAAAGTGCGGTCGCTTGGAAGGATTCTCGGCGACTGCCACAATCAAGCGCGAAAAAATTTTGCAGCCGCGCACGATAATGTCGAAATGTCCATTGGTTAAAGGGTCAAAGGTTCCTGGATAAATGGCGGTTATCATATTGTTTCTACATTTTTTTATTGAGTAGTTGTAAATAAACTTGACCAAGAGGTTTTTGCTTTAACAACTGCCAATGTTTTAAATCGGTTGCTTGTAACGGAATTGGACTTTCTACATATAATAACCCATTACCTTTCAAAAGGTTGTAAGCGTTAGTGATGGCCATTGACCAAAGATTTTCGGCAAAAGGGGGATCTAAAAAAATAATATCATATACCTCTGCCTTGTTTTTATAAAAACTTAGAAAATTTTGTTGATGTAAGGCGTAATTATTAGGTTGCCAATTTTTAAGATTTTGTTTCAAAAAAGAAAAAGTTAAGGGATCGATTTCACAAAAATCCACAAATGCCGCCTCTCTGGATAAACACTCAATACCCAAAGCGCCGCTGCCGGCGAAGGCATCTAGGCAATAGGCACCAGGAATTTGCCATTGCAACCAATTAAATAAGGTTTCGCGGGCGCGGTCGCCACTGGGTCGCAATCCTGGTCGGTCAGGAAAGCGCAATAAATGGCGGCGCCAGCTACCACCAATGATACGTACTTGATTTGTCACTTTTTGTGGTTTCTTGGCAATTTATTAAAAACTACCCAGCAATTAAAATTATTGTCCAGTACCGACTTGTATTTTTATCAAAGCATCTGGCAATAGGTACTTTTCAATGGCTTTGTTGACCTCTGCCTTGGATACCGCATGAATTTTTTCTTGAAATTTTCCGATCCTATCCAATTCTAAATCATAAAAAGCGATGCTACCGACCTGGGATAAGATGCTGCGGTTGCTGCTGATTGTTAAAGGAAAGCTATTGATAAGATTTTCTTTAGCATCGTTAAACTCAGTATCACTGAAACCTTGTTGCCGTAAATTGTCGAGTGTTTCTTGAATAAGCGCTAAGGCTTGCGTGCTTTGTTCCACACGTGTTTGCAGCCGAATGCTAAAAATACTACCGTCGCGCATTGGAATGATATGGCTGTAAATTCCGTAGGTTAAGCCACGTTCAACCCGCACTTTTTGCATCAAGCGTGAAGAAAAACCATTGCCACCCAAAAGATGATTGGCAACCAGCAGCGGATAATAATCGGGATGCGTGCGCGGAATAGTGACATAACCTAAAATAAGATGTGCTTGTTGGCTAGGGAAGTTAATAATTTGTTGTTTTGGCTCACTTTTAGTTAAGGAAACTTGTGCTGCCGCGCCGCCGTTATCAGCCAAAGCAGTGCTGACTTTTTCTGACAGTGCTTCGGCTTGTTGATGGCTTAGGTCGCCAACGATCACTAGTTTAGCATTGTGACGATGATAAAAATTCTGATAAAAAGTCTTTAGGTCTTCAATGGTTAGCGCCATAAGGCTTTTCTCTGTACCTAAGCTGGGTTGACCCAAAGCACTATCAGGAAAAAGTGCTTGATAAAAGGCTTCATTGGCCAGATAACTGGGGTCTTGTTGTTGATCGCGGTATTGGCTTAATAATTGCTCACGGACCCGCTGCCAGTCCTCTTGGCGAAATTCGGCTTTGCTGATAATTTTTAGCCATAAATCAAGCGCTTCATTGAGCGTGTCGCTGTCGCTTAAACTGCGCAAGCGAATGCCTGCGCCCTCTCGACGCGAGGTCAAGGCAATTTCCGCGCCCAGGCTTTCTAATTTTTCTGCCCAATAGGTTTGCGGCTGACCATCGGCGTATTCATAAAACATGGCGTTGGTGGCATTGGCCAAACCGTTTTTTTCGCCATCATAAGCACTGCCAGCGGCAAATAATAATTCAATATCCACCATAGCCGGACTTGGACTATAAACCCAATAAACACCTAAGCCGGCTTTAGTTTGCCAATGGACAATATTTTCCAAGGCATTGCTGGAACTGCTAAAAATGCTTAAAAAAATCAGCGTCAGGAAATAATTTTTGCTGGGAAAAAACTGCATAAAAAATCCTTCAAAAATAATTAAAATTTATTCTGCTTGTGCCAAGGGCATAATTTGACCAACGGTGAGATAACGCTCTTGAAAATATTGCTGAATAACATTTTTCAAGTCTTCATTGCTCACTTGCGCAATGCCATGATCAAAATAGGCATCGCTGGCTAAGGGCAGGCGCAAAGTGCTGTAATGTGCCAAGGTAAAGCCTTGATAAAAAATGCTATCCTGTTCATAAATGCGTTTGGCTTTCAAGCGGTTGCGAATGCGCTTAAACTCTTCTTCGCTTAAACCTTGATCAGCGATTTGTTGTAAGACTTGTTTTAAGGCTTCTTCTAAAGTGCTTAAACTATGACCAGGTTGTGGTTCAGCGGCGAGGATAAATAAGGTTTCTAGTCGTGCATCGGCGCTATAACTACTGTCGGCATAGACAGCGATAGCTTGTTGACGAACCAAGGTTTGTGGTAAGCGGCTGCTATCACTGCCGGCCAGCGCTTCATTTAATACAGCCAAGGCAAAGGCGGGTTTGCCTTTCTCTAAAAAGGCTTCTTGGCTTATTGCCTGTTCTGTAGAAATTTCTTCGGCTAATAAACTTGGTAGCGTTGGCACAGGATAGGCAAGATATAGCAAATCATTTTGCGTATTGACTTCTAGGTTGATGACTTTCTTGCCAATAGGTTGAGGGTCTTGCTTAGTAGCGGGTTTATTTAAGGGTCGAGCAGGAATGTCGGAGAAATGCTTTTTGACCAAAGCAACAGCAGCAGCTACATCCACATCACCGGCCAAAACTAAAGTGGCGTTATTAGGTGAATACCAAGTGGTAAACCAGTTTTTTACTTGATCAATGCTATAATTTTCAATATCTTGTCTCCAGCCAATAATCGGTTGGCGGTAGGGATTGGTGAAATAGGCTTGTGCATAAAAATATTCGTTGGCCTTGGCATAAGGATCATCTTCGCTGCGCAAAATACGTTCTTCTAAAACGACTTCTCGCTCACTTAAAAATTCCTTTTCTTTGAATAAGGGTGCGCGTAATCTATCGGCTTCTAAAGCCAAAATGGTATCGAGATGCTCCTTGGCAAATTTGGCGTAAAAGCCAGTAAAATCACGGCTGGTAAAAGCATTTTCTTCGCCGCCAAGTTTGGCAATGATGTTTGAGTATTGGCCATCGGGATACTGTGCGCTGCCTTTGAAGAGCATGTGTTCGAGCATGTGCGAAATGCCAGTTTCGCCAGCTTTTTCATCGGCAGAACCAACACGATACCAAAGATGACTGACGATAATCGGCGCTTTGCTATTTTTTTGAATGATCAAGCGTAAGCCATTGTCTAGGAAAAATTCCTGCGGTGCTTGCGTTTCAGCAAAAAGATTTTGTTGGATAAGAATTTGAAAAATAATTAAAAAAGTTAAGAATCGCATAATTTTTCTCACAAGTTGAAGAAAATAACAAAGCGCATAAACGCTGTGAACTGTCGAAGGGTAAATGCTGACTTAACATTTTGTCCAGACGGCGATTTATCGGGTTTCTTAATTTTTATCAAAAACTGCTTGGCTTTTTTTGGCATTTTATAACGCTTTTTGACAACCACTTTTAATCTATTTTTGGACAAGCAATGGAAACTTTACAAACGCCTTTTGATCAAATTATTGAAATTCGTCAAATTATTCATGAAAGTGGCGTGCCTTTGCTGCGCTTGATTTTACGGGATGGACAACGTTATCAATTGCTGGATTTGGATGTTGCTACGGCACATGCTTTGGGAAAAACGATCAAGATTTGGGCAGAGAAAACGGCGGCAAGTTTTAACCAGGAAAATTCCTAGAAAAAACTTGCGCTTGGCTTCTCTTTAATTAGAAAATCTATATGAAGTAAATAATGTGTACTAGAGGATCAGCGCATCTATTTTGGCGGCACAGATAAAATCATTTTCTGATAAGCCATTGATAGCGTGAGTGGTATAGGTTACTTGGCAAGTGTTATAACCAATGTGGAGGTCGGGATGATGATCTTCCTGATGCGAAACAAAGGCGATGGCATTAACCAACGCCATGATTTCATAGTGATTGCGGGCGCGAAAGCTGCGTGTTATCTGTGTGTAATTGCTGCTTAGTTGCCAATCGCTATGAATTTCGCTGCGCAGTTGGCTGATGGTGTCTTTCGTTAATGCAGGCATCCCACCTTCGCAGGCTTGGCAATGTTTTTGACGTAAATCGCTCATGGTGTCCCCAAAATTCCCTCGTTATCAGCGAATTGGAAATAGCCAGCATTGAGATAATCAGTGACAGCAAGTACGTCTTCATCAAAATATTGCAAACCAAAGTGGACTTCGCAGGCTTGTACCATGTTTTTGAGTTTGCTTAGGTTGGTGGAGATACGTTCGGGTCGTTCATAAAGCAAAGCGCTTTTGAGCTTGAAAATTTTTGGACATGACAAGCGCTACAATCTTGTAAATAAAGTGTTTCTCCGGCAATTTGTCTGTCGCTGAATGGCGTAGCAAGAGCGGTAGTTGTGGCAAGAAAACCTAGTATTATCAATAAAAAAGGCATTTTTCCTCCAAAATTGTTGAACCTTGAGCAGAAGCCAACCATACTGCGCATATTTTTTTGCTGCAACCTTAAAGCTGTGGCTGATAACGGTTTATTGCAGATAAATTTTTTCTAAATCAAAGTAATGGAGAATTTTTTTGTGGAGAGAGTGAAAGATCGCTTGGTTTGGCTTGATTTGGAAATGACCGGTTTAGATACTTTTAATGATCAAATTATTGAAATTGCTACGATAGTTACCGATGCCGAATTAAATATTTTAGCCGAAGGTCCGGTTTTAGTCATTTATCAGGCTGAGGCGATCTTGGCGGCCATGGATGATTGGAATCAAAAGCAACACAGCGGCTCGGGTCTCCTGACACGGGTGCGTGCAAGTGGCCTCTCTTGTGCCGAGGCCGAGCAGCAAACTTTGGCTTTTCTCAAACGCTGGTTGCCGGCAAAAGCCTCGCCGATGTGCGGCAATAGTATCTGCCAGGATCGACGATTTTTGGCGCGGTTAATGCCGGAGCTTGAAGATTTTTTTCATTATCGGAATTTAGATGTCAGTACGATAAAAGAGTTGGTCTTACGGTGGTATCCTGAAGGGACTGCTAAATTTCAGAAAAAAAGCAGTCACTTGGCTTTGGATGATGTTCGGGATTCCATCGCCGAATTAAAGTTTTATCGCGAACATTTTTTTGTCTCGGCTAAGTCGTTTTTTTCATAAAAACTACTCATAGCAGATAATTCGCACATCCTGATGTATTCAGAATGTGCTTTTTTTAGCTTTTGATCTTATTGAAGATAAGTTAAAGACGAAGATTAAATAACTGTCGAAAAAAGTTATTCAGCGCCGTCCTCTTCCCCTTTGCTACGCTGGACGCTCGGACGGTATTTGCGCCGTCGCAAGGGATAACGGCTGTTGCGTTTGCTATCCTCGTTGTCGTTATTCGCAGTCAACTTGGGGCGAATAATCACCGGTGCTTTATCAGTTTTTTCGAGTTCGCTGGGATTTTTTTCGTTGGCTTTGTCTTGCTTTTCCAAAGCCTTGCCAGTTTTTTCTGCTGCTGGCGTTTTTTTGCTACCCGGCAACTGGACAGTTGGCGCTTGGCGTGGGGTGTCACTGAACTGATTTTTTGGCGTTGCTGGACTCGGCGTTGCTTCTACGACCTGTGCTATGGCCGTGGCTTGGCTTTTTTTCAGTGGTCGCGCAAACCATCTTAGCCAAAAACCTGACCAAAACCCGTAAGTTGCTTTGCTATCCTCTGTATCATTGGCGACGCTGGCCGTCTCTGCTGCTGGTTTTATGGCGAACAAACCTGGGTTGCTGGTCTGCGAGATATAGGCTTTATTTGGTTGTTGTTCTTTTAACCATTCGTAACTCCCCTTGCCTTCTGGTGCCGCGCTTACTACAACATCTTTGCTATCAATGTTTTGCAGATGTGGGTTGGGAATAACCAATAACTGTGTCTGGTAAAAACTTTCAAATTCTTGAATAGTATGTCTTTTTTCATTCAAGAGATAAGTTGCAACATCCAGAGGTACTTGCGCGGTGATTTTGCCAGGCTTGCTTTCCGACTGCATCGCCAATTCATGACAGAGACGCAACACATAATCGGCAGAAGATGGCGTGCTGCGCACCCGACCAGAACCGCCACAGCGTGGACAAACAATTTGACTGGTTTCCCCCAAAGACGGTTGCAAGCGCTGGCGTGACATTTCCAGTAAACCAAAGCGGGAAATGCGACCGACTTGGACGCGGGCACGGTCTTGATACAGCGCTTCTTTGAGGCGATTTTCGACTTCGCGCTGGTGGCGATTGTCGCTCATATCAATAAAATCAATAACAATCAAGCCGCCAATATCGCGCAAGCGCAGTTGACGGGCGATTTCATCTGCCGCTTCCAAGTTGGTATTTAAGGCAGTTTCTTCGATGTCGTTGCCGGCGGTGGCGCGGGCGGAGTTGATGTCAATGGCTACCAAGGCTTCGGTGTAATCCACGACAATCGAGCCGCCAGACGGCAGTTGAATTTCATGTTGATAGGCGGTTTCAATTTGATTTTCAACGCGAAATTGATTGAATAGCGGAATTTCCGACTCATAAAAATGCAGTTTTTCGACGCTGTGCGGCATCATGGTCTGCATAAAAGTTTTTGCTTCGGCAAAGCGCTCTGGTTCATCAATAAGAATTTCGTCAATATCAGGCCGTAAATAATCGCGTAAGGCGCGAATAATCAGTTTGCTTTCTTGATGAATCAGTGCGGGTTTGCGCGACGGTTTCTGATAAGCCTCTTCAATGCTTTGCCAAACTTTCAATAAATAATCTAAATCCCATTGGAGCTCTTGTTGATTGCGGCCTACGCCGGCGGTGCGCACGATAATCCCCATGCCCTCGGGGATGATAAGGCTCCCCATGATTTCCTTCATGGCTTGGCGGTCTTCGCCTTCGATGCGCCGCGACACGCCACCAGCGCGGGGATTATTCGGCATCAATACCAGATAACGTCCAGCCAAACTGACATAAGTCGTCAGCGCAGCACCTTTGTTACCGCGTTCTTCTTTTTCAATTTGAACAATGACTTGCTGACCTTCGCTGAGGCTGTCTTTGATCTGGCCACGGACGATATTGCCTTCCCCCTGCAAAAAATTACGGGCGATTTCTTTAAAAGGCAAAAAACCATGGCGTTCACCACCATAATCCACAAACGCCGCTTCTAAGCTCGGTTCGATACGGGTGATGGTGCCTTTGTAAATATTGGCTTTTTTTTGTTCTCGACTTAACAGTTCGGTGTCGAAATCGTAGAGTTTGTCGCCATCCATGATTGCAACCCGAAGTTCTTCGGGATGGGTGGCATTGATTAACATCCGTTTCATAAAAAATCAGGTACTCGTGAAAAAGGTTGAGAAAAGCGTTGCATGATAATTGGCAAAATAACGCGACCGGTGCAACGAAAAAAAGCGGCATTGGGATGCTTGGCAGGCGGCCAAGCCAGAATCCCGAGGCGCTGAATCGTACAAATCTTGATAGAAAGAGAGGTCTCTGACCGGGCAGACAGAATTGGTTAGACAGGACTTTTATGCGGCAGAAAAAAGCCCGATGACAGAAAAAAGTCAATACACGCCAGCCTATGCTTGAACGGCAGTGCGCTGCCAAAGCATATAGCAGCCATGCTATGCTCGCGTTTTTGACAGTGGCGGATGTTTTATGGTGTGCATTATTGATAGATAAACCCAGCAGCCATAAAAACCATAAGTTGGTATTTTTATCAAACATTATCAATAGCTTGTTGAAGTTTGGTAAAGAGCATCCCTGGCTGTCGAGGTGTGGCCTTTCAACTTTTTTCTTTCTGGTTCTCTCTGCATGGTCAAGCCGTTTTCTTTAGAAAATAATCTGTTACAAGTTGCTACTGCCTACGCTGGACAGCGTTTGGATAATTTTTTGCTCTCGCGTTTGCCGCTGACGCGCGGGCATTTGTATAAGTTGATCCGTACCGGTCAGATCCGCGTCAATGGCAGCCGACAAGCGCCATCGGCGAGGTTAGCCAGCGGTGACGCGATTCGTCTGCCGCCTTTTTTATGTCAGCCCACCTGCCAAATGCCGCCACCGCTGCTGCCAGAGCGGGCGAGAAGCGCGCTAAAAACCGCCATTATTTTTGAAAATGATGCTTTTATTGTGCTAGATAAACCCGCCGGCATTCCCGCCCACGCCGGCAGCGGTTTGCAGTATGGCGTGATTGACATTGTAAGACAACAACTGCCCAACTTCCCCGACTTGGCCTTGGTACACCGCCTTGATCGTGCCACCAGCGGTCTTTTATTGTTGGCTAAAACCCCGACTGTTTTGCGAACGTTGATCGCGCAGTGGCCAAGTGTTGAAAAAACCTACCTCGGCGTGGTGGATGATCAACACAACTATTGGCAGTCGAATGACCAGCCACCGACACGAGCTTGGCGTGCGGTGACTTTACCGTTATGGCGTGTGCCGCCGGAACAAGCTGACAAAGCCAAAGGTAAAGTGCTGGTGCATCCCAATGGCAAAACCGCGCAGACCGATTTTTTTTGTCTCGCCAGTGCGTCAAGCAGCGAGCAACATCGTCCATGGCGCTTGTTGGCAGCACAACTGCACAGCGGTCGGATGCACCAGATTCGCGTTCATGCCGCGGCTTCTGGTTTTCCCTTGGCCGGCGATGTCTTATATCATCCCAAGCCGCGCTGGCCTTCGCCGGAATGGACGGGTTTGCTATTACATGCTTGGCAGTTATCGTTTATTTGGGAAGGGGAAAGGCAGCTTTTTCAGGCAGATCCGCAACATTGGCACAGCGCTTTACCACGGCTGTTTCCTGATTTTTCGCTGAAAAATGCCGAATTGCCAACGGCCAAGCCATAAAATTTATTATTGTCATGTCATCTCCTGATTTTAAAACGCTGACTTCTAAAGATTTTCCAGAAAATTTCGATAAAATAAGGCATTGTGAATTGCTTATTTTCGATTGGGATGGCACCTTGGCCAATTCCACTGACCGCATTATTGATGCCATGCAGCGTGCCGCGGTTGCTTGCCATTTGCCGCCGCCAAGTGCCTCGGCGGTTGCGGCGATCATCGGTTTGGCTTTGCCGGAAGCCTTAGCGCAACTTTTTCCCGCTGCCACTACCACCACTTTGGCTTGTTTAAGTGCTGGTTATCGCCAATGGTTTTTATACGACAGTTCCGTCCCTGATGATTTATTCCCAGGTGTTGCGCACTTGCTACAGGACTTACAGCAAGCGGGTTTTTTATTGGCCGTAGCCACTGGCAAAAGCCGTCTTGGCTTAAATCGCAGTTTGCGCAAGCAGCAGGTGGCTTCTTATTTTGTCTATAGCCGCTGTGCCGATGAAAGTGCCTCAAAACCTAATCCGCTGATGTTAAAACAAATTTTAGCAGCTTGTGCCTTGCCGCCAACGGCAAGCTGTTTGGTCGGCGACAGTGTTTTTGATATACAGATGGCGCAAACCTTGGCGATAACCACGCAGGCGGTCGGTTTTGGTGCCGGGCATCCCGATGCCTTGCAAGCCTTGTCGCCGGATTATTATTTTTCTACCCCGGAAGCCTGGATTGCTTTTTGGCGGAATGTTTTAAGCGAATTTTTTTAATTTTTTATAAGTAAAATTTTAATTTTTTTGAATATAAGTTAAGATATTGCTTAAACTTGGAACCTCTTATTTAACCCTTGATTTTTAACCTTAGTGAACCCTTATGGAACCTAATCAGACGACGAGCAGTGCTGATACGTCAGTCAAAGCTTTTGAAACCAACACCTGGTCTTTGGCGCTACTCGAAAAAATGCTTTTTGCCAGTATCGAAGAACAACGTCGCGCCCGTCGCTGGCGGATTTTTTTGCAACTTTTAACCCTATCCTATCTTTTGCTGGTGTTGTTTTTGGTCTTAGACATTGAGATGCCGAAAGATTTTGCTATCAGCGAAGGTCACACCGCCCGCATTGACATTGAAGGCACTATCAGCGACGGCGGCGATACCGATGCTTTGCGGGTCAATCGCGCTTTGCAGGCAGCTTTTGAAGACCCGGATACCAAGGGGGTAGTGTTATACGCCAATAGCCCTGGCGGTAGCCCGGTGCAGTCGGGGATGATTTATCGGGAAATTCTTAAATTAAAACAAGAGCATCCTGAGACAAAAGTCTATGCCGTGATAAGCGATCTTTGTGCCTCTGGCTGTTATTATATTGCGGCGGCAGCCGATAAAATTTATGCCGACCCGGCGAGTTTAGTCGGTTCGATTGGTGTGCGTTTTGATAGCTTTGGTTTTGTTGATTTATTGGAGAAAATCGGCGTTGAGCGGCGCTTAGTGACTGCGGGTGAAAATAAAGGCATGTTAGACCCTTTTTTACCGATTGACCCGCTGCAAAAAGCGCATGTTGAAAATTTATTAGCCGATATCCATCAACAATTTATCAAAGCCGTACAAGATGGACGGGGTGAACGCTTGGCCGACGACGAGAAAATTTTTTCCGGCTTAATCTGGACCGGCGACAGCGCCATTGCCCTTGGCTTAGTGGATGAACTGGCGGACTTGTCTTATGTCGCCAAAACGGTGATCGGTGCGGAAACCATTGTGCGTTATGGCCAAAAGCGACCCTTGGATGATGTTTTTGCTTCAATAACGCAGGCTTTTTGGCGTAATATGGCCAAGGCTTTTACCTTGTATTGAGCGCAAATTTTTTGCTTTGCGCGATCCTTTAACCTTTTTTGGTAACCTTTTTGGGAGTAAATCATGGCGGATTTTCGTAAAGCGCTGGTTGTGGATGACTCAAAACTTGCCCGTTTTACCTTGACTAAAATCCTCGAAAAAATGGGTTTTGAGGTCTCCGGGGTCATCTCTGGCGAGGAGGCGTTGCTTGCGGTAGAGCAAGCGCCACCAGATTTGATTTTCATGGATTTTCAAATGCCTGGCATTGATGGTTATGAAGCCAGCGCTCGTATTACCGCACAAAAATCTATTCCTATCATTATCTGCACCGCGCAAGAGGATTACGAACAGGAGTTGGCGCGTGCCAAAGCACACGGCGCTTTTGACCTGTTACGCAAACCGGTGACGGAAGAAGGTGTGGAAGGCGTGATGCAAAAAATTCACAAGCATTGGCAAGCAGCACCCCAACAAGCGGTGGTTGCTCCGGCTGCCGTGCCGGCTGACGTGGTGACCCCGCTGCCTTCTCCCGAAATGCTGGCGGCGTTTTTTCAACAAGAAGCCGCCTGGTGTCAAAGCCAAGTGCAAGAGGCGCTGCGTGGCCTGTTGATGGAAAAAATTTCGCTCTACTTGGCCAGGGAATTAACGCCTATCTTGATGCAAAAACTTCAGGTGCATTTTCAAGAATGGTTAGAAAAGCACGGAAAAAGCTGAAATTATTTTATAACCAGCTTGATAATAATCGCGTAACCTTTATTTATTCTTAGGATAAGCAATGAAAACAGCATTAGTGGTGGATGATTCCCGTTTGGCGCGAATCAGTTTGACAAAAATTCTTGAAAAATTAGGCATGCAGGTAGATGCCGTTGAAAACGGTCGGGTGGCGCTGGATTTTTTGAAATCAACAGATAATCCGCGTCCTGACATTATTTTTATGGATTATTTAATGCCTGAAATGAATGGTTACGAAGCGACCAAGGCTATCAGTAGTAATCCCCATACCATGCACATTCCCGTCATCATCTGCACCTCGCAGGAAGACGAAGACAGAGAGCGGCAACGCGCCCGCGCCAATGGTGCGCAAGGCTTTATCAAAAAGCCCATCACCGATGAAAAAGTCAATGAAGTTATTCAAGATATGCGCTCAAAAACCCGTGCTGCACCGGCAGCGACAAGTGCACCACCTTCCGATGAAGCGCTACAAAAATCTATCAAAACCACCTTGCAAAAATATCTGCCCGACTTAACCGCCGAGATTGCCAAAAAAGTCGAGCATGATTTACTCGAGCATCTGCAAAAGGTCGCAGCACAACAAAAAGCGCAGCATGAACAACTGGATAGCTTGCATAAACGCCTAAGTCGTATTGAGCAGTTTTTGATGAAAAAAACTTAAAACTGAAAAACTTAAAACTGAAATGCAAAAGCAGCAATGGATTTTGCTAAGGAACGGCAAAGCCAACTTGCCGTAAGGCTTTGGCCAGCGCTATCAATGGCAGGCCAATCAACCCGCTGGGGTCTTGATTTTCCAAGGATTCCAGCAAACTTATTCCCAAGCCCTCGCTGTGCAGACTGCCGGCGGCATCCCAAGCCGCTTCTTTCGCGAGATAGCGGTCAATTTCCGCTGGCGATAATTCGCGCACCCGTAATTTTTGGACATCCAGATGCGTAAGTGTTTGCTTTGTTTGCTGTTGAAATAAGCAAAAAGCGGTGTAACAGAGCAGATTTTGGCCGGACATTTTGCGTAATTGCTGATAAGCACCGTCACGGCTGCCGCCTTTGCCTAAAATTTCCGCATTCAGCAACAAGCATTGATCACTACCGATCACCCAGGCATGGGGATGCCGCGCAGCAACGGCTTGCGCCTTAGCTTTGGCCAGACGCAGCGTATAGTTAGCAGCGCTTTCCAAGGCTTGCGGTGTTTCGTCAACGTCGCTAGTTTCACAAGTAAAATCAAGCTGTAAACGTTGCAGTAACGCCCGCCGATACGGCGAGGCCGAGGCCAAAAGCAAAGGCATGGTGCTGGCGGTTGCTGGGGAGCGGGGTGCGCTGGCTGGTTCTGGCATCGTTGGTTCCTTTATTTTTAATGGCTTTAAGGCTTGCTATGCTATTTTATTTTTCAAATTATTGGCTTATGGTTTTATTTTGATGAAAATAAACACCTGAAAAGCCCCTGGATATTTGCGGCTCATGATAACACTAGATATGCCCCTGCCCTATCTGCGCTTGGCACGCGACCAAACGGTTTTACAAGGCGAGACCCCCTTGCGGGATTTTCCGCGTCTGTTGCCGGAACTGACCGATTTCCCCGCCACTGACAGCCCGCAGCTCTACTACCGATTAGCCTGGCGGCTTTGGCCAGCCTCAAGCCTCGCTGCTGCACAAGGACAATTGATCACCACCTTGCCTTTGCGCTGTCAACGGTGTTTGCTGCCATTGGCTTGGCCGCTGGTCTATGACCTGCATTGGGTATTTATTGACAAGCCGGAGGATGCTGAGGTTTTGCCGGAGGATGTAGAAGCGATTGATCCAAAAGAAGCGCTGTCGGTATTGAATTTACGCTATCTTTTAGAAGACAGCCTGCTTTTGGCGCTGCCTTTGTTTCCGCGGCATCCCGATGCGGATTGCGCGGGACTCGGCACGATTGGCAAAGCACGGCCACAGCCCTTTGCGGCACTGGCCGACTTAAAAATTCGTAAAAAAGACCCCTAAAAAATTTTAGTAAAACTCCCCTGAAAAAATTTCTGAAAAATTTCTAAAAAATTCGCCAAAGCATCCCAATGCCCTGCGCTAGGTGGAGGCTAGGCCAAGCACTTTGCGCAGGTCTGGTGCAGGGTTACACGAAAAGCCTTGTGCTGCATCCTGATTTTTCTGTATTATTTGCCACTTTTTTATTTGTAACGAGGAAACCCCTATGGCCGTTCAACAAGCCCGCACCACCCGCTCCCGCCGTGGGATGCGCCGTGCCCATGATGCGCTCTCCCCACCGACTTTAAGCACCGACCCGCAAACCGGTAAATTGCATCGTCGTCATCACATTGGTGCCGATGGTTTTTACCGTGGTCGCAAAGTCTTGTTGACCAAACAAGACAAGCAAGATAGTCAAAGCGACGAATAAACCATTGTTATGGCAAACATTACTATTGCCTTAGATGCGATGGGCGGCGATGCCGGTGTCGCGACCACCGTGCCGGCAGCCTTGGCTTGTGCGCGGCGGCATCCCGATGTCACCTGGCTTTTGGTTGGCGAAGCGGCAGCTTTAGCGGCGGCTTTGCCAAAAGTTTTGCCGAAAAATCTGGAAGTTGTACCAGCCAGCCAAGTCATTGGCATGGATGAACCGCCGCTGCAAGCCTTGCGTAGCAAACGCGATTCTTCCCTGCGTGTGGCTTTGGAACTGGTGAAAGCCGGTCGCGCACAAGGTTGTGTCAGCGCTGGCAACACCGGTGCTTTGGTGGCGGTGTCGCGTTATGTTTTGAAAACCTTTGCCGATTTGGAGCGCCCAGCCATTTGTGCGCCGATGCCGACGCGGCAAAAACCGGTGCTGATGCTGGATTTGGGTGCCAATGTGGATTGCAATCCTTTGTTATTGCAACAATTTGCGATTATGGGTGCGAGTTTGGCACAGCAAGTCTATCAGCGTCCGCGTCCCAAAGTGGCCTTGCTGAACATCGGTTCTGAAGACATCAAAGGCAATGCGCAAGTCAAAGCCACGGCAGAATTATTGGAACAAGCGGCATTGCCGTGGTTTGATTATGTTGGTTTTGCCGAAGGGGATAGCATTTTTAGCGGCGATTATGATGTGATTGTTTCCGATGGTTTTATTGGCAATATCGCCTTGAAAACCAGCGAAGGCACTGCCAAACTTATCAGCCATTTTTTGAAAAAAAGCATTCATGCCAATTTTTTCAATACCTTGTTGGCGCTTCTTGCCAGTCCGTTATTACAAAATTTGAAACAAAAAATTGACCCGCGGCATTACAATGGCGCGAATTTACTGGGCTTGCGTGGCGTGGTGATCAAAAGTCACGGCAGCGCTGATGCCTTTTCTTTTCAGAATGCGTTGGAAACGGCGCGGGTCAGTATTGCGCAAAACGTGCCGGCGTTGCTGGCCGCGCATTTAGAACGAGAAAAAGAACCTGAGGAAAGGCTTTGATTTATGCACGATTGGTCGGTAGTGGTAGTTACCTGCCACCGAATATTGTTACCAATGACGATTTAGCCAAAATCGTTGACACCAGCGACACCTGGATTCAGGAGCGCACCGGCATCCGCCAGCGGCATATCGCCACCTCCGAAAGTACCTTAGACCTTGCCGAACAAGCGGCGCTACAGGCGTTGGCGGCGGCAGGCAAAAAAGCGCAAGAAATTGATTTAATTATTATTGCGACCACTACCCCTGACCGCGTTTTCCCGAGCACCGCGACTTTATTGCAAGCGCGTTTGGGGATTGCCGGTTGTCCCGCCTTTGATTTGCAAGCGGTTTGTAGCGGTTTTGTTTATGGTTTGGCGGTGGTCAATGCCTTTATCAAAACCGGACTTTGTAAAAATGCGCTCTTGGTCGGTGCCGAAACCTTGTCGCGGATTGTGGATTGGACTGACCGCTCCACCTGTGTGCTGTTTGGCGATGGCGCGGGCGCGGTAGTGATAAGCGCTGATACTGCGCCGGGAATTCTTTCCACCCATATCTATGCCGATGGAAAATATCAAGATTTATTAACCGTCCCGAAAGGTATTGGTCAAGCGGCCAACGATTTATCGCCTTTCATTCAGATGAAAGGCAGTGAAGTTTTTAAGGTGAGCGTGGCGACTTTAGATCACCTGGTTGAAGAAACCTTGACCGCCAATAAACTCACCAAAGCGGATTTGGATTGGTTAATTCCGCATCAGGCCAATTTTCGCATCATTCAAGCCACCGCCAAGCGCTTGCAGTTGCCGATGGAACGGGTGGTTTTAACGCTGCAAAAACATGGCAATACCTCGGCGGCTTCGATTCCTTTGGCCTTGGATGATGCTTGGCGCAGCGGTCAATTAAAGACCGGCGAATTGCTATTATTCGAGGCTTTTGGCGGTGGTTTTACCTGGGGTTCGGCACTGGTGCGCCTCTAAAAATTGTTGCGTCTCTAAAAAATTTATAGCGAACTTATAAAAATGGCGCAGGAAATCGAACGCAAGTTCTTGTTAAAAAATGATCTTTGGCGAGATGCGATTGTTGAAAGTCAAAGCATTCGCCAAGGCTATCTGACGGCGGAAGCGGGGAGTCGCAGCTCCATTCGCATTCGCCTGGCCGGTGAAAAAGCAACCTTGAATATCAAAAGTTTAACTTTAGGAATTTCCCGGCTGGAATTTGAATACCCGATTCCGCTGGCCGATGCCGAGGCGCTTTTGGCGTTGTGCTTGCCAGCACAAATTCACAAAGTGCGGCATCTTGTTCCTTTTGAAGGTTTTGTTTTTGAAATTGATGAGTTTTTCGGCGATAACCAGGGTTTGCTGGTCGCCGAATTGGAATTACTTAGCGAAGCGGCGACTTTTCCACGTCCGCCGTGGCTTGGCGAGGAGGTGAGCCACGACCCGCGCTATTACAATGTGCGTTTATTGACTTCCCCTTTTAACACCTGGCCGAAGTAATTTTGCGATGTCCGATAGGCTACTTCCGCCCTTTGATGCAAAGACATTTTTGGCGACAGCGCCAGAAAAAAGCGGTGTTTATCAGATGTATAACGCTAAAAAGCAGTGTTTGTACGTCGGTAAGGCCAAAAATCTCAAAAAACGCCTGACCAGTTATTTTCAACGCCAAGTCAGCGCCAAAACGGCGCGGCTGGTGGCGGAAATTCAACAGATTGAACTCATTATTACCCAATCCGAAGCCGAAGCGCTGCTTTTGGAAAGCAATCTCATCAAAGCTCGGCAGCCGCGTTACAACGTCCTGTTGCGCGACGATAAAAGTTATCCTTTTTTGCTTTTGGAAGATGGCGACTTTCCACGTTTGGCCTTTTATCGCGGCCATAAACCGAAAGCAGGCCAAGCCTTCGGGCCGTATCCCAATGCCCAGGCGGTGCGGGAAAATCTCGTGTTATTACAAAAAGTTTTTCGGCTGCGTGTCTGTGAGGACAGTGTGTTCAAAAATCGTGACCGTCCCTGTTTAGAGTACCAAATTCAACGCTGTAGTGCGCCTTGTGTCGGTTTAGTGGCACCTGCGGATTATCACAGCGAAGCCGAACGCGCGCGCGATTTTTTATCGGGGAAAGACGTACAGTTTTTGCTGAAACAATTGGTGGACAATATGCAGCAGGCGGCACAGGCTTTGGAATACGAACGGGCCGCTTATTTTCGCGATCAGATCGCCCGCTTACAGCAGATGCGTCAAGAGCAAACTGTTTATAGTGACGCTGGCGATGTAGATATTTTTTCCTTGGTTGACAATGGCTTGCAGGCCGCTTTGGCCGTTTTGTGGGTGCGCCAAGGACGACTGCTCGGCAGCGACGTGCGTTTATTAACCTTGCCGGAAAGTTTAAGTACTGAGGCGATTTTGACCTCAGCAATTCCGCAGTATTATCAAAAACATTTGCCACCAAAGACCATTATTTTGCCGCAAGCGCTTAAAGCGGCAGCGCTGTGGCAAGCCGCCTGGCAACAGCAGGACGGGCAAGCGCGTCAATGTATCAGCGGCCAACACAATGCTTTACAAAAGCGTTGGTTAGCGATGGCAGAGGCCAATGCCACCCAGCATCTCCAGGCGCAAGCCGCGAAATTTGCCGCCTGGCAGGCCGGTTTTGCCGCTATCGCCGAGGTTTTGGCGCTACCGGCATTGGAACGCATTGAATGTTTTGACATCAGCCATCAGCACGGCCAAGGCACCGTCGCCGGTTTGGTCACGTTTACGCCAGACGGTGCCTTGAAAAGCGCCTATCGGCGTTATCATATTGAAAACATTACGCCAGGCGATGACTATGCTGCCTTGGCGCAGGCGGTGACGCGGCGTTTTCGTAACACTGAAATTTATCCTGAAATTTATCCTGATTTATTGTTGATTGATGGCGGCAAAGGTCAAGTGCAGGCAGTGCAGGCAGCGCTGGCAACCCTTGGCGCAGCTTTGCCGACCTTGCCAATGCTTGGCATTACCAAAAATAAGGAACGCAAAGCTGGTGAGGAGCGCTTTTATCGGCCAGAACTTGAGCAATTTTTGGCTTTGCCACCAACGCATCCGGCTTTGCGCTGTCTTTTGGCGATTCGCGATGAAGCACACGGTTTTGCTTTGCGCGGCGGCCAGTTACGGCAAAAAAAGCGCCTGCTGCAATCGCGTTTAGAAGCGATTCCTGGCCTCGGCAAAAAACGTCGGCAACTGCTGTTGCAATACTTTGGCGGTTTTCGCGAAGTCGAGGCGGCGGCACCAGCCGATTTGGCCAAGGTGCCGGGCATTGGGATGACCTTAGCGCAGTTGATTTATGCGCATCTTCATGCAGAAAGTCCATGAATTACCTCCCAAATATCTTGACCCTTAGCCGTTTTTTGGCCGCGATTCTCACCGCTTGCGCCTACTTACAGCACGCTACCGCCTTGGCGACGCTATTTTTAGCCTGGGCGGCGGTGAGCGATGTATTGGACGGCTGGCTGGCGCGGCGCTTACAGGCAACCTCGGCTTTCGGCGCAACTTTGGATTTATTTGCTGATAAGTTTTTGGTTTTATTGTTACTGGTGATTTTACTCTGGCGCAATCCCGAATTTTGGCCTAGCTTTTGGCTGGCGTTCTTGCTGACCTTGACCCTGCTGCGCGAAGGCGTGATGGCTTGGCTACGGCAACGGCAACCATTGACGGTGAAATCTTGGGGGAAGTTAAAAACTTTCTTGCAATTCAGTGGGTTGTTTTTATTGCTGTGGCCTGCGACTTTTGCCTTTGGCTTGGCGATTTTTGCTTTGGCGACGGCGGTGGGTTTTTGGTCGCTGTGGCGCTATTGGCAAAGCGCTGGCGCTGCAAAGTCAATGAAAGCTGTTGAAAATGGGTAAAAATACGATGGAAGGAAAAGAATGCTAGGCGGTATAAAAGAAATGCAAGAAATACCGGAGGTCGGACTCGAACCGACACTGTGTCACCACAATCGGATTTTGAATCCGACGCGTCTACCGATTTCGCCACTCCGGCAAGGAAGTGCGGCATTATAGGGATTTTTTTTGGCCATGCAAGCAAAAATTTTTAATACCGCCGCAAACCGCTCAGAAAACAGCGCTGAGCGACTTTGGACGCTGGCTGATTTCCATTATGTGTTGCCAGCGCAGTTGATCGCGCAACTGCCGCTGCCGCTGCGTTCGGCCAGCCGTTTATTGTGTGTAGCGCCTGGCAGCCAAGATTTTTTACACAAAACTATCAAAGACTTGCCTGATCTATTGCAGCCTGGCGACTTGCTTGTTTTCAACGACACCAAGGTGCTGCCGGCGCGGTTTTTTATGCAACGGCAATCCGGCGCGGTGCATGAACTGCTGATGGAACGTATCTTGCCAACTACAAAACAATTTTTAGCCAAAGTCCGTCGTTCCAAAGCCTTGAAAGTCAATGAAGTTTTATCGTTGGTCAATCAGCCAGAAATTTATTTTACGGTTTTGTCGAAAGGCGAAGACGGCCTTATCACCTTGCGTTTTGACTGGCCAGCCGCACCAGAGGCGACCTTGCTGGACTTATGCGAAACCTACGGTCTTATGCCTCTGCCTTCTTATATTGAACGGGCGGCAACGTTGGCCGATCACAGCCGCTACCAGACAGTTTTTGCCAAAAATCCAGGCGCGGTGGCGGCACCGACAGCGAGCTTACATTTCGATGCCGAACTTTTGGCACAATTGGCGGCAAAGGGCGTGGCGCAAACTTTTGTCACCCTGCATGTGGGTGCTGGCACCTTTACGCCGGTGCGTGTGGCCAATATTGCCGAACACACCATGCACGCCGAGCGCTTTTTTTTGCCAGAGGCGACGAAAGAATTGATTTTAGAAACAAAAAAACAAGGCCGACGGGTGATCGCCGTCGGCACCACGGTGCTGCGGACTTTGGAAGGTGCTTACCAGCAAGGCTTTCAGGCTGGTGCTGCCGAAACGACAATTTTTATTTACCCAGGCTTTACTTTTCAGATGGTGGATGGCTTGTTGACCAATTTTCATCTGCCAGAGTCCACGTTATTGATGCTGGTGGCAGCCTTTGCTGGTTATGAAACCACCATGGCGGCCTATCAGGCGGCGATTCAACAAAGCTATCGTTTTTATAGTTACGGCGATGCCATGTTGATTTTGCCAGGTTGCTTTGCTGGATGATGGTGAAGGATGGGAATGCTGTCAATTTCAAAAAATACCATGAGTTAAAAATTTTCGCCTAAAAGTTTATCTAAAAGTTTCATTCAAAAAAGTTATCTAAAAAAGTTATCTAAAAAAGTTATTGAGAGCATCCCAATGCGCCAACCTGAAACAATTTTAGCCGAAAAGCGCCAAAAACAGCTTTGGCGACAACGCCAAACCCTGACTTCGGCCAATGCTGCCTGGGTGCAAGTGCAAGGCCGTTGGTTCAGTAACTTCACCAGTAACGATTACTTAGGCTTGGCCTCTCATCCGGCTTTAGCCCAAGCGGCTTATCACGCCGGTCAGCGCTATGGCTGGGGGAGTGGCGCGTCACCCTTGATTTCCGGTTTTACGGCAGAACATCAAGCACTTGAAGAAGAATTGGCCGATTGGTTAAATTATCCAGCGGTTTTATTGTTTAACAGCGGACATGCGGCAAACACCGGAATTTTAAGCAGTTTCCTGGAGCATTCCGATGTGGTCATTGCTGATAAAGCCATTCATGCCTCGATGATTGATGGTGTTTTAGCGGCGCAAGCGCGGTTGCTGCGTTTTTCGCATAACGATATTTTGGCGGCGGAAAAACTCCTGCAAACGCATCCCGAGGCGCTGTTTTTAAGCGAAGGCGTTTTTAGCATGGATGGCGACAGTCCGCCTTTGGCAGCTTGGCAGGCCAAACTTGTGCAACGGCTGTGGTTTTTGGATGACGCGCATGGTTTTGGCATTTGGGGGGAGCAAGGGCGCGGAACTTTGTGGCAGCAGAACTTGGCCTTGCGTCCGCCGCTGCTTTTAGGAACTTTTGGCAAAGCCTTTGGCAGCCACGGGGCATTTATTGCTTGTTCAACAACTTGGCGGGATTTTTTTCTGCATGAAGCCAGGAGTTTGATCTATTCAACGGCGATGCCAGCGGCGGTGGCAGCAGCGAATCGCCAAGCCTTGAAATTACTGCGGCATGGCGAGGCGCGTCGAGAAAAACTTTTTGAAAATATTGCTGAATTTCGGGATTATGCCGAAAAAGCCGGCTGGCCGGTAGGAAAAAGTTTTTCAGCGATTCAATGGCTAAATTTACAAACCGCTGAAAAAACTTTAGCAGTTCAACAAAAACTTTGGCAATCCGGCATTTGGGTGAGCGCCATTCGTCCGCCGACAGTGCCGCCACAGACGGCGCGGTTGCGGATCAGTTTTTCTAGTTTACATTCAAGTCAGCAAATTCAAAGACTTTTGCAAGAATTAGATAAAATTCTTGTTTAGAAAGAACGGCTGTAGCCAATACTCAGTTCCAGTTGGTCTTCCATTTGAATTTCAATGGTCTGCGCTGGGTCTAAAGGATTGTTGCCTTTTACAGCAGTACCTTGTGCATACATCAAAGCAAAATCTAAGGCGCTGTTATTGCCTAAACGACGGGTAAAGCCAAAGGTGTAATGGGTTTCAATGGTGGCCGGCGCTAAAATATTGAATAACACTTCGCTTTCTGAAATCGGCTGTTCGGCATAACTAAAACCAAGGCGATACGTCCACTTATCATTGCGTTGCCATTGGTAGCCGAGTTTATAAACCAAGACATCATCCCAACCAAAGCCTGGGCCGTTACTACCACCTAAACAGCCACTCCCCGCTGCCGGTGTGCCGGCGAATGGATTGGCCGGTTGGCAACCGGTGAATAAAGGCGCGATAGGGTTAGAAACACTTTTGACTTGATTGTAATAAATGCCTTGCACATCAAAAAATAAAATAGCGCGTGGGTTGATGGAAACGGCAATACCAGCATTGAGCACTGGCGGAATGTCGAAATCGCCACCATTGGCAAATAAGCCTTGATATTCTTTGAATTTACTCATATTGATTTTGCTTTGATAAGACAAACCAGCGCGTAAACGCGGGGATAATTGTCCTTGCCAGCCGACGCGCAAGCCAAAACCGGTGCTGTCGTCGTAGTCATTATTGGTTAAATCCTCTGGATTCAAGGAAAAGGGCGCAAAATTGCCCAGTCCTTCGGCCTTAAAGCGTTGATAAACAAAAACACCGCTAATACCTAAGCCATGATTTTGATTAACGCGGTAAGAGTAGGTCAGCAAGGTGCCAAGCTGCATTAAGTCCACACCAGTGCGTCCGGCACCATAAGTTCCTGGTAAATCAAAGAATAAAGGTGCGCCAGTGTTGGGGTCAAAGCCACCGAAAACCGTGGCGGTGCCGCCTTCATATTCGCTGTTTAAGCCGCCATTGCCATAAACGCTTAGGGTTAAAGCGGATTTTTGATTGAAGCGTTTATGAATACCAAAGGAGGGAATAAAGAAGTTTTCGTTATCGCTATCAATGCTTTGCGGTCCAATACTAAAACTCGCTTGACCAGTGTTGGGGTCAAAAAAACGCGAAGGTGTGCCGGTGCTTTGATAATTGCGGCTCGGCATAAACCAGCTTAAACCGAAATCAAATTGACTTTCATCAATAAAAGCCATGCCGGCATTGTTGGTGGCGGCGGAAAGGCTATCTTGTCCTAAAGCCGCACCAGCACCGGCCAGGCCTTTTTCTTTAATGCTGTAACTATGTGAAAAATAAGCGTTGGTAGCAAGTACCGAAGCAGAAGCGAGAATAGAAGCCGTACAAAAAGCCAGCCGAAGCAGTTTTATCATGATTATTATCCTAGGGTGATGGTAAAAAACCCAGGCATCATGAAACAACGTTAATTTTTTATCAACAAGAACAATTATTTATTTTGAAATAGTTAAATTATCAATAAATAATATGCCAGGTAAAATTTTTTAAGCCTCACTTTGACTGATAAAAGTAGCTAAGGCATTGACTGCTTCCACGGCATCACCACCAAGTGCTTCAATATCAATATGTTCCTCATATTGTCCAGCAAGTTTCATCAATCCCATAATACTTTTGGCATTGGCGCGTAACGGCGGTTTACCTAACCAAATTTCTGCTGAAAAGCTGCGCGCTAGTGTGGCAATTTTGGCACAGGGTCGCGCATGAAGACCAAGATGATGTCCAATTTTTACCTGTTTTTTCACTAACAGCATGAGGGACAACAGGAATTATCATCAATGCCATTGCGACCACCGGCCAGTGCCAGATGGCTTAATTGATCGAGGTCGGTAGGAAAATAATTTAAGACGCGCAAGAGCATGGGTAAATTGACCCCGCTGACTAGACGATAATTTTGCGGATTACCAATTTTTTTGACAATATTACAAGGAGTTGCACCATAAATGTCAATTAAAATAAGTGTTTTTTTCTCTTTTAAGAGGGAACTTAGATGTTCAATAAATTCAGGAGAATCATTTTGCATTTGATAGGAAATGCAATAAACAGGTATTTGATTTTCACCAAAAATAGTTAAGGCAGTATCAAGAAGCGATTGACCGATTTGGCCATGCGTAATTAAAAGAATTTGTTGGGTATTATCAACTGCCGTCTGTGCGCTGTGTGGCTTCAGCCAGGTTGTGTGCATGTTGGTAAATCTCGATGTTGTAATAATAAAGAATAACTTGGCAGCGCTTGTTTTTGAAAAAACGCAAAAAGTTGTTCAGCCGCATATACCGAGCGATGAAAACCACCGCTGCAACCGTAGGAAACTGTTAATAAAGGTCGTGCGCTATTATTAAAATGCGGAAGCCAGGTTAATAAAAAATTTTGTAAGTCGCTTAACATTGCCTGCATTTCTGAATTTTCTCTAAAAAAATCCTGTACTTGCGGACTATTTCCTGGTAAATCACGCAGGTGATCTAACCAGTGTGGATTCGGTAAACAACGGAGATCAAAGATATAATCGCTATCCGCAGGTAAGCCATGCCGATAAGCAAAAGATTGAAAAACCAAGAGCATTTTTCGGTCTGTCTCAGGAATTAAGCGTTCTCTTAACCAATGGCGCAAATCATGTACGCTCATTTCGCTAGTATCTAATACTAAATCTGCTATAGATTCAATAGGTTCAAGTGTTTTTTCTTCTAAAGTCAGTGCTTGCGTTAAAGCAATCTGTTGGGTTTGCAAGGGATGTTTGCGGCGGGTATCGGCATAACGTTGTAAGAGATTTTCGTTTTTAGCGCGTAAAAAAATAGTTAAGATATTTAAGTGCGGGTCTTGCCGTAATTGTTTCAAAATGTTTGGAAAATTTTCCAGTTCACTTAAACCGCTACGGATGTCAATGCCAATAGCAAAACGCTCTAAATGCAATTTCCGATGAAAATTTTCTTCACAAAGATGCGCAACGGTCACTGCCAATAAACTTAACGGCAGGTTATCAATACTGTAAAAACCATGATCTTCCAGGGTGCGTAGCGCGGCAGATTTGCCAGCACCAGATAAGCCACTGATTATAAAAAGCTGCATAGAGAATTTCCTGAAGTCAATAAGCCGCTATCCAGATGATAAATATGATCAATAGTCGTGATTGGCGCACAGTAGGCTGCTGGCAGCTTTTGTAGTGCTCCGTTAAAATAGAGATTTTGCCGATTGGCAAGTCCTGGGTCTAGGCCATAATAACGATCACAAAATATAAAAATACCAACTAAATCATCGCTAATCAGTTGTGCACCGCGTTGTAACAGTAACCAACTTAACAGCGTTTTACCACTTTCGGCAGCACCAAGTAGCAAAATTCCACACCCTTGCCAACGCAGAAGATTGCCATGCCGATAAATCATCTTTAAAAGCAACCGGGACATGGCCATTGTGCAAAGATGGCAAGAATATCCACTGGTTTTTCAGTTTGTTCCAAATGCTGACGTTGTTGGCTTTGGCTAAAGCCTTCAGCCAGCGCCGCAAAAATTTTCAAGTGTGCTTGCTGTCCTTCTGTAGAAGGGACGAGCAGCGCAAAAAATTGTTTGGTTAAGCTGTCATCGGTATCGGAAAAGTCACTGATGCCTGGTAAAACTTTGAGATAGGCACCAAGCGGTTGCTCTATTTTATCAAGACGCGCATGGGGTAAAGCAATGCCGTGGCCAATACCAGTGCTGCCAAGTTTTTCTCTTTGAAACAAGGCTTTAAGAATACTTTCAGAAGATTCGCCACAGCCGCTGCTCAATAATTGACTTAATAATTCTAGGCTGCGTTTTTTGCTAGTAATTTGCGATGAGATGACAATGCGCTCAGGTAATAATAAATCAGCAATGCTTGTCATGATAGTAATTTTTTGAAAATTAAATAATTTTAGGGATGTTTGCCTATGGAATCCATACCCGTTCTTTTGCGTAAATGTGCCGGAGGGATACCTAATTGTTCGCGGTATTTAGCGACGGTACGTCTGGCAATATGGATAGCACTGCCAGCTAAACTTTTTACTAACTGGCTGTCACTCAAAGGTTTTTCTGGGTTTTCTTGTTGAATCATCTGACGAATTAAGGCTTGCACGGCGGTGGCGGCATGTTCACTATTTTGTCCGCTGGCATTGGAAAAAAAGCGACGCAAAGGGAGAAGTCCCCGCGGGGTTAAGAGGTATTTGTTATTGGTTGCCCGCGAAATAGTGGATTCATGAAAGCCAAGCTCTTCAGCAATATCCTTTAGAATCAATGGTTTAAGATATTGATCACCATGTAATAAAAAATCCTCCTGATAGCGGATCACGGCTTCGGCAATTTTTAAGAGGGTATCATGGCGTTGGGAAAGGCTTTGTAAGATACTCCGCGCTTCTTGTAATTGCTGCTTGAGGTAATCTTTTTCACCATGTTTTTTAAGTAACTGAATATAATGTGTATTTAAGCGGATATTGGGAAAGGCTTCTTGATTTAAGCGTATCCGCCAGCCTTGATTTTCCGAGGTTAAAACTAAGTCAGGGATGATAATTTCAGCAGCAATGCTTTCTTCTATATTTTCTAAAGGGTATGGTCTTAAACTTTGTAACAAACTATAGGCTTGTTGCAAACTTTTCTGACTACAAGCAAACGTTTGCCGCAATTTCTGAAATTGTTGTTCTGCCAAGAGTTCGAGGTATTGTGGTTGACAAAGTTGCTCGGCCAAGTGGTGTGCCGGCGTGCGTTTGGCTATAGCGGCCAATTGCAAAGCTAAAAAAGCCGAAAAATCATAACAGCCAATGCCCAAGGGTTCTTGCTGCTGCAACCAATTGCGCACTTTAGTGATGTTTTCAGGCAAACAATCTATGCCTTGTTGCTGAAAAATTTCTTGAATTTCCTCTAAATGATACGGACAGAAACCCAATTCATCGAGCAATTGAATCAAACCCAAGGCACAGGGTTGCGAGGCTTCAGGTAAAGCAATTTCTGCTTCTAAAATCAACGCATCACGCCAACTTTGTCCGGGACTGGCTTGGTTGCTTAAAAAATCCTCTTCTTCGTTGATCGGTGCAGACAAAAAATTTTCAAAGGGATCAAGGCTTTCTAACTCAATCGGCGTACTTTCTTCTAAATTATCATCACGCATTTCTTCTTCCGCGGTTGGCTCAACTTCTTCAAGCAAGGCATTACTTTCCAGCGCCGAGGTGAGTTCTTGGCGTAGTTCTAAAGCAGAATACTGAAGAAATTTCAATGTCTTCTGCAATTGCGCGGTAAGTGTAGTTTGTGCTTTTTGCTGAATTCCTAGTTGCACGGTTATTCTATCGCTAAAAGAAAAGAAAGTTGTCTATCATACCTGATTTTGCTTAGTTCTCCACTTTCTATAATTGAAAGCGTTCACCTAAGTAATACTGTCGCACCGCTGGATTGACAAGTATTTGTTTTTTATCGCCTTCAGCCAAAATCCGGCCTTGGTAGAGAATATAACTGTAATCACAAATTGCTAAAGTTTCCCGCACGTTATGATCAGTAATCAAGATGCCGATACCTAAATTCCGCAACCGCCGAATCCAGCCTTGTAACTGTTCCACTGATAAGGGATCAACAGCGGCAAACGGTTCATCTAAAAGCAAAAATTTCGGTTCTATAGCCAAAGCGCGGGCAAATTCTAACCGCCGTTTTTCGCCACCCGATAAACGCTGTGCGCTTTGCTCTTGCAAAGCCAAAAGATCAAAGCGTTCTAATAATAACTGACAGCGTTGCTGTCGTTTTTCCAAAGAGAGTTTTTTATGATGATTTTCTAAGGCTAACAACAAGTTATCTCTAACACTGAGATCGCGAAATAAAGCACTTTCCTGCGATAAATAACCAAGTCCCAGACGCGCCCGCGCATACATGGGCAGATGGCGAATATTTTCGTTGTTAAACGTGAGTTGACCGCTATCCGCTGCTAAAGCACCGATCAAAATTTTGAAAAAAGTCGTCTTGCCTGCACCATTAGGACCTAATAAACCAATCACTTGCCCGCTTTTTACTTCCAGATGCACTTGATTGAGCAAGGTGCGTCCGGCCAATTGTTTTACCAATGCCGTCGCCTTGAGTTGATGGATTGCGGCAGCCATCAGGGGGTAGCACTTGACTTAGGATAGAGCAGCATCTCAATGCCGCCTTTACCACTGGCTTTAAGACGACTTTGATTTAAATCATAGGTTAAACTTTGGCTGCGCATCTGATTTTTCCCTTGGGATAATTCGGCATCGCCTTCTAAAATTAAAAGACCACTATCCAGGCGATAGGATAAACGTTTTGCTTGTCCCTGCCATAGACCATCGTTGCTTTGCTGTTGAAAACGCAGCGGATTTCCATTGGCTTCCAAGCGACTTGGCTGTTGATTATCAAAAAAAACGATGACTTTGTCCGCGCTTAAACGAAAACTATCCTGGTTAATTTGCACTTTACCGCTATAAATAGCTTGATTATTTTTTAAGTCAACTTCTAAACTATCAGCTTTAATTTGAATGACTTGCTGACTGAGAAGTGTATCTTGTCCCTGCGCTAAATTAAAACCAAAACTTAAAATACATAACATCAACGGCAAAAAAAATAGCTCTATTGGCTTAAAGCGCATTTATTTAACTTCCATAGGCATTGGGATGACGGGAGGCATTGCTTGCTGGTGGTTTTTATCTAAATAAATCCAGGTTTCTACTTGAGATAAATGCAAGCGCTGCGCTTGATAAAATAAGCCAGCAGCTTGGCCAGCGCTCATTTTGGCCTGCCAAAAGATTGGATCATTACTTTTGGCCGTGCGATTTTTTAGATCAATAACGAGCGTCTTTAAGTCTAAGACTAAATCTTGCTGTGAAAGTGCAGCTTGTTCTAAAAACAATTGATTTTCTTTGGAAAAACCAGTTTTTGCCTCTACTGAAAAATCCTGCCATTGCCAGCGCAAATCGAAAAATTCGACTGCTGGCGAGGCATCCAAATGCAATTTTTGCACACTTGCCTGTTGTTGCATTGGTAAAAATAGACGATCTTCTCGATCAACTTCTTGATCAATTTCATTAAAAGTTAAGTCTTTGTTGATTTCTCCTGATGTTTCAGCGTTGGCATAACTACTGACCGTCACTTGATAAAAAGTGCTGGTGGTAAAATTCGGTGAGAGGTTATCTAAAGATAACTGTGGCGCTTGCTGTCCTATAAACCAGAGAAAAACCAACAGGGTAAGCGACAATAACAACCAAAGACGTAGGCTTAGTTTAAGCATAAAATGTATTGTTCTCAAACAATGGCCAGGCGATTTATCTGCATCATCAATCAAGGTAACTTTGCCAAAGGTCGGCAAGTTTATTCTGCGCCAGGAGCAAACCTTCAGCAATTTCCCGTACTGCGCCAGCGCCACCGCTGTGGGTGGTTTGCCAATGGCTATGTGCTTTGACCAAAGGATGCGCGTTAGCAACGCTGATGGCCAAACCGACACGGGTCATCACTGATAAGTCCACTACATCATCGCCAACAAAGGCTAGATGCTTAGCGGGTAATTGCCAAGCGGCGCAGAGTGCTTCAAATGCGGGAAGTTTTTTTCGGTAGCCTTGATAAACATCACTGATGCCCAAGTCTTGCATCCGATGCGCTACTACTTGTGAAGAACGTCCGGTGATAATCCCTAAGCGAAAGCCTTGTTCTAACAGCAAACGCAGCCCATGACCATCCAAGGCATGAAAGGATTTATATTCCTGACCATCATCACCAAGATAGAGACGGCCATCGGTCAATACCCCGTCAACATCAAAAATAATCCCACGAATATCTTTAGCTTGTTCTGGAATATTTTGTTTACTAAGGGAAAAAGTTGAGAGTCGGTTCATGATAATCCAGCGCGTAAAATATCTTGAAGGTGAATAATGCCTTGCACAGTTCCTTGTGTATCCGTAACAGGAAGAATTTGAATGGCTTTTTCTTTTAATAATTGTAAAGCGCTATAGGCCAGTGTCTCGCGGTCAACGGTCACTGGTGTGACGGTCATCCACAGGTCAATGGGTGCCTTGAGGTCGAGGTTTGGCAAAGCACGACGTAGATCACCATCGGTAAAAATACCTTGTAAAATATTCTCTTGAGAGATAACCAACACCGCACCCAAACGCTTGGCAGTCATTTCGACTAAGGCTTGTTGTAAGCTAGTTCCAGGTAAAATTCTTGGTAAATCCTCATCTTGGTGCATGATGTCAGCTACCCGCAGCCATAAACGTTTTCCTAAGGCACCACCGGGATGACTCAAGGCAAAATCCTCCTTGCCAAAACCTTGTTCTTCCGACAAGGCAATGGCTAAGGCATCGCCCAAAGCCAACATCGCTGTGGTGCTGGCTGTTGGTGCCAAGCCTAATTGACAAGCTTCTTGGGAAATCACCACTGGCAAAACCGCGGCGGCTTGTTTGGCCAATGGGCTGTCAAGATTGCCAGTAATCGCCAATAACGGACAGCCAATGCGTTGTAATGCTGGTAATAAATTGACAATTTCTGCTGTCGTACCGGAATAGGATAAAACAATCAGCACATCATCACGGCAAATCATGCCTAAGTCGCCGTGTGCAGCCTCGCCAGCATGAACAAAAAAGGCTGGACTGCCGGTAGAAGCCAAGGTTGCGGCCAATTTACTGCCGATATGTCCTGATTTGCCGATGCCAAGCACGACCAAACGGCCGCGACAGCCAGCGCAAAGGCGAAAGGCTTGCTGAAAACGCGTTGGTGTCAAGGCACGGCGGCTTTCGATAAGCGCTTGTTCTTCCAGTGCTAATACCCGGCAGGCAATATTATAAAGCTGATCTTCTTGATTTATCATTTTGATTTTTATAAGTTTTTGTCCGAGCGGTGCAAGGCCAGTATGGCTTCCTGGCTTGACAAGCGTGGCTTGAAATCTAAAAGTTTTTCGGAAGAAGTGCAATCCATGATTAAACTATGCTCAGCATGATGAAACCAGTGCGGATCAGCGCTTGCATCATCCCAATCCCCTAAAAATTGCAAAGTTTGCTTAAATAGCCAAACTGGCATTGGCCAAGCAATACCATGATAATACTTGATATAATCTTGCCAAGTTAAAGCGGGTTGCGCACTTAAACAAAAATTACCGGTTAATTGTCGTGACACCAAGGCCAAAATGCCTTGTGCAGCATCGCTAGTGGCTAGACAAGAAAATTTTCCAGGATGTTGAAAATTTGGATAAAAAGGTAAAGCAAGCATCCTCGCTACCATGATTTGCAGGGGTTGACCTAAAAGCATTGGCAGCCGCAAACTTGCTGTTTTTAAAGAAGATAAATTAAGATTTGCCAAATATTGTTCAACGGCAATTTTATCTTGCGCGTAAGGAAAGCGACTATGGGTTAATTCCGCGGCAATGCTTGAAATAAAGAGCAGGTAGGATAGGCCAAAGTCAGCAGCTAGGGAAAAAAGTCTTTGACTTTGTTGAACATTTTGGAAAAATCGCCAACGTGCACGATTGGGATGCTGGCTGCGCATTCCCCCTAATAAAAAAGCGCTATGCAGACAAATATCACTTTTTCGTAAAGCGTGCAGTGCTGGCGGCGCAGAAAAATCGCTTTGAATATGCAAATAATTTCGATGTTTGACATGGTGCGCCGGTCGTTTATCAATGCCAAAAACAAAATAACCAGCTTTTAATAAAGCGGGTAATAGATAATAAGCCAAACTACCGCTGGCACCCGTTAAAAAGATTTTCATAGTTCATCACATAAAAAGGGAGCCTTGGCTCCCCTTCACTTTTTTTTAAACATTATGAACGTCTTATTTTTGATCCAGCGCGTAACCCAACATCCAAAGATTTTTTTCTAACCAAGCGATATGGCCAGTCATCACATCGGTCGTGGTAATATCTTTTTCGGCTTCAGCAGCAGCAAATAAGGCTTTGGCTTCGGCCAATAAGGCTTGAAAATCGGCTTGAATAGATTGTAAAACTTCGGTCGCAGTAAAGTTTTCGCGTGTTTCTTCGGCAATGGTGGCCAAGCTTAAGTATTCTTTGACGGTTGCTGCTGGTTTACAACCCAATTGCAACATGCGCTCGGCTACATCGTCAAAAATTTTAAAGAAGTAATTATAAAAACCTTCAGTCATTTCATGGACAGCAAAAAACTGCAAGCCTTTGACATTCCAATGATATTTATGAAGTTTAATGCCGATGACATGAAAATCCGCTAACATTTTTTGCATGGTGTCGCTATAGTTAGGCATGGTGCTACTCCTAGTAGTAAGTGAAAAATAAATGATGTCAAAAAATCAAAATTATCATGGTGCTGTATCGTGTGCCATGTCGAAACAGTGCTTACCATAAGCCTTTTTTACCGCTATGCCAAGTAAAATCATGCATGATAATTCCAATGGCAATAATTGTTTTGCTCAACTTATCTTATTTTCTTGTGGCTGGGTTTGATATTCGGGCATGATTTCGCGGTGAAAATAATCCAGATGTGTCAGCACCAATTCGGCATCTACCGCGCCAGCACCAATAGCCGAAACGAGGTGTGTTACCCCAGCTTTCTGCAATTTTTCAATGACTTTTTTACAGTCAGTAGCATTGCCGACCATAACCATTCCCAGCGCTTGTAAGAGTTCCAAGGAAATGCCAGCGCTTAAAAATTGTTCAAAAAGATGAAAGCGATGGTAATAATTATAACCTTCATATAAATTTTTTAATAAAGGTCGTGTTTGTTCGAGTAAGGCTTTATAAAACCATTCCAATGCCGGTTTTGCCGCTTGCCAAGCGGCTTGCCGATTGGGCAGGCAGAGGCTGCCAAGGGTCACGGCAATGCGCGGCGGTTCAGGCCAAGCCCACTGTTTAAGAAATTGCTTGATGTCCGCTTCAATCATAAACCACGGCTTAAACGGGCCGATTAACACCCCTAAACCTTCTTTCGCAGCAAAAACAAAACTTTCTGGACTCGCCGCTGCCGTCCACAATGGCGGCAATTGTTGCAAAGGTTGGGGTAAAACGGTTAAGGGTATGCCTTGGTAGTCCACTTGATCTTTTCCAGACCAGGCTTTTTTAAGCCATTGTAAATGTTCAAAAGTAATGGAGCGGCTATCTCCCATACTTTGTGAAAAAACTTGGTATTCTTCCGGGGAGAAACCACGGCCAATACCGACTTCTAAGCGTCCCTCCGATAATACATCTAAAGTTCCCAAACGCTCGGCAACCCGCAAGGGATGATGGTAGGGTAAAGGTACCACGCCATAACCTAAACGTAAGGTTTTGGTTTTGGCCGCCAAATAGCTTAAAAAAACATCCGGGGCACTGGAATGCGAAAAGGCCGGCATAAAATGATGTTCAACCAGCCAGATGCCATGAAAACCAAAGGCTTCCGCTTGCTGTGCTTCTAAAATTGTCCGTTGAAAAACGCTTTTTTCGCTTTGTCCTGGGAGAACCGATAATTCATAAAAAAGATCGAAATACATTTCTTTATTTTGGCCTGAAAAGTAAGCGGGTTATTTTATTAAATTCTGCTCTAAATTTCTTTGTAAATCATGACCAATAGCTTGAATCAGTCTTGGTCCACGATAGATAAAACCCGTGTATAACTGTAGTAATGTGGCACCAGCCTTTAATTTTTCTCGGGCATCTTCTGCTGTAAAGATGCCGCCGGCGGCGATAATGGGAAAGTTTTCCGGTAGATAGCCGCGTAATTCTCGAAGGATGGCCGTGCTTGGCAAAAATAAAGGTTTACCGCTTAAACCACCGCTTTCTTGCACATGTTTTTCTGGTGAAAGCCTGTCGCGTGCAATGGTAGTGTTGGTAGCAATAATCCCATCCCATTGATAGTTAATGATTAAATCACAAATATTTTTCAGTTCTTCTGCGGATAAATCTGGAGCAATTTTTAACAATAATGGTTTTTTAAACGCAAATTTTTCGCTTAATGCTTGCCTAGTTTTTGTTATCCCTGCCAAAAGCCTTTCCAATTGCTCACCAAATTGTAAGGTACGCAAATCCGCCGTATTGGGAGAGGAGATATTGATGGTGAAATAATCAGCAGCAAGATAGGCTTGCGTTAAACCAAATTGATAATCCACCACAGCATTAGCAAGGGGGGTATCTTTATTTTTGCCAAGATTGATACCAAGAATAACGTTTGGCCGATTTTTTGCATTGAGATGCGTGACAGCAGCGTTAATACCTTGGTTATTAAAACCCATTCGGTTAATAATTGCTTGATTTTTCGGTAAACGAAATAAGCGTGGTTTTGCATTACCAGGTTGCGGAAGCGGGGTTAAGGTGCCGATTTCAATAAAACCAAAACCAAATTTTGCTAGACTGTGAAGATATTTACCATCCTTATCAAAGCCAGCCGCTAAGCCAATTGGGTTTAAAAAATGTAAACCAAAACAGTCAACTGGTGCGATTGGCGTGGGATTGCGCGGCAGAAATTGGCTGGCGCTGAGGCTTAAATGATGCGCGATTTCTGGAGGTAGTGAAAAAAGCATCGGCTTCGCCAAGTCGTATAAATGATTTAAAAGGCTAAACGAAGGCTTTGGGTCTTGATTACGCATGGCGCTGGTCTGGCTTTTGCGCAATCATGCGCACAACGGAGGCAAGTCCTTGATGACCTAGCCCTTCTTGAAGAAAAGTTTCTTTTTCTGCCAGATAAATCATTTTGTAATCGGAGAAATCTTGCCTTAGACGTTCTAAACTATACAAAAAATCAATGTTGCGTGGTCCACCGCTTTCATGTTTCTGTTGATAGTCAAGTTGTCGTTTGCTAAATACTTCAAAAATCGCTAATCCAGACGGAGAAAGATGCTTTTTGATCAGTTCGTGTAAAATTATCTGCATTTTTTCAGAAAGATGCAGATAGATGACGATAATAATAGAAAAAGTTTCGTCTGGCCAAACGCTCGACTCAACAACATTCCCCTGCAACCAATGCAGGCTACAGTTACGCTGCTGTGCTAGGGTTTGCGACTTGCTGATAGCAACCGTAGAAATATCTATCGCCGTGACCGCAAAGCCTTTTTCCGCTAGCCAAACCCCATTACGGCCTTCACCATCGCCAAGCAACAGGGCTTTTTTTGGCAGGTCAGGATTGCAAAAAATGTTTTTAGAGCAGGCTTCTTGTAAAAAAGCATTGGCTTCGGTGCCGTAGTAATAATCACTGGTTTCAGAAAACTTCTCGTCCCAGAAAATTTTGGTATTTTCCATAAGTTAGAACTTTAAAAAAGTAGAAAAAATTTTTTACAACAAACTTTTTTCAGCAAAGTGACTTGATGAGGTCTTGAGAGATGTTGCTTTTCGTAGAAGCAAAGATTCTGAAAAGAAATGAGAAAAATTATGTCCTGGATAGGAGTTGAACCTATGACCTTCCCCTTAGGAGGGGGACGCTCTATCCACTGAGCTACCAAGACAAGACTGATGAGGTTAGGCAAAAAGATAACCAGCGTCAAGTATTTGCTAGGGCTTCTTTATGGATTTTTTGTTTACCAATGTAACCTAAATGATAAATATGGTGGATTTGCAATTATTCTTACAAAATGATTTGAAAAAACAAAGTGATTGGCAGGCATTATTTTTACAATATTTGCCGCCAACGTCGCGTTTTTGGAAAGTTTTTCCTGATGCTTGGCAAGTCTATGAACAAGGTTCTTCGCCGCAATATCCTTTTGGTGTAGTCGTGGCTAAAACGCTTTTGACTCTGCCCATAGATGAAAATATGTTAATTATTAGCTTGTTGGCAGATCGTCATTTAGAAAGTTTATGGCCGAAATCCCGTTTAATAGCTGAATTTAATGAAGAGTTTTCAGATTTGGTTTTGGCAACCCGACGCTTAAATCAATTTAAGGATTCCCGTGGAGAAGATAATCCTGAACAACAGGAATTGCTGCGCAGGATGTTGATTGTTTTGGCAAAAGATGTTCGCGGTATGGTAGTAAAGCTCGCTTTTCGCTTGGAAAGGTTAAGAATTTTAGTGCGTGCCTCTGAAGAAGAGCAAAAAACAGTTGCCAAAGAAACTTTGGATTTATTTTCGCCGATAGCCAACCGTCTTGGACTCTTTGAATTCAAATGGCTTTTAGAGGATTTAGCCTTTCGTTATCTTGAGCCAAATTATTATAAATACATTGCAAATTTTTTAGATGAAAAACGTCAGGAACGCGAAGCCTATATGCGCCTGGCAACACTTGAAATTCATCAGGTTTTAGAATATGCCAATATTAAAACTTGTGAGGTCAGTGGCAGACCAAAACATATTTATAGTATTTTCAAAAAGATGAAGCGAAAAAATATTGATGTAAGCCAATTACAAGATTTGCGTGCTTTGCGTATTTTATTACCCGGCAGTGCTATAGCGCCTTGTTTTCAAGCCTTGGCGGTGGTGCATCAATTATGGCCACCATTACAAGCAATTGAAGATTATATTTCCTCACCTAAACCCAATGGTTATCAATCCTTACATACCGTGGTCTTAGGTCCACAGCAAAAAGTTTTAGAGGTGCAAATTCGCACGCAAGCCATGCACGAACATGCAGAATTTGGTGTGGCGGCGCATTGGCGCTACAAAGAAGGTTTGAGTATGGATCAAGCACTTTTAAATAATATCAATGCCTTGAGAAAGACTTTGGAAAATATGTCCACCACTGATGAAGATGATATCAGTGTTTTTTCTGCTGAATTAGCTTCGGATAGCATCTATGTTTTAACACCAAAAAATCAAGTTATTTCCTTACCACGCGGTGCCACAGCATTAGACTTTGCTTTTCATATTCATACCGATTTAGGCTATCGTTGTCGTGGTGCAAAGGTGGATGGCAAAATTGTTCCCTTAAATACAACCTTAGTTACTGGAAATACAGTGGAAATATTAAGTGGTAAGCTAGATGCGCCACGTCCAGACTGGTTAAATCAGGAGAAAGGTTATCTACGAACGACACGCGCACGCAGTAAGGTGCGTTTATGGTTTCGCCAACAAGCACCGCAGCAAGAATGGAAAAAAATTCGTGATTGGTTAGAAGACCTTTGTCAAGAAAGTAAAAGTGGTTACAAAATAGCTGACGTAATCAAGCATTTCGCGCAAGGTAATAGCGATAAATTTTTTCAAAGCGTTCATAGTCGTATCATTAGTAAAGATGCAATTGAAGCCTTTCTAAAAATTACTCCACAAAATTTTTCGGTAGAGCGAAAATTTTCTGAAAAGAAGGAAAACGCACAAAAAACAGTTAAAAAAATTCTTTATGTTGCTGGTATTCCAGATGTTTTAACCAAAATGGCGCAATGTTGTCAGCCACAAGAAAAGGATGCTTTGGTGGCTTTTGTTAGTCATTATCGTGGGGTGGTTATTCATCGTAAAGATTGTCCGAATGTCAATAAATTAGGCAAAGAACAAAGACGCAGACTCCTACCTGCTTATTGGGGTGAAGAAAATCAAGACAGCCTACAGATTATTGAAATTGAAGTTTTGGCTTTTGATCGCTATCGTTTACTTTCTGATATTTCAAAGGTTTTTTCAAATTGTCAATTGAATGTCTTAGAGACACATACCAAAACCAACCCGGCAAGTCGGGAAGTAAATATGTCATTTATTATTGAATATAAAGCATTTGATTTAGTAGAAAAAGCGCTAACTGCCATTCGACAATTAGCACAGGTTTGGCAAGCGGAATATATTATCTAAATGATTCCTAGCGACTAAAAAAGTGCCTTTTGCTTTTTAAGGCAATTATTTCCTCATAAAACTGTTGTAATTGTTCGGCCATCGCTAGTGCTGACCAGCGTTGAATATAGACGCTGGCTTCTTTTTTAAGCCTATTCTTTACCTCTGGATTGGTTAAAATTTCTGTAACTTTATCAGCAAAATAAACAGGATCATCTTCTGAAATTAAAGCACCACTGTGTTCCTGTAAAATATCTTTGGTTCCCATCACCGATAAAGCTACCACCGGCGTACCAACGGCTAATGCTTCCAATAATACTAAGCCTTGGGTTTCGGTTCTGGATGCAAAAACAAAGGCATCCGCAGCACTGCATAATTCTTGTACACCCTGCTCACGATCCAGATAACCTAAAAATAAAATATGTTCTTGAATTTCAAGCTGTGCAGTTAAGCGCCGGAGATGAACTTCCGCTGGACCTTGCCCGGCAATTGCCAATAAAATATTTGGGAAGGTTTTGGTTAATAATTTAACTACCTGTAATAAAAAATCTATATTCTTCTCAAAAGCCACGCGACCGACAAAAGCTAATAAAGGTCTTTGGCTATCAATTTGATATTTTTGGCGAAAAGTCATCGGTTCACGTCGTGAAAAACGACTTAGATCAATACCAGTTGGCAAAACGCGCAACGGTTTTCGCACGCCGTAGCGATGTAATACTTTGGCAATCATCTGACTGGGTACAATAATACCTTGTGCGCGTTGACAATGTCGCCGTGCTAGATAGCGGGTAAATAAACGCAGTGGCCGTTGTGGCATAAAGGGAAAGTAATGCTGCAAGTATTCTTCAAAAAGGGTGTGATAGCTTAAAACTAAGGGAATTTTCAACCGACGTTTTAAGCGCACACCGAGCATTTGTGCAACAAATGGCGTTTGTACATGAATCAGATCAAATTTTTCTTCTTTTAACTTACGCCAATTAAGCAAAATATTGCGAACTTTCATGATTCGATCTTCAGGATCAAATTCTATTTTTCGGGACGGCAAACGGATAATATCTTCTTCACTTTCTATAATATTGATGTTTTTTTCATTTTCTTCATCAACCCCATAATCTGGCACAATCAACACCACTCTGTGACCAAGTTTTTGTAATTCATGCCGAAAAGTTTGAATAGAACTGGAGACCCCATTGACGCGGGGAAAATAAACATCGCTTATCATCAAAATTTTCATAGCCTTTTCCCTTACCACGGATAAATACAGCAAAAATATTTTGGACAAAGCTACTATAAAGAAATTTTGAGAAAACTGCGACTCCTCACTCAATCATTTAAGAGACGTACAAAGCTACTTTATTTAGGTTTGTTATCGCTGCATTTTACGGCATGATATTATTTTCAGGTGAAGACAACTTTTTAGGAAATTTTTATGCTTGCCTTGGATATTCAAGCGCTTGACAAGTCTTTTGTATCAGGAAGTTTTTTATTTAAGCAATTATCTTGTCAATTAACGGCAGGACAATCTTTAGCCTTGCTTGGTCGCAGCGGTAGTGGAAAAAGTACCTTATTACAATTGGTTGCTGGTCTTGAAAAGCCAGATGCTGGTCAGATTTTAGTTTTTGGTATTGACCTATCCTGCCTTAATAAAAAAGAAGCGAGCCTTTTTCGAAGAAAAGAAATTGGTTTTATTTATCAGTCCTTTCAACTCTTTCCAGGTTTAACCGTTGCTGAAAATATTGCTTTACCTTTAGAGCTGTTAGGCTACCGTAAAAAAGTTTGGCAACCTTTGGTTGAAGATTGGCTAAAGCGTTTAGATATCAATTCATTAGCAGATCGTTTTCCACAGTCCTTATCTGGTGGCGAACAACAACGGGTAGCGATAGCGCGTGCCTTAATTCATCAACCAGCACTTATTTTAGCCGATGAACCGACAGGGAATTTAGATGCCGAGAATGGTCGAGAAGTCTTAAAAATATTGAAAGAGCAAGTGGTTGACGCTGGTAAAACTTTGTTATTAGTAACCCATAGCCAAGAAGCAGCGGCTATTACCCAACAACAAGTGTTGCTGCATCGCGGTGCTTTAGTGCCTGCCTCTGACCATTTCACTTGGTGATCGTGCTAACGGAGTCAAAATGTCGGTTATATCTTTGTTTTTTATGCGTTCTTGGTGGCGACGACCGCTGCAAGCCAGCTTATTATTATTTGCTATTGCCATTGCGGTAGCAATGGTTTTTGCGGTGGATATCGTCAATCGCAGTGCTTTGTCGGCATTGCAATGGTCACAAAATGTATTATATGGCCAAGCGACGCATCTCTTGCGCGCCAAAGAAGGCGCATTGCCAGAAGCTGTTTATTCTTTTTTAATCAAAAATTTAAATATAAAAACCTCTCCGGTTTTACGCATCCCCATTCAAGATAAACAAGGTAAAAATTGGCAAGTGTTGGCTTTAGATTTTTTGCCAAGTAATAACCAACGACCGGCATTGCAATCCATTGTTGATACAAAAGTTTTACAAAAACTTTGGCAAACGCCATTTTATGCTTTGTTAAGTCAACAACAAGCCGAGCGTTGGCAATTAAAGATAGATGATCTGCTGCCTTTCACAGATTTAGCTGAATCTTTGCGCTTAGCCTCAACTTTTTCTGATACTTATCAAGAATTTGATCGAACTATTTTTATGGACCTTGCCGCAGCGCAAGTGTTATTCAATAAAACTGGTCAATTATCTTGGCTGGAATTTACTTTAACTGCCGATGAAGCAGTTGCATTGGCAAAACAGCTTAGCAATTTTTCTGGGGATGTACCTTTAGAACTGATTGACTTATCTGAAGAAAGACAGGCACAGCAAGGCTTAACACAATCTTTTCGCACCAGTTTATTAGCGATGAGCTTTTTGGCATTGGTGGTGGCTGTTTTTTTAATCTATAACATTTTGAGTTTTCATAATTTCAACAGAATGCCGCAGCTTGCTTTATTGCAGCAGCTCGGTGTCACGCCGCAACAATTAAGCCGTTGGCTGTGGCTTGAGGCGTTGACCGTTGCCATTTTATCCAGTGGGGTCGGCCTTCTAATCGGTGTTTGGTTGGCGCAAGCCTTACATTTATTGGTGATGCAGAATTTTGCTGATTTGTATTTTAGTCAAGCGGTTGCGCCGATCTGGTGGAATGCTTGGAGTTTGCTGAAAGCACTGCTTTTGGGTTTATTGGCAACTTTGGTAGCAACATTTTTCCCTTGGTGGAGTGTGCGTAATGTGAGCGCCAAACCTTCTTGGCAAAGCGCACCGCGCTGGTCATGGTTGTGGGGCCTAGCATCATTGGCTTTGTTATTGTTAGGCATGATTTTTCTTTTATTAACCTTTACCCCGCCAACCTTGGCCAGTGGTTTTATGGCTTTATTTTTCATGCTTGCCGTTGCGGCTTTCTGCTTACCCCTATTATGGCGTGTTTTGCTAAGTATTCTTCGTTGGCTGCTAAAGCCGTTGGGGATAGTTTATAATCTGTTATTTCAAGGAATTATTCGTAATTTTTCACATACCTTTATTGCCATGCTGGCCTTATCTTTGGCACTGGCCACAGCTTTAAGCATCACGTGGTTGGTGGATAGTTTTCGGCAAAGTGTCGCGACCTGGTTGACGGCAATCTTGCCAGCCGATGGTTATGTGGTATTTGTTGCAGAAAATGGTGATTTTCAACCTTTTGATCCTAAGGAAGTTATGCTAAGACTCGAACAAACACCTAGTCTGGCTATGATCAAACCAGCGCGTACTTTTTCGCCAAGTGTGACTTCAGAATTTGCGATTTTTGCCAATAGTTTACCTTCAGAAAGCTATTTAGATAATTTATTGCTGCAACAGCTTTTACCAACAGCCGAGATCATTAAATTGTATCAAGCTGGCCTTGGGGTGATCGTGAGTGAACCTCTGGCCAGCCGTTTGGCTATAAAGCAATTAACAGGTCAAGAATTCATAGATTTTGCTAATAAAAGTTGGAAAATTCTCGGTATTTATCAAGACTACAGTCCAGGTTTGCCGCGGTTAATGCTTAATTTTGACCAAGCGGTTGGCATTTGGCCGGAAACCGCAAACAAGGTTGATTCTTTGGCATTATATTTTGATAAAAATCAAAAAGCTAACCAAGAAATAAAAGACTTGCCACTCGGCTATTCCGTAACTTTGAGTCAAACCATTCAAGAACAATCATTACGCATTTTTGATCGTACTTTTGCCGTAACGCATATTTTGCAATGGCTGGCATTGCTGGTGGCAATTTTAGGCATGATCAGTGCTTTAGCAATTTTTGTCTTGAAGCAGCAGGCGGAGTATGCGCTGTTGTATCGCTTGGGTATGCCATTGTCACAAATTGGTATTTTGCTGCTCGGTCAGGCTGTGGTCTTAGGGGGAAGTGCGGCGCTATTTGCTGCACCTTTAGGCGCAATATTGGCCTGGTTACTGGCGGAAGTGATCAATTGGCGGGGGTTTGGTTGGACGATTGTCTTGACTTGGAGCCTCTGGCCTTGGTTTTATACCTCTGCCTTGGCTTTATTGGCAGTGCTGGTAGCGGTGGCCTATCCGTGGTGGCGCTACCAGCAGGCACCAGCTTTGTATCCGCGAGAGAGTTAAAAAATGGCGAGCATTAAAATCCTTTTTATGAATTTTGTATTAAATAATTTTTTGCTTATTTTTTTGGTGAGTTTTTTGAATAATTCGATAAATTTTGAAAAAAATTTTAAGCCTTTGAGAAAATCTTTGCTTATTTTTTGCTTATTATTACTTACAGCATTTTTAAGTAGTTGCGAAAAGCAGCAAACCGGTGAAAATTTTAACACCTTACAAGCATTGCAATCCCCGCCAGAATTGGGTTTTCAGCGTGCCTTGACTCCACGACCTTTTGTTTTTCCTGAAGATCATGGCGCACATCCTGATTTTCGCAATGAATGGTGGTATGTTACTGGTAATCTGGAAAGCGCCAGCGGCCGGGCATTTGGTTATCAATTTACGATTTTTCGCACGGCATTAACGCCTAAAAATCAAGCGCTTTTGGCAACTTCGGCTTTTGCCAGTCAGGAAATTTATATGCTTCATGCCAGTGTCAGCGATATTGCCAACCTGCGTTTTTATACTTTGGAAGATTTTGCGCGTGGCGGCGCATTGCAATTGGCAGGTGTGAACAATCAAGCTGTCTGGTTAAAAATCAATCGGTTGGATTGGGATGCTGCGGGATTTTTGCTGACTGTGCAAGCTGAAGATTTTGCCTTTACCTTGCGTTTAACTACGCAAAAACCGCCAGTTTTACAAGGCGAACAAGGTTTAAGCCAAAAAAGTCAAGAGCCTGGCAATGCTTCCTACTATTACTCCTTGACCCGTTTGGAAACAACTGGTGAGATAATTTTGAAAAACCAAGAGAAATATCAAGTGCAAGGGAATTCTTGGTTGGATCGGGAATGGTCAACCTCGGCCTTGGGCGCTGGGCAAGTCGGCTGGGATTGGTTGGCGTTGCAATTAGACAACAACCAAGAGCTGATGCTCTATCAAATGCGGCAAGCGCAAGGCATTGACAAGGATTTCAGTTGGTTGACTTGGATAGATGCGGAAGGTAAGCCTAAGCGTTATCCAGCAAGTGCTTGGCAATTGCAGGTATTGTCCTATTGGCAAAGCCCTTCTGGTGCTTGTTACCCCAATCGTTGGCGGTTGCGCCTGAAAGATGCAGCGCTCGATGTTATCATCACCCCGCGCTTTTCCGCCCAGGAACATTCCGGGATTTTTCGTTATTGGGAAGGTGCCGTCGGCGTACAGGGGCAAGTCGCCAAGCAAGCGCTAGCCGGAAAAGGTTATGTTGAATTAACAGGTTATGGAGAGAGAATGCCATGTTTCGTTTGGTAGGGATGTTGTTTTTTATCGTTTTATTTAGTGCATGTGCGGAACGGCAGGACAATGATACGGTGGCTTTGAACACGCCTGCGTCAGAAAATAATCGTATTGTAAACAAAGAGATAGATGTAGAAATGGATGGCTTTGATCGCTCGCGTTTAAGCCGTGCCTTGGAATTTAATGCGCTGGGTTCGGTAGCGTCTTGGACAAATCCCATCAGCAACACTACTTTTTCGGTGGTGCCTTTGGAACCTTTTGTGAGCGCAGAGAATAATTGTCGTCGCTATGAATTAAATGTTGGCAAAGGCAGCAATGCCGAAAAACGCCTGCAACGTGCTTGTCGCAATGCTATTGGCAGTTGGATCGAGCAGTAATTTCAGCAAGTTTTGCTGCTTTTGTTGAGAATAAACGCCCCAATGTGGGCGTTTTTTAAGTACTGTTTTTGGTCAACGGCGACGGCGTTTTGCGTTTCAGTACCATCAGGGTGATGTCATCAAAAATACGATGATCGTTGATATGCGCTTTGAGGTCGGCAACTACCGCTTGATGAATATGTTGCGCATCTTGATCTAGATGCGCTTCAACGACTTGGCATAAGCGTTCCAATCCATAGAGGTTTCTGGCTCTATTTTCCGCTTCGGTGATGCCGTCGGTATAGAAAATAATCACATCTTCAGGATGAACAATAACTTGGTAAGTGTGCAGGAAAGACGCAATATCTGCTTCTAAGCCCAAAGGGAAGCCTAATTCTAAGGTGTCAATACGCTCAACCTTGCCGGTTTTGGCGCGGCCAATTAAAATTTCTTCATGTTGACCACAAACGGTTAATTTTTCTCCTTCCAGATGCGCCAAGAGAAAGGTCAGATTTTTGCTTGAATTAAGACGTTGTAAATTGTCAAAAATGGTTTGATTTAACTTGGTCAGAAACTTTGTTAAATCATGTTCTTCGGCGACCGCTAAGGCGCGTACTGCCGATTGCACCATCAACATTACCACACTGCTTTCTAAACCATGTCCGGTGACATCGCCAATGCCGATGATGATGCGATTGTGATAATGCAAAACATCATAATAATCTCCCCCGACTTCTTCCGCCGGTGCCATGTGCGCGGCAATATCTATATCAGCAAAAGCGCTAAGTTCATGTTCTCGGGGTAAAATCATCTGCTGCAAGCGACGAGTGATGTCAAGCTCAGCACTCATGCGTACATTGGCTTCGCGGGTGATCACTAATTCTTGGGTTTGTTCTTCTACGGTTGTTTTGAGTGAGCTGGCGGTTTCTGCTAATTCTGACAAGGCTTTTTTTAGAGAATTTCCTTGTTTAAGAACAAAAACAATAATTAAAGTAACCACAGCAGAGGAAAGCAGGAGACTAAGCGCAATAAGGGATAAAATCTGTTTGCGTGCGCCTTTATGTTTTTTATCAGCAAGTTGCACCGCTTGTTTGGCGAGTGTTTGCTGTAATAAGGCCATGGTCTCCAATTCTTGCACGACCTTAGTATTCATATCTTGGGCACGAACCACTTGAATTCTCGCTTCTTCGACTTCACCCTCACGGACGAGGTTAAAGACAAAATCAACAATCCGTTGTGCTTCACCCAAAATCAGCCGTTGTTGATCAATCGCCGCGGTTTGTTCTGGGGTAAGCGTCATCGCCAACAAGCGTTCGCGATCATTGATAAAATTGCCCGCCAAGCCGCTGAATTCTTCCTATAAGTCTTCAACTAAAAAAGGATCGTTGACATGAACCGCCTTATGCACCAAAAGCATCCGTTCGCGAATGGCATCTTGCAGGCGGTGCAGGTAATAGGTTTTGACATTATTTTCATCAACAACTTGTTGAAAATCATCATTTATTTTTTGCAAGTTGCTGATACTAATGAAGCCAACCGTAACCCATAAAATGATAATAACGACAAAACCAGAGAGAATAAAAAGAATATGTAAGCCAATAAACTTTTGATTATCTGCGGCTTGTTGGCGGTAGTAGGATTGTTTTGGGTTGAGCGGTGTCGTGTCATTTATGGTATTGGCCGGAGGAGCACCACGATAGACTCTTTTAATCATGATATTCTAAAACCAAAGTTGGCATCAATCTTTGTAAATTTTTGAGAGACTTAGACTGCCAAGGAATCGCATTAGAACCATAAATGGTTAAAGTTAATTCTGGTTCATTGCGCACTTCAATGACAAACTTAGAAAACATCGCAATGCCGGAGCTATTGAGAAATTCCAGTTTTCGTAGATCTAAGATAATGTTTTTACTGTGATTCATGGAAGCGCGTAATAAGAGATTTACCGGCGCATATTCTTCCGGCCCATTTAAGCGTAACGAGCCTTGAAAAGATAAGCAGTTTTTATTGACATCGTGATCAATTTGATAGTTTTCACCGCTTAAGTGTTGTGTTGCGCTATCGGTCATGACAATATCCTGATAAGGTTAAAATTTTTTAAGATACAATCGAAGATAAAAGTCTATAAAACTTTGGTTAGATCGCTAAATGTGCTTCTGTGGTCACAACGACCAAACCATCGCTATCTTTTTGTTCTGGATAGATTTTCCGGCAAGGAGAAAAACACCAAGCAAACTGCGTTTCATAGTCATTGATCATGGTTAAAAAACCAAGGCCAGAGGTGTTGTCATCCAGGGCTTTGGCTTCCATTTTTTCCATAAACATTTCTGCGGGATCGGCATTCAGCAACTGCTCAATAAAGACAAGATAATTATCGGCTTGCGCCATAGTGATGACATTGGTTTCAGCGATATAGATCATCTCTGGTTTTAGCACCAATTGCATCTGGATGGGAAAGGCTTGGTTATCAACATGATTTTTCATAGCATTTTCTAAAAGTTCATTGGCAATATAACTTACAGCGCTGCGAATTTCTTTTTGACGGCTGCTGGTTTTTATATCATTATGATCTTTTGGAAAAAAAGTTGACACATAATCCCCTAAAAAGTCCGCCGACAAGCCATTGTTACGCCAGCGTTGTTTTAAGGTCAGGGAACTCGGATGAAAACCGAGTAATAGATATTCCCCTTGTATGCTTTGTCTTAACTCTTGATAATCGCCAATAGTAATGCGGCTTTCAACTGAAAAATCCATAAGTTACTCCCAAAAAAAACTGTTGCGGCCTTGTTGCTTGGCGCGATAAAGCCTTTGATCCGCAAGCTCGGTCAGGAGTTGTGGATGATCATCTGCTTGCGGAATCATACTGGCAATACCAAAACTCATCGTAACCCGTTGGTGGGGCGAAGCTGGATGGGGCAAGGATTGTGCTTGAAGTTGTTCAACCATTTGTTTGGTAAAGTTTTTTGCCTCATCTAAGCTAATATTTGGTAAAAGGATAACAAATTCTTCTCCGCCATAACGTGAGACAGTAATCTCCTGGTTAGCAAGCTGAAAAATTGCTTTCAGCATTTTGGCAACGCTCACCAGGCATTGATCACCTTGCGGATGACCAAAGTTATCGTTGTAGAGCTTAAAATAGTCAATATCCGCCATGATGATGGTTAAAGGCGTTTTTTGACATTCGGCTAATTGCCAAGCATGTAGCAAGGCTTGATTAAAATAACGACGATTATACAAACCGGTTAAGGCATCCAAGAGCGATGCTTGTTCGGCAGCTTGAAAACGTTGTCGCCATTCGCCTTCTATTTCATCACCATGCACGGCGATAGTCTCTACTAGCAGTTCTAAATCTTGCTTTTGTTGCACAATGACGGCAATCAATTGTTCCAGCCGCCGCTCGGCGACTTTACGCTCGCGAACTTCACGGTTTAACTGCCGATTGGCTTCAAAAAGTTGACTTTCAATCGCATCGCCATGCTCAATAGCGGTCATTAAAGCAATTTCTAAGTCACTATTATCTTGTTTTAAAGCCGTCAATTCTGCCTCTAAGGTCTGAATACGCAGCAGAAGACTTGCTGGATCAAATTTCATATTCATCATAATTTTTTAATGCTCGGCAAAAGGTGGTATAGCTTTTGTACTAGGTAACTAGCGAAGATTAAAGATTAAAAAATATCCAGCCGTCAAGTAAAAACCAATGTCAATAGAGTAAAAAATTATTGGCTATAGCAATAACAAAGGCTACGCAAAGTGGCCTTTAATGAAGTGATATTATCTTAATATAATAACAATTTATTCAAAGAGGTAAAAAATAAAAAATCAAGGATGCGTTTTTTTGGTTTCTACCCCTTGGCCACTGCCGATCAATAAAATATCGGCAGGACGTAGGGCAAATAAACCATTGCTGACCACCCCTGGGATTTGGTTTAACGCAGTTTCCCATTTAATCGCCTCGGCAATACTTAAATGATGAATATCAAGGATGACATTGCCATTGTCGGTGATAAAATTTTCTCGCCATTGGGGACTGCCGCCCATTTTCACGATTTTTCTTGCTACTAAACTGCGTGCCATGGGGATGACCTCGACGGGCAGCGGAAATTTTCCTAATAGCTTGACCAGCTTGCTATCATCCATAATACAAACAAATTTTTCCGCAGCTTCAGCGACGATTTTTTCCCGGGTTAAAGCACCGCCACCGCCTTTGATCAACTGGCCGAAAGCATTGGCTTCATCAGCACCATCCACATAGAGCGGAATATCACCGACGGCATTGAGGTCCAAAACACTAATGCCATGCTGACGCAAGCGGCTGCTGGAGGCTTCTGAACTCGATACGGCGCCTTCAATACGATATTTTTGCTTGGCCAAGGCATCAATAAAAAAATTCACCGTTGACCCCGTACCGACACCAACAATAGCACCTTCAGGTACATAGGCTAGGGCAGCTTCGGCGGCTTGTTGTTTGTAAAGATTTTGCGACATAAAAACTCCTGTAGAGTGTAGAAAGTTTTGTCATCATACCTTAGTTTTTTCTTTTTTCAGCCTGGTGTTGTTCATTGTGAGGGGTTAAGGATATTTTTATGGTTGTGTCTCTATGTTAGAAAATTATGTGCGACAGATTTTAACGGCAAAAGTCTATGATGTAGCAAGTAAAACGCCTTTGGATCGCCTGTCGCGTTTATCCAAGCGTTTGGGAGCGGAAATTTTATTAAAACGCGAAGATTTACAGCCGGTTTTTTCATTTAAGTGTCGCGGCGCTTATAACAAATTGGCGCAGCTTGAAAAAAGTAAAGACTTTAAAGGTGTCGTAGCGGCTTCGGCGGGTAATCACGCGCAAGGTGTGGCTTTAGCTGCGCAACGTCTTGGTTTTCAAGCCTATATTGTCATGCCAACTACCACACCAGCAATTAAAATTTCAGCGGTGGAAGCACGCGGTGCCAAGGTGATTTTAGAAGGTGATAATTTTGATCAAGCTTATGTTTTTGCGCTGAATTATCAAGAACAGCATGGCTTAACTTTTGTACATCCTTTTGATGACCCTTTGGTCATTGCCGGTCAAGGCACCGTTGGCTTGGAAATTATTCAACAAGCGACGGAAAAACTGGATGCAATTTTTGTGCCGGTCGGTGGTGGCGGTTTATTGGCTGGTATTGCCGTTATCGTTAAATTTCTACGTCCTGAGGTGCAAGTCATTGGTGTAGAACCGGAAGATGCCGATTCCATGGCGCAAGCCTTGCATGCCGGTGCGGTGGTGACTTTACCGCGTGTCGGTTTATTTGCCGAAGGGGTAGCCGTAAAACGGGTAGGAAATCATACTTTTGCTTTAGCCAAGCACTATGTAGATACCATTATCACCGTCAATAACGACGAGATGTGTGCGGCAATCAAAGATATTTTTGAAGATACCCGTACCGCTGCTGAGCCGGCTGGAGCGTTAGCTTTGGCAGGATTGAAACGCTATTGGCAGTCTTATCAACAGGATATTGTTAAACCTTGGCGTGCGGTAGCCATTCATAGTGGTGCCAATGTCAATTTTGATCGTCTGGGTTATGTGGTAGAACGGGCAGAAATTGGCGAAAAACGCGAGACCTTGTGGGCGGTGACGATTCCCGAACGTCCGGGGTCTTTTAAGATTTTTTGCGAAACCATTGGCATCCACCCGATAAGCGAATTTAACTACCGCTATGCCGACGCTGAATGCGCACAAGTCTTTGTTGGCATTAAATTTACCGAAGCAAATTTAAAGATACGCACCTTGGCACGTTTACAGCAACAAGGCTATGCCGTGCAGGATTTAAGTGAAAATGAATTGGCGAAATTGCATTTGCGGCATCTGGTCGGTGGCCGACGTTTTTTGCCGTTGGAACGACTGTATCGTTTTGAATTTCCTGAACGTCCTGGCGCATTATTAGAATTTTTAACGGCGATGCGCCCTGATTGGAATATTTCCTTATTTCATTATCGCAGCCACGGTGCCGATTATGGTCGGGTGTTGGTCGGTTTTGAAGTGCTAGAAGAACAAAGTTTGATTTTTGAAAATTTCTTGCGTGATCTGGGCTATCCTTTTGTAGATGAACGGGAAAATCCCGCTTATAGCTTGTTTTTGCGTTAAACTTTATCTTAATTTTCACGCTGACTTGCCGAAAATTTTTCAACCGATTAACCTAACGTTTTTTTAATAGTAGGAGTTTATTTTGTGTTTATAATCATTTTCTTATCTTTAATTTTTTCCTCCGCATTTTCTCTAGTGCAAGCCACTGAAATGTCGCTGATTCAAGTCGGTGAACAAAGTTTTTATGTTGAAGGTGTGGCCGGCGAAATGTCCGAAGCGAACGAAGGTTTTATGTCTAACGCCGGTTTTGTGATTACTGATGCTGGCGTGGTGGTGTTTGACACTTTGGGTACACCGGCCTTGGCACGCGCCTTAATTGCTGAAATTCAAAAGAAAACCGAGCAGCCGATTCGTAAAGTTATCATCAGCCATTTCCATCCTGATCATTTTTATGGCATCAAAGCCTTTAAGGATTTAGGTGCCACAATTTATGCTCATGAATCGGCTCGCGACATCTTACAAAGACCTTCTACTATTCAAAGATTTAATCAGATTAAAGCCGATTTTCCTGAAGCAGAAACCCAAGATTGGGCACTTTTGGCTGCCGATGAATGGTTTGGCGAAAGCTGGGAGTTTACTCAAGGCGGAAAAACTTTTTTAGTCAAGCATCTAGGTCCTGCGCATACCAAGGAAGACAGCGTGCTGTGGGTGCCAGAAGAAGGGGTGTTGTTTGTCGCTGATTTGTTATTTACCAATCGCTTGCCTTTTGTTGGCAACGGTGACCCGACGGAGTTACCACGAGCGATAGAGGAAATTTTGGCTTTTCCGGCGCGCATTGTGGTGCCTGGTCACGGTCAGGCTTTACCGCCAGAAAAAGCCGTGGCTTTAACGAAAGATTATAGTGAAGTTTTGTTGGCGGGAATGCAGACCGGTGTTGATAATTTACAAGATTTTTCCGAGGCTTATGATGCAGTGGATTGGTCAGCATTTGAAAGCATTGCGATGTTTGATCCCTTAAACCGTATCAATGCCAACTTTACTTTTTTATTGTTGGAAGCGCGCGGCTTGCAATAATTTTTTATACCTCTGCCTTGATATTTTGATTACTTCTATTAAATCAATACTTAACTTTTTTGTAGCAAGGTCAACACCTTGCTGTGTCAGCCAGCATCTCAATGCCTTGGGTTTAGCAATAATTTATTCAGCATCTAAATAATTTCGTGCTTCTAATAATTGCTTATAGCTATTAACGGCGGCATTAAAGTCTTGCAAAGGAAACTCTTGATAAAAATCCTTGCCAACGACAACCAGTTTAGCTGTTTCTTGATAACCAGCAGCATAAATGGCCGGATGATTGTGAAAATTCTCAGCATCACCGGCAAAATAACGAAACCCCAAAGTTGGCGGCGTATTTTTTAAGCTCTGGTAAGGGTTAATGGCTAAACGTGTTTCAGCAAAAAGATAGGTCATTGTGAAAAAACTAAGAAAAAATAGCAGTGATCGCATTGCTTGCTCCAAAGATTAAAGTAAAAAATTGAATTTTTAATTAAATTGGTGGAATGGTTTTGCAGGGATTAAGAATGTTAAGGGGATCAAACTGTTGCTTGATTTGTCGCATGAGTTTTAACGAGGCTTGATCAATTTCCCGACTGACAAAATCGCGTTTGACCAAACCTATACCATGTTCACCGGAAATCGTGCCGTTTAAGGCAAGCACTATATCAAAAATGTCCGATAAACAATGTTCTGCCGCAGCACTTTGTTCAGGGTCATCGGGATTGATCAAGAGATTGACATGTAAATTGCCATTGCCCGCATGACCAAAACTCACAATTTTTAATTGATATTGTTTGGCTAATTCTGCCAAGCCATGTAATAAAGCCGGAATGCGTGACACCGGTACGACCACATCTTCATTGATTTTTTTCGGGGCAATTTGCCGCAAAGTTGGCGAAAGAATTTTTCTTAGTTGCCAAAGTTTTTGTTTTTCTGCTTTTTTTTCTGCTCTATGTATGACAAGTGGCGCTTCTTTTTGCACGATGATCATGATTTTTTCCACCTCTTCGACCAAAGCTTTTTTGGCACCGTCTAATTCAATGTAAAGTAAGGCTTTGGCCTGCTCTGGAATGGCATGTGGCAGGCTATGTACTTGCTGCTGTCGTAATAATTGTAAGCAACCCGCATCCATGAATTCTAAAGCACAAGGGGTAGTGGGTTGCGCCATGATGTTGCTGATGGTCAGCGCGGCGGTTTCGCTGCTGTCAAAATAAACGGCAAGCAATTGGCTGCTTTCCGGTAATGGGGTCAATTTTAAGGTGGCTTCAGTGATGATGGCTAAAGTGCCTTCGGAGCCAATTAAAAGTCGTGTTAAATCATAGCCAACCACGCCTTTGGTGGTTTGGGTGCCGGTACGAATTTCTTCGCCGCTGCCGGTGATGGCGCGTAAGCCTAAGGTGTTTTCGCGGGTGGTGCCGTATTTGACGGCGCGTGGTCCGGCTGAGTTATAAGCCAAGTTGCCGCCCAAGCTACAAAAAGCCGCGCTGGTTGGGTCTGGCGGCCAGAAAAAGCCATAAGGCGCGACGGTGTTTTGCAAAGTTTGATTGGTCACGCCAGGTTCAGCAATGATCAGGCGATTGTCGGGATCAATCAACATGATGCGTTCCATGCGTTCCATAGACAAAATGACCCCACCGTTGAGCGGCACGGTCGCGCCGGTGGTGCCGGTGCCGCGTCCACGCGGTATTAAAGGCACTTGAAACAGATTGCAAAGCTGAACCAGGCTTTTGATTTCATCATGATACTCAGGAAAAACCACGGCATCGGGAATGCCATGCTGGCGGCTATTGTCGTAACCATAAGTCCAGCGTGCGTTTTCTTGTAATAACAGGTCGGTCGGACGAAAAAGCGCCTTTAACTCCCGAATAAAGGCTTTCGGCAGTTTGTTGTGGGAAATCATAAGGTTTAATGGAAAAATAGGTTAAGCGACTTGCAAAATACACAAAGCGCAAAATAAGTGAACTTTTTAGATTTATTGAAAAAATTCTTCAATGTGGCTGCATAAAACATGCACCAAGAGTAAGTGCATCTCTTGAATGCGTGCCGTATCGCGGCTAGGTACGGCCAGCAAGCCATGGGGTGCGGTCAAAAGTTGCGCCAAGGCGTGGTCGCCAGCACCGCTAAAGCCAAGACAGCGGAGTCGTTGATTTTGCGCAGTTAAAACAGCGCGTAGGATATTGCTTGAGTTGCCGCTGGTCGAAAAAACTACAAGCCAATCACCGGCTTGCGCAAATGCCGCCAACTGCCGACTAAAAATATTTTCAAAACAATCGTCATTGGCGATGGAAGTCAAGGCCGAGCTATCCGTGGTTAAGGCCAAGGCTGGTAAGGCGCGCCGATTCTTGCGGAAGCGATTGACCAATTCCGAAGCCAAATGCTGACTTTGCGCGGCAGAACCACCGTTGCCGCAGACGAAAAGCCGTTTGCCTTTTAGCAAGTCTTGTGCCAAGGCTTCGGCCAGCGGCGCTAAAACTGGTAAACATTGCGCAGCAGTCTCTTGACAAACCTGCTGGTGTTCTAAAAAAAATCTTTCAAAATCAGTTGAATGTGTCATCTGTGCGGAAGGCATCAACGAGCCAATCAGGACGAAAGCCGCCATTATGCGGATAGAGTCCGAACACGTCAAAGCGACAACTTTCCCAATCGTCGGCCGCTTGCTGAAGATAATGGCGGGCGGCAAGAATCAGCCGCTTTTGTTTTTTGTAATCAACGCTTTCTAACGGGTTTGCCCAACTGTTTTCACCACGCAATCGCACTTCAACAAAAATCAGCAAGGTCTTGTCGCGCATGATTAAATCCAGTTCGCCGCCGCGACAGTGATAATTGCGTTTTATCAAGGTAAGTCCTTGTTTTTGCAAATATGCAGCTGCCCAGTTTTCGGCGGCCTGGCCGCGATCTTGCCGAGACTTTTGCGGCTTATTCTGAAATAATTTCAGCATTTTCAAAACGATACCAAGAAAGATTGCGAACAATGCCTTGCTGATTGCGCGACAATTCGCCGGTAACGCCGCGGATAGGTTCGGCTAACAACGGCAACGCCTGTTGCAGACGATAGGCATCAAGGCCAAACGCCACTAAGCGTGGATGTTTTTTCATGCTGCTTGGGTATTTCTGCCAGGCTTGCTGGTAAAGCGCCACGATGGGGTCAAGCGGCACGGTGGCGGTGATGACCTCCTCTGGAACCGCTGGTGCAACCGCCAGTGCAATTTCTGGCGAAGCCTCTGGCGAAGCCTCTGGCGAAGCCTCTGGCGAAGCCTCCGGCGAAGCCTCTGGCGTAGGACTACTTCCTGGGTTGGCGGCGACTGCTTCGCTGCTGGTGTCTGCTGTTGCAGGATCGTCTTCTTCCACCGGCGGTTGCGGTTTGGGCAGATAGACCCAAGGCAGATCACAGAAAAGTAAGCCGTGGAGTTCTATATCGTTGATGGGATCACGTTTGCCATCATCCAGATACGACGTGCTGAAAATCGGCAAAGTCGCCAACAGCGTATCTTCTTTGAGTGCGCTGACTAAAAGTTGCGCCACTGGCCGCTTGGCAATGATAAAAATACTGCTGGCTTCGGGTAACAACAGCTTTTGTCGCGCTTGTTGCGCGATAGCGGAAAAATCACGGGTTTGGCCGGGGTAAAAAACCGTTTGTACGTTGTCCACATAGGCGCTTACCGCCTTGGTTGCGGCATCGAGGCGCTTTCCCCAAGCATCATTAGGAACAATTAACAGTATTTGCTCCCGCCCGAGCGCGGTGGCTTTGGCGACCACCGCCGCGACCTCATCTTCTGGCAGTAAAGCAAACTCAAATAAATCAGCAATAGCATCATAATTTTGACTGCGTTGATTTAAGGCAAGCGTCGGCACGGGCATGGTTGGAAAGGCGGTAACTAAGGCATCAATTTCCGTTTTTTGCAGAGGACCGATAATTTTTGTCGCGCCTTCCGCCAAGGCTTGCTGATAGGCATTGATGACACCAATGGTATTGGTGTCATAAAAAATCAAGTCCGGTTTTTCGGTGCTTTGACTATGTACCAAGCGCATACCATTGCGAATTGCTTCGGCAAATTCGGCAAAGCGCCCCGACAATGGCAATAAGACGGCAGTTTTTTCTTCTATCGGCAGTAAGGCGGCAATTTCTTGTTGATAAGCAGGCAGCCACGCATCATTGGCCGGATGTGCGGGCTGTTGTTGTTGCCACAGTCGCAAAGCGTTGAGATAGGCCGGATCATCGGAACGCAGATCATAAGTGTCACGCACCAATAACAGCCAACCTTGGAAGGCTTCGCCATTATTTTGATTAAGTGATTGAATTATATCGGATTTAGGTGTACTGCGCAGCAGTTGAAAAATTTTCTCGGCAAGTTGTTTTTTACTGGCGTTATCGGTTAAAAGCGCTTCTAAAGCAATGAGATGCAAAACTGCTGCCAAACGATTCCCCTGTTGCTCCTGAAAGACCGCGGCACGTTCCTGATAACTGGCTTGCAAGTTGGCCGGCAAAAGATTGCCATCAATGGCTTGATAAGCACTTTTGGCTGCCTCTAGTCGCCCCGATTGTAGGAAAAGTCCGAAATACAGCCATTGTTGAAAATTTTTATCGCTTTTGCTTAAAGGGAAACGCTGACTGCGTGCCAAGGCGGCTTCAGCGCTCTCAAACTCCTTGGCATTTTGCCAGGCTTCGGCTTCCTCAAGTAAGCGCAAACCCCGCTCCTGTGGACTTTTGCTTTCTTGTACCGCTGCGCGTTTGGCCAAGGCTTCGGCGTAAGCGGGCGAGATTTGCCTGTTTTCTTGCAAAACACCAGAGCTATTTGTGGAATTATTGGCTGTTGGTTTGACGGTACAAGCGCTCAAAGCAAGAACGCTCAAAAGCAGCGCCAGCAAAATTGTTGACTGGCGCAAAAAAGCATTTTTTTTAGGAAAATTCATGTTTTTATCTCAAGTTACTGAAAATACCTCTGGCTGCATTTTTATTGTAGCGACACCGATTGGCAATCGCCAAGATATTACGCTGCGCGCCTTAGCCACCTTGCAAGCGGTGGATGGTATTGCCGCCGAGGACTCGCGCCATAGCCGACCTTTGTTATTACACTATGGCATTGATAAAAAAATTATTTCTTTGCATGACCACAACGAAGCCAGCCAAAGCGAAGTGATTATTCGCGCCATGCTTGCCGGGGAAAAATGGGCGCTGATCAGCGATGCTGGCACGCCTTTGCTCAATGATCCAGGGTTTACTCTGGTAAAACAAGCGCTTGCCCAAGGCATTCCGGTGCAGGCTATCCCCGGTGCTTGTAGTCCCATCGCCGCCTTATCGGTGGCCGGTTTGCCTTGTGAACAGTTTTTTTATCTGGGTTTTTTGCCGGCCAAAGCCGGCAGCCGAGAAAATTTTCTCAAACGTTATCAAAATATTGACAGCACCTTGGTGACTTTAGTTACCCCGCATCGGCTGTTGGCGGATTTAGAAGCCATCGCCAAAGTCTTTGGCCAACAACAAGAAATTGCTTTGGCGCATGAGTTGACTAAACAATACGAATATCTCGCCAAAGGCCAAGTTTCTGAAATTATTGACTGGTTGCGCAGCGACCCACTGCGGCAAAAAGGGGAATTTGTGTTATTGATTGCGCCACGGCAAAACCTAGGCCAGGAGTTTTTGGTCAGCGACGAACAAGTTTTACAAACGCTACTCAAAGCGCTGCCATTAAAACAAGCAGTTGCTTTGGCCGCACAGTTGTTGCCGATCAAAAAAAATCTGCTTTATCAACAAGCACTGCGTTGGCAGGAGCATCCCAATGCCGACGATGATGCAGCGGCGACTTTGCCTGACTAAAAATTTTAATTTGTTGATAAAATTGTTGATAAATTTAATTTTTGGTCATGACTTTGATCAAAACGCCAGTTTTGTTCCTGAGACTTTTTCTTAAGCAGTTGACGTAGTCCAGATTTTTTTCCTACAGTGCGCTGGCAGTTGGTCAGACAGTCGCGTCATCATCCCGATGCCGAGGAAAGTCCGGGCTTCACAGGGTAGAGCGCCAGGTAACGCCTGGACGGCGCAAGCCGCTGGAAAGTGCCACAGAAAAGATACCGCCAGCTTTCGCGGCTGGTAAGGGTGAAATGGTGCGGTAAGAGCGCACCGCAAGGTTGGTAACAACTTTGGCAGGGTAAACCCCGCTTGAAGCAAGATCAAATAGAGCGCAGCACAGTGACCCGCTGTGCGCTCGGGTAGATCGCTTGAGTGACGCAGCGATGCGCCACCGAGAGGAATGACTGTCCACGACAGAACCCGGCTTACCGACCAACTGTGCCTTCTATACCTCTCCCATAAAGTTTTTTTGTTATGGTCAGATGCTTGCTGTCCTTTGTTCCTTTTTTGAAAAAAATTTCATAAGAATTTACTTTAAGAAAAAAACTTAATTTTTTGTTTTATAAAACTTATCTTATTTAGCTTTACTTGATAAACCTTATGCAGTTTCGCCTCTAACTTGCTGTAAAAAAATTTTTTATTGACAATTCAGCCTGGCCTTCCGTATATTTTCTTCAAAAATAAAACTAAATTATTTATTTCAATCATTTGCAGCAATAACTTTAAGTAGGTTCTTCAGTTGCCCAAGTCGGATTCGTCCCAATATCAAAATCACCAGCCGGTCTTGGCCGAACAGGTGCAAGCTTTTTGGTTAAGTAATCCAGAGGGTTATTACTTGGACGGCACTTTTGGTCGTGGTGGACACAGTCGGGCGTTATTGGCGGCTTTAGGTGCAGAGGCGCGGTTGCTGGTGCTGGATCGGGATGCCGAAGCGCTGGCAGTGGCGCAAGATTTGGCGCAGCGGGATGCGCGGGTGACGGCAATACAAGGGAATTTTGCCGAACTCTCGGTGATTTTAGCGGCACAAGGTGTTCAAAAATCCCTTGATGGCATTCTTTTGGATTTGGGGGTGTCGTCGCCGCAGCTAGATGACCCGGAACGGGGTTTTAGTTTTCAACAGGATGGTCCTTTGGATATGCGGATGGATCGGCAGCGCAGCACGTCGGCGGCGGAGTGGTTGGCAGTTGCCGATGCTCCGGCCATTGCCGAGGTGCTATGGCGCTACGGCGAGGAGCGTTTTGCCAAGCGCATTGCTGCTGCAATTGTACGTGAACGGGAAAAAACCTCCTTGCAGACGACGCAGCAATTGGTGGCCGTGATCAAAAATGCTGTGCCCTTCGTTGATAAACATAAACATCCGGCCACGCGAAGTTTTCAAGCGCTGCGGATTTTTATCAACCAAGAGCTTCAGGCGTTGGAGCAGGTGTTGCCGCAAGCAGTGGCAGCCTTGGCGATTGGCGGACGGCTTTTGGTGATAAGTTTCCATTCCTTGGAAGATCGCTTGGTAAAACAATATTTTAATGCTTTAAGTAAACCAGGTTTAGCCGCAGATTTGCGCCATTTGCCGCTCTTGGCGACGGGTTTGCCGTCAGCGAGTTTTCGTTTGCGCGCAAAGCCAATCCAAGCGAGCGAGGCAGAAATTGCCGCCAATCCGCGGGCGCGTAGCGCGGTGTTACGGGTATTAGAAAAAATTTGTTGAGCAATTTTTGAAATCTTTTTGAATATATTCATGGTGATGCAAAAAGCGGCTGTTGTGAGAAAAGTGAAAAAATGGAGGTCGTGTGTTCAATATTTTTTTGATTTTGTTGTTTTTGTTTTCCGGCGGCACTTTGGTCTGGGTCGAGCATGGCAATCGCGCTTTGTTACAGAATCTGGAGGCATTGCGGGTTCAGGAGCAGGACTTGCTGCGCAAAAAACAGAGCCTGTTGCTGGAGCGTTCCACTTTTGCCAGCAATGCGCGGATTGAGACGCTGGCGCGGCAGCAAGGCTTGGTGTTTCCTCAAGAAAAAGATGTGCGACGGCTGAGGTTATCGCTGGATTGGGATGCAGTTTCAAAAAATAAAAATCAGTAAATAAACAATAAAACCATGAATATGCACTTGCATCGGCGCTTGAATTTTCCTTGGCGGTTGTGGTTGGTGGTGTTTAGCATTGGCTTTTTATACCTCTTGCTTATTTGGCGCGGTTGGCAGTTGACAGTGCTCGATCATGCCGATTTGCTGGCCAAACGGCAGGCGCAATCGCGGGTGACTTTGACCTTGCCTGCGCCACGCGGCGAGATTTTTGACCGTCACGGTATTCCGCTGGCAGTGAGCGTTTTTTTAACCAGTGTTTGGGCCGATCCCAGTTATTTTGACGATTTAATGCAGGCAGCGCCGGCGATTGCCGAAGCCTTGGAATTGCCGTTGGCACAGGTAAAAGCGCGGCTGGAAGGCGCACAGGGTCGGCGTTTTGTTTATTTGCGGCGTTATTTGCCGCCGGAACAGGTGACGGAATTGCAAGCACAAGGCATTCGGGGCTTACATTTTTTGAATGAACCCAAGCGTTTTTACCCCGCCGCCGAAGCGATGGCTACGGTGTTGGGTTTTACCGGCGAGCATGATCGTGGTCAGGAAGGTTTAGAGAAACATTTCAATGCCTTGCTAGAAGGCAAAGCGGGTGAAAAGGTTTTTTCGCGGGATCGGCTGGGACGGTTGACCGAATCTGCCGAGGGCGGGCAAAAGCCTTTTCCAGGCAAACCCTTGTATCTCAGTGTGGATTACAATGTGCAGCATTTGTTGTATCAGGCGATGCAGGAGACTTTAGCCACCACTAAGGCCAAAGCCGTGTCAGCAGTGATTTTGGACAGTCGCACAGCAGAAGTTTTGGCAATGTTGAGTGTGCCGAGTTTTAATCCCAATGATAGGCAACGCCAATTTACGTCCGCGATGCGCAATCGCACGATCACCGATGTTTTCGAGCCTGGCTCCACCATGAAACCTTTCACCATTATTGCCGGTTTGCAAAGTGGCCGTTATCGCGCCAGCACGGTGATTCCCGAAACCCGTTCCAGCAGTTATAGACTTGGTAAGCATACGATTCGTGATGTCGGTCATCGTGGTAAAACTATGAATGTCAAAGAAGTTTTAGTGCGCTCCAGCAATGTGGGTTCAGCGGTGATCGGTTTAAGTTTAGACAAAGACGACTTTGCCGAGGTGCTGGCGGGAGCGGGTTTTGGCAAGCGCACGGGGATTGAATTTCCTGGGGAGTCAGGCGGGGTGTTGGCAGCCGCGGAAAACTGGCGGCCCTCCAATCAAATGACCATTTCTTACGGCTATGGGATTTCCGTCACCATGCTGCAATTGGCGCAAGCCTATGCGGTGATCGCCAGTGATGGGGTGTTTCAGCCGGTGACGTTGTTGCGTCGCCAAGCACAAGACCCAGGCCAACAGGTGCTGGATGCGGCGGTAGTCAGAGAAGTGCGGGAAATAATGGAAGGTGTGGTCACGGAAGGCACAGCCAAACGTGCGCAGATTCCGGGCTATCGCATTGCTGGCAAAACTGGCACGGCGCATAAAATTGAGAATGGTCGCTATGTCAATAAATACTTGTCATTTTTTGCTGGTGTCATTCCTGCTTCCGACCCGCGTTTGGTCATGGTGGTGATGGTGGATGAGCCACAGGGCGCGCATTACGGTGGCCAAGTGGCGGCACCCTTATTCAAAGCGGCGATGGAGACAATTTTACCAGCGTTACGCATTGCGCCCGACGCACCGCTCGAAGCCGAAGTTACCACAAAAAAAGCCAGCCGATGAAAACCCTCGCCGCTATTGCCAATTTTCTAAAGCCTGACGCGGCTGCCGCTGAAGCCTGGCCAGCGGCTAAGGCGGACATGCCAGTGCTGTCGCTGACCACGCATAGTACCGAAATCGTGACCGGAAGCTTGTTTTTAGCAGTTCAAGGCGAAAAGCAACATGGTTTATTTTTTGCGGAAGCAGCGCTGACTAAAGGAGCCGTGGCGGTGTTTTGGGAGGTGCCGGATGATGACCCGCTGCGTCATCCCGATACCGCAGCCGAGCCTTTGCGCGAATGCCAGACCTTAGCTGCGGCTTTGGCTGAAAAATTCGCTGTGCCGTTCTTGCCAGTCGCGCAATTAAAAGCACGTCTTAGTGCCTTGGGCGATTTTTTCTACGATAGTCCTTCAGCGCAGTTTGCGGTGGTTGCTGTCACCGGCACCAATGGCAAAAGTACGATTACCCATTGGGCAGCACAACTGTCGGAAGCCTTGGGGGTGCCGAGTGCGGTCATCGGTACTTTGGGATATGGCGCGGTGCATCGGCAGGAGCGTTTTTGGCAACCTTTGGCCAATACCACGCCGGATGCTTTGTTATTGCAAAAAATTTTAGCCGAGTTGCGCGACCGCGGTTTTCAGCGGGTATTTTTGGAAGCCTCATCGCATGGTCTTCAGCAGCAGCGCTTGCAGGCGGTAAAATTGGCGCTGGCCGCCTTTAGTAATCTCTCGCCAGAGCATCTGGATTATCACCGGACGATGGCCGCTTATGCCGAGGCCAAGTCGCGGTTATTTTTTCTACCCGGTTTGAGCAAAGCTGTCCTCAATATTGAATCACCCTACAGTTACCACTGGGCGGAAACCTGGCAGCATCTGGAATTGACCGTTGTTGGCAGTCGCCTTTATCCCCTGCATGGCAATATCAAGTCTTATTTTTGGCCGAGCGCTGTTCAACGCACACCGCAGTTGCAGTTTTTTCTGCGTGATGTGCGTTTTCAGGCACCATTTTTTGGTCAATTTCAACTGGAAAATCTTTTGGTAAGCATTGCCATGCTCACGACTTTGGGGCATGACTTAAAGGCTATTGCTGAACAAACGCCAAAATTGCGGGGTTTGCCGGGACGTTTGGAGCGTTTGTCGGCAGCACCAGAGATTTTTCTCGATTATGCGCATACCCCCGATGCCTTGCAGCAAGTGCTTTCCACTTTGCGTGACTATGCTGGTTCCCGACCCCTGTATTGCCTCTTTGGTTGCGGCGGCGAACGCGACCACAGCAAGCGGCCAGCGATGGGACGGATTGCTGAACAATGGGCAGATGTCGTGATTGTCACCGATGACAACCCGCGTTCGGAGTCGCCGGAGCGGATTCGTCAGGCGATTTTGCTTGGCATGGCGCAGCCTGAGCAGGCGCGGGATTGTCCCGGGCGGGCGCAGGCGATCACCGAAACTTTGGCGACCTTACCACCAGCGGCAGTTTTGCTTTTGGCGGGCAAGGGTCACGAAGACTATCAAGAAATTCAAGGGAAAAAATTGCCTTATGCCGATGCTAAAGTCGTTGCCGATTTTTTGTCAGACTTACCAACAACAGGAATACACCAATGATGCAACTCCCTTTAGCGCGGCTTAGCGAAATTACCCCAGGTCAATGGTTGACAGCGCCGCCGGAGGTTTTGGCGCGAGGCGTGTTTATTGACAGCCGGAAAGTTGTAGCCGGAGGGATTTTTGTCGCCTTTGTTGGCGAAAAGGTGGACGGCCATAATTTTTGTCAAAGCCTGGAAGGATCTGCGGCGGCGGCTATTGTCACTCGTCCTGTGGATAGTGCTTTGCCGCAATTTTTAGTAGCGGATGCGGTGCTGGCTTTGGCCGACATCGCACGCTATTGGCGGCGGCAATTTTCAAAACCGATCATTGCCTTAACTGGCAGTAACGGCAAAACCACAACCAAAAATATGATCGCGGCGATTTTATCGGCGGCCTATCCTGAAGTGCCAGCCAGTTCACTAGCTTATGCCTCTGCCTTGGAAAAGACAAAAACAGATGCTGTGGCCAGTTTGGCGGCTGCAAAAACAAAAACCCCCTTCTCTTCTCGTATTAACGTAACACAAGGCAATCTCAACAATCATTTAGGTGTGCCATTGACGCTTTTTGACCTCAACCCAGAAGCGCAAGCCGCGGCGGTCATTGAGATGGGTGCCAATCATCCCAGGGAAATCGCCTATCTAACGGCCATCGTTGAACCGGATATTGGTCTTATTACCAATGCTGGGCCTGCGCATCTGGAAGGTTTTGGGTCATTGGCGGGTGTTGCCAAATCTAAAGGTGAACTTTTTGATTTTCCTTTGAAAACAGCGATCATCAATGCCGACGATGCTTTTGCCGATCAGTGGCTGGCGCGTGCCAGTAAAGTTGCCGGAAAAGTCTGGCGATGCAGTTTTCAGGATGCCAATGCCGAATGTTTTGGTCAATGGCAAGGCGATCAATTACTGCTCAACACCCCTTTAGGTTCTAGTGTCGTGACTTTGCAGCTTTTAGGAAAACATAATGCTTTCAATGCGCTGCTTGCATCGGCGGCAGCTTTGGCGGCGGGGGTGCCGCTCTCAGCGCTGGCGGGTTTGGCGACTTTGCAACCTGAGCCTGGCCGCTTGCAGCCCATCCTTTTGGCGGACGGTCGCTTGCTGATTCACGATGCCTATAACGCCAATCCGGCTTCAGTGAAAGCGGCCTTGGCGGTGCTTGCTGAGTTTACGGAGCGGCCAAAGTATTTTGTTTTTGGCGATATGGGCGAGGTTGGTGAAGGCAGCGCCGCGGCGCATCGGGATGTCGGCGCGCAGGCACAGGCGGCCTTGGTTCAGGAACTATTCACCATCGGCAGCGACAGTCGCCTGGCTTTGGAAACCTTTCAGGGAAAATCTTTACATTTCAATACATTCGAGGATTTTCTTGAGAACTTGCCGGAACTTCCTGCCGCGGCAGTGGTTTTGGTCAAAGCCTCACGCTTTATGCGTCTGGAGCGGGTGGTAGCGGCATTTCAAGCCGCTTATCCGGCAGAAAAAATTTGATTGGGAAAAAATCTGAATAATTTTAATAACTCACTAGGGTGCTTGTATGCTCTACGCGCTTTTGACCTATCTTTCGGAATTTTATTCCGGCTTTCGGGTATTTCAGTATCTGTCCTTCCGCGCCATTTTGGGGGTGTTGACGGCGCTTTTTATTGGTTTTGCGCTGGGGCCGATGTTGATTCGTTGGTTGACGTTTTTGCGCACCGGTCAGCCGATTCGCAGTGACGGCCCGCAAAGCCACCAGGTCAAAGCTGGTACGCCGACTATGGGCGGGCTGCTGATTTTATTAGCCATCACTTTAAGCACCTTGCTTTGGGCGGATTTGCGGAATTTTTACATCTGGGTGGCGCTTTTGACCATGTTGGCTTTTGGGGTCATTGGTTTTATTGATGATTACCGAAAAATTGTGCAAAAAAATCCCAAAGGAATGCCGGGGCCAGAAAAGTATTTTTGGCAGTCGTTGATCGCCATTGTCGTTGCGGTGACTTTGTATGCCTATGCCGAGACCCCAGCCGAAACCAGTTTGCTCATTCCTTTTTTCAAAGACTTAGTAATTCCTTTGGGGATTTTTTTCATTGTTTTTACCTATTTTGTCATTGTTGGCACCAGCAACGCCGTCAATATGACCGATGGCCTGGATGGACTGGCGATCATGCCGACGGTGTTGGTGGCTGGGGGTTTGGCAGTGTTCGCTTATCTTTCTGGTAACGCCTTTTTTTCCGGGTATTTGATCATTCCTTATATCCCCGGTGTTGGTGAATTGGTGGTGCTTTGTGCGGCGATTGTTGGTTCCGGTTTGGCGTTTTTATGGTTTAACGCATACCCAGCGCAGGTCTTTATGGGCGACATTGGCGCTTTGGCTTTGGGTGCGGTTTTGGGGGTGATGGCGGTGATGGTGCGGCAGGAAATCGTGCTTTTTATCATGGGCGGCATTTTTGTTTTGGAGACCATTTCGGTGTTACTGCAAATTGCTTCTTATAAATTGACTGGCAAGCGAATTTTTCGCATGGCACCCATTCATCATCATTTTGAATTAAAAGGCTGGGCGGAGCCAAAAGTGATTGTTCGTTTTTGGATCATCACCGTCATTCTGGTGCTCATCGGTTTGGCAACATTAAAGGTGCGCTAATGACAAAAAAAATTGTGGTGGGACTTGGTAAAACCGGCTGGTCAGTGGTGCGGTTTTTGGTGCAACGCGGTGAGGAGTGTTTGGTTTTAGATCAGCATCCCAATCCGCCGTTTTTGAAACTTTTACAGCAGCATCATCCCAATGTGCCATATGTTCTTGGTAATCTGGATTTTTCCTTAGTCAAAACTGTTGAGGAAATTATTGTAAGTCCCGGTGTGCCTTTGGATCAGCCGTTTTTACAACAGGCCAAAGCCGCCGGCATTCCGATTATTGGTGATATTGAACTTTTTGTGCGCTATGTCCAGGCACCTATCATTGCCATTACTGGTTCCAATGGCAAAAGTACGGTGACAAGTCTTGTCGGTGATATGGCGGCGCAAGCGCCGTTTCGTGTCGGCGTTGGTGGCAACATCGGCGTGCCAGCTTTAGATTTATTGAGTGATAATAAAGACTTATATGTGCTAGAAATTTCTAGTTTTCAACTCGACACCACTACGGCACTGCGTGCCAAAGCCTCGGTGATTTTGAATGTCAGTCCCGATCACTTAGACCGTTATCCGTCGCTGGCCGCCTATCGTCAGGCAAAATTACGCATTCACGACAATAGCCATTTTGTCCTGTGTAATCGGGATGACGTGTCGCTGCGCAATCATTGTCCGCCCGCCGATGCGACCTTTGGTTTGGATTGTCCGACCCAAGAGGGCGATTACGGTTTGCTGTTTTTGCAAGATAGGCTCTATCTCGCGCAAGGCCAGGAGCCGATTTTTCCAGTGGAACAATTAAAAATTCATGGTATGCACAATGTTTCCAATGCCTTGGCGGCTGTCGCGTTGGCCGATGTCGTTGGTGTACCGCGCTTGGCGGCAACAACTGTTCTCAATACTTTCAATGGCTTGTCGCATCGGACGCAATGGGTAGATACCTTGCGTGAGGTGCATTATTACAATGATTCCAAAGGCACCAATGTCGGCGCGACGCAAGCGGCTTTAGAGGGTTTACCGGGCAAAGTGGTGTTGATCGCCGGTGGCGTGGGCAAAGATCAAGATTTTGGCTATTTGCGAGCAGTGGTGGAGCGCAAATGTCGGGCGGTGGTGCTTTTGGGTCGGGATGCCGCGCTTATCGCCAAAGCCTTAGACAATGCCGCACCGCTTTGTTTTGCCAAGGATATGTTTGAAGCCGTGCATATTGCCAGCAGTTTGGCAGTGCCGCAGGACAGCGTGCTGTTGTCCCCGGCCTGCGCGAGTTTCGATATGTTTGAAAGCTATGTGCAGCGGGGCGAGGTGTTTGTCGAGGCGGTACGGGGATTACGCTATGAATATCAAAACTATGCCTTTGCCTAAGACAGCCAATACCTATCTTGTCCTCCTGCGGGAAAACACCTTGGATGTGGATAGCCTGCTTTTAACCTTGACTTTATTGTTGGTCGGTTTTGGCACCTTGATGGTTTTTTCCGCGTCCTTGGCGATGGCCGAAGTGCGTTATGGCTCGCCTTGGTACTTTGGTTTACGGCAATTGTTTTTTGTGACGGTTGGCCTGTCCTTGCTCTGGGCTTTGTTGTATCTGCCCTTGCAGCAATTAGAAAAATTGGCACCACTTGCCTATATTGCGGCGCTTGCTTTATTGCTGTTGGTCTTTGTGCCGGGAATTGGCAAAACCGTCAATGGCAGCACCCGTTGGTTGAATCTCGGTTTTTTTAATCTGCAAGTTTCAGAATTTGCAAGACTTTTTCTTTTTGTTTACTTCGCGCAATGGCTGACCCGGCATCGGAATGCCTTGGCCGACTCTTGGGGATTGTTTTTCAAAGGCTTGCTGTTGATGCTTTTACCAGCGCTCTTGATCGTTATCGAGCCAGATTTAGGAGCGACGGCGGTGTTGGTGACGGTAACTTTTATCTTGTTGTTTTTGGCCGGTGGCCGTTTGGGGATTTTTCTTTTGATGATGCTTTTGGCTTTAGCAGCCTTGGCAGCGTTGATTGTCACTTCCCCATATCGTCTGGAGCGCTTGCTGTCTTTTTTGAACCCGTGGAGTGATGCGCAGGATAGTGGCTATCAATTGGTGCAATCGCTGCTGGCCATTGGCAGTGGTGGGGTGACAGGCCAGGGTTTGGGCGCAAGTTTGCAAAAATTATTTTATCTGCCGGAAGCACATACCGATTTTATTTTTGCCATCGTGGTGGAAGAACTGGGTTTGCTGGCCTTGATTATCCTCGCCTCTCTTTATTTTCTGTTGTTTTTCCGCGTGTTATGGATTGCGACGGTGGCCGAACGCTTGGAGCGTTATTTTGCCGCCTTTCTGGCCTATGCCATCGCTTTTTGGCTTGGCTTACAAGCCTTTATCAGTATGGCCGTCAATATGGGTTTACTGCCGACCAAAGGCTTAACCCTGCCATTATTGAGTTACGGCGGCAGCAGTGTTTTGGTGACGCTCATGGCTTTGGGACTGGTATTGCGGGTGCATCATGAGAATTGCGAGGCCTACCGCCAGCGTTTGAAACAGCGGGTGCGGCGATGCAACTGAAATTAACCATTATGATTGCCGCTGGTGGCACCGGTGGCCATGTTTTTCCGGCTTTGGCCGTGGCCGAAGCGCTGCGTCAAGATGGTCATACAGTCTATTGGCTGGGGAATCCCGAGGCCATGGAAGGCGAAATTGTTAGAAAACATGGCTTTACCTTGTTGCCAATGCGTGCCAAAGGACTGCGCGGCAAAGGACTTATTGAAAAAATCAAAGCCTTGTGGGCATTTTGGCGCGCCTTGCGGCTGTGCCAAAAACAATTCGCGGTGCTGGATCCCGATGCTGTGTTGGGTTTTGGGGGCTTTGTCAGTGCTGCCGCTGGTTTTGCGGCAGTTTTCAAAGCCCTGCCCTTGTATATCCATGAACAAAATGCCTTGCCGGGTTTTACCAATCGGCTATTGAGCCGTTTTGCGCGACGGGCTTTTACTGGTTTTCCTGAAGTTTTACAAAAAGAAAGTCGGGGACGAGCGCGCTATGTCGGCAATCCGGTGCGTGCGGCGTTGCTGGCGGTGCCGCCTTTGCCAGCGGGCATCGGGATGCCGCGAGCGCTTAAAATTTTGGTCATTGGCGGTAGCCTCGGCGCACAAGCCTTGAATGCTTTACTTCCCAATGCCTTGGCTTTATTACCTCCCGAAAAACGTCCGCAAGTGCTTCATCAAGCCGGGAATAAACATTTTTCGGATGCCTCTGCCTTGTATCGAGAGAAACAAGTAGAGGCCGAGGTCGTGCCGTTTATTGACGATATGGCCAGTGCCTATGCCTGGGCAGATTTTGTCATCTGTCGCGCTGGTGCTTTGACCATTGCCGAATTATTGGTGGTTGGCCGACCGGCACTGTTGATTCCCTTCCCTTTTGCTGTGGATGACCATCAATTTGTCAATGCGCAATTTTTAGTCAAGGCGCAAGGCGCGTTCTGCTGGCGGCAAGAAGCAGCCACTGCTGAAGGCTTAGCGGCATTTTTACGCACCTTAACTTTTGCAAAATGTCAGGAAATGGCTTTGCATCTCAATGCCTTGGAAAAGCCAGATAGTGTTGCGCAGTTATTGCATGAACTTTATGCGCCATTTTCACCCTTGACCACGGAGGCCGGCTGATGTCCACGCCAGCGCCATTGATGGGACGTTTGAAACATTTGCATTTTGTCGGCATCGGCGGCGCCGGGATGCGCGGTCTGGCCGAGGTGTTTCGGCAACTGGGTTTTGCCGTGTCCGGTTCTGATATTCAAGATAGTCTGAGTTTAGTGCCCTTGCGACAGTTGGGCATTCAGATTCATCTCGGTCATGGTGCCGAAGCCGTGGCCGAAGCCGATGTGCTGGTGCGTTCCAGTGCTATTGCCTGGGATAACCCGGAAATTCTCGCCGCTAAAGCGCGACAGATTCCCATTGTGTCCCGCGCCGAGATGCTTGGCGAGTTGATGCGGTTTCGTCGCGGCATCGCTATTGCCGGTACGCATGGCAAAACCACGACCAGCAGTTTGATTGGTAGTTTATTGGTAGATGCCGGTTTTGACCCGACTTTGGTTATCGGCGGTCAGCTCAATAAAATCAATAGCCACGCCTATCTCGGACAAGGCCATTACTTGGTGGCCGAAGCTGACGAAAGCGATGCTTCGTTTCTGCATTTGCAGCCCGTTTTGGCGGTTGTGACCAATATTGATGCCGATCATCTTGAAAACTACGAAAACAATTTCCAGCGTTTGCGCCAAGCCTTTGTGCAGTTTTTGCATAATTTGCCGTTTTATGGCGTGGCTGTAGTCTGTGTTGATGATCTCTATGTGCGGGAAATCATGCCGGCGGTGCAGCGTTTGCTTTTAACCTATGGTTTGGATGAAACGGCGCAAATTCGGGCATCTGAGGTAACGCATAGTGGTCGGCAAAGTCGTTTTTTATTGCATCTGCCTGACCACGACCCGCTGCCGATTCTTTTGAATTTGCCAGGGCTTCATAATGTTCGTAATGCTTTGGCAGCGATTGCTGTGGGTTTTGAACTCGGTATTGCGCCTGCGGTGATGCAGAAAAGTTTGGCGGCTTTTTCGGGTGTTGGTCGGCGTTTGCAAAGCTATGGTGAACGGCAAACGCCGCGTGGTTCGGTGTTGTTGGTGGATGATTACGGCCATCACCCCAATGAATTGCAGGCCAGTATGTCGGCTTTGCGTGCGGGTTTTCCCAATCAGCCTTTAGTGGTGGTATTCCAGCCGCATCGCTATAGCCGTACCCATGCTTTGTTTTCGGATTTTGTGCATGTTTTACGGGATGCTGATGCTTTATTTCTGTTAGATATTTATGCGGCTGGCGAAGAAGCCTTGCCAAATGTGTCGAGTGCTTTGTTGTTGCAAAAAATTCAGGAACAGCGTCCAGGCTTTGGGGTGCTTGTGACCTTGGCAGATTTGCCAGCGCAGCTTGAAAACAGTCTGTTGGCCGATGACGTGGTGCTTTTATTGGGCGCAGGTTCTATCGGCCAAATGGCAAAAGTGTTGGCGGCGCGTTGGCCGGCGTTGCCAGCGGCGGAGGATTGAGATGTTGATGCACTGGCAGTCAGCGGTGCCTTTGGCCGCTTACACCACCTGGCGGGCGGGGGGAGTGGCGAGATATTTTTGGCAGCCGCAGCATCTGGATGAATTATTGGAATTTTTCCCGAAAATTCCTGATCTGCCGTGGTTGGTTTTAGGTGCCGGTAGCAATGTTTTGATCCGTGATGGCGGTTTTTCGGGTTTGGTCATTCGTCTGTATAAAACGCTGAATGCTTTGGATTTTGATGGCAAAAATCTGCGTGTGGAAGCCGGTGTGCCTTGTCCGCGTTTGGCCAAATGGGCGATGCAGCAAGGCATTGGCGGTTTTGAATTTTGTGCCGGTATTCCGGGGTCGGTGGGCGGGGCGTTGCGGATGAATGCCGGTGCTTATGGTCGGGATTTTTGGCAGCAGGTGCAAGCGATTGAAATTTTGGATAAAAAGGGTTTGAAAAAACAACCGGCGACGGCGTTTCAGATCGGCTATCGGCAGGTCAAGCCGCTTGATGAAGCTGCGCCATTGTTTTTTATCGCCGCCTGGTTTTCCTTGACACCGCAGCCGGATGCCTCTGCCTTGATTCAAGCGCAAATGAAAAAACAGTTGCAGGAACGGGCGGCCAAGCAGCCGTTGGGCTTGCCTAGTTGTGGGTCGGTGTTTCGCAATCCGCCTGGGCACTATGCCGCTGCTTTAATTGAAAAATCAGGTTGTAAAGGCTGGCGGGAAGGCGCAGCGGAAGTATCGCCAAAACATGCTAATTTTATTATAAATCATGGCGATAGTGCTTTGGCCATTGAAACTTTGCTCTATCGGGTGCAGGAAAAAGTGCAGGCGGCACATGGGGTATTTTTACAGCCAGAAGTGCATTTTATAGGAGAAGCTGCATGAGTTTTTTAGCGCAACGTAATGATAATAATCAAAAAAATGCTATTGAGTGGCAGCCGACTTTAAGCCGTGCCGATTTTGGCCGCATTGCCGTGCTGTACGGCGGTTGGTCGCCGGAGCGCGAGGTGTCGTTGCAAAGCGGTGCGGCAGTGCTTGCAGCCCTGCAAAGTTTGCATCTGGATGCTTATGGCCTGGATGTCAATAAAGCAGGCTTATACAGTAGCTTACAACAAGGATTTGATCGCGCTTTTATCGTTTTGCATGGCAGTGGTGGCGAAGATGGCCAAGTGCAGGCACTGCTTGAATTATTAGGCATTCCTTACACCGGCAGCGGCGTGGCCGCCTCGGTATTGGGCATGGATAAAATTTTGAGTAAAAAATTATGGCTACAGGCCGGGTTGCCCACGCCAAAATTTTTAGAAATCAATAGCCAAGAAACGCTAAAACAATTGACACAAGCGCTTGAACAAGGGGAATGGCATTTTCCCTTGATGCTTAAACCCGCTGCGCAAGGCTCCAGTATTGGCGTGCATAAAGTTTATGATTTCAAGCAGTTGGATGCCGCTTTTGCCGATGCTTCACAATATGGTGCGGTGCTGGCCGAGGAATTTGTCAGCGGTCGCGAAGTGACCGTGTCCTGGATTCATGGCCAGACTTTGCCGAGCGTGTGGATTGAGGTGAAAAGCGACTTTTATGATTATCATGCAAAATATATTTCTGAATCAACAGTTTATCACTGTCCATCTGGGTTTTCAGCGGCTTTGGAGGCTGAACTGGCGGCGCTGACGCAACAAGCGCTGGCGGCTTTGGGGGTGAAAGGCTGGGCGCGAATGGATTTTATCGTTGATGCCGCTGATAAGCCGTGGCTCATCGAGGTCAATACTGTGCCGGGGATGACCAGTCACAGCCTGGTGCCCATGGCGGCCAAGGCGCAGGGTTGGTCGTTTGCGCGGTTGGTCTATGAAATTTTAGCCAGCAGTCTTTAAATTTTTTTGAGGGATGGTGATGCTCGGTTTATTGCGCTTTTTTCTGGGTAGCGTCTTGTGGCTGGCTTTGCTTTTCTTATTTTCGCAACTGCCAAGCTGGTTTTTGGCCAGCGAAAATGATGCTGAGGCGGTGTGGCCTTACGTCTGGCGGTTTTCTGGCGCGGTCAACCAAGTGCCGCCGGAGTTTTTTGAAACCACCTTTGCGCCGTATCTCACAGAAAATTTTTGGCAGGTGGAGTTGCCAAAAGTCTATGCCTTGCTGGCTGCTGAACCGTGGTTTGCCAAAATTGTTTTGGCGCGGCGCTGGCCGCCTGAGATTGCTGTGACTTTAGAAGAAAAAATCGTGGTGGCCTTTTGGGGTGAGCAGTTATTGAGTGACCAGGGCGAGATTTTTCAATCGGCATATACGTATCAAGCGCCCGAAAATACGAAAAATGTTGCCAGCTTGCCACGGCTCTTTTCGGCTTGGCGTAAACCGATGGCGTTTTTCGATATTTTTCAACGCTTACAAAGCGTAGCCGGTGGGGAGCTCACTATTGTGGCGTTTTTTGAGGATGAGCGCGGTAGTTGGGAGATTTTTCTTAAAAATGGCCTTCAGGTGCTTTTGGGTCAGGTGGAACAAGAACGGCGATTTAAAAATTTTATTGAGATTTATCAAAAAGTTTTGCAACAAGAAGCAGCGATAGCGGTGGTGGATATGCGCTATCGTCAGGGGTTTAGTGTCACATGGCGGGAGGAGAGCCGTAATGAAAAAGGGAAATAAAACCGAACGCCTGCTGGTTGGGTTGGATGTCGGGAGTTCTAAAGTGGTGTTGGCCGTTGCGCGCCTCGAAGCCGACGGGCAAATGCAGCTTTTGGGGGTGCAAGAAGCGCCATCGCAAGGCATGAAAAAGGGTGCGGTGGTCAACATTGAAACGGCCAGCGAAGTTATTGCTAAGGTTTTGGATGAAGCCGAAACAGCCATGGAGGTCACCTTAGATAGTGTTGTGGTGAATTTATCCGGCACCTACATGCAAAGTCTTAATTCCTATGGCATTGTTGCTGTCAACGGCGCGCAGATTGATCAAGATGACCTGCAACGGGTGATGGATGTGGTCTGTGCGGTGCCGATGCAGGCCGACCAGCGGCTGCTGCATGTGTTGCCGCATGAATATCTGATTGATAACCGTGACTTAGTGCGCTCGCCCATTGGGATGAGTGCGGTACGTCTGGAGGCGCGGGCACATCTTTTGTTTGCCTTGAATGCCACGATGGAAAACCTTCGCAAAAGCATTGAGGCGGCGGAAATTGACATTGAAGATTTTGTTTTCAGTGCCTTGGCCGATAGTTTGGCGGTTGCCAATCGTGATCAAAAAGAAGTTGGTGTCTGTTTGATCAATATCGGTGCGGGGGTCAGCCATTATGTGGTGTGGCGGGATGGCGCGATGATCCACAGCGGTGTGGTGCCTTTGGGGGGCGACAATGTCACCAATGATATCGCGCAGATTTTTTCTATCCCAAGTCACCAGGCCGAGCAATTAAAACGCGAAGAGGGTGCCGCATTACGGCGCTTAAGCGATCCTGAAAGCTATTTGCAACTGCATCAAGGGCAAGATCGTCCGGGACGACGCTGGAGCCGCCAGGATTTGGCGCAAATTATGGAAGCCCGCCTTGAAGAAATTATTCGTCTGATTTGCCAAGATTTGCAGACGCATCAGCTTTTGGAGGTGATTCGTCCCGGTGGGGTGTTGTTGACCGGCGGCACGGCGCAAACGCCGGGTTTAGTGGAGTTGTGCGAGGGCGTTTTTAATGAGGTCTATCGCAGCACTTACAAAGAAAATTTTGATTTTTCAGTAACTTTAGCCAGAGCCTCTGGCCTGCCGACAGACTTTGAAAAACTTGGCAAGCCACAATACAGCACGGTGCTAGGTTTGTTGCAGTTTGCCGTTTCTCCCCAAGTGGTTTTTGATCGCAATGCAACAGCGAGTCGTGCCAAGACTTTAAATAGATTGGGAAATTGGTTTAAGAATAATTTTTAAGCGAGATGATTGTAAAATTTTTGCGTCAGGTGTTTTTTTTATTGAAACGAGGTGTTTATGTTTGAATTAACGGAAGATTATAACGAACATGCCGTCATCAAAGTGATTGGCATCGGTGGCGGTGGTGGTAATGCCATTGATCATATGCTCAATAATTGCAATATCTCCGGCGTACAATTCATTTGTGCCAATACTGATGCGCAGGTGTTGCGGCGCACAACGGCGAAAACGGCTTTGCAATTGGGCAGTAATGTCACCAAAGGCCTAGGTGCTGGTGCCAATCCCGAAGTCGGTCGGCAGGCCGCTTTGGAAGACCGTGAACGCATTCATGAAGCCATTGAAGGTGCCGATATGCTGTTTATCACTGCTGGTATGGGTGGCGGCACCGGCACTGGCGCAGCACCGGTGGTAGCGCAGATTGCGCGTGAACTCGGCATTTTAACGGTTGCTGTGGTAACGCGGCCTTTTGCTTTTGAAGGTCGTAAACGTATGGAAATCGCCCGCGCTGGTATCGCTGAATTGGCACAGCATGTGGATTCTTTGATCACTATTCCCAACGAAAAATTGCTGCCAGTTTTAGGCAACAATTGCAGTCTTTTGGATGCTTTTAAAGCCGCTAATGGCGTTTTGGCCGATGCTGTAGAAGGCATTGCCGAACTTATTACCCGTCCGGGGTTAATTAACGTGGATTTCGCTGATGTGCGCACGGTGATGCAGGACATGGGCGTAGCAATGATGGGTATTGGCACTTCTCGTGGCGAAAATCGTGCGCGAGAAGCGGCAGAACGCGCCATTGCCAGTCCGTTGTTGGAAGATATTGATATGCGCGGAGCGATGGGGATTTTGGTCAATATCACCGCTGGTAAGGATTTGGCGATCAGCGAATTCAATGAAATTGGTAGCATCGTGCGGGATTTGGCTTCGGATGATGCCACGATTGTGGTTGGTACAGCGGTGGACGAACAGATGGATAATGAGCTGCGCGTTACTGTGGTGGCGACCGGTTTGCAAGGTGGCCGGGTTGAGTCTGGAAACAACGAAATGGTTGAGTATCTGCCAACCGTAAAAGGCGGTACCAAAAAAGATAGAGTGGTACCTATGCCACGCAATGCTGTTCCCTCTAAGACGACGGCCAAGAGCAATGCGACACGCAATACCTCTGCACCGACTCCAGTCACACAAGCTAAACCTGTGTCACCAGAGCAAATTTTGGATATCCCGGCTTTCCTTCGCAATAAATCAGAATGAGTTTTTGTCCAAGCGTGGTGTCTTTTATCGCCTTGCTTGGACTAGGCTTGGTACTGGTTTCGTGGTAGAGAAATCACCTACCCTTTACTTGGGTTCCAGGCATGATGCCGTGGGACCGATTTTTTGCCGTAAGGAAGCGACCCTTGATACAACAACAAACGATTAAAAATACAGTAACGGCTTGTGGCGTTGGTTTACATTCCGGCCAACAAGTCACCATACGTTTACTCCCCGCAGTAGCCGATAGCGGCATTGTGTTCCGACGCATTGACGTGTCGCCGCCGGTGGACATTCCAGCACGCGCACATGCAGTGGTGGAAACTACTTTATCTACTACCATTAGCCGCCAGGGCTACAAAATTGCCACGGTCGAGCATTTTCTCTCGGCGGTTGCCGGCATCGGAATTGATAATTTATTGATAGAAATCAATGGTGCCGAGTTGCCAATCATGGATGGCAGTGCGGCACCTTTTGTGTTTTTATTGCAAACCGCCGGCGTGGTCAAACAAGCGGCACACAAGCGTTTTCTGCGTATCATTCGTGAGGTCAAGGTGCAAGATGCCAAACAAGACAGTTGGGTGCGTTTATATCCTTATGAGGGCTTTCGCATTGCCATGACTTTGGATTTTCGGCATCCGGTGTTTCGGCAAAGTTTGCAGCATTTAGAAATTGATTTTGCCCGTTCATCTTTTGTCAAAGAAATCAGTCGCGCACGTACTTTCGGCTTTTTGAAAGATGTAGAAGCCTTGCGTGCAAAACAATTGGCTTTAGGGGGCAGTTTGGCCAATGCCGTGGTTCTGGATGATGAGAAAATTGTCAATCCTGAAGGACTACGCTTTGAAAACGAATTTGTTAAACATAAAGTTTTGGATGTTGTCGGTGATTTATCCTTGCTTGGTTCAAGCATTATTGGTGCCTTTGAGGGCTATCGCTCAGGTCATGCCTTAAATAATCGCTTGTTGCGCAGTCTGTTAGCGCAGCCGAGTAGCTTTGAGTGGGTGTCTTTGCAAGAGTCGCCAGCGCCGATATTGTCAGTGGCATGATAAAGTTTAACTTAAATAACTTCTATCTAGCTTTTTTATTAAACAAGTAATGCTTTAATTTTTTAATAAACTTGTAAAGAGTTCTTTCATAATTTTGTCGTCAGTGTTTCTTGCCGCTTGTTGAACAAAAGCACGCACTTCCGGCGAAAACGCCTCCCCAAGGTATCTTTGCACTGGGTATAATTTATTCTCTATATTCCTATTATTTGGAGTAATTTTGAATAAAATTTGTTTGACGCAATAGCCAGATTTTTGTAAGGTAGGCCGCAGATCAAGCAAGCGCTGGTGAAAGCGCATTTTCCAGATGGCATTGTCAATCCCTATCGTTAAAATAGGCTCTCTATAGGTAAGAATTTGATAATGCTGCTGTAATTCTATGTCAATGTGTTGATTAAGAATTTCACGCAGGGAAGCGTTCGCTTGATACTTCTTTTTCAAAGATATTGGCAAAAAATCGGAAGCATTTTTCATCTTAAAACTTTAACCTCTAGTGTATTATGGCAAAAAATCTCGAATCTTCTGCTGCTGCCTCCAAGAATACGGCAACAGCCTATTCATCGGCAGTGGTTTCACTTTTTCCCTTGGTGGTCTTACTCTTAGTGCTGGTTGCTTATGCTGCTTATCAATTTGGCATACAACAAGCAGCGGAAAAAGAGCAACAATGGAAACGCTTGTTTCTGGAACAGCAGTTTGATATTGACACCATGCAAAGTCAACTCGATGATTATAATCGCGTTTTAAGTGGCTATCTCGATGATTTTTCTGGTCATATTGCGCGTTTGGATGCCTTAGGGGGAACTTTGGTGGAAATCGCCAAGATTGACGACAATCGTTTTGATTTTTCGCAACCGGTGGCCATTGGTGGTGCTGAAGAAAGCGAAACGTTAAGCGAACCCTTATCCTCCGATTATGTCTTGCAAAAACTGAAAGCAGTTTCAGCAACTATTTCACAAAGAGATCAGCAGCTTACTTTGCTAAAAGAATTTTTAAGCCGCGAAGAAATTCCTTTAGTATTTACCGAAGACCCTGCTTCCTTGCCCAGCAAAGAATCCTTTTATCCGGTTGCCGGTGCCTACATCAGTTCTAGTTTTGGTTGGCGTAAAGACCCTTTCAATAAACAAACCAAATTTCATAAAGGCGTTGATTTTGCTGCTAAAGCAGGTACACCTATTATCGCTATTCTCGACGGCACGGTGTTGCGCGCTACTTACATGAATGGCTATGGCTACACGGTGGACTTGGATCATGGTGACGGCTTGATGACGCGCTATGCGCACAATCGCAAAAATCTGGTCAAAGAAGGCGACAGTGTCAAACGTGGCGAGGTCATTGCCGAGCTGGGTTCTACCGGACGCTCTACCGGACCGCATCTGCATTTTGAAGTGCGCTTACAAAACGAAGTCACTGATCCTTTAGTCTTTTTAGATAATTTGCGTGAGAAACAAATCGCACAAAGTAAGCGCTAAATTTCCTTATCTTGTCCTTGGCAAAAGATAGTCGCTCGCCGTTTATCTTTTGCCTTTTTCCTAGCCACTCTGCACCAATTCCCCTATCCCTTGCTATACTCCGGCCACTTTAATGTTGGTGAGGAGAAAAAAAGATGATAAGCAAATTTTTAACGCAGCTTTTCGGGAGTAGCAACCAGCGCTTGCTGAAAAAAATGCGCGGTCAAGTTACGGCGATCAGCGCTTTGGAAAATCATTATAGCGCTTTAAGTGACAACGATTTACAAGCCAAAACCCAAGAATTTCGCGCACGCCTTGATCGTGGCGAAGCGCTCGATGCCTTGCTTCCTGAAGCTTTTGCGACGGTGCGAGAGGCGGCCAAACGTACCTTGGGAATGCGGCATTTCGATGTGCAGTTGCTCGGTGGTATGGTGTTGCATCAAGGTCGGATTGCCGAAATGCGTACCGGCGAAGGCAAAACCTTAACCTCGACCTTGCCGGTGTATCTCAATGCCTTGAGCGGTCGTGGCGTGCATGTGGTGACGGTCAACGAATATCTGGCCAAACGTGATGCTGAATGGATGGGCAAAATTTATCAGTTTTTGGGTTTAAGCGTTGGCGTGATCAAAGCCGGCGAATACGGCGAGGCCAAGCGGCAAGCCTATGCCTGCGACATCACTTATGGCACCAATAACGAATTTGGCTTTGATTATTTGCGCGATAACATGGTTTTTCGTGCTGAAGATAAAACCCAACGCGGCTTATTTTTTGCCATTGTTGACGAGGTGGATTCGATCTTGATTGACGAAGCGCGCACGCCGTTGATTATTTCGGGACCAAGCAGCGATAGCTCGGAATTTTACATTAAAATCAATACGATAATTCCGAAATTACAACGCCAAGAAAGCGAAGAAAGCGCCGGTGATTTCTTTGCTGATGAAAAACACAAACAGATTTATTTAAGCGAAGCCGGTCACGAAAAAGTTGAACAACTGCTGCAAAACCTTGGCCTGCTGCCGGAAGGTGCCAGTTTATACGATGTGCAATACCTTAATTTAATGCAGCATGTGCAAGCCTGCATCCGCGCTCATGCCTTGTATCATCGGGATGTCGAGTATATTGTCCAAAATAATCAAGTTCTTATTGTTGATGAATTTACCGGACGGGTTTTAGCCGGACGACGTTGGTCAGAAGGTTTACATCAAGCGATGGAAGCCAAAGAAGGCGTGCCGATTCAACAAGAAAACCAAACCTTGGCTTCCATTACCTTTCAAAATTACTTCCGGTTGTATCAAAAACTCTCAGGTATGACCGGTACCGCTGATACCGAAGCCTTTGAATTTAAGAGCATCTATAGCTTAGAAACCGTCATTATTCCGACACATCGGGCGATGATTCGCAAAGATGCCGAGGACTTGGTGTATCTATCGGCCAAAGATAAATATCAAGCGATTATCGAAGAAGTAAAACAAGCGCAAGCGCGGCAACAACCCGTTTTAATCGGTACCGCGTCCATTGAAGCCTCGGAAATTCTTCATGAATTTTTAAGAAAAGCTGGTATTCGCCATGAAGTCTTGAACGCCAAACAACATGCCCGCGAAGCCGAAATTATTGCCGAAGCCGGACGTTTAGGTGCCGTCACCATTGCGACCAATATGGCTGGACGTGGTACGGATATTGTCTTAGGGGGAAACCTAGAGCGCCGCTTACAAAATCTTGGCGAAAACCCCACGCCGGAAGCCATCCAAGTCGAAAAACAAGCCTGGCAAAGCGAACACGATGCTGTTTTGGCAGCAGGCGGCTTGTATGTGATCGGTAGCGAACGCCATGAATCCCGCCGCATTGACAACCAGTTGCGCGGTCGCTCTGGTCGCCAAGGCGATCCCGGTGCCACCCGTTTTTATGTTTCCTTAGAAGACAATTTGATGCGGATTTTCGGCCAGGAACGCACCATTAACATCTTGAAAATGGCGGGGATGAAAGAAGGCGAAGCCATTGAGCATCCGTGGATCAGCGGCACTATTGAAAAAGCCCAGAAAAAAGTTGAACAACATAATTACGATATTCGTAAACATTTGTTGGAATACGATGATGTCGCCAATGAACAACGTAAAGAAGTCTATGGTCTGCGTGATGACTTGTTGACTGGTGAAGATTTTGCCGAACGTATTGCTTTGATTATGGAAGAAGTTTTAGAGCAAATCATTGAAACCCATCTTCCCCCAGGCAGTTTTGAAGAACAATGGAATGTCGCCGCTTTGGAGGCACAACTACAGCAAGCCTTTGCTTTGGATTTGCCAGTGAAACAATGGATTGCTGAATTGCCGCACAGTACGGTAGCGCCAATTCAAGAAAAAATTATCGCCGCCGCCAAAGCCAGTTATGCCGAAAAAGAAGCGCTGATTGGGAGTGATGGTTTACGGCGTTTTGAACGGGCAGTTATGTTGCAAATCCTTGATTATCATTGGAAAGAGCATCTGGCGGCGATGGATTATTTGCGGCAAGGCATTAACTTGCGCGGTTATGCGCAAAAAAATCCCAAGCAGGAATATAAACGTGAAGCCTTTGCCATGTTTGGTCAAATGCTTGAAACTATTAAAAAAGATTTAACCAGTGCCTTACTGCGCGTGCAAATTGAACCAAAGCAAGAATTGCAATTAACGCCGCAAGCAATGCCCGATTTATCCAAACTGAAAACCCAACATGCCAGTGTTGCAGCTTTTGCTAGTGCCGAACTGGCGGCAAGTGCTGGAAATAATAGAGAAAATGCTGATACACAAAACGTGCCGGTAGTTGAAACGGTCAAACGCGACCAGCCAAAAGTTGGTCGTAATGACCCTTGTTGGTGTGGTTCGGGTAAAAAATTCAAGCATTGTCACGGTAAAGGAGAATAAGATGGCGGTTGCTCCAGAGCCTTTAGATGAATTGAGTGCGATCAACGGCATAAAATTTGCCGTGGGTTATGCCGGTATTCGTAAAAAACCATTGGCGGATGTATTGGTGATCGCTTTACCCGAAACTGCGACCACGGCAGCCGTTTTTACCCGCAATGCCTTTGCCGCTGCACCGGTGCAAGTGGCCAAAGCGCATTTGGCTGAACAAGCGCCGCGTTTTCTCTTGATCAATGCTGGTTGTGCCAATGCCGGCACTGGTGAGGCCGGGATTGCCGATGCGCTGGCCTTGTGTCAAGACTTGGCCAACACTTTTGCCTTACCGATTAGCGCCGTGCTGCCTTTTTCCACCGGGGTGATCGGCGAGCGTTTGCCCGCAGCATTTGCTGCTTATTTACCTTTGCTGCTTCAGCGTTTAGGCGAAGATGACCTCAAAACCGCCGCCGCCGCCATCATGACCACCGATACTTTTCCGAAAGCCTATGAAGAAAAGCTCGAACTTCCAGGAAAAACTATTGTAATTCAAGGAATTGCTAAAGGTGCTGGCATGATTCATCCCAATATGGCAACAATGTTGAGCTTTGTTTTTACCAATGCGCTCATCAGCAAAAACCTGTTGGACACTCTCTGGCAACAGGCCGTGGCGCAAAGTTTTCATTGTATGAGCATTGACGGTGATACTTCTACCAATGATGCGGCCGTTTGTGTGGCCAGCGGCGAAATTGTTTTACGCGATGAAGAAATAATGTTATTCGCCAATGCCTTAAATAAACTCACCCAACGCTTAGCCAAAGCCATTGTTCGTGATGGCGAAGGTGCAACCAAATTTGTCACCCTGGCACTGCGTGGTGGCCGCGACACAGCCGAATGCCGCCAAGTGGCCGCCACTATTGCCACCTCCCCCTTGGTCAAAACGGCGCTTTTTGCTAGCGACCCGAACTGGGGACGACTGCTGGCGGCGATTGGCCGCGCTGGCCTAGAAGCCTTAGTAGTTGAAAAAATTAACATAACGATCAACGGCGTGACGATAGTGCATCACGGTGCGCGTGCCGAAAGTTACCTGGAAAGTGCTGGTGTTGCCGCTTTTGCCGAGCGTGAAATCACTATTGTCATTGATTTAGGCCGTGGCGAGGCCGCTCTGGATTATTGGACTTGTGATTTTTCCTATGATTATGTGCGGATCAATGCCGAGTATCGTACTTGATTTTTTTAGAATTTATCCTTTTGTTTTATAAAAAAATTATTCATGCTTAAAAACATTTTTGTCGTTGCCGCCGCGATTTTTTCCGAAACTGGCGAAATTCTTTTGGCACGTCGTCCGGCTGGCAAACCCTTGGCCGGTTTTTGGGAATTTCCTGGCGGCAAAATCGAAAGTGGCGAACGGCCGGAACAGGCACTGGTACGCGAATTACAGGAAGAACTGGGTATCACGGCCAAAGTCTTTTGGCCAAGTAAAGTTATTGATTTTATTACCGATGATCGCCGCCTGCATTTTCGTTTTTTTCGCGTGATGGCTTTTTCTGGCACCCCGGCACCCCTGGAAGGCCAAGTTTTGACTTGGACGACATTAAGCGAAATCAATCGCTTCCCAATGCCAGCGCCAAATGTGCCGCTGTTACAAAGTTTACGCTTGCCGTCCTTTTATGCTATCAGCGGCGATTTTCACGATGCGGCTGATTTTGCCGCACGTCTGGCGGCAATTCCCTTTTCAACCAAAGCCTTATGGCTACAATTACGTTTTACTGCCGCGCAACAAGAAAAACTTTCTTATCGGCAAGCCGTTGAAATTGCACATAAAGCCGGTCGCACCGTCTTGGTCAATGCTGACTATGCGACCTATCGGGAAAGTGCTGCCGATGGCTGGCATGTGAATAGCCAGCGTTTGGCAGAATTTTCTCGGGAAAACTTTGCCTTAGCCGCTGATGCCATTGTTTTTGCTTCCTGTCATACCGCGGAAGACCTGGCCAAAGCGCAAGCTAGTGGCGTGGATGCGGCCTTACTGTCACCGATTTTGCCGACAGCCTCGCATCCCGATGCCTCGCCTTTGGGTTGGCCAGCTTTGGCCGAGGCCGCCGCTCAGCATTTTTTACCGATCTATGCTTTAGGTGGGGTCAAACCTGCTGACTTGCCTAGTGCACAAGCGCATGGCGGCATTGGCATAGCGGCGATTCGTGGTTTGTGGCCACAATAAAGTTTCTGCTAAAAACGGATGCTAAATGTTTTATAAAAAACTTAAATTAAATTCAAGGCATTGAAAAAATGAAAAAGATATTAACCGTTATCTTTCTTTTGCTCTCTACCCTAAGTTTAATTATCGCTGCTTTGTGGTGGCAACAACAGCAAGCCTTACCCTCGGCCAGTCAAATTTTAGTGGTGACAGAAAAGGTTTGTCCGGCACCCGGCAGTTGTTTGGCTACGGGAGAAAATAAAGAAATTCATCTATTTTTGCCGAATAAAATTAAAGTGATGGAAGAATTTCCGCTAGAAATTAGCCTAAACAAACCCTTGGTGAGCGGACTAGCCGATTTTACGATGATCGGCATGGACATGGGACAACATCGCTATCAATTGCAACTGGTGGCCGAAAACCAAGCATCAGCGCAGGTAATGTTGCCGGTGTGTGTAAGCCAGCGCAGTGATTGGCAACTGCGCGTGCAGTTACTCTTGGCCAATGGCGAGATTTGGCAAGCAGATTTTCCTTTAGTATTAGAGCGTTGGTAATTATTGCCAACGCCTATGCCAGGCTAAAATAAAGGCCAATAATAAAGCCAAAGTTAAGGGGTAGCTATAAAGTTCTTGTCGGGTTTGATAAAAACCTTGTGGCTGCAAAGTCGGTTCAAGTTGATCAATATCCTGATAAATTCTTTGTAATTGTTCTAAGTTGCGCGCTTCAAAAAATAACCCGCCGGTTTTATCAGCAACTTCTGTTAAATCAGCAACTTGTTTGGCAGTTAAGCGGCCAAAGCCAATGCTATACACCTTTACCTTGGCGGCCACTGCCAAGTCAGCAGCGCGGATCGGGGTCAACATTCCGGTGGTATTTTCGCCATCGGTTAAGATAATTAACAGCCGTTCCTTGGCTTCAATTTCGACTAAGCGCTTGACACCTAAAGCAATAGCATCGCCAATGGCGGTAGCACGACCGGCCAGACCCAGCACTGCTTCTTGCAATAAGGTATTGACGGTTTGCCGATCAAAGGTCAAAGGTGCTTGGACAAAGGCTTGATCAGCAAAGAGAATTAAGCCTAATCTATCGCCTTCGCGTCGTTTGATAAAATCACTGGCAACGATTTTTACGGCGGTTAACCGATCCACCCGCTGCGTGCCCAAAAACATATCGGCTTCGGCCATGCTTTCCGATAAATCAATAGCTAAAAAAATATGACGACCGGGATTTTCAATGGCTTGTGGCGGATTCAACCACTGCGGACGCGCCACTGCCGTCAAGAGCAAAGCCCAAATCAACCATGCCACTAACCAAGGCCAAGATGCTTGTTTTGTCTCTTTGAAAATCAAAAAGCTGTACAATGGCGGTGTCCATTCGGCAGCGGATAACGGCCGTAAACGTTGTATAAACCACGGCAACGGTAAACATAAAAAAACCCAAGGCCAGGCAAAAGTCAAAGTATTGAACATGGTCTTTTTTTAGTCCTTGTTACTTGTTTCTAAAAGATTTAAGTTAAGCACAACACGGCATTAGAATGCTTTAGCTAAAGCGTAAAACCGTTTTACCACCTAAATAACTTTGTAAAACGTCAGGCACGGCAACTTCAGCATTTTCCTGTTGATAATTCTCTAAAATTGCCACTAACGTCCGCCCCACCGCCAAGCCTGACCCGTTTAGGGTATGCAGCAATTCCGGCTTCTTTTTGTCGCCACTCGGACGATAACGCAATTGCAAACGTCGCGCTTGGAAGTCTCGGAAATTACTACAAGAAGAGATTTCCCGATAACGATTTTGCCCAGGCAGCCAAACTTCTAAATCATAGGTTTTGGCGGCAGAAAAACCCATATCGCCGCTGCATAACAACATCCGCCGATACGGTAAGTCCAATTTTTCTAAAATTGCCTCGGCATGAGCTGTTAATTCTTCTAAAGCGGCATCAGAATTTTCTGGGGTAACGATCTGTACTAACTCCACTTTTTCAAACTGATGTTGACGAATCAAGCCTCGGGTATCCCGACCATAATTGCCCACCTCCGAGCGAAAACACGGCGTATGACAGACCAATTTTACTGGCGGATTATCAATAATTTCATCGCGATATAAATTTGTCACCGGCACTTCCGCCGTAGGAATTAAGAACAATTGCTCCTGCGGTAAAGCAAATAAATCTTCTTGAAATTTCGGCAGTTGTCCGGTGCCAAAAAGACTTTCAGCATTGACCAAATACGGCACATACACTTCTTGATAACCGTGGAGCGTGGTGTGGGTGTTTAACATAAATTGAATCAAGGCACGATGTAAGGCGGCAAGGTCGTGATGTAAAACGGTAAAACGACTGCGCGTTAATTTCGCACCACGCGCAAAATCCATGGCATTGCCACCAATATCCACATGATCTTTTACGGGAAAAGTGAAGGTTTTCGGTTCACCCATCCGCTTGATTTCGCTATTTTCTGCTTCATCCCGACCTGTTGGCACATCAGCATCGGGCAAATTCGGAATGCCAGCCAAGAGTTGCTGTAATTCGCTTTGTACTTGGTTTAAGTCTTTTTCTAAGTTTTCCAAGCGCATCCCAATGCCTTCGGCTTCTTTTAAGAGATCATCGCAAGGTAATTGTTGCGCTTTTTTTTGGCCGATAGCTTTGGCCAATTGATTGCGTTGGGCGGAAAGTTGTTCTTGTTCGCTTTGCTTGGTTTTGCGTTGTTCTTCAAGTGTGATAAAGGTTTGTTCGGGAAAAGAAAATCCCCGACGAGCTAAGTCAGCGACAATATTCTTTAAGTCGCCGCGTAAGCGTTTTGGATCAAGCATATTTTATCCTTTTTTATCGTTGTTAATTATTTAATAAGTTGTTTTGCCAGTAAAATGCCAAGATGTGTCCCGGTTAAACACAAGGCTAAAGAGGCAAAGATATTGGCATAAGCGTACAAGGCTTCACCCTGTAGAAATAAGCGCACGGTATCTAAAGAAAAAGTGGAAAAGGTGGTAAAACCGCCTAACCCGCCAACCAAAATTGCCTCACGCCATAACGGCGGTAGCAAGAGTTTTTCGTTAAATAAAATGATTAAAAAACCAATGCTAAAACTTCCTAACACGTTGACCAATAAGACACCATAAGGAAAGCCAGGGGGAAAATGTTGTTGTGACCAAAACACGGCCAGATAACGGGCAATACTACCTAAAGCACCACCGAGACCAATAGCTAAAACATGCAACCAAATCATGGCTTTTCCTGCCGCTCGTCAATAATATCTGCATCACTTGGTGGTTGAAAAGTAAAGACCGAAGCATCAATCTGCGCATTGATCGTGCTGTTGTCAAAAATAATGCGGGTAACTTGATCAAAATTATCATGTATTTCCATGATTTCCAAACTTTTTTCGCCAAAGCCCATAAAAAAATCCTTAAACTCTTCTGAACTGTTTTTGGGGGTCAAAACAAACCAAGAAATGCCGTCAATAACTTCTAAGTGTTTGACATGATAATTTTTTCTTAAAGCTGTGGTATCACTTAATAAGCTTGCCGGTGCGCCTTTGATAGCTATTTGCACGGGTTTGATAATTACCTGTTCTAAGTCCTTGTCATAAATCCATAAAGTTTGGCCATCCGCGATCAATTGTTGCTCATAAGGATAGCGATATTGCCAATGAAAGCGCAATGGCTTTTCGACATAGACTTCGCCAGAGCTGATTTCTCTTACTTCAGAATGTTCATTTTCAATGCTTTGCGCGAAATCGGCAGTAAAGGTTTTAAGATTGCGCAGGTAGGTTTCCAACTTTTCCAAAGTGTCAATAGCCGCTAGACTTGGTAGGGTAATGCTGCTGATCATAAAAATAAAAATAAATTTTTTCATTTTTTTCGCTTTTTTCCTTTCAATGGGTGGTAGATCATAAAAAATTATCAATCATCTGGTTGAATAGTTGCGACAAGCGCTTATTTGCTCGATTCTCTGGTATGCTTCAGTAAACTTTCAACAGATATGTTTTCTCGATCTTCTTGTATTTTTTCTGTTTCTGTTAAGACATCTTGATTTTCTTTGTGGTCTGTATTGCTCATTCTTTCCAAAGGCGACCAAAGTAATTGTCCTAATTTTTCCAAAATCAAAAGCCAAGGTAGCCATAACATAATAGACAAGCTGATAAGAAAAATAGCTAATAAAGTCAAAGTAGTGACTTCAAGAGAAAGGCCAAGTTGTAAACCATAAGCAGCAACAATATTACCAATGGCACCACCGGCATCAATTGTGGCTGGCAGACGAGCATTGGCAGCGAGGTGTAGAGTAAAAAGTCCAGCTAGACTGGCTTGCGAGAGCAGATAACCCCAAGCCATACAAGCAGTTAAAAAGATAATCTGACTGATGCGCCAATCCTGATGCCAACTAAAACGCCAGGCAATGGCCAGCGTCGCCAGCGGCAAAAAATAAAGACTATGGCCAAGTGCATAAGTTGCTGCATCCAGATACCACCATAGGGTTTTTTCGTTACTAAGTGGCTGATTAAGAATAGTAAAACCACCATAATCAGGAAGATAAAAAGTAAGCAAAGGGACTAGCAGCAAAGCGAACGCTGCCAAGCTCCATAACAATAGCTTGATAAGAAAAGCCATGCTGTATGTCCTATGAAAATAAATAACGTCAAGCAATTGTCTTATGTTGACTTGACTAAAACTATTAAAAAACGCAATTGTACCTAAGCCGTTCGCTCTGGCAAAATAGTGCAATAGATGTTAGCAGTTTCGCTTTCATTTTCGTTAAATTTTGGGCGTAAGGAGAAAACAATGACCGAGACTACCGATAATATTCGTAATGTAATTATTTTAGGCTCCGGCCCTGCTGGTTATACAGCGGCAGTTTATGCAGCGCGTGCTAACTTAAAACCTATGCTTATCACAGGTTTGCAAATGGGTGGACAGTTGACGACCACCACCGAAGTGGACAATTGGCCAGGCGATGTGGAAGGTTTACAAGGACCCGATTTAATGGAGCGGATGCGTCGTCATGCCGAGCGTTTTGGTACGGAAATTGTTTTTGATCATATTAAACAAGTAAATCTGTCTTCTCCACCTTTTCAATTGGTTGGCGATACTAAAACCTATCAAGCGCGGGCTTTGATTGTGGCTACTGGCGCTTCTGCCAAATATCTTGGACTGCCTTCCGAACAGGCTTTTATGGGTAAAGGCGTTTCGGCTTGCGCGACTTGTGATGGCTTTTTCTATCGCAATCAAAAAGTTGCCGTTATAGGTGGTGGCAATACGGCTGTTGAAGAAGCCTTATACCTTTCTAATATCGCTGCACATGTCACTTTGGTGCATCGTCGGGATAAACTTCGCTCAGAAAAAATATTGATAGATCAGTTATTTCGTAAGGTGGAAGCTGGAAAAGTCACCCTTGAATGGAATCATACCGTGGATGAGATTTTAGGCGATAAAAGCGGTGTCACCGGCTTGCGTTTGCAAAGCACCTTAAGTCAAGAGATGAAAGAAATTGCTGTGCATGGTGTTTTTATCGCTATTGGCCATAGTCCTAATACCGCTATTTTTATTGATCAACTGGCGATGGAAAACGGTTATCTGAAAGTCAAAGGTGGCCATCAAGGCATGGCAACTGCAACCAGTGTGCCGGGCGTTTTTGCCGCTGGCGATGTCATGGATTCTATTTATCGTCAAGCGATTACCTCGGCCGGCAGTGGCTGTATGGCGGCTTTGGATGTGGAGCGGTATTTGGAAAGTTTAGGGCAGCATTAAGGCCGCTTATCATGCTGCAAATTCAACGTTTTGATAGTATCAACGCAATCGCTTCAGCGGCTTGGGATGCGCTGCTTACAGACGAAGATAAGCCATTGCTCTCTCATGCCTTTTTTAAGGCATTGGAAGATACGGGTTGTTTGGGTGCGTCAAAGGGTTGGTATCCTTGTTATTTTACCGTTTTTGCTGCTTCGCCGGAGACACCAAATAAGTTATTAGCGGCAATACCAGCTTTTTTGAAAACCAATTCTTATGGCGAATTTGTCTTTGATCATCAATGGGCTAGCGCTTATGAACGCTTACAACTGGACTATTATCCCAAGCTGATCATTGCCGTGCCTTATACACCGGCAACCGGCAATCGCTTGTTATTGCATCCCGATGCGCGGGGCGAGGCTTATACGGAGATTTTGTGGCCAACTTTGCAAAAAGTGATGCAAGATTTTGTTATTGAAAATAAAATTTCATCCGTACATTGGTTATTTCCCAATGCTGAACAACAGCAAATTTTAACCGAAAAGCTACAGTTGCCAGCGCGTTTAGGTTGTCAATATCACTGGCAAAATCAGAATTTTAGCGACTTTGAAGCATTTTTAGCGACGATGAATAGCAAACGCCGCAAAGAAGTCAAGCGGGAACGACGCAAAGTGCAAGAGCAAGGCATTGTTTTAGAACAACATGATGGAAGAAGTTTTGATAAAGCCTTGTGGTCAATTGTTTATCGTTTTTACGTCAATACCCATGATAAACACTGGGGTTGGGCAGTCATCACCGAAGAATTTTTTGAGGCTTTTCATGCGGCTTGTCCCGAAGGGATGTTTTTGACCTTGGCGCGGGATGGTTCGCGTTATGTCGCTGGTGCTATTCATTTTCAAAACGATAGCGTGTTATATGGCCGTTATTGGGGTAGTGAAGGCAATTATGACAGCCTGCATTTTGAAACCTGTTATTACCAAGGCATTGATTACTGCATTGCCAAAGGATTCAAACGCTTTGAGCCAGGCGCGGGTGGCGAGCATAAAATCAGCCGTGGTTTTATGCCGACCTTAACCTATTCAGCGCATTGGTTGGCGGATGCGCGTTTACAGGCCGCAATCACCGATTTTTGTCAGCGGGAAGCACCTTTGCTGCAAGCGCATTATCAGGCTTTGGCCGCGCATTCACCTTTTAGAAATCCCGATTCAAGCGAATAAATCCTTGATTTATAAATCAATAAAATAAGAAAAATAACCGAGCAATGCCGCTTCCCTATCTTGATCCAGAGCATCCCAATGCCACTTTTCCGCCGGTTGAACGCGCCTTGCAGTATCCCAATGGCCTCTTGGCCTTTGGTGGTGATTTATCCTTGCCGCGTTTGCTAAGTGCTTATCGGCAAGGCATTTTTCCTTGGTATAGTCACGGTGAGCCGATTTTGTGGTGGAGTCCTGACCCGCGTGCGGTGCTCATTCCTAAAATGGTTAAACGCCATCGTAGTTTGATGAAATCCTTGAAAAATAAACCATGGACTATTATCGCTGATGCCAATTTTCCAGCGGTGATTGCGGCTTGCGCAACGACGCGACGTTTTGGCCAAAGCGGCACCTGGATTACCCGTGAGATTAAAGCGGCTTATACCAGACTTTTTGCCGCGGGTTTCGCGCATAGCTTAGAAGTTTATGAAGAAAATCAACTGATCGGCGGTTTATATGGCATTGCTTTAGATAAAGTTTTTTTTGGTGAATCGATGTTTCATCGGCAAAGCGATGCGTCTAAAGCGGCTTTGTTAGCTTTGTGCCTCTACCTTGTTGAGCAAAACTTTGTTTTAATTGATGTTCAACAAGATACTGAGCATCTTAAATTTATGGGGAGTGAATGTTGGTCACGGCAAGACTTTGTCAAATTTTTAGCAAAAAATATTCAAGATATATCAGCACAGACTTGGAATTTTTCCTTATCAGCAGCGGCCTTAGTACAAGCCTGGCAAGACTTTGATAAAAATAAATTTTAGTTAAGATAATGCAATTAAATAATAAATTTTGGCACTTAACCTGGCCATGGTTGGCTTGGTATTCTCTATTACCGCTTTTATGGCTCATCGCCTTCATCCCAATGCTTTGGCGTTGGAAATTGGCGAAAATCATTGCTTTTTTCTGGTATCATCTGCCGCTAGAAAAACAAAAAACTTCGGTTATCAATATCTTGCTATGCTTTCCGCAAAAAAGTTCCAAACGCCATTGGGCAATTTATCGGCGTTATTGGCAATGGCAGTGGTTTGCGCTGTTGGACTATGCACCACGTTGGTTTCGTTCACCATCTTGGCTCAAACAACGAACCATTTGGCCAGCTCCTGTCTTAAATCCACCGACGTTATTTTTAGGCATTCATAGCGTGAGTCCTGATTTAGCGCCAAACTTGCTTTGTCAATATTTACCTTTAGCCGGACCTTATAAAGCCTTTGATTTTCAACCACTAGAACAACAGATGCGGCAGGGGCGATTGCGTTTTTGTCGGCAAGGTCGCTTATTCCCGCGCCAAGGTGCCTTGCGGGCGATGTTAGAGGCGATAAAAGAAGATTTTTTCTTGTATTACATTGGCGATGAGGACTTAAAAGAAGGGAATAGTGAATTTTTATCCTTTTTTCATCTACCCAAGGCGACTTTAACTTTACCTTTGCGGTTGTCAAGGAAATATCAAGTGCAAATTGTGCCTTGTTTGGCTTTGACGGAACCGCGTTCTGGTTACTATTTTTTGTATTTTTCCAAACCCTTAGGCGAAAATACCAATAGCGAGCACTTAGCTTTGGCGATTGAACAACTGGTGCGCCGTTTTCCGTCGCGGTATATGTGGTCATTGCGCTTTTTTCGGCAGCGTCCAAATGGCGAGAAGATGCTTTATAAGAACAAAAGGTTAGTTGATAAACTCTGGCAAACCTTTCATGATCAACGGGGTTAAGGCTTGGCTCAGGTTGGCAAAAATACGCGGTTGTTGTTGTTCTTGTTCCCAAAGCCAGCGTTTAATTTTTTGTCGTTCACTCGGTGCGGCAAAACAGGATGGACAATTATCAATAATAACAGGAAGTTGTGTACGTTGCGCAAAGTCGCGTAATTGGCGCTCACGCACGGATAATAAAGGCCGAATGACGCGCAAGTCGCCAGCATCAATGCAATAATGGCCTTTCATGGTATGAAGTTTTCCGCCATACCATAATGATAAATAAAAACTTTCTACAATGTCATCCAGATGCTGCGCTAAAACAATTACATTAAAGCCTTGTTCTCGCGCTGTTTTATACAATAGCCCTCGGCGCATCCGCGCACAAAAGGCACAATAGGAAGGCTTACCCATGTGAATTTTAGCAAGTTCAACAATGGGTTCGCGCAGCCAAAAATGTTGCAACCCCAAACTTTCGACATAGGGTTTGAGTGGTGATGGGTCAAATTCTGCCGATAAAGGGTCAACAGTAGCAGTGGCCAGATCAAAATGTAGCGGCGCTTTTTTCTGTAAATGCAATAAGATATGCAATAAAGATAAAGAATCTTTGCCACCGGATAGACCTAAAAGTAAGCGGTCGTTCGGTTGGATCATCCGATATTCGCCAATGGCGCGGCCAGCGGCGCGTAAAAGTGTTTTGGGAATTTCGAGCATTTTTTTCAGTATAAAAATAAAACGGGAGCGAGATGCGGCATGATAGCGCTTTTACAACGGGTGCGCTTAGCGCAAGTGGTTGTTGCCAGCGAGCTTGTGGCTGAAATTAAGGCGGGTATTTTGGTGTTTTGGGCTTTTGAACCAGGCGATACTTGGCCGCTGGCCGAGAAATTATTGACTAAAATTTTACGTTATCGGATTTTTGCTGATGACACTGACAAAATGAATTTGTCTTTGCAAGATAAAAAGTTAGCGCTTTTATTAGTTCCACAATTTACTTTAGCGGCGGATACGAAAAAAGGCTTGCGGCCAAGTTTTTCTCAAGCCTTAGCGCCTGATTTAGCAAAAGTTTTGTTTAATGACTTGGTTGCTTTTGCCAAAGCGCAACATGCCTTTACCCAAGCGGGAATCTTTGCTGCTGATATGCAAGTTTATCTTTGTAATGATGGCCCGGCGACCTTTTATTTGCGCGAGAGTTAATGATCAAACGCTTCCTTTTTTATCATAAAAAAAGAAGCGTTGCCGCCTTGTGCTTAGGCTAAACCGGCCAACATTTTTGGTTTAACGACTTCATCAAAGGCTTGTCGCCAAGCCAATTCACAGTCTTGGCTCCACTGTGGGTAATATTTTTCTCCGTATTCAGCAATGACTTCCACCAAGGTATTGCTAAAGCGTTCTAAATCTTCTTGGTGTAAATTAAATTTTTGATGCGCTTCTCCCAGGCTCTGCATTCGTGGCGAAATAACACTTGGGTCATCAGCCAATTGAGAAATTAAAGCCACGGTTTGCACCATTTTTTTCTTTTGCATTTCAATGCTTTCAGCAGTAAAAAAATGTTCATATTGTGGAAAGCGTTCTAAAAAGCGGCTATAAAACATCGCCGTGATAGCTTCTTGATGGTCAGCCAAACCCTGCCAACAGTCTTGGATAATGCGCGTTTTCATGTAGTTGCTCCGGTAAAATAAAACTTGCATAAACTAGCTAGATTATTAAAAAAATGCAACTATTTAATTTTTATAAACTAAATTTTATATTTTTTAATATTAAAGAATAATATTTTTCTTAAAAAAGTTCCCTGATGAATAAAAAACAACCTGATGATAAAGGCAGCATTTATAGTCCCTTATTTGACGATCATTATTTTGCGCAAGAAGATGGTTTGGCAGAAAGTCGTTATATTTTTTTAGAGCATAATCATCTGAATGCCAAGGCGTTAAAAAACCGTCGCCAGCCTTTGCGCATTGCCGAATTGGGTTTTGGTACTGGCTTAAACTTTTTGCTTTTTTGGCAAGCCGTTGCCGAAGCGCATCCCGATGTAAGCATGTTTTTTTATAGTGTCGAAAAATATCCATTGTCGCCAACAGAAATTACCGAGGCTTTATTGCCGTGGCCACAGTTACAGCCGCCATTGGCGAGGTTTTTAACTTCTTATGCCTCTGCCTTGAAGAATTATTGCGAGCAAAGTGTAAGTTATTTTCATCAACAGCAATTTGCGAATGTGCAGTTCAATTTGCTTTTGGGTGATGTGCAAGACTTTTTTTATTATCTCCCGCCGCAGCTAGATGCTTGGTTTCTCGATGGTTTTGCCCCAGCCAAAAATCCGGCGATGTGGAGTGAAAATATCTTAACTAAGGTCGGCCAATGGACAAAAGCCGGTGGACGTTTTGCCACTTTTACCGCCGCTGGTGTGGTGCGTCGGCGTTTGCAACAGGCGGGTTTTGTGGTCGAAAAAGGCAAAGGTTTTGGGCGAAAACGCGAGATGTTGTTTGGTTATAAACCAAAAAGCCTGATAAGAATTTTATGATTTTCCGCTTGCTTACCTTGGCTAGTGCTTTTAGACTCTTCCGCCATTACTTTTAACCAAGTTAAAGCCATGCTTATTTCTCTGCTGCAACAAGCGCAACTCTGGTTAGCTTCCGGATCAGTGGCGTGGTGGACGGTCGCCAATACTTTTGGAGGTTCACCGCGGCCACCTGGAACGGTCTTTGTGGTCAATGCCGCTGGTGCTTGGCAAGGTTCGATCAGCGGTGGTTGTGTCGAAGAATTTTTGCTTGAACGCGCTTTCCCTCCCTTTTTCTCGCCTACTACAACGCCTTTTATTCCTGAAATTCATCACTTTGGCATCAACAGTGAACAAGCGGCACGCTTTGGTTTGCCTTGTGGTGGTCAAATGACGGTGGTGAAGGAAATTTTTCATCCGAATGCCGAAACTTTACAGAGGCTTAAGGCTTGGGAACAGGCTTTACAGCAGCGGCAAGCGCTACAGCGTCTCCTTAACCTCAAAACAGGAGACTGGCAAATCCTACCTGGTTTGTCGTCCTTGATTTCTAATGAAGAACTATTTGCCGTTGGCTATCCACCACGTTGGCGGTTGCTGTTGATTGGTGCTGGGGCGCTGTGTCAGGAATTGGTGTATTTGGCGCAGCGTTTGGATTATGAAATTGTCGTCTGTGAGCCGAGGGCAGCGGTCTATGAACAATGGACTTTGCCGTCAGAAGTTATGTTAACAACGCAGATGCCAGATGATGCGGTAGAACAATGGGTTAGTGATGAATTCACCGTAGTTTTAACCACCAGCCATGATCCCAAATTAGACGATCTGGCCTTGCTTGCTGCCTTGCCAAGTCAGGCTTTTTATGTTGGCGCATTGGGATCCATAAAAACCAATGCGAAACGGCGAGAACGTCTGGCTTTTTTGGGTGTAGCGTCCGCGGTGATTGCGCGTTTGCATGGACCGATGGGCTTGCCTTTGGGCAGCAAGCAACCGGCAGAGATCGCCATTGCCGTCTTTGCTGAAATCATTCAACTGCAAAAACAAGCACAACTTTCTGATAAAAACAAGGAATCCTGATGATAAGCATTGTGGTGCTGGCGGCAGGCTTTGGTCGGCGTTTTGCCACAGCCGAAGACAAACGCTGTGCGCTTGTCGCAGGTAAGCCATTGCTCGTAAAAACTTTGGAAATTTATCAAGGGCTTGCCGATAGACGCTTAGTGGTTTTGCGTCCTGAAGATAAGCCTTTACAGGCATTGGCCGAGGCTTTGGGTTTTGAAGTATTGCGCAATCCACAAGCACAGGACGGTTTAAGCCGTAGTGTGCGTTTGGCGATTACACAAACACCGGGGAGTCATTGGTTGATCGCTTTGGGTGATATGCCTTTTATTCAAAGAGTTACAATCGAAAATCTCTTGAGCCGTCTTGCTTCGCAACCGCTTGTTGCGCCTTTTTATTGTCCTGTCCCGAATAACTTAACTATGGATTGGTCTAAACGTGGTCATCCGGTTGGTTTTCAAAAGGTTTTTCAATCGGCTTTATTGCGTTTGTCGGGCGATGTGGGCGCGGGGCGTTGGTTGCAACAACCGGCCTGGCGAGCGGCGCTTACGCCTTTTTTTACCGATGATTATGGTATTTTGCAAGATATTGATAAAAAAGAAGATATTTTAAGCTATCAGCATTCAAGTTAAATTTAATTTTTCTCATGTTTTCTTGATGTGTATTGAATGTTTAGTTGATATTTTTTTGGAGGTGCTATGGTCGAGTTTATGTTGAATGGACAGCCTTTTACCTTTGACGGTGAAAGTGATACGCCGTTGTTGTGGGTGGTGCGTGAAGATGCCGAATTGACCGGCAGTAAATTTGGCTGCGGAAAAGCGCTTTGCGGTGCCTGTACGATGTATGTCAATGCGCGGCCAATTCGCGCCTGTGTGTTGCCGGTGGCAGCGGTGGCCGGTCAACAAGTGACCACCATTGAGGGCTTGCAGGGTGCCGTTTTTGAAGCAGTGGTAGCGGCTTGGCAAGCGCATAACGTCCCGCAATGTGGCTATTGTCAATCGGGGCAGGTGATGGCGGCGGTGCATTTATTGGCAAATAACCCGCAACCGGATGCGGAAGCGATCACTGAGGCGATGAATGGCCATCTTTGCCGTTGTGGAACTTATCCGCGGATTCGCGCCGCCATTGAAACGGCTGCTAAACAATTGCAAGCAGAAAAAACGCTTTAACCATCAACTGCCAGAATCTGTCAAAGGAGCTTTTTATGTCAATGATTTCAGATAATGTAGATCAAGCCGCTTTTGAAAAATCAAGCCGTCGTGACTTCTTAAAAAGCAGTGTCTTGGCCGGATTAACGGTGGCTTTTTATGTGCCGGAAAGTCAAGGCCGTTTGGTGAAGGCTTTAGATAGCAAAAGTGCTTTTACACCAAATGCTTTTATTCATATCGCCGAAGATAATTTGGTGACTATTTTTGTTAAACATGTGGAAATGGGGCAGGGGGTTTATACCGCTTTACCGATGATTATTGCCGAAGAATTGTCCGCCGATTGGCAGCACATTCGCGTTGCCCATGCGCCGGCCACGCCGGAGTATTTTCATACCACTTTTGGTTTGCAGATCACTGGCGGCAGTACCAGTATTTCCGAAGCCTTCAGCCAGATGCGGCAAGCCGGTGCGGTGGCCAAGCAGTTGTTAATACAGGCGGCAGCGCAACTGTGGCAAGTTTCCATAAGCGAATGTCAGGCCAAACAAGGACAAGTCAAGCATGTGCCGAGCGGTCAAGTCTTGAATTTTGGTCAGTTGGCAGCGGTTGCCCAGACCTTACCGCCGGTGGCCAATGTCACCTTAAAGGAAAGTAAAGATTTTGAAATCATTGGTCAAAGTAAAACCCGTCTCGATGCTTATATTAAAAGCACCGGCCAGGCAGAATTTGGCATTGATGTGAAACGTCCTGGCATGGTTTATGCGGTGGTTGCCCGTCCAGCAAAATTTGGCGCGACTTTGCAAAGTTTTCGCGCTGAAGCGGCTTTGGCTTTGCCTGGTGTGTTGGCAGTTGTGCCGATTTCTCGCGGTTTGGCAGTGGTGGCCGAGCGCTTTTGGACGGCGAAAAAAGCCCGCGCTTTGCTTGACATCACTTGGGACGAAAGTCAGGCTTTTCAGGAAAGTTCAGCGGAAGAAACCGCCCGTTATCGGCAGTTGTCAGAAACGCCTTCGGCGACGGCGGTGGCACAAGGCGATCTGGCCGCCGCTTTTGACTCTGCGGCGCAAGTCATTGCAGCAGAATATCATTTTCCGTATTTAGCCCATGCCACTTTAGAACCCTTAAACTGCACCGCGCATGTTCAAGGTGATCGCGCCGAAATTTGGGTCGGCACCCAGATGCAAACCGTGGATATTTGGAATGCCGCCAAAGCCGCTGGTATTGCGCCGGAAAAAATCACCTTAAACACGGTTTTCTTAGGTGGTGGTTTTGGCCGTCGCGCCAATCCAGCTTCGGATTTTATTGTCGAAGCCGTTGAAATTTCTAAAGCGCTGCAAAAGCCGGTCAAAGTGATTTGGACTCGCGAAGACGATATGCAGGGCGGATTTTATCGGCCGAAAACAGTCAATCTGGCCAAAGTGGCTTTAGATGCCGAAGGTCAAATACAAGGACTTGATATTACAGTAGTCGGCGCTTCGATTGTCGAGGGGACGGCGCTGCAAAGTGCGATGATGCAGGGCGATTTGGATCATCTGATGGTGGAAGGTTTAAGCGAATTGCGCGATCAGGTGCCGAATATGCGGCTGCGTTATGCAAAAGTGCCTAAACAAGTGCCGGTGTTGTGGTGGCGGTCGGTTGGTCACACTTATACGGCTTTTATCAAGGAATGCTTAATTGATGAATGTGCCGTTGCCGCGCAACAAGACGCGGTGGCCTATCGTTTGAAAATGTTGGCCGAAAAGCCGCGTGAACGCCAGGTGTTGGCCGCCGTCGCCGCGCAAACTTGGCAAAAAAATCTACCCGCTGGACATTTTCAAGGGGTGGCGGTACATACGTCTTTTAATTCTTCCGTTGCCGAAATTGTTGAATTATCAGTGATTGATAATAAGCCATACATTCACAAAATCACCTGCGCTATTGATTGTGGTCTGGTGATCAACCCTGATTTGGTGAAGTCGCAGGTGGAATCGGCGGTGATTTTTGGCTTAACGGCGGCACTTTACGGCGAAATCACCTTCAAAGGCGGGCAAGTCGAGCAAGGGAATTTTGATGATTATCCCTTGTTGCGTCTGGCGGAAACCCCGAAAATTGACGTTATCCTCGTGAAAAGTGAACTCACCACCCCAACCGGCGTGGGTGAACCAGGAACGCCACCTGTGGCCGCGGCTTTGGCCAACGCTTGGTATGCAGCAACCGGCCAGCGGGTCTATCGTTTGCCGCTTTAATTTTTTACCAGATAAACCAAGTCCTTGTGCTTGGTTTGTCCAAATAACTTAACCTGATAATGACCAAGCCCAGCGGCAGAAAGAAATGGCGCGCAGCAAATAAATCGTCATCGCTTAATTTGTTGACGGGAATGCTTTCCCGGCACAGTTCGCCATCTTTCGCAATGTATTCACCGGTTTTGGCAAAAATTAAAGGCATCGGCTTGGGCGATGAAATTTTTACTAGCACCGAAAAAACTCTCCCGTTCATCCAAGCGAAACTGGTTAATGCTGTTGCGCTCCAAGGTGGCGTAAGCCTGTCTGGCTTTAGCTTCATCCTGATAACTGCTATGCACTCTACTACCGGCTACATAAAAAGTTTCGTCGTTATAACCAAAACTATAACTGCGGATCACATAGGTCTTTTGACTCATAATAACTCCTTAAATGTGAACAAGTTTTTGCATTTTTTCGGCACTCGGTGGATAGGCCAGTGCGTTGTCCATCCAGGCTTCAAAACGCATGACGTTAAAAAAGAGCGCGGGATTCAAATCAAAGTCAGTAATAATTGCCTGTTGCGGAAACAGTTTCGGGATAATGCTGTTTATAAACCAACTATTATGGGTGAGTAACAGCGATTTAAGTTCACCAGTCAGTGCCAGTGGTGACAACAGCAATTCAGAAACTTGCGGATTAGACACATAACGGCTATGAAAAACTTCAATGCGCCGTCCCAGATCGGGAATTTTAGGGTCATCCATCGCACTGACAAAATCGTTCAAAGTGGGAATAAAACGTTTTTGATAATCCACCAGCAAATGATCACGCTCACAAAGGTCTTTCACATCCACCCGGTGCTCATCGGCATTCGTCAGCGTCGCGCCAAAGAGCGGCACGACGAGGCATTTCACGCCCCACAGCGTATGCAGCACACGATGCCGCGCATCGCTACACAGCACCTTGGTGCTATCTATAAAATCATGAATTGCATAATAATCTGTGACACAGCCGCCCCAGTTCCGTTGTGAAACCGCACAGTGCATCATGGCGTTCATCGCTTTACCGTAGTTTGTTTTGCTTGATGGTTAATTTTTAATATCAGTAATTTAACCGCACTGTAAAATCAGCCAAGTTTTATCAAAGCGCTTGGCTTGGGCATCTTCTTCACGAATCCAAAAATACAAAATGCCTAGATCCCCCCAACAAGTACCAAAAATTTCATCGGAATCACACTGTAATAACAAACGCCACTCGGCAGCACCGGCTTCTAAAGCCTGCGCTTTAGGATCTTGATAGCCTTGGGCATCGCCGCAATCTAAGCCATGCGACACCAATTGCGCTTCTAATTCCATGGTGTCATTTTGAATCGGATAGGGATAACCACCAATTTGATGCTTGGTTTCGCCAGCATAAGCAGCTTCTTGCGCTTCAACCCATTGATCGCTAGCAGCAGCATTTAAGGTTAATGCTTTGACTGCATTGCGTTCCAGTGAAGGCAAACTTTGAATCACTTGAGCGACCAAAAAATATTTTTCCTGACTTAATTCAGGCGTGAAGTTTTCGGGTGGATTGCGATGCTCCAGAATTTGATCGTGTTCAAAATAAAGCACTTGCCAACTGCCAGCATCATTTGGATCAAAGCCCCAGGGTTGATTATGAACATCATAGAAAAAAGCTAAAAAGCCATCTTTAGGCAACCAAGAAAAAGCCAATTGCTGTTGCACAATGCCTAAATCTAGCCAACATAAAAATTCCAAAGGCTGTTGATTTTTATGCGGCCAGGGTAAGTCTTTCGGTAAACACGGTTGACCACCGAAATAAAGATCAGTTTTTTCTGCACAAGCTAAGAGATGCAGCGCCGGTTGTGCTAATGCTTCTGTAAAGGCGCTGATGTCTGGCGCTTCTTTTTTCTGACTGCCGAATAATTTACTGAAAAAATTCATCACCATGCCTCACTAGGGTTGAAAAAAAGTTATTTTTAACTAAGCCATTGAATAACCGCTAAATTGCGAGCAGCGGCACGTTGATAAAAAGCCACTAAAATTTCGTAATAATACAGCAAATAATCGAGCGCTTCTTGGCTGTCGCGCTCCCAGATATTGGGATAAATATCCTTTTTAGTCATGGCCTTGGCATCAAAACGTGCGGCAAAATCATTCTTTGAGAGACTTATTAAGGCTTGCGCGACAGCCTGCACTTGCTCCGGCGTTAAAAATAAGGCCGGACCATAGCCTAGTTCATAGCCTTCAGGATCATCGCCTAACATTTCGCCGCCGTTAATAGTCCAAGCCCAAGGTGCTTCACCGCCATCGGCTTGTCCGGTCAACAAAAAATGAATGCCATGCCAGGCTTTATCGAGGTCAATATTGTTTTCATCCAGGTCTTTACTGGCAATGTTATCTAAAAGATTTGGATTTTGCTGAATTTTGGTTAAGTCAGCGCTTTCAATTGCTGTTAAACCAGCGACGATACCCATGCCTTTTCCTCCTGCTTAAAAAGCAAGTGCAAAGTTTTATTTAACCTTTTTCATTTAACCTTTTTCGCTATTTTTAACCACCGCCGACCGCCGTGATTATTTCAATTTTATCATTGCGTTCGATTATCGTCGTTGACCACTGGCTTTTCGGCAGCAAGTTGTGGTTTTTTTCAATGACAAAGCGTGCGGGTAAAGCTAAGGTCGCGATAAAATCACTGATAGTGGTTTCGGCACTGACGGTTTGGGTTTGACCATTCAGGGTAAAGGTGATCAACATGGTTTTTCGACTCCTTGGTCGTTCATTTTATCTTTAAAAAGTGCCGCAATTTTGTATTTATTTGGTTGATAGATAACGCCTTTTTCAGTAACTAAGACATCAATCAAGGAAGCAGGCGTAATATCAAAAACCGGATTCCAGGCATTGCAATGCGCCGGCGCAATGGCACGGCCTGCAAAAACCGTGAGTTCTTCGGCGGGGCGTTCTTCTATCGGGATGCTTTGGCCGTTGGCAAGGCTTTGATCAATCGTCGAGGTCGGCGCGACAACCATCAACTGTGCGCCGTGTGCTTTGGCCAAGAGTGCTAGATTATAAGTACCGATTTTATTAGCGGTATCGCCATTAGCGGCAATGCGGTCAGCACCGACGATTACCCAGTGGATGCCTTCTTTTTGCATCAGAAAACCGGCGGCACCTTCGCAAAGCAAGGTAAAGGGCAAATTGGCGTATTGCAGTTCAAAAGCCGTTAAACGACTGCCTTGTAACCAAGGGCGGGTTTCATCGGCATAAATGGCGGCGATTTTGCCTTGTTTGGCGGCTTCGATGATCACGCCAAGCGCGGTGCCAATGCCCGATGTCGCTAAACTGCCGGTATTACAATGCGTTAAAACTTTAGAACCATTGGCTAAAACCGCGCTACCCAAACGTGCCATCTCGGCATTGGCAGCGAGGTCGGCTTGCCATATCGCCAATGCCTCTGCCTTGAAGTGTTCGGGTTGACAAGCGTCTTGCTGTAAAACAGCGGTCATTTTGGCCAATGCCCAATGCAAATTCACCGCCGTTGGCCGACTGGCTGCCAAGAGCGCTATATCGGCTGCTACCTCGGCACGCCAATCCCCGTGGTCGGTGGTGGTGTTTTCTGCGTTTTCTGTTGTGTTTTGACAACGGTTCTGTGCTGATAATGCAACAGCCAAGGCTGCTGCTACGCCTATCGCCGGTGCGCCACGCACGGCCATTTCACGGATAGCTTGCGCAATACTGGCCGCATCGCGGCAGTCTAAATACTGGGTTTCATGTGGGAGAAGTCTTTGATCAAGAATTAAAATTCTTGCGTCTTCAATCATAATACTGGCTAAAGGCGTTGGGTTTTGTTCGGACATGGCGGTGCCTCAAAAGGGATTTGACAAAATAAATAATCAATTATAGAGACTGACCGCCAGCATACCCAACTATCTTTTTTCATTTTTTTCGCTTCTTTCATCTTTTTGCGCTTTTTTCTCTTTTCTTTTTTCTTTTTCATGGATGAATCAATCATGCTTGTGGAAACTTTGCTCCATGCCGAATGGATTTTACCGATTGAACCCAATCAACTGTTTGAAAAACATAGTATTGCCATTGATAACGGTCGGATTGTTGCGCTTTTGCCGACCTACCAAGCTGAACAAGAAATTCAAGCCAAACAGCAGTTTTCCTTGCCGCAAACCGTGCTTTTGCCGGGACTTGTCAATGCGCATACACATCTGGCGATGAATTTATTGCGCGGTTTTGCCGATGATTTACCGCTGGCAACTTGGTTAAAGGAGCATATTTGGCCGACCGAAGCCAAGTTTGTTAATCATGAATTTGTCAGCGTTGGCAGCACCTGGGCGATGCAGGAATTATTGCTTGGCGGGGTGACGGCGTTTAACGATATGTACTTTTTTCCCGATGCTGTGGCTAAAGCCGCCAGTCAAGTCGGCCTCAAAGCCAGCATTGGGATGCTAGTGATTGATTTTCCTACGGCTTGGGCAAAGGACAGTGATGAATATTTTGCCAAGGCCGAAGCCTTATTTGCTGATTATCAAGGCCATCCGTATCTGCGTTTTACCTGGGCACCGCACGCGCCTTATACCGTCGGTCAAGAAAATTTGCAGCGCATTCAAAAGATAAATCAAACCATGCACTTGCCCATTCACATGCATGTTCATGAAACCGCGACGGAAGTGCAGGATTTTCAAAAACAGCAGGGAAAAAGACCGTTGGCGGCTTTGGCAGAATTGGGTTTGTTAAACCAAAAATTTTTGGCGGTTCACATGACGCAATTAACCCCTTTGGAAATTGCCTTATGTGCCGACAGTGGCTTGTCGGTGCTGCACTGTCCTGAATCCAATATGAAATTGGCCAGTGGCTTTGCGCCGCTTGCCGCCTTGTTGACTGCTGGTGTCAACGTGGCTTTGGGTACGGATGGCGCAGCCAGTAACAATGACTTAGATATGTTTGGCGAAATGCGCACCGCCGCGCTGTTGGCAAAAGTTGTTGCTGCCGATGCGTCGGTGGTCGGTGCCAAAGCAGTTTTACAGATGGCCACGCTTAACGGTGCCAAAGCCTTGGGTTGGGATGCCGAGATCGGCAGTCTCGTCATCGGTAAGTGTGCGGATATTGTTGCGGTCAACCTCGCGCATCCGGCCTTGGCACCAGTCTATTCGCCCGCCTCGGCCTTGGTTTATAGCGCTACAGCGCGTGATGTGAGCCATGTTTGGGTCAATGGCGTGTTGCGGGTGCTGCATGGTCGCTTGCAACCGTTCGACCCGGCTTTTCCAGCCTTACAAGCCAAAGTTGCGCATTATCGTCAGGCGATTGCGGCGACGCTTTCCCGTTAAAACTTTCTGGTCGGTTTTTCGGCCAAACGGAGGTTATCGTCGCGATTTTGCGTTATTATCCTGCCGACAAAAAATTTGCTTAAAAAAATTTTATTGAAGGAATGATGATGCACAATGTTGACCCTCGTGAAGTCGAAAAATTTAACCGCCTGGCGCATAAATGGTGGGATAAAGATGGCGATTTTAAGCCTTTACATGCGATTAACCCGTTGCGCTCAGGCTTTATCGCTGAGCAAGTTGATTTAATGGGGAAAAAAATCCTCGATATTGGCTGTGGTGGTGGTATTTTGGCCGAAGCCTTGGCCTTGCGCGGTGCCGAAGTATTGGGTATTGACCAAAGTCCGGCTTCGGTGGCGGTCGCGCAAATTCATGCCGCCGAAAGCAATTTGCCTGTTCAATATCAAATGATTAGCGCCGAAGCGCATCTACAAGAAAAAGCCGGCTATTATGATATTGTCACCTGTTTAGAAGTATTGGAGCATGTTCCTGATCCAGCAGCATTGGTAAAAGTGGTCGCACAATTTTTAAAGCCTGGCGGTATGGCTTTTTTTGCCACGATTAACCGCAATCCCAAGTCCTTTTTATTTGCCATTGTTGGTGCCGAATATATTTTAAATTTATTGCCACGCGGTACGCATGAATATAAAAACTTTATTCGCCCCAGTGAGTTAATGGCAGCGCTGCGGCAAACCGATTTAAGCCTAACTCAGCTTGTTGGTATGACTTACAACCCCTTCCGGCAAACCTATCATCTCAATGAAAAAGACATCAGCGTCAACTATTTACTGGCGACAGTGAAGGAGAATGTATGAGTCGCGCCTGTGTGTTATTTGATTTAGATGGCACTTTGGTGGATACCGCGCCAGATATGCTTGGAGCTTTGCGAGAACTTTGTCAAGAATATCAAAAAGAAATTGCTGATTTTAACGTTTTTCGCAGCTTGGTTTCGCATGGTAGCCAAGCCTTATTGACTGCCGCTTTCCCACAGTGTAATCCCGAAGAATTATTAACCTATAAGCGCAAATTTTTGGATTACTATAGTGCGCGGGTCAGTCAAGAAAGCCGACTTTTCAATGGCATGGAACAAGTATTAAGCACTTTGGAACAACAAAATATTCCTTGGGGTGTGGTCACAAATAAACCTTTAATGTTTTCCGTGCCTTTGCTTAAAAATTTAGAATTATATGAAAGGCTTAGCATCTTAGTAGCCGGTGATAGCTTGCCACAACAAAAGCCGCATCCCGAGCCAATTTTTCATGCCTGTCAAAAGCTTAACTGTGCGCCAGAACAAGGGATTTTTGTCGGTGATGCTTTGCGCGATGTACAAGCGGCCAAAGCAGCCGGTATGCCAGTGCTCGTGGCTTTATTTGGTTATGTTCCCGCTGACGAAAATCTACTGGATTGGGGTGCCGATGCTTTGATTGCGCATCCTGAGGTGATTTTAGCGTGGCTATAAATAAGACCTTAAACCCGACCTTAGCGCAATGTTATGCCGAATGCTTACAAGTGGCGCATGGGCATTATGAAAACTTTCCGGTGGCTTCACGCTTATTACCCAAACACTTACGCGCACCTGTGGCGGTGATTTATACCTTTGCACGTCGCGCTGACGACTGGGCAGATGAAGGTGATTTTTCGGCAGAAGTGCGTTTGCAGGCTTTGGCCGATATGGCACAAAATATTGAAAATATTGAATTTTTTCAAGAAAATTTTTCTGAAAAAGATTGCCTGTGGCCAGCTTTAGCCGATTTGATAAAACGCTTTCAGTTAGATAAAGCACTATTCTTAAATTTATTGCAGGCTTTTCAGCAAGATGTCGTGAAAAACCGCTATGAAAACTTCGCGGAAATCATTCAATATTGCCGTTTATCGGCCAACCCTGTCGGGCGCTTATTACTCGCCTTATTTCAAATCAATGATACCCGTGCTTTGGCGCAGAGTGATGCCGTCTGTACCGCATTGCAATTGATTAACTTTTATCAAGATTTAGCCGAAGACCTGCAAAAACGTGACCGTTTGTATTTACCTTTAGATGAAATGGCAAACGCTGGCATCAGCGTCGCAGAAATTATGGCGCAAAAATCAAGCGAACTGTTAAGAAATCTTATGCAAAAACAATATCAACGTGCCAAGAAACTTCTCGATGCTGGTGCGCCTCTAGGAAAAGCCTTACCCGGCCGCTTGGGTTTAGAAATTCGTTTAATAATTGTCGCCGCTGACAAAGTTTTGGCAAAACGCTTTGCTGAGCGCGAAATTTTTCGGCGACCACGATTGTACTTTTTTGATTATCCAGCACTTTTGTGGAAGGCTTTTTGGGCAAAATAAGCCCTTTTGCCTCTTTGAAAAGGAGAGAAAAATGACCAGCCCAGATGAATATTGCCAAGCCAAAGCCGCCGCCAGTGGTTCCAGTTTTTATTATAGCTTTCGTTTTTTGCCAGAAGAACAACGGCAAGCCATTACGGCGCTTTATGCTTTTTGTCGAGAAGTGGATGATATTGTTGATGAATGTAGCGATAGAGGCGTTGCCGAAAAAAAAATTCTCTGGTGGCAGGAAGAAGTGCAACGTCTTTTTGCCGACCAAGCCCGCCATCCCATAAGCCAAGCCTTGACACCGGTGATCCGCCGTTATGCTTTGCAGCAGGCATATTTTGAAGAAATTCTCGATGGCATGATGATGGATTTATATTATAAACCTTTCCAAAGATTCAGTGATTTAAGTCTTTATTGTTATCGCGTGGCCAGTGCCGTTGGCTTATTGGCGATTGAAATTTTTGGTTATCAAAATCGGCAGACGCGCAAATTTGCTGATCACTTAGGTACCGCTTTACAGTTGGTCAACATTTTGCGTGATGTAAAAGAAGATGTCCAGCGTGGTTATGTCTATATTCCACAAGAGGAATTGGCGCTATATGCCGTGAGCAAAGAGATGCTTTTAGGGACCAAGACCACGGAGAGTTTATCGGCTTTATTTTCCTTGCAAGCCGAGCGTGCGCGTCAATATTTTTCTTTAGCCTTGAAAAACTTGCCCGACGAAGATCGTTTTTCGCAGGTTAGCAGCTTGATTATGGCCAATATCTATCTAGTGCTTCTCGATGAATTGGAGAATGATGGCTTTCGAATGCTGGAATATCGTCTGAAATTAACACCCTTGCGTAAATTCTGGATTGCCTGGCGCACCTATACACGCGAAAAACAACGCTGGCAAAAATTCCAAAAAACTATGAAATGATTGAAAAAAAAGTAACCGTTGTTGGTGCTGGTTGGGCAGGTTTGGCGACGGCCATTTTATTGCGACGGCGCGGCTTTGCCGTTACTCTGGTGGAAGCTGCATCTTTACCTGGAGGAAGGGCGCGAGGTTTATTAAAACAGCCGGAGCAAGATAATGGCCAACATCTTTTTTTAGGTGCCTATCATTATTTTTGGCAAATATTTCAAAGTATTGGTGGTAATGTTCAAACCGCATTTCAACGTCTGCCTTTAACCATTCAGTATCTCGATGCCGATTTTTTCTGGCATTCGCGTGGTCTTTGGCCGTTTTCCAATATAGCGCCTTGCTTTCAAAATAAAAATATTAAGCCGTGGCTGTCATTGTCGGCCTTGTCACGCTTAATCACTGATCCTCGTCCAAACAAACAAGATTTATCGGTAGCAGAATGGCTGGTTTTTTTACGAATGCCAACGATCTTGCAAAATTTTCTTTTAAAACCCTTGACCTTAGCAGCCTTAAATACCTCGCCGGAGCGTGCTTCAGCGCGGGTATTGCAACGGATTTTACGCCGAACTTTTGCCACACCTGGCGCGAGCGACTTTTTTATTCCACGGCAGCCGCTACAAGAAATTTTTCCTGATCTCGCAATGCGTTGGTTAAAAAAACACGATGTTGTTTATCAGCAAGATCGGCTGTTGGCCTTAGAAGTGAAAAATAATACCTTGCAAGGATTGGTATGGAAAAAACAAGGTGAGGTGAAGGTTTCGCAAGTGGTTTTGGCTTTACCCTCCTTGACTTTGGCTTCACTATTGCAAAAGCATTTGCCAAAAATAGCCGATAATTTACAAAGCCTTGGCTATGAAAGCACGGCGACTTGTTATTTTTCTTTGTCTCATACCTCTGCCTTAAAATATCCTATTTATGCGTTGTGGGATAAACAAGCTGTGGCTGCACAATGGCTTTTTTATCAACAGGATAAAAATGGAGTAAATAAACTCGCCGCCGTCAGCAGTGCGCCAACGCTCTTATCGGTGCAAGATTTATCGCAACAAATTAAGGCACAACTCTTGGCTTTTTTCCCGCAAGATTTGCAATTAACGGCTTGTATTATCGAAAAACGCGCCACTTTTTCCTGTGGTGTGGAAAGCGATGCCCTAAGACCTACGACGACAACGGCGATTGACGGCTTATATTTGGCGGGGGACGTGGTGGCGACAGGTTTGCCGGCGACTATTGAAAGTGCTATACAAAGCGCTTTTTTAGCGGCAGATGCCTTATGCAGACAGTGTTTTCATCGCTAGACAACCATCCTGATTTATCACAACAAGTTATTCTATTAACCGGTGCCACTGGTGCCTTAGGCCGACCGTTGACCCAGGCTTTGTTACAAGCCGGTGCCTCGGTCATTGCCTTGAGTAAAACTTGGGAAAAACTGGAACAACTTGCTGATAATAGTCAGCATTCGGAAAGACTTTGGCTCTATGCCTTGGACTATCGTGGCGCAACGGTAGAAGATTATGCGACTTTAGCCAAGCAAATAAAAAATCATTTTGGGCATCTCAATGCCTTGATTCATGCCGCTGGCACGGTTGGCTATTTAACGCCGCTACGTTACCAAAAAGCAATAGATTTCGCGACCTTGCTACATGTCAATGCCACGGCACCTTGGCTTCTTACCTCAGCGCTATTGCCTTTGTTATTGGCCAGTCACGGGAAAATTATTTTTACCCTTAACCCAGAAGCCAAAGCCGCCTATTGGGGTGCGTATGGCATTGCCCAGGCAATGTTGAGCGATATTTCTGAAAAACTTTCTCAAGAACATCCTGATTTATTGGTAAAAAGTTTATCCTTGCTGCCTTTTCAAAGTCCCTTGCGCGCCGCAGCTTATCCTTCGGAAGCACCCGGTCGTTTTGCCGATAAAAATGACTTAATTCAACGCTATCTTGAATGCTTGTTGTAAAAATTACATCTATTAAAAGTTATTGAAAAAAAGGATTAAAAATTATGAAAACACCCATCTTTATGGTTCATCCCGATAATCCACAACCTCGGCATCTCGCTGCTGTGGCTAAGGTGTTGCAGGATGGAGGTTTAATTATCTATCCGACTGATTCGTGTTATGCTTTGGGTTGCTTGATCAATGCTAAACAAGCTTCTGAAAGGATTCATCTTTTGCGCCAACTACCCAAGGAAAAAGACTTAAGTATTATGTTTAAGGACTTAACCCAATTGGCGCAATTTTCCACCTTGGATAATAGTGCTTTTCGTATCCTTAAACGCTATACGCCGGGGTCTTTTACTTTTTTATTGCCAGCCGGTGCCGATATGCCGAAGCGTTTACTCGACAGCAAGCGCAAGGTTATTGGTGCGAGGATCACCGCGCAGCCGGTGGTGCAAGGATTGTTAGCCTTGGTCAGTGAGCCTTTATTAACCAGTAGTTTAATTAGACCTGGGGACACTTTGCCCTTAACAGAAATCGAAGTAATTCAAGAAGTTTTTGGCAAACAGGTGGATGCTCTATTGTTTAGTGGTGACGGTGCCCCGCATGAAACGACTTTAGTAGATTTGCAGAATGGCCAGATAGAAATTTTGCGGCAAGGTATTGGTATTATTGAGTAGTTTTAAAAATAAGGAGAAGCAATGAATGATCTGTTGACAACTAATCACATTTGGCGTGATCAGGCAAATAATTTACTGAGTCTAGTTTTAAATAATCGGCAAAAACATGATCTGGAACTGTTGTTAAACGGTGGCTTTTATCCGCTCACTGGTTTTATGAAGCAAGCCGATTATCACTCGGTTTGTGAACGACTTTGTTTAAGTGATGGTCAACTTTGGCCAATGCCGATTACTTTGGATGTGGATGCGACAACGGCGGCAACTTTAGAAATTGGTCGTGAAATTGCTTTGCGCGATAGCGAAGGCTTATTGTTGGCGACATTAACCGTGAATGATCGTTTTCAAGCCGATAAAACCTGGGAGGCGCTACAGGTTTATAGCACGGCAGACCCAATTCATCCTGGGGTAAAATCCTTGTTACAACAACAGGATTGGTATATTGGCGGCACAGTTACGGCGGATAGTTTACCAACGCATTACGATTTTTTGGATTTACGCTTTAGTCCGCAAGCGCTGCGTGAATATTTTCATAGATTAGGCTGGAAGAAAATTGTTGCTTTTCAAACGCGCAACCCTTTGCATCGCGCACATGTGGAATTGACTTTTCGCGCCGCCCAAGAAGTTGGTGGCAATGTGTTATTGCATCCGGTGGTTGGGCCGACGCGACCAGGTGACGTGGATGCTTACACGCGGGTGCGTTGCTATCGCGCCGTTTTGCCAAAATATCCAGCGCAAAGCACCATGTTGGCGGTTTTGCCCTTGGCGATGCGCATGGCCGGCCCGAAAGAAGCACTATGGCATGCTTTAATTCGCCAAAATTATGGTGCCACGCATTTTATTGTTGGTCGGGATCATGCCGGTCCTGGCAATGACCGTCACGGTAAGCCTTTTTATGATCCTTATGCAGCGCAAGAACTGATTGCTTCTTATAAAGATAAATTAAGCATTGAGATGATTCCCCAGCAGGAAATTGTCTATAGCGCAGCGCGGGTGTCTTATGTTTCAGAAAGTGAAATAGAAGCAGGTGAACAGGTACTACGCTTATCGGGTACGGAATTTCGGCGGCGTTTGCAGCAAAATCTTGAAATTCCTGAATGGTTTTCCTATCCAGAAGTCTTGGCTGAGTTGCGTCGTGTCTATAAACCACGATCAGCGCAAGGGGTAGCGATCTTTTTTACCGGTTTATCAGGTTCGGGCAAGTCCACGATTGCCAATGCTTTACAACAAAAGCTTTTGGAATATGGCCGTAGCGTTACTTTTCTGGACGGAGATGTCAGCCGACGCTTTTTGTCTTCTGAATTAACTTTTTCTAAAGAACATCGGGACTTAAATGTGCGACGCATCGGCTACGTTGCCGCAGAAATTGTTAAACATGGTGGTTTGGTGCTTTGCGCCAATATCGCGCCTTATCAAGCGACGCGGCAGTGGGTACGGGAGTATGTTGAATTACAAGGCGGTTTTGTTGAGGTTTATGTGGCAACCCGCTTAGAAATTTGCGAAAGCCGCGACCGCAAGGGTTTATATAAAAAGGCCAGAGCTGGATTGATTCCGCAATTTACTGGCATCAGTGATCCTTATGAAGCACCTGAAAATTCCGAACTTGTTTTAGATACCGCACAATTCTCTCCAGAAGAAGCGGCGCAAGAAGTGTTTTTGTTGTTGGAGCGTTTAGGCTATTTAACTTTGCGTTAAAAACGCTCGTGCGCTGAATAGACTACCTTATTTCTGTGTAAGCCACTGCCACCATAAACTTAAATTATTCATAAAAGTTTCTGGCTCACTACTCGCTAGGGATAACAAAGCGCTTGCGCTTAATAATAAACCCAAAAGCGTAACAATCCCCGAGATGATTTTTTCTCGTGCCGATTGTTGCGCTTGATGCTCACTTTCTAAAAGTTTCTGTACATCGTTCATTTGACTGATAATTTCCTTATTAAAAGCCGATAAACGATAGCGTCGTCCCAAAGCATCCCAAGCCAAAGGCAATTCTCGATTCGACATATTTACGGGTTGCGAAAAAAAGAAACGCGCATTAAATAAGGCGGTTTGCCGATATAAAGTTTCGACTTTTTTGAAGTCTTGACAGTGCATAGCCAACTCAGTGATTTGTTCTTGTTGAATATGTTGATAACTTTTGGCCAAGGCTTGCAACAGCAATAATCTTTCAAATTGATTTAAGGCTTTGGGATTGCGCCCACCTTGGCTAATTTTATCTTCATTTGCCAAAGCCAAAAAAGCCAAGCCTTTGCCATCTATAGCAATTTTTCCACTGCCTAAGTTTTTATAACTGTGGCTGTGTAGTGAATAACTGTCACGCAACCACAGTGAGGCCATCCGATAAAACCAGTCATCATTTTTTGCATCTGCTTGATTATTTTCAGCTAAAGGTGACTGACACAATAAACAGGAAGTACCCCAATCGCGTAATTTTTGAAAATTTTCTTGACGATACCTACATTCAGCTTGCCACCAGTCATTGACACGGCTAAAAATCGCTGTTTTTAGATGTCGAACCTGTTGTTTATCAAAGCTAAGATTTGAAAAAAAAGCAATAAAAACTGTTTGTTGATAGGCACTGTCCAAGAAAAAACGCAACTCCCAAATTTTTGTCAATAAAGGCGCTTGTCCCGAAAAAGATAGTCCGGGTTGATGTAATAAAAATTGACTAAAGCGCAAGAGTGGCGGTAAAAGGAAACGGATTTCTGCTTGATCAATTTTTAAGGGTGTGCCAGAACTTTTTGAAAAGTGGCGAGATTTTTCTTGTTCTGTAAGCGCATAAATCACAGCGTAAAGATTATTCATAGGATGCCAAGATGTTTCTACAAATATTGTTAATTATAGTATTAAGCACGGTAATGCTATATTTTTTCTTTTCATTGTTGATGTTTTTGCTGCAAGAACGCTTAATTTTTTTCCGACAACCACTGGCTTTGGAAAATGCAGTTGTATTAAAAACTTTTGCTTGTCAATTTTCAGATGAAGATGAAGTAATTCAATTGCATGGCTGGTGTAAAATCATTGCTGGACAACCCATTGTTATCTATTTTGGTGGCAATGGTGAAGAAGTATCCTATAGTTTTTTGTACCATCTCCAACAAAATTGGCCATTGTCGCTTGTCTTTATTAACTATCGTGGCTATGGTGAAAGTGCTGGAAAACCAAGTGAAATCGCTTTAAAAAAAGATGCGTTATTGATTTATGATGAAGTCAAAAAACAGCATCCCAATGCACCGATTTACCTCATCGGTCGTAGTCTGGGTACGGCGTTAGCGCTGCATCTGGCGGCGCGTCGGTCAGTGGAAAAACTTTTATTGATTACACCATTTGATAGCGTGGCAGCAATTGCCAAACGGCGCTATCCCTATCTTTTAATAGACTTTTTATTAAAGCATCCCTTTAGAACTTTAAGTGATGCTGCGGTAATTCAGGCACCAACCTATGTTTTTTTAGCCGAAGAAGAAACCATTACCCCTTATGATAATAGCTTAACCTTGGTTAAAGCCTTGCCTAATTGTCAAAAGGCGTTATTTATTCTTGGTAGCGATCATCATTCGATAGCTAGTATGTCTATGTATTTTCAAGAAGTTGCCAATGTTTTTCTGGATGAAAAATCATCAACCCGGTGGCCAAGTTAAGCTGCGGCCTGCCAATAAATGCAGATGAATATGAAAAACCGTTTGACCGCCATCGGCATTGCAATTCATCACCAGACGATAACCATTTTCTGAAAAATTCAAGTCTTTCGCTAGGACTTTTGCTTGGTAAATTAAGCGTCCCATGACATCGGAATCCGCTGGCGTTAAATCATTTAAAGTTGAGAAATGTTTTTTTGGGATCAATAAGATATGTACTGGAGCTTGCGGTGCAATATCATGAAAAGCCAGAATATGATCATCTTCATAAGCAATTTTTGCTGGAATTTTTTTGGCAACGATTTTACAAAAAAGGCAGTTTTCATCGTACATGATTTATTTTCCGATAGAATAAAGTTATTAAAATTTTTGTAATGCTTTAAAGAGACTTTCGACCAGAAAAAGCATAAGCTAAGGTCTTGCTATCCACATATTCGAGATCGCCGCCACTTGGCAGGCCGCGTGCTAAATAGCTAGTAGTAACTTGATTTTTATCACAAATTTTTGCAATAAATGCCGCAGTAATTTCACTTTCCACTTTTGGTGGTAAAGCTAAAATGACTTCTTTAATTCGAGTACTCCCAAGATGGCTTTCCAGCAAAGGAAGTCCCAAGTCTTCAGGTTCAATGCCGCGCACCGGTGCTAAATTTCCATATAAAACAAAATACTGGCCATGAAATGCCGCAGTGCTTTCAATGGCAAGCACATCAGAAGGATTTTCAACGACACAGATTTGTCCATTATGCCGATGCGGATTGTCGCAAATTGGGCAAAGTGGTGCATCACTTAACATGCGACAAAATTGACAATATTGCTGTTGTGCTAAAGCCTGCTGTAAGGCTTTGGCCAATAACGCAGCACTTTCTTTATCTTTGTGCAATAAATGAAGCGCCAGGCGTTGCGCGCTTTTGGCACCAACCCCTGGCAAACAACGTAAGGCTTCTATAACTAATTGAAAACTCTTTGCTAATGCCATGAAAATAATAATTAAAAAGGTAACTTGAATCCTGGAGGTAAAGGCATTCCGTTGGTCAGGCTGGCATATTTTTCTTGGGTGATGGCTTGTAATTTTTGATTTGCGTCATTTAAGGCAGCGCAGATTAAATCTTCTAACATTTCTTTGTCATCCATAACGCTGGCATCAATTTCAATGCGTAAGGTTTCATGACGGCCATTGATTTTGGCCTTGACCATGCCGCCGCCGGCTTGTCCTTCGGCCTCCATATTAGCGATTTCTTCTTGCGCTTTCTGCATGTTTTCCTGCATTTTTTGGGCTTGCTTCATCAGTTGACCCATTTGACCTTTCATCATGGTGATTACTCCTCGGTTGGTTTAATAGAAAGAATCGTGGCATCTAATTCTTGACATAAAGATATCACGATAGGATGTTGTTGTAAAAACTGTTTTTTTTCTTCTTTTTTTTGATCTTCTAATCGCTGCTCTTGTTGTTGAACCGTTAAAATATCAACGGTAGCGAAGCGAAGGTCAACCTGGCCGAAATACTTGTTTAAGAGTGACTGAATTTTTTCTTGATCAACATCTTGATAAAAAAAGGATTGGCCAGGTTGTAAATAAAGTTTATGACCGCTTTTTTCATCAAATTGGTAAGCAGTTGTTGTCAAAAAAGCGCGTAGCGTTTTGTCTTCGGTAAGACTTTGAATGATATGTCTGTCCCAGCGCAAGGCGCTCGGTATTATCTCATTTGATGGAGGAGAGGCGGGTGTTGTTGCTTGGGTAAAAGTCGTTTCTTGGCTTTCTAAGAAGTTTTTTTTTCTGATTTTTCTGTTGTGAGCTGTAAAAGTTCATCAAAATTGGTTTCAGCAAGTGTTTGACTGCTGATTTCTAGTTTTTTACTAATATCATCCGCTGAAAAATTTCTGTTGCTTATCGAAGCAGTTGCAGGATTGTTGGTAGAAGTCTGAGGAATAACGGTTGCTTGTTGCGCACCGAGATGTAATTTTAATTCTGCATCTGCTTGCGGCGCAAAATAAACCATGCGTAACAATAGCATATCCAATGCCAAAAACTTTTCAGGTGCATAATGCCAATAGCGTTGACCGCTGGTAAGTATTTCGTAATACAGTTGCCATTGTTCAGGGGAAACCTTGGCAAACAAGGGGTTGCTATCATGCTTTTTCAGGAAAGGCTGTATGGCTTCTTGGTGAATTAAGCGCAATAATGCCTGTAAAATATGTTCTGCCTCTTGACCTTGTTCTTTTAAAGCGAATAAATGTTCGTGTGCTTCAGAAAAATCTTCTTTAACAATGGCCAACAATAAATTTTCCACAGCTTTTTCAGGCACTAAGCCGAGAAGTAATTCGCAACTTTGATTGGTTAATGATTCTGCTTGGGACAAAGCCAAGGCTTGCTCAAGAATACTTAACCCATCACGCATACTGCCTTGCGCAGCACGAGCAATCAGTACAACCGATTCTTTTTCATAAGTAATTTTTTCTGCTTGCAAAATATGTTCGAGCTGTTGTGCAATATTTTCTGCTGATAAAGGTTGTAGGCGAAATTGTAAGCAGCGAGAAATAATCGTTTGTGGAAGTTTTTGTGGGTCAGTGGTCGCTAAAACAAATTTAACGTAATGCGGTGGTTCTTCCAAAGTTTTTAATAAGGCATTAAAGCTATGTGTAGAGAGCATATGTACTTCATCAATAATATAAACCTTAAACCGGCCAAGGCTTGGCATGAAGGTAACATTATCAAGAAGTTCACGTGTTTCCTCGACTTTGGTTCGTGAAGCTGCATCAATCTCTAAAACGTCCATAAATTGACCTTGATCAATGGCCAAACAAGCTGCACATTGATTACAAGGTGTGGCAGTAATTCCAGTTTCGCAGTTTAAGGCTTTGGCTAATAACCGTGCCAGAGTGGTTTTGCCAACGCCGCGTGTGCCAGTAAATAAAAAAGCATGGTGCAATTTTTGTGTATCTAAAGCGCGTTTCAGTGCTTCCACAACAAATTTTTGACCGATAACTTGAGTGAAGTTTCCAGGCCGCCAACGCCGTGCTAAAGCAAGATAAGGTTTTGACATAGTTTGTATTTTGTTAACCGAGGATTTCTTGATAGACCTATCAATAAAGGTTAATCAGTTTTGGGTAGTAAAGCATTTACAAAAGCCTCAGCCGAGAAAGGCGTTAAATCTTCGGCTTGCTCACCAAGACCCATAAAATAGATTGGTAGGCCAAGTTCTTTGGCAATACTAAAAACAATACCGCCTTTGGCTGTGCCATCCAGTTTGGTCAAGATAATTCCTGAGATACCAATGGCTTGATTAAATTCCTTGGCTTGACGTAAAGCATTTTGGCCAATGCTGGCATCAAGAACCAGCCAAGTTTCGTGCGGTGCGCCAGGAAGACTTTTATGTAAGCTACGCTTCATTTTTGCCAGTTCCTGCATCAAATGACCTTGGGTATGCAGACGGCCAGCCGTGTCGGCCAGCAGCACCTCAATGCCGCGTGCTTTGGCTGCTTCACAGGCATCAAACAATACCGCTGCTGGATCAGCCTCTTGTCCTTGGGCAATAACGGGAATTTGTAAGCGCTCGCCCCATTGTTTGAGTTGCGCAACGGCAGCAGCGCGAAAGGTATCGCCAGCGGCTAATAATACTTTATATTTTTGATTTTTAAAGAAAAAAGCTAACTTACCAATGCTTGTTGTTTTACCTGCGCCATTGATGCCGGTCATCAGAATGACGGTAAGGGGTTTTGGTAGGGTAAGGGGTTTTTCACAGGGACTAAGCAATGCTAATAAAATTTCACGCAGGTTTTCATTAGTGTCTTTTTCTGGAGATTTTTTGAGTAGATTGATAATATAAGCCGTTGTTTCTCCACCAACATCGGCCATCAATAAGGCTTCCTCCAATTCTTCCAGGCTTTCTGTTGAAAGTTTTTTCGCAAAAAAGCGCTGAAGTCCAGCGCTTAATTGTTGACGACTTTTGGTTAACCCTTGGGTAAAGCGTTGCCAGAGATTGATCATGTTTCAGTAGGTTTACTTAAGAGATTATCAAAATGAATGATAGTTTTGCTTAAACCTTCTTTTAAGTTAATAGTTGGCTCCCAATTAATAACTGTTTTTGCTAAAGTAATGTCCGGTTGACGCTGTTTGGGGTCGTCACCAGGCAACGGTTGATAACAAAGTGAAGATTTAGAATTAGTCATTTCAATGACTAATTGTGCAAGCTCAAGGATGGTAAATTCTCCAGGATTTCCAAGATTTAAAGGACCTGTAAAATTTTCTGGAGAATTATTCATTAAGCGAATAAAGCCCTCAATCAGGTCATCTACATAGCAAAAGGATCGTGTTTGACTGCCAGTGCCGTAAATAGTAATGGGGTCATTGCGTAACGCTTGCACAATAAAGTTGGATACTACCCGTCCATCATTGGGATGCATCCGTGGTCCGTAAGTATTAAAAATCCTTGCGACTTTAATCTGTAATTGATGTTGCCGATGGTAATCAAAGAATAATGTTTCCGCACAGCGTTTACCTTCATCATAGCAAGAGCGAATACCAATTGGATTGACTTTGCCCCAATAGCTCTCGGGCTGTGGATGTACTTCAGGATCACCATAAACTTCGCTGGTGGATGCTTGAAAAATTTTAGCTTTCAAACGTTTTGCTAATCCAAGCATATTGATAGCGCCGTGAACGCTCGTTTTAATCGTTTGCACTGGATCATGCTGGTAGTGAATTGGCGAAGCTGGGCAGGCCAGATTATAAATTTCATCTACTTCAATGTACAAAGGGAAGGTCACATCATGGCGAATCAACTCAAAATTTTTATTATCAAGAAGATGCTTAATATTATTTTTGTTGCCAGTAAAAAAATTATCTAAGCACAAAACTTCGTTATTTGGATCTTGCAAGAGACGTTCACACAGGTGTGATCCTAAAAAGCCTGCGCCACCAGTTACTAAGAGAGTTTTCATTGTTTGTTTTACCAAAGATTTAATTATTTATAGGCTTTATAGTAGCGACCATAATTTCTATATCTTCCATACAGATATCTTGCTTTCTTAAAGTTGATATCGTTTAAAATAAATCCTTTGATATCAACATCAGCATTATGAGTACGTGTCATAGCCATTTTTATATCATCAACCAGCGAGTAATCACTACGCACAGCCATAAAGTTTAACGATGCTTCACGTGCAATTGCTAAGCCATCAGCAACATTGATAACAGGTGCGGTATCTATAATTAGATATTGATAGTATCCAGAGATGTTTTCTAACCATTTGTGAAAACGTTCATTTATCAGTAACTCACTAGGATTCGGTGGAATATTTCCGGAAGGAATATAATCAAAAAAAGGATTTACCACACGCCGAATTGACTTAAAATCGTGTGTTCCAGCAATTAAATCACTGAGACCAGGTTGACGTTTGTCCTTGAAATAGCGATGCACAGTACCCTTACGCAAATCCGTATCAATCAATAATACTTTGTTTTCGGTTTCAGCAATAAGATAGGCTAAATTAACAGAAATAAATGACTTTCCTATGTTTGGCGTTGGACTTAAAATACAAACATGATTATTGCCAATGCCTTTATCATTACTAGCTCTAGCAAAATGGAGTGTTGATCGTAAACTCCGTAGTGCTTCAATAGCAGGGTCGTCGGGCAGTTTGGCTGCTAAGATAAGGTATTCTGAATTCTGTTTTTTTCTTTTTTTGCTTCTTTTTAGGGATTCAGACCATTGTTGTTGTAATGCACTTCTTGGAATGCTGACATAAACCGTTTTTCCGGTTAATTCTTCCAATGCTTCCGCTTCTTCAATGCTTTTTTTCATTACCTTTAATAAAAATGCCAAAGCTATTCCGGCAAAAATACCTAAAAAAAGATATAAAAGTACATTGCGCAATGGTTGTGAAGGAATTGGCTTCCCAGGTAAGGCATATTCTAAGATACGCGCATTACCTAAAATTCCAGCTTTTAATAAACGCAATTCTTGGGATTTATTGATCAGCAAAACATAGATCTCTGTTGCCACATTAACATCGCGCTCTAATCTTAATGCCTCCAGATCAGAACCTGGCAAGTTTTGCAGTTTTGTATCAAGTTCTTTCAGTAGAGTTTCTATCTGCGTAATTTTTTTATTATGTTGCAATCGCAGAGGGTGTTGTGCTGTATATCTTTGTTCGATATCTATTTTTTCCAGCCGTAAGCTGGCAAGCGTAGCCGAAAGACTGTTATATTGACTAAGGATATCCTGTGCTTCAGTGCTTAATGTTTGAACACCATTTTCTTTCCGATAGTTATTAAATTTATCTTCAGCCTGTTCTAATGTAGCACGTAACTCAGTAAGCTGCTCATCAACAAACTTAATTTGCTGTTCTGTTTCTTCGCTTAATGTCTGTAAGTTTTCTCGTGCATAGGATTTAATGGTTGCATTGACAATTTTTTCAGAGAGGCTTGGATTGTTTTTTGTAATAGATATTTGTAAAACATTGCTACCAACTGGGTCTTCTGTAATAAAAATTTCTTTCTTTAGTTGTTCCGCAACATCAGTTTTTGAAAATTTGTATAAATAAAAAACTGTGCCAGGTCTTGCAAAAAAATCTTCAAATTCAATTTTTAAACTATCATTAATTGACGGTATTTGAACTTCAAGTAAGCTACCCCTGCTTTTCCCAAGTAGCTCACCTTTACTGTTGTACAAAGAAAAACCTCTTTCATCATCAGCAAGAATAATAAATCTGCTATTATTAAAAATATCAGGTATTTTAATAACCTTTAGTTGATATCTTTCTCCTCCCCAGGCATAAGGAGATAATCCTGGAAATGGCAATGGCGGAGGCATTGGGCCTGTCGCATTATTCCTGTCTCTTGTCCAGGCTTGACCAAAGTACGGATAAAATTTTGGCTGAATAATTACATCAAGGTTAAGTGATTCAACAACATTCAATAGAACTTTGCGTGTTACGATTTCTGTGGCTTCGCCGGCCAAAGAATTGGAATTTTTTGCTGGACTATTGAAAAGAAAAGAAACACCTGAATCCTTGTTCTCTATTTTGATAAGTCCATAACTATTATACGTTGGCATGATGCGCCAAGTGTCTACAATGCCGTACAATAAACCAAGAATGGCAAAGACAAGAATAACCCAGAAATAATCAATAGATAATTCAATGATTTTATCAAAAAAATTGCCTTCATGATCGCCTCGTAGTGCTTCTGAAGGTGTAGGTAATACCGCTGACATAATTTTTTCCTAAATTTATGTTCTAAGTTGTAAGTAGTTACTTAAAAACCATTGGTAAGTATTGCTGATGCCATCTATTAATGATATTTGCGCCTGCCAACCATAGTTGGTTAATTTACCGATATCAAGCCTTTTTCTTGGTGTGCCATCTGGCTTGGACTGATCCCAGGTTAGAATCCCTTGATAATCAAGAGCTTCTTTAATAATAGTGGCGAGTTCAGCAATAGAGACTTCTTGACCGGTGCCAATATTGATGATCTCTGATTCTTCATAGTTTTTCATTAAAAATAATAACGCATCTGCCAAGTCATCGACATGCAGAAATTCCCGCTGTGGCTTACCACTGCCCCAAATAACAACATCTGGTTTTTGCTCTGTTTTTGCTAAGTGTATTCGATGAATTAAGGCCGGCATGACATGTGCATTCTCCAAGTTAAAGTTATCACCAGGTCCATACAAATTCGTTGGCATCACTGAAATTGCTTTGAAACCATATTGTTGAGAATACGCCTGGCACATCTTGATGCCGGCAATTTTGGCAATTGCATACCATTCGTTGGTTGGTTCTAAAGCACCGGTTAAAAGTGCGCTTTCCTGAATGGGTTGATTGGCAAATTTAGGATAAATACAAGAAGAACCCAAAAATAAAAGCTTTTGGCAATCATGGCGATAAGCCGCATCGATGATATTGCTTTGGATGACTAAATTATCTCTAATAAACTCAGCCGGATAGCTTGAATTGGCACCAATGCCGCCGACTTTGGCAGCGGCTAAAAATACCCAAATCGGTTTTTCTTTGGCAAAAAATGCGTTTACCGCTGGTTGATCCGTTAAATCGAGTTCCTCACGAGTACGCAATAAGAGGTTATTAAAACCTTGTTTTTGCAAATGTCGAACTAATGCTGAACCGACTAAACCGCGATGCCCAGCAATGTAAATTTTATCATCTAAGTTCATAGTGAGTGCTCATTATTCGTGATTTTGATAAAAGGCATGACCTTTATCTTTCAGAAGTTTTTCCTTCTGTGCGAGTTTTAGATCAGCGACTACCATCTCTTTTACCAACTCATGAAAGGTTACTTTCGGTGTCCAACCTAATAATTCTTTTGCCAAAGACGCATCACCCAATAAAGTTTCTACTTCCGTTGGTCGAAAATAACGTGGATCAACGGCAACAATCACTTCCCCTGAATTTTTATCAATTGCCTTTTCAGAGATTCCTTCACCTTCCCAGGCCACAGCAATTTCCAAATATTGACAAGCCAGGTTCACAAAATCGCGCACACTATGCTGTTCGCCGGTAGCAATAACAAAGTCTTTCGGTTCAGTTTGTTGAAGCATTAGCCATTGCATTTCAACATAATCTTTGGCATGACCCCAATCGCGCAAAGCCGATAAATTGCCGAGGTAAAGACGTTTTTGTAAACCTAATTTAATACGACTTAAAGCACGGGTGATTTTCCGAGTGACAAAAGTTTCACCACGAATCGGGCTTTCATGGTTAAACAAAATGCCATTGCAAGCATAAATATTATAGGCTTCTCGGTAGTTTATGGTGATCCAATAGGCATACAGTTTGGCAACGGCATAGGGCGAACGTGGGTAAAAAGGCGTGGTTTCACTTTGGGGAATGGCTTGCACTTTTCCATATAGTTCAGAGGTGGAGGCTTGATAAAACTTGGTTTTGCTTTCCAGTTTCAAAATTCTGATCGCCTCCAGCAAACGCAATGTCCCCAGTGCATCGCTATTTGCCGTGTATTCAGGACTTTCAAAGGAAACGGCAACATGGCTTTGCGCACCGAGATTATAAAGCTCATCGGGTTGAATCTCCTGCAAAAGACGAATTAAGTTCGTGGTATCAGTAAGATCGCCATAATGCAGATGAAAACGGCGGTTTTCTTCATGCGGATCTTGATAGAGATGATCAATTCTTTCGGTGTTAAATAAAGAGCTGCGGCGTTTAATGCCATGAACAATATAGCTCTTATTTAATAAGAACTCAGCGAGATAGGCACCATCTTGACCAGTGATGCCAGTAATTAAAGCAGTTTTCATTTTTTCCTATTTTAATGATTTTATTAAATTTTTCCATAATTCTAGTGAAAGTTGCAAGCCAGATGTTTTGAAATAAGCAAGCCGACCATTTTCTCCCATTCTTTCTGCATCAGCAGAGTTATTTTTTAAGAATAAAATATGCTTAATAAGGCTTGCCGTATCGCCTTCTTTTACAATTACTCCACATTGGTTTTTTTCAATAAATTGACTGCAATCTCCTAATGCATCACCGATAAAAATTATCGGTCTGGCAACTGCCATGATGCCATAAATTTTACTTGGAAAAATATAGCCATCTACTTTGCTATTTAAGGATACTATATGTACATCAGCAACCGATAAGGTTTCGGAAAGATTAGATTTATCTTGATATGGTAAGAAAAGCCAATTTCCCCAATTAGCTAAATTTTTTTGTTGTTGCAACTTCCGATAATAAGTGCCGCCACCAATAATAACGAAGGTTATATCCAAATCTTGACTAAAATAAGCACCGGCTTCTGCAAGTTCTTGATAATAATGAGCAGAACCAAAATTTCCTGAGTAGCCGACCACAAATTTTTTTTCTAACTGCCATTGTTTAATAAAAGCATTCTCTGCCTTTGCAATTGGTCGCAATTTATCGTCTGCCCAGTTAGGTATGATGGTTATTTTATGATTCAAGGTATCTACTTCTTCAATAACTTGATTTTTCATACCTTGGCTAATTACCACTAAGTGATCTGATTTTTTCCAGGCTTGGTTGCGCAGTTTTTTCAAGATAGAAAAAACAAACTTTGGTGCCTTAATATCTAATTTTTCAGCAACTTCAGGAAAAATATCTTGAAGCCATTGCACCATCTTTACCCTTTTCCAAGAAGCAATCCAGCTTATTGGAATAGAAAGCAGTGGTGGGTCAGTTTTGATAATAACAACATTATTTTTTTTTAGATGAAATAGCAAAAATAAGAACGTACTCAGATAAAAAGATAAATAATCGGCTAGTCGGCCAATAGTTGTTTTTCGACCGAATTGAGTCGTCCAAAGTCTATGAATAATAACTTCTTGCCAAATTTCTTTTTTTAGTAACCTTTTTTTCTCTCCTTCATATACATTTCGACTGGTGATAACTTGAATAGATGGCAAACTTTGGTCTGCGGCCAAGCCTTGACATAAGTCGCTAAGAATTTGAGAGGTGGATGAAATATCTGGATGGAAGAATCGGTTAATAAAATAGATAACAGTCATAAAAAATTATTGATGATATTTTTGCCATGCTTGGAGTCCGGTTAAAACCAGGTAAGGAATATACTGGCTTTCCAGTTTTTCAGCAAACCATTTTCCATCTCCACCAGTAAAAATCATGGCTCCTGGTCGCGCAAGCAAAAGATTTTCAAAGAAATGTATTAAGCAGCCATAAGTACCTAAAGCTACTGCCTGTTCGGTATTAGTTGCCAGCGGCCAAGGTTTTTCTGTCCTTAGTATTGGGATGGATAAAACTGGATTGAGCGCTGTTGTTGCTGCTAAACCTGTTTTAACGCCTTGTAAACCAGGCAAAATCCAGCCGCCGCCATGCTGTGCTTGTTCATTTAAATAATCCACGGTAATCGCTGTACCAACGCTTATTAACCAAGCTGGAAAAATTTGCTGTTCATACAGTGCAATCAAGCCAAGCCAGCGGTCAATACCAAGTTTTTGAGGTTCAGCATAGCCATTTTTAAGTTCCTTAAATTCTGTGCCAGCTGTTAGTTTATGGTTTGGGATGTCAGGTAAATATTGACTTAAATATATTTGCAATTGTTTTTGATAGATTTCTTTGCAGACGGCGGCGAGCAAAATATTTTCTATGCCTCTGCCTTGATAAGTGTTTAGTAGAAAAGGGAGATGATTAGGAAAATTTTGAAGTTTTACAGCAAGAACTTCGGTTGCACTGCCATCGCTATTTAAGATTTGGCTTTTAAGGGTTGTATTACCACAGTCTAACAATAACGTATTCATAATAAACGAATTTTTTTTGCTTGATAGAGTAATCTCCGTCTGCCAAATTCTTCGACAATCAACGCACCATTGGCAGCGATTCCTAATGCCTGTCCTGTTTTTAGTTCTGTTTCTTCCCAGCGAATCCATTGATTTCTTAAAAAATCTTTTTTTTGCCAAGATTTTTGCCACTGGTCGTTACTTTGTTCAACCACTTTGATCACTGCTTGACTAAAAGGAATTAAAAAATCTTGCCGCAGGGCAAAAAAACCTTCTTCACGCAAACTCGTAAAAGGAAAATCTGCTGAAACCAAAGGTGGAGCCTGGGTAATATTTAAACCAAAGCCAATAATTAGGCGGTTGGATAATTTTTCTATTAGTAACCCGCCTACTTTTTTTCCTTGCAAAATAAAATCATTCGGCCATTTTAATGCGATAGGTATTTCTTTTGCTTCTAATACCTCTGCCAGAGCTAAAGCAATTTCTAAGGGTAAACTCGCTCGAAAAGAATAAGTTGAAAAAGCCCAGGAAAGATATAAATTGCCGTTAAAAAGCGATTGCCAAGCACCATTACGACCTTGACCTTGGCCTTGCGCGTCACAAAAACAAAGTGTTGGCGCAATAAGCATTGGAATGCGTTTGAGAAAAGCATTGGTAGAGTCTAATACCGGAAAATAATAGCTATGCCAGCCTTCTAGATATGGCGCTTGACAAGCAACGTAAGTGCTTAACGACTGATTCTTCAAGTTTTATATTAAGAAAAATAACAAAATTAAAAATTTTCAATCTTTCGTACGGCCATTTCAGCGGCATCATGATACGGAAGAAAAACAATATCTGATCCATAACGTGAAAGTACCTCAACCTCAGCGGTAAGCTGCGTAGAAACCGCGATTTTTCCTTGGAAATACTGCGCTCGCAAAGTGTCTATTAACAAAAAGCGCGGGTCTTCACGCGCCAAACGCAAATCATGTTCTGGCATAGCCGAGATAACCCATTGCGCAGTGGCCAAAGGTAGATGCGCAATAAATTCCGCGTCACAGGCATCACCATAGCGCGCATGGACACCAGCTTTGCGCCAACAGTCCACCACATCTGGATTAAAATCAATCGCTAAAACATGATAGCCATCTTCACGCAAATTTTGTACCAACGCTGAACCATAACGACCTAAACCAAAAACGATAAAATCATAATCCCTTTTTAGGGTTTTTTGCTCTTCAAACGAATGTGTTGTTGGCTTTTTCCATTCAAAAAAGGCTAGAGGTCGTTCAAAAAACCGGTACAAACTATGCGAGTAAGTCATTAAATAAATAGATAAAGCGATAGTTATCAAAGCATTTAAGGTAATCATGCCTGAAGTTGCGGCATCTACATGCCCGATACTTACTCCTAAAGCGATAAAGATCAAAGAAAACTCGCTTATTTGTGACAAAGTTAAACCCGCTAAAAAACCAGTGCGTTTTCTATAACCAAGGCTTCCCATGACTACCAAAACAATTAAAGGTTTGCCTACTAAAACGAAAATAGAAAAGACCAAAGCGATCAAAACTTGTGATTGAATTTGGCTTAAATCAAGATGTGCACCAAGCGTAATGAAGAAAAACAACAATAAAAAATCGCGCAAAGAAGCCATTCGGGAAATCAAGGCCTCCCGATACGGGGTTGAAGCCAGAGCTACACCTGCTAATAAGCCGCCGAGTTCCTTGCTTAAGCCTAAATAATCGCTAGTGGCAGCCAGCAATGCCGCTAAACCTATGGCAAAAGTGACTAATAATTCTGAAGAATGTGCCATTTTATTGACCAAAGGCGTAGCGAGATAGCGCATAAAAAGCCCAACTACCAGCAGAAGCGCCGCACCATTGGCAAAAACTTGCAAAATCGTCCAAAAAATCGAAGTATTAGTGCTATCTTGTTGATTGCCAAGTGCGGCAAGTAAGAGCATAGCTAAAATAACAAAAATATCTTGAACAATTAAAATGCCAATAGCTATTTGACCGTGTAGGGAATCAGATTCCTTACGGTCGGTCAACAGTTTAACGACGATAATAGTACTAGAAAAGGTTAAGGCCAAGGCAATATAGGCAGCGCTTAAGGGCGAAAAACCCAGTCCTAAAGCCAAAAGAAAACCGGCTAAAGTAGTGACAAGTACCTGACCAACACCAGCCAAGAGGGATGAAACACCTAAGGCACGGATAAGATTGAGGTCAAGTTTAAGACCGACCAAAAATAATAACAGGGTGATGCCAAGTTCAGCCAGTAAATCAATAGATTCAGAAGTGCTTAATAAGTCAAGGCCAAAAGGACCCAAAACAATACCGGTGACAATAAAACTGACGATAACCGGTTGACGCAACAATAAACCAACTAAACCTATCATGGCAGCGGCAATCAGCAGAAAACTAAATTCGTAGAAACTTGAAGTTTTTATTATTTCAATAAAAGTTTCCAGCATGATTTGTCCTATAAAAATACGCTTGACCAAGCCGTAACCTGGTCAAGCAATCGGTAAAAAGTAAGTAAAAAGTGGCTAAAAGATTAAGATTGCAAAAATTTAATCAATACTGCGACCAGATAAACCACGGTAATAGCCAAGGGAATCACGGCTAACAGTGTGAAAAACAAAGTTTCTAAATCATATTTTGGTGGTTGTGCCATAAAACGCCTCAAGTGTAGATAGTGAAAAAACGCATTGTAAGAGAAGCCGCGCCAGAGAACAAAGTTTTTATAAATTCGGCGCTAACCAGCGTTTTCCTTCGTCCATAGTCCAGCCCTTGCGCGCAACATAATCGGCGAGTTGATCTTGGCCAATTTTGCCCACGCCAAAATACTGGGCATTGGGATGCGCAAAATAAAATCCTGAAACTGCTGAGGCTGGCCACATGGCAAAATTTTCAGTCAATGTCAAGCCAATTTCTTGATCCGGCTTCAAAACTTTCCAAATCAGCGCTTTTTCGCTGTGTTCAGGACAGGCCGGATAACCAGGTGCTGGCCGGATGCCTTGGTATTTTTCTTGGATCAAATCTTGATTGCTTAAACTTTCCTCTGGCGCATAGCCCCAGAACTCGCGACGGACTTTGGCATGTAAAAATTCGGCAAAGGCTTCAGCCAAGCGGTCGGCCAAAGATTTTAATAAAATATCTTGGTAATCATCATGCGCTTTTTGAAATTCCGCGAGTTTTTCTTGCAGACGACCAGAAATGACCACAGCAAACATGCCGAGGTAATCGGCAACGCTATGTTCTGGCGCAATAAAATCGCTCAAAGCATAGTTTGGCGTATCAGCGCGTTTAGCCTGTTGTTGCCGCAAAAAATGAAATTTTATCAATAGTTTATTGCGATTTTCATCAGCATATAACAAAACATTATCTTCGCTATCCCGCGCTGCCGGATAAAAACCGCAAACGGCATGAGCAGCAAGCCATTGTTCTTGAATGATTTTCTCAAGCATGGCTTGCGCGTCAGCAAAAAGTTTCCGCGCTTCTTGACCGACCACTTCGTCATTGAGAATTTTTGGAAAACTGCCATGTAATTCCCAAGCCTGAAAAAATGGTGTCCAATCAATGTATTCGGCCAAAACTGCTAAGGGAAAATCATGCAGCACAGTATTGCCAAGAAATTGCGGACGCGGCGGTTGATAATCCTGCCAATCAAAAACAAAGGCATTGGCACGCGCTTGTGCCAGAGACAATAAAACTTTGTCCTTTTGCTGACTTAATTTTTTCTCGCGTAAGTCATCGTATTCCGCTTTTATTTCAGCAGTATAGGCCTTCCGATCCGTCAACAAGCGTTGCGCCACACCCACCGCCCGCGAGGCATCGGTGACATAGATCACCGGTCCCGAATACGCCGGTGCAATTTTCACCGCCGTGTGCATTTTCGAGGTGGTCGCACCGCCGATAAGCAGCGGAATTTTCAACTGAAGGCGTTCCAATTCTGAGGCAACATAGACCATTTCTTCCAAAGATGGTGTAATCAAGCCCGATAAACCGATGATGTCGCAATGCTTTTCCAAAGCTGTTTGAATGATTTTTTCGGTTGGCACCATCACGCCCAAATCAATGACTTCAAAACCGTTGCATTGCAAGACCACGCCGACGATATTTTTCCCAATATCATGCACATCGCCTTTGACGGTGGCGAGCAAAATCCGTCCCTGATTTTGGCCGGTTTCTGCCGAGGTTGCCATGTAGGGTAAAAGCTGCGCCACGCCTTTTTTCATTACCCGCGCCGATTTCACCACCTGCGGCAAAAACATTTTGCCAGCGCCAAATAAATCACCGACCACGTTCATACCGGCCATCAGCGGCCCTTCGATCACCGCCAACGGACTTGGTAACTGTAGCCGCGCTTCTTCCACATCGGCCTCAATGTAGTCGTTGATGCCGCGAATTAAGGCCGTTTTCAGCCGTTCGCTCACATCTGTATCACGCCAAGCTAAATCTTCAACTTTTTCAACGCCTTTTTGTCCACGATAACGATCCGCTACCGCCAGCAATTTTTCCGTGGCATCGGGATGCCGGTTCAAAATGACATCTTCAACCAAATCGCGCAAAGCTAAAGGGATATCTTCATAAATATCAAGCTGTCCGGCATTGACAATGCCCATATCCATGCCAACGCGACAAGCGTGGTACAAAAAAACGCTGTGCATGGCGCGACGGATCGGCTCATTGCCACGAAAAGAAAACGAGACGTTGGACACGCCGCCAGAAATATGCACCAGCGGAAAACGGCGTTTGATTTCGGCAGTCGCTTCAATAAAATCAACGGCATAGTTATTATGTTCCTCGATGCCAGTGGCAACGGCAAAAATGTTTGGGTCAAAAATAATATCTTCGGGCGGAAAGCCGATTTTTTCGGTCAATAATTGATAGGCGCGCGCACAAATCTCCACTTTACGCGCTTTGGTGTCGGCCTGGCCTTGTTCATCAAAAGCCATCACCACCACCGCCGCACCATAGTCGCGGACTTTTTTCGCCTGTGCTAAAAATTTTTCCTCGCCTTCTTTCAAGGAAATCGAATTGACGATGCTTTTGCCTTGGACGCATTGCAATCCGGCTTCCAAAATTTCCCATTTTGAGGAGTCAATCATCACCGGCACCCGTGAAATATCCGGTTCTGAAGCAATGAGATGCAAGAATTGCACCATGATTTTTTCGGAATCTAACAAGCCTTCATCCATGTTGATATCAATGACTTGTGCGCCATTTTCGACTTGTTGACGGGCAACGCTCAAAGCCTCTTCGTATTTTTCGGCTTTGATTAAATTGCGAAATTGCGCCGAGCCGGTGACATTGGTGCGTTCGCCGACATTGACAAAGCCCGTGACTGCATCCAGACGCAGCGGCTCTAAACCGGCTAAGCCGCAGATATGGTTTGTTTTTTGTCGTTGGCGCGGCGTGGCGCGGCCACAAGCCTCGTGAATAGCCAGGATATGCTCAGGCGTAGTGCCGCAGCAGCCGCCGATGATATTCAACCAGCCATTTTTTGCCCAGTCGCCAATGGCTTCGGCCATTTGTTCGGGGCTTTCATCGTAACCGCCAAAAGCATTGGGTAAACCGGCATTGGGATGCGCCGAGGTAAAACAGGTGGCCAAGCGGGAAAGTTCTTGTACATAAGGCCGCAATTCTTTCGGGCCCAAGGCGCAATTGAGGCCAATAGACAAAGGCTTGGCGTGGCTGACGCTGTGATAAAAGGCTTCTAGGGTTTGACCGGACAAGGTGCGTCCCGAAGCATCGGTAATAGTGCCGGAAATCATGATCGGTAAACGTCGGCCTTGTTCGGTAAAAATTTCTTCCAGGGCAAAGAGCGCTGCTTTGGCATTCAAGGTGTCAAAAATGGTTTCCACCAGAATTAAATCGGCACCACCGGCCATTAACCCGAGCGTGGCTTCCCGATAGGCGAGACGCAGGTCTTGAAAAGTGACATTGCGTTTACCTGGGTCATTGACTTCCGGCGATAAAGAAGCCGTGCGATTGGTAGGTCCCAACACCCCAGCAATAAAACGCGGTTTTTCAGCGCTTTGGTAATCGGCAGCTAGGTCTTTGGCAAGTTTGGCAGCGGCAAAATTTAATTCATAACAAAGGCTTTCCATACCGTAATCGGCCATGGAAATGCTATTGGCGTTAAAGGTATTGGTTTCTAAAATATCGGCACCAGCCATAAGATATTTTTGATAAATCTCACCGACAATCTCTGGCTGCGTTAAGGTGAGAAGATCGTTATTGCCTTTGAGATCATGCGTCCAGTCGTTAAAGCGTTGACCGCGATAGTCTTTTTCTTGCAAACGATAGCTTTGGATCATCGTACCCATCGCGCCATCTAAAAATAAAATTTTTTCTTGCAGTAATTTTTCCAATTTTTCTTGCATCTCGTCATTCCTTTTTTCATCTAAACAATAACCTAAATATCAAAACAGCAAGCTGTTCCTTAGTCTGTGCTTTGGCAGTGTGCCGGTTTTTGGCGTTGGCCGTAAAGGTTGACGCTATTTATCAAGAAGTGTAAATATAGCGAGGTATTTTTACAAATACAACGTTATGAATTTAGTAAAAAATAAATTTAATTTTTAAAAATCATAGTTTTGTCTATGAATTTTTTTACTAAATTATGTAAAAATACCCATCTATTTGACTTACATGCTTTTTTAAACCATTGCTTAAGCAAGCGCTTAGGAGAATTTTATGTCAGCAGCCGCCAAAAACCGCTATCTTGCCGATTCTATTGAACAAGATTATGGGGATAACCCTTTAGATATTCGCGAAACCGATAAATATCAAACCGAGTACATCAAGCCTTTTGTCGAGAAATGGGATGAATTGGTGGATTGGGAAGGCCGCGCCAAAAGTGAAGGCGATTTTTTTATTCGTTTGCTCAAAGAACGTGGCGCGAAAAAGGTGCTCGATGTCGCCACTGGCACCGGTTTTCATTCGGTGCAATTGTTAAAAGCCGGTTTTGAAGTCACCAGTGTCGATGGTAGTGCCATGATGTTGGCTAAAGCCTTTGAAAATGCAAGAAAAGGCAATAGAATTTTGCGAACCATCCACGCCGATTGGCGCTGGCTTAATCGCAGTGTCCATGATTTATACGATGCGGTGATCTGTCTTGGTAATTCTTTTACGCATCTGCATACGGAAAATGATCGCCGTAAAACCTTGGCCGAGTTCTATGCCACTTTGCGTCATGACGGCATCTTGATTCTTGACCAACGCAATTACGATGCACTTTTGGATCATAAAGTTATGCCGTCGCATAATTATTATTACTGTGGCGAAGCGGTGCGTGCCGAGCCGGAACATATTGATGATTCCCTGGCACGTTTCAAATATACCTTTCCTGATCAATCGGTTTATCACCTCAATATGTTCCCCCTGCGCAAGGCTTATAGCCAGCGCCTGATGCGCGAAGTGGGTTTTCAACGCATTACCACCTATGGCGATTTTAAGGAAACCTATCACGAGGTCGAGCCAGATTTTTTTATCCATGTAGCCGAAAAGTTTTATGTGGAAGCAACAGAAACCGATCAGGCATAAAAGAGGCTTGAAAAATGCAGCAAGAAAATTATCAAAAAAATTATTCGGAAGTCGTTACTATTGCTAAAAATTATTACGATAGTCTCGATGCCGATCAGTTTTATTATCTGGTTTGGGGTGGCGAAGATATTCACATTGGGATGTATGCATTTCCTGGCGAAAATATCGCCGCCGCTTCGGTGCGTACCGTTGAAAAAATGGCGCAACTGCTGGCACCTCATGCGGCTATGAAAATTTTGGATCTGGGTGCCGGTTATGGTGGCTCGGCGCGTTATTTGGCAAAAAATTTTGGTTGTTCAGTAACTTGTTTTAATTTAAGCACTACGCAAAATGCCCGCAATCGGGAAATGAATCGCAAAGCCGGTCTGGCCGATCAAATTACGGTGATCGACGGCAATTTTGAAAACTTGCCATTTGCCGACGCAAGTTTTTCTGCTATTTGGTCGCAGGATGCTTTTTTGCACAGTGGTGCAAAAGAACAAGTTTTTGCAGAAATACAGCGGGTATTGTGTCCCGGTGGCGTGGTGATTTTTACCGATCCGCTGCAAGACGATGCTTGTCCTGAAGGTGTTTTAGCGGATGTTTATGCACGGATTCATCTGCAAAGTTTAGGGAGTTTTGCTTTTTATCAACAAATTGCTGCCAATCTTGGCTGGGAAACCGTTGGTATTCATGATTTTAGCGCCATGCTGCCGGTGCATTATGAAAGTGTGCAGCGTCAATTAGCGCAAGCGCGGCCACGTTTAGAAGAAAAAATTTCGGCGGCTTATATTGATAAAATGTTGATAGGCTTAGCACATTGGGTAAAAGCCGGACAGGAAAAGCATTTGCATTGGGGTATTCTGCATTTTCGGAAGCCAACATAGGCGAGAGAAACGAAGTAAATAGCAGTGCCAGCGCCATGATTTGCGCTGGCGTTTTTTATGAACCAGTTGACAGGTTTTCTCGCCCTAGGTCCTTTTGACTTGGATTTCTTGACGTTAGCCTTGGTCGTATAAGTCGCAGGGTTTGCGGTAGGTTTCAGGGATATTGTCGGGGCATTGGCCGCAGCGTTGATTGCCGGGAACCGCAAAGTCAATTTTGCGCGGATAGGGCAATTTCAAATTATTCATAATTTCAATGAATTGATCGCGGCTGGTGCCGGTTTTAAGACGGGGATTCCGCGCTTTTTCCTGGCCGATGCTGCTGATCTGACGGTTTTCATAGTCATGTCCCGGATAGACTAAAGTTTCATCCGGCAGTGAAAAAAACTTTTCCTGAATGCTGTCATAGAGCTGCCCGGCATTGCCCGACTGAAAATCGGTGCGGCCACAGGCTTCAATCAATAAAGCATCGCCGGTAAACAATAAATGTTGCATCCCATTGTGAAAATGATAGGCATGGTGATGCGAAGTATGTCCAGGGGTAAAAAGCGGATTGAGTTGAAATTGTCCCAAAGTAATGGCTTCGCCTTCAACGATACCAAGGTCGGCGCATTCGGGTTTTTCAACGGCAGGATAGGCGATTTGACAACCTAGGCGTTCTTTGAGTAAACGCGCGCTGGTTAAATGGTCGGCGTGGATATGGGTTTCCACACTCAACACCAGGGTTAAGTTCAAATTATGTAAAACCGCGATATCGCGTTCAAAAGTATCAAGCACTGGATCAATCAAAAGCGCTTTGCCGGAACTGGGATCGGCAATGAGATAGGTATAAGTGCTCGAATCTTTTTCAAAAAGTTGCTGAAAAATCATAATTTCTCCCAAAAATGCTTGCAGCTAGTGGCGCAAACGCTGTGAAACGGAACAGGGATGCACCATAGGGAATACAAATTTTTTATCAACCGATAAGTTTTATGGATTAAGAAAAGGGTTTGGGTCAAGTCATCATTTCTAAAATCTGCAATGCGTTACTTTTGCCTTTCAAAATCAATCGGTCATGCCGGCGAAAATAAAGATTCTGCGCGCTGTGTTTGTAAGCACGCGCTGCCACTTTTTCAGAAACCAAAATTTGACTGCCATCGCGGCGGGTATGTTGTTCAATGCGTGCTGCCGTATTGACAGCATCGCCGAGCGCTGTGAAATCGCGTTTCAAAGAAAAGCCGACCTCGCCGAGTACCACATTGCCGTAATGGATGCCAATGCCTAAGCAAAAACTTTCCTGCCAGTCTTTTTGCAAAATCACATTGGCTTCTTTCAAGGCTTGCAACATGCCTTTGGCAGCCAGGCAGGCATCCAAACAAGGATGGGTGCTACGACGTTGATCTAAACCAAAAAGCACCATGATGCCATCGCCCATAAATTTATCAATATAGCCGCCATGACTATGAATCGGTTCACAAATTTTTTCGTAGAAAATATTCAAAATATAGATGACATCATAGGGTAGATGCTTTTCGCTAAAGCGGGTAAACCCGCGAATATCGGCAAATAAAATCGCCAGACGCGCGCTATTGGCTTTGAGGTTACGGGTGCGTTCGTCGTCCACGGGTAAAAGCGTTTGCAGACGCACATTGCCTTGCGCATAGCTTTGACAAGCCAAACGAATTTCGGGCGACCAATGGTAGAGTTTAGCGATTTTTTCTTCTTTGCTATTGCGTGGCAGTATATTTTTAAGACCTTCAATGACTTCTACGCGGCAACTGGTGCAGCGGCCTTGGGCCTGACAGGCCAAGCTGATATGCTTTTTGCCAAGAATCTCTGCCACAGTTTGCTGACTATGACCAGAAAAAAAATCCAAATCCACTTGAATTTTCAAAGATTTTTTCCCCATGGCCGGCAAAGCACTCTGGCTTTCCAGCATGGTGTATTCGGGAAAAGGATTGGCTTTTTCAAGAATGGCCGGGTCTAAAAATAGATGCAAATACCCTTGATGCGGATTTTCGCCAAACCGGGATGCAGGCATTCGACTGGCTTGACTTAAAGTGACACTGTGAGCTTGGCTCTGATTTTGCGTGATAATCTGCTGCATAATTTCCCAACAGCGCCAAAATAACGCGCTCCATTGCAGGTTGTCTTTTAAGGAAAAGTCGGCACCGAGAGTTTTTTGTAAATTCCGTAATAAAGTCGTCTCCAAAGACTGGGGATTTAAGGTCAGCCACTGTTCAAGTGCGTAATTGTCAAGGGATTTCTCAAGAATTTCCGCAAGCTGCGGCAAACTGCTGTCATGCATCGCCTGTTGTTCTAAAGTTTCAAAAAAGGCAAGCAAGCGCGATTTCGCTACTGTTGGCTCCCGCTGTCGCAATTGTTGCCGTTCGGGATGACAGTCAATCACGTCGTGTAATAATTGTTCAACAAAAACCTCGGCTTTGGGCGCTAGGGCTTGTAAATTGAGAAGCAAGCGGGCGGCGGGTGGCGTTTTTTTCATGACAGCTTATTCTCGTGTGCTCTTTTCAGTTTTTTTAGTTTTTTCAGTGATCAAATCTTGCCGCCACAAGGTCCAAAACAAAGCCAAAGCGCCCAAAGTGATAGCGCTGTCGGCGACATTAAAACTGGGATAATGCCAGCCAAAAAAATGAAAATCTATAAAATCAACGACATGGCCATAAAAAAGCCGATCCAAAGCATTGCCCAAGGCACCGGCGATAATCAGCAATAGTGCATGGCGACGCAGCAAAAAATCCCGCGGCAGCCGTCCCCACCAAATAAGCAGCACCAAGGACACAAGCATTGCCATGCCCGCCAACACCAAGCGACTGCTGTCCCCACCACCCGCAAACAGTCCGAAGGCGACACCCGTATTAAAGGTCAAGGTCAAATTCAAAAATGGCAACAGTGGAATTTTTTCGCTGGGGATAATATTCAGTAACACCAGATATTTACTGAACTGATCAGCGATTAAAATGCCACTGGCCAAAATTATCGGACTTACATAGGCGAAAAACATATTTTTTATAATTGGCTTTTGTGAAAAAAAATGGCCAGGAAATATTTTCCTAGCGCGCGAGCTTATTCCGTCACCACTTCAAAACCTGCCGCCCGCCAACTGTTTACGCCTTCAAAATTGCGGACATTGGTATAACCCATTTCTTGCAAAGTCGCTGCTGCCAAACGTGAGCGGGCATTGCCAGTGCAATAGACGACAATCGGTTGATCTTTATTCGGCAATAACTGATTGGCACGAAACTCCAAAATGCCACGGGGAATAAGCGTTTGATTGCTGTAAGCAATTTTGCCGTTTTCCTGGGCTTCTTGTTCGTTGCGGGTATCGAGTAATAAAAACTCCTCGCTACTGTCCATCAAGGCTTTGAGTTCCAAAGCATTGATGGTTTCGACTTGATTATCAGCCGAAACAAAATAATCCACGGTTTGAAAGGGCGCTTCCGGCTCTAAAAAAATCAAGTCACGCGGGTCGGCGGCCAAAGCGCTAACGGCAGTAGCGTTGCCGGCGGTTTTCTCAGTATTTTGATACAAAGCAAAAGCATAGCCCATATAAGCGGCAATGGCCAAAATGGTCAGACTGATCACAATGGCAAAAAAAGTTAAAACGAGGCGCATCATTTTCTCCAAAAAAACGCTTTGAAAAGATTAAAAAGTCAAACCATCTGCCGGATTTCTCCAGCACCAACCACATTTTCCACACAGCGACCACAAAGTTCAGGATGATCGGCAAAGGCACCGACATCAGTACGCTTTTGCCAGCAGCGGCTACATTTGGGAGCTTGACAAGCGCTTACTTGTATGGCGAGGCCAGGTGTAACCGTTGTCGCCTCGGCAGGCAGCGCCGACCATGATAGGCAGCGCGTTTGCGAGACTAACAAAAAGAAGCGAAGTTCATCGCCAACTGTAGCCAAAGGTTTTTGCCAATTTTCATCAGTAAACACACTGACCGTCGCCTCGAGTGACCCACCAATGCTTTTTTCCTTACGCGCTTTTTCCAATTCCTGATTGACCACATCACGCAGCGGCAGGAGTTTTTCCCAGAACATTTTATTGTCAGCATCGTCTGGCAAGGTCGCCAAACCGGCATACCAAGTTTTGAAAAACACCGATTCAACAGGCGTTGTCTGTGGCAAAAAGCAGAGCGCCTCTTCGGCGGTAAAGGATAAAATGGGTGCCAACCAAGCGAGCATACTTTCGGCCAGATGATAAACTGTTGTTTGACAAGAACGATGCGCTAAGCTACCGGTTTTACAGGTGTATTGCCGATCTTTGATGATATCCAGATACAAACCGCCCAAGGTCACGCTGCAAAAATGCTGAATTTTATGAACAATCAAATGAAACTGATATTTTTCATAATCCTGCAAAAGTTCCTGCTGCAAATTTTTGGTTAATTGCAAAATATAGCGATCAAATGGTAGTAAATCCGCTAAAGAGAGTTGATTTTCTTGAGGATTGAACCCATTGAGATTCCCCAGCAAAAAACGCAGGGTATTGCGAATCCGCCGGTAGGTATCGGCAGTGCGTTTTAAAATATCGTCAGATACCGTCATTTCACCCGAATAATCGGTGCTGGCCACCCAGAGCCGCAAAATATCGGCACCCAGTTGATCAATCACTTTTTGGGGTGCCACAACATTGCCCAAGGATTTAGACATCTTTCGTCCCTGTGCATCCACGGTAAAACCGTGCGTCAACACCTGCTTAAACGGCGGCTGCCCGTCCATGGCTACCGCAGTTAAAAGTGACGACTGAAACCAACCGCGATGCTGATCAGAGCCTTCGAGATATAAATCCGCCGGTTTTTGCAAACGCGCCGCCAACACTGCTTCATGGGTTACGCCTGAGTCAAACCACACATCCAAGGTATCTTTAAGCCGACTGCTTTCTGGCGGCAAAACAACAGTTTTGGCGTTTTGCTGCACTTCAGGATGCAAAAGTGCTTCTGCTTCCTCGGTGGTCACAATACCCAAGGCAAATTCCGAGGTTTCTTGAAAATAATCCAGGGTATTTTTTTCGACAAATTCAGCAACTTTTTCAAAAAGTTCTGCTTGGTTATCCAGCATCTCGCCCTCACGATTCACCCAGATGGCCAACGGTACCCCCCAACGGCGTTGACGGGAAATACACCAATCGGGACGGACTTCCAGCATCTTTTCAATGCGTTCCTGACCCCAGGCCGGAAACCATTGCACCTGACGCACCGCTGCCAAAGCATCTTGACGCAAATTTTGCTGATCCATACTGATAAACCATTGACTGGTCGCCCGAAAAATCAACGGCGTTTTGTGTCGCCAACAATGCGGATAACTATGTTGAAAGCGCACCTCGGCCAATAATTGACTGCGCTCGCGCAATAGTTCCAAAACCTTGCTCTCGGCCTTGCGTACTGGCAAACCGCCAAAAAATGGTACACCGGCATAAAAAACGCCGCGATCATCCACGGGATTTTCCACCAGCAAAGCGTAATGCAGCCCGATTTGATAATCCTCTTGGCCATGGCCAGGTGCGGTATGCACGGCACCGGTACCCGCATCGGCGGTCACATGTTCACCAAGAATCACTGGCACCAGACGCGCTAAAAAGGGGTGATGCAACAGACTGCCTTCTAAAGTTTTTCCTGATACCTCACCCAAAAGCCGAGTTTCCTCAAAACCATAGCGCTGCAAACAGCCTTCCGCTAAATCCGCCGCCAGCAACAACGCCTGCTTTGCATTGACTTGCCACAGTTGATAGCGAAAGTCAGGATGCAAGGCCACGGCTTGATTGGCCGGCAGTGTCCATGGTGTGGTCGTCCAGATGACCACACCGAGTTGTTCTGGCAAAGCGCTGCCTGGGAAAAATTCCGCCCAACTTTTTTTCGTAACTTTTTCGGCAACCACTTGCTCGGCATCTTGCAAGGCATCGGGATGCGCAAGCCAAAACACCACGTCAATGGCCGTTGAGGTTTTTTCCTGATACTCGACTTCGGCCTCGGCCAGCGCCGAAGCGCAATCGGCACACCAATGCACCGGCTTTTGACCGCGTTTCAGATGGCCACGCGCCGCGATTTTCGCCAAACTCCGCACAATTGCCGCCTCGGTTGCCGCGTCCATCGTCCGATACGGCGCATCCCAATCCGCCAAAATCCCTAAGCGTTGAAAATCAGCTTTTTGTCGAGCAATTTGCACCTCGGCATAGGCACGACAGGCAGTGCGAAAACTGGGATTGTCGGTGTCGGCTAAGGCTTTACCAAGATTTTTTTCCACTTGTAATTCAATCGGTAAGCCATGACAGTCCCAGCCTGGGATAAACGGCGTGCGAAACCCCGACAGCATTTTGCTCTTTAAAATCATGTCCTTGAGGATTTTATTGACGGCATGTCCCAAATGAATATCGCCATTGGCATAGGGCGGTCCGTCATGAAGGATAAACGGCGGACGGTCAGCATGTGCCGCCTGAAGTTTGGCGTATAAATTCTGCCAACGTGCCAAGATTTCAGGTTCGCGCTGTGGCAGATTGGCTTTCATGGGAAAATCGGTTTCGGGCAGGTTTAAGGTGTTTTTATAGTCCATATCATCCGTTTTTTTATAAACTTTAGTTTTAAATCATTGTATTTAATAAATAATTTTGCATCATTTGCATTGATTGGCTTAGCTTTCATGAGGTGGCGTGAATTGCCTAAGCCAGGCTTCGGCGGCCTGTTTATCAGCCAAAATCGCCGCCGTTAAGGCATCGAGATGCGGAAAGCGCTGTTCATGGCGCAAAAAATGTAAAAAAGTAACCCGTAACTTCTGCCCGTACAAGTCGCCCTGAAAACCCAAAAGATGCACTTCCAGACGCAGCGCTTGACCGCTCACCGTTGGCCGCATCCCGATGTTGGCCAGGCCGAAATAGTTTTTATAGTGCTTGGGGTCGTGATTCTGGCGCGGGTCGTGGTTTTTATAACTGCTTTTTGCATTACTTTGATAAAAATCAACTTTTACCACAAAAACCCCGCGCAACGGCGGCACCTGTCGTTTTAAGGCGATATTGGCCGTTGGAAAACCCAAACGCCGCCCCAATTGTTGGCCGTGTTCCACCCGACCTAAAAGCCGATACGGATGACCAAGCAAGATTTCCGCCAGCGCTAAATCCGGCACGGCTAAGGCTTGGCGCAAGCGCGAACTGCTGATGCGCAAACTATCAGCGGTGGTCAGCGTTGGTGCATGAAGAACCGCCGCCGCTCCGAGCTTTTTTTTCAGAAAATCGCTATTGCCAGCGCGATCTTTGCCAAAGTGAAAATCATCGCCTAACACCAAGATTTCGGCCTGGAGACCCAGCACAAGAATGCGTTCAACAAAGCTCGCCGCAGACCATTCAACAATACGGCCAAAGGGCAAACATAGCCAATAATCTATGTGTTGTTCCTGGAAAAAATCGGCTTTTTCAGCAAAACTGCTTAAACGCGCTGGCAGTGGCAAGCCTTGTTTTGCCGCGAAAAATTCCCGGCTGCTCGGCTCAAAGCTCACTACCACCGTTGGCCGACCGCAGGCTTGGTCACGCAACTGTGCCAATAACGCCTGATGCCCGCGATGGCCGCCGTCGAAATTGCCGATGGTTACGGCGCTTGCCGACCGCTCCTTAGGCAAGTGGCTTTGCTGTTTCGGCCAATTTTTGAGGCTGGCCAGACGTAAAATTTTCATAATACTCTAAAAATTTCAGGTACTTTGGGGTGCTTTTGGCGCTTGCCATAGCAAACGCAGCCGAAAGCCAAAGGTGAACAAAGTCAAAAGTAAACTTAGGCCACCGAGCGTCAACAGGCCAAGCAAGACCAAAGTCCGCTGACCGCCTGTGGCATCGAGCCACCACAGCACCTCCGGCGTGGCCAACCATAAGGTTAAACTCATCACCAGTAAGGCCGTGGCTAAGCCTGGGGAAAAGCGCCAAGTGTCGGGAGTGGCCACGGCATCGGGATACTCACGTGCTAAAAGTCGCGCTAGCGCTCGTTCCAATAAACTGCTATTGAGCCAGGCTGCTAAACTCGTTGCCAAGGCCAAACCAGCATGGGCGCCAGCCAGATTAAATTTATGAAAAATAAATAAAAATAATAAATTCATCGCCATGTTTGCTACCAAGGCAATGATGGCAATCCGCACCGGAATCCGCATTTCTTGCCGCGCATAAAAGGCCGAGGCCAGCACCTTGATGCGCATAAAAGCCGGTAAACCCAGGCTATAAGCGATGAGCGCCAAGGTGGTCATGGCCGCATCCAGATGCGTAAAAGCCTGATACTGAAAAAAAGTTACGATAATCGGCCAAGCCAAGAGCAGTAAACCTAAGGTTGCCGGTAGCGCCATCAACCAAAGAAATTGACCTGCCCAATGTAGATTTTGCCGATATTGCAGAAAATCCTGCTGTTGAAAATTTTTGGCTAAGGTTGGCAACACCACAGTGGACAGCGCGATACCCAAAACCCCCAGTGGAAACTCAGCCAGACGGTCGCCGTAATAGAGCCAACTCACACTGCCATTGGCCAAAAACGAGGCCAAAATGCTATCGAGCAGTAAATTGATCTGCGCGACCGAAGCCGCGAACATCGCCGGCAGCATCAAAGTCCAAAGTTTAGCCAAACCCGGATGCCCAGGCTGCCAACGCGGCCAGACCAAAAGTCCCAAAGCACGCAAAAATGGCAATTGAAAAACCAACTGAAGCGCACCTGCCGCCAACACCGCCCAGGCCAAGGCATATTCGCCAACATCCAAATGCGGCGCGAGCAATAAAGCCGCAGCGAGTAGCGTTAAATTCAACAACACCGGCGTAAAAGCTGGGACGGCAAACTTTTGATAACTATTGAGAATTGCGCCAGCAAAAGCCGTTAAAGAAATCAGCAAAAGATAGGGAAAAGTCCAGCGCAGCATGTCCGCGGCTAAGACTTGTCGCGCTGACCCTTCGGCAAAACCTGGCGCGAATAATTGCACCACCCAGGGCGCTAAAGCGATGACTAGCAAGGTTAAAAGCAATAAAAAACCGCTTAATGCACCCATGACAACGGCAATAAAAACTTTCAACTCATCTGGCTTTTGGTAGCGGTATTCCGAAAGCAAAGGCACAAAGGCTTGCGCAAAGGCACCTTCGGCAAATAAGCGACGGAAAAAATTAGGAATTTTAAAAGCGACTAAAAAAGCGTCCATGGCGTTGCCAGCACCAAATTGCCGCGCCAAGACCAAATCGCGCAGAAAACCTAAAATCCGCGATAGTAATGTCCATAAACCAACTTTGGCCGTGGCCTGGAGTAATTGTTTCAAGCTGTCCTCATTTTTTATAGTTATGACTTTTATTGCGCTTTAATTGACTTTGGTATTGACAATTTTTGCTGGCGGGTTTGTAGCATGGCCATGCCGAAAAACCAATGCTTGCCGAGACGTAAGCCGGAGGAAAACATCGGCAACCTCCCCATGCTTAGCCAATGCCCGCTGTGAATACGCTGTCAATCGCCGGAAATACTTGACAAAAAATACTTAAAACGGCAGCCTATCGCACTTTTATTTTCGGCGGCCGACGCTGCGCAAGCTACGCCGTAGGCTACGCCGTAAAGTTTCATCTAAGCATTATTTTTTCTGTTTTCCTATATTTACGGAGTAATCATTCGTGGCCAATACCGCACAAGCCCGCAAACGTGCCCTGCAAAACATCAAACGTCGCGCCCACAATATGGCCTTGCGTTCGCGTTTCCGCACCCATGTGAAAAATGTTTTGAAAGCCTTAGCAAAAAATGACCTGGCTGCTGCGCAAGCTGCCTTCAAAGTCGCCGAACCCATTATTGATGGCAGCGTCAACAAAGGCATTATTCATCGCAACAAGGCCGCCCGTCATAAAAGCCAACTGGCACAAGCCATTAAAAAATTGGCTTTAGCGCCGACCACCGCCGCCACCCCTCCAGACACCACAGCCTAAGGGTTGCAGCTTTTTCCCAAGAAAACCTTGCCTTATAAATTTCCGACCTGGCATTGGGACGAATCACCATGCGCAAGCTCATTTTAGGATTGCTGTTGGCTTTGTTGTCGCCTCTCGCGTGGTCAGAATTTTGGTATCGTTATCAAAAAGATGGCCAATGGCATTTCAGTGACGCGCCACCCAAAGCCGCCGAGGAGGTGCAAAGTCTGGAAAAAATTGCCACCCCAGACCGGCAACTGTTGCAATTGACTTGGGAAAGTCCCAGGCAATTGCGCCTCAACAACAAAAGTTATGCACCGCTCGAAGTCGCGCTGCCGGCGCTGCGCCAACAAACTTGGGTGATACCGGCGCGCAGCCAGATTATCCTGGAAACCTCTCTCTATCTTCCTCATTTACAAGCCGAATATGTATTTGGCGACCCCAAAGCCACGCCGGATGGGTTTTTGTATCAACTGCCTTTTGAAAAAGGTAAAGAATTTTTTATCAGTCAAGGCTTTGGCGGCAGTTTTAGTCACAATACTAAAGAAAGCCTTTTTGCCGTGGACTTTGCTTTGCCCGAAGACACGCCGGTGTGCATGGCAAGGAGCGGCATTGTGGTCCAGGCGAGTAGCCATTACACCTTGGGTAAAACCGATGAATTTTATAAAAATCGCGGCAATTATCTTTTGGTATTACATGCCGATGGCACCTTTGCGCTTTACGGCCACCTTAAACCCGGCTCGATTTTGGTCAGCGTCGGCAGCAAAGTGCCTACTGGCGCTTGCGTAGCGCGTTCCGGCAATACTGGTTTTTCCACTGGTCCGCATCTACATTTTGTGGTTCAGCGCAACAGCGGCATGGCTTATCAAGCGGTGGCAATTGATTTTGCCGATACGGAAGGCAAGCCCCAAGTGCCGGCTGCTGGCACGGTGCTCGGCCATTGATTTTTTATTGATTTTTGCTTGAGAGCTAAAAAGGACAGGCGCTGTGCCAACAATTGCTCGGGTTGCCGTGATTTTCTTCGGAAGCCTCAGCTAGCGCCAAAAACTCGGCATGAAGCAACAAGCGCTGCCCGGCATCCCGCTGCCCGTACAAAGCATCGCCCACGATAGGATGCCCTAAACTTTTGAGATGCAGCCGCAGTTGATGCGAACGGCCAGTATGGGGGAACAGCCACAAACGGGTGAAATTCGGCAGCCGTTCCAGCACTTGATAAGTGGTGATCGCCGATTTTCCTTGAATAAAATCAATAATCTGATAGGGACGACGGTCAATGTCCAAACGCATTGGCCAATCCATGTAGCCATAATTGTGGTTCATTTTTCCGGCCACCACCGCCACATAACGCTTTTTTACTTGCCGGCATTCAAATGCTCGCTGCCAACGTCTTTGCGCATCCCGATGCCGCGCAAACAGCAACAGGCCGGAGGTTTCCATATCCAGGCGATGCACGGTGCGCGTGCCAGGGAAAATATTTTCCAAGCGTCTGGCCGCAGAATCTTGCTTATCGGCACCCCGACCCGGCACCGAAAGCATTCCTGGTGGTTTGTCAATGACAGCAACATCTTGATCAAGAAATAAAATTTTCAGCATCCCAATGCCGAGAAACACAAGCGGCAGCAACGCAAAAAGTGCTTATGGAAAGCAAGAAAAATAAAAAAAGGCACCGGAGTGCCTTGATGGAATTGCAGGAGATGAATAATTATAATCCTAAAATTTCATTGATTTTTTTCATCAGGATGCTTTCTTCAACGGGTTTTAAGATATAGGCTTTGGCACCTTGCCGAATACCCCAAATTTCATCGGTTTCCTCGTTTTTGGTGGTCACCAAGATCACGGGGATGTTTTTGGTGGCTTCTTCGTGGGTGATTTTGCGTGTTGCTTGAAAGCCATTGAGTTTTGGCATCACCACGTCCATTAAAATTAAATCAGGATGATGCAGCAGCGCCATTTCAACACCAGCTTCGCCATCGTCGGCGGTGATAATGTCGTGGCCATGTTTTTTCAAAATTTTGCTGATGTTCATGGTTTGGGAAGGAGAGTCATCTACTACCAATATCTTTGCCATAGTTACCTCGGTTACCTCGTGAATCTGAAATTTTTGCGCTTTTCATGCCTTGTCAATTTTACTGCGTAAGCCTACCGGAACTTTGCAAAAAATGCTACGCAGCATCTACCTGTATCGTGTCCAAAAAAACAAATTCTTGTGCGCTATTTTTGCGTCTAGTCCGGTTTTTTTTCAATCCTGATCTTGAAAATTGTGCTGGCTGACTTATGTAGGAGAACGTGTTCAGCGGTTATTTATGTTCTTTCATGTTGTTTTTAAGGAGGAAATTGATGACTATGTTACGTTATGACCCTTGGCAATTGATGAATGCCGTCTCTCGCGATTTGGCACAATTGCAACAGCGCCTCGCGCCTGCTGCACAACAGGATTCTACGGTGGACACTTCGGCTTGGGTGCCAGCCGTGGACATCAAAGAAGAATCAGAGGCGTTTTTGCTTCAGGTGGATTTGCCGGGTGTTGAATCCAAAGATATTGATATCGCTATGGATAAAAACATCTTAACGATCAAAGGTGAGCGCTACAGTGAAGCTGTCGAGCAAAATCAAGCGGCAAATTATAAGCGGGTAGAGCGCTTGTATGGCAGTTTTTATCGCCGTTTTGCCCTGCCCGATACCGCCGATGCTGACAATATCTCCGCACAATGCAAAAACGGCGTGTTGTCGGTGCGTATCCCCAAAAAACCCTTAGCACAGGCCAAAAAAATCGCCGTGCAAGGCGAATAAGCGCGCCATTTTTTCCCTATGGCGATAAGTTTTGCTGTATCATCCGCCCGAGCCAAAAGCTCGGGTTTTTTATGTTCTCTATGGCATTACGATGCAAAAAATAAGCAGCAGTGACCAGAATCAGCGCGCAGGAGATGGCAAGGCACTGCCCTTTGCACGGCGATTGGCTTTTTGATAAATGCGCTTAGGCGCTAGTGAAAATGTGCAAAATTCAATAAAAACTTATTTTTAACAAAATCCTTATCGAATGCCAAATATACTTTTTTCTTTATGAATACGCCTTTGATTGTCTGTGAGCGCTTGGCTTTTCAACAGCGGCAGCAGATTATTTTCTCGGATTTATCTTTAGTGATTCCCCGTGGCCAAATTGTGGCGATTTTAGGTCCAAGCGGTACTGGTAAAACGACGCTGTTGCGTTTTTTGACGCGGCAACTGGCTTTTGATAGCGGCAGCCTGACCTTAGACGGCCTGAATCTGGCCAGTTGTCCTAAAAAACTGTGGCAGCAGTGGCAAAAACGCATGGGTGTTGTTTTTCAGCATGGCGCGCTGTTTTCGGATTTGTCGGTGTTTGACAATGTGGCTTTTCCGCTGCGCCTGCATACCGCCTTGCCGGAAGCGCTGATTCGCAATCTCGTGTTATTAAAGCTCGAAGCTGTGGGTTTGCGCGGTGCCGCCGACAAAATGCCGAATGATTTATCCGGCGGTATGGCGCGGCGGGTGGCCTTGGCACGCGCTATCGCCCTTGACCCGGAATTATTGCTGGCTGATGAACCTTTTACCGGTCAAGACCCGATTTCGCTCTCGGTGCTTTCAACCTTGCTTAAAACCTTAAATCGCGAACTCAAGATGACTTGCCTGCTTATTTCCCACGATTTAACCGTCACTTTGGACATTGCCGATTATATTTATGTGCTTGCCAATGGTCGGGTGGAAGCCGAAGGCACGCCGAGCGACATCCAGATGACCGAATCACCAATAGCGCGACAGTTTTTGCGCGGCGAGCGCGATGGCGGCATTCCGTTTCATCATCCAGCAAAACCTTTGGCCGAGGCATTCCGATGAAGCGCGCAGTATTGTGGCAGGTGCTTTGGTCACTGGCGGCATTGCTGGCGAGCTTGGGTCGTTATCTCCAAGAAAAAGTGCTGACGACGGTGTTATTTTTTGGTCGCAGCACTTTGTTTTTATTGGATATAATTTGGAATCTGCCAAAAGTTTTGCCAGGTTATGTGTTGCGGCAATTGTTCAATGTCGGCGTATTGTCCTTGCCGATTATTCTGTTGGCCGGTGCCGCTGTGGGCATGGTTTTGGCGTTACAGGGCTATCATACCTTGGTGAATTTCAATGCTGAACAATCCCTTGGCGTATTGGTAGCGTTATCCTTGCTGCGTGAATTGGGGCCGGTGGTCACGGCTTTATTATTTGCCGGTCGCGCTGGTTCCGCCATTAGCGCGGAAATCGGTTTGATGAAAAGCAGCGAACAACTGGCAGCAATGCAGGTCATGGGCGTGTCCGTGACCGCCTTGGTGTTGGCACCGCGTTTTTTGGCCATGCTGCTGGCGTTGCCGTTATTGGTAGCTTTATTCAATACCTTGGCGATTTTGGGCGGGCATCTCATTGCGGTGGTGTTATTGGGTGTGGATGGTGGTGCATTTTGGGGTTTAATGCAGCAGAGAGTTGATTTTTCAGAAGATTTTTTAGAAAGTTTATGGAAAAGTGTCATTTTTGCGATATTGATCGCCTGGATTAGCCTGTTGCAAGGCATGATCGCCAAGCCAACCCCGGAAGGCGTGAGTTTGGCCACTACGCAAAGCGTGGTTTATGGTTCGCTTTTGGTATTGATCACCGATTTTCTCTTGACGGCTTTGTTATTCCGTTGAGGGTAGTGCGGCAAATTTATTTTTAAAAAAAGGAACAATAACATGACGATGCAAGCAGTTTCGCGTCCGCATTTTTGGCAGGAATTTTGGGTCGGATTATTTGTGTTAGCGGCGCTGGCGGCGCTGGTTTTTTTGGCCATTCAAGTGACTAATCTTAAATTTTTTCAAAGTACTGGCGGTTATTTTTTAGCCGCTGATTTCACTAATGTCGGCGGTTTAACCGTGCGCTCAACGGTCAAAGTCGCTGGGGTACCGGTCGGTCGGGTGGCGGCCATTGACTATCTGCCGGAAAAATATCAAGCGCGGGTGCGTTTATGGATTGCCGATGAAAATTTGCGTTTTCCCTTGGATAGTTCGGCATCTATCAATACGGCTGGTTTATTGGGTGAGCAATTTGTGAGTATTACTCCTGGCGGCGACATTGAGATGCTCAACAATGACAGTCAATTGGAATACACCCAGGGCGCGTTGGTGTTGGAAAATTTGATTGGCCAGTTTTTACGCAATATGGGTAATCCATAACTATGGCAAAGGCGAGTTTTTCTGATTTTTCTTATGCGTTTTCCGAAGATTGTATTTCGCTACATGGGAAGTTGCTGCAAAGCACCGTCAGTAGCAGCCAGGCAAAAAAACTTTTGCAGTTACAACCGCAGCGCGTGGATTTTTCGCAACTAACGGCTTTAGATGCTACGGCTTTGGCTGTGCTTTTATATTGGCAACAAACGGCAAATCAACCTTTGCAACTATTGAATGCACCGCCAAGCTTGTGGGCGATGGCGCGGGTGCATGGCGTAGCGCAATTATTGGAATCAGCATGATACCTGCAATCGTCACCGAAGGTCTTGCAAAAAATTATCGTGGTAAACCAGCCTTATTGCCTTTGGATTTAACCATTCCTGAAGGTTCGTTTTTTGGTTTATTGGGTCCGAATGGTGCCGGTAAGTCCACCTTGATTCATCTTTTGGCTGGTCTTTTGCCACCGTCGGCGGGACGAGCAGCGATTTTGGGTTTTGATACGGTAAAACAATTTCGCGAGAGTCGGCGGCATTTGGGTGTAGTACCGCAGGAGCTGGTCTATGACCCGTTTTTTACCGTACAGGAATTTTTAGAAATTCAAGCCGGTTATTTTGGTTTGCGTTTGGATAAAGCCTGGCGTCAGGAGCTTTTAGGCGCGTTATCGCTTCTGGATAAAATGAAGGCGAGTTTAAGCAGTTTGTCCGGGGGGATGAAGCGGCGCGTGTTGATCGCACAAGCCTTGGTACATCGTCCGCCGGTGGTGGTTTTGGATGAACCGACGGCTGGTGTGGATGTGGAGTTGCGCAATAGTTTGTGGGTGTTTATCCGGCAATTGCATAGTCGAGGCCATACCATTGTTTTAACAACGCATTATTTAACCGAAGCCGAGACGCTCTGCGATGAAATCGCCATTTTGCGCAATGGCCGACTGTTAAAACAAGCCAAAAAAGCCGATTTATTAACCTGTGCGCCGCCGCATTTGCATCTGACTTTGGCCGAAAAACCTTTGGTTTTGCCCGAAGCGCTTGTACCTTTAAAGCCACAGCTTAACGATAAGGTCTTAACTTTATCCTTGGAAAAAGAGCATATTGCAAAAATTTTAGCGATCTTGGCAGCAGCGAATTTATCTATCGTGGCTTTGGAAACACGCAGTGCGTCGTTGGAAGAAGTTTTTTTACAATTGGTACAACAAGATGCAAGAAGCGATGCCCTTTCGGGTGCTGTATAGTTTTTGGACGTTGTTTTTCAAAGAAATCTGGCGTTTTATGAAAGTGCCGGTGCAAACGGTACTCGCGCCGATTGTGACGGTACTTTTATATCTTTTGGTGTTCAGCCAAATTTGGCCGCCGGCAGAACGCAGCGAGGCATTGCTTTTTATTGTGCCAGGGTTGATGTTATTGGCAGCGATGCAGAATGCTTTTTCCAATACCTCGTCCTCTTTTGTGCAGGCCAAAATCATCGGACATATTATTTTTCTGTGGCTATCGCCTTTGTCGGTATTTTGGGTGTATTGGGCGTTTGTCTTGGCGGCGATGTTTCGGGGGATATTGATTATCCTCGGTTTTGCCCTGTGCGTTGTGCCGTTTATTGACTTGCCGATTTTTAATCTTTTTTGGCTTGTAACCTTTGGTATGTTGTCGGGATTACTCTTGGGTGCGGCTGGTTTATGGGTGGGTGTGGTTTGTTACAAATTCGATGAAATGGCTATGTATCAAAACTTTGTCATTTTGCCTTTAACCTTTTTAAGCGGCGTTTTTTATTCCTTAAATGATTTGCCGCCATTTTGGTATGGCTTATCGTTGTTGAATCCTTTGGTGTATTTGATTGATGGCTTTCGTTACGGCTTTTTGGGCGAAAGTGACCTGCCAGTGCTGTGGTCGTTTACCTTTAGCCTGGCCTTTTTTGTGCTACTGACGATTTTGGTCATGCACGGTTTGGCTAAAAATTCTTATTTAAGACAATAACTTATAAATTATCTCTGTGTTAGAAAAAATAGAAAAACCACAAACAACGTCAAAACTGGCGGGTGATGATACGGGCATGAGTAAACTGGTTATTCAAGGCGGTGCGCGCTTAAGCGGCACCTTAGCGGTATCGGGGGCAAAAAATGCCGTCCTGCCGATTTTAATGAGCAGCGTGCTTTTTGAATCGCCGGTAACGATTGCCAATGTGCCGCAATTGCGGGATGTCGCGACGACTTTGGAACTTTTAGGACAACTTGGTGCGGCCATTCGCCTCGATGAATCCTTGAACATCACGGTGGATGCAAGCCGTCTGCATTCGCATACTGCGCCCTATGATTTAGTCAAAACCATGCGCGCCTCGATTTTGATTTTGGGGCCGCTCTTGGCGCGCCTGGGTGTAGCCGAAGTCTCGCTGCCTGGCGGCTGCGCGATTGGCGCACGCCCGGTGAATCTGCATCTTTTGGCTTTGGAAGCGATGGGTGCTGACATTCGGCTGGAAAATGGCTATATCCGCGCCAGCGCTAAAAAATTACATGGCGCACAGATTTATTTTGACCAAGTGACCGTCACTGGCACCGAAAATATTCTCATGGCCGCCGTTCTCGCCGAAGGGGAAACGGTATTGGATAATGCCGCACAAGAACCAGAGGTTGTTGATTTGGCGAATTTTCTCAAGTATCTGGGTGCGGAAATCGAGGGCATTGGTAGCAATCGTTTGCGGATTCAAGGCGGACGGCCACTGCGCGGCGGCGACTATCGGGTGCTGCCGGATCGCATTGAAGCGGGTACTTATTTGGTGGCCGCAGCGATCACGCGTGGGGCTTTGCATCTCACGCAGGCGGCACCGGAAACCTTGTCAGCGGTGCTCTATAAATTACAAGAAGCTGGCGCACACATTGAAATTGGCAGCGATTGGATTCGTTTGGATATGCAAGGCAAGCGTCCCAAAGCCGTTGATATTGTTACTAAACCACATCCGGGTTTTCCCACCGATATGCAGGCGCAGTTTATGGCCTTAAATGCCGTAGCCGAAGGCGTGGGCATTATTGAAGAAACCATTTTTGAAAACCGCTTTATGCACGCCGTTGAATTACAACGTTTAGGTGCCGATATTCGCTTAAAAGGCAATACCGCGATTGTGCATGGTGTGCCACGTTTAACCGGTGCGCCGTTGATGGCGACAGATTTGCGTGCCTCAGCGGGCTTGGTGTTGGCGGCGTTGGCGGCGGAAGGCGAAAGTGTGATTGATCGCGTTTATCATATTGACCGTGGCTATGAATTTATTGAAGAAAAACTTGGCCGTTTGGGTGCGCGCATTCAACGGCTTTTATAGTTCTTTCACTTAATAAATTTTCATTAAAATCAACTTATTGTAAATAAAATTGTAAATAATTTAATTAAAAAAGTTTAACAAAATGCAAGCCATCACTTTAGCCTTATCCAAAGGCCGAATTTTAGAAGAAACCTTGCCGCTCTTGGCCAAAATCGGCGTACAACTCTCCGAAGACCCGAACAAAAGCCGCAAATTACGCATTGAAGCCGAAGACGTGCCGCTTTCCGTATTTATTGTCCGGCCAAGCGACGTACCGGCCTATGTTGGCCACGGCGCGGCGGATTTAGGTATTACGGGTTCCGATGTATTGATGGAACATCAAGCGCAGGATGTCTATGCACCGCTGGATTTAAAAATCGCGCGCTGTCGTTTGATGGTCGCTGGTTTTTGCGAGGAAAATTTTGATGAACGTCTGGCGCATCGGCATCTGCGGGTGGCCAGCAAATATGTGCAAAGTACCAAACGTTATTATGCCAGTATTGGTGAACAGGTTGATATTATTAAACTTTACGGATCAATGGAACTCGCGCCCTTGGTTGGACTTGCCGAGCGTATCGTGGATTTAGTAGATACTGGTAACACCTTAAAAGCCAATGGCTTAGAACCTAAGGCGCACATTGCCGACATCAGCGCACGGCTTTTGGTCAACAAAGCGGCGCTGAAACTCAAAGCGCAAGCTGTGCGCTATTGGTTGGATGCTTTTGCCAAGGTGGTGGGGTAGAGCGTGTTATGTCGGAAATCACCCGCTTTAATTTGCCTGGACTGGAGTAAATAATTTCATGTCATACCCCAAGATCAAATCTGTATCGGCAGACGATAATTATAGGTTACGGATTGAATTTGATAATAAGCAAATAAAACAATACGACGTTTCTTTGCTTTTCCATCACGAAAGATTTGCGCCATTACAAAATAATGCGTTTTTTAAGAGCGTCGCCATTGAAACCGGTGGTTATGCGGTAAGTTGGAATGCTGATATTGATATAAGCGAATATGAGTTATGGTGCAATGGTCAAGAAGTTTAATTCCCCCATATCTTTTAGAAAATTTTTGTTTAACCTCTAGTTGAAAAAATATGCTACGTCGCCTTTCCACTGAACAAGAAGACTTTAACGAAATTCTAGATCATTTATTGGCTTATGAGTCGGCAATTTCGGATGAAATACAAAATCGGGTGCGGCAAATTATTCGCGAAGTCAAACTGCGGAAAGATGCGGCCTTGCTCGATTACACTGCGCGTTTTGATGGGATGCTGCTCAATGCGCCGGAAGACTTGGAAATCCCCAGTTTTCGCTGGCAGGAAGCCTTACAGCAACTGGATAAACCGCTGCGCGAGGCACTGATTACCGCTGCTGAACGCATCCGAATGTATGCTGAAAAGCAAAAAATCCAAGAGTTTAGCTTCAAGGATGCTTTTGGCAATCAACTTGGCCAACGGGTTACGCCATTGGAGCGCGTTGGCATCTACGTCCCGGGCGGCAAAGCCGCTTATCCGTCGTCCGTATTGATGAATGCGCTACCGGCGCGGGTGGCGGAAGTTGGCGAAATTATCATGACCGTCCCCACGCCCAAGGGGGAAGTGTCACCCTTGGTTTTGGCGGCGGCAGCAGTGGCCGAAGTGGATCGGGTATTTACCGTCGGCGGCGCGCAGGCGATAGCAGCTTTGGCCTATGGCACGGATTTAGTTCCGAAAGTGGATAAAATCGTCGGTCCCGGTAATGCCTATGTCGCCGAAGCCAAACGGCAAGTTTTTGGACAAGTCGGCATTGACATGGTCGCCGGGCCTTCAGAAATTTTAATCGTGGCTGATCACGGCATTGCCGTGGACTGGCTGGTAGCCGATTTATTTTCCCAAGCTGAACACGACGAACTGGCGCAAGCGATTTTATTGTCACCGGATAAAAATCTTTTAGATCAAGTTGCGCAAGCTATTGAAAGACAATTAGAAAGCTATAGTCGCGACGCAATCATCCACGCCTCTTTACAAAATCGCGGCGCGCTCATCCAGGTGCGCGATTTTGCCGAAGCCTGCCGCTTGGTCAATCGCATCGCGCCGGAGCATCTGGAATTGGCCGTTGCTGACCCCGAAAGCCTGTTGCCAATGATTCATCATGCTGGCGCAATTTTTATGGGCTATCACACACCGGAAGCCTTTGGCGATTATTGCGCCGGACCGAACCACGTTTTGCCGACTTCCGGCACGGCGCGGTTTAGCTCGCCTTTGGGGGTTTATGACTTTCAAAAACGCAGCAGTGTTATCACCTGTTCGGCAAGCGGTGCCAAAAACCTAAGCCAAATCGCCGGGTTATTGGCCGATGGGGAAGCACTCACCGCACATGCCCGCTCGGCACGTTTTCGCAGTTAGGATCATTTTATGCAGAAAAATCAAGCGACGCTAAAAGCCGAACTTTTAGAAAAAAGACTTTTAGAAACCAATGCTTACCACGTTGCTAACGCCGAAGGCTTGATCAAACTTGACGCCATGGAAAACCCCTTTGTCCTACCCGAAGCGCTGCGCAAGCAATGGCTAAAGGCCGTGGCCGAAGTGGCGATTCAGCGCTATCCCGATGCGGCGGCTGCGGCCTGCCAACAGGCGGTGCGCAACTATTGGCAACTGCCGGAAGCGGTGGAAGTGATTTTTGGTAACGGTTCGGATGAATTGATTTTGTTGCTGATTATGGCGATTCGTGCCAGTGGCCGACCGGTTTTAGGCGTGACCCCATCCTTTGTCATGTATGAAAAATTGAGCGCTGACTTGGGTGTGTCTTTTCTGGCCGTCGCGCTTGATGAAAAGTTTGCCTTGGATATGAAAAAGTTACGGCAGGAAATTCTGGAACACCATCCAGCCTTGTTATTCTTTGCCTATCCGAACAATCCGACCGGCAACCTTTTTTCTGAAGCTGACCTTTTAGAAATCATTGCCTTAAGCGATGGCTTAGTGGTGATTGATGAAGCCTATTTCGCCTTCACAGGCGGCAAAACTTTTCTTGCACACCTCAAAACTTATCCCAATCTTTTGATTATGCGAACCTTATCCAAATCTGGCTTGGCAGGTTTGCGCTTTGGGATGCTTTTAGGTGATAAAAACTGGCTGACAGAAATCAATAAACTACGTTTACCTTATAATATCAACAGCTTAACACAGGCTGCTTTGCCGGTAATTTTGGAATACGGTTCGGCTATTTTGCGTGAACAAGCCGACATCCTGATGCACGAGCGGGTGCGATTACAAAAGGCTTTGGCGCAATTTCCCTGGCAAGTGTGGCCGAGTGACGCGAATTTTATTTTGGTTTCAACGGAAGACTTTGCTATCGCCGAGGTTTATTCGGCGCTGCTGGCGGCCAAGATTTTAGTGAAACGCTTTGGCAGTGGGCGCTTGTCCAATGCCTTGCGGATTACCGTCGGCAGTCCAGAGGAAAATACGCTTTTATTGCAAGTGCTTGCGGCGTTTTTTTCCGAGTATTCGAGGCATTAGAAACAGCTACAGATATTTATTAACATGCAGATTTTTTAAACATAATTGGGAGATAGTCTATGTCTGTTATTCATTTTGTCGGTGGTGAAAAAGGTGGCGTTGGTAAGTCGGTGATGTCGCGGATACTTGCTCAGCATTTTATTGATAATGAGCTTGCTTTTCAGGCATTTGATACCGACCGCTCGCATCCGACCTTGAGCCGTTTTTATGCTGATTTTAGCAAGCCAATTCTGATTGATGACTTTGAGAAACTCGATCAAATTGCGACAACCATTGAAAGTGATCCCAATCAACGTATTTTGGTGGACTTGGCAGCGCAAACCCATTCGCAAATTTCTTCTTGGATTAGTGAGTCAGAAGTATTTGAATTACTTGAAAATATTTCAGTAAAAATTACCTTCTGGCATGTTATTGATGAAAGCAAGGATTCAGTATTATTGCTTAACCAATTATTTAAAAGTTATGCTGATCAGGTAAATTATATTGTTGTTTTGAATGAAGGTCGAGGAAAGGATTTTACCATTTTTGAACACTCGCCAGAAAAGCAACAATTGGCTGATTATTCATCAGCGATCATTACCCTGCCGAAGTTAAGTGAGTCCTTGATGCGTAAAATTGATGTCAATAATTCAAGTTTTTGGTCAGCTATCAATAACGAAGGCTTTGATTTAACGAGTTTAGAGCGGAAACGGGTGAAAACTTGGTTGAATAAAATTTATAAAGAATTAACCACGATTGAAGCGCACGTCAGCATATAATTTTTAAGCAGTTTGGTAACTTTTGGTATTTTTGTCGCTCTGTCGTAGCCAATATTTCCGTCTGGTGATACCTTGACTACGACATTTTTCTTTCTTTTATCTCATTTTTTCAATTGGTTGGCGAATCCGATTCCGCACCCGAATGACCACCTGGGTATCAAGCAAGTCCATGCCTTTGGGTAAAGCGATTTTTTGTATGACTTCCAGGTCTTCTTTTTCAATATCAATCAATTCCCCCGTATCTACATTATAAAAGTGATGATGGGGTTTGGTGTAAGAATCATAAAAAATCTGATTGGCATCAAACTGTACGGCTTGAATTAAGCCTTTTTCGATAAATAAATTCAGGGTGTTGTAAATCGTAGCACGTGATATAGTCGTTTGTTTTTTATCAAAATAACGCATGATGCCATCAATAGTAATATGCTGACGACGACTTAATAATAAACGGCAAATTTGCAGGCGTTGGCTGGTGGGATTGATGCCGGCTTCTTGCATGATTTTAATAAAGTACAGATTTTTTTGATAAGGCGTTGGCGGTTCCATCTGCTATCCTCGTATATTTTAAGAAAAATCTGCTGTCATGGTAGCGTTTTGTTTTTGATAAACAACCTGATAAAAAACTATAGCATATTTTGATAAAAATCATGTAGCAGTTGCACCGAGGCTTTGAGTTGCGGCAAGTGCGATTGTCCATTGAGACAGTCGGTCACTAACGAAAGCCGCGCTACACGTGGCAATTGACTCGATAAAATTTTATCAATTAAATCAGAATTTAAATCCATGTGTAAGCGCTGGGCGAGACGTTGCCGTTGAATTTCTGGCGGACAATCCACCAATAACACCCGAGCCATTTGGTCTTGATGTTTTTTTTCGAGTAATAACGGCACCATAAAAATCACATAAGCAGCACTCTTGCTTTGATATTGTTTTTCCATTGCTTCCCAAATCAAAGGGTGTAAAAGATTTTCAACTCTTGCGCGTAGGTATGCGTCATTGAAAATTTTTTCCCGCAATAATGCTTTATTAAGCGTTTGATCCTTTTGCAAAATAGTTAAGCCAAAATAGTCCACCAATTTTTGCCAACCGGCTGCCTGTGGCTGTAGAAGTTGCTGATTGATAGCATCGGCATCCAAAACTGTGACACCAAGTGCTTGAAAAAAGGCAGCAACTGTGGACTTGCCACAGGTAATGCCGCCGGTTAAACCAAGACGTAAAGGCTTTGAAGAAAACATAGACTTAAAATAAAAACTTTTAACGCAATAGCTTGCTTGAAAGGAATGACTACACCGATTACCTTAACGTGATTCCATCATGTTTTCGCGCATTTCTGCTTGATTTTCCTCTTGAATTGCCATCCACTTTTCCATCTGCGTTGGGGTTAATACCTTACGCATCTCATTTTCGGTTTTCTCATTGAGCGCTTGCATTTCACCACGCATGGCGCGCATTTTTCTAAGGTTTGGCTTCGCTGAGTTCTCAGGATTTTGAGGATCAATGCCATAGCTATCAAGAATTTGTTTTTTTCCTTCCATGCTTTCTTTTGAAACCATCATAAACGGCAGCATTTGCGTGGGACTAAGATCCAAGCGCTTAACCATCTCTTGCATTTTCTCTTTTGCCATCTCACTTTGATCATCAGCAATCGTTACCGACATCCATCCTAACAAACTAAACAATAAAGCAAAGATCATCACTTTTTGCATTGTAACAGCTCCTAATTGATTAAACGGGATTGGTCAACATCAAAATGAACATCAACCAGATTTACTTTAACATGCTTTTTGTTTATATCAAAAAAACTGATTTAATTGCTTAATTATAGGTGATAACATGCATCGCCGCTTTTGCCGGTGGCGGGATCGCGGGGTGTGGGCGATGCTTTTCAATATTTTTATAGAAGATGCTGATTTTGAATGGCTTTTGGTGGACAGCAGTTGTCTCAAAGTCCATCCCCAGGCCTGCGGAGCCGAAGGGGGAAATCAGGCGATGTCCCGCAGCAAAGGCGGGTTAAACACGAAGGTGCAGG
>CAYWWW010000003.1:0-104144 GCA_964462205.1 uncultured Cardiobacteriales bacterium
CCAGGCGGCGAAAAAATCTTAGCCGCGGCTTCCACCGTCACCCCAGAGTTGCGGACGCTTCTGGATGGCAAATATCCCGGCAATGTCGAGGCGGCCAAATTGGTCGGCAAAACCATTGCTGAAAAAGCCTTGGCGGTCGGTATTCAAGAAGTGGCTTTTGACCGCGCTGGTTATCGCTACCACGGACGGGTGAAAGCCTTGGCCGATGCTGCCCGTGAACATGGCCTTAAATTTTAAGCAAGTGAGCATCTTATGAGCGAAAGCGCCTTTATTGAAAAATTGATTGAAGTCCGTCGCGTTACCAAAGTGGTCAAAGGCGGCAAACAGATGAGCTTTGCGGCCTTGATTGTTCTGGGCGATGGCAATGGCCGCGTCGCTTTGGGCTATGGCAAGGCACGGGAAGTGCCGAATGCTATTCAAAAAGCCATTGAAAAAGCTAAAAAAAGTTTGGTAACGGTGCCGCTTCGTGATGGCACTTTGTATCATCCAACCCGCACTGAATTTGGCGCTACCCGTATTGTTATGCTACCGGCTTCCGAAGGGACGGGCGTGATTGCCGGTGGCGCGATGCGTGCGGTCTTTGAAGCCTGCGGGGTGCGGAATGTGTTGGCCAAAGTGGTGGGCTCGCGCAATGCCAAAAACGTGATTCGTGCCACTATCAAAGGCTTAGCTGCGATGAGTACACCAGAATCGGTGGCCAGTAAACGCGGCAAAACCGTTGAAGAACTCTTTCATTAACTTTGCCGAATATGTCCTACCTGTACGGTAGATGAGGAAAAACTATGACGAGTGAACAGAATACTCTTGGACGCCTGCGCGTGACTTTATTGAAAAGTGTCCATGGCCGTCTGAAAGCGCATCGCGCCTGCGTGGCTGGTTTAGGCTTGCGCCGTCGGCATCACACGGTGGAAGTTGTCAAAACGCCTGAAAATTTAGGCATGGTGCGGCAAGTGGCCTATATGTTGAAAATTGAAGAGGTGGCCGATGCGTCTTAATACCTTACGTCCGGCAGCAGGCAGTAAAACTAGCCGCAAACGCTTAGGCCGTGGTATCGGCTCGGGCCTCGGTAAAACCTCAGGTCGTGGCCACAAAGGTCAGAAAGCGCGTGCTGGCGGTTATCATAAAGTTGGTTTTGAAGGCGGTCAGATGCCGATTCAACGCCGCTTGCCGAAAGTCGGTTTTACCTCCCGCAAGTCTTTGTTTACCGAAGAAGTGCGTTTGGCAGAATTAAAATTACTGCCAGTGGCCGAAGGACAGACGGCGGCGGAAGTCACCATCCAAACCTTAAAAGCTGCCAATGTCATCACCAAAAACACCAAGTTTGTCAAAGTGTTTTTATCAGGAGAGCTTGACCGGCCAGTGGTGATCCGCGATAAAGCGGTGCGCATCAGCAAAGGCGCTTTGGCGGCAGTGGAAGCACAAGGCGGTCGTGTTGAGCATCTTGAGGAGGCTGTCTAGTGTCCACGACCGCAAAAAATCTGCCCGGCAGCGGCGGTAATTATTCCGAATTGCGGCAGCGTCTCCTATTTGTACTGGGGGCGCTGATTGTTTTTCGCATTGGCACCTTTGTGCCGGTGCCAGGCGTGGATCCTGCCGTCATGGCGGCCTTGTTTGCCCAGCAGCAAGGCACGATTTTATCCATGTTCAATATGTTCTCCGGCGGCGCTTTGGAGCGGATGTCGGTTTTTGCCTTAGGCATCATGCCGTATATTTCGGCCTCGATTATCATGCAGTTGCTTTCGGCAACCGTGCCGTATTTGCAGCAGTTGAAAAAAGACGGCGAGGCGGGACGACGCAAGATCACCCAATACACCCGCTACGGCACCTTGGTGCTGGCGGCATTCCAATCCATTGGCGTGGCTTTTGCCCTGCAAAGTCAGCAAGTCGAAGGGATTGCTTTGGTGGTGAATCCTGGCTTGGCTTTTGTCTTTACGGCGGCGGTGTCCTTGATCACTGGCACGATGTTTCTGATGTGGTTGGGTGAACAGATCACCGAGCGCGGTATCGGTAATGGTATTTCCCTGTTGATTTTTGCCGGTATTGCCGCTGGTTTACCCTCGGGTTTAGGGAGCATCATTCAACTGGCCAATAATGGCGAGCTGCATGGCTTAGAAGTGTTGTTTTTCATTGCGTTAGCTTTGGCAGTGACCGCTTTTGTCGTCTTTGTCGAGCGGGCACAGCGGCGCATCCCCATCCACTATGCGCGTCGGCAGCAGGGGCGGAACTCTTATGCGGCGCAAAATACGCATCTGCCCTTGAAGTTAAACATGGCCGGGGTGATTCCGCCGATTTTCGCCTCCAGCATTATTTTATTTCCGGCGACGATGGGCGATTGGCTTGGTCGCACCGAAGGCATGGCTTGGCTTGGCGATATTGCGGCCACCATTGCCCCCGGCCAGCCGCTCTATGTGCTTTTCTATGCTTTGGGGATTATCTTTTTCTGTTTCTTTTATACAGCCTTGATTTTTAACTCAAAAGAAACAGCGGAAAACTTAAAAAAATCCGGTGCCTTTATTCAAGGCGTGCGTCCCGGTGAACAAACCGCCAAGCATATTGACACGATTTTGACCCGCTTAACTTTAGTCGGCGCGGTGTATATCACTGCGGTGTGTTTGTTACCGGAGTTTTTGATTTTGTATCGCAATGTGCCGTTTTATTTCGGTGGTACTTCGCTTTTGATCATCGTTGTGGTGGTCATGGATTTTATGGCGCAATTACAAACCTATGTGATGTCCCAACAGTATGAGGGACTCTTGAAAAAAGCCAATTTACGCGCTTATAGCCGTTCTGCTGGCAGTATCCGCGGCAAACGCTAGGCCATTTATTTTTTTGGAGATAGGTCATGAAAGTTCGTTCTTCAGTAAAGCCAATTTGTAAAAATTGCAAAGTGATTCGCCGTCATGGCGTGGTGCGGGTAATTTGTTCGACCGATGCCCGTCACAAACAGCGGCAAGGGTGAGGTAAGGCATGGCGCGTATTGCAGGTGTCAACCTTCCGGTACAAAAACATGCTGTGATTGCCTTGCGGGCGATCTTTGGCATTGGTCCGACGCGGGCCAAGCAAATTTGCCAAGAAGCGCAAGTGCCAGAGCAGAAAAAGATCAAGGATTTGACAGAAAATGAAGTGGAAGCCTTACGTTCACAAGTGGCGCAATTTACCGTTGAAGGCGATTTGCGTCGGGAAGTCTCGATAAGTATTAAACGCCTAATGGACTTAGGTTGTTATCGTGGTTATCGGCATCGCAAGAGTTTGCCGGTGCGTGGCCAGAACACTAAAAATAATGCGCGGACTCGCAAAGGCCCGCGTAAACCTATTAAGAAATAAGGAAATAAATGGCAAAACCAGCAGCAGCCAGTTCCGCGAATACCAAAGTCCGCAAAAAAGTCAAGCGGACTTTAACCGATGGCGTGGCACATATTCATGCCTCTTTCAATAACACCATCGTGACTATCAGTGACAAGCAAGGCAATACCTTATGTTGGGCAACCTCTGGCGGTTCAGGCTTTCGCGGTTCACGCAAAAGCACCCCTTTTGCCGCGCAGGTTGCCGCCGAGCGGGCGGGCAATGTGGCCAAGGAATTTGGCATTAAAAATTTAGAAGTGTTTGTCAAGGGACCCGGTCCTGGACGCGATTCCGCCGTGCGCTCCTTGCACAACACCGGTTTTCGGGTGGTGAGCATCATTGATGTCACTGGTATCCCTCACAATGGTTGCCGTCCGCCGAAAAAACGGCGGGTGTAATTCAGGAGTTCAAACATGGCACGCTATTTAGGACCCAAATGCCGTTTAAGTCGGCGCGAAGGCATGGATTTAATGCTCAAGTCTGGCATCAAGCCATACAGCAAAAAATGCCGCAGTGAAAAAACTCCAGGACAACACGGCACGAAAAAACCGCGCTTGTCGGGCTATGCGACGCAGTTGCGCGAAAAACAAAAATTGCGCCGCATGTATGGCATTTTAGAGAAACAATTCCGCGGCTATTACTATGAAGCAGCGCGACGCAAAGGCTCGACTGGTGAAAATCTTTTGCGCTTGTTGGAAGGCCGCTTGGATAACGTCGTTTATCGCTTAGGTTTTGCCGCCACCCGTGCGGAAGCCCGCCAGTTGGTCAGCCACAAAGCCATTGAAGTGAATGGTAAAACCGTGAACATTCCTTCTTTTCAAGTGCAGCCGCATGACCACATCGCCGTGCGTGAAAAAATGCGCAAACAAGAGCGCATTGCCACGGCTTTAGATTTGGCCAAAGGCCGGCAAGCGGCGGATTGGTTGCAAGTGGACGCGGAACATTTTGAAGGAATCTTCCTCCGCGCCCCGGATCGCCTGGAATTATCTGGCGACATCAACGAGTCGCTGGTTGTCGAGTTGTACTCAAAATAATCCTCAAATATCAATATATTACTGGCGTGTCAATTATGCAGAACTTTTTAGAGCCGCATCTGGAGGTCGTGGAAAACTTCTCTCCCTCCCATGCCAGAATTGCGGTTTGTCCATTGGAGCGGGGTTTTGGCCATACTTTAGGCAACGCGCTACGCCGCATCCTGCTGTCCTCGATTCCGGGGACGGCGGTGACGGAAGTCAAAATTAAAGAAGTCGAGCATGAGTTTGCACCCATCGAAGGGGTCAAAGAAGATGTTCTGGATATTATCTTAAATTTGAAAGGCTTGGTTTTGCGTTTAACCGGCGAGCGCGAGCGTATCTCGCTGTTGCTGCGCAAGTCTGAACCGGGACTGGTCAGAGCGGCGGACATTCAACTGACCCATGATGTAGAGCTTGTGAACCCGCAGCATGTGATTGCGACTTTGGTTAAGCCTATAGACTTTGAAATGGAACTCTTTGTTGCCAAAGGCTTTGGTTATCAACCAGCGCGGCTGCGTAAGATCAGCGAAGGCAATAAAAGCACGCCTATCGGTCAGTTGCTTTTGGATGCCTCGTTCTCGCCAATTCGCAAGGTGGCCTACGAAGTGCAGCAAGCGCGGCATGGCCATCGTGCTGATTTAGATCGCTTGATTTTGGAGGTGGAAACCAATGGCATTTTGGAGCCGGAAGCGGCAATTCGCCAGGCGGCCAAAGTGTTGCGCGATCAACTGGCTTTTTTTGCCGAATTGCCACGGCCTGGCGAAAACCAAGATACCTCGCCTTTATTACTGGAAGAACGGCCAGTCCCGAGCGGTGATGTCTTGGGGATTTATAAGTCGCCGATTGAGATTCTGGAGTTGACCGTCCGCTCGACCAATTGCTTAAAAGCGGAAGGTATTCGCTACATCGGTGATTTAATTCAAAAAACCGAAGCAGATTTATTAAAAACGCCGAACTTAGGCAAGCGTTCCTTATCTGAAATCAAAGAACGCCTGGCTGACCGCAGTTTAGAGCTTGGCAAAGTCCTGGAAAATTGGCCGCCGCCGGAACTTGAAGATCGCGACGAAGAAGCGAAAGACCTCTAAGCTATTTTTTTGAAGGACAGCCACCTGTCCTTTTCTAACCCAATAAAATTCCAAAGGAAATCCTATGCGTCATCGCAATATTGGCCGCAATTTAAGCCGACCGACCGACCATCGTCAGGCTTTATTGCGCAACTTAACCAAGTCCTTGTTTACTCATGAAATGATCAAAACCACCGTCCCCAAAGCCAAAGAACTCCGCCGCTTGGCCGAGCCTTTGATCACTTTGGCCAAAGTGGATAGCGTTGCCAACCGTCGCCTGGCTTTTAGCCGCTTGCGCAGCGATGTTTTGGTCAAAAAACTCTTTACCGAACTTGGCCCCCGTTACCAAGCGCGTCCTGGTGGTTATTTGCGGATTTTGAAATGCGGTTATCGCGCTGGCGATGCTGCACCGATGGCCGTCGTCGAGCTGGTGGACCGTCCGCAGCCGACACTGGAAAGCGCTGAGGCCTAATTTGATCCATTTGTTTAGTAGTTGATTTATAACTGAAAATCACGATATTGTCCCTAGCGCTACAAGGCCATCTGGCAACCCTTTGCGCGGCTTTACCGGCAAAGCCGTCAGTCAACTTCTGTTGGGAACGGCTGACTTTACCAGACGGCGATTTTTGCGATTTAGCTTTTTCCCATCCGCTTGCATCGCCATCCGCAAATCCAAAGCAAGCCACAAACGCTGCCGCCTGGGAAGGCAACGAAAGCCAAGAAAAAACCAACCTCTGGTTGCTGCCAGGTTTAAGCAGCCGCGCTGGCGATAGCTACCTCTATCGTTTTTTGGCACAGCAGCACCAGCGCCCCTGGCAGGCGATTGTCTGGCATGGCCGCGGCCAGAGCGGCGTTGCGAATCGCCGTCCCCGTTTTTGGTCAGCGGTGGATTTTGCTGATTTTCTCTATGTATTTCAAGTTATTCAAAAGCGTTTTCCCAAACGTGAGCAGCTCGCCGTTGGTTTTTCCATGGGCGCTTTGGTGTTGCTCCAGGCGCTTGCTTCAGAGCAGTCCCTAGCGATAGCGCGAGCGGCAGCAGTGGCTACGCCTTTACAACCAGCGGCAGTGGCCGAGCGCTTAAATCAAGGTTTTTCAAAAGTTTATCGGGATCGCCTACTGCGAAAACTCGAACGCCAAGTACAAGGCAAATTTCCACAACTGCCACGGCGGCGGCATCGGGATTTTCGCGATTTCGATAGCGCTTGGACGGCACCACTGCATGGTTTTCAAAGTGTTGACGACTACTATGCAGCCGCCGACATCACCAAAAAATGGGCAAATATCCGAACGCCGACGCTGTTGCTGCAAGCTGTGAATGATCCGTTTTTTCCTGAAGGACTGTGGCCGACACCGCCCGCGCCTTGGCTGGTTTTACAGGCCGAAAAGCGCGGTGGGCATCTGGGCTTTAGGCGGGAAGTTTGGCAGCAAGTTTGGGATTTTCTCGACCTTTTTCAATCTGATACAACAAAGCTGGAATAAAATACAGCACTAAAAGCGTGGTCGCCATCAAGCCAAAGCTCAACGACACCGCCATCGGAATCAAAAATTGCGCTTGCACCGAAGTTTCAAACAACAACGGCAACAAGCCGCCAATGGTGGTGAGCGAGGTCAAAAGCAAAGCACGCAGCCGCAGCCGCACCGCCTCGACCATGGCGCTGTAGCGATCCAGACCTTGTTTCAAGAGTTCATGATAAAACTCCACCAACACAATCGAGCCGTTCACCGAGATGCCGATGAGCGCAAAAACGCCGAAAAACGACAGCAAGGTCAAATTGATACCGATCAGCCAATGCCCCAAAATCACGCCAATCAAGCCAAAGGGAATGATCGCCATCACCGCCAAAGGCCGCGTATAGGAACCAAACACCCAGGTTAAAATGATATAAATCAAGGCTAAAGCCAAAACCAGACCAATTTTCATATCGGCAAAGGTTTCGGCTTGATCGGCAGCGCGGCCTTCCAGACGATAACGCAGACCATAATCCCGCTCGAGTTGCGGCAGCAGTTCCCGCTGTAAATCCCTAAGCAGCCGATTGGCATTGTTGACGCTGTCATCCACACTCGCCGACACCTCAATGGCCAACGCGCCATCGCGATGCCGCAAAGCATCAAAGCCGCGTTGACTTTCAATCGTGACCACATCGGCCAAGGGCAAACTTTGTCCCGACGGTAGGAAAATCGGCAATTGACTAAAGCCAAACAAACGCTCGCGTTCGGCACGCGGCAGCGATAAACGCACCTCCACCTCGTCGCTTTTATCTTGAAAAATCTGCACCAGTTGGCCTTCATACGCCGCCCGCACTTGCCGACCGATGTTTTCAATATCGAGTCCTAAGGCTTGGCCACGCGCATTGAGACGATAGACCAGTTGTTCTTGTCCATAAGGCAGATCATCTTCAATGCCGCTGACACCAGGTAAGCCATTGAGGCTATTCTGTAAAATTAAAGCCGCTTCCTTTAAGTCGCGGGCATTGGAACCCACCAATTGGATTTGGATGTCGGAACCCGGCGGGCCGCCGCGTTGCGCGATGATGCTGAAGTTTTCAATGCCGGGCGGGAGTTGAATTTCTTGCCGCCAGGCTTTGAGTAGCGCCGGATTGCGGGTTTGACGCAAGTCCCCATCCAGCAATTCCACCACGATAGAGCCAAAATTATCGCCAGTTTGTCCCTGACCACTCGATAAACTGCTGCTGCCCAAACGCAATACTTGCGTGGTGACGACCTGCTCGCCCAGTTTTTCTTGCGCCCGTGCCAAGGCCAGTTCGGTTTCTTTCAAAAATTCCAAGACTTTTTCTTCGGGTGTTCCCGAATGAAACACCACATTGGCATATAGGGTATTGCCTTCCGGTGCGGGAAAAAAAGTAAAACCAATCCGACCGCTGATCAATAAGGCGATAGATAACAAAAAGATAGCAATGGTGAGACTGATGGTGATGCCACTGTGGCGAATGGCAGCAGCGACGCTGTTTTTGAACAGGTGATCGCGGAAATAGCCAAAGCCTTTTTCAAAACCATCACGGAAGCGTTTTTCAAAGCCGCGTAAGCTGACCGCTTTGGTTAAGGCTTCGCGCAGATGGCCGGGGAGAATAAAAAAGCATTCAAAAAGCGAGGCCAAAATCACGCAGATGACGGTAAATGGTAATTCACCCAAGATGTTACCAATGGTGCCGCCGATGAGCATCAACGGCAAAAAGGCGGCGACGGTGGTTAAAGAGGAGGCGATGACCGGTGCAAACATCCGTGCAGCGCCGCCTTCAGCAGCACTGACACTGTCTTCCCCAGCTTCGCGATGTGCCAAAGTGTCTTCGCCGACCACAATCGCATCATCGGCAATAATCCCTAAGGACATGATCAAGCCAAACAGGCTTATCATGTTGATACTGCCGCCAAAAAGGTAAATGATCGCCAAGGTGGCCATAAACGACACCGGAATACCGACCGCCACCCAAAAGGCGACGCGGCTATCAAGAAAAATATAGAGAAACAGCAAGACCAAGAGCAGGCCGCTTAAACCGTTTTTTAAGAGCAACTGGATACGTTGATCAATGTATTTCCATTGTTCTTCATAGACATGAAAGCGGATATTCGGCGGCAGCGTTGGCGCGGTTTCGGCCAGCCAATCTTGTAAAACTTTGGCGGAAGCCAAAGTGTCAGCACTTTCGGTACGCTGAATGGATAATTCTACGGCGGGTTGTCCCTGATAAAACAAGCGTACTTGGCCTTCCTGGTCGCGGCGTTCAAGGTGCGCGATGTCGCCAAGATGCAAGTCAGCACTTTGCCCTTGGCTGTTTTGCAGGGCGATGGCGGCAAAGCCTTCAATGGTACGTTGTTCTTCTAAGGCGCGTAATTGCTTGCTGTTTTCCGCCAAGCCGATATTACCTGCCGGGATATTTTGACTGGCAACGCCGACTTGGTTGGCTAAACTCGGCAGGGATTGTCCAAGCGTGACTAAGGTTTCGCTCGGGATTTCAATGGCGATTTCTTCTTCCGGTAAGCCTGCGATGCTGACTTTGGCTACACCAGCCGCCAATAACGACGTTTCAAAATCTTGTACCAACGGTCGAAGCTCGGCCAAATTGGCACCGCTGACCAAAAGTTTGGCCACCGGATCGTAACGCACCAGGCGGGTGATGGTCGGTTTTTCGCTATCGCTTGGCAAATTCCGCAGGCTGTCCACGCGCTGCTGCACTTGTTCCAAGGCTTGCGTCATGTCGCTGCCTTCTTCGTATTCCAAAGAAATCGAGGACACGCCTTCGGCGGAGGTGGAGGTCATTTTGCGTAAATAATCCAGGTTGCGCAGTTCTTGTTCCAAAGGGATGGTGATATTGGCTTCCACATCTTCGGCAGTCGCGCCCGACCAGACGATGCGCACACTGATCTGTTCCAGCGCAAAATTCGGAAAAAACTGCGTATTGAGCTGCGATAATCCCCAGATGCCGGCCAAAATCATCAGTATCATCAATAAATTGGACGCAACCGGATGATTAGAAAAAATGCTTAAAAAAGCATTTCTTGGGTTTTGCCGACGCGCACTCTCGATAACATTCATAGTTGTTTTTCCTGCGTTTTTGCTGCCGGACTTTGCCATTCGACCTGCAAGCCATTGATAGCATTTGGTAAAGTCGTGGTCATAATGCGATCCCCGGGCCGAAGTTCTGCACTTTGCAGCAGCACCAGACTTTTCCCGCTCGGGCTTTGCTGTTCGCCTAAAAATTGCACGGCGACGCTTTCGAGTCGGTCTTCCGCCGTGAGGCGATAGACATAGCGCTGTTGATACAAGGCACTAGCCGGCAGTCGCAGCGAGGCTACAGGTGGCAAGCGTAGGCGCAAGGCTAGGGTTTCGCCCAAGGCAAAAGCATCGTCAGCGGCGAGGGCAAAAAAAGCCACCACACCGGCATTGCCAGCGCTGACTTCTGAAGATAAGCGCTTGAGTAAAAAAGTTTTTTCTGAAGAAGTTTTCGGTGCATAGGCCAAAAGTTTTTCGCCGTTTGCCAAGGCTTGCCGGACAGTGTTGAGATGATTTTCAGGAATTAAGGCATTGATTTCTAAGTTATCTTTGGCATAAAGCATCAACAGCGGACTGCCGACTTGCACCCGATTGCCCACGCCGACCGCCACGCCGGTGACAACACCGGCAAAGGGCGCGCGCAGCGTCGCTTTGGCCTGATCGCTTTGCGCTTGCGCTAGGACTAATTCGGCACGGCGCAGTTGCGCTTGCAGGCGCTCGATAATCTGCGGTTGATTTTTTACCGCTAAACGCGCATCTTCCAGAGCAAGTTTTTGTTGTTCATAGCTTTTCTCACTCGAATCCACCTGACTGCCGGAGGTGAGTTTTTGACTTTCGAGTTGCCGTTGCCGCGTGCGTTCTTTTTCCGCCAGCGTTAATAACGTTTCTTGACTTTTCAACGTATTGCCTAAAGTCACCAGCCGATTTTTTTCATTTTGTAAGTCGGCACGCAATTGCGCAACCTCGGTGGCGCGTTGTCCGACCAGAAAGTCAATGTCGGTGCGGTCGAGTTCCAGCAACACTTGTCCCGCTTCGACCGGATTGCCACTTTTCACGGCCACGGCCATGACTTCGGCGGTGAGTGGTGCGCTTAACTGACTGACGGCTTGGATGCTGACGGTGCCAAAGAGGGAAATTTCGGGAGAGTACTTTGAAAATTCAATAAGTTCGCTTTCAATCAAGAAACGTTTTTCTTGGGCTTGTACCGGCGGGCGTTTGTCGCGGGTGGCAATAATCAACACAGCAAAAATCAAGGCAAGAACTAAAATCAGCCACGGCCAAAAGCGCCCGAGCGCTTTGACCTTTTTGGCTTTATTCGGCGACGAAGAGACCATTTTTCATCCACAGGTGCAAAGTTTTATAGAGCAAAAGCGCAATTATGACCGCCAACACGGCAAAAAGTCCCCAAGCAAGACCCAGGAAAAAAACGGCGCTGCCGCCGGTCATGACCTTGGCAAAATGAAAAGTGGCATTGGTCAAAGCCGCGACCGGAAAGGAATAGGCCCACCAGGACATGGCAAAAGACAATTTACGGAAGTAGTTGATTTGAAAAATAAAAAGCGCTGCCATAAACAAACCGACGTAATAAAGAATCCGCGCCAAGGCATCCAGATGCCCGCCTTGCAACATTTCATAGGACAAAAAGCCCACCGCCGGTGGCGCGAGCCAAATCAATAAGGTCGGTGCCAGCCGGTCAGGCAGCGGCGGATGAAAGAAAATGCGTTGCATGACGATGGTCAATAATACCAGCCAAAAAAGCAGTCCGACGCTAAAGAAAAACCAGGAGAGTTCCACAAAGCCCAACGGCACGCCGGCCAAGGGCATCACAATGTTGCCCACCGCCGGAATAAACCAGGCCGGGGTCATCTGCGGCAATTCCATACCACTGCGATGCATCCAAGCGCTGATAATATAAAGACTTATGACGAAATGTAGTGCAGCGGCGCTGATCCAGAGCACTTTTGCCAAAAGCGGCGAATAGTGCAGATATAAAAGCGCTAATAAACTTAAATTGATGGAAATCGTCGCTGAAAAATTGAGCCGCACCGGATGTTGTAAATCCTTTTGCCATTCTGTTTTGAAAAACAGCATTTTGCCAATAAAAAGGCCAAGAAAAATCACAAATAAAGCCGTGACTGGCAGCAATAAGCCCAAAACCAGCCAATTTTCGACGGTCGGCGCAATACCAGTCGCCTGTAGCACTAAACGAAAGGCCAAAATAAAACCCAATAAACCCATCAAGGCGGCAAATAATACCAAGGGGAAATGTTGAACACGATTCATATTAGCTCATTAAATCCTTGAAAGAAAAAAAATATGATTAACTATAAAAAAACTTTATCAGTATAGAAAAATAGACGAAGTTTGTATAGCGGCATTGGCAGGCACTATCGGTAGGCGAAGGAATAAAAAAACTGCGGCCAGTGCCGCAGTTTTGGGAAGAAGGTGTGCTTAGACAATCGGTTCAACAAAACTGGCTTGCGGGCCTTGCTCGCCGCTAGTCTCTTGAAAACGCACCGGATTACCGATAGCTAATGCTGCAAAAGCAGCGTTGGCAACGCTATTTTTATGAAAATAAATTTCGCGGCCTTCCGGGGTGTGAATAAAACCATAATCAGGAAAAAGCGAGGCGATCACCGCTTGCTGTTCAGCATTTTCATGAATTTTTACCGTACCACGCTGTTTAGCGACAAAGCTTTGTAATTGTTTTTCGGCGGCGACAAAAGCATCGCGGATGGCGACATAGGCATCTTCATGCGCATGATTTTTTTCAGGTTCACGGCTGACGACGACTTCGCTTTGCGCAATTTTAATGGTGATATGCACATGATAAATGCCGCCTTTGTGTTGATGTTGATGCGGCGCTTCCAATAAGACATCACAATGCAACAGGCGAGGAAAGTGTTTGTATAATTTATCAAATTTTTCTTGAATAACGGCTTGTACGGCTTCCGATGGTTCCATGCCGCGAAAATGGACTTGCAAAAGATTAGACATAAACGAAACTCCTATTTTTGCTATTATCAAACTTCATCCTAGAAAAAATCATGCGGAAAAGGAAGTGCCAACGGACAACTTGCCTTTATTTTTGGGATGAGGACAATAGCCGCGCTTTTTCAACTTTTTTAAGGATGTGGTAAATCTATGGATTATCAAATTGTTCCCGATGGTTCTTTAGAGCGCTTTATTCCGGTTTCCAAAAAAGCCGTGATCACTGACCTTATCAATAGCTTTGCTGATAAACCGCAAGAGCAACAATGGTTTAGTGATTTTTCCCGCTTGATTGTTGGAATTTATCATTATCGCTTCCATCATCGTTTGTCTAAACTCAAAGCCGCTTATGCACCGTTTAACCCGGATCGGGATGAAATTGATGCGCAAGATTTTCCGTCGGAAGTATTGACGACTATGCACAATAAAATGGCTGAAGAAGCTAAGTTATTGGTAGAAAAAGCGAATTATGCAGAAATTGATCGGGCAGAAATTTTTCGGTTGATGAATGAACGTTCGGCCTTTGGCGTGGAAGTCAGTATTGACCTTGATGACTATAGTGAATTGGTGTTATATGCGCGTGGTTCAGCGATTAAACGTGAAGAAGTCCGCACCTGGAAAAGTCTCTTTCTGAAAAAAGAAGTCCTTGAAACGCCGATTTTTAAGCGCTTATTTATCCTCTTGCAGTTTAAGTCTGAAGAACAACGCATTCAAGATGTTATACAGAGCAAAGGCTTTACTGAAAAAAAAGCCACGGCACAAGTGCGTCGGCAACGGGCGGCTTTGCCGAAAGATATTTCTACCAATCATATCTATGTCAAATTATTCAAAAATATTCCGCGTTCCGATGTCGCCACTTTATTTCCTAATCAACAGATTAAATTGAAAAAATGGGATAAAATTCGCTTTGCCGTGACCGGCGGCGGCGGAACTTTGGCCGGGGTGATTGGTGCCTTAACCAAAATTTTGGTCAGCTTAAATCCCATCACCTTGATCATCACTTTGTTTGGCTTTGCTGGGGTGATTTTTCGCCAGGTGATGAGTGTCTTAAATCAACGCACGCATTATATGATGCTCTTATCACGGAATCTTTATTTTCATAATCTTAGTAACAACTTTGGCGTTATCACCTATATGCTGGATATGGCCGAAGATGAAGAAGCCAAAGAAGCGATTTTAGCTTATTATTTTTTATTACAATCGCCACAAGGACTAACTTCACAAGCTATTGATAGAAAAGTAGAAGAATACTTGAAAAGCCGTTATCAAGCTAACATTGATTTTGAAATCAGTGATGGTTTAAGAAAATTATTAGAAGATGGTTTGGTGGAACAACAAGGCGAAGTCTATATCGCCAAGCCATTGTTAGAGGTCTGTCAGTTGTTGGATAAACACTGGGATAATATTTTTACCTACGCTTAAATTTTATCTGCCTGCTATATTAACATAGCAGGTGTTACCTTTTATTTTCCTTCATTTAACTTTTTATCTTTCAATAAGTTAAACGTAAAATATTCATAGTCGCTTTCACTGTGTAAGAGCTTATCGGCTTCAATATAGAACTCTCGCAAGCCGGTATTTAAGAAAAAGCGTCGTTTGGGTTTGAAAGTACCTGCCGGCGCAAATAAAAATTGCTCTTGGCGGTTTTCTTTGGGTTGTAAAATAACCATCGCTGCTCGCCGAAGATAGGAAAACTCCTCGATGCTGACCTGCGCCATAATCGGGCTGCCCGGGATATATTCCACGCCAAAACGAAAGGCATCTTCATCTAAGTCCTGAAGCCAACGCACAAAACCCAAACGCCAGACCGGCGGATTGCTCGGCATGGTGTTGGTGTTGACCAAAATAAGCTGATTGATAAATAACCGGCTATGGCTATCGCTTAAACTATTGTTGCCAATCAATAAACAAGTACCACCACTGCTGACATCTTGCGCTTGCACATGCTGTCGCAAATTCAATAAGTTAATCGAGGTCGCGCCGGTATCAAAGCCCAGTTGAATATGCTGGGAGATATTGGGAAAACCTATGATCACATCAAAATTGCAATTGGCGAGGCTTTTTCTTGCCGAATTACGCTCGCCTTGTTTTTTCAATAAATCTAAAACCTTGCTTAATAGTAAAACGCATTTTTCGCCATTAAAACCCATGCCCTTGTTTTCATAGGCAGGTGGGTCTTGCTGTTTTAATCTATCAATATGTACCTCTAAAGCATCCAAAAACGCTTGCAAATCCAATAAACGCGATTGTTGGCTGGCCAAAAGTGCTTTTTTGGTATTGACATAATGAACTTGTTGAACTTTATCATCACTTTCTAAATCAATAAGATAGGATAAACTACTTTGCGCTTCTTGTGGTTTGATGATGCGCACCAAGTCAATCCCTGCCTGCCAATGGTAGAGGTAATCATATAAACAACGAATTTCGCCTTTTTGTAAGCGATAGGGGTCAACCAATGCCGTCAATAAAATAACTTTGTAAGAGTAGGTGAGTGTGCTTTTATTGTTGGAATACAGGGAGATAATAGACATATTGTGCAGATTTTGAATTTCTGAATAGGCATAAAACTGGTGCATCCCATACCAGATGCGATCCGGTGGAACCTTATGAAATTGATAGTGTTCAATTAAGAGTTCACCAAAAAAGAAGATGCTGCGCTCTAAAGTCGTCGCGAGATTATCGGTTTGTTGCCGCAATAAATCCCGCTCTAACATTTCAGCAACAATCATATTGTAAGAAGATACCAGATGCCGCAGAAAAGCTTTGCGCTCGGGATTGGCTTGCAAGGTATCGGCACTTAAACAGCGCACTTGCAAAAACTGCTCCTGCATCAAGGTGCTAAAGCAGAGTTTTTCCATGACGGCAAAACGGGTTAAAGGTGCGAGACTCTCTTGGTTGATATTGTCAATAAACATAGATAAGTCATTGAGACTTCTCCCGGTTTTTTCGAGATTTTCAAGCTGTTTTTCATGCTTGTAAGGCAATTTAAGATAATCAAGCCAAGTGGTTGGTTTCTGCATACGAGGTCCCTCTATTCCCATTCAATGGTAGCGGGGGGTTTACTGGTAATATCATAGACTACCCGCGATAACCCACTAATTTCATTGATAATTCTTTGGCTAACTTTTTCTAACAGTGCAAATGGTAAGGCGCTGGCGCGCGCGCTCATAAAGTCATCCGTTTCCACCGCCCGCAAGGCAATCACCGGCGCGTAAGCACGGGCATCGCCGATAACCGCCACCGATTCTACCGGCAATAAAACCGCAAAGGCTTGACTGGTTTGACGATACAAAGCAAAGGCTTTGAGTTCCTCCAGAAAAATTGCATCGGCGGCTTGCAGTAAAGCGACTTTTTCCAAAGTCACTTCGCCTAAAATCCGCACAGCCAGTCCTGGCCCAGGAAAAGGATGCCGATAGATCAAGTCTTCCGGCAAACCCAGGCTTAACCCCAAACGTCGCACTTCGTCTTTGAATAAGCGCCTTAGCGGTTCAACCAATTGAAAACCCAGCTTTTCAGGTAAGCCGCCGACATTGTGATGCGATTTAATGACTTTGCTGCCGCTACCATCGCCTGCCGATTCAATGACATCAGGATAAATCGTGCCTTGCGCTAACCATTGAATGGATTTTAATTGTCCGGCAGTTTCTTGAAAAACTTCAATAAAGGCTTGGCCGATGCGTTTGCGTTTGACTTCCGGGTCGGTGATGCCGGCCAAGGCTTGGAAAAATACTTCGGTGGCATCAACGGTAATTAAATGAATGCCAAAGGTTTTTTCAAATGTCTCGATGACTTGTTGGCGCTCGCCTTGGCGTAACAGTCCATGATCTACAAAAACACAAGTGAGTTGTTCGCCGATAGCGCGCTGTAATAAAGCGGCGGTTACCGCCGAGTCCACGCCGCCGGAAAGTGCCAACAATACTTGGTCGCTGCCAACTTTTTTTTGTATATCTTCAATAAGTTGTGCGGTGATGGTGCTTAATTGCCAATGCGCACGACAGCCGCACACCTGTTCGGCAAAAGCCCGAAGAAAATCTTGACCTTGGACGGTATGTTGCGATTCGGGATGAAATTGCACGCCATACCACGGTTTTTGCCGATGTCCCATGATGGCGATAGGCGAGTGGCCGCTCTGTCCCAAAATCGCAAAATCCGGTGGCAGTACCTCGACGCGGTCGTTGTGGCTCATCCAGACGCTTAAATTTTCGCCAAGTTGTTGTAACCATTGGGGTGCGTCGGCGGTCAACTGCACTGTAGCTTCGCCAAATTCGCGCCGACCAGAACTTTGTACCTGGCCGCCTTGCTGCTGTGCCAAGCTCTGCATTCCATAACAGATGCCTAAAATCGGTAGGTTCAAGGCATAAATGTCCGGGTCAAGGCGCGGTGCGGCGGCGCTTAATACCGATTCTGGACCGCCAGAAAAAATCAAGCCTTTCGGCGCTAGGGCACGAATTTTGGCCAGTGGCGTGTGATAGGGGAGAATTTCGCTGTAAAAACCCAAATCGCGCAGCCGACGGGCGATCAACTGCGTGGTTTGTGAACCGAAATCCAAAATCAATAAAATATCTACTTTGTTATCAATAAGTTGACTGGGTTCAGCGTCGGACATGTTGCGTAAGCTCTTCTTAATTTAATTGCCTTGGGATTGATAATTGGGCGCTTCTTTAGTGATGGTCACATCATGGACATGGCTTTCGCGCACACCGGCACTGGTGATGCGGATAAAAGTCGGTTTTTCGCGCATCGCCATGATGTCAGCGCAGCCGACATAGCCCATGCTTGAGGCCAGGCCGCCGGTGAGTTGGCCGATGACCGCCGCCAAACTGCCACGATAGGGAATGCGCCCTTCAATACCTTCTGGCACCAGTTTTTCTTTTTGTTTTTCTTCTTGAAAATAGCGGTCGCTGCTGCCTTGCGCCATGGCACCTAAAGACCCCATGCCGCGATAGGCTTTATAAGCACGGCCTTGAAATAACTCGACTTCGCCTGGCGCTTCATCGGTGCCAGCGAAAAGACTACCCAGCATCACGCTGTAGGCACCAGCGGCGATAGCTTTGGCAATATCCCCAGAATAACGAATGCCACCATCGGCGATAATTCCCATATCTGCGTCATTTTTCAAGGCTTTGGCGACATCAGCAATGGCGCTGATTTGTGGCACGCCAACGCCGGCGACAATGCGGGTGGTGCAAATGGAACCTGGCCCAATACCGACCTTAACGGCATCGGCACCAGCATCGCGCAGCGCTAAGGCGGCTTTGCCGGTGGCGATATTGCCGCCTATCACCTGCAACTGCGGAAATTCTTTTTTAATCCAAGCGACTTGCACCAAAACCCCAGCAGAATGGCCATGGGCGGTGTCCACAATCAACACATCCACACCGGCTTCGGCCAATAGCGCTACCCGCGCTTGCTCTTTGCGCCCAGCACCGACGGCGGCACCAACGCGCAAGCGTCCTAAATCGTCTTTGCAGGCTTTGGGATAATCTTTGGCTTTTTGAATATCTTTGACGGTAATAAGACCACAGAGCGCAAAGCTATCATCGGTAACTAAAATTTTTTCAATGCGATGCTGATGCAATAAGGCCAAAATTTCTTCCCGATCAGCGCCTTCCTTGACCGTGACCAAGCGCGCTTTCGGGGTCATGACATTTTCGACCGGCTGGTCAAGCTGCTCAACAAAACGCAGATCGCGATGGGTGACAATGCCTAAAAGTTGATTATTTTCATCCACCACGGGCAGGCCAGAAATGCGTTCGGCCTCGGTGATGGCCAATACTTCGCGAATGGTAGTTGCAGGCGGCACGCTGATGGGGTCTTTGATCACGCCGCTTTCGTATTTTTTCACCAAGCGCACCTGGCGGGCTTGTTCTTGCGGCGACAGATTTTTATGAATAATCCCAATGCCGCCCTCTTGCGCCAAGGCAATGGCCATCCGGCTTTCGGTAACGGTATCCATGGCGGCAGACACGATGGGGATGTGCAAGGCAATGCTCCGAGTCAGCCGAGTGGAAAGTACGGCATCTTTCGGCAAAACTTCTGAATAATCAGGGACGAGTAGAACATCATCAAAGGTTAAAGCATCTTCAGTCAATAGGCGCATGGTACACCTGCGGAGAAAAAACGCGGCAATATAGCAAATAATTGGCGGGCTTGCCAAAATCTCGGTGATATTGGCTTAAACAGCGGTGACAATGCAACGAAAGGTGAGATTCAGCCGTGCGCCCACCTTTGCCATTTTCGGCAGTTGATGCTGAAAATCCCGTTGCAGCGGCGGCAACATCCACAAGACACTTCCCGACGGTAAGGATACGCTATATTTAAGTGCATGATTTTCTCGGTGACGAAACTGAAAACGGCGCACGGCACCGAGACTTAACGAGGCGATCACTGGTGCTTCGCCTAAACTTTTCTCGGCATCCGAATGCCAGCCCATACTGCTCTGGCCATCAGGATAAAAATTCAACAAGACACTATTCAAAGGTTGCCTAAGCCAAGCCTGACCCTCTTGATTTAAGCGCTGAGCAAGCTGCGCAATGACCGGTGGCATGGCCAAAGCCTGATGGTACTGACCGGCATAGGCATAAGCGCCGCTGCCATACCAGGCGACTTGTCGTGCTAAAACATGGGTTTTGCCAAAAAGTTGTACACTTTCGGCGCGAAAAGGCGTGCTGGCCAACAACTGTTGATAGAGCGCTTCGGCTTCCTCGGCGGATAACCACCTTGGCCAGAGATGCAAAAGTCCTGCCAACGGCTCCGGCGGTGCCAGCGTTCCCGGCCAAGTATTGTCGAGCATGGTGCTTTCGGCAAAATCTGCCACCGCACAGCGCAAGCACGGTGGCGGCAACTGGCGTTGCCTTGATGTTAAGGTTAAGGATAAAGGCTTAAAAAATATCAACCGACAATTTTGGCGTAGGCTGAATGATTGTGAATAGATTCAAAGTTTTCTGATTCAACACTGAAATTAGCAACGCGGTCATCGCGCTGTAAGGCCAAGGCAATGTCGCGCACCATATCTTCGACAAATTTCGGATTATCATAAGCGCGTTCGGTGACATATTTTTCATCAGGACGCTTCAGTAAACCATATAACTCGCAAGAGGCTTGTTTTTCCACAAGTTCAATTAACTCCTCGACAAAAACCAATTCCTTCAAACCCGCTGTCACTGTGACATGCGAGCGCTGATTATGCGCACCATAATCCGAAATCTTTTTAGAACAAGGACAAAGCGAGGTCACTGGCACCTGGACGCTTAAGTGAATGCTCGGCACTTCCTCATGAATTTCGCCAACTAAACGCACATCGTAATCCAATAAACTTTCCACTTTGGAAATTGGCGCAGCTTTTTTCATAAAGTAGGGAAAAGCCATCTCAATAAAACCGGCGCTCGACTCCAGACGGCTGACCATCTGTTGCAATAACTCGGCAAAATTGGCCACGCTCAAAGCCGCGGTGTGCTGGTTCAAAATATCCACAAAACGCGACATGTGGGTGCCTTTTTGTTCGGCAGGCAGGCTTACATACATAGCAAAAGTGGCGACACTGGGTTGTGCTGCACTGCGATCCACAAAATGAATGGGATGCCGAATGGCGCGGATACCCACTTTTTGAATCGGCATTTGCCGCAGGTCTTGGCTGCTTTGAACATCGGGGATTGGAGTCGGGCAATCAGTAAAACGCATTGGAATTCCTTGGGTTGAGTGAAAAAATAGCGAAGTCAGTAAGTCAAACTCGGCCAAGCATAAAATAGTTGAGCAACACGCTCGGATACTAAAGGCAAGCGAAAGTTTCGCTCAAGCGCGTAAGGCTTAGGGAAAACCGGCTTCAAATGCTTAATAAATTGAATAAAAAGGCTTTTTCTTGGTTTGCATTGGCAAAAATACTTGGCCAGCAGCGAAAATAAGGCCGTTTTTCCAAAGCAAAACTTATACCATTCTTATACAAAAGCGCTTGCCGCACTCAATGCCGCCGTTTCAGTACATAGTTAAATAACTCTTGTAACAGCAGTGTTTGCGGAAAAGGTGCCAGTACCTCGGCCACTTGCCGTTGACAGTCGCGCAATTGCGCTTGTGCGCCGGCCAAACCAAGCAAAGAGACATACGTTGGCTTGGCTTGTTTAGCATCGCTGCCAGGACTTTTGCCCAATTCTTCTTGGGAACCGACAACATCGAGAATGTCATCTTGAATTTGAAAGGCCAGTCCCAAAAGGTCAGCGTAATGCCATAAAGCCTTGCCTAAGTCGCTGTTTTCATGGTGAGCGACCAGCACTGGCATGGCGACCGCGGCTTTGATCAAAGCGCCGGTTTTGCGCTGGTGCATGGCTTGTAATTCGGCCAAGGTTAAATTCTGACCAACCGCCGTTAAATCAATCGCTTGACCGCCAGCCATACCCAATGACCCGGCGGCATCGGCCAAAACTTTCAGCATCGCCAATTGCCGCTCAGCGGCCATAGCCGTGCCGGTTGCCTTGTCCTGAATCGCCGTTTCATTACAAAAATTATCAACAAAAGCATTGGGATGTGTTTGCGCTAAGGTCGCAAAGGCCAAGGCTTGCAAGGCATCGCCAGCCAAAATTGCCATGGCTTCGCCAAAAACTTTGTGGCAGGTCGGTTGGCCGCGTCGCCAATCGTCGTCGTCCATTGCTGGTAAATCGTCATGTACCAAGGAATAGCAATGCAGATATTCCAAAGCGCAGGCCGCTGGTCGCAACGCCGCCTCTGGCACGTCCAAACAGCGGCCAACGTGCAGGGTCAACATAGGCCGAAAACGCTTACCGCCGTTCATGACGCTGTAGTGCATGGCGGCATGAAGTTCACAGTGCGGCTGATCTTTGGCGGGCAAGCCTTGGCTAAGCCATTGTTCAATCAAAATTTTGTCTTGTGCCAATTGTTCGGCCAAAGCCTCTGGCTTGGGCGTTGGCGAAAGCGTAGCGTCAACCGCAGACATAAGTCTCCTTTTGGTGTTGATGAATTTTTCGTTGTTGGTGATTGAAAGGTTCAAGGAAGGAATAAAAATTTATTTTTCAATTTTTTTCAAAAAGTTATAAATTTATCTGCTGTCGGCGATTAAATATCCCGCAGTGCGCTCAAGGCTTCACTCACCGAGGCCACCGGCAAGAGCGTCATTTCGGCAAAAGCCGAGGCATCCTGGGGACGTGGTGCATTGAGTTTCGGCAATAGCGCACGCTTAAAGCCTTGTTTAAGCGCTTCTTTGAGACGTTCCTGGCCATGTGGCACTGGTCGGACTTCGCCGGCCAAACCGACTTCGCCAAAAATGATCAAGTCTTGTGGCAGTGGCGTGTTGCGAAAACTCGACCACACCGCTGCCAATACCGGCAAATCCGCCGCCGTTTCGGGAATGCGCATCCCGCCGACGATATTGATAAAGACATCTTGATCATATAAAGCCAGGCCGCCATGCCGATGCGCCACCGCCAAAAGCATACTTAACCGATTGACATCAAAGCCTAAAGCCACGCGACGCGGCAAGTTTAAGCGGCTTACATCCACCAAGGCTTGCAATTCCACCAACAAGGGCCGTGTGCCTTCCCGCGTCACCATGATGATAGCGCCTGACACCGGCTGACTGTGACCGGACAGAAAAATTTTCGAGGGATTATCCACCGATAGCAGCCCCTGTTCGGTCATGGCGAAAATGCCCAATTCATTGACCGGTCCAAAGCGATTTTTCACCGCCCGCACCAGGCGATAACGGCTGCTTAACTCACTTTCAAAATAAAGCACAGTGTCCACCATGTGTTCGAGTACCCGTGGCCCGGCCAAGGCACCTTCTTTGGTGACATGGCCGACAATCAACACCGCCGTCTGCGTCTGTTTGGCAAAACGTACCAACTGTGCGGCGCTTTCACGGATTTGGCTGACCCCGCCCGGTGCGGCGGTCAACTGTTCGCTATAGATCGTTTGAATGGAATCAATGACGATGACTTTGGCCTTTTCGCCTTCCAAGGTCGCTAAAATGCGCTCGACGCAGGTTTCGGCCAACAGGCGCAGACGCGACAGCGGCAACTGCAAACGCCGCGCCCGAGCGCTGATTTGCTCTAAAGATTCTTCGCCGCTGATATAAAGATTCGGCAGTGATTTTGGTAAACCAACAATGGCTTGCAATAACAGCGTTGACTTACCGATGCCTGGGTCGCCACCCAGCAGCACCACCGCGCCGGCCACCAAACCACCGCCCAAGACCCGATCCAATTCACTTAAACTGGTCGGCACGGCGAAAACTTCGTCCTTGCCAGCGACATTTTCCGCCGAAACCACGGTGGCGACACTGCCGCTCCAGTTGGCAAAACGTCCACCTTCGCTTGTTGGCTGGACTTTGCTTTCCTCGATGCTATTCCAAGCGCCACATTCACCGCATTGGCCGCTCCATTTCGGGAACAGACTGCCACATTGCTGGCAGACATATTGACGTTTGTCTTTGGCCATCAGCCTTTGTCCGTGACCGCCGGCCAGATGCGGACGGTTTTGATAGCATTTGTTTGTAATTCAATAATTTCAAGCCGATGCTTTTGTAATTCTAATACCTGACCAATCGGCGGCAAGGTTTCCAATTGCTCCAAAATTAAACCGTTTAAGGTGCGCGGACCATCGAGAGGTAAATTCAAATTTAACAAACGGTTACACTGGCGCACCGCAATGCCCGCCGACACCAAGACGCTGCCATCGGCCTGCCATTGTATAAGCGACTGGCTATTGGCCGGGTCGGTGGTAAATTCGCCGACGACTTCTTCGAGAATATCCTCCAAAGTCACCAAACCGCGAATGTCGCCATATTCATCCACCACCAGCGCGATGCGGCGTTTTTCTTTTTGAAAGGCCAGGAGTTGCCGCTGTAAGGGCGTATTTTCCGGCACAAAGGCCGCGTCACGCACCACTTTTAGGAGTTGTTCGCTGTTAAACTCGCCTTTAGCAATCAACGGAATTAAATTGCGGATGTGGACGAAACCAATAATATTATCAATGTGTTGTCTATAAACGGGGAGGCGCGTATAAGGACTTTGTAAAACTTGCTGACTGACTTCGGTGAAATCTTCTTGGTCAATGTCTAAGCCAATGATTTTATTGCGCGGAACCATGATGTCCTTGACCGTCACACTTTCCAAATCCAAAAGTCCCAGGAGCATATTGTGTTCTAGACGTGGCTTTAAGCGCTGGGTTTCTAACAATAAACTGCGCAATTCCTCACGTCCCAAAGCGGTTTTGCCAGTGACTTGCGTCACCACACCCAAAAGCCGCAAAAAACTGTTGGCCAGCAGATTGATCAACCAGACCAAAGGATAAAGTATTTTTATAAGAAAATGATGAACATGCGAGACCGGAAAGGCAATACGTTCGGGGTATAAAGCGGCTAAAGTTTTCGGCGCGACTTCGCTAAAAATCAAAATCAGCAAGGTCAAAACCCCCGTGGCAATGGCAATGCCGACTTCGCCGAACATGCGTAAACCGATAATCGTGGCCACGGCGGAGGCGGCGATATTGACAAAATTATTGCCGATTAAAATCAAACCGATGAGACGGTCGGGACGATCCAACAGTGCCTGCGCCTTGATAGCACCGGGATGCTTTTCCCGCGCCAAGTGGCGCAAACGATAACGATTGAGCGATAACAGACTGGTTTCTGAACTCGAAAAAAATGCCGAGAGTAATAACAAAATAAACAAAATCAGAAACAAGATACCCAGAGGAATCTCAGTCAAGGGAAAAGTCCTATAAATAAAAAGATGCCAAGCATTTCAAAGAGAATCTCCGGCCTTGTCAAGCCAAAACTGCCAGCTTGCGCCTTGGGATGCCGAAGTCCGCGGTGATGTTCACAAGGATAACCAGCGCGCCAAAGACAGGCCGACAAGATAAGTAGATAACACCAAACCCAAGCCCAAGAGCGTCCAATAGACCGCCGCCTGACCACGCCAACCCCAAAACGTCCGTCCCCACAGTAAAATGCCCAACACCAGCCAGGATAACAACGCCAGGAGCATTTTCGGCAAAAACGACCACAGCCAGGCTTGCGGCATAAAGAAAAAGCCGCTCATCAACACCAAACTCAACAACCACCAAGCACCGGTCACAAAATGAAACAGCGTTTTTTCCATGACCAACAACGGCGGCAGCCGACGCAGCCAGTGCCACGGCCAATGTTTGCGCAGCGCCTGATCCAGCACCATGATGCCGAAAGCCTGAATCGCCGCCAGCAGCAGTAAACTATAGGCGGCAATAGACAGCGCAATATGCACTTGCAACGGCGTAAAAGCCGCCAGATGCTGTTCGGTGGGCAGTTGTAACAACAAGACACTGCCAGCGGTTAAAGGCAACAATAAAAAATCCAAATCCAACCGCAGCGTTTTTAGACCTGTCCATAAAAACCAAGCGGTTGCCAGCCAAAAACTCCAACTGAAAAACTGCGGCCAAGCAAAGCGCAACCAACCCGCCTGCCAAGTTTCCTGCCATAGCAACCACAGGTGCAGGCTTAAGGCCAGCAACATTGGTGCCAAAAATAATCTCCGATACAGGCCAAGTTGGTCTTTGCGCGGCGTTGCCGGTTGTAACAACACTAAGACAAAAGCGATACAATAACCGCCGATACTTAAGGCAGAAAGCAAGTTGCTCATGACTTTTTTTTACCTTTCAAAGTTTTTGAAAATTTTTGAAGTTTTTTTGAGGAGCATTGTAAAACATGTTTGAGAATTTACAGCAACAACTGGCCACTTTAAGCAAAAATTTACGCGGCCAAGGCCGGTTAAGTGAAGACAATATCAAAGACAGCATCCGTCAGGTACGGCTGGCGCTTTTGGATGCCGATGTGGCGCTACCGGTGATTAAAGCCTTGTTAGAAAAAGTAAAAGTGCGTGCCATCGGCCAGGAGGTTTTACAAAGTATTCAGCCAGGACAGGCTTTTATTAAAATCGTCCATGATGAATTAGTGCAGTTAATGGGCGAGCGCGAGGACTTGAATTTTCGCCAACAACCCCCGGCGATTATGCTCATGGCCGGCTTGCAAGGTGCCGGTAAAACCACGACCGTCGGCAAATTGGCGAAATATCTGCGCGAACAAGCGCGCAAAAAAGTCGGCGTGGTCAGTGTGGATGTTTACCGGCCAGCGGCGATTCAACAGTTGGCCACTGTCGCCAAACAAGCCGAAGTAGAATTTATTGAAAGTCAAGCCACGGAAAAACCAGAAGTTATTGTCCGTCGTGCCTTAGATATTGCCAAAAAAAGTCATCTGGATGTCCTCATCGTGGACTCGGCCGGTCGGCTGCATGTGGATGCCGAGATGATGGCGGAAATTCAGAAAATTCATGCGCTTTTACAACCGATTGAAACACTTTTCGTCGTGGATAGTATGACCGGCCAAGATGCCGCTAAAACCGCGCAAGCCTTTAACGAAGCCTTACCTTTAACCGGCGTGATTTTAACCAAAACCGACGGCGATGCCCGGGGCGGCGCGGCCTTATCCATTCGCGAAATCACTGGCAAACCCATCAAATTTTTAGGGACCGGCGAAAAACTGACCGGCTTAGAAGTTTTTGATCCCAAACGCATTGCCGGGCGCATTCTCGGCATGGGCGATATTGTGGGTTTGGTGGAGCAGGCGCAGCGCGAAGTGGATGTGCAGCAGGCCGAAAAAATCGCCAAAAAAATTCAAAAAGGCAAGGGATTGACTTTGCAAGATTTTATGGAGCAATTACAACAGATGCAAAAACTTGGCGGCTTGCAACAGATGCTAGAAAAAATGCCGATGCAAGGCGGAAAAATGCCTAATGCTACGCAAATTCAACAACAAGAAAAAGAAACCCGCCGCATGATTGCCATTATTCAATCCATGACCCTGGAAGAGCGCCGCCATCCCGATATTTTGAAAGCCTCACGCAAACGTCGCATCGCGCAAGGCTCCGGCACCCAGGTGCAGGACATTAACCGTTTACTCAAGCAATTCAACCAGATGCAAACCATGATGAAACAATTCAGCAAAAACGGTCAGATGCAAAAAATGCTGGCACAGATGCAAGGGAAAGGTGGCCTGCCGCCGTTTTAGCGGAGGGAAAATTTGCGGAAAAACTTGCGGCATGGCACAACGGCGGGCACGGTGTTGTTGACCGCCCGCTTCTGCACTTTTTTAACCGCTTTTTCATCCAGCGTGCTTTTGCTCATGACATGATTTTTAGATGTCAAATAGGTTCTATAAAGCGTTATATTCGCTAGGCGAGAGAAAGCTAAGATTTCAAGCCCCAACAATCCGAGCAAATACCTGCCGCTGTTTTTCATCTTTTATGCCTCTGCCTTGAAGGTTTCGCCAGTGTGGACAACGCTTTCGCCGCTGCGACGCGGGAAAGCGACTTTGTTTGCCATTTCGACGCTTTTGTTTCGTCGTGTTGCTTGATTTTTTTTACTATTCTGCTTGATTTTCGCACTCATCCCGGTGCAGGCCAGCAGCGCGTCATCAAAAAGGCTTTTGCCTGAAAAAGTCAAATAAAATTAAAAAGTTACAACTTCAACTTTTTACTTAAAAAATGAATATCGGTGCCACCGGCGGCAAAAGCGGCATCTTTGAGCAACATCTGGTGCATCGGGATGTTGGTTTTAATGCCATCCACGATCAATTCACTTAAAGCTACCTGCATTTTGGCCAGCGCCGCTTCGCGGCTTTCGGCATGAACAATCAATTTCCCCAAAAGCGAATCGTAATGCGGCGGCACTTGATAGCCGCTGTAAATATGCGAATCCCAACGCACACCAAAACCGCCTGGCGGGTGAAAATGTTTAATGCAACCCGGCGATGGTAAAAAAGTTTCCGGGTCTTCGGCATTGATGCGGCATTCAATACTGTAGCCGTTGCTTGCAATGTCGCGCTGTTTAAGGGTCAAGACTTCGCCCGCGGCGACGCGGATTTGTTCCTTGATTAAATCCACGCCGGTGATCATCTCGGTGACTGGATGTTCCACCTGGATGCGCGTGTTCATCTCAATGAAATAAAACTCGCTGTTTTCATATAAAAATTCAAAAGTTCCAACACCCAAATAGCCCATTTTGCGACAGGCTTCGGCGCAACGCTCGGCAATGCGCTGTTTATTGCGCAAGGGAATGCCGATAGCCGGCGCTTCTTCTAGCACTTTCTGATGCCGCCGCTGCATGGAACAGTCGCGTTCCCAAAGATGCAAGGCATTGCCATGTCCGTCAGCAAGTACCTGAATTTCAATGTGTCGGGGATGTTCTAAAAATTTTTCCATATACACCGCGCCGTTGCCAAAGGCCGCCTGCGCCTCGCTGCGTGTCAGGGAAATGGCGTTGAGCAGATTGGCCTCCGCATAGACTACCCGCATCCCGCGACCGCCGCCGCCGCCGGAGGCTTTGATGATCACCGGGTAGCCAATTTTTCGAGCAATTTCAAGATTTTGCTCATTATCATCCCCTAAAATCCCATCGGAACCTGGCACACAAGGCACGCCGACGCGCTTCATTTCGGCAATAGCGGAAACTTTATCGCCCATCAGCCGGATGCTTTCGGGTTTGGGGCCGATAAAAGCAAAGCCGCTGGAAATCACCCGTTCGGCAAAACCGGCGTTTTCGGCCAAAAAACCATAACCGGGATGAATAGCTTGCGCGTCAGTGACTTCAGCGGCGCTGATCAAGGCTGGCATATTGAGGTAACTTTCTTTGGCCGAAGGTGGGCCGATACACACCGATTCATCGGCGAGGCGGACGTGTTTGAGATCGCGGTCAGCCGAGGAATGCACGGCAACGGTTTGAATGCCAAGCTCTTTGCAGGCGCGTAAAATGCGCAGGGCGATTTCGCCACGGTTGGCAATGACGATTTTTTTGAACATGCAGGATTTTGTCTTTCAAGAAAAAAATGCCGCAGAATTATTGCCTGCGGCTGAAGATAAAGTGTTGAATTTGAAATTTATTGAATGATAAACAGCGGTTGATCAAACTCCACCGCTTGACCATTTTCCACCAAAATTTTTGCCACCACGCCGGCGCGGTCGGCCTCAATTTGATTGAGCATTTTCATCGCTTCGACAATACACAAGGTATCGCCTTTTTTAACGCTTTGTCCTTCTTGCACAAAAGCCGCTGCACCAGGCGAGGGCGCACGATAAAAAGTGCCGACCATCGGCGAGCGCACGGCGTGACCGGCTGGTGTTTCGGCAACTTTGGCGGCATTGACATTTTCGCTTGCTACCGTGACCGGCGCAGCAGTGACGACTGGCGGTGCGACTGCCAGCGCTGGCGCGAGGACAGGTGCCGCCGCTTGACGGCAGACACGCAGACTATGCTCGCCGTCTTCCCAGGCAAATTCGCTAATTTCATTTTCTTTCATGAGCTTGAACAAAAGTTCAAGGTTTTCAGCAGTAAACACAGATAAACTCCTTACAGGCGAGAAGTGGCAAGTTCAGTTAAGGCGGCCAAGAGTGCCAAGCGGTAACTCTGGACACCAAAACCCGTAATCACACCACGGGCAATATCCGCCAGATACGATGGCTGACGGAAGGCTTCGCGGGCATGAACATTGGAAAGATGACATTCAATAAAAGGGATTTTGACCGCTAATAAGGCATCGCGCAAGGCAATGCTGGTATGCGTATAAGCAGCGGCGTTGATAATATAATAATCAGCTTGACCTTGGCCTTGCTGAATTTTATCCACCAGCGCACCTTCATGATTACTTTGAAAAAAAGTTAAGTCTGCCGGTAATTGCCAATCTTTAAGACTTTGTTTCAGCAGCATCTCAATATCGGCTAACGTCTGGCTGCCATAATGCTTGGCTTCCCGTTGACCGAGTAAATTCAAATTCGGACCGTTCAACAACCAAATTTGCGGTAATTTATTCATTATGAAAATAAAAAGTTAAGTCAGAAAATAAAAAAACGAAAAAATCTATTTTAAGAAAAATCAGCAATGAGTTTTTGATAATCACCCAAAAACCACTCGACAAACTTTGCCATACCCAAAGTTACTGAGGTGCTGGGTTTATAGCCAGTAAGCTGTTGTAAAGCCGAAGTATCAGCATAATTGGCTGGTACATCGCCAGGTTGTAAAGGTAGCATAATTTTTTCGGCTTGACGGCCAAGCAGATGTTCCAAGGTAGCGATATAGTCCATCAGCGCCATGGGTTGCGAATTGCCGATATTCAACACCCGCCAGGCGGCCGAACTCTGGGAAATATCCGGGGGATTATTATTAAATTCAGGATTTTTATCCGGTGGCAATGGCAATAAGCTCAAGATTCCCTGAACAATATCATCAATATAAGTGAAATCCCGTTGATGTTTGCCGTAATTAAATACTTCGATGGGACGACCGGCCAATATCGCCTCAGTAAACTTAAACAAGGCCATATCAGGACGACCCCAGGGACCATAGACGGTAAAAAAACGCAAGCCAGTCATTGGGATGCCAAAAAGATGCGCATAGGCATGGGACATGCTTTCGTTGGCTTTTTTGGTAGCGGCATAAAAACTTAACGGATGGTCGGTGCTATCACTTTCGCGAAATGGCATTTTGCCGTTCAAACCATAGACCGAACTGGTCGAGGCAAACAGCGTATGCCGGGGTGGATAGGCGCGTAAGGCTTCCAAAAGATTGGCAAAAGCGACGAGATTGCTTTGCACATAACTTTGTGGCTGACTAAAGGCATAACGCACCCCAGCTTGTGCCGCCAGATGCACCACATACGCGGGTTGTTTGGCGGCAAATAATGCCTGAACTTTCGCATTGTCGGATAAATCAAATTCAGCAAAATCAAGACCTAAGGTTGCTAATTTTGCCAAACGTGCGTGTTTCAGACGCACATCGTAATAAGGGGTTATATTATCCACCCCAACCACCGTTTGACCTTCTTGTAATAAACGTGCTGCCAGATGAAAACCGATAAAACCCGCGCAGCCGGTCACTAAAATTGTCATAAATCATGCCTTAATTTATAAATGATCGCCTATAAATGATGGCGCTGTGCTTTCCTGTGCAAGCCAACGGACTGATGTCTGTCAAAAAGCCAAAAGTGCGCCATGGTACGCTTGGCCGCTTGCCAAAGACAAGCCGCGGCAAGCAATCCAGAGCATTTTTTGTTTTGACGAAATTTATAGCTATAAATTTGATTATTTTTGAAATTTTTTAAGAATTGCAAATATATTTTATCATGAGGAATAAGCCAATGTGTCTCGGCATCCCAATGCAAGTTGTTGAAGTGAAAGAAGGTTACGCGCGCTGTACCGCACAAGGTGTCTTTCGTGAGGTATCCACCTTATTACTGGCCGAGCGCCTCGCGCCAGGCGATTTTGTCATGGTGCATGTGGGTGCGGCTTTGCAAAAAGTGGACGCGGCGCAAGCTGAAGCGGCTTGGCAAACTTTTTCAGAAATAATCAATTTTTTAGAAGGAAAAGCCGATAATATTACCTTGGATTTTGATACCTCGGCGTTATTGCAAGCACCACCAAGTGCGCCTTATACCTCTGTCTTGGAAACGCCTGCCAAGTCGTCGGGCACCTCGCCGGAGCAGCCGTCTGTAGGTTCATGATTCACCTCATGATTTACCTCGTGATGGTTGAAAAACTGAAAAACTGAAAAACTGAAAAAATTTTTGCAAAGTTGACCAAGGCTTTAAAAAATGCTTAAAAAAGAATACATTATTTTAGCTGGCTGGCTTAAAAACTGTCTTGAAAAAAGACAAAATCAAGCAATGGCGGCATCCAAATGCACGAATTAGCCATTGCCCAAGCACTGTTGGCCGAAGTGGAACGTCATGCGCAAGGCCGCACGGTGCTGGAAATTCATTTAGCGATTGGTCGTCTGTCCGGGGTGGAAGCGCCCTTATTGACGCAAGCCTTTTCGCTTCTAACTCCCAAGACTGTCGCCGAGACAGCAAAGCTCTGCATTACGATGCCGCCGCTGCTGATTTTTTGTCCGAGTTGTCAACAAGAAAGCGAAGTCGCCGCCAATGCACTGCGCTGTCCGCACTGTGGTGAATGGCGGACACAATTGCGCTCTGGCGATGCTTTGCAATTACTTAGCTTGCATCTGGATGACGGATAAACTTTTTTATGTCCCTTTTGAAAATTTATTCAACTTTATTTTTTAACTTTACCTCTTAACTTTTTTGGAAAAATTTCAATGTGTAACACCTGTGGTTGTAATATTACGCCAGGCAATGCTGAACTTGCCAATCAACCGCTGGCTATAGCCAGCGAAAAAAATGCAGTCCCGGAACAGGAAAAAAACGAGAGAAATGAAAAAACAACGGCAGTGACCGTGCTTAGCAATCTCTTGAATGCCAACAATCACGAAGCGGCACACAATCGCGGGCATTTCGATGCGCACGGCGTGTTAGCCATCAATCTCATGTCTTCCCCTGGCAGTGGTAAAACCCGCTTACTTGAAGTGACTTTGCCGTTGTTAAAAGATCAAGGCATTCGGGTGCTGGTGATTGAAGGCGATTTGGCCACGGAAAATGATGCCAAGCGTTTGCAAAATATCGGTTTTCCGGCGATTCAGATCAATACTGTCAACGCCTGTCATCTCGATGCGCACATGCTTCACGCGGCTTTGCATCAAGTCAACTTGGCCGACTTTGATATTGTTTTTATTGAAAATGTTGGCAACTTGGTTTGTCCTGCCAGTTTTGATCTTGGCCAGCATTACAATGTGACGTTGCTCTCCGTGACCGAAGGTTCGGATAAGCCAGTGAAATATCCGGTGATGTTTAAGGCTGCTGATCTTTTACTGATCACCAAAAGTGATCTTTTGGCGCATTTCGATGATTTTTCGCTCGCGGCAGCCGAAGAAAATCTGCGACATTTGGCCAATGATGCGCCGGTTTTAGCGATTTCTGCCAAAGAAACCGCGAGTCTTTTGCCGTGGCTGCGCTGGTTGCAAGGCGTGCGCTTGAGTATGCAGGCACGTTGGCGCGAAGCGCAAAGCCGTCGGCCTTGGATTGCCGGCGCTTCTCCTGCGGATGCCTCTGCCTTGGAAATAGCGCATTCACATGCGCATAGTCACGATCATTCGCACGATCATTCGCATGGTCATTCGCACGATCATTCGCACGATCATTCGCACCATCACGAACATGCGCATTCGCATGATCATTCGCCACAAAAATAAGAGGTTGCAATAAAAATCATGTCAAGCGCAAAAGACTGGCTGGCGGCGATTCATCGCTTGCATTTTGCCGAAAGCGTGGCGGTTTTGAATGTTTGCGGCGGCCATGAACATAGCATCAGTCAGGCCGGTTTACGCAGTTGCTTGCCGCCGTGGTTGCGGTTGATTCCGGGGCCTGGGTGTCCGGTTTGTGTTTGTCCCGAAGAAGATTTGTTTGCGGTCATTAACTTAGCTTTGGAAAAAGAAGTTACCGTCCTAAGTTTTGGCGATATGTTGCGCGTGCCGGTCAATGCCGCCAAAGGCCAGGTGCGTTCTTTGGCCGAAGCGCGGGCGCTGGGTGCTGATATTCGGCCAATTGCCGCGCCGCTCGAAGCCGTGGCTATCGCCCAAGCCGAGCCTGCGCGACCCGTGGTCTTTTTTGCTGCTGGTTTTGAAACCACTTTTGCGCCCATCGCCGCTTTATGGCAGCGCGGCGTGCCGGATAATCTTTTTTTATGGTCAGCCGGACGTTTAACGCATCCAGCCGTGCGTTTGCTGTTAGCACAACAGCCAAATTTTCAAATGCTTCTGGCACCGGGTCATGTGGCAACGATCATGGGTGCCGAGGAATGGCAATTTGTTGCCGATGCCGGCATCCCGGTGGCGGTGACGGGTTTTACCAGCGAAAGTCTGTTGGCTGGGCTTTATGCCGTGCTTTGTCAGTACAAAGCTGGAGAAGCAACCGTTATGAACAGCTATCCTGAATGGGTGCGACCCGAAGGCAATGCCAAAGCCAAAGCGCTGTTGTCAGAAGTTTTTAATGTAGAAACTGGCAGTTGGCGCGGTATTGGCGATATTCCCGACTCGGCTTTTGTACCGGCCTTAGCCAATCTTTCCTGGCCAATGCCCAGTGTTGCAGTCAAGCGTAAACGCGCCGGCGACATGCCGCCTGGCTGCGATTGTGCGGCGGTGGTTTTGGGACAAAAAACGCCAGTGGAATGTCGGTTGTTTGGTCGTGCCTGCACACCAGAGCAGCCGGTTGGCCCGTGCATGGTTTCGGATGAAGGTGCTTGCCAAATTTGGTGGTTGAATGCGGTGGCGAAGGCCTGAGTTTTTGCCTGACGGGAAGAGAGGCTTAGGAACTTTATCACGCCATCATCCCTTCCTTGTCAGGCATTTTGGTCAGTGCTAAGGTTCTGGCTAGCGTTTTTGGTGGATATTTTTGGGGGAAAATATGGATTTACAAGATGAGTTAAGACTGCTTGATGGCCTTTCTGAAAAACTTTGCAAAACCGTCCCAGAATTGGCTGGCAATAATAAGGAATACCTTGAACATTTTGGTTATCAGCTCAATTGGCAAGGCTACGTGACCGCCTTAAATTTACGCGATTGCCAGTTGTCACAAATACCTGCCGAGGTTTTTTGTTTCAAAAAACTAGAATATCTTGTTTTGTCGCATAATCAATTAACCAGTGGAGAGACAGTAAAAGATTTAGCAAAATCATTAAAATATCTTGATATGAGTTTTAATAAAATTGAAAATATAGATAATAAAAGTTTTGCAACTTTTGCTGCATTGGAATACCTTGACCTAAGCCATAATCCTTTCACCTCGCTGCCGCCAAGTGTGCTAGCGCTTCCCTTAAAAGATTTGCATCTCGATGATAAATTTGTCAATGAACTAAGCAAGCTTAAACTTTTATGCCAAGATGTAAAACAAGACCTAACCGTTTTTATCGGCGAAAATCAGTTTACCCGGTTATCCTCAGATTTTATTCAAGGAAGTCAAAATGTGGTAACGGTTAGTGACCGATCATCGGGTTCTGAAATAGAGCATCCCGATGCTGTAGTGACCATTATCGAGGAAAATAGATCAGAGGCGTATAAATTGTTAGCCGCAAAAATTGATCGTTTAGAGTTAGAGCTTGGCAACATTCTTATTTTGTTAGAAAAAATGGCGAGTCAAGGCAAAACTTGGATGGATGTCCTGAAGTTTGAACCCAATTTTTTTGGCGTTGGGGTAGATGTGGTAACTATGGTTGAATTGCTTAGAAATAAAAAAGGCAATGATGGACTATCGAGAACGCGCAATTAGTTTTTCCAGCCAATTTCCTTTCAGGAAAAGATACCGCATTGGGATGTCCCTTTGCGGTTTTTTTATGCGCGTTTTTTGTTTTATTTAATGAAAAATGTGATTTAGTTGATTGTTTTTTATGAAAGTATAGTAAGAATTAGCGACAAGTAACGCGGCTAAGTTGCTGATCCAAGGCAGATATGCTAAAAGCGAGGTTTCTATTAACCGCTTTTGACAGGAGTAGCAGATGAACGAACTGGCAATTTTTCAGCATGAACAATTTGGTGAATTGCACGTAATTAACTTTGAAGGCGTCGAGTATTTCAATCCTGATGTTTTGGTTGATGTTTTGGGATATAAAGATGCGGATAGTATGTATGACACTTTCAAAAATGTTCCAAAAGAAGATTTATCATTATACATAAGACACTTTACTTTCAAAGAGTTAAGTCAACTCCGGTTTGAAACAGGAGTTAAACAAAATCAAAAACTTAAATGGAGTCCCAACGGCAAACGCTTCCTTACTGAAGTTATTGAAAGCAAAATAACCGAAGCTAAGCCTGAATAATTGCTGCTCTGAATAGAAAAGTTTTTGGATCCGCCAAGTCTAGCAGTAATTTTATAGCTTAAGTGATGAAATAACGCATTGGGATGATGCGTTACTTTTTAGATGTCTAGTCGTTTTTATCGTATTGATTTTGCTGTTATAATGACTTTTTGGTAAGTGTTAAAAAAATAAGTTTCTTTGTGCCACTGATAATCTTCAGCACGCGAACTAAAGTCCTGAATTTCCTGATGCCACAGGCTTTTGGCATACGGTTCTAGTGTGCTTAATACAAGCCATAATAAGCTGCGTGTCGGGCTAAACCACAATGGTCGGTGGTAGTCAACTAAGATGATTTTTTTTGTCCCGCTATCTAGGCAATTCAAAGCATTATCAAGGATTTTTTGCTTGATGCTGTCGGGTACTTCATGCAGTAAAAAATAGATGCCAATGACTTGATGCTCACCTGGAAAAGGCTCAGCGGCATTGTGCTGTTGAAGGTGGATATGTTTGAAATTTTTGAGTTTTTCTGCTGCTCTGGCTAATTGTACTGTCAGAATGTCAATGATGGTTAATTTTCCGCTGTCAGTCAGTTTTTCAGCGACTTTGCTTAATAAATTACCATAGACATGTGCGACTTGTAGCATATTGCTTCCTGCCGGTATCTCTTCTAAATAACTTTGTAGTAAGCGTTGGCCTTGGCCTAATAAAATAAGCTGATAGACCCAGTTTTGATCTAAGTAGCGAATATTATTTGGATTGATATAAGCCCAATGATAGGTTTTGCTTAAGTAATCAGGTATTTCTGCCAAGGCATCTTTTGGTTCTTTGGTATCAAGAGGATTTGAGTAAGGCATGGTTGGCTCACGATTTTTCTTAAAAAACGCTTGATCATATCACGATGAACTAATTATTTTGCTGCTGAAGTCAAGGAAGTTCGCGTGATTTTTTGATTGGCATCTGCGCTAGCGCCGTCTTATACTCTCGATATTATTTTCTATTTGGATGAACATTATGATGCAGCAAGCCGGAACGATTTTTTTACGCGAGTGTGGTTTTTTATTAGCCTCAATTTTGCAAAGTCTGCCGCAAATGCCGGAAGAAGGTGCGCTATTAGACTATGTCGGTGGTGCTTCTTTTGAGCGTTTTTTGCAAGCCCAACAAAAGAAAAACCCGCAGGAACAACTGCAACAACAGCAACAAGCAGAATTATGCACTGTGGAAGAAATGGAAAAAATTATCAGCGCACTTCTTAAACAAGTACCTGATATCGAAAATGATTTGGAGAGGCGTACAGTTTTGCGAGCCTTGATGCACACCTTGCCAGACTTAATTCGCCAACATCAGCAGGGAGTAAGCCATTTGTCTATGGAAAAACGTCAGGCATTAACCACAGTTGGCCCCCAAGCCACTTTGGCTGAAGCAGCGGCCATTTATGCGCCGTTATTGCCGAAACGCCGACCACGTTTTTATGCTGGCGCTTACGTTGAAAAGCGTGATTTTTCAGGCGTTTCAACAAAGGTTTTTCAATTAAAACAATTTATTGCTGCCGGTGGCTTTGGTGAGGTTTGGAAAGCCGAAAATCAAGCACAAAAACTGGTGGCAGTAAAATATTGTTTGGAAGAAACCGCCGCCTTGGCACTTAAAGGCGAATCCAAGAAATTATTATTTTTACGCCAAAATTTTCCTGATCATCCCCATATTGCTGATCTTCTTGATTTTAATTTGGAGTTTGAGCCGTATTGGCTGGCTTTTGAATTTATCGCCGGCGGCACCTTAGAGTAAAAACTCTACGCCGGTCCTTTGCCGGAAGAAGAAGCCATGACTTTGTTTGCCGCTATCGTTAAAACCATGGCCGAAGTGCATAATAAACGCTTATATCACCGTGACTTAAAACCGGCCAATATCTTACTCACCGCCTATGGTCAACCAAAAATTGCCGATTTTGGTTTAGGTTGGATTGCTAAACCTATTGAATTTAATAAGACGCAAGGAAAAACCACGATGTTTCAATCCACGCTCTTGGCTTCGGGTACGCCAAGCTATATGTCGCGGGAACATCGTTTAGGTAAAGAAGCACAAGCTGATGATGATGTTTATGCTTTAGGGGTCATGTTTTATCAAATGCTGACCGGCAAAGTCGGTGAGATGGATAGAGCTTGGCAAAAAACCTTAAAAGGATTACAACGTGCTCATTATATTGATGTTATTGAAACCGCTTTATTAGATCGCGGTGAGCGTTTTAGCGATGCCGGCGAGTTATTAAATGCCTTATCTTCTATTCAACGGCCAGTTTCTGTGGCCAGCAGCGAAAATAAAACGTCCCAGCCCGCATCCACAGCGGAGCAACCAGTTGTAAGCCAATTATCTATCAGTCCTGCCGCCAAAGAAAATGATGACTTTAGTTGGCAGCAAGCCAAGGCCAAGGCGGCACAACACATGAAAAATCAGGCTTTTGCTTTAGCACAAGAAGACATTCATAGTTATCTTATGGATCCAACCCTGCGCCACCGACTGCATGAAGAAGAAGCCCTACAAGTGTCTTTGCGCATCAAACGCCAACAAGCAGAATGGGAAAAACAACAAGTAGCCTTGAAAAAAGCACAGGTAGCAGATGAAAATGTAAGAAGATCAGAGATAAGCAAACAGCAACAACACCCACCTCAGCAGTCGCAGCGGGTTTCTGTAAGCGTGCAGTCGGTCAAACAGCCGCCACCACAAAAAAGTCAGCTTTCGCCTTTAACGCCTATGGATATCCATGGTTGGTCAATAGCGCAAGTACAAGCGCATCAAAGAAAAACTGCCGAATTTTTTAAGCTCAATGTGGTTTTTCAAGATGTTTTTAAGAATGGACAATCAGGTCCCAAGATGGCGGTGATTCCTGCCGGTATTTTTCAAATGGGCAGCCCGGATCAAGAACCAGGCCGCCAAATCCATGAACGTCAACATCAAGTCACCATCGCCAAACCGTTTGCCTTGGGTATTTATGCCGTTAGTTTCACCGAATACGACCTTTATGCTCAGGTGATGAAACAGCCAAAACCCGACGATCAAGGCTTTGGCCGTGGAGCCGACCGGTGATCAATGTGGATTGGTATGAAGCACTAAGCTATTGTGAATGGTTATCTAAATTGACTGGCCAAGCCTATTTTTTACCCACCGAAGCGCAGTGGGAATACGCCTGTCGGGCAGGAACCGTCACCTCCTATTGGTGGGGAGAAGGCATTAACGCCACGCAGGCCAATTACAATGGTCATGATCCTTTCACCGGTCGCCAAGGACAAAATCGTCAGCAAACCGTGCCTGTGGATCAGTTTGCTCCCAATCCTTTCGGGCTTTATCAGATACACGGCAATATCTGGGAATGGACAGCTTCTTGCTATGCGCGGAATTACGATGGCAGTGAAAATAAAGGTTCGGAAAAAACCGATATTTGTGAACGCGCACTGCGCGGCGGTTCTTGGAGTCATGATCCGGGTGCCTTACGCTCCGCCGCCCGTTATCGCTATGCTCCTGATGATCATAATTATTTCAGAGGCTTCCGCGTCGCGAGAAGTTTTTAGTAGCGTTTATTTCAGGGTGCAGAAAGCCGGGGCGATTGATTTCTTATACCTTTGTCGTTTCCCGCAAAGTTTTTGCTACGGCAACCATATTGGCTAAAGCGGCTTTGACTTCTGGCCATTGGCGGGTTTTTAAGCCGCAATCAGGATTCATCCAGAGGCGTTCTTTGGGTAAATGTTGTAAGGCTTTCTGCATTAAATTGAACATATTTTCTGTTTTGGGAACGTTGGGGCTATGAATATCATAAACGCCTGGACCGATGGCATTGGGATACTTAAATTCCGCAAAACTATCTAAAAGTTCCATATCTGAACGCGCGGTTTCAATGGTGATCACATCGGCATCCAAAGCGGCAATCGCCGGTAAAATATCGGAAAATTCTGAGTAGCACATGTGGGTGTGTAGTTGGCTGTGATTGCCTAAGCCATTGCCGGCAATCTGAAAAGCGCGAACTGCCCAGTTCAAATAGCTTTCCCAGTCACTTTGACGCAAGGGCAAACCTTCGCGCAAAGCCGGTTCATCCAATTGGATAATTTTAATGCCTGCCGCCTCTAAGTCGAGGATTTCCTGACGAATAATCAAGGCCATTTGGTAAGCAGTTACGGCCAGTGGCTGATCGTCGCGGACAAATGACCAATTGAGCATAGTCACGGGGCCGGTCAACATGCCTTTTACCGGTTTTTCGGTAAGACTTTGCGCATATTGCGTCCAGCTTAGGGTAATTGCCTGCGGGCGCTTGATTTCCCCAAAAAGTACTGGCGGCTTGACACAGCGTGAGCCATAGGATTGCACCCAGCCGTGTTGTGTCAGCAAAAAGCCATCCAAATTTTCGGCAAAATATTCAACCATATCATTACGTTCTGCTTCTCCGTGCACTAAAACATCTAAGCCCAAGGCTTCCTGTTCGGCAATGACCTTCGCGATTTCTTGCCGCATGGCAGCTTCGTAAGTGCTGACATCAATTTTTCCTTGCCGCAGCGCTTGGCGCGTTTGGCGAATTTCTTTGGTTTGAGGAAAAGAACCAATAGTTGTCGTTGGAAAATCAGGTAGTTGTAAAGATTTTTGCTGTTCTTGGTAGCGTGTGGCAAAGTCGGCTTGACGTTTGCTAAGCGTCTCCGACAAGGCAAGATCGGCTTCCTGATACACTTTTACCGCCTGTTGCCGTGCAGCGATGGCCGCTTGATTTTTTTCTAAGGCATCGGCAATGCTTTTACGTCCTTGGCTTAATCCTTGTTTAATAATTTCAATCTCTTGGATTTTTTCTTCAGCAAAACATAACCAATCTTGCTTTTCACCGAGATTTTTTTCCAACTGCCGAGACACTGGCACATGCGCCAGCGAACTATTGGCCGCCAACCACAGCCTATCGCCATACTGTTCGGCCAAGGGTTCAAGCCAAGTCAAGGTGTTATGGATGTCCGTTGCCCAGATATTTCTGCCTGAAATCACGCCTAAAGATAAAATGCGTTCTACAGGTTGTTGCTTTAATAAAGCCTTCAGATTTTCGCCTTCTGCTAAGGCATCCAGATGCAAACCGGCTACAGGAAGATTTTTGATAAAATGGCGATTTTCCTCAATGCGGCCAAAGTAAACGGTCAACAATAATTTTGCGCCGACATCGGCAAGCCGTTGATACGCAACTTGAAAAGCCATCTGCCATTCAGGAGTTAAAGCCATCGCCAAAATAGGTTCATCTATTTGAATCCATGCTGCGCCAGCTTGAACCAAGTCTTGCAATAATTCCCGATAAGCTGCCAATAATGCGGGTAAATGCGTCAGTTTGTCGTGATTATCCTTGGCTTTTCCTAAAAAAAGATAACTTAAAGGGCCTAAAAGTATCGGTTTGACTTGATTTTTATATTGCCGCGCTTCCAGCACTTGATTGCTATACACTTGACTTTGTGGAATAAAAGTTGAGTCTTGATAAAACTCCGGCACGATATAATGGTAGTTGGTGTTAAACCATTTGGTCATTTCCCCAGCAAAACTTTCCGGTTGTCCAGGACGAGAGCGGCCGCGTGCCAAACGAAATAGGCGATCTAAGTCGGTTTCAGCGCTTTTTTCATTTTTTTCATTGACAGGTGTTTTTAGACGTGGCGGCAAATGTCCCAAGGCAAAACTTAACGTCAACACTGGGTCATAAAAAGCAAAATCACCGCTTGGTAAATAATCCAAGCTGCTTTGCGCCTGATAATTGTTTTCGCGGATATTTTCCCCGACTTTTTCCAAAGCTGCCGCGCTGATTTCATCGCGCCAATAGGCTTCGAGAGCAAATTTTAATTCACGCTTTTTACCAATACGCGGAAAACCTAAGTTATGGCTTTGAATCGGCATCTTGTTGAGTCCATGAAGTGAAAAGTAGGGTGTAGCCTAAGGGGCTTTATTATGTTAAAAAAGCGATTTATTTTGGCTTTTAGATGAATTTTTCTCATCGTTTGTTCGGTCGCAACTTGAGCAAATGAAGATGAAAATAACAATAACGGCAGGAAAATGCTGCAATTAGAACGTGTGCATCTTTTGATTTTGGCAACCTTGGCCAAAACTGGCAGTTTAACCTTGGCCGCCGAGCAACTTTTTCTCAGTCAATCGGCGCTTTCGCATCGCATTCGGCAATTAGAACAAGCCTTTGGCGTGGCTTTGTGGGAAAAGCAAGGTCGAAAATTGGCCTTAACCTTGGCTGGTAGGCGCTTGTTGGCCTTAGCCAAGCAAATTTTGCCGTTATTTGCGCAAGGCGAGCAGGAATTGCGGGCCTTGGCAGCGGGACGCAGTGGTTTTTGGCGTTTTGGTGTCGAGTGTTACCCGTGTTCGCGCTGGTTGAGCGCGGTTTTGGGGCAATTTTTAAGCGCGCAACCGGAAGTCGAGGTGGATGTCTTAACCTTAGCGCCTGGCGATGGGGTTTTGGCTTTACAACAAGGCCGTTGTGAAGTGTTGATTGCGCCAGATTTACCTGAAAGTAAACATTTTTTTGTAAAAGCGCTTCAGCATTATCCGCTGTTGGTTTTTTTGGCACCTGAACATGCTTTGACCGCCAAAAAAACGCTCACTGCGGCGGATTTAACGACGGAAACCTTGTTGACCTTGCCGGTGGCCAAAGAAAATCTCGATGTCTATCGGCAATTTTTATGGCCTGCGGGTCTGGATGCCTTGCAAAAAACCGTGACTTCTTTAGAAGTTTTATTAGAATTAGTGCGTTATCAGCGTGGTATTGCCGTGCTTCCCGCTTGGTTGGGTTCGCAGTTGGCAGCCGATTTACCGATGCGGCCTTTGGGCGCAGGTTTATCACAAACACTTTATGCGATAGTCAAGCAAGAAAATCAGCAGCATCCTTATTTTTTAAGCTTTTTAAGTGCGGTGGCCACCTATCAATACCCTTAAAATTAAAAATGAGGTCAATTTATGTTATTGTTTTCTATTGGAAGTAATCTTAACCCTGCCGAAAATTTCGCTTGGGCTTTGGAAATTTTAGTAAGGCGTTACCAAAAACTTTTATTAAGCCGCATTGTGGAAACAACGCCGGTGGGAATGGCTAGTCAAAAGCAGTTTTGGAATGCCGTCGGCGCTTTTGCCACCAGCGAAACGTCTGAAGAAATTAAAAATTTTTTCAATGTCTTAGAGTTAAAAGCCGGACGGGATCGCAATGACCCCGAGCGTAAAATCAAGGATCGGGTGTTAGACCTCGATATTCTCGGTTGGCAAGCCGATTTTCAGGACGAAAACACTTGGCCAAGCGAGAGTTATATTCGGCCTTTTTTTGAAGAAGTTTGGCAAGTGTTAGCGGGACAAGCGCCAGCAATTAACCAGCATGGTCAACGTTTAACTTTAGCGATGGGAATGCCCTGTGGCGAAGTGCCTGGTTGGATTGGAATGCCTTGAAAATAAAGGGTGTGCATCAAGTGTTTGGACTTGTTGCGTCTGTGCTGTGCGCCTTGCTGGCGGCTACCCTGGCCTGCATTGTTGAGGGCATCTCAATCCCCCTCATGTAGATATTTGCTGTTATGAAAAGTTTTTAGCCATTCGGGTTTTAAGAGCATGAATAATAATAAAATGGTCGTATTAACAAAGGCTTCAGGAAAACTTATTAACGGTAAATAAAGCAGATATTCCTGACCAAAATTTTTATCGTCAGTAAAGGGACTAGCCAGTAAAAAATAAACCAAGTACATCAAAGTGGTTGCAATGGCGGTGCTGGCAAAACCGGCGATAAAAAGATAAAAAAAGTAATGTCCAGGGAGAAACTGATAGGTCAGAATATAGCCGAGATAAATCAAGCTGATAGGCAGAAAAACGGTGATAAGCCAGGAGAGAGGTAAGGCTTGCCATTGTTCCAAGCCAAGTAGCGCTAAAGCGATATAGGTGAAAAAAAATAACCACAGGCTTAACCCCCAGGAAAAAAGCAAGGTCAAAATACCTAAACCAAACAGATGTACGCTAAAACCACTCGCCGGACTGGCGCGTAAACTCCAAAAAATAATCGCCATGACTAAAGCAACAGCGAAAAGTTTAAGTGTAATTTTTTCAATAAGTAAGCTGCGCCAAGCGATACTAGCCGCGGCGAAAAAAAGTGCTAACAGCATGGCCAGCAGGCTAAATCCTAAGAGCCACGGTGGGAAAAAACTGGCATCAATATTCATACTTCTTTCGCTTGTAGAGAATTACCAGTGAGGAATAATTTAACAATTTCCAAATCAATGACTTGCAAAGAAAATAAGGCTGAAAGAGTTTTGGCATCTTTGAGTTCACCTGAATGTACTTTTGCTAAACATTCACTATAACTCCACCATTCGACGCTTAAACATTCGCCACTTTCTAACTGGTTATCGCCTAAAGTTAAGTCATAGGCGAGATAAAATACAATTTCCTCGGTAAACACCCCAGGCGAGGCATAGGCGCGGCCAAGGGGTTGCCATTGTTTGGCCGTCGCGCCGATTTCTTCCTTGAGTTCGCGTTGCGCGGTCAGCAGAGGCGCTTCGTTGACTTCGCGTTTGCCGGCGGGCAGTTCATAAAGCCATTGCGCAACACAGGGACGAAATTGCCGTAGCATCGCCACTTGACTTTGTGCATTGAGCGCGAGAATCGCCACGCCACCCGGATGCGTCACCCGGTCAAAAGTTAAAATTTCATCCCCCCACTGCCAAGTGTCGCTAAAAGCGTGGACAATACGACCTTGCCAGTGGCAAAGGCTTTGGATTTTTTGCCAGTTTTGCATCGTTGCTTTCTACCTTTTGTCTGAAAAATGCCACCTTTTTTCGCAGTGACGTTATAGTTGCCTTGTCAAATTTTGCTTTTTTTTCAAAAATCCGCTGATTTTTTTATTTTTTAAGGAGTGCGCTTTATGTCTAAATTGTCTGGTTTTACCTTGATTGAATTGATGATCGTCGTGGCGATTGTCGCTATTTTGGCGGCGATTGCTTATCCCAGTTATACGCAGTATGTCATTCGCGCTAACCGTAGCGAAGCCACCTCGGCTTTGTTAGCCGAAGCCTCAGCGCAACAGCGGTTTTTTACCAATAACAATCAGTTTTCCGTGACGTTATTAACCAATGCTGTTACCGAAAACGGCCACTATAAATTGACCATCACTCGCCCCAATAATTTCACCTATGGCCTCACCGCCACGCCTCAAGGCAATCAAGCCACTCAAGATACCAAATGTGCCAACTTTACCTTGACGCATACTGGTCAAAAAGGCATTTCGGGAACTGATTCAGTAACGAATTGCTGGTAAGGCCTTAAAGCCGCTGCCAGCGACTCCCCTGGGGCGTATCCTCGATAATAATTCCTTTTTCTTTCAATTCATTACGAATAGCATCGGCGCGGGCAAAGTCCCGCGTTTTTTTTGCCGCTTGCCGTTCGGCCAAAAGATTTTCAATGGCTTCAGCAGTGAGTGACCCGTCGGTAGCTTCGGCATTGTTAAGCCCTTGAAAATAAGCGGCTGGGCTTTGCGTCAACAGTCCCAAAATCTGTCCTAAGCCCTGTAAAAGTCGGGCGAGTTCGGCTTTTTTCTCAACAGGACTTTGATAGATAGCACTTGCCAGCGCAAATAAAGCGGCGATGGCTTGCGGCGTGTTGAGGTCGTGATCCATGGCTTGAAAAAACGCCTGTACTTGGGGATTGGGATGCCTGGTTGTCAGCGGGATACGCTCTGTTTCGGGCTGTTGTGAAAAATCGGCTTCGCGTAAGGCATTGTAAAGTCGGTCTAAAGCCTGTTTGCTGCTCTGTAACTCAGCATCGCTGTAGTTGAGTTCGCTGCGATAATGGGCATTCAAAATAAAGAAACGAAGCACCTCACCAGAAAATTTCGGCAAAATTTCGCGGATGGTAAAAAAATTACCCAGGGACTTGGACATTTTTTCCTGATTGACACGCACAAAGCCATTGTGCAGCCAATAGCGGGCAGGCAGATGGCCAGTGCAGCCTTGGCTTTGCGCGATTTCGTTTTCATGATGGGGAAATTGCAGATCAAAACCGCCGCCGTGAATATCAAACGCTGCACCCAAGAGACTTTGCGCCATCGCCGAGCATTCAATATGCCAACCTGGCCGGCCTTGTCCCCACGGTGAATCCCAGGCGGGTTCGCCGCTTTTGCTTTTTTTCCACAGCACAAAATCCAAAGGATCGCGTTTGGCGGTGTTCACTTCCACGCGCTGGCCGGCCTGCAATTCCTGCAAACTTTTGCCAGACAAGGCACCGTAGGACGGAAACTTGCCGACGGCGTAATACACGTCGCCATTGTCAGCAGCATAAGCTAAATCTTTGTTTTCCAGGCAATGAATCATCTGCTGCATCGCGCCGATGTAAGCGGTGGCGCGGGGACTGTGATCCGGTGGCAGCACTTGGAGTGCGGCTTCGTCTTCCTGCATTTTGGCAATGTATTCCGCGGTTAAAGTTTCAATAGTTATGCCTCTGTCTTGAGCGCGAGCGATGATTTTGTCGTCAATGTCGGTGATGTTGCGGACGTAAGTGACCTGATAACCCTGTTGGCGCAGGTAGCGCACCAAGGTGTCGAAAACCACCATGACGCGGGCGTGGCCTAAGTGGCAGAGGTCATAGACGGTCATGCCACAGACATAGAGGCGGACTTGGCCTGGGTTTATCGGCGTGAAAATTTCTTCTTTTTTAGTTAAGCTGTTGTATAATTTTAACATTTTAATCCTTTACTATAGGTTCACGCGCCAGCGCTTCGGCCAGTTGCAAACGGGCGCGGGCGCGATCTTCGCCGATCAAGGGCAAAAGCAAGGGCAATTCCGGGCCGTGCTGTTCGCCAGTTAAAGCTACCCGCAACGGCATAAACAAGGCTTTGCCTTTAGCACCGGTGTCTTGTTTAACTTTTTCAGCTAAGACTTTGAAGTCACAAGTGGCATTCAGATGCTGTTGCGCCTTGACAAAAAAGTCTGCGCCTGCCGCCTGGATTGTCGCGTATGCCTCTGCCTTGAAAGACCAGTTGTTATGAAAAAGCATCTCGGCAAAAGCTTTCGCCTCGGCAGGCAAGGTGATGTTGTCTTTGATAGCGTGAATAAAATCCGCCCATTGCGCTTCAGGAACGGCGCTTTTGACACCGGAAAGCCAGGTTTCGCGTTCGCTGTCGGTAAGCGCTAAAATAGCAAGTTTTTGATAATGCAGTAGTTGATCTAAGTTATGCCGCGCCGCGGCGCTGCCTAAGCGGGCGTGATTAAACTGTTGCGCTAAATTTTCTGGCGATAACAGGCCGTCTTCGCTGTAGGAATGGCCTAAACGCGCCAAATAGTTATTGACAGCCACTGGCAAATAACCACTTTCCCGCAACTCCTGGATGCTTTGTGCGCCGAGGCGTTTCGACAACGGCGCACCGTTGGCGGCGACGATTAAACTAATGTGGTGATAGCGGGGAATTGGCAATTCAAGTGCCTGTAAAATAAAAACTTGTCTCGGAGTATTGGTGAGATGATCTTCACCGCGAAAGACGTCGCTTACCCCCATCACGGCATCGTCAATGGCGTTGCAAAAGAAAAAGGCCGGACTGCCGTCGCTACGGCGAATAATAAAATCGCCAATGTCGTCGCTTTGGTAACGCAGGCTGCCTTTGACACCATCCTCAAGCGTTAATAAAAAATTTTTCGGCACCCGAAAACGCAAACTGGGCACTCTACCGGCAGCTTCCCGTGCTTGGCGTTGTTCGGCTGTTAAATGCGCGCAAGTGCCGGCGTAGCGCGGTGGCAGACCAGCATTGACCTGGGCTTGCCGACTTAATTTAAGTTCGGTTTCGCTGCAATAACAGGGGTAGGCCAAATCTTTGGCAAGCAATTTTTGATAATAGTCGTCATAAAGCCCCTGCCGTTGCGATTGATAAAAAGGACCTGCTTGCCAATGCAGGCCAAGCCATTGTAAATCTTCGATTAAAGCCGTGACAAAAGCACTTTGGCTGCGTTCAGCATCGGTATCTTCAATGCGTAGTAAAAATTCGCCTTGTTGTTGTTGAGCATAGAGAAAATTAAATAAAGCCGTGCGGACATTGCCAATATGCAGCAAACCGGTGGGACTCGGCGCAAAACGGGTTTTGATCATATTTTTAATAACTTGTTGTTAATTTTTTGATAATAAAAGAGATTTTTAAGGGAAGTTGTGGAATATGGCTCTGCCAAGTGGCGAAAAGACAATTATTGTTGCCGAGCTTGGCCAAAAAGTCTATGTAAGCGCCGCTGGGTATTTTGCGAGGAGGGAGACAAATTATGGCAATTTTTTTGGTTTCAGATCTGCATTTGGCGACACCAGATGAGGTGGCGACGCAGTTGTGGCAAAAGTTTTTGGCGCGTTACGGCGAGACGATGCAGGCTTTGTATATTTTAGGGGATTTTGTCGAGTTTTGGATCGGTGATGATGCCTTAGCAACGCATCCGCTGCGGGAAATTCTCAAGGAAACTAAAAAATTAGCTTGTCCGGTTTATTTTGTCGTTGGCAATCGCGATTTTTTGGTCGGCAAGCGTTTTGCCGCGCATATTGGCGCGACCTTGTTGGCCGAACCGGTACTTTTGACCGTGGCCGAACAGCAATTTTTATTGCTGCATGGCGATAGTCTTTGTCGGCAAGATCAAAAACATCAGCGTTTTCGTAAGATTACCAGTTGGCGGTGGTTGCAGTGGCTCTGGCGGCGGCTGCCCTTGGCCTACCGGCAACAACTGGGGGAAAAATTACGTCAGGCCAGTCAACGGCGGCAACAGCAGGTGCCTTTTCCCTATGCACCGGTGGATCACACTTATGCCTCTGTCTTGTTAAAAAAATTTCACTGTCAGCAGATGATCCATGGCCATATTCACAGCCCGGCCTGGCATTTTTTTCAGCCAGAGGTACATGGTTTTAGCGGTTTTCGGGCGGTGTTGAGTGATTGGCGGGAAACGGCAGTCTTTGCCGAAATCAATGAGCACGGACAGCTACGCTTGTGCCAGATTGCGCTCGATGAGTCCCTGTAATTCAGCGGCGCTAAAACCGGCGGCAGCGCGTCCCGGATAATTAAACGGGCCTTGTTTCATTGCCGGTAAATGGTTAGCAATGCTTTCAATAAAATAGCTTTCGGGATCAAGCTGTTGCTTTTGGCAAAGGTAATAAAACCAGCGCGAACCGATAGCGACATGGCCGATTTCTTCTTGATAAATTTTTTGCAAGATGCGCACGCCACGCACGTCGTTGCTGGTCTTGAGACGTGCAATCAGCCCTGGCGTGACATCCAGACCCCGTGCTTCCAAGACCCGGGGCACCAAGGCCAGGCGCAGTAAGGGGTCGTGTTGGGTGCGCTCGGCCATGTCCCAAAGTCCGGCATGAACGGGTAATGCGCCATAATAACTATCTAAATCATGAAGATAGTTGGTAAGTAATAAAAAATGTTCGGCTTCTTCCCGCGCCACTTGCCACCAATCTTGATAAAAAGCCACCGGTAAGCCCGGAAAACGCAAAATGGCATCTAAAGCCAAATTCACGGCAGTAAATTCAATATGCGCTAAGGCATGATAGAAAGCGATTTTGCCGGCTTGGGTGGTCAGTTTGCGTTTGGGTAACTGTTTGGGATCACAAAAATCTAAGGGTGGGAAACCAGGCGTGGGCAGGGTTGCACCCAGAGCGCTGGCTTGGTGCTTGGCCGCGTCGAAGGTACTTTCACCCAGGACGCGGCATTTTTCCAAAGGCTGATCGGCGACATAAAGCGCCAGCAGTGCGGCAGTCATCCGAATCTTTGTTCAATTAAATTCATGAAATTTTCGCGTTCTTCAGCAAAGGGAATTTCCCGCGCAATATGCCAAAGCATAGACTTTAGCTGCGCTTGATTGCTGATCGCTGCCAGTTCGGCTTGGTGCTGTTCCCAGAGGCGTTCGGCCATCGGTCCCATGATATCCAAAAGTTTTTCTTTGAAAGGCATGAGATACTCTTCCACTTCGCTGCTGATGGCCAAAGCTGCTTCGCCGGTCAGAAGTTTTAGCACCTCTTCACTAGGCGGCAGTTGATCTTTTTTGTCCGAAAGATCCGGCAAGGTTTCTTCGCTAAAACGCAGGCTGCATTGTTTGACCCTTTTCAAAAGTTCCAAAGACTCATACCCCTGCCAATGTCGAAAGCAACAATAGACAATTTTGCCTTTGTCTAAGGCAATGCGTGCTGACTCATTTTTGTCGGTGCGAATATACAAAATGCCACTGCGTTTTTGTCCAACTAAAACAAATAGTTTTGGTAGCAGGGCGACCATTTCTGGTTCAGCTATCGCCATAAACTTCTCCTTAAAAAAAAATTGACTCCTTAAAGCTGTCAGACAGTATCAAGCAGAAGTTATTTCGCGTCAAAATCTTTTGTTTTTTAACATATTAACAAAAGTTAAACTGGATACTTTACGGCAAAGGAAAATCGAGGGTCTTTGACCAATACGCGGCTGTCTCGCCCAACTCGGCAAAGCCACGAATGCCGAGAATTTTAAGCAGTTCCGGTTGGTTGTTGGCCGCCAGAAAGCCTTGTTTTATCTTAGCTTGTACTGTATCAGGCAAGGTTTTGCTGACAGAAATCAGCAAAGGCGAGGGCATGGTGACGCCTTCGGCCAATACCCGCACGCTATCGGGCTGAATATAACGCTGGCAAACCGCAAGGACAGCCCGATCCCGCACAAAACCAACATTGGCATCGCCAACGCTGACCCCGATCACAACATTTTCATTGGCATTGCCGGCAACACTTTGCAAGCGCACCGCGTCTTGACCGATACCTACCGCCTGTAACGCTGCCAAAGGTGAGGTAAAAGCGCCGACGCCATAGCGACCGGTAAAGAGAATAAGTTCGCCTTTTACTTCCTCTAAGGTTTTAAAATTTGAAAGATTATTGGTGATAATAATGCCGGCAAATTGATCGCCTGCCTCTTGCGTTTCCAATAATAACGCTTGCGCTGTGTGATTGTCGGCATAGAGCGGATAATTTTGAAAAGCAATGGCAATTTCACCCGCTAACACCCGGTCGCGGTAATTGACGAAGTTTTTTGAGCCGGTATCCAAAACAATATCAAGCGCGGTTTCTTGTCGTAAAAAATCCACCAAAGGCTGCATCCGTCGGCTTTGTTCTTCGGGCAAAAAACGTGGCAGATGCGCCAAGGTCAAGGCTTCGGCAAAGGCCAAAGGGGTAAGCCAACAGAGTCCTAAAAAAAGCCAGATACGCATGGTTTTTCCTTAAAAAATATTCAAAAAATCTCTAGGTTAGCGTAAACGCTCATAGCTCGCTTTCAAGCGCCGTAAATTGTCCAATTCTAAGCGATTGACTGCCGTAAAACTTTTTAATTTCCCTTCGACCATGGCTGGATGATCTGCTGAAATAACCAATAAGGCTTGCCGTAGCAGCATTTTTTCCCTATCCGGCACCTGACTGCTGGCGGAAAAAATCCAGTTGGGTACAAAGTCACTTTTGGCCAATACCCGTAAACTATTGGGGGGGAGATATTGATTGGCGCTATCCAGGGAAAAACTGACCACAAAACCGGCATCACTGTCACCATAATATACTGAAAATAAAACATTTTCATGGCGATTATCGGCAACAAAGTCCACGCGCTCCACTTGGATGTTTCTCTCCAGCAACAAAGTCAAAGGCGCGATGTAACCGCCGAGCGATTCAGGATGGATGGCGCTGATGTTTTTGTTTTGCAAATCCAAAAGAGTTTGCAACGGGCTATCTCGACGCACCACCACCAAGCCTTGCATCCGTGGTCCTTCGCCACGATCCGCTACTGCCAAGGCCTGATGTAAATTTTCAAATTGCAAGTAAAAATAGGGATTGCTAAAGGCCAAATCCACCTGACCTTGCCGCACCATCGAAAGATAGCTGTCAAAGTCTTTGGCAATCAATGGCTTAATTTTAATATTTTGACCCAGATAATCCCCGAGATAATTGCCCAGGTCGCGCAAAAAAGCCTGCATGGTCGAAGTTGAGCTGACCGGCAGCATTGAGATGGTATAGCTTTTATCCTGTGCAAGAACCGCGCCAGACAAAGCCAGACTTGCGCAAAAAATGACCAGAAATATGACCAAGCGCGCTAATAATTTCATCGCTATTTTTTCATCTGCGTTAAGGCATAGGCGACCGCTGTTTGCAAACGCCGAAAGGCGGCATAAAGCTCCTCAATTTCCTTTGGACCATGAATGGTTTCGGCACTTTTCAGATTGCCCCGCGAGACACGCAAGGCCAAATCGGTGAGTTCAGCCAAGGGTTTAGCCAAGCTGCGCGACAGCCAGGCCACCATGCCGCCGATAATAAGCGCCAACAGCACGAAAGTTAAAGCAAAGCCCCATTGCACCCGCCCTAAACTTTCGCCAATGGCCGCGGTAAATAAGCTCACATACATCACACTGTCATTGCTATCTTTAATGCTTTGCGCCGCGATAAATAGGTTTTCACCACCAATATTGAAATGCCCAGAAACCCGCGTTTCGCCTTCGGCAGGCCGCAGTTGATCGGTGATTTCTTTGGGAAAACCGCGTGATTGTACATCTAGGGCAAAAGCCGCTTCAAAGCGGTCAATATTGTTAAAGCGTCCGGCAATGGGGATGCCCCGCGCATTAGTGACGGCCAAAAAAGCCACCCCAGGAATTTCTAAGTTTTCATCAAATAGCTTGTTTAAAGACAAGTAGTTGCGCGTCAAAATGCTCTCACGCGAGGCACTGCCCATGGTGATGGCTAAACCTTCGGCTTTTTCTGATAACTGCTTTTCAAATAGGCTGGGAATATTTAGGAAATACAAGAGACTAATCGCAGTAAGCAGTAAAATAAAAGCGCTGCTAAATAATAAAAACAAGATCGCCGAAATGCTTAACGAGGTGCTTTTCATCACCACTGCTTTTTGATTTTGGGTATTTTCCGAAGCCATAACGCCGATTCCTCAAAGATAAAAAAATAACGTCAAAATCTAACTAAATTTTTCCTGAAAAGTCAAATGCTTTTATCAATAAGTGGATTGGAATGTGTTAAAGCAAAGGCATGCCAATGCACCTAGGCTGCCGAAGTCAGACCACGGCTTAAATCATCTTGTAAATCAAGCACATTTTCCAACCCAACACTTAAACGAATTAACCCTGGCACAATACCAGCAGCAGCTTTTTTCTCGACGCTGACCCGGGCATGGGTGGTGGTGTAGGGATGGGTGATGGTGCTTTTGGTGTCACCCAAGTTAGCAGTAATGGAAAAAATTTGACAATTATCAATGACTTGCCAAGCACGCTCCTGGCCACCGGCGACAACAAAACTGACAATACCGCCACCGGCACTTTGCTGCGCTTTGGCCAACGACTGTTGCCGATGGCTGGCCAAAAAGGGATAAAACACTTTTGCCACGCCAGGTTGTTGTTCGAGCCAAGTGGCAAGCGTCAAAGCGGCGGCGCTATGCGCTTGCATCCGTAGCGACAAAGTTTCTAAACCTTTCAAAAAAATCCAAGCATGAAAAGGACTTAAGGTCGTGCCGGCAGTGCGTAAAAAACGATAAACCGCCTCTAAAGGTTCGGCTTTACCGACCACCGCGCCGCCAATTACCCGTCCTTGGCCATCCAGATACTTCGAGGCCGAATGAATAACGATATCAGCACCTAAAGCCAGCGGTTGTTGCAGCGCTGGCGTGCAAAAACAATTATCCACCACCAAATAGGCACCAATACCTCGCGTCAAGGCTGCCAAGGCTTGAATATCGCCGATTTCTGCCAAGGGATTAGACGGGGTTTCCAGATAAAACATTTTGGTATTGGCTTGAATGGCGCTTTCCCAGGCCTGGACATCGGTTAAAGGTACAAAAGTCACTTGAATGCCAAGATTTTGAAAATATTGATCAAAAAGTGTCACGCTGGCACCAAAAATGCTTTGCGAAACCAGGATGTGATCGCCTTGTTTCAAAAGTGCCAAACCGGTGGCCAAAATCGCTGCCATGCCGGAACTCGTCGCCACACACCGCGCACCGCCTTCCAAGGCCGCCAAGCGTTCCTCAAAAGCGCGGACGGTGGGATTGGTAAAACGCGAGTAGATATTGCCGCGACCTTCGGCAAAACGTGCTGCCGCTTCAGCGGCGCTGGCAAAAACGTAACTGGAAGTGGCAAAAATCGCCTCGCTGTGTTCGCCTTCATTGGTACGTTGATGGCCAATGCGAATGGCTTTGGTGTCAAATTCCATAGATGCTCCTAACAAATTTATAAAAAGTTATTGATAAAGTTATTAAAAAATTAACTGGCAATCAGCTCGCCGAGTTTTTGGGTTAAGCGCAGATTTTCGGAATAATCCACCGGACAATCAATAATGGCGACACCTGGATGCGCCAGCGCAGCGCTTAAAATACTTTGTAAATCATCACCTTTTTTGACCCGAAAGCCTTTAGCGCCAAAGGCTTCGGCTAGTGTGACCACATCGGGATTGCCAAAAGCACAATAATGACTGGTACCAAAGCGTTTTTCCTGTTTCCAGCGAATCAAGCCATAGCCATCGTCGCGCCACACCAAGATGACCAAAGCCAAAGCCAAACGCTGCGCCGTTTCTAACTCGCCAAGATTCATCAGAAAACCACCGTCGCCACAGATGACCACCACCGGCCGCTCGGGATACAGCAACTTGGCGGCAATAGCGCCCGGCATGGCAATGCCCATGCTGGCAAAGCCATTGGAAATCAAGCAAGTATTGGGTTGTTCACAGCGCCACATCCGCGCAATCCAGAGTTTATGCGCACCGACATCGCTTAACAGCAAACCGTCCAGCGGCAGCACGGTGCGTAAATCCCAGAGAATTTTCTGGGGTTTCAGCGGAAAATCGCCGTCATTGGCATGTTGTTTCATGTCGTCAATCAAGGCTTGGCGCAGCGCTTGCGTCGGCAAGTCCTGCCGTGGCGCAATTTTTTCGCTTAATTTTTCTAAAATCACCGTCAAATCGCCCAGAAGTGACCATTGTGGCAAATAATGTGCGTCAATTTCGGCGCGATTATTGTCAATATGAATCAAGGTTTTTTCCCGTCGCGGATGCCAGAGATGCGGATGATATTCCACTAAATCATAGCCTAAGCAAATCACTACATCGGCTTTATCCAAACCGACATTGACATAATCTTTGGCCTGTAAGCCGACGCTACCCAAGGCTTGCGCCTGTTTGAAGGGAATCACGCCCTTGGCCATAAAAGTGTTGGCAACGGCGATATTGGTGGCTTTGGCAAAAGCGGTGAGCGCGGCACTGGCCTGACTGCGAATCACGCCGTTGCCGGCCAACACCAGCGGCTGTTGTGCGGCGTTGATGGTATCGGCAACTTGTTGTAATAGCCATAAATCCGGGCTAACCCGTTCATTGTGACCCCGCGCCAACGGTTGCGCGGCGGCGGCATCCAGATGCGCCTCAGCGATATTTTCCGGTAATTCCAAAAATACTGCGCCAGGCTTGGCACTTTCGGCCTGCTTAAAGGCTTTACGCACCACTTCTGGGATGATTTCGGGTTCTAAAATCTGTGCGCTGTATTTGGTAATCGGTCGAAAAAGTGCTTGTAAATCTAAAACTTGATGTGATTCTTTGTGCAGGCGGGTGGTGGCGGCTTGACCGGCAATCGCCACCAACGGCGCATGGTCTAAATTGGCATCGGCCACGCCGGTGATGAGGTTGGTCGCGCCTGGGCCTAAGGTCGCCAAACACACGCCAGCGCGACCGCTTAATCGGCCATAGACATCGGCCATAAACGCCGCGCCCTGTTCGCTGCGCGTGGTGATAAAACGGATGGAGCTATGCGTTAAGGCTTCGAGAAAAGCCAAGTTTTCTTCGCCCGGTACGCCAAAAATAATTTCCACGCCTTCCGCCTCCAAAGCGCGGACGAGCGATAGCGCAGCGGCAATCTTTGCCATAAGTTTTCTCAGTGATTAAAGGTAAGGAAAGTGAAAAAAAGTGCGGCAGTATAACCAAGCAGGCGGATGCAGCTAGGTAACGGCAGCGGGATGCTGCCGCCATTGAGAAAAATGGAGAAAAATGCAGGAAAAGTGCGCGTGAAAAAAAGTTATGGTGTAGGTGCAGTGCTTTGGCTTTTTGCTATTAAAAATTCAATCACGTCAAACATTTCACCATAAGTCGAAAGCGCCGAGCCGGTGCTGACCAGGTATTTCCCCGCCACCACAATGCTGGGTACGCCGGTCAAGGCGCTGTCTCTGGTGATACGCATACTGCGGCGCAATTCTGTGGAAACTGCAAAAGAATCATAGAGTTTATCAAAGTCGGCTTGGCTTAAACCGTAGGTTTCAAAAAAATTGGCCAAGGCAGCGCGGTTATTGAGATTTTTTCTTTGTTCATGAATGGCTTGAAATAAGGCCAGATGGGTTTTTTCATGTAAACCCGCCAATTGTGCAACAAAAAAAGCGCGTAAAAGCGGTTCAATGCGCGGGTTATAAGCCGGATAGGCGCGAATTTCAACGTTGGTCGGCAGGGTGGTTTTCCAGTTTTTTGCTGCTAATTCAAATTGATAACAGTGTGGACAGGTGTACCAAAAAAGTTCAAGGATTTCAATGTCCTTGTCGCCAAGTTTTGGCAGAGGTTTGGCAATTTCTTCGTAGTGAATACCGGCGATAAAGCCTTCTTCATCGGCCAGCGTTGGTAAAAAAAACAACAATAACAAAAGAATAACAATGAAACGCATGATTCCTCCTGGAATAAAATCAAAAAGCAAACATAAAGAGAAAACGCTAATATCTCTGATTGATCAAGCAGTTGCTGGTGTCCTCAGACACTAGGCTTTGGCTTTGCCCGAGTCATCCAGATACTGATGCAGCAGACGAGAAAGCAAGGCTTGCATTGAGATGCCTTCTTGTAAGGCACGGATTTCTAATGCTTTAAGGTCTTGGCCAGAAAGGATAATGTTGATCGCCCGCGCTTCTGTCAGCGTTGCTTCGGCAATTTTTTGATGATGCAAAAGTTTTTCGGGCAGGTCGCTGACAGGTTGCAAACGACCATGTGCGAAGGCTTCGAGAATTTCTTTTTCTTCAGCATCAAAATTAGGCATGGCTATCACCAAGATAGTGTTTTGTCGCTTTACGACTGGGGATAATCGTTTTTAAGAAAATTTCTGTTTCATTTTCAATGAAGGGAACCAGGTAAGCGCAGTTCTCGACCATGACCACCGCGATCTTTTGGCCTGGATAACGTAGTTGATTGGGATGTTCAAAAATAGCTACTTCGTTGCCAAGCTGGATATTCCAGACGATGGCTTCAAAGGAAATGCCGCGTTCTGCTTTGAGAAGTTCATTCTTTTCTGCATTCTAGGCAAAAACTTTCATTATTTTTATCAATCAGTTGGCTAGGCAGGAGCTTGCACACCCGCCTGCCTACTGGCTATTTGCTTACCGCAAGCCTTGAATATATTGCGCCAAAGCATCCATTTCTTGGGCGGTCAAACGAATAGCCACGCCGCGCATCATCCGACCATTGTCGTTATAACGCTCTTGGGCATGAAAGTTCCGCAATTGACTTAACGTATATTCGGCATATTGGCCGCGTAATTTCGGGAATTTGGCTTCAGGGTTGCCAGCACCATCGGGACCATGGCAGGACATACAGGCCGGTACGCCCAGACTTTGGTTGCCATGCCGATACAGTTTTTCACCCAAAGCCACCATATTGGGGTCGGTGGTACGGGTATAAACCGGTACTTGGCTTTCATAAAAAGCGGCCAAGTTTTTCATGTCTTGCTCGGTTAAAGCGGTGGCAAAGCCTTTCATGATGGCATTGGGACGCTCGCCATTTTTGAATTGCATCAGTTGCTTATAGGTGTAACTGGCGTGTTGACCCGCGAGGGACGGATAGGCGGGAATCTTGCTATTGCCATCGGCACCATGACAGGCGCTACAGACCAAAGATTTGACTTTGCCAGCAGCGGCATCGCCGGTAATGGCTTGTTCTGCTGGCAGATTTCCAGGTGCGGCAACCGTAACACCGCTGACCAAAGCAAAAATTGAGAAAATTAGCATTTTACGCATAAAAAATTCCTATAAAACAAAAAATTGGTTGATTTATCGCTAAAATTTGACCGCTGCTGTATAGCATAATTTTGACTTTTTCTTCAATCAGGAGCCTATGAAAGAATTGTTTTTGTCAGCGCATTTTTTACAAAGCGCTTTTCACCTAAAAGATTTACCCGAAGATTTTGGTCGGGAAGTGGCCTTTATTGGTCGCTCCAATGCCGGAAAATCCAGCACTATTAACGCTTTAACCCAGAAAAAAAATCTTTGCAAAGTCAGTAAAACCCCTGGGCGCACCCAGCTTATCAATTTTTTTGCTTTGGGGCAGCCGGAGGCAAAATTGGTGGATTTACCTGGTTACGGCTTTGCCAAAGTGCCACAAAAGTTTCTCCAGCATTGGCAAAAAGTGCTGCCGGCTTTTCTGGCAAAACGTCAGGCCTTGCAAGGTTTGGTGTTGGTGATGGATGTGCGCCATTTTTTGCAGCCCAACGACATCCAGATGCTTGACTGGTGTGCGCAAACCCAAGTGCCGGTGTATGCGCTCTTAACCAAAGCCGACAAACTCTCGAAAAGTCAACAAAAAACCGCTTGGGAGCAGTTTTTGCAAGCGCAGTCTGACTATGAAAGCCTCGTCGGTGGTCAGTTGTTTTCGGCCACTAGCGGCCAGGGCTTAGCGGAATTGCAACAGTTTTTGGCCGTTTGGCTACAACTCGCCACGCCACGCCTTGAAAAAATGGATCTCGCGGCGCAATAAAAATTTTGCTGAGACAAGGGCTTTTGCTTATTTTTCTTGGCTCGCAAGACCCAAAACATCTGGCATGGCATAAAGCCCGGGGGGTTGACTGTGAAGCCAGGTCGCCGCTTGCAAGGCACCGTGCGCAAAAGTTAAGCGGCTGCTGGCTTTATGGGTGAGTTCCAGGCGTTCGCCCTCGCCGATAAAAAACACCGTATGCTCCCCGACAATATCGCCGCCGCGTAAGGTGGAAAAAGCAATTTGACCTTCAGGACGCGCACCGGTATGGCCTTGCCGACCATAAATCGCGTGTTCCGCCAAAGGTTTCGCCAAGGCTTCGGCGATGATTTCACCGAGTTTGAGAGCTGTGCCTGATGGCGCATCCACTTTGTGGCGGTGATGCGCTTCTAAAATTTCAATGTCCACGTTGGCTAAGCGTTTGGCGGCTTGCTCAACCAAATAAAATAAGACATTGACACCAATGCTCATATTTGGCGCAAAAACTATCGGAATCTCGCGGGCAGCGGCGCTGATTTCAGCTTTTTCGGCGGCGCTAAAACCGGTAGTGCCGATGACTATGCCGCTGCCTTGTTCTTGGCAAAAACGCAGGGCGGCGAGCGACGGGGCAGGCAGGCTGAAATCAATCATGACCGCAAAGGCTGCTGCCGAAGTCAGGGTGGTCAGCGGTACTTCAAGTGGCCTGCCGTCATGGAGCAGGTCAACGCTTTTGCCGAGGTCGGGGCTATCGGCGGCGACCAAGGCCGTCGTGAGTTGCAATTGTGGATGCGCGGCCAGTGCTTGCAAAAGTGTTTTCCCCATGCGGCCATTGGCACCGTGCAGGGCGAGGGCAATGCTCATTTGGTCAATCCTTCAAAAAATTGCTTGACGCTCCCCAAAAAAGAATGCTGTTGCGGTTGATGTTTTTCGCCAAAACTCGCACCCAGTTGTTCCAAAATAGCTTTTTGTTCGCGGTTTAAATGCACCGGCGTTTCGATAATTACCCGACAGAGTAAGTCGCCGGTCGGCTCGCCGCGCAAGCCGGGCAAACCGCGACCGGCGAGCTTAAAGACTTTATGCGTCTGGGTGCCGGCAGGAATGGTCAAGTCCTGATGTTCGCCGCTTAAACAGGGCACTTGGACTTGGCCACCCAAGGCGGCGGTGACGATGCTCATCGGCACTTCACAATATAAATCACGGCCTTGGCGTTGAAAAATGCTATGCGCTTTCAGGCGAATTTGCACATATAAATCACCAGCAGGCGCACCACGACTGCCGGCCTCGCCTTGGCCGCTTAAACGAATGCGGTCGCCGTGGTCAATACCAGCGGGGATTTTGACTTCTAACTCTTTGTAATCCGTGACTTTGCCACTGCCATGACATTTTGCACAGGGGTCGGTGATAATCACGCCGCGGCCATGGCAACGTGGACAGGTTTGCGTCATCATCAGAAAGCCGCGCTGCACCCGCACTTCGCCGTAACCGTTACAGGTCGGGCAGGTTTGCGGTTTGCTGCTTGGCCGCGCACCGCTGCCGCCGCAATGGTTGCACTCCACCTGCACGGGAATGCGTAAACTGACCGTCGCGCCTTTGGCGGCTTGTTCTAGGGTGATATCGAGTTGATATTGCAAGTCGGCACCGCGTTGACTGCCGTCGCTTGATCGGCTGCCGCCAAAGAAATCATTAAACATATCAAAAATATCTGAAAAACCCGTCGCACTGGCACCAGCGCTACTGCCACCCATTTGGCCTTCTACACCGGCATAACCATAGCGGTCGTAGATTTGGCGTTTTTGTTCGTCGAGCAAAATATCGGCGGCTTCTTTGATTTCACGAAATTTTTCTTCGGCATTGGGATCATCAGGATTGCGATCCGGGTGGTATTTCATGGTTAGGCGGCGATAACTGGTTTTGATGCTTTCGCTATCGGCATCGCGGCTAACGCAAAGAATTTCATAACAATCGCGCTTGGGCATGGGGATGTCCATAAAAAAACCGTCCTTTGTGACCAAGACAAAGAACGGAGGGTTAAGCCGAAACTGGCGGATTAGGATTTTTTACGGGTGTCAATTTCTTCAAATTCAGCATCCACCACGTCATCGTTAGCGTTTGCCGCTGCTGCGCCAGCGGCAGCATCGGAAACTGGCGTTTCGTTGGCATTACCTTGATATTGCGAAAGTTTTGCTGCAATTTGTGCCAAAGCATCGGCGGCGCTGTCCATCGTCGCTTTGTCGTTGCCGCGTGCCGCTTGTTGCAGTGCAGCAATCGCCGCTTTGGCCGCGTCTTGATCGGCGCTGGGGACTTTATCGCCTAAGTCATGGAGATTTTTTTCAACACTGTGAATCAAAGCATCGGCTTGATTGCGGGTTTCAGCCAATTCTTTGAATTTACGGTCTTCTTCGGCATGAGCTTCGGCATCCTGCACCATGCGGTTGATTTCCTCTTCGCTTAAACCGGAGGAGGCGCGAATGACGATGGATTGTGATTTGCCGGTTTGTTTGTCTTTCGCAGCAACATTCAAAATACCATTGGAATCAATGCTAAAGGTCACTTCAATTTGCGGTATTCCGCGCATGGCGGCTTTAATGTCGCTTAAATCAAAGCGGCCTAAAGATTTATTCATGGCGGCTTGTTCGCGTTCGCCTTGTAAAACATGAATCGTAACTGCGCTTTGATTATCTTCAGCCGTTGAAAAGACTTGCGATTTTTGCGTTGGAATCGTCGTATTTTTTTCAATCAATTTGGTCATAATGCCGCCCAAGGTTTCCACACCCAAAGACAAGGGCGTGACATCCAACAGCAAGACATCTTTGACCTCTCCGCCCAAAACGCCGCCTTGAATGGCCGCGCCAATCGCCACCGCTTCATCAGGATTCACGTCTTTACGCGGTTCTTTGCCAAAAATTTCCTTGACCATTTGTTGCACCAAAGGCATCCGCGTTTGTCCGCCGACTAAGATCACATCGTCAATTTGCGCAGCGCTTAAGTTCGCGTCTTTTAAAGCAATACGGCAAGGTTCGGCGGTTTTGCGTACCAGTTCCTCAACCAAGGATTCCAATTTAGCACGGGTCAATTTGACATTGAGATGCTTTGGCCCGCTTTGATCGGCGGTGATATAGGGTTGATTGACATCGGTTTGTTGCGCCGAGGAGAGTTCAATTTTGGCTTTTTCGGCCGCTTCTTTTAAGCGCTGCATGGCCAAAGGATCGCGTTTTAAGTCAATGCCGGTATCTTTCCGAAATTCCTCGATTAAATAATCCATGACGCGATTATCAAAGTCTTCGCCGCCTAAAAAGGTATCGCCGTTGGTGGACAGCACTTCAAACTGCTGATCACCGTCCACGTCAATGATATCAATGATGGAAACGTCAAAAGTGCCGCCACCCAAGTCATAAACGGCGATTTTGCGATTGCCTTGTTTTTTATCCATACCAAAGGCCAAAGCCGCTGCTGTTGGTTCATTGATGATGCGCTTGACTTCAAGACCGGCGATACGGCCAGCATCTTTGGTGGCTTGGCGTTGCGAGTCGTTGAAATAGGCCGGCACGGTGATGACGGCTTCGGTGACGGGTTCGCCGAGATAATCTTCGGCAGTTTGTTTCATTTTCATCAATACCCGCGCCGAAATTTCTGGCGGTGCCATCGGTTTGCCATTGACCTCGACCCAGGCATCGCCGTTGCTGGCTTTGATGATTTTATAGGGCATTAAGCCTATGTCTTTTTGCACGACTTTTTCATCAAAACGCCGACCAATCAAACGCTTGACCGCGTAGAGCGTATTTTTTGGATTGGTGACGGCTTGGCGTTTGGCGGCTTGACCGACCAAAATTTCGCCATCGTTGGCAAAAGCGATAATGGATGGTGTGGTGCGTTGACCTTCACTGTTTTCAAGGACTTTAGGCTGACCGCCTTCCATAACTGCCACGCAGGAATTGGTGGTGCCTAAGTCAATACCGATAATTTTTCCCATAATAAAACCTCTTGCTTTTGGAAATAAAAAATAGCCACGCCGGCGATATGGGGTGTGGCTTGGTGAAAAAAACCGTGAAAGAACCGAGAAATTAGAACGTTTTTGGACTTTTTTGAAAAAGTCTTTCAAAAACTTTGAAAAAACTTTGAAAAAACCGAAAGAGTCTATAAAAAATATAAAAAATAGAAACTTAGACGCGAACTTTGACCAAAGCCGGACGCAGCAACCGGTCGTGCAAACGAAAACCTTTTTGCAGCACCGCGACGACGGTGTTGGTGTCGGCGGCGGCGCTGGTGTCTTGCGCGATGGCTTGATGCCATTGCGGGTCAAATTTTTCGTTTGTGGGGTCAATGGCTTCAATCGCAAATTCTTTGAAAGTCTTATAAAAAAGTTCCAAAGTTAAACGATTACCTTCCTGAAAAGAAGCCAGTTCCGGGCGGTCGTCTTTGATCGCCTGCAAACCCAATTCCAAACTATCCACCACTGGTAACAGCGCTTTGGCGAAGGCTTCGATGGCAAATTTTTGGGTTTTTTGCAGTTCCAGGCGGCTTTGTCGGCGCACATTATCCACATCGGCTTGCAGACGCAGATTTTGTTCCTGAAGGCTTTTAAGCGCTTGTTCCAATAGTTGCGGATTAAGCGAAGCGGCAGCAGATGCATTGCTGTTATTCATGCGGTTTTCTGGCGCGGTATTTTCTCGACTGGCGCTGATGACTTCCGCCGTTGCTGGCAGGTCGGTGGTTGAGGCTTGGGTTGCTGCGACTTCAGAAGACTCTTGAGCGGCTTGCGAGTTTTTTGCTTCTTCCATTTTGATTTTCCTGAATTTTTCTATATGGCCAATAAAAAGTGTTGCCTAGTATAGAGGCAAATCTTCGGCTTTCAAGGCCAAGGTTAAGCGTTCGGCACTGGCATGTAACAAGGGAATGAGGCGGTCATAAGGCATACGCATCGGTCCTAAAATAGCTAATAAACCAATGCTTTGCCGATGCAAATACGGGGCGGCAATCAAACTGCAATCCTGAAGCGGCGCAAAATTATGTTCATGGCCTAAACGCACTTGCCAGGGTAGCGTCCAGACTGGTGTGCTAAATGATTGATCTAAAAACGTTAAAATTTCTTGTCGTGCTTCAAGCAATTCTAATAATTCTTTGAGCCGCTGCAAATTGGCCTTGCCGCTTTCCGACTGTTCACTAAAAAAATCAACGACATGGTTTTGTCCAGCCATGATAAGTGTCATATCTGCCGGTCGGGGTTGTGCCAGTTGTTGTGCCGCTTGTGCAAAAACCTCGCTTAAACAATCGGCATCCAGATGCAAGGTCTGCATTACCTTGGAAATTTCTTCGGGAATCTCGCTAAAATTTAAGGTCGGCAGTTCGGCATTGAGCAATTCCGCCAGTTGTTGCCAGTGGCTTTCGGCCTTGGCGCTGACCACGCAGGACATCAGCCTGTGTTCAATTACGCCATCTTTGTAGTGTAAAAACAATAACATGCGACCATCGCTTAAACGATAAAAGCCGAGTTCTTTTAACTGCGGGGTGGGTCTTGGTAATGACACTAAAGCAACTAAGTGGCTGTATTTCGCCAAAATTTCTGCTAGTTTTTTACTGATGTGTCGCAGATTTTCTTCAGCCATCGCTTTTTGAATGCGCCGCGAGGCGGCTGCCGATAATGGCCGTAATTCCAAGAGTTTATCAATAAAAAACCGATAACCCTGTTCGGTAGGAATGCGTCCGGCCGATTGATGCGGCGCTTGCAAGAGCGATAGTTCTTCTAAGTCGGCCATGATATTGCGAATGCTGGCGGCACTTAGATTTAAGCTGCTGATTTTCGATAAAGTGCGCGAACCTACGGGTTTGCCATCGGCCAAATAAAGATCAATCAAGGTCTTTAACAAAGATTGTGCGCGTGGATCCAAGATGCCTTCGCGCTGTGCATCCGAAGCAAATTCTTTCATGGGATAATTAACCAAGACAAGCGATGAACCACGGGTAATAGGAGAGTGGCAAAGCTAGACATTTTTGCCGCTCATGTCAAGTTTTTCATATAAACCAAAAAGTTAATGTAAAAAATTCAACACAAGTCAATGCGGATATAAAAGCTTTGGCAGCCAAGTCGCCAAAGCGGGGAAGGCCATCACCAAGCCTAAAGCCACGAGTTGTAATAGAATAAAAGGCCAAACGCCTTGATATAAAGTCAAGGTTGACAAATGCTTAGGCATGACCCCGCGCAGATAAAATAAAGCAAAGCCAAAAGGCGGTGTTAAAAAAGAAGTCTGCAAGTTTAAGGCCACCAAGATGCCAAACCAAATCGGGTCAACACCGAGCATAAATAAAATCGGTGCGACGATTGGCACGGCGATCAAGGTGATTTCAATAAAATCAAGAAAAAAGCCAAGCAGAAATAATAAAACCATTACCCAAAATAATGCCGACCATTCGCCGCCAGGTAAGGCTTCAAACCAAGCGCGAACAATATTGTCGCCGCCAATATCTCGAAAAACCAAAGAAAAAATTGAGGCACCGATGAAAATTAAAAAAATCATACTGCTGACTTTTAAGGTGTCGCGCAAAATCAAATACAGTGTTGAAAAATTCAGTCGGCCATAGAGGAACATCAAAAATAAAGCGCCAGCCGCACCCAAGCCGGAGGCTTCGCTGGCGGTGGCAATGCCGCTTAAAATCGCGCCAAGCACTAAGAAAATCAAAAACAACGGTGGCAAGATCGCTAAAGTAAGCGCCAGCCAATTGGTGCGTTCGGCGAATTGCGCCGGCGGTAGCGCTTCTGGAGTGAAGCGACTGCGCCAAAAAAGGTAAAGCAAATACAAGCTCACCAAAAGCACACCAGGTAATAAAGCTCCTGCAAATAAGTCATTGACAGAAATGGTTTTTGGCGCAAAATTACCTTGCGCTAATTGTGCTTCCTGGTAAGCATTGGATAATACTTCGCCCAAAATCACCAAAATAATGGATGGCGGAATAATCTGTCCCAAAGTACCCGCCGCGCAGATGGTCCCGCAGGCTAAAGCCGGTGCATAGCCATTTTTTAACATCACCGGCAAGGCTAAAAGTCCCATGGTAACAACGGTTGCACCGACAATGCCGGTGCTGGCCGCCAATAACACGCCGACCAGCACCACGGTAAAGGCCAAGCCGCCTGGTTTTTGGCCAAAAAGTGCAGCAAGATTGGTCAATAAATTTTCGGCAATGCGACCACGTTCTAAAGTCACCCCCATTAAGACAAATAAGGGTACGGCAATGAGCAAGCCATTGTTCATAATGCCAAAAATGCGATTGGGTATGGCAGATAAATCATGGAAGGAAAAGAGATCAAAAACGCTTAAGGCGAGCGCAAAAAGTAAAGAGCCACCGCCTAACACCAAAGCCACTGGATAACCGCTTAACAATAACAGCATGATCCAGAGAAAAAAAACGATAACAAGCCAGTCGGTCATGATAATTTTTTTATAAAATGTTTAGAGATTTTTCTAGTTATATTTTTGATAAATAAAAAATAAAGTTAAGACTGAACTTGATTTTCAGTATAAAAAGTTTCTTCTGCAAACCAGCGTGGATTGATAAAAAACAGCAGATCACGCAAGCCTTGTACAAGACCTTGGTATAACAATAAAAAAGCCAGCAGCGGTATCAGACTTTTGCTTAAAAATACCCAAGGAAAACCACCGCTTTCCTGGGATCCTTCCCAAAAATTCCAGGAATTGCTTGCATAAGGTAAGCTAAAATAAAGCAAAATACTGGCCAGCGGCAGTAAAAAAAATAAACTTCCTAAGGTATTGACCAAGGCTTTACCGCGTGGTGGGAGTTTTCCATAAAAAATATCTATCCGCACATGACCATCTTGCTGCAAGGTAAAGGCGCTACCCAGCAAAAAAACCGCTGCGTGAAAAAATAAAGCCAGCTCTGGCAACAGCACTAAACTGCTGGCAGAAAAACCAGGTTTGGCCATTGGCGCAAAAAAACTGGTCAGCAAAGCATCGCTTCCTGGAAGCCAACTTGATAAAAAATAACGTAAAATTACCGTTACTAAGACAAAAAATAACGCCAAAAGCACAAGCCAACTGACAAGTCGGCCAAGCCAAAGATTGACGGCTAATAAGTGCTTAAAAATCGTGCTTAACATGGCCATTCCTGTGGATAGACACTCATCTGTTGCTGATGCGTTAATAATAAATTTTTATAGGTGGTCGGGTCTTTGCAGTGGGTCATGCTGCCGGCGCGGGGAAAATGCCAATCAGCCAAACGCGATAACCAAAAACGCAAAGCGGCGGCACGCAAGAGATACGGCCAAGCGCCACGTTCAATGGCCAATAACGGTCTAATCTTATGATATGCCTCTAAAACTAAAGCGGTTTTTTCCAAATCCAGACGATTATCCATCGTACACCAATCATTGACCATTACCGCGAGATCATAGAGCCAAAGGTCATGACAGGAATAATAAAAGTCAATGATACCGCTTAATTTTTCGCCATCAAATAAGACATTATCACGAAATAAATCGGCATGAATCACCCCACGCGGTAAATCTTCGCCGCGAAAGAGTTTTTGAAAGCGGATTTCTTCTTTAATGATTTGATAATCTTCGGCAGGGATTTTAGGCTCTAAGAGATCCAAGGTGTCGAGCCACCAACGCAAGCCACGATCATTGTCGCGTTTTTTTGGAAAATCTTTTGCTAAGACATGAAGTTGTGCTAAAGCACTGGCGGCACTGATAGTCTGTGTTCGGCTGGGTTCACTTTGCCATTTGCCACTCAAGCGTTGCACTAAAGCAGCGGATTTACCTTTGCAAGTGAGTAACTTCTGACCATTTTTTGCAGTCATGGCGGCGGCGGTAGGCAAATGCGCGGCATGAAGAAAAGTCATCAGTTCTAAAAAATATTCCAAATCGGCATCGGCTTGCCGTTCAAACAAGGTCAAAACAAAACGACCTTGCGTGGTATTCACAAAATAGTTTGTATTTTCAATGCCTTCGCTGATGCCGCTAAAATCAAGCAAGTCACCAACCGCATAATTTGCTAAAAATTCCGCCAATTCGGCAGCATCAAGAGTGGTATAAACCGACATACGAGGCTCAAAACAAAAGCCGTTTCTATAACATAACTGACCGCTTTTTTCTAATGCTCTTGGTGTTTTTTTGATGTTTGCTGAAGCGCTTGCAATTGCTGCTATTAAATCAATTATAAACTATTGACAAAAGCTATAATGGCTTCACGTTCGGCTTTAGGTAAATTCATAAAAGCCTCTTTTATACTTTCCGCCTCACCGCCATGCCATAAAATTGCTTCCTCTACGCCACGCGCTCGGCCATCGTGCAGCAAAAATTGATGATCATTCACCGCTTTGATTAAGCCAATCCCCCATAACGGTGGCGTGCGCCATTCTTGACCAGTTGCTTCTTGGTCAGGACGATCATCGGCCAAGCCTTCGCCCATATCGTGTAATAACAAGTCGGTAAAAGGATAAATCCACTGCTGACGTAATTCCGGCAAGTGGTTTTCGTCATTACCCGTTTGCATGGCCACCCGATGACAACTGGCACAGCCAAGATTCATAAAGATTTTTTCGCCGTGTTGCACTTGTGGATCAGACACTTGCCGACGTTTGGGAACCGCTAAGAGCGAGGTGTAATGCGTTAATTTTTGTAAAAATATTTCTTCCAAATCCACTGCCGTTTCTTTGGCGCAGTTTTCCGGTTGCCGTTGACAATTTTCTTTTGGAAACAATGGATTGGTTAAACCGAGGTCATGAAAAGCTGCATCGGCATTTTGTTCTCGCAACGAGGCATTATTGGCTTTCCAACCAAAACGCCCCAGCACGGTTTCGCCTGTTTCAATACTTTTTAACCAATGGGGACGACCGGAAATGCCATCGCCATCAGCATCTTCAGGGTCGGCTGCCGCTAAAATCGTTGCTTCCGGTAAGGCTTCCAATAAGCCCAAGCCGATAACTGCCGGTGCTACCCGCAACGAAAACAAAGCATTGTCGCCAAAGTCACCATAACCTAAATCGCTGATGATGAGTTTTGGCTGGCGCAGCGAATAAGGCGTGCCATCGGGGTAACTACCGGTAATTTCTTCAAAAATCACCGCACTTTTGCCTTCCGGCACTTGACCCACCGTGGCAAATTCTTGTAACTGCCCGCCATAAATTGGATGCTTTTGCACGCGGCCATCGGCCAAGCGCACGCTTAAACGCACCAACATGGATTTGTCCAAAGCCAGAGGATTTTCAGTCGCTTGGCCGCGACCATCACGCAGATGACAGCCAGAACAGGAGACACGATTAAAATGATCACCCAGACCATCAAATTTGCTGACCGAAGCGGGTTCCTGCACCCAATTGGTATTGAATAAACGATTGCCAAAAAAGAAGTCACGCAAATGATTTTGTTGAATATTTTTTGCCGGTTGCGCAAAAGCCAGCCGATTGCTGAGCGCACGGGAGGTCTCCCCACCTAAAGCGGCGGGGATATCTTGGGCAAAGGATGAAAAACTGAGAACTGTGGTCAAACAACTAACTAAAAGTGCCTGTTTCATTTATTCACTAAGGATAACCACATCTAAACCTAAAGATTGGCCAATTTCTTGAAATAATTGACCTTGTTTTTGCAAACTGACAATCAAGGCTTCCGCCGTTGCCCGTTCAGGACTACCTATTTCGCTTCTTAAAATGCTATCAAACGGTTGTGCCAGGCTTAAGGTTAAGGCTTGCGTTTGATGCAATTGTTTTACCAATGGTTGCAATTTGGCGGCATCGGGATGCCCTTGTAATTGTCCACGCAACCAAGCGGCCAAGGACACACCGTTGTAGGTCGCGCTGCTGCCAAAAAAGACATTGGCGATACCAAGTTGATTATAAACAAAATCCTGATGGGTTGTGTCGGAAAAACAAGAGTGTTCATCTTCTTGATCGCCGCTGTCCAAGGCCACTGCTAACCGTTCGGAAGCCATTTCAAAGGCACTTAACGTTGCTAAAGCCGTTAAAATTTTGCTTACCGCTTCTTTTTCGCTTAAGGAATGAAAAGACTGGCGATAATTATCTTGATTGGGTTGCCAAGCCGCCACTAAACCGGCCAAGTCATCTACCAATAATTGCGTGACCAAGCGCAGATATTCCCGACGGCGTTCAGCAATAATATTTTCTCCAGCAAAAGCAGCGGCATCCCGATTCCCTGGTGCAACATCAGAAAAATCTTGACCCCAGAGCATAAATTCAATGGCATGAAAGCCAGTGGTCACATCGGCTTCGTCGCTGACTTGATCATTTTGAAGGATATTTTCCAAAGTCATTGAGATGTCTAACTGGTGAATTAAACCACTTTGCGGCTTACCGGCCACGCTATCAATAAATCCCTCATTCAACGGCCAAGCATTCAAACGTCCTTCTGGACCACTTTCGCCACTGGCCGCATTCTCAAAATCAATCGGGCCTTCATAAAAACGAAAGGCTTCCGTTGGCAGATAGGCTTTACGAGCATTGATCCACGATAACCGCGCTTGCGCTAAGGTGTCAGCATTGGGTTTTGTTAAAAAAGCGCTGATATCTTTTTGTAAAATTTTCGCTTGGTTATAGGCATCTTGATAACTTTGTAAAACCAAATTGCTATAGTGTTCGTTGATGCTGGTTGCCAAAGCCAGTTGGCCGAGACTTAAAAGTAAAAAAGTCAATAAAATTTGCATGTTAAGACCTGGTTGTGAAAAATAACGACAGCGATTCTTTGCCAAATGCTAGAAAATGTCAACAAGCATTCGCTAGGAAATGTTATCTTCTTGAATTTCCGCAAGCCAATATAATAAAACGATAAGCAAGCAGAACCAGGGACTTAGATAAAGTGACAGTGCGGCAGCGCTAAACGCATAAAAAATCAGCACAAACGGCGCAGTGGTTGCAGTTTGACGTTGCATTAAAAAATAGACAAATAAAGTCAGCAGCGCTAATAAAGTGCCGAAGAAACTTGCGATAAAAAAAAGCATTGGCGGTTATGGAAAATTCTAATGGTATCTACGGTAACAGAAAGCAAATAATGTGGCATTAAATTGAATACGTTAGCCAATAAAAAAGGGAACCTAATGGCTCCCTTTTTTTATAGCTATAAAAAACTTAAAAACTTATTCGGCTTTTGGTGCTTCTTCAGCAGCAGGCGCGGTTTGTTCAGCCATTTTGGCTTGCATGGCTTTCACCATCGCATCACGACGCGCTTGCATACGGCTTAAAGCAGTTTCTTTGCTGGCCTGCATTTCGGTCAGTTGTTCAAACTCATATTTGCTCATCATGTCGCGTTTGAATTCATTGCGGGCATACATTTCTTCGGCGGCTTTGATGCGGGCGTTCATATAGGCTTCTAAGGCATCTACTTGTTTGTTCAAAATGTCTTCAATTTGTGCAGGATCCATGTCTGGCATAATGGCAGGCTGAGCTGTCAATTCGGCAGGTAAACCCATAGTAGGCGCTGGAACATTCAAAGTGCGACGTTCAACATTTTGATATTGGAACATTTCACCACCAGCAATTGGGGTGACGCTTTGGCTTTCGTAGCTATAGTTTTCAGCGTGCGCAGTAAAGGCAGCAGCAATAACAAACAGAGCGATAACTTTTTTCATGGTGATTCCTTAAAATAGAAGATAATAAAATTGGCAAAAAACGTTAAACAGTGAGCAGAAAAAATGCCGCATAAGAGCGGCATCGGGGATGGCATATCAGTGCAGGAGGTCATCCCCTGTAAGCAGCGGGTGATTACTCAGCAGCAGGAGCAACTGGAGCATACATTGGAGCTACTGGAGCGCCGTAGCCGTATGGAACAGCGTTGATGGCGTAAGGGTTACCGCCGTAAATATTTGGGTTGCCATAGGTTTGGGCGTATGGGTCAGAGTAACCATAACCACGGCCATAGTTGCGAGTGCGGAAAGTGGTGTCAATGTCGTTGAAGCCAAAGCCATCAGCGATAGTTGGGAAACCAGTGTTACCCATGAATGGGAAAGTGCCAGATTGGCCGCCTGGGAAACCAGGGAAGAATTGCGCGTTAGCAGCGGCGAAAGCCAAAGCGATGATAGCAGCGAAGATTACTTTTTTCATGTGATATTCCAAAGTGTTATAATAAAGGATTCAAAAATTACTGAGCAGCAGGAGCAGGCATCATAGGAGCGCCATAAACCGGAGCGCCGTAGCCGTATGGAACAGCGTTAATGGCGTAAGGGTTGCCGCCGTAAACATTTGGGTTGCCATAGGTTTGGGCGTATGGGTCAGAGTAACCATAACCACGGCCATAGTTGCGAGTGCGGAAAGTGGTGTCAATGTCGTTGAAGCCAAAGCCATCAGCGATAGTTGGGAAACCAGTGTTACCCATGAATGGGAAAGTGCCAGATTGGCCGCCTGGGAAACCAGGGAAGAATTGCGCGTTAGCAGCGGCGAAAGCCAAAGCGATGATAGCAGCGAAGATTACTTTTTTCATGAGAAGCCTCAACAAAATATTAGTGAATGAAAGATTAACCCCGTTGCCGAAGGTCGAAGGCAAAGATAACGAAAAAAATTTTATCTGGCAAGTGATAATGCAATAATTTTTTTTAACAAAATGCTGTAAAAATTTTGTAACATGCGACATCAATGAAAAAATATCTTTTTGATAGCTAATACAACTTTTTTCAAATTTTTGTCCATGCTTTGCCTTTTAATATTTTGAAATAATTGTATATTAGAAAAATGAAAAAACATTTTTTTAAGTAAAATGTGGAAATTTTATTTTTTTTCTTAATGTGGCATTAGGAGGCTTTTTTAGCCGATTTCAAAAGTTTGTCGCGCTGTTCCGCTATCGCCCATTCGATATGCTCGACAAGCTGTGCTTCGGCTTGCTGCTTTTTTTGGGTGAGTGCTTCAAGAATTTTAGAATGTGCTGGGGCGTTTCCCAGGGCGATGGCGATATTGCGTAAAAATCGCGCCAAGCCAATACGTCGAATGGGACTTCCTGCGAAAAGTTGCGCAAAATCTTCTTCATTCAAAAAAAATAATGTTAGCAAATACTGATTTTCTAACTGATGACGAATTTGGAAGCCAAGCTCTGCACTTTGTGCAGCAAAACGATTCCAGGGACAAATCAACTGGCAGTCATCACAGCCGTAAATGCGATTGCCGATAGCGCGACGAAATTCTTTTGGGATGCTGCCGGCATATTCAATGGTCAAGTAGGAAATACAACGTCTGGCATCTAAAACATAAGGTTCAACAATGGCTTGTGTTGGGCAAATATCTATGCAGGCGGTGCAACTGCCACAATGCGCTGAGGTTTTGGCATCGGGAGGTAGCGGCAGGTCGGTGTAAATTTCACTCAAGAAAAAATACGAGCCATCGAAGCGATGGATGAGATTGGTATGTTTGCCAAGCCAACCTAAACCGGCTTGTTCAGCGATGGCTTTTTCCAATACCGGCGCGCTGTCGCAAAATACCCGATAACCAAAGCTGCCGATGGCTGCCTGCATTTTGTCCACCAGTTGTTGGGCGCGTTTGCGGACAATTTTGTGATAATCGCCACCCAAGGCATAACGGGAAATATAGGCCACCGAGGGATTGCCAAGCAGCACTGCCGGATGTAGCGCTTCTTTGGGTAAGTAATTCATGCGCAAGCTGATAATGCTGACCGTGCCTGGCACGAGTTCAGCGGGACGGCTGCGTTTGCTACCGTGTTTTTCCATATAAGTCATTTCCCCGTGAAAACCTTTGGCTAACCAGTTGGCCAGGCGTGCTTCGGCGGCACTTAAATCCGTGTGACTAATGCCCACTTGTGCAAAGCCCAATTCTTTCGCCCAACGCCGAATATCCGCGACTACCGTGGCGGCATCCAGATGCTTGGCATGGGGAGGCGTAGCAGTTTTTTGCATGATTTTTGTTCTCCGTTTTTTAGTCGCTTACAGCGTCAAACCGCGCTGACGCAGCGCTTTGATGGTATCGCGGACTTTGGCCGCCTGTTCAAATTCCAGTCGCTCGGCATGTTGGTGCATGGTTTTTTCAAGTTTTTTAATGGTTTTGGCTAAAGTCAAAGGCGAATTGACTTGGTATTCAGCCAAAGGATCACTGACTTGGCTGGCCGCCTGCGCGACTTCTAAAATTTCCCGTACCGGTTTGACAATGCCTTGCGCAACGATGCCATGCTTTTGATTGTATTCAAATTGTATTTGCCGCCGTCGGTCGGTTTCGGCAATGGCTTTTTGCATCGAATCAGTGACTTTATTGGCATATAACAGCACTTTTCCTTCCAGATGCCGCGCTGCCCGGCCGATCATCTGGATGAGCGAACGTTCGGAACGTAAAAAACCTTCGTGGTCAGCATCTAAAATCGCCACCAGAGAAACTTCTGGTAAATCAATGCCTTCACGTAAAAGATTGATGCCAACCAACACATCAAAGGCACCTTGGCGCAAATCCCGCAACAATTCTACCCGCGCCACCGTGTCAATATCGGCATGTAAATAGCGCACCGCCAAGCCTTGTTCCTGTAAAAAACTAGTTAAATCTTCGGCCAGGCGCTTGGTTAAAACCAATAAGAGGACGCGCTGTTGTTTGGCCAGGCGTTGACGAATTTCACCATAGACATCCTCAACTTGTGCATTGGCCGGTCGCACTTCCAAAAGCGGATCAAGCAAGCCGGTCGGTCGGATGATTTGCGTCACAATGTCTTCGGTGCGTCCCAATTCATAAGGTCCTGGTGTGGCCGAGACAAAAATGGTCTGCGGTGCCAGTTGCCAAAATTCTTCAAAGCGCAAAGGCCGATTATCCAAGGCCGAAGGCAGGCGAAAGCCATAATTGACCAAGTTTTCCTTGCGTGCGCGATCACCGTTGTACATGCCGCGTAATTGCGGCACGGTGACATGGCTTTCATCAATAAAGAGCAGGGCATCTTTCGGCAAATAATCGAGCAAACACGGCGGCGGTTGACCGGGCGCACGACCGGAGAGATAGCGCGAGTAATTTTCGATGCCGCTGCAATAGCCGAGTTCTTTGAGCATTTCCAGGTCGTACTCGGTGCGTTCCTTGAGGCGTTGCGCTTCCAATAATTTGCCGAGATTGCGCAATTCCGGCAGTCGCCGGGTCAGTTCTTCTTGAATCTGCATCATTGCCGCCTCGATCTGTTCTTTCGGCGTGACGTAGTGGGTTTTCGGATACACCGTGATGCGTGGCAAATGCGCTAAAACCGCGCCGGTGAGTGGGTCAATTTTTTCAATGCTTTCAATTTCTTCATCAAAAAAAGTCAGGCGAATCGCCTCGCTTTCGGCATCGGCAGGAAAAATCGCCAAGGTGTCGCCAGACAGCCGATAATGGCCACGTTCAAGGTAGGCGGTGGTGCGTTCATATTGCAGATTGGTCAAGCGCTGGCAGACGGCTTTGGTGCTGATTTTTTCGCCGCGTGCCACATGCAGAAGCATTTTCAGATAACTTTGTGGGTCGCCCAAGCCGTAAATCGCCGAAACGGTGGCGACGATGATCACATCGCGGCGCTCAAACAGCGCTTTGGTCGCTGATAAGCGCAATTGTTCGACATGGGCATTGATCGAGGCATCTTTGGCGATATAGGTGTCGCTCGCCGGTACATAGGCTTCTGGTTGGTAATAATCATAATAGGAAACAAAGTATTCCACGGCATTGTCGGGAAAAAATTCGCGCATTTCGCTGTATAACTGCGCTGCTAAGGTTTTGTTGTGCGCCATCAGTAAGGTTGGCCGTTGCGCACGCGCAATGACTTGCGCCATGGTGTAGGTTTTGCCGGAACCGGTTACGCCAAGCAAAATCTGTTCGGCCAGGCCAGATTTTAAGTTTTCTGAGATTTTTTCAATGGCTTGCGGTTGATCGCCTGCGGGTGGATAAGGCGCATGTAACTGAAAAAGCAACATCATTTCTCCTTAAAAAAATTAAGAACCGTCAGGGAAAAGCCATTCGCCTTTTGCCAAGGCTTTCAGTAGAATCGCGCCATTTTGCGCCACAATGACCTAAAGGCTTTTGCACCTCGCGAAAAGTTTTTTAGTCTAAAACTTGAAAACTAATTTTTTTAATCACTTAACCGATCTGCTTTGGCGCAGATCATTTGCGGATTTTGTCAACAGGAAATAAAAACTTTATGGAACTTGCTGCCCGTCTGGCGGAAATTCAACCCTCCGCGACTTTGGCCGTTACCGCCCGCGCCGCACAACTCAAAGCCCAAGGAAAAAATATCATCAGCCTCTCGGCCGGGGAGCCGGACTTTGCGACACCTTGGCGTGTACAAGAAGCCGCTATCGCTGCCATTAAAGACGGACAAACGCGCTACACCGCTGTGGACGGCACACGGGAACTGAAAGCCGCTATCCTTGAAAAATTCAAAACCGATCATGGTTTAGCTTATGATTTTTCTGAAGTTATTGTCTCAAGCGGTGCCAAACAAGCGATTTTTAATGCCTTGCTCGCGCTGCTCAATCCGGGCGACGAAGTGCTGATCCCCGCACCGTTTTGGGTGTCCTATCCCGACATGGTGCGTCTGGCCGGCGGGGTGCCGGTGATTATACCGACGACGGCGGCGACGCATTTTCATCTGGATGCTGCGGTTTTAGAAGCCTTGCTCACGCCGCGCAGCCGGTTATTGCTATTAAATAGTCCGAGTAATCCAAGCGGCACTGTCTATGGACGGGAAACCTTAACGGCAGTGGCGGAAGTGTTGCGGCGGCATCCCAATGTCGCGATTTTAAGCGATGATATTTATGAAAAAATTTATTGGGCAGCAACGCCTTTTATCAATATTTTACAAGTCGCAGCGGATTTACAAGCGCGCACCTTGCTGGTCAACGGTATGTCCAAAGCCTATGCCATGACCGGCTGGCGCATTGGTTATGCGGCTGGGCCAAAAGCCTGGATTGCCGCTATGGCGATGTTGCAATCGCAAAGCACCTCGAATCCCAACAGTATCGCGCAAGCCGCCTCGGTAGTTGCCTTGCGGGATTGCGCTGACGATGTTGCGGTGATGGCCAAAGCCTTTGCTGCGCGCTATCAATTTTTTTATCAAGGTCTTAAAGAAATTCCCGGCATTGCCGTGACTGAGGCGCAGGGCGCGTTTTATCTGTTTCCCAATTTTTCCAACTGGTTGAAAGCATTAAAGCTCAAAGATGATTTAGCCTTGGCTGAATGGTTGATTGAAAAAGCTGGCATTGCGGCAGTTCCTGGTTCGGCTTTTGGTGCCGAGGCGCATCTGCGTTTTTCTTTTGCCTATGAGCAAAGCACTTTAGAAAAAGCCTTAGCGCGTTTGCGTGAAGTTTGTCCTGTTTAAGTGTAAGTATCTTTTAACAAAATTCCTTGTTCCCACGTTCCTGCGGCGTGGGGATGCCAAGCGACCGACCTTCTATTTCTCTCGCGCACCAAAAAGCGCCGTTCCCAGACGTAAACAAGTGGCACCTTCAGCAATGGCCAGCGGGAAATCATTGGACATGCCCATAGATAATTCTTTGAAAGAACCATTGCTTGGTGCATCCTGCTGCAATTGCGCTTGGACTTGGCGCATGGTCTGAAAACAACTGCGAATTTTGGCCTGATCTTCGGAAAAAACCGCCAAGGTCATGAGTCCAACCACTTGTAAACTATGAAAAGAAGTTAAGGCTTTGGCAAAAGTTAAGGCGTTTTCTGGTGCGACCCCAAATTTACTGGACTCGCCTGAACTATTGATCTCCAAAAAGACTTTTAAGGATTTGCCGGCCTGTTGATAGCGTCGGTCAAGGGCTTCGGCGATTTTTATATCATCAAGCGCCTGAAATTCTTCAATAAAATCGGATAGATATTTGACTTTATTGCTTTGCAAAGGGCCTATCAGGGTAAAGTGGCAGCCTAAATCGGCTAAGGCTTGGTGTTTTTCGCGGGCTTCTTGGACTTTATTTTCGCCGCATTCTTGGATAAGTCCCTTGGCAAGTAAGTGTCGAAGCCGTTCTATCGAAACAGTTTTGGTCACGGGCAGCACCCGGATGTCGGCACGGTTCTGGCCTGCGGCCTGGCAGGCAGCGCTGATTTGTGCTTCTACCCGGCGCTGATTTTCTAAAAAAGGCTCTTCCATTATGACAAGTTCAGGCATAGCATTTTCTGTCATGAAATTTTTTAATCTATTGAAAATAAAAACTTTTAGTTAAGGTTAGTGTCAAAAATTACCGCGTATTTGTCTGATAGCGAAAACTTTGCCAGGCGCTACTTTCGCCAGCATATTCCTGTTCGGTCATTGGGATGACGCGCCAAAAATATAAATCTGCTGTTTCTAAGTTTAAGGTCAAGGTTTTATCGTGAAGATAATGCTTTTTACTGGCCAACGGTTTGTTTTCGCTTAAAATTTCTAATAAAAATACTGGCGCATCGCTTTGCCAAGAAAAAGTAATTGCTTGATTAGTGATCATTTCGCCTTCTTTGGGGGTCAATAACCGCGGTGCTTGTAATTGCGCTTTGACGATAAGCGGACTCAAAGCACCGATGCTTTTGAAACCCAAGGCATCAATACTTTTCAGCCGTAGCCAATAACGGCCATCTTCCAGATAGGGAATATGTAAAATTGCTCTTAAACTTTCTTCTTGAAAAACAATTTTTTGAAAGGCGCTGTCCTGGGCAATGGTGATTTCATAGGCTTTGGCTTCGGCAACAGCGACAAATTCGGTCTGAAAGGGGAATTTTTCGATGTTATTGAGTTTTCCAGGCAATGACGGTGCCGGCGGTAAGGCGCGGGGCGGCAGCGGCGGTGCATCGGCGGTCATCTGACTGCCAAAACCTTGTTGTACCAGCACTTCCCCTTGCGGGTTTTTTAAGCGCACTTGGCCTTGTTCGACCGCCAGTTGGCTTTTTTCCGGCGTGACCGACAGGACAAAACGGGTGCCATTGATGATGACCTCACCTTGCAAAGTGATGATTTTTACTTTAGTCGGCAAGGGGTTGCTGGTTTGCACCTGACTTTCAATTTCGCCGCTTGCCAAGCGTAATTCCACTTCTAAAGCGCCGCTGCCGACCTGCTGCCGTAGCGCTTGAATGGCTAACTCCGCCGGGCCTTTGAGTAGCAGTTGCGAACCATCGGGAAATCCGAGACTTACACTAGCCTCCGTGCTGACAAAAATTGTGTCGCCTGCGACGAGCGCTTCATCTGGCAGTGCTAGATATTTTTTTTCGCCACGTTGCCAATAATTGATGCCGCGCACTTCGGTGATTTTGAGGCTGGCGCTTTGTTGTTTGAGCCAAGCTTGCGGTAAAAAAATCGTCTGTTGGGGAATCAATGGAAAACCAAGAGGTAAGCGATTGAAATCTCTTAGGTCTTGCCAAGTGTATTGGGAGGCCAAAAAGCGCTGTTGGAGATTTTGCCAGGTGTCACCAGGTTGAATTTGATAGCTTAAAACCAGCGGTGCCTTGGCCGAAGGCACTTGTGCGAACAGAACAGTGCTTTGATAAAAAACAAAAATTACCAAAAAAATCCCCAGGAAAAACTTGCTTTGCATCAGCGACTCCGAAAAAGTTTTGGCAGAATGTAGCACAACTCCGCATACTGGCGCGGCGATTACCGTCCAAGATGGCGGGTAAAAAGTGATAGTGAAAGATGTCTTTATGACAATAGTTTGCTTGTTTTACTTGGTTATTTTTTAAGTGATTTTTGGCTAACCGTTTAGATTATTTTTGGATAATATAAAATGAATAAAATCAAAATTTTAATGCACTGGCGTGGTGAATTATTACCCTTTACCCCACGGCAACGCGAGGTCTTAAAAACGGCGACGCAGGTACTGAAAAGTGTCTATGCCGATTATTTAATCGGGGTAACTGCGCCTTTAACGGTTGCCGAGCAGAAAAAATTACAAGCCTTGTTATTGGCCGAACCTTTAGCTGTGCCGGAAGTGCAAGGTTTTTGGTTGACCCCACGCCAAGGCACGGTCAGCGCTTGGTCGGTCAAAGCGCAAGACATTGTGCAGCGTGTCGGCGTGTCGGCGGTGGCGCGCTTGGAGTTGTGCCGGTTTTTCCCGGCGAGTTTTTCCCAAGAAGAACAAAAGATTATTGCAGAAGCGCTGGCTGATCCGTTATTGGAATCCGTGTATTGGCATCCCAAGGCGCTGCAAAATTTTTTCACCCCGAGCGCACGACAGAGTGACCCGCCGTTAGCGCTTTTAGAACAAGGGCTTGCCGTATTAAAAGCCGCCAATCGTGATTATGGTTTGGCTTTATCCGAGCTAGAACTGACTTATCTATTTGAAGAATATCAAAAACTTGCGAGAAATCCGACCTTGGCCGAAATCATGATGTTCGCCCAGGCCAATTCCGAACATTGTCGGCATAAAATTTTTCGTTCGCTTTGGCAAGCCACCGATAACATTGCGCCTTTGCCGTCGTTATTTTCACAAATTCAAGCGACTACCGCCAAAAGTCCGGCTGGTGTGGTCTTGGCCTATGACGACAATGCTGCGGTGATTGCCGCACGCGAAAGCCAGGCATTGACGGTGGCCGAAAATGGCCAGTATGCCTATCAAAAACGGGCGCAAGGCATGGTTATTAAAGTAGAAACGCATAATCATCCGACCTTGGTCGAGCCTTTTGCTGGCGCGGCAACCGGCGTGGGTGGTGAGATTCGCGATGAAGGCGCAACCGGGCGTGCCGGTCGTCCGAAGGCCGGTTTGGCGGCTTTTGCCGTCGCCGATTTATGTCTCCCAAGCTTGCCGGAAACCTGGGAACAGCCCGTGCCGACGGCCTTGGGTCGCGCTTCGGCCTTGACGATTATGCGCGAGGCACCGCTCGGTGCGGCTTCGTTTAACAATGAATTTGGTCGTCCCAATCTTTTGGGTTTTTTCCGCACTTTCAGTTTTTTAGTTCAAGAAACTGCCAATGAGCAGCAATTGTTGGGCTACCATAAACCCTTGATGCTTGCCGGCGGTTGGGGCAGCATTTTTTTGACTGATTTACCCAAAAAAGCCTTGTCACTTGGCGATTTATTGCTGGTTTTAGGCGGGCCAGCCTTACGGATCGGTTTGGGTGGCGGTGCCGCCTCGTCCTTGCCAAGCGGCAGCAATAGCGCTGCTTTGGATTTTGCCTCGGTGCAGCGTAGCAACCCGGAATTGCAACGCCGTTGCCAAGAGGTGATTCGCCGCTGTGCCGAAGCGCCTGTTAATCCGATTTTGTCCATTCACGATGTCGGCGCTGGCGGCTTGGCCAATGCCTTGCCGGAATTGGTAGAAAATGGCGGTGTCGGCGCGGCTATTGATTTTGCAAAGATTCCCAATGCTGAGCCGAGTTTGAGCGCCATGGAACTATGGTGTAACGAGGCGCAAGAGCGCTATGTTTTGGCGATTGCCGCCGCTGATTTACCGCGTTTTCAAGCCTTTTGTGAAGCCGAACGCTGTCCTTTCGCAGTTTTAGGACAGGCCATTGCCGAACCGCTATTTTTGGCGCAATGGCATGAAAATAATGAATTGAATCAATCTGATTTAATTGAAAAAAATCCTGCTGCACATTTTCCGGTGCAACTCCCGTTACGCCTGCTTTTTGGCGCGCCACCGTTGCCGCTGCGACCGTTGCCAACTTTTATGCCTCTGCCTTATTCTTCGGCAAAAACCTTGACTAATCAGTTGCAACCTATTGAAAAGTTAGAAAATAAAACAGGAAATGACCAAGGCAAAAGTCAGGAAGGAAAGGAACGTCACGAAAAAAATGAAAAAAATGCCTTAGAAAATCTTTTGGCAGCGGTATTGCGTCAGCCAACCGTCGCGTGCAAGCGTTTTTTAATCACCATTGGCGACCGCAGCGTTGGCGCTTTTACGGCGCGCGATCAAAACGTCGGACCCTGGCAAACGCCGGTAGCCGATGTTGCCGTCACCTTGAGCGACGATTTTTCCACCCAAGGCGAGGCGGCGGCGCTCGGCGAGCGACCCTTGTTGGCAGCTTTTGACCCGGCAGCCTCGGCGCGACTGGCCGTGGCCGAGGCGCTGACCAATCTTTGGGCGGCGGATGTTGCTGATTTACAAAATATTAAACTTTCCGCCAATTGGCAGGCCGACTGTCCAGCGCAAGATGCCGCTTTGTATCAAGCCGTAAGCAGCATCAGCGCCTTTTGTCAAGCCTTGGGACTGGCCATTCCCGTTGGCAAAGATTCCCTGTCCATGCGGGCGCTATGGTCGGATACAGAAAAAACCTATCACAGTCAAGCACCTTTAACGGTGGTCATCAGCGCTTTTGCGCCAGTGGCCGAGGTCGGCAATACCTTGACCCCGCTCTTGGCCGCCGAGGGCGACCTATGGTTCTTGCGTTTGGGACAGTGGGCTTTGACTGGCAGTATTGCCGCGCAAGTTGCTGGAACTTTTAGCGAAATACATGAACCTCCTGCGCTTCCCGATATTGAGGCCGACAGCCTCAAGCGTGCTTTTGCCTTTTGGCAGGCGATTCGCCACCAGGTCAGTGCTTATCACGATGTCAGCGACGGCGGCCTGTGGACAACCTTATGTGAAATGGCTTTTGCTAGTCGCTGTGGTCTGGACATTGCTGTAGCGCATTCTGATGCCTCTGCCTTGAAAAATTGGCTGTTGGCCGAAGGCGTGGGCATGGTTTTTCAAGTGCCGCTGGCTTTTCGTGAAGAATTAAAGCATTTGGCAGAAAAACAACAGTTGCAGCAAAATTTACACTACGTCGGTCAGCGCAATGCTTTGGGGAAAATTCGCCTTATTGATCAAGAACAAACTTTGCTCGAAAAATCCCGTGCCACTTGGCAAGTCGAATGGGAAAAAGTCAGCGTCGCCATGCAGACCTTGCGCGATGACGCGGCTTGTGCTTCAGAGGAGGCCGCGGCGGTGCAGCTCGATGCGCCGTTTTTATTCAGCAATTTGAAAAAGTTGCATCCCGATGCCTGGCGGGTGCCGGCCTTTACGCAGCGCAAACCGCAGGTGGCGATTTTGCGCGAACAAGGCAGCAATGGTCAGCGCGAAATGGCGGCGGCTTTTTTGAAGGCCGGGTTTACGGCGGTGGATGTCAGCTTGGCCGATTTGGAAGCTGGTCGTCAAAACTTGGCTGATTTCCAAGCCTTGGCCGTCTGTGGTGGTTTTTCCTATGGCGATGTCTTGGGCGCTGGCCAGGGCTGGGCGAAATCTATTTTATTTACGCCACAACTGGCCGAGCATTTTAGTGAATTTTTTAATCGTACCGACACCTTGACCTTGGGTGTCTGCAATGGCTGCCAGATGCTTTCGGGCTTAAAAACCTTGATTCCCGGCGCGGCGCATTTTCCGGCCTGGCAGCGCAATCGCTCGCAACAATTTGAAGCACGCTGGACGATGGTGGCGGTTCAGCCTTCAACTTCGCTGTGGTTTACGCCTTTGGTCGGTGCGCAGTTGCCGATTGTGGTGGCACATGGCGAAGGTCGGGTGGTTGAGACGGTGGATGAGCGCTACCTTGGGATGCAGTTTATTGACTATGAAGGAAAAATAACCGAAAGCTATCCTTTTAATCCCAATGGTTCAAAGCAAGGCAGCACTGCGGTGAGTAGCCACGATGGCCGCGTCAGCATCCTGATGCCACATCCCGAACGGGGGGTGCGGCGCGGGCAATTTAGTTACTGGCCGGAAAGTTTATCAGCTTTCCCGTGGCATCGGGATGACAGTCCGTGGTTGCAAATTTTTTATCAAGCCTATCGGCTGTTGGCGTGAGGGTTTTCCCTCACGCTTTTTTACACAGAATTTTGCAGACAACTTTTTGAAATTTTTGAAATTTTTTCAAAAATAACGGAAAGATTTCAAAAGGCGCAGGAGGCTTTTCAATAAAAATCCATCTGCCAATCGTTGGCGCTTTTTATCCAGCGCAATTGACTGGCGACGCTGCGTTCTAATTTCTCAATATCGGGAATGGCGTACACCTCGATTTTCTCGCGCTCTTTGTCGCTGCTTTTAACCGTGACGCGGGCTTGCACAAACAGGCAATCTTCGGCACGTTCGCCGCTTTGAATGGCTTCTTTTTGCAGGCGCAAAATGCGTGGAATGCCCTGCACCAAAAGTCCCAGGTACTTAAAGGTGCTGCTGCCAGAAACGCCATAGAGAATGACCAGGTGCATCAATTCCATGCCGTCGTATTCATCCACGGATTTGATACTAAATCCGCAGGCGGTTTCAAAACTGATCAAGGGCACATTGACACCGCGCCACTCCACATAACCGACCAGCCAGTTTTCCATGTCTTCGGTGTGCTCGCGAAAATCGCGGCGGTCGTTAGACGAGGCAACTTCGGCAATGGTGGCAAAAGGTACGATCAAAGGCGGCATGTCTTTGAGCGTCAATAAGGCGCAATCGATGGTATTAAAACGAACTTGCATAAAAAATTTTCTCCTTTAGGCCGACTGGGTATCCGGGAAACTGCGATAGGCCGGGTCTTTGAGCAACTGATTGATGGCACTGACCAACTGCGCTTCTTGATAGGGTTTGCCTAAGAAAATATTGACACCAATTTCTTTAGCGCGGTCGGTGTGTTTTTGACCAGTGCGCGAAGAAATCATGATCAAGGGCATCTCGCGTAACGTGGATTGATTGCGAATATGCGTGGCCAACTCAAAGCCGTCCATCCGCGGCATCTCAATGTCGAGCAAGGCAATATCTGGCGATTGCTCTTGCAAGACCACCACCGCATCCATGCCGTCTTTGGCGGTGATGACCTCGAAATTGTTTTTCTGGAGGAGTTTGCTGGTGACGCGGCGGATGGTGATAGAGTCGTCCACCACCAAAACCAAGGGTTTATGGTCAATGTGGCGTTCGCTTTTGTCTTCTGTTGGCGTTTGCACAGCGCCGCCTTCGGCCGGGCTTTCTTCAACCAAGGGCAGAACGGAACTTTTGAAGGATTGAACAGCAATCCGCACTAAGGAGTTGACTTCTAAAATTAAAATTACGCTACCATCCGGCATGATCGTGGCACCGGCGATGCCGCTGACCTGTGCCAATTGTGGCCCGACGTTTTTAACCACGACCTCTTGAATGCCTTTGGTGGCTTGAATCTGGAAGGCCATGCGAATGTCGCCGGAGCGAATCATCACGATGTTGCGGGTTTCATTGCCGCCGGGGATCAGGCCATTTTCATCTGCTATCAAGGGTTTGGGTAGCGCTGAGCTGCCTAAGACATAACCTAAGGAGCGCATCAGATATTCGTTGTTGGCGTAGAAGTACTTGGGTTCTTCTTGGCTATAAATATGATTTAAGGTCTCGAATTTTAAGCGATTTAAGCCTTCGATGTTGGCAATCGGGATGGCATAATCGGTGTCATCCACAGTCACAATCAACGAGCGGTTGATCGCTAGGGTAAAGGGTAGCCGCAAGGTAAAGGTGGCACCTTTGCCTAAGACGGAGTCAATTTCTAACGACCCGCCTAACTGTTTGACTTCACTGGCCACCACGTCCATGCCCACGCCGCGCCCCGACACCTGATCTACTACCTCTGCCGTACTAAAACCAGAGGCAAGCAGGAGATACATGATCTGTTTTTCGCTGAGTTTGGCGTTAGGCTCAATGATTTTTTTCTCGACAGCTTTGGCATAGACGCGACGGGTGTCAATGCCAGCACCATCATCGGATAAGCGCACGACAATTTCCCCACCTTCGCGCAGCACCTGGATGGTCACTTGGCCGACTTCTGGCTTGCCAACTTGCCGACGTTTGCTCGGTTCTTCAATGCCGTGCGAGATGGCGTTGCGCAGTAAATGTTCCATGGAGCCAACCAAGCGTTCGAGCAAATTGCGGTCCACGTCGCTGTCGGCACCAATGACTTTGAGTTCGGCCTTTTTGCCGCGAAAATCACAAGTTTGGCGAAGTAAGCGCTTGAAACGTACCACTTTTTCCTCGAATTTTACCATTCGCGTGCGAATCAGACCGTCTTGTAAATCGGTGGTGATGCGGTTTTGTTGTACCAGTAGGGTTTCGGTGGAGCGCACACCTTCGACCATAAGTCCACGCAAACTCATCAAGTCATTGATACTTTCCGATAAAGAGCGAGAAATCTGTTGGAGGCTGGTAAAGCGGTCAAATTCCAAAGGATCGAAGTTTTCGTACTTGGTCGGATCATCGGTGTGCTTGGAGAGAATCTGCGTTTCGGTTTCAATTTCCAAGCGCCGCAATTGTTCGCGTAAGCGGGAAACGGTGCGTTCCATTTCTTGTAAGTGGAAGCGAAACTGGGTGATCTGTTCACCAATCCGCGCATGGTAAATATTGACTTCGCCGGTATTATTAACAAGCGTATCAATAAGCTCTGGGCGCACCTTGATGGGTTCGGCGCGGCCTTCGGCATTTTCGGCTTGTTTGCGTGCCAAGGTGCTGGAAAAAGCCACTTTTGAGGCGGCGATTTTTGCCGCCAGATCGTCCGCGGCCAGATTTTTGCTGACGACTTTGTTTGCCACTTTGCCAGGTGCTTCGGCTTTTTTGCTTTTGTCAGCGGCTTTATCGCTCATAGTGGGAGTCGCAACCTCCGGCAGAGCCTCCGGCGAAGTCTCCGGTACATTGGGATAGGCGAGAATTTGCTGTTGTAAGCGCCATTCCGTGGCATTGATTTGCAGCCGACCGGCTTCGGCAACCCGATCCAGTAAGGTGTTGATGGCATCTAAAGATTTTTGCGTCAGCGAAAAAGCATAACTATCCGGTGCTTGGTCGCGTTCGGTGAATTGCAACAGCATCGTTTCAATGATATGGGTAAATTCCCCCAAAGATAGCAACCGCGCCATGCGTGCGCCGCCTTTGAAAGTATGCAGATGCCGCTGCATTTCTTTGATAAGTTCTTGGTTGGTCGGGTCGTCTTGCCAATTTTCCAAGCTGTTTTGCAAGGTTTGCGCGAGGTCACGGCCTTCCTCGATAAACATTTGTAAAGTCTCCAGATCGTCTGGGATATCTTCCGCTGGTAAGTCCAGCGGCGCGACGCTTTTGCTTTCGGCAGTGGCAGTCAATCGGCTGGCGCTCTCGGCGTGCGGAACTTCTCGCCCTTCGAGTTGTGCAATCATCGCGAGGCGTTCGTGCTGCCGGTAGAGTCCGCCGTGGTTTTTGGCTTCTTCTACTAAGTTATTGATGAGGTCTAGGGCTTGTTGGCTTTGCTTGAGAATGCTTTCGTCCGCTTGGCAGCGGCCTTCGGCTATCGGCAAAAGATAGCTTTCTAAGGCATGGGTGAGGTCGGCAAGCAAGGTTAAGCCGACCATGCGCGCACTGCCTTTGATGGTGTGTAGCGGACGCTGTAAGGCGATCACAGCGGCGTTGTCGCCAGGTGCATCCAGCCATTGTTCAAAAATTCCTTCGCAATTTTGTAAAATATCAACGGCTTCCTCGATAAACATCTCTAAAATGCTTGGGTCGCTGCTGGCTTCAAAGGTGGCCTCGCTTGCCAGTTCACTGACAAAGCTTTTTTCGGCATCGGCAATCAGTTTTTCAACAAGATTATCGTCCTCGCTAAGGTCAGGGAAAGCATCGAGATGCGCGTCGAGCGATGGCGTGACCACGGCATAATTTTCAAGCAAAGATAATAATAAACCGTAGCTTTCGGCATCAATGACAAATTCGCCTTGTTCAAGTTTTTCAATGATATGCGATAGCGATTCTACGGCTTTATTGACGAGCGCTTTGCCTTCGCTATCTTCAGCCAGTGGCGGGGTGGCGCGCGTGCTGCGGGTCAAAAAGTCTTCCAAGGCATGGGCAATATCGGCGACTGGCAGTAATTTGGAAATCCGTGCGCCGCCTTTCAAGGTGTGCAACTGCCGTAAAATTTCTTGTAAATCTTTATCTTGCGCCTGTTGTTGATAGCGTTGATAAGCGGTCTCTATCGCCTTCATGATTTCTTTGCTTTCATCTAAAAAGATGCTCAGGGTTTCAAAATCGAAAGGCTCGCTTTTTTCAGCGGCGGTCGCCTCTTCGGGCAGATAATTTTCCAATGCTGTTAATAGGTTAGCAATTTCTGGGGTGTTTTCGCTGTAAAAAACACCGTTTTGCGCCTCTTGCAGCAGGTGGCCTATGGTGTGCAGGCTTTCGGCATATAAAGTTTGCAGGCTGTCGTCGAAAGGAACGCTGCCTTGCGCAATTTGATGCAATAATTCTTCGGAAAAATGACTGATTTCTCCCAAAGCCTTGAGATAGGACATCCGCGCGCCGCCTTTCATGGTGTGGTAATAGCGTGCCACATCGGTAAACCAGGTGTCGCGTGCGTGGTCGGTTGGCAGTTGCGCAAATAATTGTTTGAGCCGCCCTAAAATTTCTGTTCCTTCCTGTAAAAACATCTGTAAGAGTTCCGGGTCGCAGTCAGGATGCGGGACTTTTATCGGCGCGACTTGGAAATCTTCTTCGTTTTCAGCAGTTTCTAAATCAATCGCTGCGATCTGTTCGGAGGCTGTGTTCAGTAACACCGTTTGCCACTCGCCGCCGGATAAAAGATCAAGGGTATCCATTAAAGCATCGAAATTCATCATCAAGGCTTTTTGAATGCTTTGATTGACAATTTGTTTTTCTTGAACTGTCTGTAAAAAATCTTCTAAGCGATGCAAATAACTACCGATGTCTTCCAGGCCAGCCAGGCGGGCACCGCCTTTTAAGGTGTGTAGATGGCGTTTGAGGACATTTAAGGGAGAAAAGTCTTTGGGGTGGTTGCGCCACTGCATCAAAGCTGAGTCACATTCGGCGAGCAGGTCGCGGGCTTCTTCCTGAAAAATGGACACCAATTCAGGATCGAGATTGGCCGGTGTGGTCTGTGTCTGCTTCTGCGGCGCGGCGCTGGTACTGCTTTCGCTGGGTAAATAATAGCTTTCCATGACGCTGATTAAATCAGCGACCATAAAAAGGTTTTGATCGTAGCTGATGCCTTGCTTTAAGATATTGATAATCCTGAAAGCGCGTTCATAGGCAGAATAGAGAATGCTTTGCAGTTTTTCATCGGCCAGTTGGTTTTCATCGCGCATAAACTCAAGGAGCTGTTCCATGGTTTGCACTAAGCGGGCGATGGGTTGCAAGCCAGCGATTTTGGCACCGCCTTTTAAGGAGTGGAGGTCGCGGCGCAGGCTGGATAATAGGTTTAAGTCGCGTGTGTTTTTTTGTAAGGCGTGCAGTCCCTCTTTGACGATGTCTAGGAGGTCAAAGGATTCTTCTAAAAAAAGGGAATAAAGTTCAGTGTCTTCAATTATGGGGACTTTTTTTTTTCGTTTTGCGCATTTTCTAATAAAGCGCTGACCGCAGCACTTAAGGTGCTATGCAGTTCGCCATAACCCAATATCAGGCTTTCATCTTTATTATCAATATCTTCTAATACTGAATAAAAAATTTCCGTGGCATCGCGCAGCCAGCGAAAGGCCGCTTGGGGGATGGGTTGGTTATGGACTTGCAGATAGGTCAGGTATTGCTCAAATAAGCCGGCCAAAGTCGCAATCGGTGCCACAGCGGCACTTTTGGAACTGCCATGCAGGGTGTGAAAGGCTTTTTTTAAGTCGGTGTTGACCTGCACATTGCTAAAATTATGCAGACGATTGGCATCAGTAATAAATTTTTCAATTACTTTGACGTGTTCTTCAGTTTCGGAACGATAGATTTGATAAAGCGTAGCATCCATAAAATACCCTCTTCGCGCAAAATTGCTAAAGCCTCCGCTTATGCGGAGACGGTTTGTCCTTTCGCCAACTGATTGGCTTGATACATTAAATGTGCGACATCCAAAGGTTTATCCTCTGGAGATTCCAACTGTTTGATAAGTTTTGGCAGCACCACAGTGGCGCTTTCAATCGTATCCAATACGCTGCTGGACATCGGGATGCTTTTATCAATGACCCGATTGAGCATATTTTCAAATTCCCAGGCAAATTCCCCGTTGAGCTTGGCCCCGACCATCCGGCCACTGCCTTTCAAGGTGTGGAAAGCGCGACGAATGACCGCGAGTGCTTCGCTGTCTTTGCTGTTTTCACGCAGTAACTGTAAATTTTTTTCAATATCTTCAGTCATTTGGGTGGCTTCTTCGATAAAGATTTCCAGCATTTCGACATCGGGTTCTTCGCCAGCCGGCAAATCTATGATGGTAAGACCTTTGACCTTATTAAAGAACGCTTCTTTATCGCTGCTTTGGCTGCTGCTACTCGCTGTAGCGGCTGCTGCTGGTGCGGCTTTTTCTGTCCGTCGTAGCTCTTTGGTGGCAGTTAAATCCGTGACGGAAAGTTTATAAAGGAAGTCTCTGGCGCGGTTGGTAATTTCATCGAAGTTGCTACGACCCTTGCTGACTTCTTCAAAGAAAAATTCAATGCTCACGGTCGTGTCGGCCAAAAGCTGTAAAATCAAGTCGCTCGGTGTGCCTTGAAAAGGTAGCACGGTTTTTTGTATATAAACCGAAAGCTCTTCTAAAACTGGCGCAATTTTGTCCAGCGGTGGGACAAACATGGTGTTTTTCAAAGCATGGAGACGTTCGGGTAAGGCTTTGAGTAAGGATTTATCGCCGGGATTGGAGCTATAAATGATCAATACGTCTTTGATTTTGCCAATATCCGCTGCGGCATGTTTGACCAAAGCCGCTAAGGATTGATGTTGTTGACTTTGCTGTTGTGAAACTTCTTTGCCTAAGGTGGCGTAATAGGCCTCACCTTTTTCTTTCAGTTGATCAATGGCAAATTCCACTTCTACCAAGACTTCGGCCAGCGACATAAATACCGCCGTGTCAAACTGTTTTTCTTGTTTCAGGACTTGATTCAAGACCATCATCTGCTGGCGGATCTGTTTTTGTTGAAAATCTAAACGTAACATGCCGAAAATTTCATAGATGATATTCATCTGGCGCATGACTTCTTTTAAGACTTTCTCGTCTTCCACCGACTCTTGAATATAACCATCAATCAACTCGCGGATATTGGCCAGGTTTTCTCGAACATTGAGCGAGACTTTTTGTAACAGGCTTGCATCCAAACCACTGACGGTGATCTGCGCTTGGTTGAGGTCAACGTGGCTTGGCAAGTCGTATTGTGCCAGCAAGAAAAACTTTTGATTGAAGGGAAGACGCTTGCCTTCCGGTGGCAGCATGGCATTGATAATCAGAGCAGATTTGATGAGTTGCGCAGTGCCGGCATCTTTGAATAATACCACACTACCTTTTGATAACTCACTGATTTTTTTGCCTAAATTATCAAACACTGGCCGCAGGAAAAATTTATCCACTACCTTGGAATGCAGCGGCTGCTCCAAAATAGAAGCGCTTAACCAAAATAATAGCAAGGCTTCGGGAAACCGCGCCAAGGGCAAAACTTTATCCAATGCCTGCGCGAGATGCGCCAAGGCATCATCGGCATTTTTGCTATACCAGTTGATGTAGTTTTGCTGAAAATAGGCGGCAAGCTTTTGCAGCATCTGACTTTCAGCAGCACTTAAGGCTTTTTCACTTTGCAACTTGGCAAGCATGGGCGGCAGATTTCGCGGCACGATGACCCGTGGGTAAATCTCGGCCAATTGCAAAAAGCGCTCTTTGCGTAATAGGCGTAAATGGTTGATAAGTGAAAAAAATACGACGGGAACTTCTTTTTTTGCCGTGTCAATATAGATAAAATAATTCGGCAAGCGCAGCAGAATCGTGCTGACTACCGTCATGCTTTTTTCATCTATCCGCAGCTTTTCTTGTTGTACTGCCTGCAAAAATGCCAACAGTTCATCCATGATCAATGCCGCGCCTTCTAATTGCATCATCAGAAGCACGCCTTTCATATCCTTAAGTTCTTTGATCGGCCGATTCAGCTCGGTCAGGACATGCGGATTCTGCGCCAGCAGTTGCAGGGAGTCGCCGGCGCGGGTAAGCGTGTCATTGAGCGTTTTTTTAACACTCGCAAAGTCAATAAAACCAACAGCCATAATGCGTTACCTTGGAAAGTAATGAATAGGTTTTTAAGACTGTTCCGGCAATTTGAAGCCGGCAACCGATTTGCGCAACTCAGCCGCCATGGTGTTGAGGTTGCCAATGGATAAAGCGGTTTGCTTGGTGCCTTGCAATGTCTGCTGCGTAATGGATTGAATGACTTTCATGGTTTTGGAAACGTCAGTCGCGGTTAAGGACTGCTGCCGTGACGACTTGGAGATATTGGCGATCAAATCCGAAAGCATATTGGAAACCCGTTGAATTTCCTGCAACGCATCACCCGCATCTTTGGATAATTCGGCACCTTTCACAACGTTATTGGTGGTTTGTTCCATGGAGGCAATGGCTTCGTTGGTATCCCCTTGAATGGTTTTTACCAGGGTTTCAATCTGTTTGGTCGCGCTGCTGGAGCGTTCGGCCAAGCGCTGTACCTCGTCGGCAACCACCGCGAAACCGCGTCCAGCTTCACCGGCCATGGAGGCCTGAATCGCCGCATTCAAAGCCAAAATATTGGTTTGATCCGAAATTTCATCAATCATCCCGACGATATCGCCAATCTCTTGCACGGTTTCACCGAGGCGTTTGATTTTTTTGGAAGTTTCTTGAATCTGATCACGAATGGTATCCATACCGCGAATGGTTTTTTGCACTGTATCGGCACCTTTGGCCGCGATCTTTACCGAGTTTTGCGCCACTTTGGCCGCGTTGACGGCGTTGGTGGATACCTTCTCAATAGAACCGGCCATTTCGTTGACCGCCGTACCGACGGCGCTGATCTGCGTGGCTTGGTGGTTACTCGCGTCGGCCAAGCGTAAAGCGATTTTTTGCGTGGCTTCGGCGGCGCTTGCGACCTGTACCGCTGTGTTGTTAATAGTGGCAACCAAGTCCCGCAACGCGTCAATGGCATAGTTGACCGAGTCGGCAATCGCGCCGGTGATGTCCTCGGTCACGGTGGCGTGTACGGTTAAGTCGCCGTCAGCCAAGTCGCTCATTTCATCCAACAACTGCAAAATTGCCCGTTGGTTGCGGCGGTTTTGTTCGGTGATGGCGTGGAGGCGTTTTTGACTGTCGCGTACCAAAAGAAAGCCTAAAAGCAACAACAAAGCCAAGGCGACGATACCGAGGAAATAACCAAGAAAAGCCAAAGGCTTAGCGCTATTACCTTGCGAAACCACTGCATCACGCAAGGACAACAGCGCCACGGCAAAAGGTTGTTCGTTGCCGCGACCATCCTGTAGCAATTCCTGTAAGCGGCTGACCGCTAAAGACACCCGCGATAAACTTGCCGCATCGGCGATCAAGTCACGGATGGGTGTTTGTAAATCGGTGGCTAAAATACGTTTCAAATCAGCAAGTAATTGTCCAGTTTCAGTATTTGCGGCGGCTAACACGCTGATGCCTAAAGTGGCATTGCCCTGCTGTAAAGCATCCATGGTCACTTGGAAGCTATTTACTTCCGTTTCAAAGGCTTCAATGATGGCAGGCACGTTGCTATCCGGTAATAACAATTGCGAGAGTAAGCTATCCAAGTTTTGTAAGCGCACCAATTGCTGGGCGACGGCATTTTGGGTATTGGCATCTAAACGCCGACCGCGATTGGCTTCACTTAAAACAGCATCATTGATTCTGCTGAAACTTTCCACAAAAATTGGCAACTGCCGACGCATCAACACGATGTTAGCACGCACGGTTTCAATGTTGCGGCGGGTGTTTTCCAACACTTCAATTTGGGTCAGTGCCTCTTTCCAGCGCGGGTTAATGGTGTTTTCCAGTAACTCTTTGGCAGTGCCTGACAAGGACGCAACACGGATGTCCTCAATGGCTTCAGCATTTTCGCCTGTACTGAGCGCATCTAAACGCAGCATTACATTGGTTTTGGCTTCGGTAATTTTATTAAAGGAATTGATCTGGCCACTGCCGGCACGAAACGATTCGGCGACAATATTTCCGGTTAAAAACCGCAGGTCGTCAATGACGGCGGCTTGCTTGTCTGCGCGTTGCGTTTGGAAGCCAACGTATAAAAAGGTCGCCACCATGCCAATAAAGGACAAGCCTAAAATCATAGCGACTGACACCAGCAAAATCCGATTGGACGAGGAAACTGCTACTTCTTTACCGACGAGACTCATACTTTTTCTCTCACAAGTTTTGCAAATTATTAAATTAAAATAAATTTTGGTTATATTTCAAACCTTTACTGCCTAAGACGTTCGTTCAGGTTTTAGGAAAAGTTTCACTGTTGCCACGAAAGCATCCCAGTAAACATTACAGAGAAACTTTCATAAATTCTTCAGAAAGCGAAAGCGCTTGCAGGTCAAAAACCCCATAGAGTTTTTGCTCGGATTCGGCAAAAGATTCGCTGACATAGGGTGCAAGACTTTCTGGCACCTTTTCAGGACGGCGATCCACAAAGCTTTCTACTTCAAAGGCTTTCATGCCATAAACGGCGGACACCAAAACGCCACTAAAGGCACCGTGGGTTTCAATCATCAATACCCGTGTTGTCCGCAGATTCAAGGAGATATTTTTTCCCAAAAGATAGCCTTGCAAGTCAAAAATTGGCAACAAAGTACCACGCACATTGGCAATGCCGAGCACCCACGGTTTGACACCAAACATTTTGCGAAAGGCTGGCACCTGCATCACCTCGGTGACTTGGTATTTGGGTACCAGAAAATCTATGCCCAAGGCATGAAAGAAAATACCTGACCATTGGGTTTTTTGTTCCTGTTTGCGCGGAATCACAACATTTTGTTGCAAAACTTGCTGCTGCATTCCCAGCAAAAGATCGAAGTACATCTGTGTCATGGTCAATCTGCTCCTTGCATCTTAACCGCCTAAGGTTTCCTTGATTCTAGCAATTAAATCTTTTTCACTGGCCGGCTTGATAAGATAGGCCTTGGCACCTTGGCGAAGTCCCCAGATGCGGTCAGTATCTTGATTTTTGGTGGTCAGAATAATTACTGGAATGTCTTTAGTTTCTTCGTTACGGGAAATTTGGCGCGTGGCCTGAAAACCATTTAAGCCTGGCATCACCACATCCATCAAAATAATATCGGGTCGAAGCTGCTTTGATTTTTCAATGGCTTCTTCGCCGCTATGCGCTTCCGACACCAAAAAACCGTTCTTTTGTAAAATGGTTGAGTAGATGTGCAGCTCGGTGGGCGAGTCATCCACAATCAAAACATGAGGCATGGCAAGTTCCTAAAAAAATTCAAGCGCGATGAGGCAAATGTTTAGCAATCGCTTCCAGGATGTCTTCCTGGGTAAAAGGTTTGGTCAGATAATCTTCTGAACCCACTACTTTGCCACGCGCACGGTCGAAAATACTGTCCTTGCTGGAAAGCATGATCACCGGCGTGGCGCTAAAGCTCGCATTGCCTTTGATAAGTGAACAAGTCTGATAACCATCGAGTTTTGGCATCATGATGTCCACGAAAATAATATCAGGTTGAAATTCAACAATTTTTCCCAAAGCCTCAAAGCCATCTTCGGCGCTTGACACCTGATAGCCGGCCTTCTGTAAAATTTTTTCTGCGGTCAGACGAATGGTTTTGCTGTCGTCAATGACCATCACTTTTGTACTCACTGGATTATCCGACATATTTCAACCCACGTGTTAAACCAATAAAAAAGGCCATTGTACGCATTTTTGCTAAATTATGCCTATTTGCCTTGCGCCTGACTGCCAAAGAAACGACAAGGACGGAAAAGAAAGCTGACTTTTGCCACGCTGGCAGCCGAAATTTTTTCTACCAAAATTTTCTGTTAGGATAATGCTATCTTCTCATTTAGAAAGCATTTTTTATGGATATTGCAAAAGTTTCAGCATGTTGTAACACCTCGCCCCGCCTTGTGCAACTTCTGGAACAAAAAATTCTGGAACAGCAACATGCGATAGAAAGCTGGTTTCGCCAATCTTTTCGCGAGGCACCAGCACCGTTTTATAGCTCGGTAGATTTACGCAATAGCGGCTATAAAATCAGTCCAGTGGATACCAATTTGTTTCCCGCCGGTTTTAATAACTTAAATCCCGATTATTTGCCGCTCTATGTGCAAGCCTTTCAAAGTGCTGTCGAACGGGTCTGTCCTGAGGCCAGAAAACTGCTTTTGATCCCCGAAAATCACACGCGCAATCAAGGCTATCTGAAAAATCTCTTGGCGTTAAGCCAATTTATTGACCAGGCTGGCCTTGACACGTTAATCGTTTCCCTGCGGCCAGACATTACTGAAAAAACCATCTTGACCTTGGATAATGGCCAAACCTTGACCTTGCATCCGGTTGAACGGCGCGGCAATTTGCTCTATGTCGAAGGCCTGCCGCCCTGCGTGGTTTTGCTCAATAACGATTTTTCCGCTGGTGTTCCTGAAATTCTTCAGGGATTAGAACAGAATATTCTGCCACCTCTGGCTTTGAGCTGGCACAGCCGCTTAAAATCCCAACATTTTTTCCATTACAGTGATGTCGCGCAAGAGTTTGCCGAACTCATTGATTGCGACCCGTGGTTGATTGACCCGCTCAAAAGCCAATGCAGCAATATTGATTTTATGAAACGCGAAGGCGAGGAATGCCTGGCGCACGAAGTTGAAAGCCTTTTAGGACGCATTCAACAAAAATACGACCATTACAGCATTGAGGATGCGCCGTTTGTCTTTATCAAAGCCGAAAACGGCACCTATGGCATGGGCATCATGGTGGCCAAATCGGTGGACGAGGTGCGCCAACTCAACCGCAAACAACGCACCAAGATGTCGAGCCTCAAAGAAGGCTTACCGGTGACAAAAGTCTTGTTACAAGAAGGCATTCCCACCTGCGAAAGCATTGAAGGTGCTGTGGCCGAGCCGGTGATGTATCTTGTGGATCATTATGTGGTGGGCGGTTTTTATCGCCTGCACGAAGACAAAGGTATTGACGAAAACTTAAACAGTCCGGGGATGCGCTTTGTCCCGGCACCGTTTACCACCGGCTGCAATATCCCCAATCGCCACTCGCCTTTGGAGGCCGAAGCCAATCGCAATTATCTCTATGGCGTGATTGCACGTTTGGCAGCGGTGGCAGCGGCGCGCGAGATTGCCCATGCCAAAGCCGAACTCCAGCCTCTGTTATGAAAAGTTTGTGTCATAAAAAAGTTTGTGTCATGAAAAAGTTTGTATCATGAAAAAGTTATTGATCATCGGCGACCCGTTACCAAAACTGCATCCTGATAAAGACACCACCATTGGCATGATTCAGGCTGCCTGGCAGCTAGATGTGCCGGTGGATTATGCCGAGGCGACCTTGATCTTGGCGCATCCCAATGCACAGATGCTGGTGAAAAATTTACCTAAAAAACAAAATTTTGCCGAAGCAACCACCCAGTGGCAAAACTTGTGTGATTATTCGCATATTTTGCTGCGCCATGACCCGCCGGTGGATGAAAAATATCGGGAAATCGTCCAGTTACTGGACACCTTTGGCCTGCGGCAGCCCGAGGTAATTATCAGCAATCGGCCAGCGAGTTTATTGCGCTTCAATGAAAAACTCTTGATTTTTCAATTTCCCCAATGGCTGGTGCCGACTTTAGTCAGTCGTGATAAAGACATCTTGCTGAATTTTTTAAGCGAGCAGCAAAAAATCGTCCTGAAACCTCTTGATGGCCTGGCCGGACGCGGCATTTTTGTCCTCGACCAACACGACAGCAACCGCTTTGCGCTACTCGAATTGCTGACCAATTATGGTCAACGCGCCATCATGGTGCAGCGCTTTTTGCCGGAAATTCAAGAATCTGGTGATAAACGGATTTTGCTCGTCCACAGCCAGGTGCCGCCTTTTGGCCTGATTCGCCGTCCGAAAAAAGGCGAACATCGCGCCAATTTGGCCGTTGGCGGTAGCGGCGAAGTAGCGGCGCTCACGCCACGCGAAATCGCCATCGCCGAAAGCCTTATGCCATTTTGTCAACAACAGGGCTTGGATTTTGTCGGTTTGGATGTCATCGCCGGTCAGCTCACCGAAGTCAATATCACCAGTCCTACCGGTGCTCGCCAAATCGCCGCTGCTACCGACTACGACCCGGCTTTTGCCTATCTTCAGGGTTTTTGTTGAAGGCAATAATTGAACTTGCGCAATGGCTTGGCAACTGCCAAAGGCTTTTCCCCTGACCGCAGGAAAGACGAAAGACACGAAACGCCATGAAAGACAGGAAAAAAACTAAAAAACTGCACTTACCGCCAGTGACCCGCGCTGATTTTTTATTGCTGGCGACGGCGGGCAGCCTGCCGTGGTTTTTTCTTGGTGCGCCGGTCGAGGCGAGCGCTTGGCTTGAAGTCCATAGTCCGCAGGGTATTCAAACTTTTTCACTAGAAAAACAAATGATTAACATCGAAGGCCGCTTGGGAAAAAGCAAAATTGAAATTGCCGAGGGCGCGGCACGTTTTCTAAGCGCACCTTGTGCTGACCAATACTGTTTACAGGCCGGCTGGCTTTCACGCCCCTATCAAAGCGCTTTATGCCTGCCTAATGCCGTCGGCATGATCCTGTTGCCGGCCAAACAACGCTTTGATGCTATTCATTATTAAACGCCAGGCGCTTTTTTCGAACAAACCGCGCCAAACCGCGCCAAACCGCGCCAAAGTTATGAAAAAAATTAAAAAACCTGAAAGCGGCGACCAAACGGCAGCAGTAAATAACGATAGGATGGACAGATAAAGCAATGACCGACATAAAGCACACCAAAGAACTGAAAAAAATAGTTTTTCATCTGGATGCACAAGACCATGCCGAGGCGCGACTGGCCACAGCGGCCATTGCCGTCTATTGGCTGGAACAACAACTGCCGCTGCCGCTGCTGGGTGCCAAACCGGGACTGGCCAATGCTTTTGTATTATTGACCTTTCGTGAGCAAGGCTTATCGAGCGCTATCCGCTTGACCTGGTTGCGCTTTTTTGCCAGCCAATTGCTCGGTGGTCGCTTGTTTTCCCTGGGCAGCGCTTTAGCCTTCGCTGGCAGCATCGGGATGCTCTTCATGCTTTTCTTGTTGAAAAAATTTAATTTTTTTACTTTTGGTTGGTTTGGTCAAAGCCTTTTGATGGCGCAGGGACATTTAGCTGGTCAATTATTACTGGCCGCCTTGCTCTTTCCCTGGCCGCTTTTGATCGGCGTGTGGCCAGTTTTAAGTCTATTGAGCAGCCTTTTTGCGCTCTTGACCGCCTATGTGGCCTTCTGGTTGACGTTGCCGGCCAAAGCCGCCTAAAGTCAAAATCTGCTGAAAAAATTCCAGGCACCGCCATCAAGGCCGTTACCCTCAAGGAGCAAAACCATGAATTTTTTATCGGCAGTGGCGCTGTCGCTGTTTTTGCATTTTCTGCTGTTGTCGTGGTGGTGGCTCGGCGGGATGCAGTCTCGCGTGGTTGCGCCACCGACGGTCTTGCAAGTCACCGTTGTCCAACAGCCAACGCTATTGCCAGAAGAAATTGAAAACGCCAAAAAAATCGCCGAAGCTGACCAAGCCGCTGGCGGCAGACAAGACGATAATCGTTTTACGACGGTGCGCACCGTCAGCACGCCAGTGATCAACAGAAATTTGCTTGAAGAATTAAGTCCCTACACCGAGATGCCGCCGCTTGCTGAAGTTGCCGTCGAAGCTCTGCCCGAACCTTTAGCCGAAACCAGGCGCGAAGTTGTGGCGGAAGCAATACCAGAGGTGCCGCCTGCGGACCAAGACCTGTTGGCACGGGAAGTGTTGGCCGCGCAAGTGGCCGCTCGCGCAGCCGCTGCCGAGGCCGCGCGCGCTCAGGCCGAAGCCGGTTATTTGTCGCGCTGGTTTCAAGAAATTCAACGCATTGGCAATGCTGAAAGCAGCCGTCGCGGTTTGAATTTCATCGGCGAAGCGCGGGTGCGTTTTCGCATTTTGCCCAATGGCCGTGCGCAAGCGATTTCCATCCAGTTTTTAAGCGGCGGTTCTTTGGAAATCACTGAAATTATTGAAAGCACTATCGCGCAAATTCGTCTGCCCTATCCGAAAACGCTCTCGGCGTATCAAGATGGCCTGTGGGTGGATAAAATCTGGGAATTTTCCAAAGAATAGGAATAACTATGGACTTGTCGCATCATTTTCTCATGGCCATGCCGTATCTCAATGACCCGTTTTTTAAGCGCAGTGTGATTTATCTTTGTGATCACAATGCCGATGGTGCTTTTGGTTTAATTATCAACCAGCCCATTGAAGACGTTGCCTTCACTGAACTCTGCGAACAATTAAACTTGGAAAATCAGCGTTCCGATGCGCCGCCGATCTTTTTTGGCGGCCCGGTGCAGCGCGAACAAGGTATGGTGTTGCATGATCATCCTGAAACTTTTCAGGCGACCCGTCCCTTGACCGAAACCCTGCATCTCACTGCTTCCCGCGACATTCTAGTGGCGGTGGCTTGCGATGATTTACCAGGTAATTTTTTGATAAGTTTAGGTTATGCCGGTTGGTCGCCGGGACAACTAGAAGAAGAACTCCACAGCAACAGTTGGCTGCATGTGCCGGCAAACTTGGAGATTTTATTCAAGGTGCCGCCGGAAAAACGTTGGGAAAAAGCCGTGGCGCTTTTGGGCGTTGATCCCAAATTTTTAACCGGCAGCGCTGGTCATGCTTAACCATTCAACCTATGGCATGGCCATGGCTATTTATGCTTGAACCTACAAAAAATGCTGAAGGAAACGACAGCAACGAAAAAAATGCAAAAAACGCCACGCCTTTTGCTATTTTAGCGGTGGACTACGGCGCAAAAAGCCTGGGTCTGGCAGTCGGCCAAAGCCTGACGCAAACAGCGCAACCCTTGTGGCAATGGCCGCGCCGCGACCCGCAGTTGTTGCCGAAACTTCTGCAAGCGCAGCGGGATTATCGGCCACGTTTTTGGATTTTTGGCGACCCGATTCCCCACAACCAAGCCTTAACGCCCCTGCGCCAAGCCTTGCGAAAATTTGCCGAAACCTTACAAGCACAAACGCAAACGCCCGTGTTGTATATTGACGAACGCTTGACCTCGACGGCTGCCCGGGACTATGTGGCCGCCCGCGACTATGCCCGTCACAAGGATGCTATCGCCGCTGCCTTGATTGCCGAAACTTGGCTTGCCAATTATTTTTCGCTTTTTTTTCCTTCTGCCAATGCCACTGGCGATTAACTTTTTTCTAATTTTTTTTAAAAACTTGTGATCTGCTCCTAGGTGAACCCCTTGACCAATCTCCTGACCCAACCCCTACCCGTTGCGCCGCTGCTTACGCAGTTAGCACAAGATTTACGAACGACACTGGCCAATTTGCCGCAACCGCAGGCGATGGTGGCCATTCAAAAAGGCGGCAGTTGGCTGGCCGAACGCTTATACCAAGATTTAGGCTTAGACCTGCCTTTCGGTAGCCTCGATATTTCTTTTTATCGCGATGATTTTACGCATATTGGCCTGCATCCCCAGGTGAAACCATCGCATCTGCCGTTCACCGTCGAAGGCAGTCACATCATTCTGGTGGACGATGTGCTTTATACCGGTCGGACGGTGCGTGCGGCTTTGAATGAATTATTTGATTATGGCCGACCTAAACAGGTGATTTTATTAGTTTTAGCCACGCGCAGCGGTCGAGAATTGCCCATTAAAGCCGACCTCGCGGGTATTCATTTAGAGGTGCCGCCTGAGATGCACTTGGTGGTCGAAGATGCGCATCTTACCTTCCATCCACGGCCAGATTACCTATGAACATGAGCCAACACTGGCCATGCCATCGGCAGTTGGATGCGCAAGGCCGTCTGCAACATCTGTTGGCCATTGATGGTTTACCTCGGGCTTTGCTTTTAGAAATCCTTGATACTGCTGAATCTTTTATCAATGTCGGCGAGAAAACCATGAAAAAAGCGCCGATCTTGCGTGGCAAAACCGTGGTGAATTTATTTTTTGAAGCCAGCACCCGCACCCGCACCACTTTTGAAGTCGCGGCCAAACGGCTGTCGGCTGATGTTTTAAACCTCAATATCAGCACCTCGGCGACCAGCAAAGGCGAGTCGCTCTTGGATACCTTGCACAATTTGCAAGCCATGCACGCCGATATGTTTATCGTTCGCCACGAACAAAGCGGTGCGGCGGAATTTATTGCTGAACACGTCGCCCCGCAGGTCAGCGTGATCAACGCCGGCGATGGCAGCCACGCCCACCCGACGCAAGCGCTGCTGGATGCTTTTACCGTCCGCCATTTCAAAGGTGAATTTTCGCAACTTTGCATTGCCATTGTCGGCGATATTCTGCATTCCCGGGTCGCCCGTTCGGAAATCATGGCTTTTCATAGCTTGCGCGTGGGTGAATTACGGGTGATTGCGCCGAAAACTTTACTGCCGAAAGCGATAGAAAGCCTTGGTGTACAAGTGTTTACGCATCTGGATGCCGCGAGCTTAAAAGATGTGGATGTGATTATCATGCTACGCATTCAAAACGAACGCATCCACTCAAGCCTTTTGATGGCCGAGGAATATTTTTATTTTTATGGCTTGACCTTAGAAAAATTACGCTTAGCCAAGCCCGATGCCATTGTCATGCACCCCGGTCCTATCAATCGTGGCGTGGAAATTGATAGCGCCGTCGCTGACTGTCCACAATCAGTTATTTTACAACAAGTTACTTTTGGCATCGCCGTGCGTATGGCCATTATGACCTTGCTGGCTGGCCAAAAACACCAAAGCGGGGTGGCAGTATGAATTTTGTCATTAGCAATGCTTTGCTGGTGGATCCCAAAAGCGGTCAAGAAGGACGGCATAGCCTTTATTTTGCCGATAAAATTTTGGCTTGGGATGTCCCGCCGGATGGATTTACTCCTGATCAAGTTATTGACGGCACAGGACTTATCGCCATTCCTGGCCTGATTGACCTCGCCGCAAGGCTGCGTGAACCTGGCGAAGAACATAAAGCCACCATTGCCAGCGAAAGTTTTGCTGCCGTTGCTAATGGCCTGACCACCTTATGCTTGCCGCCGGACACTGTGCCGGTTTTGGACAATCCAGCGGTGGCGGAGATGATTGACGAACGTGCGCGCAAAGTGGCATTGGCCGATATTTTACCTCTAGGTGCCTTAACCGTTGATTTGGCTGGCGAACAGTTAAGCGCCATGGGCAAACTCAAAGCCGCCGGCTGCATTGGCATGAGCCAAGGGTTATTGCCGATTATCAACAGCGAAGTGCTGAAGCGCGCCTTGCTTTATGCCAGTACCTTTGCCTTGCCGGTGTTTTTAAGTCCGCAAGAAGCCTTTTTAAGTGCCGGCTGCGTTCACGAAGGCGCGGTGGCGGCACGTTTGGGTTTACCGGCGATTGCTGAAACAGCCGAAACCATTGCCTTAGCACGCGATTTATTATTGGTGGAGGAAACCGCAGCTCGGGTGCATTTTGGCCGTCTATCCAGCGCTAAGGCATTGAAAATGCTCTTAGCAGCGCAAGCGCAAGGCTTGCCAGTGAGCGCTGATACGGCCTTACATCAATTATTTCTGACCGAACAAGATGTGGATGGCTTTCATCGCGCCTGTCATCTGCGGCCACCCTTGCGCCGTCAGGCGGATCGCGAGGCGCTGCGGCAGGCGTTTGCGCAGGGTCAGATCGCCGTGTGCAGCGACCATCAACCCCAGGATGCCGATGCCAAAGCGCGACCTTTTCCCGAAACCGAACCTGGTTTAAGTGCTTTAGACACCGTTATCCCCTTGTTATTACGCTTAAAAGAAGAACTGGCCTTGTCCTGGCGAGAAACCTTTCGTCCCTTCACTGAGCTGCCCGCTGCTATTTTGGGACTGACCGACCGAGGGTCTTTGCAAGTCGGTGCGCGTGCCGATGTGGTGTTATTCGATGCCCAGGCGCATTTTCAGCTCGACCCCAACGCCCAGCATCCCGATGCCTCAGGCAAAAAATGGCGCAGTCAAAGTCGTATCAGCCCATTTGCAGGCTTTTATTTCCATGGCGTGGTGCGCTACACTTGGGTGAAGGGAAAATTGGTTTATAAACAAGTCTTATAAATAACTTAGCAAAACCGCTGGCAAAAACTTTTCATAAAAAACTTTTCGCAAAACCGTCCTAGCACAAAAAACTTTTATGGTATAACCACCGGCTTCCACCATGATTCATGAAATAAGCAAGTGGTTAAACCGTGAACACAACAACTATTAAACATCTCAGTTCTCAAGAATTCCGACAAAATTTTTTTCGTCCCGTAGAAGGGGTTTTTTTATTTCATCCGCGTGCTTGGGAGCGCTTGATTGGCCAGTATTTATATCAACAAGGTCAAGCCAAACCGGTGCCATTGCTGGATTATTTTTTATTACAGCGGACGGATTTTTTACGCGGTTTAGAAGATGAAAACCCCGAAGCCTTGAGCGTCATTGAAGGTCTGGAACTCCCTGAATATATTATTTTATTGCCGATGCTGCCAACGCGGGAGTTGCATAAAACCGCCGCCGCCGATTTATTGGCGAGTTATTGGCAAAAACGCCTGGCCGCTGAAGCAGCGCGGGCTTGGCTGACTTTACGCTTGCAAAATAATGATTTTACTGAATTTGGTGCCGAAGGTTTAGAAAAACTTATCGGGAAAATCGCCTGGCAGGAACTCAGCAGCATCTTGGTGCATGATAAATATGTGTTGCCGGATACCGCTGTGGAAATGCGCTGCGCACAGTTTATTGGCTTGATGATTCAGTTGAAAATTTTTGCGCCCGCCTTGTTGCCCTATTATTTTCCGGCGATTAAACATTGGCGGCAATTGGATGAATTTTTAGCGCAAGGCGGTTTAACGATAGGCCAATTGGCCGCACAATCCCGACCAAAATCATTAACCCATGACCCGCAACTGCCTGATTTTTCCTTGCATTTGGTTTGGCAACCGACCAGCCATGCAATGAAAAGTAAAGAAGGGATGGAAAGCAATGAAAGCAATGAAAGCAATGAAAGCAATGAAAGTAATGAAAGTAATGAAAGTAATGAAAGTAATGAAAGTAATGAAAGTAATGAAAGTA
>CAYWWW010000003.1:104244-114728 GCA_964462205.1 uncultured Cardiobacteriales bacterium
ATACAGAGCATGGCAATCTATTGCCAACCAATTGGTTAAAAAGACAAAAAGTTAAGCTAAAAAACGCGCTACAGCATCTTTCCTGGTTTACCGTTGGACAACCCGCCACTTGGCTTACGCAACGCTCGCCTTTTTTTGCCAAAGTGTTGGCACCATTCTGCATGGCCATGCGCCGCCACCGTGCCGAATTTTATCTTGAAAAAGCAAAAAGTTACACGCTGCCAGACCCAGCCAAAGCATTAAAATTATTATTTATTGCCGAAAAGCATCGCAGCTGCTTAACCGAAGCATTGCAAAAACAATTGGATACCTCAGCATTACGCCGCCGGTTATTAGAAAATTTAGCGCAAGCGTTGCTCCTTTCCGAACCCGCTTTGGCTACCTTAGAAACCGAAAAAAGTCGGCAAATTATCACCTTGTTGGATCAATTATCGAAGCCGGATAGCGCCGGTCGGCAGAGCAGCAAAATGGCAGTGCTTCAGGCCATAGCGAGCTTGCTTGCGGCCAAAAAAATCAAATACCTCAAAGTGAAATTTTGGTCTTGGCTGGGGTCATGGGGAGCTAAGCCATGGCGTTTGGCCTTGCCTTTACAAGCCGAATTACGGACGCTTGCCGCCTTGCAGCAAGTACAAAAACGCTTGGAACATTTGCCTTGGGATAAAAAGCAGCTCGATGCTTTTCAAGCATTTTTTCAGCCAGCCATTGAAAACTATCAGGCAGGTTTGCAGCAATTCTTACAGCCATTGCTGAAAACGATTATCCGTACCGCGGGTTTTGGCATTGGGATGCCCCGCGATCAAGTGAGCTTGGATAAAATTATCAAACAAATTATCGCTTTGGTTGAAAAAAAGTCCTATTTTGGCTTCAGCGATTTGCGCGACATTATTGCCCGCAACGACCTGCGCTTACCTGATCCAAGCCTCAAGGCGCTATTTTTTGGCGACAATTTGATCAAACTCCATCGTTTATTGCTGGAAAATTTATCCGGGATATATCGCGGCGGTGACTTTTATCTTACGTTGCTTCAACAGCTTAGCGCGGTTCTTTTTGGCAACGTTGTGGGACGCAATCTTACCCGCTTTATTATTTTACCGTTTGGTATCGCTTTTTTGGCTTTGGAAGGCATCAATTACCTCTATCACTTGTTACATTATGTTTTTCATGGCCTGATTGATCTTGATTTTGCTACACCGCTGGCTTTTGTTTTATTGGGTTTATTATTAAACATCATTTTTTACACCCAGGATGGCAGAAAAAGCCTGCAACATCTTGGACAACTAACTTGGCAGTTGTTGATTTTTATTTTTTATACCTTATGGACGGCACCATTGCGTTGGCGGCTGGTGCGGGAATTGACCAAAAGCAAAACTTTTAAGTTTGTCAATAATTATATTTTTCAGCCAGTTATCATTGGTTTTGCGGTATTATTTGTGCTCGGTTTTATCGCTTTGCTGGTGCAGATCGAATCGCAGTTGACGCTGCTTGAATTACTTTTTGGCGCTTATTTTATCGGTTTTATTTTAAGAAATACCTATTGGGGTAAGCATCTTTTGGATGCAACAGCCTATGAATTAAGCCTATTTTGGGGACAGGTTAAAAATACTTTTTTTATCGGTTTTATCGGTTTTATCTTAGATTTTTTTGAAGTGTTGCTGACCAAACTTGAAAATATATTGCAATATATTAGCGATTTATTTCGTTATCGTCAGCAAGAAAGCCGTTTAGATTTATTGATAAAATTACTTTTGCAGCCTTTATGGGGGTTTTTAAGTTTTTTTATTCGTTTGTATGTCACGGTATTGGTTGAGCCGCAGATCAACCCGATTAAACATTTTCCGGTGGTGACGGTAGCGCATAAACTGATTTTGCCGCTTTTGCCGTCTATCACTTTGGTAATGTTGGCATTTTTTGATAATTTTTTGCCGCGTTATCTTTCATTACCTTTCGTGACTATTACCATTATTTTATTTCCGGGTGTCTTTGGTTTTTTGGTATGGGAGTTAAAAGAAAATTGGCGTTTATATGCGGCGAGTCATCGGTCAGTGCCGCAGCCGGTGATGGTGGGGGATCATGGCGAAACACTACAGGGGATGCTCAAACTTGGCTTCCATTCGGGAACTATTCCGCGTGCTTTTAGAAGGTTAAGAAGAAATTTACGTCAGTGGAAAAACCCTGGCCGGCATTTCAATGTCCAGCTTTATCGTAGTGAACAACGTCTGCATCATGCACGTGCGGCCATTGTGAATTTTTTGGAACAAGAGTTGATCGCAAGTGTGCTTTATCATAAAAATCAAGAAAGTAGATTGGAAGAAATCACGCTGTTAGCGCTTGATTTGGCGAGTCAGGCGATTTTTATCCAGCTTGCCGTAGCCTGCAAAGATAGAAAGGAAAATTCGCCTTTGTACATAACTTTTTTTCTTGAAGATCAAAAAGTAAAAACTGAAGTGTTAGGCTTTGCTCAATTTACTGATTTAAGCCTTGCCGATCAAAAGTTAATAGAGGAACAATTGGCGGCTTTTTGTCAACGTGCGTCTAGTCAATGTTTGGCAAGGGAACAGGCGGGTCAATAGAGATTTCGGCTTTCGTCGGCATGACGGAGAAAAAAGAAGAAAAAACCGAGGCAGACATTTAGCTCTGCCCGGATTTGTATTTACAAGTGTTTTCTTATGCTATGAAAATATGACAGCCGATGCAGAAAGTTTTTTTAGGGTGAAGGAGAAAAGTTATCCATAGATTTACCCATAATCTTAACTTTTTGTAAGCCTGCACAGATTATTAAAAAAATTGATAAATAGTCAAAGCGTTGAGAAAGATGTGGATGAGCGGTTTTTTCATTACCCAGCGCCTTCCAATCGGTCTAAGTTGTTCATATTGCAGTAATAAAAAGCAATGCTTAAAACCTTGGTACATCGGGATGCGGTAAGGCACCGTGATGCACATGCAGCGCGCCAAATTCAGCGCAACGCGCTAAGCTGGGAATGGCTTTATCGGGATTACATAATCCTTGCGCGTCAAAAGCACGGCGTACCGCAAAAAACTGATCGCGTTCTTGATCATTGAATTGCAAGCACATTTGGTTTAATTTTTCTACACCCACCCCATGTTCGCCAGTGATGCTGCCGCCGACTTTTAAGCATAATTCGAGAATTTCTCCCCCCAAGGCTTCGGCTTTTGCTAAGGCATCTGGTTGATTGGCATCGAATAAAATTAAGGGGTGAAGATTTCCATCACCGGCATGAAAAACATTGGCCACCGCCAAGTCATATTTTTTCGCTAAAACAGCAATTTTATCCAAGACTTCTGCCAAAGCGCGCCGTGGAATGCTGCCATCCATACAGTAATAATCGGGAGCCAAGCGGCCTACGGCTGGAAAAGCTGCTTTTCGTCCACGCCAAAAGGCTTGGCGTTGTGCTTGATCCACGGCGATTTGACAATTATGACTGCCAAAACGTCGCAAAATCGCACGAACTTTTTCCATATCTTCAATGACTTGTGCTTGATTGCCATCAAGTTCGCACAGTAAAATCGCCTCGGCATCTAAAGGATAACCGATGTGTGCAAAGGCTTCGGCAGCGTGAATGGCGAGTTTATCCATCATCTCTAAACCGGCAGGAATAATACCCTCCGCCAATAAAGCGCTAACCGCAGCGCCTGCTTGATAACTACTTGAAAAAGCTGCTAATAAAACTTGCGCTGTTTCGGGTAAAGGTAAAAGTCGCACCACAACCTCGACGATAATGCCAAACATCCCTTCCGAACCATGCAATAGGCTTAATAAATCAAGCCCAGGCGCATCCAAAAGTGAACCTCCGATAGTCAGCTTTTCGGCATCGCCAGTGATGAAAGTCACTTCTATAACATTATGAACAGTCAAGCCATATTTTAAGCAATGCACGCCACCGGCATTTTCGGCGATATTGCCGCCGATACTGCTGGCCACCTGCGAGGAGGGGTCGGGAGCATAATATAAACCATAACTTTTTGCCGCTTCGCTGATTGATAAATTGCGCACGCCAGCTTGTACGCGAGCGGTGCGTTGTAGGGGATCAATCGCTAAGATTTTCTGCATCTTGCTGACAGCGATGACTATGCCATCGGCCAGTGGCCGCGCACCACCAGATAAACTGGTGCCAGAACCACGTGGCACGATAGGTAGTTGAAATTCTTTGCAAATTTTCATTATTTCAATAATTTGCTCGGTATTTTCTGGCAAAGCCACCAAACCTGGCAATTGCCGATACATCGGCAAGCCATCGCATTCAAATGGCTGTTTTTGTTCAGGTGTAATCAAGAGATTCTCTGCTGGCAAAATTGCCGAGAGTGCTTGAATGATCGGTTGCCAATCGCGGGATGAGTTTTTCATAACCTTTTTTTCGTAACCTGTTATTAAAAATAAATTAAATTAAATTAAATTAAATTGCTTTGCTCTAATAATGTTGCCAAAAAAGTTTCGAGCCAGGTTAAACGAGGTTCGGGGTTCAATAAAGGCGAAGGACTATCGCTAAATTTTTCCATAACCGGCTGATAACGAAGATTATAACCCTGTAAACGAAAATGCTTCGGCTGAACTTGGATGATCTTTAATAAAATCTGTGGATCAAAAGTTAGTTTTTCTTTGAAAGTAAAACGGATACTTTGCGCGTTACCGTCAATTTTTTTAATGGCTAAAGCATTGGCCTGATGCTCTAAGGCATGGAGACGCAAAAGAAAATCGGCAGGTTCTGGTAAAAGACCAAAACGGTCAATCAAGTTAATTTTAATTTTAATTAAAGTTTCGGAGTCAGCTTCGGCAATTTTTTTATAAAACAATAATCTGGTATGCGCATCGGCGATATAATCTTCTGGTAACAGACTTGGAATAAAAAGATTGATACGACAACTGCGATCTTCTTCTAAACGTAGCGTTTCGCCTTTTTTAAGGCTTTTAATGGTGCGCTCTAATAATTGACTGTAATAGTTAATACCTAAGGCATTGATATGTCCACTTTGTTGATCGCCTAATAAAGCGCCACTGCCGCGAATTTCCATGTCAAAGGTTGATAAAATAAAGCCCATGCCAGGGTCTGTAAAACGCGCAATGGCATCTAAACGCCGCTGCGCGTCTTTGGGTAAACTATCGTAAGGTGCGGTTAATAAATAACAATAGGCACGTTGATGCGAACGACCCACCCGACCGCGCAATTGATGCAACTGCGCCAAGCCAAAATTTTCGGCGTGATGAATAAACATCGTATTGGCGCTTGGCACATTTAAGCCACTTTCAACAATGGTGGTGCTGATAAGCAAACCTAATCGTTGTTGATAGAAGTCTTGCATCACTTTTTCTAAAGCGTTTTTAGGCATTTGGCCGTGAGCAATGGCATTGGGAATTTCTGGCGCTAAACGTTTGAGCTTTTGTTGAATTAAAGTTAAAGCGTCAATATCATTATGCACAAAATAGCTTTGTCCACCGCGTTGCCACTCGCGCAAGAGTGCTTCTTGAATTAAGCCATCATCCCAAGTTAAACGAATGGTTTCAATCGCTTGCCGATCTGCTGGTGGTGTGCTGATAATAGATAATTCCCGTAGTCCCGACAAAGCAAAATTTAAGGTGCGCGGAATCGGTGTGGCGGTTAAGGTTAAAATATCGGCTTGTGGTGCTTTTTTCTTTAATTGTTCTTTGGCATCCACACCAAAGCGTTGTTCTTCGTCAATAATTATAAGACCTAGCTTTTTGAATTTTAAGTCTTTTTGTAAAATTTTATGGGTGCCTAACAAAATATCAATGCTGCCGGAAAGTAACCCTGCTTGTTGTTCATCGGCTTTTTTATGGCTTAAACGCGATAAACAGGTAAAGCAAAAAGGTGTATTTTGAAAACGCTCTTGTAAACTTTCACAATGTTGTTGCACTAAAATCGTCGTTGGTGCAAGAAAAGCCACTTGAAAACCTGCTGAAACGGCAACAAAAATAGCGCGCATCGCCAGTTCGGTTTTACCAAAACCCACATCACCGCAAATTAAGCGATCCATCGGCGTGGGTTGCTGCATATCTTGCAAAATTATCTGCATCGCCGTGCCTTGATCCTCGGTTAATTCATACGGAAACTCGGCACAAAAGGCATGATAAGCCGGCCAATCTACGGCAAAAGCAATGCCCGGACGTAGCGCGCGCTCCGCTGCCACATTTAAGAGTTCACAGGCGACATCGTGTAAAGCACCAAGTGCCTTTTGTTTTTGTTTTTGAAAGAGTTCACCAGAGAGTTTATGCCAAGGTGCCGTGTCAGCATTGCCGCCATAACGATGTAATTGCCGTAATTCTTGAATGGGTAAATAGAGAAAATCACCACCGGCATATTCAATGCGTAATACCTCGGTGAGAATCCCTTCGACATCCAGATGCTCTAAACCACGAAAACGTCCAACACCATGATCTTCATGAACAACAGGCGCACCTTCGGCCAAGTCAGCGAGATTTTTTAAGATATTTTCAATGTCGGCACGCACGCTTTTATTTTCTTGCCGTGGCGGTCGTGGTTGTTGATTAAATAAATGTTCGGGAATTAAGCGCCAAGTTGGTGTTTCTACGCCATCATCTATATCGGCACGCAATAAAAGTAAGCGTTGATTATCAGCGAGGCTTAATTCTAAATTTTGAAAATCAATAAGTTGTTTTGGAGAAAGCCGTTGCAATTCACTTTGCAAAATTTCCAAAACCCCTTCGCTGGGACAGGTTAAAATTAAGGCTTTGTCGGTTAAAAGCCGTTGTGCAGCATCCAGACGCGATTCCCTTGGTAAAACCTGTGGCGATGTCAAAGTAGTCAATGGTTTATCGCTATTTGGCCAAGGTGTTGCTGGGAAAATTTCCGGCAAGGTTAAGGGCGAGAGATATAAATCATCGGGGGGTAAAGGCGGATGTTGACCAATACGCTTGACACTTTGATAGCGCTGCTCCAGTTGTTCTTGTTGATTTTTAAGGAAAGATTCATCTGCATCTAACCAAAAAAATTGCCAAGCGCCGTCTGTTAAAGTCGGGAGATAATCCTTAAAACTTGCCATGGACTGCGTGAAGAACAACGGTAGATATTGTTCCAAGCCAGGACTGGGATGCGCCAGTTGTAATTGTTGAAACCACGGATTTTGTAAACCTGCTTTGCCAAATGTCTTAAACCAGGCTTGGCGAAAATAACTTAAACTGTCATTGTCCCACGGATGTAAGCGATTGGCTAATAAACGAATTTCTTGAACAGGCGCTTGACTGGTTTGCGTTGTCGGATCAAAAAAACGTAAGGTTTCCACTTCCTCATCAAACCACTCGACGCGGATAGGCTGGGGATGACCCAAAGGAAAAAAATCCAATAAAGCGCCACGTTGCGCAAATTCACCAGGATTTTCTACTTGCGATACCGGTTGATAGCCAAACTCAACCAGTTGTTGACGAAATTTTAACCACGGCAGCCTTTGACCAACCGTTAAACGGATTTGTTGGCTGGCTAAAAAAATTTTCGGTGGTAACTTAGGTAATAAAGCAGCAATTGTGGTTAGAATACTAATACTTTCATCGGTTTCAATGATTTTGGCTAAAGCACCGAGACGATTGGATAATACTTTAGCAGCAGGTGGGAAACGATCATAAGGCAGGACTTCTAAATCAGGAAAAATCAACAGCTTTTGCTCTGCTACGGCCAATTGCCAAGCATGAACAAAACGTCGCAACTGCCGAGCATCGGCGGCGATGATGACTTTTGGCGGCTTAGTCTCAGAGAGAAGTTGCGCTAAGGCAAGGAAAGGTAAAGTGTTTTTGTAAGGCACTGCGTTGTCGCTATCAACAAAAAATGGCAGTGTAGTCGAAAAATTGTCAAAGCGGGAGTGCCGCCCAAAGGCAGGCGGCGAAAGGCTTAGGCGCTGGGATTAGCGTCTTTTTTCACAGCGCAAGTGGAAAGGCCAAAAGGCAAATAGGCCGGACAAATACCAACAACCGCGGTCGCCAAAGGAATTACACCAAGCCAACCCCAAGTAATTTGCGGGCCGACAAAAACCAAGGCAATCAAGATCAAACCCACAATGGCACGCGCTGCACGATCAATCATGCCGACATTAAATAATTTCATCGTCTTACCCTCTTAAAAAAATTACTACAAAGTGCCTTAGGGCAAATGAATTATGCCAAAGATTTTTTTATCTTAAAACGCTGAAGAGCACAGGTGTTTATAAAAATATTTATAAAAATTTAACTGATAAAATGGCAGTTGCTATGAAAAAAGTTATTCGGGATAAAACGGCGGCAAACGATCACTTTTCTCTTGTTTTTTATTAAATTTCAATCCCTTTCGCAAACAAGCAGCCAGTGCTTCACCTTGCCAAGGTTGTACATGATATAACGCTTGATGAAGATTAAATAAAGCTGGACAAGGTTCTGCCAAAGCTGCTGCTAAATCTAAAAGGGAAGAAAAACCCGTGGCGGTTAATAAGGTTTGTGCCGCAGTTTTGGCATCATTACGCGCACAGGCAGTTAAACATTCCTGCCAAGCGGCTTGATTGTTCAGCTTATTATTCAAATTATTAACATGATTTTTTTTATTTTCGGCAACAGCTTTTTGGGTTTCTTGTTGAAGGGTCGTGGTGGTCGCTTTTATTGTTTCTCGTTGCTGCGCCTGGCTTTCGGCTTTGGTGATAGTGACTATTCGCGGCGGTATCGCTTGGTTTTTTCGCCACCACCACAGAAAAAATAAAGCAGCGGCAAGGAAGATGATCAATAACGTGGTGATCATGCCCCACCAAAAGCCAAGTGGCTTTTCAGTTCTTAATTCTTGATTATTAAGATTATTAGTTAAGGATGGATTCGGGAGCATCCGAATGCCGCTGAAAGGAATTTCCACCCTTTGACTTTTTTGACTGCTGGGTTGCCAATAGTTTAAGCCAATACTTGGTAAAATAAATTCCCCAAGACGTTGGCCGATAAGGCTAAAAGTAATAGTGCGCACGCCAACAATTTTTTGTCCATCGCTTTGATCTTCATTGTTGATTTTGCCTGGATAAAGACGCAAACCGCTTACTTCAGGCAGAGGAATTTCAGGGAGTTGTGCGCTACTGGCACCCTCAGCGCGAATTTCTAAGGTTAAAGTGACGGGTTCTCCGATGATCATCGTTGCCGGTGGCGGATTTTGCCAGCGCATGGTGAGGTTTTCTGCCGGTAGCCAAGTGGCGGCATCTTGATCGGCTGGTATTGGTAAGATATTTATTTCTAAAGTATTACTTAGTGCAGAAATCGCTGTGCCGCTATTAAAATTTGGCAGTCGCAATGCCGAAAAAAATGGGTCATTAAAAAACGGATCATTCATAAAAGGATCGTAATTTCTAGCACTTGGCGAAGTTTGTCGCCTATCTAAGGCATTGAGAGTGGCCGCAGGTAACAACAGTTGGCCGCTACGCTCAGGAATGAGGATAAATTTTTGTTCCAAAACCTGATAATTTTCTTGATCAATACTTTGATTATAAACCCGATCATTGCTTATTTTATGCGCCACTGTGGTAGCCGCTAACGGCGGCGCAAGCTCAACTTGTTGCAAGGGAATGCGCGTAAACAAACGCAGAGTGACTGGAATATGTTCCTGAACATAGTAGTCTTTTTTTTGCGGCAGTGTCATTTCCAGCCAATAGTCAGCATTATTGCCCGTGGTGGTTTTGGCGCTCGATGGACTTTGTGCTTCTACGGTCAAAGTCAGCGTTGCCGTTTGTAGATTGCCGACGCGAAAACTCGGAATAGTCAGCATCCCAATGCGTTTGGGACGCAGGGGAATAGATAAACTGCTTTCGTTGCGAACTTGGCCATTGATGATCTCCATGCGTTGCTGACGACTGATACCACCTAAAGTAAAATCTTGTTCCAAAAGAGAAAGATCTAAGGCATCGAGATTCGCGCCATTGCTGGCGGTGATCTGCAAGGTGACAGTTTGGCCAAAGGTGATGGTGCTTTGGCTTAACCAGGCTTCCATACTTGGATTAGTTGTTTGTGACCAACTATGGCTAAAAAATATTAAAAATAACAAAAGATTAAAAAAACGCAGCATGATTTACTCCATAAGTTTATTAAAAATGATCAATTATTTATCTTTGCTGTTGGTATTGATAATAAAACTTGCGTTGTAATAATAAACCCGGATCATCGGGAATCCGTCTTAGCCACTGTTCTAAAAGTAAATTTTCTTCCAATGCTGCCGGATCACTCAACACCGGTGTCTCCCCTTCAGTCCTAGCACTTTTCGCGATAGTCGTGCTTTGTTGCGCAGCTTCAGCAACAGCTTGTTCCGCCGCTTGCCGTTCTTGTTCAGAAAGCGCTTGCCCTGGGTTTTGAAAAGCATCAGTGCTTAATTCATTACCTTGGGATTCATTACCTTGGGATTCGTTACCTGGCGATTCGTCGCCTTGTGATCCTTCAGATTGCGATTCTTCGGATTGCGATTCTTCGGATTGCGATTCTTCGGATTGCGATTCTTCGGATTGCGATT
>CAYWWW010000003.1:114958-119577 GCA_964462205.1 uncultured Cardiobacteriales bacterium
GATTGCGATTCTTCAGATTGCGATTCTTCGGATTGCGATTCTTCGGATTGCGATTCTTCAGATGGTGATTCTTCGGTTTGGTTTTCCTGTTGATTTTTCAAAAGTTCAGTTAAGAGTTGGCGATTGTGAATTGCCTCGGCAAAATCTGGACGTAACTCAAGCGCTTGGTCATAGGCGGCGATGGCTTGTTCATAGTGACCTTGTTTGGCTAAGGTATTGCCAAGATTATAAAAACTTTCTGGCTGTTGACCTTTGGCAAAGGCTTCAGCAGCTTGTTGATAATTTTCTGACTGGTAGGCTTCGATGGCTTGCTTTTCACGGAGAATGTTTTCTTTTTCGGAAAAATACTGCTGTTGATCAGGACGTTGCCAAAGGTCTTGCCAAGACCAAGCCAAACTAGGTTTATGAAAAGTAAGTGGTAAAAGTAAAAAAATGACAAAAAAACCACGACGAAAAAACCAGGGCACAATCAATAACAACGGCAGTAGAAAAAATATACCTCTGCCTTGCCAAGTGGCGGTTGTAGATTGATTTTTTTCTTGACCTGGCGTGTTTTGGCTTAAACTTTGGCTAAACATTGAGCTTTTTTCAGGACTTAACCATAAACCGCCATGGCGTTTGATAAGCATTTGATCGGCTTGAGAGTTTTTTTGCGGGTTTTCACCAGGTGCATAAACAAAGGATACCCGAATATTTTCTTGTTGAAGCATCTCAATGACTTGTTCGGTTTTTTTTCTGGTCACTTCGGGTAAGCCTTGACTGACTAAAAAAATTTCACCACTAAGAAAACCGGCTTGTCTTAATAATTCGGCTGCTTTTTCAAGCGCTTTGGCTGGGTGTTGTGTATATTGTGCGGCAAGTGGCAAAAGATTCGGCTGTAGTACTTGTAAATGCGCCAATAAAGTTGCTTGATCTTCGGTTAACGGTGTGACAGTAAAAGGAATTTCAGCATAAGCGATTAAGGCGCTGCTGCGTCCTGGGGTGGCTTGTAAAATATCTTCGATAAGAAACCGCGCTTGCACCAAAGGGGGGAAGCCTTGTTGGGGGTTATCCATACTTTGGTCTAGTTGTAAAACAAAAACTTGGCCTTGTTTATTGCTGATGCTTTGGCTTTTTTCCCAAGCGGGATTGGCTAAAGCGAGAATGGCTAGACTCAAAGCACAGGCTATGAGCAGTAATTTGCTTTTAGTGTTTTGATTTTGTTTTGGTAATAAAGAAGGATCAATGACTTTTAGCCAAGGGTTGACGCGGCTGGTCAGCCACCAGGCAAGCCACCAGGCTAAGGGCAAGACCCAAAGCCAAAGTGGTTGCAAGAAACGGAAATTGCTAATAATTTCAGAAAAATTCATCGTGACCTCACTATCTTATGGGAAATCGCCGTGGCGATGACTCAGTTTACGATAGCAAGTTTTATGGAATGGTTCAGTAGGTGGTTATAAAAAAGACGGAAGGCTTTGCTTCCGTCAAGGAGAAAAATTTCAGGAAGATAAAAAATTAGAAACGGATACCGCCGCTTAACATCAATACCCACGGGTCAATGTCCACGTCCACTTTTAAGGTTCCGGCTACCCCGCCTTTAACAGTGGCTTCAGTGTTGATGTCCATATAATAGGCAGAAACTCCTAAGAAATATTTATCTGTGAGATCAAAATCTAAGCCGACCTGTGCTGATAAACCAAAAGAGTCTTCCAAGCTGATTTTGTTATAACCTAAGTCACTCAGTTCGCCTTTGACATTGCTATCAAAAAACGTGGTGTAATTTAAGCCCAAACCAACATAGGGGCGAACTTTGCCATTGGTATCAAAGTAATACTGCAAAGTTAATGTCGGTGGTAGATGCTTGGTATCAGCAATGGTTCCTGAAACGACGGTTTTTAAGTCGTCACGGCTTTTAATGTCATGGCTAAAAGGCGTAGAAGCCAATAATTCAAGACCTAAGTTTTTGTTTAACATATAAGTAAAAGTAATACCCAGGCTTACCCCGTCTTCCACTTCCACTCCTTCCAAGCCTAAGGGACTTACTACGCCGCTGTCGCTATTAGGAGCGATTAAGGCAGGCCCTAAACGTAAAAACATATCGCCGGCTTCGGCAAAACTGACACTGACACTCAAAGCCGCAAGAATGGCAACTAAAATTTTTTGTAATTTCATAGGATTTCCTTGGAGTTATAACGTCGCTCTAAAAAAGTGCAGAAAAAGCCTAAACAACGTTGGCTGCTACCATAAGAAAATCCCGTCTTTAGCTTTTTGACAAAAATCAAATAGTCGTTTGCGCCAAGTCAAGCCAACGGTGAATGGTTGCTTGACCCAGTTTTTCTAAGGTCGCGCCATGTATTTTGGCTTGTTCGCGAAAAATTTCTTTTTTTACAGTAGCTTGTGCTAATTCCAGACTATGACCGATAAGCCAGCGCTCAAAGCCTTGAAAAGCGACTTCGAGGTGAAATTGCAAAGCTAAAGCATAGTTTTCAATAGCAAAGGCTTGATTGGCGCAAAGCGCACTGCTGGCCAGCAGTAAAGCCTCGGGAGGTAGGGCAAAACTATCGCCATGCCAATGCAGAACATTTTGATTTTCCAAATTTTCTAATATTGAATTTTGGCCAGCTTGGCTTAATTGCAACGGAAAAAAACCGATTTCTTTATAGCCCTGCGCACGCACCTCCGCGCCTAAAGCTACGGCCATCAATTGTGCGCCTAAGCAAATACCAAGCGTTGGACGTTTGGCGCTTAATCTTTTTTTAATCAAATCAATTTCTTCGGCTAAAAATGGATAGTCAGCATTATCATAAACACTGATCGGTCCACCTAAAATAATCCATAAATCATCTTGTTCAGCATTGAGATGCGCAAAATTATCAAGGCCAACATCATGATAAGTAAAGTGAATATCCCGCTCTCTTAATACTTCGGCGATAATGCCTAAATCTTCAAAACACAGATGCCGTAAAACTTTTGCTTGGTGCATGGTTCGCTCAGGTTAAAAAAATTAGGGTAGGGTTTTGCAAAATTTTTGCCAAGCGCATCCACAAACAATCCTTAATGAGCATGACCATGATCATGTGGCGATTGGCCAAAAAATACTTGGTATTGCAAATAAAATTGGCTGAAGCGCTGTCGTTTTGCTTCTTCACGACCATCACCGTCGTAATCCTCGGCTAAAGGTACTTGTAAATCAGATACTTGAAATCGAAACTGTTGACGATCATCCAGGCGATAGGCCAGAAGCAGACTGCTGCGGCGCAGTGCTGGAAATTCGCTATTTTGCCGTGGGCAGGGTGTTGCTGGTGCATTAGGACAAAAAGCAGGCGAGCCGTCGCGTTTGGCGCGTTGTAATTCACCGGCGGTTTCATAACGCAAGCCCAATTGCCAGCGGCGACTGAAGCGATAAAGCGCCGAGATTTGGTAACTATCCAGGGTCAATTCGCGTGGCATCCCAATGAGAAAAGGCTTTAATTCGTGGAAAACCAGGACTAAGTCCTTTTGTTGATAAAAATAACTGGCTGACAGCGAAAAACGTGGCCGCTGATAGCCAAGTTCCAATCCAGCCGTCCAGGTATCACCTTCGAGGCCATGATCCGCATCGTTAATGCCCGGATGAAAGCGATGTAATTCCTGATGTTGTTGACCTTTCAGGTAAAAGGTATTGATATGTAGCCGACTTGTTTCAGAAAAATCCCAATAACTTCGCGCAAAGGCCGTCCATACCCGAGGAAAATCTTGACGTTCGGCAAAGGGGATAAAGACTTCGCCGCTACGACTGGTTTCATAATTTTGCGGTCCTTCTTGAGCGGCAATCCCGGCATTATCCGAGGCTAAAATTTCTATGCCCAGTGTTAAAGGCAACAGTCCCAGGTGTTCATAACGCAGTTGTAAGCCGTTGCCGCTGAGACCTTCGGCCAAGAGCATGGTGATAGGTAAGTTGTTGTCAACAAAATCCCAATCATGACTGTGGCGAAGATTATCGAGATTTGCGGCACTTTTGAAACGTCCAGCTTTTAAGGCAAAGTTTCCTAAAGATTTTTCCAACCAAAGTTCTTCTAGTTCAGCCTCGTCTTTGCTTAGATGCACCAATAAAGCCATGTTTATGCCTCTGCCTTGACCATGTAAGCCTAGTTCAGCACCGCGAAAATTCAAATAGCGTTCCAGACCATGGTTATGCCCATGATTTTCTTCATCATGCTGGTGAGTATTAAAAATGCCATTGGCTTCCGGTAAGGCTTCGCTGCCTTTGCCATTAAAACCATCGCTATAAAGGATAAAATCCAGATGTGCAGAAGGAAAAAACGTGATTTCTTCTAGAAAGTTAGCCAAAGAAAGCGTCGGTAGTAGCAGTAAGAAAAAAGAAAAGCGCATAGAAAAATTCTGTATCTGTAATAAAGTTTCAAAAAATAACTCTTAATTTTGAAAAAATCAAACTTAGCGAAGTTTTTTTGTAATGATGTTACATAAAAGTGCAAAAAAAGACCCGCAGCAGGAGCTACGGGTCAAGGCTAGGGGAAATCGGGATTAGTAAATTGTTTTATAAACTATTATTCAGCTTTTACGACAAACCAAACATTGGCGACTTTTTCGCCTTTGGTTTCGCCGGCAGCGCGGTCAGCGGCATAGAAATATAAAGGTTG
>CAYWWW010000003.1:119677-176568 GCA_964462205.1 uncultured Cardiobacteriales bacterium
TTTCGCCTTTGGTTTCGCCGGCAGCGCGGTCAGCGGCATAGAAATATAAAGGTTGACCGGCATAAGCCCACTGTTTTTTGCCATCAGGACGGTTGATTTCAGCAAGTTTTTCATTGTTAGCCATTTGATTTTCTTCAACGAAATAGGGAGGCCAGGCGACAGCACAACCGCCGGTACAAGTGGAAGTGTTTTCGCTGTCGGCGCTGTAGGTGTAAAGGGTAAAGCCACGGTTGTCGGCATAAATTTTGCCTAAGCTGCTATCAACGACTTGTAAGACTTCCGTTTTAACAACGTCACTATCGCTAACGGCTGCTACCATCATATCTGCTGCTGGGGTGCTTTCTGTAGCGGCTAAAACGACGCTTTCAGCAGGCGCTTCTGCGGTTTTTTCTTCAGAAACAGGTAGTTCTGTCATTGGTTGCGCATAAGCCATGGCCGGAGCGCTGGCGGTGCTTACCATGGGAAAAGGAAGGCGTTGAAAACGGCTGTTGTAAAAACGGCCACGTTTAGAAAATTGCGGGTAAGTCATGGTTTGACTTGGCAAAATGGCGCGGCTGTTATTCGGCGCGGGCATGGCGGGCATATTGGCAAGTTCAATAATATCAATAATTTCTTTTTCTAAAGCCATGAAGTCTGGCAGGGGTGGCAGTTCTGGAAGCATTGCCGCATTGGCGGAGGTGTTCACAGGCGTTTCTGGGAGAGTTTCTGAGGCGGGAGCGCCATAATAGGCAAAAGTTACGGAAAAATTGACAAGAATAAAAACCAAACCAGCAAAACGTAGCATAAAGTTCCTTGTAAAAGTAAAAAAATAAGATAGCCGAAGCGGGGATTGGGATGCAGCAAACGGCATTTGGTTCCCTTGTCATAAAAAATTCAAACTTTCTTTTTTACCGTCGTTTATGATGGCAGGCGTTTTACCGAGCTTTTTGATTTTTTTAGGAGTCAATTTATGCAGTATAAAGTTGCAACAACAGGAAAAGTTTTATCGGGTTTTAGCCAGGAAATGGCGATAGCGGGTCTCGCCGAAGTGTTTCGTTTAACGCCGGAGAAAGCCGCCGTGGTTTTGCAAAAACCTATCAGCCTTAAAAGTAACTTAACGGCAGAAGCTGCGGAAAAATATCAAAAAATACTGCAATCTATTGGCGTGGACAGTCAAGTGATCCCGCCTTTGCCAAGCGCAACTCCTGCCGCTTCTGTCACTGCGGCGCCAATTATGGTTATTCATGATCAACACAGTCCGCAGCGTTCTTGGAAAATGGGGGTTTTGGTTTTTATTGGCACCTTACTTGGCTCGCTGTTGGGGGTGGCAGCGGATTTTGGTTCAGTTATGGAAACTATTGAAAATTTTCAAGAAAGTTTATATCCAAAATTGCACTTTGCCGGTAGTGATACTATTTTGGGGCGTGATCTGGGTATGGCTCAAGCCTGGCAGAAAAATTTTGAGGAAAAACAAGATATTAAAATGTTTATCAGCGATGTCGGCAGCACCAATGGCGTGCGTTTGGCGACCAATAAGGTTTTGGAAGGCGGGATGCTGGTTGCCGATGGCGCACCGGCGGGCGTGCAAGTTTTAGCGATGTCGGCACCCTTGGCCAGCAAACATTTACAAATGCTTGAGGAAAGTAAAGTTGAAATTTACTGCGCTGCGGTTGTTGGGTTTGATGTTATTGTTTTTGTTACTGGTTTGGATGCCCCAACCCGTCGTTTGTCCACGGCGGATATTTCCAAAATTTTAGATCAACGGGTGTTGAATTGGTCAGAACTTGGCGGAAAAAATCAACAAATCAATGTGATGCGTCGCCAAGGTAGTGGTACAACGACCTTGATTTTAGAAAAATTTACCGGCGATCCTGAACGCCGCACCAGCAACCAAATTCCTTGTGATTCCAATAGCGATTGTTTGGATAAAACCCTGGAAACCCGAGGCGCGATTTTATGGGAAAGTGCTTCTTGGCTGAAAACCCAGCCGGATTACTTTAGTGTCTTGCCGATAGCTATTACTGATGATGCCGCTGGTGTGTCCCCGTTCGCTGATCGGGCAAAAATTTTGGACTATCCATCGGTGTTACTGCGACCTTTGTATATGTATATCTTGAAAAAAGAGGATACCAGCGCTGAACAGCTTGCATTTTCAGAAAAGTTCTTGCGTTATGTGCGCAGCGTACATGGGCAAAGTGTTTTGGAAGAACATGGTTTCTTTACCTTTTTTAGAAGTCCTGAAGGCGTTGAAGTGGAATTGCCACCTGGTTTTAGCCAACAGCAGATGTGCAAAAACTAGGAATGCCTGTTGAAATCCTGATGCACACCAATTCTCAACAAGAACCGACACTTTTTAACCACGTTTGCGAAAAATGCGTTGTTTTTCGCGTTGCCAATCGCGCTCTTTGATGGTGTCGCGTTTGTCGTATTCTTTTTTGCCGCGTGCTACGCCGATTTCAATTTTGGCTTTGTTACCTTTCCAATAAAGTTTAAGCGGAACAACGGTGTAGCCTTCGCGTTCGCTGTTGCCAAGCAATTGATCAATTTCGCGGCGATTGAGTAAAAGTTTTCGGGTGCGCAAGGGGTCGGGAATAATATGCGTCGAGGCGGTGGGCATCGGCGTAAATAAGGCATTGTATAAAAAGGCTTCGCCGTTTTTGAAACTGACATAGGCATCGCGTAACTGAATGCGGTTGTCGCGCAGGCTTTTGACTTCCCAACCTTGCAGCGCAAGGCCAGCTTCGTATTTGTCTTCAATAAAATAATCAAAAAAGGCTTTTTTGTTTTGCACCGTTGATGGTGCTGTGGACTTTTTCATCGGCTTTTTCTCGCAAAAATAGTGACAGGTGGGTTTTTATGCCTCTGCCTTGGGTAATTGGCTTGGGTAATTGGTGTCGGTGTAGCGCTGAAAGGCATGTAAAGGCGTTTGTCAAAAAAGTCCTTTTTCGCTACTTTCAGCTTTTTGACACTTTAGGAAAAAATTATGCAGCAACAACAAAGTTCTTCCAATAATGCGGACGGCAGCTTGCACGCGCAATGGTCGGGGCGCTTTATTTTTATTTTGGCGGCAGTGGGTTCCGCCGTTGGCCTGGGAAATATTTGGAAATTTCCTTATGTCAGCGGCGAAAACGGCGGCGGCGCTTTTATTTTGCTTTATCTTTTGGCGATTTTTTTGGTCGGCATTCCGGTGCTGGTGGCGGAAGTTTTACTGGGACGGCGAGCGCAGCGTAGTCCAATCAATGCCATGCGGCATTATGTCACCACGCATAAGCTCTGGCCGCTGTGGCAGGTGATCGGTTGGTTTGGCGTGGTCGCTGGTTTTTTGATTTTGTCGTTTTATGGCGTGATCGCTGGTTGGGCGTTGGCGTATTTTTTTCGGGCTTTGTCAGGCGCTTTTGTGGCTTTGGATGCAGAAAGTACCGGAAAATTATTTGGCGCGTTTATCGCTGATCCGGAAAAAGTTTTGCTCTGGCATACGCTATTTATGGCGCTGACGGTCTTGATTGTGGCGCGGGGTGTCAAAACCGGTTTAGAACAAGCGGTGCGGATTATGATGCCGCTTCTGTATCTGATTTTAATCGCTTTATTGGTAGTCGCTGTGCAAAGCGGGCATTTTATGGACGGCGTGCGCTTTTTGTTTGCCTTTGATTGGCAGGCGGTAACGGCGCAAAGTGTGCTGGCGGCCTTGGGTTTGGCGTTTTTTTCCTTGAGTTTGGGCATGGGCGCGATGATGATGTATGGCTCCTATCTCAATAAAACCGCGCCTTTGGTGCAATCGTCGGTGATTATCGCCGTGGCGGATTTAAGTGTCTCGATTTTGGCCGGTTTGGTGTTGTTTCCCTTGGTATTTGCCTATGGCTTAAATCCAGGTGCTGGGCCGTCGTTGGTGTTTATCACCTTGCCGGTGGCTTTTGGCCAGATGCCTTGGGGTGAGCTGGTCGGTGCTTTGTTTTTTCTGTTGTTGAGTTTTGCCGCCTTGACTTCAGCGATTTCGCTTTTAGAGCCGTTGGTAGCTTTTCTTAGTGAAAATAGACATTTGCCGCGTTTGTCCGCCAGTATCTGGAGTGGCGTGCTGATTTGGCTGTTTGGTTTGTTGACGGTGTTTTCTTTTAATCTTTTAGCCACGGTCACTTGGCTTGGCCGCACGATTTTTGATTGGATAGATTTCTTAACTTCTAACATTATGCTACCGCTCGGTGGCTTGTTGATCGCTATTTTCGTGGCTTATGTGTTGCCCAAAAAAATCAGCCAAGAAGAATTGTCCACAGCGCCGTTTATTTTTGCTATCTTTTGGTTTTTGCTGCGTTTTGTTGCGCCAGTCGGTGTGTTTTTGGTCTTTGCCTATGGGCTTTGGGATGCCTTGGTGCCGAAAGCCGCCGCTTAAGATTTTTCGTTTTTAATCAATTATTTTTTAGAATTACTTTTGCGTCGTCAGGGATGGCGGCGCCATGTTTGGCGAGGATGATTTATGAGTGAAATTCGTATTGAACGCTCGGCGATTGTGCCCTATTCACCAAAGCAAATGTATGATTTGGTTAATGATATCCCGTCTTATCCAAAATTTTTGCCGTGGTGTCGTTCGGCTAAAGTGTTGTCGCAAGCCGATAATCAAATCTGTGCGTGTCTGGATGTGGCCAAAGGTGCGGTGCAGCGTTCGTTTTCAACTTGCAATAATTTGCAGCCGAATCAACGCATTGAGATGCACCTGAAAGAAGGGCCATTTAAGGATTTATTTGGCCTGTGGCAGTTTGAGGATATTCAGGGACGCGGCAGCAAGGTGTCCTTGACTTTATCTTTTGAATTTTCAAATAAAATTCTGGAATTGGCTTTGTCGCCGGTTTTCTGTTACATGGCTAATAATATGGTTGATGCTTTTCAAAAACGCGCACAGCAGGTCTATGGACAAACCTTTGCCCCTCAACAGTTCAATGCCTATTGAAATATCCTATTTCGAGCCAGGCAAACCTGTGCTGTTAAGCCTGAAGGTAGCGCCTGGCACCACGGCGCAGCAGGCATTATTACAATCGGATTTAAGCAAGTATTTTCCGCATCTCGATGTTGCGACACATAAAATTGGGATTTTTGGCAAAGTCGTGCCGCCGGATTATGTGTTGAAGCCCAAGGATCGGATTGAGGTCTATCGGCCACTGCTTGCCGACCCGAAAGCCTCGCGGCGTAAACGTGCTGAACAACAGGAAAAAGAAGGATAAATCATGACTATACGCTTAGGAATCAATGGCTTTGGTCGGATGGGGCGCTTGGGCTTGCGGATTGCCTTGGCGCGTGATTTGCCGCTGCATTTCACTAAAATAAATGACATATCTACTTCCGCTGAAGCCGCTGCGCATTTATTGCAATTTGATTCCCTGCATGGGCGTTTTGCTATTGATGCCGAGGGGGAAGGCGGCGTGTTGCAGTTGGCGGAACAAGCGCTTGCCTATTCACAAACGGCAAAAATTGAAGATACCGATTGGTCGGGTTGCGATATCGTTTTGGAATGCACTGGCAAATTCAAAACTTTAGAGCAACTGGCACCCTATTTTGCGCAAGGCGTGAAAAAAGTCATCGTCGCCGCACCGGTGAAAGGCGCGTTGAATATCGTGATGGGTATTAACGATGCCTTATACAATCCTTCAGAAAATCATATTATTACCGCCGCTTCTTGTACTACCAATTGCTTGGCGCCGTTGGTCAAGGTTATGCACGAAAATATCGGCATTCGCCACGGCAGCATCACCACCTTGCACAATATTACCAATACCCAAAGCATTGTGGACAAAGGCCATAAAGACTTGCGGCGGGCGCGGGCTTGTGGGGAATCCTTGATTCCGACCACCACCGGCTCGGCCAAAGCCATCGGTGAGATTTTCCCGGAACTCAATGGCCGCTTAAATGGCCATGCCGTGCGGGTGCCGCTGCTCAATGCCTCGTTGACCGATTTTGTTTTTGAAGCCGAACGTCCAACCACTGCCGAAGAAGTCAATGGTTTTTTTGAAGTGGCTGCCGCAGGGGCGTTGTCAGGAATTTTAGCTTATGAAACAAGACCTTTGGTGTCGGTGGATTTCAAGGACGACCCGCATTCGGCGATTGTGGATGCGCTCTCGACCATGGTTATCAACGGTACGCAGGTGAAAGTCTATGCTTGGTATGACAATGAATGGGGTTATATGAACCGCATGATGGAGTTGGCGCTAACAGTCGCCAACCGCCTGGAGGTCTGATGCGTCCCGCCATCGCTTATGGTTTTGTGACTTTTGGCTATTGGGGTTTTACGCTCACCGATGGCGCCATTCGGATGCTGGTGTTGCTTTATTTCTATCAGCTTGGTTTTACGCCGTTTCAGTTGGCAATGCTTTTTGTACTCTATGAATTGATGGGCATTTTTACCAATGCGCTCGGCGGCTGGTTGGCTTCGCGCTTAGGCTTAAATGTCACTATGTACTTGGGGATGCTCATCCAAATTGCCGCCTTGCTTTTGCTCTCGGTGCCCGATAGTTGGCTGACGGTGCTTTATGTGATGCTTTTGCAAGCGCTTTCCGGTGTGGCCAAGGACTTAAATAAAATGTCGGCTAAGGCGAGTTTGAAAAATCTGGTGCCGGAACCGTCAGCAACTGGCGAGAAATCCTCGCGACTGTTTCTCTGGGTGTCGGCTTTGACCGGTTCTAAAAATGCGCTCAAAGGTGTTGGTTTTTTCCTAGGCTCACTGCTGTTGGCTTGGTTGGGTTTTCGCGGTGCCTTGTGGGCATTGGCGGCGGGCTTGGCGGTTGTGTTTTTGATCACACTGTTTTTATTACCAAAAGACCTGGGTAAAGCCAAAGTCAAACCGGCCTTTTCGCAGATTTTCGCGCAAAGTCCGGCGATCAATTGGCTCTCAGCGGCGCGATTTTTTCTTTTTGGCGCCCGCGATATTTGGTTTGTCGTGGCTTTGCCGATTTTTTTATACGGCGTTTTGCAGTGGACTTTTGTGCAAGTCGGCACCTTTATGGCGGCTTGGGTGATCGGTTATGGTTTTATTCAAGCGGCAACGCCTTGGTTTTTTAAGGGGAAAGCGACGGCGATCAGTGCGCGGGTGCAGGCGTTATGGTTGTTGGTGATTCCGCTTTTAATGGCTTGGTTGCTGCTTGCAAACCTGCTGCCAGCCGCCTGGGTGGTCATCGGTGGTTTGGCGTTGTTTGGCTTTTCTTTTGCTATCAATTCGGCGCTGCATTCTTATCTGATTTTGCATTATGCCGATGGCGATAAAGTGGCCTTAAACGTTGGTTTTTATTATATGGCCAATGCTGCCGGACGGCTGGTCGGCACGATTATTTCCGGTCTTGGTTATCAGGCATTGGGTTTTGTTGGTGTATTATTGTTGGCAGCGGCATTTGTCGCGCTGGCTTGGCTGCTCACGTTCTTTTTGCCAGCCGTCAAAGAACATGCCAACCCATTGATTTAATTATTAAGGAGTGAATAAATGTACGATCAGTTTAAGCCGGAACAACCAGTGCGTTTTGCCGAGTTAATTGCCGCTGCGCGGAAAGTGATTCGCGAAGTGAGTCCAGAAGAGCTGCAAGCTTTGCAGGCGGCCAATCCAGAATTGTTGATTGTGGATGTGCGCGAATATTCGGAATATGAAGCTGGACATCTGCCGAATGCGCTGTTGGTGCCGCGGGGCATTTTGGAAAGTGCTGCCGATAGTCAGTCAGCAACGCATGTGCCAAAACTTGTCGCCGCGCAACAACAGCCTATTGCCTTGTATTGCGCTTCCGGTGGCCGTTCGGCCTTGGCGACTGCCACTTTGCAGTGGTTGGGCTACACCCAGGTGATGAGTTTGGCCGGTGGCTTTAAAAATTGGCAAGCCAATGATTTGCCGGTAAGTAAACAAGCGCAATACTAAGCCAAGCCCGTCTTTTGCTATGCGAAAACCGTCACGGTCAAAAGGCCGTTGGCGGTTTTTTTATTTCTATAAATCGTTATTTAATAATATTCAGATAAAATTTTTAAGACATTGATAAAAATCAAAAAACTTTCCTTTTTCTTTGCGTTTTGTTAAAAGAATCGGGCAGAAATTTTTACCAGAGGCTTTATTTATGTTGCGTAGTGTTTTTTTCTTGGTTTTTTGCATTTTTGTGGCTACTGCTCACGCCGAAGCGCCTTCCCGCGCCACGTTACTTATCGCCAGTTGTGCTGCCTGTCATAGTCCTGATATTGCTGCAACGAGCATTATTCCAACCATTTACGGCAAAGACCCGGCCTATATTAAAACTTCGATGTTGGCTTTCAAAAATGGCACCCGTCCGGCCACTTTGATGAATCGTTTGGCCAAGGGTTATACCGACGAAGAAATTGATTTAATGGCAAATTATTTAGCCAAGTATAAAAAATAACCCACCTTATCCCTTTAGCAAAAGATTATCAGCGTTTTAGGAGCTTTTTATGAAAAATCGTCGTCTTTTTTTACAAACTTTAGGTTTAACGGCTTTGGCTACGGCGGCTTGTACCGCGCAAAGCAGCCGTTCCGGTGCTGCACCTTTGGCACGGGTGGTCGTGGTTGGTGGCGGCTATGGCGGTGCGACAGCGGCAAAATATTTGCGTACTTTAGACCCACGTATCGCTGTGACTTTAATTGAACCCAAGGCCGTTTATTACAGTTGTCCGTGGAGCAATACCGTTGTTGGTGGCATGAATGGTATGGAGGCTATTGCCTTTAATTATGACAACTTAGAAAAACGCCACGGGGTTCGTGTGGTGCAGGATCGGGTGGTCGAAGTGGATGCCGATAAAAAAATGGTGAAAACCGCTGCTGGTCGTACTTTTAACTATGACAAGCTCGTCATGTCACCCGGGATTGATTTCAAATATGAAGCGATTGAAGGCTACTCCTTAGCGGCTGCCGAGCAAATGCCGCACGCTTGGCAGGCAGGCGCACAAACGCTGTTGCTGCGTAAACAGTTAGAAGCCATGCCCGATGGCGGCGTGGTTGGTTTGGTTTCGCCACCAAACCCCTACCGTTGCCCGCCTGGCCCTTATGAACGCGCCGGCTTGATTGCCAATTATCTGAAGAAAAACAAACCCAATTCCAAAGTGATGATTTTTGACAGCAAAGAGGCTTTCGCCAAACAAGGTTTATTTTTGAATGCTTGGAAAACCTTATACCCGGGCAAAGTGGAATGGGTCAGTGCGGGCAATGGTGGCGCGGTTTTGGCAGTTGATGCAGCAAAAAATTTGCTTATTACTGATTTTGAGCAAGTTGAAGTGGCAGTGGCCAATGTCATCCCACCACAAAAAGCCGCCCAGTTGGCGTTTGCTGCGGGCTTAACCGATGAATCCGGTTTTTGTCCGGTGGACGCTAAAACCTTTGCTTCCATGAAAGTGCAAGGGGTTTATGTCATTGGCGATTCTGCCAAAGCCGACCCAATGCCGAAATCGGGTCACAGTGCCAACAACCAAGGCAAAGTCGTAGCGGCAGCGATTGTTTCCGAACTCAATGGCGCGCCTATCTTAGAGCCAAGTTTAGCCAACACCTGTTACAGTTTAGCCGCTGAAAATTATAGTGTTTCCGTGGCGGCGGTTTATCGTGTGGAAGGCGGTAAATTGATAAGTGTTGCGGGTGCCGGTGGCGTGTCAGCGATGAATGGCAATCCAACTGTGGAAGCCCTGTATGCCAAAAGCTGGTTTCAAAATATCACCACTGACATCTTTGCCTAATGGCTTTGTAAAGATTTGCTACGAAAAACCCGCCACGGCGGGTTTTTTTTATGAATTATCAATAATTTTTTGGAATAATTTTTTAGGCGATTTTTTTAACTTTTCCCCGCTTGTGAAACGCAGCTTTGGCTGGCAGCATGGCCGGACTTTAAGGCTTTGCATCAGGAATTCCCATGAAAAAATTTTTAGAACGTCTGCGCGGTGTGGAACGTGCTGCCGTTGCGCGTGTGGCCAGCGACGCGGCTCCTTTTTATCAACCACAAAAAAACGAAGTCGAACTTTTTCAAGCGGCTTTTCAAAAACGCCTCCCTTTGATGCTCAAAGGCCCTACCGGTGCCGGTAAAACCCGTTTTGTCGAATATATGGCGCATCAACTGGATTTACCTTTAGTCACCGTGGCTTGCCATGAAGATTTAACCAGCGCTGATTTGGTCGGACGCTTTTTGTTGGAAGGCGAGGAAACCGTCTGGCGCGACGGCCCCTTGACACAAGCCGTCAAAGAAGGCGCGATTTGCTATCTCGATGAAATCGTTGAAGCGCGTACCGATACCACTGTAGTGATTCACCCCTTGACCGACCACCGTCGGCAACTGCCTTTGGATAAAAAAGGCCAAATTATTGATGCACATGAAAATTTTTTATTGGTCATTTCCTATAACCCCGGCTATCAAACCGTTCTCAAAGACCTCAAACCCTCGACCAAACAACGCTTTGTTGGCATTTCCTTTGATTATCCCTCGCCCGAACTTGAAAAAATCATCATTGCCAAAGAAGCGCAATGTAGCAACAGCGAAGTCATTGAAAAATTGGTCGCTATCGGCCTCAAAGCCCGCGCCCTCAAAGACCACGGTTTACAAGAAGCCACCTCCACCCGTGCCTTGGTGTATGCCGCGAGCCTGATCAACGCCGGAGTCAGCCCGCAGGCGGCTTGTCAAGCAGCGTTGATTGAACCGATCACCGACGACTTGGAATTGATTGCCGCTTTGCAAGATATTGTTCAGGCACATTTTCCTGGTTAGTCACCATGCAGGACATTGAAAAAATTTGGAATTTAACTGGCAATGCTGCCGAAATCGCCAAAGCGCAGGCGCTTCTCGACCTCGAACGCCTAAGTTTTGTCGCGCATCGGGATGCCGTGGCAGCGCTGCCGAGTTTGGCGACTTTACCGGTTGGTCAACAGGCAGCCTGGCTACAAACCGCCTATGATTTTTTCGCGCATGACCGTGATGCTGGTAAGCCGTTTATTCGGCAAACCCCAGATATTTTTGCTGAAGCCAAACATCTGGATTGGCTGTGGGATGCCCGGGAATTTTTGCGTTTTAGTCGCGCTTGGCCGGCCTTGTCTGGTTATTTGGAAAAATTACCAGAAGCCTTTCGCCGTTTTGGCAGTGCTGGTGTGCCCTTGTGGTTTGCCGAAGGCATCTATTGGACGCAAACGCATGTGGACAATGGCAAAAGTTATTTTCAGACTGATTTGGCCTTACTCGTCCCCGAAAGCCATGCCGGAGGCTCTGCCGTAGGTTTCGCCGCAGGCTCTGCCGCAGGCATTGCCGCTTTTTTAGCACCAGCACGACAATTATTTCAGGAACGCAAACTGCCCTTGGGTATTTTTTTACAAGGTGCTCTGCCGGTACGACGTTTGCTTGGCGAGGCGCGGATGCACAACTGGGCGCGTCTCGGTGCCGATATTTTGGTCGGCGGTCGCGCCCGCGGCGAGGCGTATTTTGCCTTGGAAAGCGAAGAAAGCCTGGCTTTTTTACTAACGCAAGTCCCAGGCACGGCTTTGCCGGCGTTGCGTCGTCGTTTCAGCATGTTATTGAGCGTCTGGCTCGGACAGACTTTGCCACTGGAAAGCCGCTTTTGCCTGCCCGCGCCTGACCTGCCCTGCGCTATCGAAACCGATGGCCGCCGTTTATTTTTGCCCGCCGTCGCGCCCAGTTTTGATCACGCCTATCTTGCGCTGTTTCATGCCGCCGGTCATATTTTTGCACAAAGTTATCAAAAAGCTAGCATTGAAGCCTGTTTTGCCGCTATTGAACAAACGCCACCGCCTTTATCGCCGGAACAAGCCATGACCTGGCGACCGTTATTTGCGCATTTCGGTGCGCGGATGTTCCGTTTTCAGGTGCTTTGGGATGTCTTGGAAGATGTGCGGGTAGATTTTTCTGTAAGTCAACGCCTGCCGCATTATTTGCCGCGTTTATGGTCACTTATCGAAAAAACTTCGCCGCCTGCCGATGCCGCTGCCTTGGTTTTTTACACCTGGGCGAAAGATTTATATCGTGCGCTGCTGGCTGCCGATTTTCCTGTGGACTTTTTGCCGCTGTTGGCCGAAGAGGCAGATTTGCTGACGAGTTTCTCCTTAGCTTTACAATGCTTTGCCGACGATTTTTTCCCCGAATTAACCGCTGACAATTACCGCTATGCCTATCTACCAGCGCACAGCCCTAATGCCGCGCGTCCCGTCTATCCCGTGCCGGAAAGCGCTGACAGCGAAAAAAAACCGGAAGATACCAGCCAAGGCAATCCCTATGTGCAAAAAGAAGCTAAAAAAGACAAAGATTTGCCTAAAGATGCACTGGGTAACGACCCCGATTTAGACATTCCCCCCGAAGAAACTGCAGGCAGCGGTGGTCGGGTTGGTGTCGGCATCCCAGTGCCGGCGCAAGTTTTGGCGCGTGCCGTGCAACGCCTTAGCAATCAAGAAGGTACAGCTTATCCCGAATGGGATTATCGCATTCAGGATTATCTGCCGGCTTGGGCGCGAGTGTTGGATGTGCTGCTAAGTGAAGAAAACCCCGCCCGCGCCACGCAGATTTTGCAAGAACAACAGCCGGTGTTGCGCCGTTTGAAAAAAGCCCTGGAAGCGCAAAAACCGACGCGAATGCAATGGCGACGGCGCTTGCCGGACGGTGAGGAATTGGATTTATCGGCAGTGGTAGAATATGTGGTAGAAAAACGTCAGGGACTGGCACCCAAACCCCTGGTCTATAGTTTGCGGCAACAACGGCAGCGGGAATTGGCGGTGTTGTTATTGGCTGACGCTTCAACCTCGATCATGGGTAAAGCCAAAAATGGCCTGCGCGTGATTGAACCCTTACGCGCCAGTTTATTGTTATTTGCCGAAGCCTTAGAAAGCCTGGGGGACAGTTTTGCTATTGCCGCTTTTGCCTCGAAATACCATGACCAGGTTTTTTATTATCGTATTAAAAACTTTGCAGAAAAGTTAAGCGACCGTGCCAGATCTCAGATGGCGGCCTTGTCGGGACGGCTGGCCAGTCGTATGGGCGCGGCGATTCGCCATGCTTGCGCCGATTTTCGTCAACAATCGGCCAGCCAGCGCTTGCTGTTGATTTTATCCGATGGTCGGCCAGCGGATTACGATGATGGCGGCGATAAGCGCTATTTGCACGAAGATACCCGCCGCGCCTGCAAAGAAGCCTTGGACATGGGGATTCATCCTTTTTGCATCACTTTGGATGCCGGTGCCTCGGAGTACTTACCAGAAATTTTTGGTCGCGGCCATTATTTGATTATTGATAATATCAATGAGTTGCCAGCACGTCTGCCGGAAGTCTATTTGCGTTTGCGGGGCGGGTGAAGGCGTGCAGTTGAGAAAAATAGCAAAAACTTTTGAATTAAAAATATGAAAATAAACATTTTTCTTTATCATTTTGATCAAGGCGGTGCCGAAAAAATGCTTTTACAACTGGCCTTAGGTTTGCAAACCTATGCCACAATAAAATTATTTATTCCTTATCAAAAAGCAGCGCATCCTTTTTTGACTGTGCTGCGTGATAGCCAAGTTTTTTTACAGATAATTCCGGTAGATAAAGAAAAAGTGTTGGATTGGCTTTGGCAGCATTTAGAAGAAAAGCGCTGCAATATTATTTTGAGCGGCAAGGTTCCTGATGATGCGCTGATCTTGGAAGTGCTTAATAAACTTTCTTATAAACCAGCTTTTTACAGTAGAATCGGCACGAATATTTTACAAAAATGGTTAGAAAAATTTTATCGTCTAAAATGGTTAGAAATCTGGCAAGAATATCAACATTACCAAAAACTTTTTTCGCTTTGTCAGGCGGTTTTTGCCGTCAATCATGGCGTGGCGAAAAGTATAAAAATCTTTTTGTCAAAAGCACATGGCGCTAAAGTTTTTGTCGTGCCTAATCCAACACTTCCCAATGATTTAACAAAGTTTTTAAGCGCAGATGCCTTTTTACAGTCACCGCTAGGGTTGGCGGACAAAAAAGCAAGCGTACAAAAAACGCCATTGCTGGTTGCCGTTGGCCGTTTAAGTAAAGTCAAAAATTTTAGTTTATTATTGAAAGCCTTAGCAAAAATTCGCCAAAAAATGCCGGTGCAGTTATGGCTGATTGGCGACGGGAAGGAACGCAGCGCTTTGGAACGCTTGGCCAGACGCTTAAAAATCAGCGATAGTGTTGAATTTGTTGGTTTTGTTGATAACATTTTTGCCTACTTGCACCATGCCGATGCCTTGGTGCTGACCTCGCATCGCGAAGGTTCGCCCAATGTTTTGATTGAAGCCTTGGCCTGTGGCGTGCCAGTGGTGGCGACCGATTGCCCCAGTGGTCCGCGGGAAATTTTGCAAGCTGGTAAATATGGTTACTTAGTGCCTGTCAATGATGTAAATGCCTTGTGCAAGGCCATCATGATGGTCTTAACTACGCCTAAGCATCCTAATGTTTTGCGGCAAGCGGCTTTACCCTATACCTTGGCGCATAGCGCGGCGCAATATTGGCAGGTCTTGCTGGCGACATACAGCAAAAACAGTCAATAAATTTCCTATTTCTTGTTTTTTATCCAAAAAAGTTAAGATTTGCTTTTTATCATTTAAGTGTTTTTAAGAGAATTTTAATCCAGTGTAATCGCTTTATTCCTGATTTTTCGCTATACCCAAGGCCTGCCAATAGGCACGACGGCTGGCTTCTACTTGAAACGGCGCGGCAGCCGCTTGCAATACATTGCAAGGTATTGGTTTTTCTAAAGTTTCAGCGATAGCCTTGGCAAAGCCCTCAACATCGCCAACGCGCACTAAACGGCCATATTTGCCAGCTTGCAAAATTTCCCGTGGGCCACTTGGACAGTCACTGCTCACCACTGGAATGCCGAGGCTTAGTGCTTCAATCAAGGCATTGGGTGATCCTTCCCAACGCGAGGATAAAACAAATAATTTTGCCCGCGCTACATAGGCGTAAGGGTTTTTGACGTAACCTGGCAAAGCCAGACGGTCGCCAATGCCCGATGCCTCTGCCATGTTTAACAAGGCGGCGCGGTCTTGACCTTCGCCGAGGATGATCAAACGCAGTTGTGGATTTTTTGCGGCTAAGTTGGCAAAGGCTTGTAATAACGTCGAAAAACCTTTTTGTCGCGTTAAACGGCCAATGCCCAGAATAACCGTGTAACGCTCAAACCACGGATGCGGACACGCTGCTTGCGCCAGGGTAAAGATTTCCGGTCGCACCGTTGGGTTGGCGAGCATTTGGATACGCGGCGCAAGCGAGGGACAAATTGCGGTAAAATCATCTGCAACGCCTTGCGAAACTGCAATAATTCCTTCAGCTTGTGGAAAATAGCGACGAATTTGTCCATAGCGCCAAAAGCGCTGCCAGGGAAAGCGCAAGGCTGCTGACAAATGCGTGCCTAAGCGGATGAAAATCTTGGTATTAACTTGCGCTTGTTGACGGGCTCTCAAGGCCAAAATGCCGCCGCGTTCTTTGGCCGCCAATAAAACTTCTGGTTGTCGTTCTCGCAGATGTTTGGCTAAGGCATTGACGGCTAGAACATAATGTTTCGGTAAAGCGATCTGTTCAATATGTTCAGGTAAGCTGCCAAGTTCGGGATGATCACGGCGTAAGGTGAATAATAACAGCGGTGTTTTTGGCGATGCTTGCAGCAAATTCAGAAGCATACGCTCAACCCCGCCTTGACCAGAAAAAGAAGCCAGGATCGCTAAGCGCGGTGTTTTTGAGGACATGGTGAATACATCTTGCGTTCAAAAAGTCTGAAATAGACTTGCCTAAAAAATTAAAGTAAAAAATTAAAGTAAAAAATAAGCCAAAAATTAAGCCCAAAATTAAACAAAAATTAACTTCGGTCTTAATAAATAAGTAATGAAAACAATAAAAAATGAAAAAAATGAAAAAAGTGAAAAAAGTGAAAAAATGAAAAAAATGAAAGAAATGAAAAAAATGATTAAAAAATTATTTACAAATGGCTTCACAGGGAATGCCATCTTGATCGCGGTCAAGGATTTTATGGCCGCAAACATTGAGCTTATAGACGGCTTCTTGGCAGGAAGTCATAGATTTACAATACTTTTTGCTGCAATCAAACGGACTATCTTGTGCCTTTGCTTCAGGATTTTTGCTCTGTCGCCAATCCCAAGGTGCAACGCGTTGATCTTCTGGCAAAGCCCATAGGCCAAGTTTTTGATTTTTTGCTTGTTGTTCTAAAGCGGCCAAGGTTTTGTCTTGATTAAAGTCCTTGTAATGATAGGCGAGACCAGCGGCCAGCATTTTTTCAGCAACACTTTCATAATTGACATAAACATTGCCAAGATAGCGGCCATATTTATCTTTTTCCTGCGCCACAATAAAAACTTTTTGGTCAGCAAGCAATTGTGCCAGAAAGTTTTTGCTTTCCTCGCCAAAAGCTTGCGCAAGTTCCGGTGCGTCAATACCGTTTAAGCGCACTTCGGCAAATAAGCCGTTGTCCAGTTGCAGCGAAAAAGTATCGCCATCGCTGACCTGATAGATACGAAAAACACCTTCCAAAGCAAAAACTTGGTTAAAAAATAAAGCAGTAATAATAAAAAAGTTTTTAAGCATGATGACCTTGTTGCGAAAGTTTTCAGGACAGCATACCGAGGATAAAAAATTATGCCTAGCCGAGAGCTTAGGAAAGGGTAAATCATTGGTAATCGCCGCTTAGGCATTACAATGCCGAACTTTGCTTATTTTTATGACTTGCCATTTGCTGTGGATGCAAATATGCCAAAAAACCAAAAAGAAATTTCTGAAAAATCATGCAAAAAATCCTCGGCAAAACCGCCTGCCGATGTCTTGACCCATTATTTGTCCCAGCAATTATTTCGTTATTTTGCCGCTGGTCTGGTGTTGCTGGCGGCGTTGTTTGCTGTCAATCATTTACTACGGCTTTTGGGACGGGCGGCGCTCGGCCAATTGCCGGAGTCGTTTATTCCGCTGTTGACGCTGTTGTTGACTTTTGAATCCATTGTGGCTTTTTTGCCGCTGTTGTTTTTTGGCAGCATTTTGTGGCTCTTTTATCGGCTGCAAATGCGGCAGGAATTGCAGGCGTTGTGTGCCATTGGCGTGCCACCGTCGCGCTATCGGCCAGCGTTGTTTTTTTATGCCTCTGCCTTGTTCTTCTTGCTGGTGGCTTTGAGCATCTGGATATCGCCGTTGGTGAAAAGTTATTTTTTTCAACAATTTGAACAGGCAAAATTACAGGCGCAGTTAGCGCAGGTCTTAAAGTCCGGGCAGTTTTTGCTGTTACCCCAGGAAAAAATCGTCCTGTATGCAGAAAAAGTTGAAGAAAAACAATTAGAAAAAGTTTTTTTACTCGCCGATGGCCGTTTTTTGGAACTGGCGGCCAAAGCCTATCAAGATGTCCAGCAGCCAACGACCTTGTGGCTGGAAAATGGCCGTGCTTATGATTTACAGGAACAGCGCTTGCTGGCTTTTGGTCGGCAGTCGTTGTCGCTACCGACGGCATCGGCCAGTCAGCCGCGTGCCGATACTCTGCCGTTTTTTGAGCTGTGGCAGGCGCAGGCTGAGGCCAAACAAACGCGCAAACGGCAAGCCGAAGCGCATTGGCGCTTGGCTTTTCCGATCAGCATTATCCTTCTGTCTTGGTTTGCTTGGTTATTGATTCAAAGGCTACTGCGTGCGGCACCGTTGTGGACGTTACTTTTGGCGCTTATGGGGTATTTTCTTTATGCCAATGCCTTGTCCGTTGCTAAAGTTTTGTTAATAGACGAAAAAATTCCCTTGGTCTGGGGCTTGTGGCCGGTGCATTGCTTGGCCGTGCTGCTTTTGTTGGGACTGTCGTGGAGAAGTCATGCTCGCTTGGTATTTTAGTTGGCGCTTGGTGCGTTTATTGTTGTTAATATTGGTTTTTTTTGCCTTGTTGGAAATATTTAGCGTCTGGGTGCAGGAATTGTCTTGGGGAGTGTGGCCGGCTTTTCGCTACGCGCTTTTGCAACAACCGGTACAGACCTTGCTGCTCTTGCCAAGTATCCTGCTTTTGGCGGGGATTGGCTTTTTTTTCGGACTGTTGGCGGATGGCCGTTGGCTGTTGTTGCAGTGCTTGGGCTGGTCGTCGGCGCAGTTTTATCGGCATTTTTGGGTTTTTTTCCTGTTTTTGTTTTTTTTGTTGCTTTTTTGGACTGAATGGCTGATTCCGCAGAGCGCGCGTGCAGCAGCTTTGGTCAAAGTGCAGGCCGAAAGTCCAACGGCGGTAGCGCGGGTCGGTGAGAATCTTTGGCTTAAGAAAAATCAAGAATTTATTCGCATTGGCGTGTTGTTGCCGGATGGTCGGTTGCAAAATTTGACCATTTACCGGCTTGCTGCTGAAGAACAGGAATTACAAGAAATTATCCGCGCTGCTGAGGCCAGCTATCTGCCGGAAGCGGCAGCTTGGCAGTTGCAACAGGTGGAACGCCAACAGTATCAAGCGGCTGCTTTGACTATCGAAACCTGGTCAACCTACCGTTGGCAGAATGATTTTACGCCGCAATTTTTTCAAAGTTTGCTGCAAACGCCGAGTACGCATTCCTGGCTGACTTTGTTAAAAATAATTGACTTTATGGAAGAAAACGGTTTATCGGCGCGTGCCTATCATTGGGCATTGTGGCAAAAAATTGGCCTTTGGCTGCTGCCGTTTTTTTTATTTGGTGCTTTGTGGGCAGCCTTGTGGCGGCTGCCGCTGCTGAATACCAACTGGCTGTGGTTGTGGGCGATGCTTTCGGCCTTGGCCTTGTATGTCGCCTTGCGGCTGTTGGTGAATTTGGGACAGGCGTGGCTCTGGCCATCGGCCTTGGCTGGCCTGTTACCCAGTGGCCTATTGGCGCTTTTGTGGTGGCGACTCACTGATTACAAAACGTAAGTCCACCACCCGATACGGTGTCCACAGGTCTTGCCAACTGCGTCGTCCCGGGTCAAACAGCATCCACCATAAACCCAAGCCGAAAGGCAAGATGGCAATGATGGAGAGCGTAAAACGCCACCAGGCTTCGCCAGCGGTTAAAAGTCGGCCATCTTGATGCTGTAGGCGCAACTGCCAGGCTTTAAGTCCCAAAGTCTGGCCGCTTTTTTGCCATTGCAAGGTGTAATAAAAGCCGCTGACCAAAAATAGATATGGCCAGAGCAGGCGCTGATCAGTAACGGCTTCGCCACCGTTGACCACAATTAAAAGCAAGGCCGCGAGCATCCAGATGGCGATAAGCAATAGGCTGTCGTAAACAAGCGCCAAGAGGCGGCGCGGCAGACGTGCGGGTTCCATTTTTCAGTTCCTTTTAGCTAATTTTTATTTTAATTCAATAAATTACCAAGAAGCCGCGCTCAAGGCTGTAAGGCCAAAAGCGCTGCGCGCAACTGCTGTTCGAGTGCTTGTTCCCTGGCTTCGGCCAAGGGTTGCAGTTGGCCTGCGATGCTTTCCTGTAACCAAAAAATATCCAAAACTTGCTGACCCAAGGTACTGATACGCGCTTTTTGCAGTTGCACTTGGGGAAAGGCGGCAAAAACCTGGGCGATGCTGGCCAAAAGTCCCGGATAATCGGCGAAGCGTAAGGTTAAACAACTGTAACCATTCTGCTTTTGCCATTCCAGCCGCAGTGGGATACTAAAACTGCGTAACTGCGCCGATAGCCGTCCCTGGTGGTGGGGTGGACTTTGTTTGTCTAGTGCTTGCCGTAAACCGTCTGCCAATTCCTGTTCACGAAAGCCGCCTTGCGGTTTTTGGCCATTGATTTCTAATACGGAAAAAATCGCTAAAAGTTGACCGTCCGCTTGTTTGTGAAAATGTGCCTCGACGATATTCAACTGTAATTTCTCAAGTTTTGCCGCAACCGTGGCAAAAAAGCCTTGATAAGCAGCGCTTAAAATCGCAATTTCGCCAGCAGGTGCTTCTGCCACACTGCGCACGGCGACGGCTGGCAGGTTTTGCGCTTCAAAAAGTGCTTGGTGCCAGCGTATTTGGCTGGCGCTGTAGCGCTGGCGGTAGTCGTCATCTAAACAGCAAAGGTCTTGGCTGCGGTCAGCCGCCGGCGCGGGTGTGGCGGTGGCAGTCAAATATGTGTGGGTTTTTTGGTAAAGCTGTTGTAATAACGCCGCTTTCCAGGTTGTCCACAGACTCGGATTGGTGCCACGAATATCGGCAGCCGTTAAGACATAGAGGTAGTCCAAGCGCTCCAGATGTTGCACGCGCTCGGCAAAAGCGGCGATGGCTGCCGGGTCTTCCAAGTCGCTTTTTTGCGCCGTGGCCGACAATAACAAATGCTCTTGTACCAGCCAGGCAATAAGCGCTTGTGCTTCTTCAGGATATTGATGTTCTTGTAAAAAAAGCCGTGCTTCCTCGGCACCGGCATCCGAATGCGACCCGCCGCGACCTTTGCCAATATCGTGAAATAACGCCGCAAGATACAACCAATCGGGATGCGGCAAAGTGGCGGCAACGCACGCTAATAAGCTGTTTTTTTCATGCTGACCGCCCTGGTGGTCGTGGCCTTCAACCAAAGCCACCGCTTCTGCCATCACCCGCAAGGTATGTTCGTCAACGGTATAAATATGAAATAAATCATATTGCATTTGACCGGTGACGGCGGCAAAGGCCGGGAGATAGCTACCCAAAACTTGATAACGATGCAGCCAAAACAGGAGTTCTTCCAGGCGCGGCAGTTGCAGCAAGCGCCGAAAATACGGATAGAGATGTGCGCGTTGGCCAGTTTTCGGATGCAAAAGATGCCGATGCGCCACAATCGAACGAATGGCAGCGGCAGTTAAGCCCAGTAGTTTTTTTTCTTGCGTAAGAATGATAAAGGCTTGAAAAATCAGTTCTGGCCGTCGCAGCAGTGCTTCGCGATGGCGAAAATCAAGATAATTGCCAACCAAGACAAAATCTTCATCGCCTGTAAAAACAGTTACTTGTGCCGGATAGATATAAAAATAAAAGCTCCGCCACAGAAGCTCGGTGCTGTAGCGAATGGCATGAATATGCCGGTAATAGCGCTGCATCAAGCCTTCGACTTGTCTATTGGTGTTATCACCTTGATAATGAAGAAGTTCAGCCAAGGCAGTTTGATGATCAAAAGTCAAGCGATCTTCTTTGCGCCGACTGCGACAGTGCAGATGCCAGCGCAAAATAAAGAAAAACTCCTGCGCTGCCTGCCATTGTTGCCATTCTTCCTGGGTAAACCAGCCTTTTTGCACCAAGTTAAAAAGCGTTTTTTCTTTGAAAATAAAGCGGTTAAGCCATTCGATGGTCTGCATATCCCGCAAGCCGCCGGGACTTTGTTTGAGATTGGGTTCCAGGCGATAGGCGCTGTGGCCAAATTTGGCATAACGTGCTTTTTTTTCAGCACATTTGGCTTCGTAAAAACTTAAATTGCTCCAAGGACTTTGCCCATGATTTTGCCCATGATTTTGCTGTTCAAAGCGTTGATATAACTTGGCGCTGCCGCATAGAAAACGTGCTTCCAAGAGATTCGTCGCGACGGTGACATCGGCACTGGCTTCCAGGCATTCGGCAAGGCTGCGGACGCTGTGGCCAACTTCTAAGCCAATATCCCAAAGTAGTTGCAGAAATTTTTGAATTTCTAAAGTTTCTACTGGCAAATTTTCATGCAGAATCAACAGATCAATATCGGAAAAGGGATGCAGTTCTCCCCGGCCAAAACCACCGACGGCAACCAAAGTAAGCGTCTGATTTTTTGGGATATGCCACGCCCAAAGATAGATCAGAAGCCTATCAACATAACTGGTCCATTGTTTGATGAGATAGCGGATGTCCACGCCATCGTGCAAACCAGCGCTTAAACTCTTTCTTGTTTTTTCAAGTGCTTCCTGAAAAATATACAGACGTTTGGCATAGTTTTCGCCTTTGTCCGGTGGCGCAGCCAAGGCGCGGCTAAAAGCATATTCATCGAAAATACAGTTCTCGCTCATGTGCTTAGCACCTGTTCGACTTGTTCGGGGTCAGGATAGAGCGTAAATACTTCGTAACCGCTTTCGGTCACACCCAAGGTATGTTCCCACTGCGCTGACAAGCTGTGATCTTTGGTGACGACGGTCCAGCCATCTGGCAGCATTTTGGTGGCGGCACGACCGGCATTGATCATAGGTTCAATGGTGAAGGTCATGCCCGGTGCCAGTTTCAAGCCTTCGCCAGCTTTGCCATAGTGTAAAACTTGTGGTTCTTCATGAAATTGCCGACCGATGCCATGCCCGCAATACTCGCGCACGACCGAAAAACCAGCGGCTTCGGCATGACGCTGAATGGCCGCGCCAATATCACCCAAAGTTGCCCCCGGCCGCACTTGTTCAATGCCTTGCCACATCGCTTCATAAGTGATACGAATCAAGCGTTTGGCTAAAATTGAGCCACGGCCTACGATAAACATCCGGCTGGTGTCGCCATGAAAACCGTCTTTGATCACCGTGACATCAATATTGATAATATCGCTATCTTTCAAAGTTTTATTGCCAGGAATGCCATGACAAACCTGATGATTGACCGAGGTGCAGATAGATTTTGGATAACGCAGATTACCCACTTGATAATTCAAAGGCGCGGGAATGGCTTGATTGGCCAGAATAAAATCATGACAACGTTGGTCAAGTTCATCGGTGGTCACCCCGGGGCGCACAAAAGGCGCGATCATGGCCAAAACTTCGGCGGCGAGGCGGCCAGCGACGCGCATTTTGGCGAAATCTTCAGTGGATTTAATAGTGATCGGCGGTCGGCCGGCGGGACGCAATTCTTTCATCGCTTTGCTAGTCTCTTTTGAAATGTGCTATAAACGTGCCGCCTTTGCGGCAGGCAGTGCAGGCGGCAGTATAACCACAGCCGACCTCGACATGCACTGCTTCTATTTTCACACTGTCTTGCGTAAAAAAATCGGGTGCCGCGCTGCGGTTGATTTTTTTAAGACGGTGATCGCCTAACCCAACAGGAGAAAACCATGACTGACGTTACCATGCGCCAAATGCTTGAAGCCGGCGTCCACTTTGGCCACCAGACCCGTTTCTGGAATCCAAAAATGCAGCCGTTTATTTTCGGCCAACGCAATAAAATTCATATCATTAACTTAGAACACAGCCTGCCTTTATTCAAAGACGCGCTCAACTATATTTCTAAAGTCGTGGCCAACCACGGCAAAGTTTTATTTGTCGGCACCAAGCGTGCCGCCTCGGATTCCATCAAGGAATATGCCAGCCGTTGCCAGATGCACTACGTCCAACACCGTTGGTTGGGCGGCATGTTGACGAATTTTCAGACCATTCGCCAATCCATCAAACGCATGAAAGAACTCGAAGAGTTACTGGAGAATCCCGATGCCGCCAGCCGCTACAACAAACGCGAAAAATTAAGCATGGACCGCGAACTCAAAAAATTACAGTTGAGCCTCGGCGGCATTCGCGACATGGAACGGCTGCCCGATGCCTTGTTTATCATTGACGTGGGTTACGAAGATATTGCCGTGGCCGAAGCACGCAAACTCGGCATTCCGGTGATAGGCGTGGTGGATAGCAATAATAGCCCCGACGGCATTGACTATGTGATTCCCGGTAACGACGACGCGATTCGCTCGATCAATCTGTACTTAGGGCATGTCGCACAAACGATTATCTATGCGCAAGGCAATATTGAAGAATACGTTGAGGACAGCCCAAGCCATCTGTCCGCCGATAGCCTAGATGCCGATGTGCCAGCGGAAAACAGCGATAGCGCCTCCTAAATTGACTTTACCCGCCGCTTCGGCGGCTTTTTTCTGACGGCTGCCAGCGCGCATTGCTTAGCGAGCCGCTTTGGTGCAGGCGATTGTCAAGTGTAGTAAAGTTATTGTTAAAGAAATTAAAGATTTATATTGATAAAAGTCCTACCTCGGAGAAAAACTTATGGAAATTAGCGCTGATCTGGTCAAACAACTGCGCGAGCGCACCGGTGCCGGCATGATGGAATGTAAAAAAGCTCTTGCCGCTACCCAAGGCGACTTAGAAGCCGCTGTGGAACACATGCGTAAAACCGGACTGGCCAAGGCCGACAAACGCGCTGCGCGTACCGCTGCCGAAGGCAGTATCGTCATTGCCGTGCGCGATGACCGTCGGGAAGGCCTGATTTTAGAAGTGAATTGTGAAACCGACTTTGTGGCCAAAGGCGAAGAGTTTATAGATTTCAGCCAAAAAGCCGTGACAGCCGCGCTGGCCGCGCAGCTCGATGACCTTGCCGCTTTGGGAAATTTGCCCTATGCCGAAGGCCAAAGTCTGGACGAAAAACGCCGCGAAATGGTCGCTAAAATCGGCGAAAACATCCAGATGCGCCGCTTTTCGCGTTTTATGGATAGCAGCGCGACTTTACACAGTTATCTGCATGGCAACCGCATTGGCGTGTTGTTGGCTTTGGCCGGTGGCGACGATGAACTCGGCAAAGACATTGCCATGCACATTGCTGCCATTCGCCCCTTGGCGCTTGACGAAACTGGCTTGCCAGCGGAAGTCGTGGCTAAAGAACGCGAAATTATCTTGGCCAACGTTGCCGAAACCGAAAGTAAAAAACCTGCCGAGATTCAACAAAAAATCGCCGAAGGTCGCTTAAAGAAATTTTTTGCTGAAAATACCTTGGTTGGTCAACCTTTTGTCAAAGACCCCAACCAAAGCGTCGGTCAATTACTAGCAGCGAAAAACGCCAAGGTACTGAATTTTTACCGCTTTGAAGTCGGCGAGGGCATTGAAAAAGTACAAACCGACTTCCGCGAGGAAGTCATGGCACAAGTGGCCGCAGCGCAGAATAAATAAGGAAACAGTGATGGCTCCCCTCCCTTTGGCGTTGCTGATTTTGGTCTTGTCAGTTTTTGGCTATGGCATTTATTACTATAACAGTAACAAGTTACCAGAGTTGCCGCTGCCAGCGCTGGAGCCGTCTTTTGAGGCGGCACCGGGCGTGGTCGCGCAGCGCGTCCCCAGTGTTAGCGTTCCCAGCAATGATACTTCGCGCAACTTTCAATGTGATGGTAGAAGCCATTGTTCGGAAATGACTTCTTGTGCAGAAGCGCGATTTTTCTTAAATAACTGCCCGAATACAAAAATGGACGGGGATGGCGACGGCATTCCTTGCGAAGACCAATGGTGTGGCCATTAGCGCGCAAGTCATGGCGCAATTTTTTTGAAACCTAGAACGGCACCAGGAGCCAGACATGCCACGGTATCGGCGGATTCTTTTGAAATTAAGCGGTGAGGCATTGCAGGGCCAACAAGGCTTTGGCATTGATCCCAATGTGTTATTACAACTGGCTGCGGCTGTGGCGCAACTGCACCGGCGTGGCGTGGAACTGGCTTTGGTGTTGGGGGGCGGCAATTTATTTCGTGGCGAACGCTTGGCGGAAGCTGGCATTGACCGCGTCACCGGCGACCACATGGGGATGCTCGCGACAGTCATGAATGCCTTGGCCTTTCAAGATACCTTGGAGCGGCGCTTTCAACTGCCGTGTCGGCTATTGTCTGCCATCAAAATGAATGAAATCTGCGAAGATTTTGTTCTGCGGCGGGCGGTGCGGCATCTGGAAAAAGGCCGAATTGTTATTTTTGCTGCCGGCACTGGCAATCCGTTTTTTACCACGGACACGGCGGCGAGTTTGCGAGCGATTGAAATTGGTGCCGATATTTTGATCAAAGCCACCAAAGTGGATGGCATTTACGATCAAGACCCGCTGCGGCATCCCAATGCCCGGCGCTATGACACTTTGACTTATCAAGAAGTCTTAAGCCAGAACCTCAAAGTGATGGATACCACGGCTTTTGTTTTATGTCGGGATCACGGCCTGCCCTTGTGTGTTCTCAACATTTTTGCTGATGATGCCCTGGCGCGATTTCTCGATGGTGAGGCGGTGGGGACGTTGATTGAATCCTGAAAATTAAAAATACATTAAAAAACCTAAAACCCCAATTCTTCGTTTTTTCTGATCTGCTGATGGCCAGGCTAAGCTATCAGTAATCGAAATTTTCAAAAACTTAATGAGTAATAGTCATGATTGCCGAACTGAAAAAAACCAGCGAACAGCGGATGCAAAAAAGCCTGGATGTCTTAAAACACGATTTGACCCGAGTGCGTACCGGTCGCGCTCAGCCAAGTTTATTGGAGCCGGTACAAGTGGATTATTACGGCAGCTTGGTGCCATTAAGTCAGGTGGCCAATATCACCGTCGAGGATGCGCGGACGCTTTTGGTCAATCCTTGGGAAAAAAATCTGATTGCGGCGATTGAAAAAGCCATTATCACCGCGGATTTGGGTCTTAATCCTACTAATGCCGGTACGGTGTTGCGGGTGCCACTGCCAGCGCTGACCGAGGAGCGCCGCAAAGAATTGGTCAAAGTGGTGAAAAATGAAGGCGAAACCGCCAAAGTCGCCGTGCGCAATATCCGCCGCGATGCCAATAGCGAGCTAAAAACCGCCTTGAAAAACAAACAAGTCACCGAAGATGAGGTGCGTGGTGCCGAGGAGGCGATTCAAAAACTCACCGATAAATATGTGGCGGAAATTGATAAAATTCTGGAACAAAAAGAAAAAGAACTGCTTACGGTATAAGGCGCAGTTGGCGCTTAGTTATAAAAAGTCATTATTTTCATAGGCATGGCAATCCTTAGACACTTGGCCATCATCATGGATGGCAATGGCCGCTGGGCACGGGAACGCGGTTTGGAGCGCAGCCACGGCCACCGCGCCGGCGTTGAAGCCATGCGGCGGATTGTCCGTGCGGCACCGGCACAAGGCATTGCCATGCTCTCACTTTTTGCTTTCAGTCGCGAAAATTGGCAACGGCCCTTTGCCGAAGTCGAGCTGCTCTTGGCCTTGTTTTTGGAAGTGATCCGTAATGAGCTGCCAGAACTCAAATCCCTAGGTGTCCGCCTGTGTTTTATCGGCGAGCGTGGCCAGTTTCGCCAAGAATTACAATACGCGATGGCCGAAGCTGAAGCCGAAACACAAAACAATCAAAAGCTTATTCTGAATATTGCCTTGAATTACAGTGGCCGCTGGGATATTGCGCAAGCCTGTGCGCGCTATCGCTGCTGGGCGAATCAGACGCAATTGCCGGAGGACCACCTGCCCAGTGAAGCCGAATTTTCGGCTTTTTTGGCCTTACCGGCAGCACCGGATTTATTGATTCGCACCAGCGGCGAGTTGCGCATCAGCAATTTTTTTCTGTGGCAATTGGCTTATAGCGAATTATTTTTTACGCCAGTCTATTGGCCGGATTTTAGCGAAGATCATTTGACGGCGGCTTGTGCCGATTATGCGCAACGGCAACGGCGCTTTGGCGGTTTGGCGGCAGAATGAGTGAATTATTACAGCGGCTTTTGACCAGCATGGTGTTGTTAGTGCTGGTCTTTGCGACCTTGCTGAGCCAGGCGGCTTGGCCTTTTGCGTTGTTGGTTGGTCTTTTTTTAGCAGTAGCGACCTTTGAATGGTGCCGTTTGACCGGCCTGCACAGCGCTTGGCCAAAATGGTTGGCCATGGTTTTGAACTTGCTGATTTTTAGCGCTTTATATGCTTTGTCGCCTTTGCTGACATGGTTGGCTGATAGTCTGTTGTTGCTACTGGTTATGGTTTGGCTGTGGTTATTTTGGCAACTGCTGCACGCACGCCTGCTCTTTCATCCGCGGCTTTTGCGTTATTTTGGTTTGCTGAATCTTAGTTGTTCTGCGTATTTTTTGCTTACCTTACAACAAGCTAATTTGACAGCATTGCTATTGCTTTTTTCTTTGGTGTGGCTTGCCGATAGCGCTGCTTATTTTTTTGGCCGCTTTTTTGGTCGTCATGCTTTAACGCCGATAAGTCCACAAAAAACCTGGGAAGGGGTTTTTGCTGCTTTTGCCGCCAATGTTTTTTTGGCGCTTGCCCTGCTCTGGCTGTTGCCGTGGTTGCGGCCGCAAGCCTGGTGGTGGCTGTTGTTGACGCTTTTGGTGACAGCGGCGGCTTTGTTTGGTGATTTATTAGAAAGCGCTTGTAAACGCCAGCAAGGTTTGAAACACAGCGGTCAGTGGTTGCCTGGGCATGGCGGTGTGATGGATAGACTTGATAGTTTATTGGCGGCAACGCCATTTTTTATGCTGTTCAGCTCCTTTTTTTCCTGGCCTGGCTAATGCAAATCCTAACTATTCTTGGCGCGACCGGCTCCATTGGCCGCAATACCTTAGATGTTGTGGCGCAGCATCCCGATGCTTTCCGCCTTTTTGCGCTCACCGCTTATCAAAACAAAGAAATTTTATTGGAACTTTGTCTGCGCCATGCGCCCGCCTACGCTGTGCTGGCGGAGGCCAGCGATGCCGCCTGGCTTCGTGAAGCATTGCGCTCGGCCAATGTTTCGGCCAAGGCTGCTGACAAAACCCAGGTGCTGGCCGGTGCCGAGGCACTCCTGTGGGTGGCCTCGGACCCTTCAGTAACAACGGTGATGGCCGCGATTGTCGGTGCCGCTGGCTTATTGCCAACCTTGGCGGCGGTGCGTGCTGGCAAACGCCTGCTCTTGGCCAACAAAGAAGCCTTGGTCATGGCGGGTAGCTTGTTTGTGGCTGCCAAAGCGCAGAGCGGCGCCGAAATTTTGCCGATAGACAGCGAACATAATGCAATTTTTCAATGTTTGCCAGAGGGTTATCCCCTGGTTAGCGGACAGCTATCTAGGGATGGAGTTGGTGATATACCAAAAGGTATTGAACACTTGTGGCTGACCGCCTCCGGCGGACCATTTCGCGAGCGGCCATTGGCGACTTTTCCAAGCATTACGCCGGCGGAAGCCTGCAAGCATCCCAATTGGTTGATGGGACAAAAAATCTCAGTGGACTCGGCGACGATGATGAATAAAGCCTTAGAAGTCATTGAAGCGCATTGGTTATTTTCTCTGCCTGCCGAAAAAATCCGCGTGGTGTTGCATCCGCAAAGCATCGTTCATTCTTTGGTGGCCTATCGTGACGGTTCGGTGTTGGCACAGCTCGGTCAGCCGGATATGCGCACGCCGATAGCACACGCTTTGGCCTATCCGTCGCGGCTGACCTCAGGGGTGACACCGCTTAATCTTTGGGAGTTAGGCGCTTTGACTTTTGCCACGCCAGCGCCAGCGCGTTATCCGGCGTTGGCGCTGGCCTATCAGGTTTTGGCGGCGGGCGGGCATTACGCCACAGTGCTCAATGCCGCCAATGAAAGCGCCGTTGCGGCTTTTTTGTCGGGACGCTTAGCCTTTGTCGGCATAGCGCCGTTGTTGAACCAAGTATTGGCCGATTTTGCTGCGGAAAATTTTGGCCAAGTCACGGATTTAGATGCGATTTTGGCTGTGGATGCTTGGGCGCGTCAGCACAGTGAACAATTTTTGCCAGCCGCTTGAGGAGTTGCGTATGGACATTTTAGGTTTTGGGATATTCAGCATCGTGGCCTTTTTATTGGCCTTCGGGGTTCTCGTGACTTTTCATGAGTTTGGCCATTTTATCGTCGCCCGCGCTTTTGGCATTCGGGTGCTGCGTTTTAGCATAGGTTTTGGCAAACCCTTATGGCGTTATCAGGCGCATCCCGAGGCCACCGAATATCGGATCGGCATGTTGCCTTTGGGGGGAGCGGTGGAAATGTTTGATACGCGCAGTGCTGCGGTACCGCCGGATTTACTTCATCAAGCCTTTGATAATCAACGGCCATGGAAGAAGATTTTGGTGACGGCGGCCGGTCCTGCCGCCAATTTCTTGTTGGCGATTCTTTTGTATTGGTTGGTTTTTGTCATTGGGATGCCAGGACGTGCGCCGCTTCTGGCCGAACCGCTGGCGCAAACGCCAGCAGCAATTGCCGGTCTTCAGGCTGAAGATAAAATTTTGACTGTCAACGAGCAAGCCGTGCCGACCTGGTCGAGTGCGCGGCTGGTTATGCTTGCGGCGGCGGTCAAAGGTCAACCTTTAACTTTAATCGTTGAAAATCAAGGTCAATTGCGGGAAGTGCAACTGACTACCTCGGCAGAGTTTCTGAAAAGTCGCGATCAAGACCCGCTGGCCGAGCTGGGGTTGGCGGCTTTTGAACCCCCCGGTCAACTGGTGATCATGCGGCTGGCCGATGCCGAGGGCGCGGCGGCTAAAGCTGGTTTACAGGCGGGTGACATTATTCTTTCCAGCAACGGCCAACGGCCAGCCAGTGCGCAGGCCTGGATTCAGGAAATTAAAAAGCATCCCAATGCCTTGATAAATCTTGAAATTGAGCGCGACTCGCAACGTTTGTCTTTGCGCCTAACGCCGAGTGCTGTGGCAACGGACAACGGCGTGGAGGGACGCATTGGCGCACAGATCAGCCAAAAAACCGCCGGGGATTTCGATGCCGAAAAATTACAAGCCGTCGAGCGTTATCCGCTCTTTTCGGCTCTTGCGCAGGGCGTTCTGAAAACTGTTGCCATGAGCGGTTTGACCTTGGAGGTGCTTGGACGCATGGTCAGCGGTCAGGCGAGCTTATCGAACATCAGCGGGCCTATCACTATTGCCTATTATGCCGGTCGCACCGCCGAGCTTGGCCTGTTGACGTTTTTGACCTTTATTGCCGTCATCAGCATAAGCATTGGTCTTATCAATCTCTTGCCCATCCCCATGCTCGATGGCGGGCATATTGTGCTTTATAGCCTGGAGTGGTTGCGTGGCCGCGCCTTGCCGCTGCAAGCTGAGCTGTGGCTGTGGAAAATTGGTTTGTTGTCCATTGTCGCTTTGGCTTTTTTGGCGCTTTACAATGATTTTCAGCGTTTTTTCTAAACTTTTTTGCCAAAAGTGCTTTTTTCCTAAAAAAGTCTCGGCCAAGAGGTTGCACAGTCATGCTATATTTCGGTTTTTTTATTTCCCTAAATAATAATGATGATGCGGCATAAATGGTTTTTGTGGCTGTGGGCGGGGTTTTTTTTGCCGTTGTCAGCAGTGGAAATTGTCATCAGCGACATTGAAGTGCGCGGCTTGCAGGGTTTAACTCCGGGCACCTTTTTTAGTTATTTGCCACTGCGCGTCGGCCAGACTTTTGCTACCGAACAAAGCGCCTCGGTGTTGCGAACCTTGTACGCTTCCGGTTTTTTTGAAGATATTCAATTGGAAGTGGGTGAGGTGGTGGACAATCGTGCGCCGTTGCGTTTTGTCGTCAAACCCCGACCGGTGATCACGGAATTGCGCCTAAGCGGTAACAAAGTGCTGAAAAAAGAGGATTTAAATAAAGCGCTGGAACAACTAGAACTGGTTGAAGGCCGGATTTTTAATCCCGGCAAATTAACACTTTTGACGGTGGAATTAGAACGCACCTATTTTGCCTTGGGGAAATATGATGTGAAAATCGCCACCAGCACCGAGCTGGTCGGCGATAATCTTTTGGCGATCAACATTGTTATTCAAGAGGGGCCGTCGTCAAAAATTGCCGCCTTGCGTTTCTTTGGCAATCAAGCCTTTGATGACAGCCGCTTGCGGCGCTTATTTCAAACTGGTCGGCGCGGCTTTTTGGGTTTATTCAGCAATAAACAATATGCCAAAGCACAGTTGGATGGTGATTTGGAAAAACTCAAAAGTTTTTATCTGAATCGCGGCTATCTCACCTTCAAAATCAAAAGCGCACAAGTCTCGGTAACTCCTGATAAATCAGAGCTTTATATTGATATTTATCTGGAGGAAGGACAAGTTTATCAAATTGGCGATATTCGTCTTGCCGGCGAGAAAATTTTAAGCGAGGCCGAACTGCTTCCCGCGCTTACCGTAACTTCGGGCGAGACTTTTTCCCGCCGCAAAATCATTGACAGCAGCAATGCCTTACGCAAAAAACTCGCCGATATTGGCTATGCTTTCGCCAAAGTCGAGGTGCTGCCGGATTTTGTCGGGGAAAACGCGGCTGACTTGACCTTTAACATTGATCCCGGTCAGCGCATCTACGTGCGGCGCATCAATTTTTTCGGCAATACCAATACCGAAGATCGCACCTTGCGGCGGGAGTTGCGGCAGATGGAAAGCGCCTGGTATGAACAGGAAGCCATTGATCGCTCAACCTTGCGCCTCGAACAATTGGGCTTTGTTGGCAACGTACAAGTCGAACCAGTGCCAGTACCCGGCAAAAATGATCAGGTGGATCTCAATATCCAAGTCGAGGAGCAGTTTTCGGGGAGTTTTGTTGCTACCGCTGGTTATTCGCAAAGTCAAGGCGTGCTTTTGGGGATAAATATCAATCAAAACAATTTCTTGGGCACCGGAAAGCGCTTGAGTTTTGCCGCCGATAACAGCACCTCCCGCAAAAACTTCAGTATTTCCTATCTTGATCCGTATTTTACCTTGGAAGGGCAAAGCCTTGGTGCCAAAATTTTTTACAGCAAAATTGATGCTGGCGAAGAAGATATTGACAACTATTTGGCCGATTTATCGGGTTTGGGTTTGCAATATGGCATCCCGCTCTCGGACTTTAGTCGCTTAACTTTTACCGCTGATTATCAAAACACCCGCATTCGTACTGGCACCGATACCGCACAATCTACGCTTGATTTTATTGAAGAATATGGCGATCTTTATAACACTTATTCTTTAGGCACGGTTTTTACTTTGGATAGGCGGAATCGGGCGATTTTCCCGGATAAAGGCGCTTTTTATCGCTTGGGCGCTGAGGTGGCTTTGCCCTTCAGTGATTTAACCTATTACCGTCTCAATGCCGAGGGTCGCTATTATTTTCGTTTAGCCGAAAACACCAGCTTGTCCTTACGCAGCGAAATTGGTTATGGCCAAGGTTACGGTGACACCGATAGTTTGCCGTTTTATGAGCGTTATTTTGCTGGTGGTATCGGCAGTGTGCGTGGCTATCGCGCCAGCAGTTTAGGGCCCCGTGACACCTTGACCGATGATCCTATCGGTGGCGATTTTCGCTTTATCAGCAGTGCCGAGCTGATTTTACCGACCCGCCTTTTTTCCGAAGGGCAAAATGCGCGTTTGAGTCTTTTTCTTGATGCCGGTAATGTATTTGCCGACTACGACCTTTTTGAGGCCAGCGATTTGCGTCTGTCAGCAGGGGTCGGTCTAGTCTGGATTACGCCCATCGGTATTTTGCGCTTTAGCGTAGCTGAGGCACTCAATGCCCAAGATGGCGATGAGCGTGAGTCTTTTCAATTTTCTTTAGGCAGTGGTTTTTGATTTTTAATAATAGCATGAGGTTAAGATGAAAAATTTAGGCAAACTAGGGGTTATTTTTCTCTTCTGCATCCTGGCAACATCTGCCTTCAGTCAAGTCAAAATTGGCTTTGTCAATACCGAAAAAATTTTAGAAAAAGCGCCGCAAGCCCAAGGGGTACGGGATCTTTTGGAGCGAGAATTTAGCCGTCGCGAAAAAGACATCTTAGCCGCGGGAGAGCGCGCCAAAGCCTTGCAAGCGCGCTTGGAGCGCGATGGCCCGACGATGAAAGAAAGCGAACGGGTGCTATTGGAGCGCGATATCAATCGCTATATCCGCGAGTTGCGGGTGATGGAAGCCGAGTTTCAAGAAGATTTAAATATTCGTCGCAACGAAGAACTGCTTAAATTACAAAGAACAATTTCTGACACCATTGCCGATTATGCCCGTCGGGAGCGCTTTGATCTGATTTTAACCGATGGCGTGTTTTATGCCTCGGATAGCGTTGATATCTCCGATGCGGTGATTCGTTTATTGACCAGTGGACGATAAGGCTTTGGCTTTTCTAGCGAAAAATTAAGCACAAGCTGCTTTTTATGTTTATTCGTCAAGTGCGACCCACCACCCTTGCGGAACTTGCCGACACCCTGGCTTGCCCGTGGCGCGGTGCGGCGCAAACCCGTTTAAGTGCCGTAGCGACTTTGGATACGGCCAGCGCCGAGTCCTTGGTGTTTGTCCGTGAGCAAAACTTTCTGCCGGCCTTAGCGCATTCCGCTGCTGCTGCCGTGGTCTTAAAGCCGGAATGGGCAGATTTTACCGATAAGCCTTGCCTATTTAGTGACAATCCCTATGGCACTTTTTGTCAAGCGGTGGAATTGCTGCGGCCTTACGCCTGGCCGCAAGCGCCAGGCATTCATCCGACGGCGCTGATTCATCCGACAGCAAAATTGGGTGAGGGCTGTGCGATTGGTGCTTATGTGGTGATCGAGGCCGAGGTAGTGATTGGCGATCAGGTGGCCATTGGCAGTCATAGTTTTATCGGTTATCAAGCGCGTATTGGTTCGGGCAGTATGCTTTGGCCACAAGTGGTGATCGGCGATCATTGTGAACTTGGCCGCGATTGCCGCTTGCAACCTGGGGTGGTGATCGGTGGCGATGGTTTTGGCTATCTGCCGCAGGACCAAGGTTTTCAGCGCGTGCCACAGGTCGGGCGGGTGATGATTGGTCAGCGGGTGGATATCGGTGCCAATACCACCATTGATCGCGGTGGCTTAGGTGACACTTGTATTGGCGATGATGTCAAGCTCGATAATCTCATTCAAATTGGCCACCATGTGCAAATTGGCCACGGCACCATCATGGCCGCTTGCGTCGGTGTTTCCGGCAGCACCACAATAGGTGCCCAATGCCGAATTGGCGGTGGGGTTGGCATCAATGGCCATATTCACATTGCCGATAAAGTGCAGATCACTGGCATGACCATGGTGACCAAATCATTAACAACCGTTGGCGAAAGTTACTCTTCCGGCAGCAGTGCCGAGGTCAGCAGCCAATGGCGGAAAAATGCTGTGCGAGTGCGGCATTTGGATGCTATGGCGCGTCGCTTGCAGGCTTTGGAAAAAGACCTAGCTCAGATCAAGGAAACCTACTTTGGAACAGATGCAGATATTTGATATTCTGCGCCGCTTACCCCATCGCTATCCGATGCTTTTGGTGGATAAAGTGCAGAATTGCGAGCCTGGCGTAAAAATCCAGGCGATCAAAAACGTAAGTTTTAACGAACCCTTTTTTCAAGGACATTTCCCCGAGCGTCCGATCATGCCTGGGGTGTTGATCTTAGAAGCCTTGGCGCAAGCCTCAGGGCTTTTGGCCTTTCGCACCATGGAAGTGGAAAATGGCGGTTTAGCTTGGGAAGATACACCAAATAAGCCTTTGTTTTTATTTGTAGGTATTGATAAAGGTCGCTTTAAGCGTCCGGTATTTCCAGGTGACACTTTACAACTGGAAGTCGTTTATAAGCGCCAAGTGCGCGGCATCTGGATGTTCGATGCCGAGGCCTTGGTGGACAGCGAAATCTGCGCCAGCGCTGAACTGATGTGTGCGGCACGAGACTTGCCGTTATGATTCATAAAACGGCGATTATTTCCCCGCAAGCTGAATTGGGTACGGAGGTAAGCATTGGTGCTTACAGTTGCATTGGTGATGGGGTTCGCCTTGGGGATCACTGTGAAATTGGCAGCCACGTCATTATTGAAGGCAATACCCAACTTGGCAGCGGTAATCGGATTTTTCCTTTTGCCTGTTTGGGTGGCGAACCCCAGCACAAGCGCTACCAAGGCGAGGCGACGCGCCTGGAGATTGGCGATAACAACGTTATCCGCGAATACGTCACCATTCATCGCGGCACGGCTTTGGATCAAGGACTGACCCGCATTGGTAGCCATAACTGGCTGATGGCCTATTGTCATATCGCCCACGATTGCCAGGTTGGCGATCACACGGTATTTGCCAATAACGCTTCTCTGGCCGGTCACGTTCAGGTAGGTAACTATGTGATTTTAGGCGGCTTTACCGGCGTGCATCAGTTTTCGCGGGTTGGTGATCATGCCTTTACCGGCATGGGAACGATGGCCAACCGCGATATTCCGCCGTTTGTCATCGCTGTTGGCAATTACGCTAAACCCTATGGCATTAACAAAGAAGGCTTGCGGCGGCGCGGCTTTTCGCCGGAGAGTATTCAGGCGTTGCACCAAGCCTTTAAGATTTTGATCTACAAGAATTTACCGCGCAGCGCTGCACTGGAAGCGGTGGCGGCACTGGCCGAAGCACATCCCCAAGTCAAACAATTGCTTGATTTTATTCAGCAGAGCAAACGCGGCATTATTCGTTGAGGCGACGACAACGCCAGAATAACACTGGCGTACCAGCGCCAGCGCCGGGAAGCCCACAAAACTAGAGCGATGATTTTCTTGCTTTACCTTCCAAAAATTCCCAACACCAAGCGGCGAGTTTTTGCGCGGCACCACCGTTGCCGAGTGCTGCCGGTAAAGTCGCCAGCGCGGCCAAGACTTTTTCCCGTTCGGCACCGGCAAAAAGTGTTTCCGTAGCTTCGGCTAAAACCGCAGGTTTGACTTCCTGTTGCACAAATTCTGGCACAATCCGTTGATTTAAAATGATATTCACCAAGCCAATATGCGGCACGGTGATAAGCCGTTTCATAATTTCATAACTCAACGGTGCCACGCGATAACAAATCAGCATTGGGATGCCCAAAAGTCCTAGCTCTAAAGTCGCGGTGCCGGAAGCGGTGATAGCCACGCTTGCCAATTGATTGATTTCATAAAATTCTCCGGCAATCACTTTGACCTTAAGCGAACTTTGTGCCAAATAATCCGCCAGTAAATTTTCGTCTACACTCAAAGCCTTGGGTAAAACAAATTGCCAATCGGCATGTCGTGCCTGCAAAATTTCGCCGGCTTTGAGAAAATCCGGCAGCAGGCGTTGAATTTCGCCGCGCCGACTGCCTGGACAAAGGCTTATCACTGGACGGTTGGGGTCAAGCGCAAACCTTGCGTATGCCTCTGCCTTGGGAAGACTAGGCTGGACGCGCTCGGCCAAGGGATGACCGACAAAACGCACTGGAATGCCGTATTTTTGGTAAAAGGTTTCTTCAAAGGGAAAAATTACCGCCATGCCGTCAATGACTTGGCCGATTTTTTTCACCCGCCACGGTCGCCAGGCCCACACCTGCGGGCTGATAAAATACAACACTGGAATGCCGTGGGTTTTGGCAACTTTGGCCAGACGCAGATTAAATTCGGGATGATCAATCAGCACCAGTAAATCCGGTTTATTTTCAATAATTTGTGCGATGCTTGCTTCTAAAGCTGCTTTTAAGACACGGTAATTCTTCAAAATTTCGACAATGCCTACCACACCCAGATGCGCCGCTTCTAAAACAATTTCCACACCCGCTTCCGCCATCCGGCTGCCGCCGATACCTTGAATCTGTATGCCTCGACCCTCGGCTTGCGCCTGCAAGGCTTCGGCCAAATCGGCACCGTAGCGGTCGCCGGAACTCTCGCCGCTGACAATCAGGAGGCGACGCATAGCGCTTCTTTGACCACTGCCGCGACTTCGGCTACCGCGGACAGCGGCAATTCGGGATAGATCGGCAGCGATAAACAACGCGCTGACCAGGCTTCGGCAATCGGCAAGCACGGCAGTTGCGCTTGCGCAAAGGCTTCCTGCCGATGAATAGGCACTGGGTAATAAATGGCATGGCCAATGTCGGCGGTTTTGAGTGCCGCCATCACGGCTTCGCGGCTATTTTCCGGCAAAATAATTGTATATTGATGAAAAACATGGCCTTCTGCCAGTTGTGGTCTTTGGATGTCAGGACTTTCGGCAAAGCTCTCGTTATAGGCTTTAGCTAAAGCGCGACGTTTGGCGTTGAAAGTCGGCAGATGCGGCAATTTCACCCGTAAAATCGCCGCTTGCAATTCATCTAAACGGCTGTTGTAACCGATGCAGTGGTGGTAGTAGCGCACCTTGCTGCCGTGGTTGCGGAAGATTTTGACCTGTTCGGCCAAAGCCAAATCGTTGGTCGTCACCAGGCCGCCATCGCCGAAAGCACCGAGATTTTTACTGGGAAAAAAGCTAAAAGCGCCGAGCATCCCGATGCTACCGGTCATCTGACCCTGCCAGCTCGCGCCAAAACTCTGAGCGCAGTCCTCAATAATCGGGATGCTGCCAGCGATGTTTTGTAGTTCGGTCATATTGACCGGCTGACCAAAGAGATGGACTGGCATAATCGCTTTGGTTTTTGCGGTGATTGCTTGGGAAACTTGTTCTAAATCAAGATTATAACTTTTTTGGTCAATGTCCACAAAAACTGCCGTCGCGCCGCAATAGGCGATAGCTTCCGCCGTGGCAATAAAAGTAAAAGGCGAGGTGATGACTTCATCGCCAGCGCCGATGTGAAGCGCACGCAAGGCCAAATGCAGCGCATCGGTGCCGGACGCGCAGGAAATGGCGGCTTTTACGCTCAAAAAGGCAGCGGCTTCTTTTTCAAAGGCTTCGACATTGGGACCCAAAATAAAGCGGGTACTTTGTAAAACCTCCTGGATTTTTTCATCAATTTCCAATTTAAGATTTTGATATTGTTCTTTTAAATCGAGCAGTGGAATCATGCGTCTTCTCCTAAAATATGGCGGTTCATTAAACTGGTAATCTGCAATACCGTTTCCAAAGCGCGTTTACCGGCTTCTCCAGGCACCAAGGGCGAACTTTGTTGGCGAATAGCGCTTAAAAATGCCGTAATTTCAGCTCTGAGGGCATCTTTTTCCTGAAATTGTTGTTCTTGCACGGCGATATTGGGAATGCCGGGGTACATTTCGCCCTCGCCTTTTTGGTAGAGGCTAAATTTACGTTCTTGAAAATCAATGGCTAAATACGACTGTTTTTGAAAAATCCGCATTTTACGCGCTTTATGTTGACTGACGCGACTGGCGGTGACATTGGCAACACAGCCATTGGCAAACTGTAGGCGAACATTGGCAATATCAATATCTTGCGATAAAACCTGCGCACCAGTGGCGCGAATTTCTGCTATCGGTGAATTTACCAATTCTTGAATTATATCAATATCATGAATCATCAAGTCTAAAATAACACTGACCTCGCTGCCACGCGGACTAAACGGCGCTAAACGATGCGATTCAATGAATTGCGGTGCTTGCACATAGGGACGAACGGCGGTCAAGGCGGCATTAAAGCGCTCGATATGGCCAATTTGTAAACAAAGTCCTTTTTCTTTTGCTAATTGAATCAATATCTCAGCCTCGGCGAGGCTTTCGGTCATGGGCTTTTCCAAAAGTACATGCACACCTGCCGCCAAACAGGCTTGCGCAATGGCAAAATGCGTCGGTGTTGGTGTCACAATGCTCACCGCCTGGACTTGCGACAAAATACTGCGAAAATCCGTCACGCGCAGCACCGCTTCGGGCACCTTTACCTCCGCTAAGGCGGTGGGGTTGGTATCCACGACCGCCACCAGTTGACTCTCCGGCAAAGCGGCGTATTTTTCGGCATGAAAACGGCCAAGGTAGCCGGCACCGATCACGGCGGTACAAAGGGGTTCCATAATAAATCCTTGAAAATAATCGAAAAAACTTCCCAGTAAACCCGTCTAAAGACTATCAACCCAGGAAAACATGAACAGTATAGAATTTCCCAAGCACGGCTGCATTATCGGCATTGACGAAGTGGGACGCGGTCCTTGGGCTGGCAACGTGGTCGCCGCCGCGGTGTTGTGGCCAGAGGATTATGCGCTCGACGGCGTGAAGGATTCCAAAAAATGTTTAGAAAAACAACGTGATGCCTTGCGTTTACCACTTTTGCAACTGCCTCATGCCTTTGGCGAAGCAACGGTTGCCGAAATTGACCAGCATAATATCCGTGAGGCGACCTTTTTGGCCATGCAGCGGGCGCACAATGCTTTATTACAACAACTTAGGCTGACTGAAAAAATACCTGCCGAACCAATACCTGTCTTTGTGGATGGCAATGCTGTTCCCAAAGGTTGTAACTGGCAGTGGGTCATCGGCGGTGATGCGCGGCTGCCGGCAATAGCGGCGGCTTCGATTTTGGCTAAAACTGAACGCGATGCCGCCATGTATCGTCTGCATCAGGATTATCCCCAGTACGGCTTTGACCGCCACAAAGGTTATGGCACGGCACAGCATCGGGATGCTTTGGCCAAGTTCGGCGTAACGCCTTGGCATCGTCGCAGTTTTGCACCGGTGCGGCGGCTATTGACGACTTATACCTCTGCCTTGGATTCAGCGCCGACGGTTTTAGAAGCACCTCAACGATCAAAGTAAATTTCATGACTACTACCGAAAAATCAGCGTCTGTTATTTCTCCCATTTTTATCCCCCTGCGCCAGCACAGTGCTTTTTCCCTGCGTGAGAGCGTTATTCGCCTCGAACCTTTATTGCAGCAGGCTTTGGCTTGGGAGTTACCGGCCTTGGCGATTACTGACCGCAACAATATGTTTTCCTTTGTGAAATTTTATAAAGCCGCCATCGCCAAAAATATCAAGCCGATTTTGGGCTGTGAGCTGACGGTCAAAAGTGACTTGGGCTTTTTTTCGCTGGTTTTGCTGTGTCAAAACGCACAAGGCTTTGAAAATTTGTCAAAATTATTGACAAAAATGTATCAACTCTCAAAGCGCGAACCCTATCTCGAAAAATCCTGGTTAATTCCACCCGCGACCGACGGGATCATCGCTTTATCGGCGGGTTTGGATGGGGAGTTGGCCTGGTTATTTCAGAAAAAAACTGCAGTATTGGAGACGGCAGTCAAGGATTGGGCGGCACGTTTTCCTAAGCGTTTTTATCTGGAAGTGTTTTTGCTTGGCCGAGCGCAGGAACGGCTCTTTTTACAACGGATGCGCGAACTTTCAGCGCGTTTACAACTGCCGTTGGTGGCGACGCAACCGGCGGATTTTTTGCATCCCGATGACGCCGAAGCGCAGGATATTCGCTTTTGTATCGCCGAAGGCATCCCGCGTAGTCAGGCGCATTCGCGGCTGCCCTCGGCGCAGCATGTCAAATCGCCGCAGGAACTGCTTGAATTATTCGCCGAAGTGCCGGAAGCCTTGGCCAATAGCGTCGAAATTGCTCGGCGTTGCAGCCTGCCATTGACTTTTGGCCAGTATGCGCTGCCGGATTTCCCCACGCCAAACGGCGTGTCTTTGGACGACTTTTTAGCACTAGAGGCGGAAAAAGGCTTGGCCTGGCGACAGCAGCAGGGACACCTGCAGGCCAAAACTGCCACCGAAAGCGAAATCTATCAAAAGCGCTTAGCGCATGAAATCCAAGTCATTCAAAAGATGGGTTTTAGTGGCTATTTTTTGATTGTGGCCGATTTTATCCAATGGGCAAAACAGCAAGGCATTCCAGTGGGGCCGGGGCGGGGTTCGGGTGCCGGGTCATTGGTAGCCTATGCTTTGCAAATCACCGATTTAGACCCCTTGACCTATAATTTATTGTTTGAGCGTTTTTTGAATCCCGAACGGGTCTCCATGCCGGATTTTGATATTGATTTTTGCATCATCGGTCGAGAAAAAGTCATTGATTATGTTGAAAAACGCTATGGCCGTGGTCAGGTGTCGCAGATTATCACTTTCGGCACTATGGCAGCGCGAGCGGTGTTGCGCGATGTTGGCCGGGTGTTGGGTTTTTCCCATGCTTTTATGGACCGCATTGCTAAATTGGTGCCGGCCAAACCGGGTACCACTTTAGAGAAAGCCTTGGAAGAATCGCCGGATTTCAAAGCGGCGGTTGAAAAAGATGAAGAAGTCGCGACGATTTTTCGTCTGGCCAAAAAACTGGAAAACTTGCCGCGCAATGTCGGCACCCATGCCGCCGGCGTGGTGATTGCGCCGCGGCCACTCTATGAATTTACGCCGTTATATCAAATGCCTGGCGAAAGCAGCGTCATCACGCAGTTGGATAAAGACGATAGCGAAGCGGTCGGTTTGATTAAATTTGACTTTTTGGGTTTGCGCAATTTAACGATCATTGCCGAGACGTTGAAACTTATCGAAGAAAATCATGGAATTAAAATTGACATCAATACCTTGCCTTTAGATGACCGTCCCACCTATCAACTCTTGGCTTCGGGAAAAACTGAGGCGGTATTTCAGCTAGAATCCGAGGGAATGCAGCGTTATATCAAAGCCTTAAAGCCAGAAGTTATTGAGGACATTATCGCTATGGTGGCGCTTTATCGGCCAGGTCCCTTGCAATCCGGCATGGTGCAGGATTTTATTGATCGCAAACAAGGCAAAGCGCCTGTGACCTATCCGCATCCGTGGTTGAGCGAAATTTTGCAGCCGACCTATGGCGTGATTGTCTATCAGGAACAGGTGATGCAGATAGCGCAGGTGCTGGCCGGTTACAGCTTGGGCGGCGCTGATTTATTGCGGCGGGCGATGGGCAAGAAAAAACCTGCCGAGATGAAAAAACAACGGGAAATTTTTCTGGCTGGTGCTGAAAAAAATCAGATTGATGCCGAGACCGCCAGTCATATTTTCGATTTAATGGAAAAATTTGCTGAATATGGCTTCAATAAATCGCATAGCGCTGCTTATGCCTTGATTTCCTACCAAACGGCTTACCTCAAAGCGCATTATCCGACCGAATTTATGACGGCAGTGCTTAACTCTGACATAGATCATACCGATAAACTGATGGGGATGATCTATCACAGCAAAGCCTTAGGCATTGCCTTTTTACCGCCGGATGTCAATGCCTCGGCTTATTACTTTCAGGTCGCTTCTGATAAAAGCATCCGCTATGGCTTGGGAGCAATTAAAGGTGCCGGCCAGGCGGCCTGTGAATTACTGTTGGCTGAACGGCAAAAAAACGGGTTTTTCAAAAGTTTATTTGATCTTTGTCAAAGGCTTGAGTCAAGCAAAGTCAATCAACGGGTGTTGGAACAATGGATTAAAGCCAAAGCGCTGAGCAACTTTGGCGACAGTGCGCGACTTTTGGCAGCGTTACCGCAAGCCATGCAGCAGCGCCATAGCGCACCGGGACTATTTGCGGACAGCGCAGCGCCATGCTTGCCGACGCTGCCGCTGGCTACCGCCAGCCAACAGAGTTTTTGGGAGCGCGAGGCATTGGGATTCTCGTTGTTTTCGCATCCGCTCCAAGAAAAAAGCCAGGTGTTGCAAAAGTTAGGCTATCAGCCGCTTTCTTGCCTGAAAAATGGCGATAATCCATATATTTACGCCTGGTTAGCCGAAGTCAAACGGCAATTTAAGTTTGGCAAGCGCTTAGTCACCTGGGTGCTGGAAGATGAAAGTAGCCAAAAACAACTGCGCCTAGCCGAAAACGAAGTCGAGGCCTTTGGCGAAACGGCAGCCAATCAACTGCTGTTATTGCATCTCAATGTCCGTGCCCGCGAGGATGGTCGGGAGTGGTCGAAAATCAAAGACGTGAAAACTTGGACGCAGCAAGCGGCCTTGTGGGTGGAATTGCTGGAGCTGCGCCTGGCCTTGCGCGAAGCCGAAGCCCTTCACCATGCACTGAAAAAGTGCTTGGCCACTTCCCCAGGCGACATCCCCGTGCAACTTTTGCTTCACGATGCCGCCGGCACGGTGACTTTGCGCTTGTCTGAAAAATTTGCCGTTGCCTATAGCGAAACCTTGCTGGAGCTTTTACAGCAGGAATTTCCCCAAGCGCAAGGTCAATGGAAATATAAGAAAAAACTGATAGAAAGTGTCGCATAGACGGCGCTTTCTTTTAGAAAAATTTAGCAAAAGTTGTTTAGTAGCGATTTTTCACGCAGAATGGCGGCGCGATATAGCAGTTGATTGGTTACTAAAAATTGCTACGCTAGTGTTTATTTTTGTTGACTTTTTACTTTGAGGAAAAAGCGCATGTTTCTGTTAGTTGCCCGTCTTTTATTAGCCTTTCTGTTTGTTTTTGCTGGTGTACAAAAATTGCTCAATTTCGATGCGACCAGCGGCCTTATCAATACCACTATTGAAAACGCACAAGTGCCTTTTTATGCAGATGCAAGCAAAGAAGTGGATGAATTACAAATGGATTTCGGTGACACCCTGCCGTTTCTGCAACCCAAAGCCGAACCTGAAACCTTGCCGGAAGCCATGGAAACTGCTGAGGCGATGGTGATGGAACTGACCGGTGAAAGAGACTATTTCAGCCTGTCAGATTTACTGACATCATTGGCCATTTTCATTGAACTCATTGGCGGTATTTTCATTATTTTAGGTTTTGGCACCCGCTTTTTTGCCGTGGTCATTTTCTTATTCCTGATTCCAGTCAATGTGTTATTCCATGGTTTCTGGATGGCCGGTATGCAGGAAGAAATGATGGCCTTTATCAAGAACTTGGCCATCATGGGTGGCTTATTGGCCTTGGCGGTTGCCGGTCCTGGTGGCTTGAGCTTAAGCGGTGGTGACCGTAAGTCTATGGAAGATGATTTCTAAGCATTGCCAAGCCTAGATCTTGAGGAGATAACCTGCCTGCGTAGCGAATGCCTGCCGAAGGCAGGCTTGTTTTCCGCACAATCCTTAAGCATGATGCCAAGTCGGTATCATGCTTTTTTTATTACGGATTGGCTGACAGTTATGAATATTCCGCCGCGTTTATTACAGTATGCCGTTGATCATTCCAATGACGGCATTGTCATCGCGGAACAAGAAGGCGATGAACATATTTTAATTTACGTTAATCAAGGCTTTGAGCGTTTAACCGGCTATTATGCCGACGAAATTTTATATCAGGATTGCCGGTTTTTGCAGCGGGATGACCGCGATCAGCCAGGTTTGGCGGTGATTCGTGCTGCCTTGGCACAAGACCAACCTTGCCGCACGATTTTACGCAATTATCGCAAAGACGGCAGTTTGTTTCTCAATGAGTTATCCATTACGCCGATTTTTTTTGCCGAAGATAACCTGATGTATTACATCGGCATCCAAAAAGATGTCAGTCATTTGCCGCCGAGTATGGTGTTTTCGGATGCAAAAGTGCTTTCTGTGGTGAATTATCTGGAAAAATTAAAAAAATGACCTTAACGCATTTCAATGCCCAGGGCGAGGCGGTGATGGTGGATGTCGGCGATAAAACGCCAAGTAAACGCCAAGCCCGCGCTGGCGGTAAAATTTTCATGTCTGCCAATACCTTGCAGTTGATCGCGCAAGGCGGTCATAAAAAAGGCGATGTTTTGGGCATTGCCCGTATCGCCGGCATTCAGGCTGCCAAACGGACTTTTGAACTGATTCCGCTGTGTCATTTATTACAACTGACCAAAGTTGAGATAACTTTTCATTTAGATGCCGCTCATAATTTGCTACAAGTAGAAAGTCTGGTCGAAACTTTTGGTGTCACCGGTGTGGAAATTGAAGCACTGCAAGCGGTGCAAACGGCCTTGCTGACCGTTTACGATATGTGCAAAGCGGTAGATCGCGGCATGGTCATGCAGGATATCGCTTTGATTTATAAAGCCGGTGGCCAAAGCGGTGTTTGGCAGCGTTCAGAAGTCGCCGGCGGTGCAGAGCAAGCGCCGTAACGTGCAGTTTTCACTGTCACATTCGGCAAAAGCCAAAAGCTCGGCGGCACTTTCACTGTTGGCAAAGCCTAAATGTTTTTGAAAAACTTGGTTGTTTTCTGCGACGACCAACGCCGCGCATTGTTTGGAAAAGGCCGCGATGATTTGACAGTCGTAGGCGCGTTTGCTGCACTCGTGTAGCGCACGTTCGGCGGCAGCGGGCGCGGTGGGATAATTCACACCAAAGCCATGACTGCCTTTACTGTCGGAATAGGCGATGGCGGCGTAGCTGCCAATTTCGGGAGAAGTGTCTGGCAAGGAAAAGCTTTCTTGTCCAAGACTTAGCTTGAAAAACGCAAGTGAGACTAGGCTTACAATCCAGATCGGCATCGGTAACTCCTTACAGGTTTTCTAAAAAATTTTTCAAAGTTGGCAGAAGGTTTGCATTGTTTTAGGCAACGTCAAAGCCTTTTGGCCAAAAAATACGTTAGCACAGGCTAACCGAGAATTTTAGAAAAATGTTGTTGGGTTTTTGCGCCATCTTTGTTTGAGAAAGTAATTTTACATTGATTTTTTTTTACAGTCTGTGCTTTTATTGGTAACTGCATATATTGTAAATTTTTGGAGATTCTATGAAAAAAAGTTTTGTTTTGCCAAGTGTTTTAGTGTTAAGTTTTTCTATTTTTGCGGTTTCTGCGCAGGCTGAAACTGTGCTATCCGGTGGTTTTCATGCCTCTTTAGACTTTGGTGACAATGGCACACAGTCTTCTAGCAACGTCACCTCAAACTTAAGCACGTTTGCCATCAGCGGTAGCGAAAAAATCAGCGAAAATTTAAGCGGGATTTTTCAGGTGACTAATAACATCGCTTTTTCGTCACAAGGGGAGTCCGCTATTGGAGCTTGCGACACTTTTGTCGGTTTAAGCACCGGTTTTGGTGATATTAAAATTGGTAAGATGTTTGCACCGGTTTCGATTCCTTCGGCCGAGTTCAATATGTTTGGTGGCCAAGTGGGCGATAGTTTGGATATGTTGAATTACGCCGGTCCAAATGTAACTAATCTGATTTACGACGAATGCTATGCCGATTCGATCATGTACAGCCTGCCGGAGCGCGATGGTTTGCCTTCAGCGAGCATTCAATATGTTCCCGATGAAGATGACAGCGACAGCGCCATTTTAAGTATCGGTGGTTTATATTCTTTTGCCGGTGCGACCTTGGGTCTGGGCTATGAAAGCCAAGGCAAGGGCTATAACGCCGGTGGCGAAGAATCCACTGCCTTTCGCATCGGTTTGGGCTATAGCTTGGGCAATATCAGCGTCAATGGTATCTATCAAGCGGTACAAAATGCCTCAGGCGAAGAAGATGTCGATGCCAATGTCTATGGCCTGTCCGGCAGCTATGCCTTTGGTCGCGCTACCGCTAAAATTTCCTACTTTGAAACCGACAACGAAGGCGAAGACAACGACGCGAGCTTGGTTGCCTTGGGACTGGACTATGCTTTAAGCGAGCGCACTACCGTTTACGGCGCTTATGCTTTGTTTAATAACGATAAAAATGCGGCTTACGGTACTGGCAATGGCTATGGTGATCATGGCAATCTCGGCATTTTACCGGAAGCCGGCAAAGATTTTTCAGTCTTTTCTTTGGGTGTGATGCACAACTTCTAAATTTTCCCTACTGCTGATTTTCCTTTCCTCCTCGCTTGGTGCGTTGGTCTTGTCTAAGGCCGCGCACCTTTTTTGCGCCAAGACCTTTCACCGCACAATTCCCTACAGAAAAGCAACAACCGCAAGATTTCCTGAAGACCTTTCTTGTCTCCCAAAACGCCTCTCGGTATAACTGTCGCCGTCGCGTTTGACACCCCGAATGTTGACGTTTTAGAGGCTCTGCCGTTTTGGTTTTTCTTTGATTTATTTGAGGTACATTATGAAAATGCGTTTTGCTTTCGTAGCGTTATTAAGCGTATTGGCGGTAGTGGCACATGCCCAAGATACCGTGCTGTATGGAAAATTCCATGCATCTATTGATTTTGTTGATAATGGTGGCGAAGGCGATAGCACCAGCTCCGTCAACGTTTCTTCTAACTCCAGCCGTTTTGGTATCAAGGGTTCTGAACAGATCGCACCTGGTTTGAAAGGGATTTTTCAAGTAGAGAACAATCTTAACTTTTCTGGCCAAGGTTCCTCTGGCGATATTGCCGGTCGCAATACTTTCGTAGGCTTGCAAGGCGGTTTTGGTAGCATCCGCATCGGTAAGATTGACTCGCCGATGAAAAGCGTCGGTCGGATGGCAGATTTATTCGGTGACCAAGCCGGTGATTCACGCAATATTATTGGCGGCGTGGATTTTGATGAGCGCTATGCCGATTCCATCTATTACACCACGCCAGGTTTTTCTGGTTTTACTGTCTCTTTACAGTATGTTCCTGATGAAACTGACATTACTGATAAGGCAGCAGATAAAATCAGCGTCAATGCTATTTACAAAGCCAAACTGTTTGATATCGGTGTAGGCTATGAGCAAGCCGAAGAAGGCAGCGCTGGTGCTGGTGAGCGTGCGGACGGTGTGCGTTTGGCCGGTAATGTCCGTTTGGGCGCCATCCGTATCGCTGCTTTGTATCAGACCTTTTCTTTTGATGATGAAGATGCTGCTGCTTATGGCTTAGGCGCTTCCTATAAATTTGGCCAAAATTTAATCAAAGCCCAATACTATGCCACTGATAACGAAGGTGAAGATACTAATGCCCAACTGTTTGCTTTAGGTTTTGAGCGCAGCTTGTCCAAACGTACTAAAGCCTATGCCATCTATGCGCAAACAGCCAATGACGATGATTCAGCGCTTAGCTCCTTCGGTGGTGGTCACGGTGGAATTGGTATCGGCACTGAACCTGGCGAAACCTTCTCTGGTTTCTCTTTGGGTGTAGAGCACAACTTCTAATTTTCCCCGTCCATCCGGTTTTTCGCACCCCAAGCAGGTATTCCAGGGATGGAGTACCTGCTTTTTATTATTAGAGGTGATTTATGAAAATGCGTTTTGCTTTTGTAGCGCTATTAAGCGTATTGGCGGTAGTGGCACATGCCCAAGATACTGTTTTGTATGGAAGATTCCATGCGTCTATTGATTTTGTTGATAATGGTGGCGAAGGCAATGGCACCAGCGCTGTCAACGTTTCTTCTAACTCCAGCCGTTTTGGTATCAAAGGTTCTGAACAGATCGCGCCTGGTTTGAAAGGGATTTTTCAAGTAGAGAACAATCTTAGTTTTTCCAGTTAAGGGTAAGAACGATATTGCCGGTCGCAATACTTTCGTAGGCTTGGAAGGCGGTTTTGGTAGCATCCGCATTGGTCGGATTGACTCGCCGCTAAAAAGTGTCGGTCGAATGGTGGATTTGTTCGGTGAACAAGGCGGTGATTCGCGGAACCTTCTTGGTCGTTTTGATCAGCGCTATGCCGATTCTATCTACTACACCACGCCAGGTTTTGCCGGTTTTACGGTTGGTTTGCAGTATGTTCCTGATGAAGGTGATATTGCTAATAAGGCAACAGATAAAATCAGCGTCAATGCTATTTACAAAGCCAAAATGTTTACTATCGGTCTAGGCTATGAGCAACAAGAGGAAGGTAGCGCTGGTGGCTCTGAGCGTGCGGACGGTATGCGTTTGTCGGGTGATGTCCGTTTGGGTGCCATTCGCCTTGTCGCTTTGTATCAAGCGGTTTCTCTTGATAAAGAAGACAACAATGTTTATGGCATCGGCGCTTCGTATAAATTCGGTAAAAACTTGGTCAAAGCCCAATACTATGCCACTGACAACGACGCTAAAGACACTGACGCCCAAATGTTTGCCTTAGGTTTTGATCGCCGCTTGTCCAAACGCACCAAAGTCTATGCGGCTTATGCGCAAACGGCCAATGACGATGGTTCAACCCTTAGCGCCTTCGCTGGTGGTCATGATAGCAAAGACGGCATTATTGCCCCTGCAAAGGGTGAAACCTTCTCTGGTTTCTCTTTGGGTGTACTCCATAGCTTCTAATTTTCCCCGTCTATTCGGTTTTTCCCACGCCAAGCAGGTATGCCAGGGATGGCGTGCCTGCTTTTTTTTTGCCAGCGCCTATTCCGCGTCTTTCCCCGTCTAGTTTCTTGCTGTCCCCGCCTCTACAATCCCGCCATTGTTTTTTTCTTGGAGAACGGCTATGACCGCTTTGCGTGAGATTCCCTATAATTACACCTCGTTTTCTGACCAAGAAATCGTCAGTTTGCTGTTATCGCCGACCGCCTGGCAGCGTTTGGAAAGTCTGCGCGCGCAGCGGCGCACCGGTTTTTCGGCCAAATGGTTGCTGGAAGTGCTGGGTGACTTGTGGATTGTGCAACGTAACCCCTATATCGCCCAAGATTTACAAAAACGTTCAGGCCGCTATCGCGCTTTTTTTCAGTTACAACAGGAACGCTTGCAAGCCATTGAAAAGCGTGCTGACGGGCATCCCGATGTCCTCGCCGTGTTGGCCGAAGCGCAGGCGGCGGTGGCGCGTTGTGCCAAACAATTGCTGGCCGAAAAAGCCAAAGCCAAACAAGTGCTTCATCGTCTCAAAGCTTATACCCGCGCTGACAACATCCGCTTTGACCCCTATGCCAAAGTCGCGCATGTCACCGATGCTACCGATTGGCGCATTGCCTATCCGTTTGTGGTGCTGTATCCCGATTCCGAAGACGAAGTGAAAGCCCTGGTCAAAGCCTGTATCGCCTTGGATTTAGTGATCATTCCGCGTGGCGGCGGTACCGGTTATACCGGCAGCGCCGTGCCGACGGTGCCGTTTACGGCGGTTTTTAATCTCGAAAAACTTGAAGGTTTAAGCAAGGTTACGCGCCAGGAAATTGCTTTAGCGCCCGATTTGCCGCCGCAAGCTGTACCGCTGATTCGCGCCGAAGCCGGGGTGGTGACGCGACGGGTGGCCGAAGTTGCCGAAGCCGCCGGTCTGGTTTTTGCCGTTGACCCGACCAGCGCCGATGCCTCGACCATTGGCGGCAATGTCGCGATGAATGCCGGTGGCAAAAAAGCCGTGCTGTGGGGAACCGCCCTCGATAATCTTCATTCCTGGCGGATGGTGACGCCGCAAGGCCGCTGGTTGACCGTCGAGCGCCTGGAACACAATTTGGGCAAAATTCACAGCCAGCCGACGGTGCGTTTTGTGCTGAAATACTTTGCTGAAGACGATAAAACAATTGAAAAAGAACAAATTTTAACTTTCAGCGGTCAGTCCTTACGCAAAGAAGGTTTGGGCAAAGATGTCACCGATAAATTTTTAGGCGGCTTGCCCGGCATTCAAAAAGAAGGCTGCGATGGGATTATCACCTCGGCGACTTTTATTTTGCATCGTATGCCGAAAGCTATCCGCACCGTGTGTTTAGAATTTTACAGCCGCGACTTACACGAAACGGTGCCAGCGATTGTGGAAATAAAACAATATCTTGAAAGTCGCGGCGAGGTATTGCTGGCTGGCCTAGAGCATCTGGATGACCGCTATTTGAAAGCCGTCAAATACTCGCCCAAAGCCGCGCAAGGTCGCCTGCCCAAAATGCTTTTGCTGGCCGATATCGCGAGCGACGACGATAACGCCTGCGCTGAAGCTGCCGCGCATATTGTGCGCTTGGCCAATGCGCGCCAAGGTGAAGGTTTTATTGCCGTGTCACCCGAAGCGCGTAAACGCTTTTGGGCCGACCGCGCCCGCACGGCAGCGATTGCCGCGCATACCAATGCCTTCAAAATCAACGAAGACGTGGTGATTCCACTGGAACGTCTGGCCGAATACAGCCAAGGCATTGAACGCTTAAACATTATTCAATCCTTGAAAAATAAAATTTCCATCGTTCAAGCGATTGAAAATTATCTAAAAAATGACTTGATCAAAACTTTAGACAAAGATATTGCGCCGTTAAGCGGCGAAGATTGCGATATCCTCCAGGCCAAACGCGACTATGCACTGGCGCATCTGAATGTTATTGAAAGGCAATGGCAGGGGTATTTGCAGCATCTCGATGAAAAAGCCGAGAATTTTCCTGAGCTTTGTCCCAAAGAACATTGCCGTCCGGGCGATAGCGTTTTGGCGTTGCTGTTGCGTGCCGACATTCGTATTTCCTATCGGCAACAAGTGGCGAAACCCTTGGAGAAAATTTTTGCTGGTCAGGAAGGCCAAATCGTTCGCGATAAACTTTTGACTATTCATCAAAAATTACGCAGCAGCCGTTTGTTTATTGCCCTGCACATGCACGCTGGTGATGGCAACGTCCATACCAATATTCCGGTGAATTCACATGACCCGGCAATGCTTGCTGAGGCGCATCGTTTGGTTGAAGAAATTATGTGTTTGGCCAAAGCCTTAGATGGCGTGATTTCGGGCGAACATGGTATTGGTTTAACCAAAATTCCTTACATGGAAGCCGAAGCGCTGGCCACTTTTGCTGAATATAAACAACAGGTTGACCCAGAGGATCGCTTTAACCGTGGCAAATTACGCGCTGGCATGGATTTGCGTCATGCCTACACGCCGTCGCTGCGGCTTTTGGAGCAAGAAGCGCTGATTTTGGAGCAAAGCGAACTAGGCGCTTTGAACGATGACATTAAAAATTGCCTACGCTGTGGCAAATGCAAACCGGTGTGTATGACGCATGTGCCGCGTGCCAATTTGCCCTATTCGCCGCGCAATAAAATTTTGGCGACGAGCTTATTGATTGAAGCCTTTTTATATGAAGATCAAACCCGTCGCGGCATTGCCTTGGATCATTTTGAGGAAATGAACGACATTGCCGATCATTGCACGGTTTGCCACAAATGCGCCAATCCGTGTCCGGTGGACATTGATTTTGGTGATGTGACCATGCGGATGCGGAAAATCTTAAAAGAACGCGGCCAGCGGCGCAGCAATCCGATTGCCACGGCGGCGATGCTGTTTTTGAATATCAAAGACCCGGCCACCATCACCGTAATGCGGGCGGTGATGATGCAGTTTGGCTATCGCGCTCATGCTTTTTCCGTACAACTGCTGCGCCGTCTTGGCATTATTGGGCTTTTGGAAAAAAAGCGCCCCAAAGAAACCACCGGCAAAAGCGGCCTGGTGACACAAACCCTACATTTTATTCGCAAACCGATGCCGACCGCCTTGCCGATGCGTACCACCCGAGGGCTTTTAGGCATTGAAGATGCGAAAATGGTGCCGATCATCCGCGATGCTGCAAAAGTGACAGAAAACAGCGACGCGGTGTTTTATTTCCCGGGCTGTGGTTCCGAACGCCTTTTTAGTCAAATTGCCTTGGCCACCATTGGGATGCTTTACGAGGTCGGCGCGCAAACGGTGTTGCCGCCTGGCTATCTCTGCTGCGGCTATCCGCAACGCGCTGCTGGCGATGCCGATAAGGCCTTGGCGATTTCCACCGAAAATCGCGTTTTATTTCATCGGGTTGCGCAGACGTTGCGCTATTTGAATATCAAAACCGTGATCGTTTCCTGCGGCACCTGCATGGATCAGTTGTTACAGTATGAATTTGAACGCATTTTCCCTGGCTGTCGGTTGTTAGATATTCATGAATATCTGATGGAAAAAGGCGTAGCTTTGGGTGGCGTGAAAGGCGTGCAATATCTCTATCACGAACCTTGTCACACACCGATGAAAAGCTACAATTCTTTGAAAGTCAGTGAAAAATTGCTTGGGGAGCCGGTAACATTAACCGAGCGTTGCTGTGGCGAGGCGGGAACTTTTGCCATCAGTCGTCCCGATATCGCCACGCAAGTGCGTTTTAGCAAACAGGAAAATCTGCAAGCCACTTTAGAAAAAGTCACCGGCATGCCGACAGTTAAAAATGGCGAAGTGAAACTTTTAACCTCCTGCCCGGCTTGTCAACAAGGCTTAAGCCGTTATCAACCGGATACTGGTTTAACCACCGATTACATTGTGGTGGAGTTGGCCAAACAGCGCTTTGGCGAGGATTGGGCGGCAGCATTTGCTAAGAAAATCAATGCTGGTGGCGTAGAAAAAATTCTGTTGTAAGGGAAGCGATGCCGAAAATTTACGATGCTAGTCTTAAAGAATTTTTCCACGGTGTGCCGGAAACGCTCTTGGCGATGTTGACCCCGCATAAGGCGTTGCGCCTGGAAACGGTGGAGTTTTCCCAGGTCGAGCAGCGCACGCCGGATCTCATTGTCACCTTGGACAATGGCGAGTTATGGCATTTGGAAATTCAAAGTGATAACGATCCGCGAATGCACTGGCGGATGCTGAATTATTACAGTCGCATTCGCGAAGTCTTGAATAAGCCATTGACACAAAAGGTGATCTATGTAGGCTTGCCAAGCATTCAGATGCCTTGCAGTATTACTGATGCCAATTTGCACTATCATTATGAAATCATTGATCTGCGAAACTTGGATTGCCGACCTTTGCTGCACAGTTCAAACAGCAACGATATCATGCTGTCGATTTTGTGTCGCCAAGGAACAGATTTGGCAAACATTCAAAAAATTTTGCAGCATATTGAAACTTTTGACCGTAATAAACAAAAAGATTTATTGATCAAGCTGTTTTTTCTCGGTCGTTTGCGTCAGGTAGAAACATTGATTGTTCAGGAGTTAGATACCATGCCATTTCGTATTGATGTGGAAGGAAGTCCGATACTAGAAGAGTTGTTTGAAAAAGCCCGCGCCAAAGTGATTGCCAAGGCAGAAGCAGCGGCAGAAGCACGCGGTAAAGCCAAGTTTTTGACTACGCTGTTGGTCAAACGCTTTGGGGGAGTGCCTTTAGAACTACAAGAAAAAATTGCCGTGGCGACCGATGCCGACTTGGAGCGCTGGTCAGGGCGTTTATTCACGGCGATGCAGTTAAACGATATTTTTGCTGAATAATGCTTTCTTTAATTGTCGCCCTTAGCCGTCAAGGGGTTATCGGCAAAAACAATCAACTGCCCTGGCATTTACCGGCGGATTTGGCGCATTTCAAAGCCAAAACCCTTGGACAAACGGTGGTGATGGGACGCAAAACCCTGGAAGCCATCGCTAAACCTTTGCCGCAGCGTGATAATTGGGTGTTAAGTCGGCAACTGCCAAGCGCAGAGAAGCAAGCAGCGTTTCCTGGCGTGACTTGGCTTACTGACCCTAAGCTGTTGTTAGAAATAAAAAAGCCGCTATGGATTATCGGTGGTGCCGAAATTTTCGCCTGGGCGCTACCTTATGCCTCTGCCTTGGAAGTGACGTGGGTGGAAGCAGCAATCAGCGGCGATGTTTTCTTTCCGGCGGTGGATTGGTCGTTGTGGCAATTGCGCGAACAACGCCTGCGGCCTGCCGACGCCAAGAATGCCCATGCATTGACGTTTGAAAGCTGGGTGCGTTGTTAGAAAGTTTTGCGGAGAAGTTCGGCTTCAACGAAAACCCTACAAAAAGAAGTTGAAAAAGTACCGAATTATTGCTACAACTGTATGGCCTTCCATGTAACTTAAACCGGTAGCAAAACTGTCTTTTTTTAGTTTTTGGCTGTGCGCCAAAAGCCGATGCAAATTTTGATTTCCTAAATAACTTAACATTACGAGATTTAATCTTATGAATTCCCAACAAATTCTTTCTAACTTGGCAAAAGCCAAAGCAGCGCATGTCAAATGGCGTTCCTACGCTTATGGCTTAGTTTCCGGTCTTGACATTACCAAGGACTATAATCCCATGGAGCATTAAAGACTGTGATTTCGGTCATTGGTATTATCATCCTGATACACAGGACGCCTTAAAAGATTTCGTTTCTTTTCAGTCTATTGCCGTGCCGCATCAGATTCTGCATCAGCTTTACGGAAAAGTTCATGAATTAGCGCTCAAGAAAAAATTAAAACAAGCAGAAGATGTTATACCTAAGCTAAACGCATTATCAGACCAGCTTTTGGAAACTATTGGCATGCTGGAGAAAGAACTTAAAAATGTCTGAACAGCAGCAGTATCAAGAGGCGTTAAAACAGTTACGCCATGCCCGTAGCGATCATATTCGTTGGCGCTCTTTTGCCAATGGCATGTCATCAGGTGTAGATATTGACCTTGTTCATGCTGCGCCAATAGAGCATACCCAGTGCCCATTTGGTGTTTGGTACCATCACCAGAAAACGCAAAAGCTTTTGGGGCATTTTGCTTCCTTTGGCGCTATGGACAGTTCGCATCGGGTTTTGCATCAGATTTATGAAAAAATTTGTGAAAAACAAGCGAAAAAGCAGTTTAAAGAAATACCACATTTGTTGGAAAATCTGAATGAAGTATCGAAGCAACTGCTTGAAACGGCTAATCTTTTAGAAAAAGAGTTGTTGGAAAAACTGGAAAAGTAACCGCTAATGATAAGCCGGGCGGTGCCGGTGACGTAATTGTTGGTTCTGTGTGCCAGTCTTATAAAGTTTTTTGTGAAAACTTGTTGATTATATTTGCTAAGAAAAGCGTCAGGAAAACAAAAACTTTCCCTGGCGTTTTTTTTGAGATTTCAGACGGCAATCTGCGCTTTTAGTGATGGGTGTGCTTGATAATTAAGCAGTTTAATATCAGCGCTTTGAAAAGCAAACAGGTCTTTTATTTGCGGATTGAGCCATAATGCGGGTAGAGGCAACGGCTGGCGGGTTAATTGCGTGTGGGCAACAGCTTCGTGATTGCGATAAAGATGCGCGTCGCCTATCGAAATTATCAATTCTTCTGGATGTAAATCAAGCACCTGTGCAAAAAGATGCGTCAATAGCGCATAAGAGCTGATATTAAATGGCAAGCCTAAAAAGACATCGGCGCTGCGTTGATAGAGTTGACAGGCCAGTCCACCGTTGTTGCTGACGTAAAATTGGAACAAGACATGACAGGGCGCCAAAGCCATTTTCGGCAATTCACCGACATTCCAAGCGCTGACCAGATGCCGCCGTGACCAAGGTTCGTTTTTAAGCTGTTGTAAAACTTGGTTTATTTGATCAATCTCACCGTTAGCGCTTAACCAAGAGCGCCACTGTTGACCATAGACAGGACCTAAGTTGCCGTCCTTGTCTGCCCATTCATCCCAAATATGGACATTTTCTTGCTGTAAACTTTTGATATTGCTGTCACCACGCAAAAACCACAGTAATTCTTCCACTACGGCTTTGAAAAAGATTTTTTTGGTGGTGACGATGGGAAAAGGCTTGAGTGGAAAACGCAATTGTTCGCCAAATAATGACCGCGTGCCAATGCCGGTGCGATCTGCTCGCACCTGGCCGTGTTCTAGGACTTTTTGAAGTAAATCAAGATAATTCTGCATAAATTAACCAGCGTTGGTTTTCTGTGCGCTAGCCTGTGGCCAAAACCAAATGATAAGTCCTAAGGCGATCATCGGGAGGCTTAAAAGTTGTCCCATAGTGACCGACTGTAAAGCGATAAAACCTAAATGCGCGTCAGGTTCGCGGAAAAATTCGCTGATGATGCGAACACTGCCATAACCTATTAAAAATAAAGCCGTAATGCGACCGGTTTGCCGTGGTTGGTGCGAAAACCACCACAGCAGTACAAAGAGAAAAACGCCTTCCAAAGCCGCTTGGTAAAGTTGTGAGGGATGGCGTGCCAAAGCATCAATCTGCGGAAAAATCATGCCCCAGTCGCTAGCGGTTGGGCGTCCCCAAAGTTCGCCATTGATAAAATTGCCGATACGGCCAAAAAACAGCCCCGGCGGCACTAAAGGCGCAATAAAATCCGTGACTTGAAAAAAATTCTTTTGATTAAACCAAGAAAAT
>CAYWWW010000004.1:0-138939 GCA_964462205.1 uncultured Cardiobacteriales bacterium
TAATGATTGACAACGCGCCGTGGTTTGTGGCGGCGGATGTCTGCAAGATTTTAGAGATTGGAGATGTTAGCAAGGCTTGCAGTCGTCTTGATGAGGATGAAAAGGGTACGAGTACTATTCGTACCCCTGGCGGCAATCAAGAAGTTTTGATTATCAACGAATCGGGCTTATATTCCTTAACTTTAACAAGTCGGAAACCCGAAGCCAAGCGTTTCAAAAAATGGATTACTTCGGAAGTCCTCCCGCAGCTTCGCAAAGAAGGCCGCTACGAATTGAAAACCCAAAATAGTCTCGATATAACAGGCGCGGTTGATAAAATTGTTTTAGTGCTTGAATCTTTGCAAACTAATCAATTAGCGATGAAAGAAGACCTTTCGGTAATAAAAAAAGATCAACTAGAACTGAAAAAAAACCTTGATCGAAAAATAGATGCCTTATTTAATCGCGTGCAAGAACTACACGGCACGTTAAGCAAATTACATCAAACAGATAGAAAGCTCCAAAAACAAGAAAATTATCATAATTTACATGCGATCAGTCAAAGCGTTGCCGGTAATTTAGTGCAAGTCGAGATGAATTTACGCGAGGAGATCAGCAAAGATTTAGAAAAGCTCTATAGCTTATTTGAAGCGCTGCATTATCAGAATCTTATCACGCATAAAGAGTTGCACAATTTATCCATTCTCCACCAAAGCAAACGTCAAAAAAAAGGGCTTGATGCTTCCCAAAAAGCCGATTTGAAAGTCGCGATGCAAGCGCTGCGTCTGTCTTTGGGAAAAAGCGATCAAACAATCGCCGATGACTTAAACCGCGATGGCATCCCGACTTTAACTGGCCAAGGCGTGTGGACGGCCTTGAAAGTCAAGCGGTTTTTGTCAGGTTAAAAGATTTTTTTAAAAGGATTTTTATGGCAACTGTGGGAAAAATTTTTTTACAAGAATGTGGGTTTTTACTACTGGCGGTGTTCAAAAATTTAAGCCATACGCCAGGATTGGGCGCTTTGCTTGATTATAGCGGTGGCGCTTTCGAGCGTTTTTTGTTCTTACAACAAGCCAAGTCGCCTTTTGTGCAATTGCAGCAACAGCGTGAAGCCGCGCAGCTTTCGGCAGCCGAACGTCAAGCAGTGGCGGAAGCATTACTTAAACAACATCGTTTGCCCAAGGAAAAAGCCCAAGCCTTCCTTGACTGCCTTCAGATGCTGCCAACCACCATCGCCAAACATCAGCAAACCCTAGCGCATTTGTCGGACAGTGGACAAAGCAAGCATTTAACTGTGGTTCCCGGCCAAAGTCTGACGGAAATGGCGGCGGTGTATTTACCGTTGTTGCCGAAGCGTCGTCCAGCTTTTCAGGTCGGTGCTTATGTGGAAAAACCGGATTTTGGCGGCCAGGTCAGCAAAACTTTTCGTTTGGCCGAATTTATCGCCGCCGGTGGTTTTGGCGAAGTGTGGCGAGCGGAAACGCAGGCGCAAAAAGCCGTGGCAGTCAAGTATTGTTTAGAACCCAGTTTGGCGGCGGTGCTAAAAAGTGAGGCCAAGCGTTTGCTGTTTTTGCGGCAGACTTTTCCTGATCATCCACACATTGTTGATTTAATAGATTTTAATTTAGAGAAGCCGCCGTTTTGGTTGGCTTTTGACTATATCGCCGGCGGCACTTTGCAAGGCCGGTTACAACAGGCGGCTTTATCGGCAGAAGCGACTTGGCAACTGTTGCGGACTTTGGCCGAAACTTTGGCTTTGGTACATGAAAAAGGCTTGTATCACCGCGACTTAAAACCGGCGAATATTTTATTTACCGCCTATGGTCAGCCGAAAATCGCCGATTTTGGCATCGGTTGGTTAGCGGCGAATGTCCAAGAGCAGGCTAAAAAAACCGTGCAGACCACTTGGCTGGCTTCTGGCACGCCAGGTTTTATGTCGCCGGAACAACAACAAGCCCTGCCACCGCAAGCCGATGATGATGTGTATGCTTTGGGTGTTTTGGCATTCCAATGTTTAACCGGACAGTTGACGGATTTACCGCATGTTTGGGATGAGCTGTTGGAAGCGCAAAATTTAAGCATCTGGATTCCTTTGATTAAAGGCTGTTTGCGTTCACGTGGTAAGCGTTTTGCCGATGCCTCTGCCTTGTTAACAGCCTTAGAAAATTTTCCTGAAGCAGAAAAAAGCGCGATCTACGCCAGCGCTGGCTTGTTCAAGGTTGCGGGCAGCACGCCGAGCCAGAACCAAGCGCAGCACCAGCCAACCATGGAAAAATTTGCTCAAACGCTTTTTCAGTCACCGCCGCCGGCCAAGATACCAAGCACACGGCCAAGCGCACTCTCCCCAGAACTCACTGATTTATTTGACCGTGCCGAACAGGGCGAGGCTGCCGCCCAATCGCGGTTGGCTTGGCTTTATCATCAAGGCGAAGGCTTGGCCAAAGATAATGCACAAGCCTTTTATTGGTGGCAGCAAGCAGCGCTTCAGGGTAATGCCAATGCGCAGAATTGGCTAGGTGCTTGTTATCGTGATGGTTTAAGCGTAGCGATTGACGATACTTTGGCGCGGCGTTGGTTTTTGGCAGCGGCGGAACAAAACGAAGCCTATGCGCAAAAAAATCTCGGTTATTTGCTGAAACAAGGTCGCGGTGGCAGTAAAGATGTGCAGGCGGCACTGCACTGGTTTGACCGCTCAGCCAAACAAGGCAATGCCTGGGGACAGTTGGCGCTGGCGGCCATGTATTACCAAGGCTTAGGCGTGGAAAAAGATTTTAGCCAAGCCTTTTATTGGTATCACCTGTCTGCTGAACAGGGGAATGCCGATGCCCAAGAACAACTGGGCTTTATGCTTAAAAGTGGCGAAGGTAGCGCAGTCAATATTGATGAGGCGCTGGCCTGGTATCAAAAAGCCGCGCAGCAAGGTCAAGCGACCGCCATGTATGCGCTGGCTACGCTCTATGGCGATGCCAATCTAGGCCGAAAAAATCCCACCGAGATGCTTTATTGGTATCACCAAGCCGCCAATGCCGGCGATAAAACCGCGCAAAGTGAACTGGGCTATCGCTATTTTCTGGGGCTTGACTTGCCAGTCAATGACTTGGAAGCCAAGCGTTTTTTAAGTCAAGCCGCTGCCCAGGGCGAAAAAGTCGCGCAGTACAATTTAGGCTGGATGTTGATTAAGGGACGTGGCGGTGCAAAAAATGCGGTTTTGGCCGCTGAGTGGTTTGCCAAAGCCGCCGCGCAAGGGCATGCCGATGCGCAAAATTGGCTGGGCGTATTACATCGGGATGGCGACGGTGTTGCTCAAGATTATTTACAGGCTTTTCAATACTTTCTTTCGGCAGCCGAACAGGGTTTGGCGCTGGGACAGGTAAACCTAGGCTTTTTGTATTTCAAAGGTTTAGGCGTTAAGGCCGATGATAACGAAGCCTTTTATTGGTTTCGTTTGGCCGCTGAGCAAGGCAATGCGCAAGCCCAGTACAATATCGGCTGGCTTTATAAAGAAGGCCGTGGTGTGGCCAAAAATCTGGTAGAGGCTAAGCGCTGGTATGCATTGGCTGCTGACCAAGACCATGCCGGGGCCAAAAAAGCCCTTGCCAATTTTTAAGTTCTGCGGCTGGCAAAAAATCGTTGTTGTTAGCCACAATAAAAATAATTTCTCAAGTTATTTGCGCTCTTTCACAAAAATGCAATATTTTTTAGCTAAGATTACTTTCGCTGGGCAACTGGCATTTTTTATAAATTTTTGATGAGGTAAACGATGAAAGTAGTTCTTTTTTTACTGTTGGCATTGCTCTCTTTTGCCACTTTTGCGGGTGACTTGATTGACCTGAACACCGCCAATGCTGCTGAATTGGTGACTTTACCTGGTATTGGCCCGAAAAAAGCCGAAGCCATCATTGAATATCGCACCGAAAATGGCCGTTTTATGGCTATTGAAGAAGTGAAAGAAGTCAAAGGTATCGGCGAGAAAACCTTTGCTGGTATTCAAGCGATGATTATGGTAAGTGCAGAAGAAGAAAAAGCGGATAGTGAAATGGAAAGCGAAGCCGCTGAAACTGTAAAAGAATAATTTTTAGAGATAAGAAACTAACCCTGGCTAACAGCAATGTTAGTTGGGGTTTTTTATGGCCTAAACTTTATAAATTTTAAAAGTGTGCCTTGAAGGAAGATAGAAATTTTTTGAAATAAAAGGCAAGGATGGAATAAATGGAGCCAAGCGGGTTCGAACCGCTGACCTCAACACTGCCAGTGTTGCGCTCTACCAACTGAGCTATGGCCCCGTGGAGTCTTGGGGAATTTTTTAGAAAAGATTTTTGTAGGTGTTTTTCAGAAAGTTTGAAAGAAACTTACGGGAAAACTTAGGGTTAAATACTATAAATTTGGCGTCCCCTAGGGGGTTCGAACCCCTGTTACCGCCGTGAAAGGGCGATGTCCTAGGCCGCTAGACGAAGGGGACTTGCGTTAAGGAAATCGCCATTATAGGGAGCAAACTGACGCTGTCAAGCGAGAATATATTTAAAGTTGCACGCCTTGCGCATCTTGCAGAAATTTTTGTAAACCGCTATCGGTAAGTGGATGATTTAAGGCTTTTTCAATGACTGACCAGGGACAAGTAGCGATATCCGCACCGGCTAAAGCGACTTCAGTCAGTTGCCGTGGTTCGCGTAAGGAGGCTGCTAAAATCCGCGTATCAAGGTCATGTTGATGATAAACTTCGGCAATTTCTTCGATAAGTGCCAAACCATCTTGGCTGATGTCATTTAAGCGACCGACAAACGGACTGATTAAAAATGCGCCAGCGCGTGCCGCAAATAAGGCTTGGTTGGTGGTGAAACACAAGGTCATGTTGACGCGAATGCCTTTTTTACTCAAGGCATAACAAGCGCCAATACCAGCAAAAGTACAAGGCAGTTTCACCACGATATTGGGATGCCAAGCGGCAAAATATTCGCCTTGCGCAATCATTTCTTCCCGGTCGGTTTTAATGGTTTCCACGCTGACTGGCCCATCAATCAAATGGACAATTTTTTGAATAAGACCTGGATAATCACCGGCGGCTTCTTTGGCCAGCAGGGATGGATTGGTAGTAACACCAGTAACAATTCCTAAAGATGCTGCTTTTTCAATATCTTCCAGATGTGCGCTGTCTAAATACAATTCCATGACTTTTCTCCAAGCAGGGGTTAAGGTAAAAGGCAAATTTATTTGTAGAGAATGCGCTGATCATCGAGCAATTTAACCGTAGAACAGCGGTTTTCAAGATTGATAATTGCGCGTCGCGCCGTATCTTTTACCTCGTCGTCTATAATTAAATTATTGATGTCTAAGGTAAATGGTTTATGGACAATCACCGAGGTGGTATTGAGTGCGCCTTCAAATAATGAACTGGTCAAGGCGGTGAGATGGCCTGCGATAATTAAATGGTTGCTGCCTTTTTTACTGATGTTCAAGGTATGCAATTCTGCTTCGGTGATGGTTTCACTGGCATGTGCAAACATTTCCACCAGAACCGGCTGATTGAGACTGGTTTGTCCAATAACTTCTTTGAGGTAATTTTCTAAACTTGTCAAAGGAATAATACGCGGTAAACGGTTTTGCAAATACGACAGTGGCCGCCATTCGGATGCCAATTTTTGCCATAACTGTAACCGCTTATCCAAAGGTAAATTGACACTATCAATGCCTACTAAACTGATGCCACGCAAGATAAAAGGATAAACACTGCTTGACAATTGTGCCGAAGCCGCATTGCCAATGCTACAGACCACACCACGATACCCCACGGTGCTCAATAACCAAACCAAAACATTTCCGCCTAAAGTGTCAATTGCACCTTTCCAAAGCGCTGAACGCAGTGGCGCATCTTCTTTGGGTAAAGCCTCTAAGGAGAAAATATTGTTTGCGCCAAGCTGTTTAACGGCTGCTTCTTGGCTTTTATTGCGTAATAAAGCCGTCACCGGTTGACCTAAATGATGCAAGATGCTGATAGCAATACTACCGACTGCGCCATTGGCACCAGAGACAGCGATAGCATCGGGATGATGATTCAGTAGCTGTTTTTCTTCGAGCGCGGCAATCGCCGCTGCTGCTGTTAAACCCGCCGTGCCTAAGGTCAAGGCTTGTTGGGGACTTAATTCGGAAGGGAGGGGTAAACAATGATCCCCATGCGCTTTCATATATTCGGCAAAGCCACCATCTTGTTTTTCGCCATAACCAAAGCCTGTGACCAAAAGTTTATCGCCCACCTGCCAGCGCAGATGCCGTGAGGCTACCACTTCGCCCAAGCAATCAATACCTGGGGTGATCGGCGAAGCGCGTAACACCTTACTTCCCGGACGCAGTGCCAAGCGGTCTTTATAATGAATTGTGGACAAAAAAACCCGCAGCCACACCTCCCCTTCTTGCAAGGGGACTGTCGCTACGGATTTGAGTTGCCATTGCCAAGTTTCTCCTTTTTTTTCAGCGCGCAAGGCGGAAAATTGCTCTGGCAAAGTCATAAAAAGTTCCTAATCAGGCGCAGTGTTGAAAATAAAAGGGATCGTCTAAGGCATTACTCTTGCAGATAGGCACGCAAAATCACGATATTGGTTTTCGGTACATCTTGGTGCATACCGCGATTTCCGGTAGCTTGTTGCGCCATGGCATCTACCACGTCCATACCAGCGGTGACTTGTGCGAATACCGCATAGCCCCAACCTTGCTGGGTTTTGGATTTGAAATCTAAAAAGTCATTGTCTTTCAAATTGATAAAAAACTGGGAAGAGGCGGAATCGGGATTTGGCGTGCGTGCCATGGATAAACTGCCGCGCAGATTTTTCAAGCCGTTATCGGCTTCATTTTTAATGTTGTCGCGGGTTTTTTTCTGTTGAAAGCTTTCATTAAAACCACCGCCTTGGACGACAAAGTTGGGAATAACCCGATGAAAAATCGTGCCATCATAAAAGCCGTCTTGGACGTAAGTGACAAAGTTTTGTACAGTGATCGGCGCTTTTTCGGGGTAGAGTTCAATGCTGATCTTGCCTAAAGTGGTCTCAAAAATGACGATGGGATTTTTAGCGGTGTTTTCAGTGCTGGTCATGGTCAGTTCCTCGGCAGATAAAAAAGGCCACAGCATAACAAAAGTCAGGAGCATCGTGATACGCAAAACGCACGGCGAAAACATTGGTAAGAGCATCGTTTTTTATCCTGGTGTCTGAAAGTGGTGAAATAAAGGAAAACCTATGCTAACGCGACTTTTTATTTTCGACAAATCAATTTTTATCATTCTGTTTTTTCTGTTGTTCAGCGCTTGGTTTGGTTATGGCTTGGCCGTTGGCCAAGGCGACTTCGCCTTGCCCAATTGGTTTATGGACAGCACTGGCAATCTGCAACAAGATTTGGAAAAATCGCAAGATAAACAAGGGCTCATTGTTTATTTAGGCCAGAAAGGTTGCCCGTTTTGTCAACAATTGTTGGAGGAAAACTGGGCAAAAGAAAGTTCTCTCAGCGATTACACGCAGAGGCATTTCAATGCCGTAGGTTTTGATATTTTTGCGAGAAAAAACTTAGTATTAGCGAATGGAAAAACGGCTTCGGTTTATGCTTACGCCAAGGCCAATAATGCGACTTACAGCCCGTCTTTGCTGTTTTATCAAGCGGATGGCGAAAAAGTCTTTTTCCTGCGCGGCTATTATCCCGCCTATCGCATGGGCGCGGCCTTGCGCTATGTGGTCGAAGGTTTCTATCGCCAAGAAACTTTTGCCGATTATGAAGCGCGTGCCGAGGCTTTGCCGACTTTTGATCCCGATGATCTCAATGAGTTAAACATTGCTGCCGCGTCGCCGTGGTTTTTGGATCGCTCGCGTTTTCAGGCCAGTCGGCCATTGTTGGTGTTATTTGAAGAACCGCGCTGCCATGCCTGTGATATTTTGCATACGCAGTTGTTGGACGTAGATTTAGCTGCTGTCGCTGAAAAGTTTGAAGTCGTGCAATTAAAGCGCTTGGCGGAAATGCCATTGATTACCCCGGACGGACAACGCTTGACTATCAAAACTTGGGCCGAAAACTTACAGATAACGGCTGCGCCGACGGCGATTATTTTTGATGAAAATGGTCGTGAAATCAAACGCTTTGAAACTATCAACGATCTTTATCAACTGGTAGCGCTGCTTAAGGCACCCTAAAATTGAATTATCAAAATTCAATCATCATTATTTTTTAATACTTACTTTAACTTTTTTATTTTCAAGGAGAAAAAATGACTGCCTTTAGCCCTTTTGAACCGGCTATTTTATCCTGGTTAAAAAATCCCCCGTTGTTTTTCACCGATACCTTGCAAGCCGAAGCGTTGCATCTGGTCTTAGTACGGAAGGAAAGCGATGCAAAACTAACCCTTGATGCTGAACTGCCTGAAGACATTAAAAAAGAATTGAGCGACAGCTTTTCTTTTCTACAATGGCAAGGCAAAGGTCAGTTGTTGCTGATTGCCGCCGGAAAACGCTTTTTGGCTTTGGGCTACGAAAATAAAGACGGCATCCCGCTGCCACGTCAGGCACGCGCTTTGGGTTTGCAACTGGCGGCGGCTTTGGCCAATTTTCAGGCTAAAGAACTGTTATTGTTGCCAAGTCCAACCTTGCCGGTGTCGGAAGTGCTGGCGGGTTTGTTGGCCGGTTGGTATGCGCCGTTATTTCCGAAAAAATCTTTGCAAGAAGCACAGAAAAAACTCACAGTTGAAAAACTTTGGCTGTATGGTGACAGCGCCGCTTTGGCCTTGGCGGTCAATAAAATCTGTGCTTTAGAACGCGCTGCGAGTCTGGTGCGAATGCTACAAGACGCCGCCCCAAATTTGGCAACGCCGACGGCTTTAGCGGAGGTAGCTTTGGCTGCGCATCCCAATGCCAACGTGTTGACTGGTAAAGAAATTCAGGAGCTTGGCATGGGCGCCTTTTGGAGCGTGGCCAAAGGCAGCGTCCAAGACCCGCGTTTGGTGGTGGTGGCGATTCCAGGTGTAGATCGCAGCCGCAAAATCGCTGTGGTGGGCAAAGGCGTGACCTTTGACTCCGGCGGCATCAGCTTAAAACCCGGTCAAGGTATGGAAGAAATGAAATACGACATGAGTGGCGCGGCGGTTGTCATTGGTTTGATGGATTATTTTTCCCGCGAAACGCCGCCTTGCGATGTGCTTTTGGCTTTTGGTGCCACTGAAAATATGCCGGATGGCCAAGCCTCTAAACCGAGTGATGTGGTCACCGCTTACAACGGCAAAACCATCGAGGTGGACAATACCGATGCCGAAGGCCGCCTGGTGCTGGCCGATGTGTTGTCGTATGTGGAAAAAAATTATCAGCCGAATTTAATCATTGATTTGGCAACTTTAACTGGAGCGGTGATCATCGCTTTAGGGCATGTCGGTGCGGCGGTATGCAGCAATCGCCCAGCAGCAGCGCAATTTATCCTCAATGCCGCTGAAGCCGCCGGCGAACCAGCCTGGCAATTGCCGTTATGGGCGGATTTGCGCGAAAAAACCAAAGGCACCATTGCCGATTTACGCAACATTACCGATGGTAGCGTGCGTGCTGGCACCATCACTGGTGGTTTGTTTTTACAGGAATTTATTGAAAAAACCCCCTGGGTGCATATTGACATCGCCGGCACTGCTTGGGCATCGCAAGCCGTGGGTTATCCTAGCAAAGGCGGCACGGCTTATGGTTTGCGCTTATGTTTGCAGGCCATTGAAAAATTTGCTGATTATTCTCTCGAATAAGCATTTTTTAATATTTTGAAGCAGCGTTTTGTTTTTTTCAATGTTCAAGACACAAAAAAATCATTAGCCAATGGTCAAAACGCCCTTTATAGTTCAGCGCTGTCGCTTGCCTCGGCAGCGGCGGCAAAATAAGTTACAAGAATTTCTATTTTTTCTTTCAAAATCAAGGAGTATCCCGATGAGTTCCCCGATGGATTCAATGGAAGGCAAAGCCGTCCCCCAAGTGACTTTCCGTACCCGTGTCGAGCACGATTGGGTCAATGTGACGACTGACGAATTATTCGCCAACAAAACCGTCATTGTTTTTTCCCTCCCTGGTGCCTTTACCCCGACTTGTTCCTCCGCCCACGTTCCCCGTTATAACCAACTTTATCCAGTGTTCAAAAAACATGGCGTGGACAGCATTATTTGTATGTCAGTCAACGACGCTTTCGTAATGAACGAATGGAAAGTGGATCAAAAAGCTGAACACATTGATTTTATTCCCGATGGCAACGGCGAATTTACCGAAGGCATGGGCATGTTGGTCAATAAAGACGACTTAGGCTTTGGCAAACGCTCTTGGCGCTATTCCATGTTGGTGAAAAATGGCGTAGTCGAAAAAATGTTTGTGGAACCCAATGAACCCGGCGACCCGTTCAAAGTTTCTGATGCTGACACCATGTTGGCCTATCTTGCGCCGAATGCTGCCAAACCCCATGATGTCGCAGTTTTCACCCGTCGCGGTTGCGAATATTGCGCCCGTGCCAAAGATGCTTTGGAAAAAGCCGGTATCGCTTATGAAGAACTGGTCTTAAACCGCGATTACACTGACCGCACTTTGCGCGCCGTTTCCAATGGTCGCACTTTCCCGCAAATTTTTATTGATGGTCAATTGGTTGGTGGTAGCGAAGAATTGGCTGCGTGGTTAAAAGCCAAAGGCTAATGACGGCAAACTGGCCAATTTTCTCTTCTTGATTTTTTTTCCTGGTCATGGGCATTCCAATGCGGAAACCCATGACCTTTTTTATTGAAAAATTTATTGAAAAAAAGGACTTTTATGCAATTTGATCTGATTGTTTTGGGTGCCGGTAGCGGTGGTTTGGCGGTTGCTGAAATTGCTGTGACCTATGGCAAAAAAGTGGCGGTGATCGAAGAAAAATATGCTGGTGGCACTTGTGTCAATGTCGGTTGTGTGCCGAAAAAAATGCTCTGGTATGCGGCACAAGCCCGTGATGCCGTGGAACTGGCGCATGCTTATGGTTTTCAGGTGGGTGAGGTCGGCCACGATTGGGCGGATATTGTGGCGCGTCGGGATGCCGTGGTCATGGATATTCGTCAGTATTGGGAAGGCTATGCGGCTGAAAAAGGCATGACTTGGCTGCAAGGTCAGGGCGTGTTTGTGGATAAAAACACCGTCAAAGTCGGTGAGCAAACTTTGACTGCGCCTTATATCGTCATTGCCACCGGCAGCACGCCGATTGTCCCGCCTTTACCCGGCAAGGAGTTAGGCATGACTTCCGATGGTTTTTTTGCTATGCAGGAACAGCCCAAGCGTTTGGCGGTGATCGGTGCGGGTTACATCGGCGTGGAAATGGCCGGTTTAATGCACAGTTTGGGCACACACATTGAAATTTTTGCTTTGGAATCCCGTGTATTAGAGCTTTTTGATCCGCTGATAAGCCAAGTGTTATCTGAGGAAATGGACAAACAAGGCATTCTGCGGCATTTGCCGTTCAAAGTCATGGGCTTGGATCGGGATGCCGATGGCAGCTTGGCTGTTTTGGGCGAAGGCGAGGCGCGTTTTGGCGGTTTTGATGCCGTGTTATGGGCAGTGGGTCGTCGTCCTAATAGCGCCGCTTTAAATTTAGCCGCCGTCGGTGTTGAAACAGTGCGCAATGGTGGTATTACCGTAGATGCCTATCATAAAACCAACGTCGAGGGCATTTATGCCGTCGGTGATGTCACTGGCAAAACCATGCTCACCCCAGTAGCGATTGCCGCCGGTCGGCGTTTAGCGCGGCATTTGTTCAATGGCGAAGACATTAAACTGGATTACCGCAACATTCCCTCGGTGGTTTTCGCGCATCCGACCGTTGGCACCGTCGGCATGACTGAAGCCGAAGCCCGCCAATGCCGCGATGATGTCCGCGTTTATGAAACCGAATTTGTAGGCTTGCGCTATGCGCTGGCCAAAGGCAAAGGCAGCAAAACGGCGATGAAACTGGTGTGTGCCGGTGAAAATGAGAAAATCGTTGGCATTCATATTATTGGCGATGGTGCCGACGAAATGCTGCAAGGCTTTGCCGTGGCTTTGAAAATGGGCGCAACCAAAGCCGATTTTGACAACACCGTCGCCATTCATCCGACCAGCGCTGAAGAACTCGTGACCTTAAAAACGCCTAGCCATCGTTGATATTGATCGCGCTGGTTATGATCATAAAAGCTCTGGCAACAGGGCTTTTTTATTGGCCATGTTTTGTTTTTGTGGATTATTTGAGAAAAAATTCAAGGTTATAAAATTTTATTCGCTTTCGGCGCACACTTTTTTTTGTCGCAATAAACCTCTGGCAACCCTGGCCGGTGCTTAAATTTGCGATGCACCCAAAAATACTGCGCTGGTGCGGCTTCAATATAGTCCATAAAAACCTGATTGAGATAGGCGGCAAGGCTTACGGCATCCAGATGCCTACAGTCTTTTGCTGGATATAAAACAATATCATAGCTACCATCGGCTTGACGGCGGCCAGCGCAAGGCAAAACCACAGCGTTGCCTAAGGCACTTAAACGTCCCAAGGCAATGTTGGTGGCGGCGGGTTCGCCAAAAAAATTAGACAAGACACTGAATTTGCCTTTGAGACTTTGATCAGGCGCATACCAAATGACCTCCCCACGACGCAAGTGCCTGATCATGCTGGTAGTGGCTTCGCGTGCTAAGCAAAAACGGTAAATTTTTTGCCGATGTTTCAAAAAAAATTGGTCTAAAAAGGGATTTTCCTGACGACGATAGACCACGCCATAAGGCAAATGCCGTTGCAAAAGACGGCCAATGAGTTCTTGATTGGTCATGTGTAACCCAAGCAAAATTATACCTCTGCCTTGATTTTGCACGGCTTGCCAATGTTCCAGGCCATGCAGACGATACTTTGGCAATTTGGCATCGGGATGCCAAAAGGCTTGCGCGAGTTCCAATAAACCAATGCCAAGCGATTGAAAATGTTCTTTTAATAGATTTTTTCTAAAAGTTGCGCTTTCTTTGGCAAAGGCTAAGTCCACATTGACGGCGACAATATGGCGACGGCGTTTGAGTAAATACTGTAAAACTTGTCCCAAGGCTTTGCCGAAGCGTTGTTGCCAAGTCCACGGTAGCAACGCGGCTATTTGAAGCAATAATAAACCCAGGCGATAGCCAAAGTTTATCCAGAAATAAGATTTTTTTTTCACGTGCGCTTTTGAAAGAAATCAATAATAGTTAAGCGTTGCTTAAAATAGTTATAAAAGAATTATAAAAGCCAGAAAGCCAACGCGGTTAAACCGATGCCTAAAAAACTTCCCACTAAGACATCTAGCGGAAAATGTGCGCCAAGGTAAATGCGACTGTGGTTGATAAGCAAAGCGTAAATGGTCAACAACAGGCTTAACCACCAAGGGAGCGCGCTTAAAAAGCTGACAGTGGCTAAAGCCGCGGCGTAGGCGGCATCGGCGGAAGGAAAACTGCGGCTGATTAAGCCTTCAAAACTATGCACATTTTCCAGAAGTTTACCTGGACGGTAATGTTTGAGTGGATATTTGATCGCCGGTAACACCAGAGACACCAAAAACATCGCCGATAAAAAAGGCCATAAAGCGACACCGACTTGCCATAGCAGTAGGAAAAACAAAGGAAAGCTATAGCCTTTGCCAAGATGGTAAAAAGTTTGATAAAAAACATCCAGCCCTGGATGACGGCAACAATGGTGTAAGCGCTCAAACCAGCGTACATTCCAGGCCAAAGACAATTCCCAATCGCGTGTCAGCATGGTGCATCCAGTGAAAAAAAGAACGGGCAGAGGCTAGCGGTTCTTGTTGGGTGGGTCAAGATGCCGGTTTTGTTCTGAAGTTCGGAAATTTCTATAAAAATTATTGAGGTAAACATGACCTATTGTCTGGCGATAGCCGTGGAAACGGGCTTGGTTTTTGCATCGGATTCGCGTACCAATGCCGGTGTGGATCAAGTAAGTATTTATAAAAAAACCCATATTTTTACCCCAGCGCCGGCTCGTTTTTTTGCTTTGCTAAGTGCCGGTAATCTTGGCACCACCCAGGCGGTGATCAAGCAATTGGAAAATGATGTGGCGCAACAAGCGGCTTTAAGTTTACTGACGGTGACGGATGTCGGGGATGCTGCCGATTATGTCGGACAAGTCAGTTTAGGCATTCAACAGCGTTTTAATAATGCCATGTTTGATGCTTCGTTTATTTTAGGTGGACAAGTCGGTGAGACTTCAATGGAAATTCGCTTAATTTATCCCCAGGGTAATCATATTTTACCTTCCACCCACCGGCCATTTTTGCAAATTGGTGAGGTGAAATATGGCAAGCCGATTTTAGATCGTATTATCACCCTTGAAACGCCACTCAACGAAGCGGCACGCTGTGCGATAGTTTCTTTGGATTCGACGATGCGCAGCAATGCTACCGTTGGGCCACCTTTGGATATCACTTTGTATTACAAAAATAGTTTTTTTGTTGGCAACCATTTGCACCTCACTGCCGAAGACCCTTTTTATCAGCAAATTTGTTCAGCGTGGAGTGATGGCATTCGCAGTACTTTTCAGCATCTGCCGCCTTTTTCCTGGGAGTAACCGGCGCAGAGCGTTGCTTGTGGCACTTTTTGCAGCTTTGTCGTGTCTTTTCTAAAATAACTTTTTTATTTTTTGCTGTTGTTGTTAAAATAGGCTTTTTTTTCGATTACTTACGGAGGAAGCTGCATGTCCTATATCAAAAACTCCCTGTCGCGTGACGAGGGCAATGTCGAGATTTTTCAGTTTCATTGGTTGCGGTGGTTGTGGTTTTTTATTTGGATAGTTTTGATCTTAGCATCTTTATCATTGATTCTATCTGGAAATATTACTGCACCTTTGATTGTGTCTGCACCTTTTGTGCTGTTGGCTTTCTATGAATATTTTAAGCTCGCTAATATTGAAATGGGCGTGACCAATAAACGGGTGATTTTGAAAGAAGGGATTATCTCGCGCAAAACCCAAGAAATGAAGCTCAATGCCATTGAAAACATTACGATTGAACAGACGTTTTTACAGCGCTTAATTGATGTCGGTACGGTGAAAGTCATTGGTCGGGCGGCTACGCCAGTCTTTTTTACCGAAGTAAAAAATCCCCTAGCCGTTAAAAAAGCTATTGAAAATCAAATTCCTAGCTTTCAAAAAGAGCGTGAAGACGACGATCTGGCCAAAAAATAATCTGCCTTTATCATCAACTGACGGATTATCCTGTCATTCTTTTTCAGAATGTCCGTCAAGTTTCTTAAATTTATACCTTAATTTTCAATGTGTTAATCATTCTGCTGTTGTAAAGCTAAACGATTTAGAATGCGGACACTTCCCCCTTGTTCGGCAATAACGCCTTGCGCCTTAAAGTAGGACAAAGTGCGGGAAAAATGCTCCGGCGTTAGCCCCAAACGCGAAGCCAGCACAATCTTGGCGGCTGGTAACTGAAACTGCTCTTCACCAAAAGACAACAAAAATCCCGCCAAGCGTTGCTGGGCATTGGCCAGACTTAATTGCTCGATATCTTGCACCAGCCCATGTAGGCGTTTGCTTAAAGAAGCTAAGAGTTTCAAAGCGATATCCGGTTGTTGGCGTAATAAATCTAGCAGCGCTCGGGCGGGAATTTCTAAGACTTTCACCCATTCCAATGCTTGGGCAGACACCGGATAGGGTTGCTGCAAAAAGACCATGGCTTCGGCAAAAGTTTGTCCTTCCTTAATAATTTCAATAACTTTTTCTTTACCCTCCCGATTGATTCGACACAGTTTGACCTGGCCTTGATAGAGATAAAAGCAAGACTGTGCCGGATCATTCATAGCAAACAGCAATGTTTCTGGTGGATAGGTATGCAGTTGGCAGGCTGTGGCCAAGGGCGCGAGTTCTTCAGCGCTTAAGTCAGCAAATAGCGGCACGTTAGTGATTAAGGAAAGTAATGCCATGGTTGATTTTCCTGATGATAGGCTTGATGGAAATTAAGGCGAAAGTGCAGGTCTTTTTCCTAGACTGACCTGGTCACTTTAACCTATCTGGAGTTATCAATGTTTTGTTATCAATGTGAACAGACCAAACGTCAAGAGGATACTTTAGGCTGTGCCGGGCCGGTGGGTACTTGCGGCAAGGATGAAACGACTTCGGACTTGCAAGACATCTTGATTTATCTCTTAAAAGGCATCAGTCAATACCAAAAACGGCTGTTGGCCTTGGGTCAACCCATGTCGGATACGGTGGCGGAATTGGTGTTATTTGGCTTGTTTACTACTTTAACCAATGTCAATTTTAATCCCACCCGCTTTAATCAGTTGATTGAACAAGCGAAAAATCAACGCGATCAGTTAAAAACGCAGTATGAAGCCGTTTGTGCGGCGCAGGGTATCACCCCGGAGACTTTGAGCGGTGCAGCAACCTTTACCCCGGCCGGTGATTTAAGCGGCTTGTTGGCGCAAGCGCAATTTGCGGCGGTTAAAGCCGGTGCCGAGGTGGTTGGTGATGATGCGGTCGGCTTGCGGGTGTTGATTTTATACGGCTTAAAAGGCTGTGCAGCTTATGCCTTTCATGCTTGGCAATTGGGACAGCGCCGATCTGAAATCAATGAAGAAATGGTGCGTTTGCTCGCCTATCTGGCCGAAGAACCCACGGATATTGAAGAATTATTAACCCAAGCCTTGGCAGTCGGTCAGTTAAATTTAATAGTGATGGAAACCTTGGACAAAGCCAATACCGAAGCCTTTGGCGATCCTGAAGTCACCCAAGTCCGCATCACGCCGGTGGCTGGTAAAGCGATTTTGGTCAGCGGTCATGATCTGTATGATTTGCATCAGATTTTAGAGGCGACTAAAGACCAAGGCATTAACGTCTATACCCACGGCGAATTGTTACCCGCCAATGCCTATCCCAAGCTCAAAGCCTATCCGCACTTAGTCGGCAATTTTGGCGGCGCTTGGCAAAATCAACAAAGCGAATTTGCAGACTTCCCAGGGCCGATTGTTTTAACTTCTAACTGTTTGATTGAACCAAAACCCGGTTATCGCCAACGCTTATTTACCACCGGACCGGTTGGTTGGTCGGGCATTAAACACCTTAGCAATAACGATTATCGGGTGGTGATTCAAGCCGCCAAAGCCTTGCCCGGTTTCAAAGAAGATGCCGCCGAACAACGGATTCCGATTGGTTTTGGCCGTAAAACCTTGTTTGGTGCCGCTGGAACGGTGATTGACGCGGTGAAACAAGGTGCGATCAAGCATTTCTTTTTAATTGGCGGTTGCGATGGCGCGGTGCCTGGGCGCAATTATTACACCGAGCTGGCCGAACAAACGCCGCAAGATTCAGTTATTTTAACCTTGGGCTGTGGTAAGTATCGCTTTAACAAAGAAAATTTAGGCAGCATTGGCGATTTGCCACGGGTATTAGATGTCGGCCAATGCAATGACGCGCATTCAGCTATTGAAATCGCCAAAGCCTTAGCCGGAGCGTTTAACTGTGGTGTCAATGACTTGCCTTTGTCGTTGATGGTGTCTTGGTTTGAACAAAAAGCCACGGCGGTGTTTTTGTCGCTGTTGGCCTTAAATATCAAAGGCATTCATCTAGGTCCTTCTTTGCCAGCTTATCTCACGCCGAACTTATTGACGGTGTTGCAACAGCGTTTTGATGTCCGTGCCAATGGCTCGGTGGCAGAAGATTTAGCGCAAGCCTTGGCTTCCTAAAAAATTTTTATAAACAGTAAGTTGGCGGCAGCTTGCTGCCAGCTTCAAGGATAGGTGAAGCCTTTTATGTCCGATCAGTCATTTACTATTACCCTGATCACCCGCGATCAACGCCAGGTGCAATTTGCCTGTTTGCCAAGTGAAGATGTGATCAGCGCTGCCGAGCGTCAGGAAATTCTCCTGCCGCAACAATGCCGTAGCGGTGCCTGCGGTTTTTGTTTAGCCACATCGGTAGAAGGCGATTATCAGTTGAAAGATTACAATCCCGCGGTCTTACCCAAAGATCAAGCAAATCAAACCTTACTCTGTCGCACCTGGCCGCGAAGTGATTTAACCTTGCAGACCGACTATGCGTATGCCGCGATTCATTGGCATTCTCTCCCCAAAGCTAAGCATCAACTGATTGAAAAACAACAAGTCAGCGAGCAGGTTTTGGCCTTAACCTTTCAGCAAGTCGAGGGTGAAGGCTTAATCAGTGCCGAGGTGCAAGCCGGTCAATACACCTATCTAATGAACGAATCCCAAACTCTGCGCCGCGCTTATTCCTTAGCGAGTATTGCTAATTGGGAGGGAATTTTGCGCTATCTGATTGAAATTCATCCGCATGGACAAATGAGCCAGCAGTTAGTACAAGCTAAAGTTGGCGAGGTTTTTTATGTTCAAGGTCCAGTCGGTAATTTTGTCTTGCAGGATCATGGTCTGAAACCGCGCTGGTTTATCGGCGGTGGTACAGGCATTGCGCCGTTATACAGTATGTTAGCTTCGATGGCGGAATTGGCCGAACCACATCCTGCACGTTTGTTTTGGGGATTGCGCGAAGCCAAGGCGATTTTTCATCACGATGCTTTGCAAAAACTGCAACAAGACCTGGCCAATTTTGAGCTAAATATTTGCTTATCCAAAGAAAATAATCCCGATTACTACGCTGGTTCAGTGATTGAAGCCTTGGATCACGCCTTGACCGAGGTAGGGCAAGTGCCGGATATCTATGCCTGTGGTTCGGCGCGTTTAATTGATGGCATTCAAGATTGTCTTAAAAAGCATGATATTGATAATAATGCTTTGTATTTTGAGAAGTTTAGTTAAGAAAAAATAAATTAAGACAACACTTATCCCCCTTTCCTCTCCCTGCCGCTGGTTTTCTTTTCCTACCGACCTGCAATTACCCGCTTTGCCTTACCCCTGCTTTTAGGTGGGACTAGGCTTTCGCGGCATTGGAATGTATCTTGCAGAACTTCCCCGCAGCTTTTTCTCTTTATTTCAGGATTGATTTATGACCATTCGCGTGGCTTTGCAGCATCACACTGCCTATCACTATGACCGTTTTATCACTTTAGCGCCGCATATTGTGCGTCTGCGTCCGGCACCGCATTGCCGCACGCCGATTTTAAGCTATAGCTTGAAAATTCAACCAGAAAGTCATTTTATCAATTGGCAGCAAGATGCCTTTAGCAATTATTTGGCACGCTTGGTTTTTCAAAAAAATACCAAGCATTTGACGGTGGAGGTGGATGTGGTTGCTGATCTCACCCCCATTGATCCTTTTGATTTTTTTCTGACCGATGAGGCACAAGACTATCCTTTTGTCTATTCCGAAGCCGAAAAAATCGAGTTAGCACCGTATCTTTTACGTGAGGAAGCCGGACCTCGGGTCAAGCGTTGGCTCAAAGGTGTGGATGTGCGTAAGCGTTATACGATTTATTTCCTTTCTGATCTTTTGAAGCGTTTACAACAGGATATCGCCTATACCGTGCGCATGGAACCAGGTGTACAAACTCCAGAGGAAACCTTGGAAAAAGCCTCTGGGTCGTGTCGGGATAGCGCCTGGTTATTGGTGCAGATTTTGCGGCATTTGGGTTTAGCGGCGCGCTTTGTTTCCGGCTATTTGGTGCAGTTGGTGGCCGATGTGCCGCCGCGTGAGGGACCTGCCGGACCGAAAGAAGATTTCACCGATTTGCACGCCTGGACGGAAGTCTATTTGCCGGGTGCCGGTTGGATCGGTTTAGACCCGACTTCCGGTCTTTTTGCCAGTGAAGGCCATATTCCCCTGGCCTGTACGCCAACACCGGGGAGCGCCAGCGCTATTACTGGCGGCTTTTTTGGCGAGGCGGAAACAGAATTTTCTTTTTTCAATAAAGTCAGTAGGTTATATGAAACGCCGCGTGTCACTAAGCCTTATACCCCCGGCGAATGGCAATTGATGGATGCCTTGGGGCAACAGGTGGAACGGCGGCTTATCGCCAATGATCTGCGTTTGACCATGGGCGGCGAGCCGACTTTTGTCGCTGACCATGACCAAGATGCACCGGAATGGAATACCACGGCGGATAGTCCGAAAAAACGCGCTTTGGCCTGGGCGCTGGCCAAAAAATTGCACCTGTGTTTTGCGCCGCAGGGCGTGATTCATTATGGCCAAGGCAAATGGTATCCCGGGGAGCCGTTACCGCGTTGGCGCTACAGTGTTTTTTTCCGCAAAGACGGGCAAGCCTTGTGGAAAAATCCGGCGCTGCTGGCCGACCCGAGCCGTCCGGCTGCGCATCAAGTCGCAAGGCAGTTGGCTGATTTTGCTGAATTGTTGGCTAAAAATTTACGTCTGGCGCCTGATGCCTGTCTGCCGGCCTTTGAAGATCCGATTCATAGCATTTGGCAGGAATTTAATTTTCCTGAAGATTTTGATTTTTCTCAATTAAAAGAACAAGATGGCCGCCGCCGTTTATTAAAACAACTCGAAGGCGGTTTGGCAGAGCCGCAAGCCTATGTTTTGCCTTTGTCGTGGGATTTTCTGGCTGGGGCTTTTTATAGTTCGCACTGGCAACTGCAACGCGGTCGGTTATTTTTAATTCCTGGCGATTCGCCCGCCGGTTTGCGGCTGCCTTTAGAGCGGGTGCAAGGTGGTGTGGAGCCGCCGGATTGGCATGAGCAAGATGTCTTTGGCAATTTGCCGCCGCTGCCGATTGCTGCCCAAAGCGGTTTTCCCTCGGTGCCGATTTATCCGCAGGCGCATGGTCTCAATCCTGACTATGACTTTGAAAAAAATGAACAAGCCGAAAAAATCGCTCAGCGCTTTTTGCCACGTCCGCTGCCACGCACAGCGCTGTTGTTGGAAATTCGGGATGGCCATTTGTATGTCTTTTTGCCGCCGACGCAATACCTGGAACATTATCTAATTCTGCTGGCTGCCGTTGAAAAAACCGCTGCGGCTCTGGATTGTCCGGTGATTTTGGAAGGCTATGAACCGCCGAATGATCCACGGCTGCAACGCTTGGCGGTGACACCTGATCCTGGGGTGATTGAAGTCAATATTCATCCGGCAGCCTCGTGGTCAGAATTGACCAAGAATGTTTTTACGCTGTATGCCGAGGCGCAAAGTCTTGGTTTAGTTGCCGAAAAATTTATGCTCGATGGTCGCCACAGCGGCACCGGCGGCGGCAACCATGTGACTTTAGGCGGGATCACACCTGCCGACAGTCCGCTGTTGCGTCGCCCCGATTTATTGCGCAGTTTTTTAACCTTTTGGCAGCATCATCCGGGTTTGTCGTTTTTATTTTCGTCCTTGTTTATAGGTCCCACGAGCCAATCGCCACGGGTGGACGAAGGCCGTCAAGATACGCTTTATGAATTGGAAATTGCTTTTCAGGAATTAGAACGGGTCAGCGCCGAGGGACAACCGTCCTTGTGGTTGGTGGATCGCTTGTTTCGCAATTTATTGGTGGATTTAACTGGCAACACGCATCGTGCCGAATTTTGCATTGATAAACTCTACTCGCCGGATAGTCCTTCCGGTCGCCAAGGTTTATTGGAACTGCGTGCCTTTGAAATGCCGCCGCATCCCGAAATGAGTTTGCTGCAAGCCTTATTGGTGCGGGCGTTATTGGTGCATTTTTGGGAAAAGCCCTACAACCCGCCCAAATTGGTGCGTTGGGGTACGGCCTTGTATGACCGTTTTATGTTGCCAGAGTGGACGCTCCAAGATGTTGCCGAAGTTTGCACTATTTTGGCGCGTGCGGGTTTAGCCTTTGATAAAAACTGGCTGCTGCCATTTTTTGAATTTCGTTTTCCCAAATATGGGGAAATTCAAGTGGATGGCATCACTTTGGAGTTGCGCATGGCCTTGGAGCCGTGGCATGTTTTGGGTGAGGAAATGGCCGGCGGCGGCACAGCGCGTTTTGTGGATTCGTCTTTGGAGCGCTTACAGTGCAAAGTCAGTGGCTTAACCGATAGCCGTTATGTCGTGACTTGTAACGGTCGCCGCTTGCCCTTACACAATACTGGCCGACAAGGTGAATATGTCGCTGGTGTGCGTTATCGCGCTTGGCAGCCGCCGTCGGCCTTGCATCCGAGCATTGGCATCCATGCGCCATTGGTGTTTGATATTATTGATACTTGGCATAATCGCGCCATTGGCGGTTGCACCTATCATGTGGTACATCCAGGTGGCCGCAGCCATGAAAATTTCCCGGTGAATAGCTTTGTGGCAGCAGCACGCCGTGGCAGTCGTTTTCAAGTCGGCAACCACAGTCAGGAACCTTGGCAGCCGAGTGGCGCATTACGGCGCACGACCTTTTTACCTTACGGTTCCGGTATCGGGCCGATGCAAGCGCCAGCGGCGGAAGCGCCGAGCGAATTTCCCAATACCTTGGATTTACGTCGTCAGCACTAACCGCAGCGACGGCACAATGGCTTCGAGGTAGTCGCGGCATGGATTTTGTATTGTCAAGATTATTTCGTCGCTTTTTTCGGCGCTTTTTTGAGGATAGCAAGATGCAACAGCAGCAAGTTCAGGACGTGGTGCCTGCCAGCGTTAAACATAGCCAGCGCAGCGGCGAAAGTGTGAGAACCCCGACAATTGCCTCGGTCAATCCGCCGACCGCGCAACGTCATCTGCACTGCCAGCATTATCCGCTGGCCAAGGCTTACGACGAACTTTTTGCCGAGGATGCCCAGGCACGTCCGTTGGCACAACGTTTGTGCCAAACCTTCGAGGCTTTGTCCTTGGAGGAATTGCAATCCCGCCATCAGGCCATTGATGCCTTGGTCAAAACCATGGGCATCAGCTTTACCGTCTATAGTGATGGCGACAATATTGACCGCAGTTGGCCGTTTGACATGATTCCCCGCGTGTTAGCGGCATCCGAATGGCATACCGTAGCCTTAGGCTTAAAGCAGCGGCTGCGTGCCTTAAATCTTTTTATCAATGATTTATATCACGAACAGCAAGTGCTGAAAGATCAAATCATTCCTGAATATCTGATTCAAAATTCTAAAAATTTTCGCGCTGCTTGCCGAGGTGTTACCCCGCCTTTTGGTGTTTGGGCGCATATCTGCGGTTCAGATTTAGTCCGCGCCGATAGCGGCCAATTTTATGTTTTAGAAGATAATTTACGGGTGCCTTCGGGCGTGTCCTATATGCTGGAAAATCGTAAAATTCAAAAAAGACTTTTTCCAGAACTCTTTGAAGATTATCGGGTTTTACCGGTGGACGATTATCCCAATCGCTTGTATGAAACCCTCGCCGCCTTAAGTCAGGCCAGCAAGCCGGTGGTAGCGGTGTTGACCCCAGGGATTTTTAATTCAGCCTATTTTGAACACAGTTACTTAGCGCAGCAGATGGGCGCATTTTTGGTGGAAGGCCGCGATTTGGTCGTCGAGGATGACACGGTTTTTATGCGTACTATCAATGGCTTGAAAAAAGTGGATGTGATTTATCGGCGCATTGACGACGATTTTCTTGACCCGGAAGTCTTTCGCGAAGATTCCACCTTGGGCGTGCCAGGTCTTATGCGTGCCTGGCGGGAGGGCAAAGTTGCCATTGCCAATGCGCCAGGTGCCGGGGTGGCCGATGATAAAGTTATTTACAGCTATGTGCCGAAATTGATTGAATATTATCTGGGAGAAACCGCGATTTTACCCAATGTCCCAACCTATCTTTGTGCGAATCCCGAAGAACGCGCCTATGTTCTCGCGCATCTCGATGAATTGGTGGTCAAACCAGCCAATGAATCCGGCGGTTATGGCATGTTGATAGGGCCTTTTTCGACTGCCGCGCAACGCCAAGATTTTGCCGAACGCATTGCCCAAGACCCACGCAACTACATCGCCCAGCCGACCTTGGCCTTATCCACGGTGCCGACGTTTGTGGATGGTTGTATTGTGCCGCGGCATGTGGATTTACGGCCTTTTACCCTCCAGGCGGATAAATTATTTACTACCACCGGTGGCTTGACGCGGGTGGCTTTGGTCAAAGGTTCGTTGGTGGTCAATTCCTCGCAGGGCGGCGGCAGTAAAGACACCTGGATTGTGGAGGGATGATGCTCTCACGTGTTGCCGAACAAACCTATTGGTTAGCCCGTTATATGGAACGCGCCGAAGATACGGCGCGGTTATTTCAAGTGGTCAGTGCCTTGCATCTGGATTTAGGTCAGCGTTTGCCCTTGGATTGGCGTAGCTTGTTGATTATCAACGGTCAAGAACAAGAATTTATGGTACGTTTTCCGCAGGTGACGGAAGCCTCGGTGATGCACTTTATGCTGGCCGATGCGCAAAATCCGGGGTCGCTGTTACGAAGTTTACAAGCGTCGCGGGAAAATTTACGCAGTATGCGCGAAGCCTTTCCGCCGGAAACTTGGGAATATGTCAATGACTTATACCAATACGCCAAACTGGCTTTGCCGCAGGTGATCTATCCACATAAACGCTTTGAAATTCTTCAGGAAATCATTCAAAAACGTCAGCGTTTACTTGGTCTTATTGTCAGCACCTTTCCGACCAACGCCATTTCACAATTTTTGGCCTTGGGACGCAACATCGAACGCGCCGACATGACTACGCGCATTGTGGACGTGGCTTATATCGCCTTAAAAAGCGCTGATGACGCGCCCTACCAAGATTTGCGCTGGATGGCAGTGTTAAAGACCTTGAGCGCCTATTATTTTTACCGCACCAAGGTGCAAGTATCGGTCAGTGCTGAGGCGGTTTTAGCCTTTTTACTCAAAGATGAAGAATTTCCTCGCACTATTGGTCATTGTATTCGTCGTCTGCACCATGAGCTGAGCGCTTTGTCACGCGCCGAAGCACCTTTGTTGGCGGTGGATAACCTATTAAATTTTATCGAAAAAATTGACGATGCCGCCATTATCGCCACCGGTCTCCACGAAGCCATTGATGAAATTCAAGCTGGTTTAATGGCAGTAGATACCGCCATTCAACAACGCTTTTTTTAGTTTTTTCAAGCCTTTTCAGTTTTATTTTTTACGTTTTTACTTGCTTTTCGATTTTCACCTTTTCACATTTTTCCTCTGGTGCTTTTTTATCAGCTACAAAAGACAGCGGCATCCCAATGCCGCTTTATTTTCATTCGTTTTTGAACATTAGAAAATTCAAAAGTTAATAGATAACTTTTTGTATTACTTGATTTTTTTTTAAGAAAGAGTAAACTCAAATTTTTTTAATGCTCTATTAAAGGAGAAGGCTATGACAGAAGTACCGACCGCAGCGCCCGTTCCGATTGAAGAAGTGCCGGTAAGTCCCTATCGCGTGCGCCGTATTGACGCAGGCGCACCTTTGCGCTGGTTAAGCAATGGCTTGTCTGATTTCGCCAAATTGCCCTTGCCGAGTCTTTTATATGGTTTGTTATTTGTTTTAGCGGGTTATGGTTTGTTGTGGTTGACGCGCAATGATCCGCAGTTGATTTTGGTCTCCATCAGCGGCTTTTTTATTCTGGCACCATTTTTGGCCGTGGGTCTCTATGCAGTTAGCCAAAAACTCTATGAGAAAAAGGCGATTCACTGGTGGACAGCCTTTTCAGCCTGGTGCTGTAATCCACTGCAAATCGCTTTGTTTACAGTTTTCTTGTCTGTCGTGTTTTTGGCTTGGATTCGTGTTGTGGCGGTGATTGTGGCGTTATTTGCCGTAGCTTCCCAAAGTAACATCCAGATGTTTTTGCAAGATATTTACGCTAGTGAACACCTTCTTGGTTTTTTTGCTGTTTTTGTGGCTTGCGGTGCGGCCTTGGCTTTTTTTGTTTATCTTTTTTCAGTGATCACTTTCCCCTTTTTGGTGGCCGAAAAAGGCGATCTTTTCACCGGTGTGCGTTTAAGCATCCAATCGGTATTCAACAACTTCTGGCCAATGCTCTTTTGGGCTTTTTTAATTGTCGTTTTGGTCAGCATCAGCATCGTCTTGGCGTATGTGCCGATGTTGGCCGTGTTTCCCATTATTGGTTATGCGTCTGCCCATGCCTATCGGGATTTAGTAGAAAAAGTTGAAAGCGCTTAATTGGATCTCAATTTAATCAACTCATTAACCACTGCTTTCTCTATTGGGAAAGCAGTTTTTCTAAATCTGCCTCGGTATTGATATTCAAAAAACTCTCCTTCTGTTCGGAAAAATCCACATAGGTCAAGCAAAAACCTTGACACCATCCCCATACCGAACGCCTATCACTTTGTAAATATGCAGGAATGGTTGACAGCGCCTCGGCTTTCGCCAGCAAAAATAACTGCTGCGCTTGCGTGCCGTCGTGGGCTATCGCCAATTGACATTCTGGATTGGCATCAAGCTGTTTTTTTAGACGAAAATATAAGTCTGGCGGTTGATTCGGTACATCCACCGGCACGATTAAAGTTTCGTTGGCCTTTTCGCCTTGCCAGGCGCTAAAAATACCGCGTAAGGGACTTTCCAGTAAGTTCAAATCATCGCAATACACTGGAATGCCTAAACTTTGATAGCGTGCCAAGTCGCGATTGGCACTGACGCAAATTTGTTCCAGACCTTGTTGTTTTAAGTTGAGGAGGATTTTTTCAATAAAAAATTGTCCCTGGTGCGAAAGCCAAGCCTTTTCGCAGCCACCCAGACGGCGGCCTTGGCCACCGGCCAAAATAATCGCGCTGCTACATTGAGTTGTCATAAAAACCTTGTATGATGCGCCTGTTGAAAGATTCTTCAGCAGGCAGTGTAGATAATTTTTTCTGAAGTTTTTACCAAGAGGTCGTAATGAAATTTGGACTTGCTAGTCTATTCATGGCATTCACATCGCTTTCGATGGCGGCAACAGTGTTGCATATCCCGGTAGAAGGTGCCATTGGTGCGGCCACGGCACAGTTGATTCAAAAAGGTTTTGCTGAAGCCGAAGACCAAAAAGCCGCGTTAATCGTCATTGAGATGAATACCCCAGGCGGTTTGGATAGCGCCATGCGCGACATTATTAAAAGCATCTTGGCCTCGGAAATTCCGGTGGCTTTATTTGTCAGTCCTTCCGGCTCGCGGGCGGCCAGTGCTGGCACCTACATCCTCTATGCCAGCCATATCGCTGCCATGACTCCGGTATCAACCTTGGGTGCCGCCACGCCAGTATCTATCGGTGGCGATGGCGACAGTGAGGAAAAAGATGGTGAAAAACAAGATGATAGTAGCGACTCAGCTATGCGTCGTAAAGTCATCAACGATGCCGCTGCCTATATTCGTAGTCTGGCCGAAGAGCGAGAGCGCAATGTGGAATGGGCGGAAAAAGCCGTGCGTGAGGCGGTGAGTTTAAGCGCTGAAGAAGCCTTAAAGGAAGGCGTGATTGAATACATTGCCGAGGATTTAGATGCTTTATTGAAAGCGTTAAATGGTCAAAGCATTAAAATAAATTCCGAAAAAACTGTCACTTTAGACTTGGATAATGTGCGCATTGAAACCTTTACCCCCGATTGGCGCTTAAAGTTTCTAGCGGCAATCAGCGACCCAAGTATTGCCTATATTTTATTGATGCTTGGTATCTATGGCATTGTTTTTGAATTTCTTTCGCCAGGTTTTGGCGTTTCCGGCACATTAGGCGCAATTTTTCTGCTTATCGCTTTATTTGGCCTACAGATGCTGCCAATAAATTATGCCGGTTTTGCTTTTATTTTCTTAGGCATGATCTTGTTAATCGCTGAGATATTTTTGCCGACCTTTGGCATGTTAGGGGTGGGGGGACTGGTTTCCTTTGTTTTAGGTTCTATCTTATTATTTGATACCAATGTCCCTGGTTTTGATGTACCTTATGTAACCATTTTTAGCACGGCCATCAGCCTATTTTTGCTCTTTCTGTTTCTGACGTTCTATGTGGTGCGTAGCGTTTTTGGTTCGGCCACTACGGTGTCGGGAAATGAGCAAATTTTACATAGTCTTGGCGAAGCTACAGAAGATTTTCAGGGGGAAGGACGCATTCGTTTACTTGGCGAATCTTGGCGCGCTCACAGCCAAGCCTTTATAAAACGTGGGCAAAAAGTCAAAGTCTTGGCCAAAACTGGCTTGCTATTAGAGGTGGCACCCGTGGAAGAAACGCCGCCGGTGCCAGAAATTAACTTGTTAAAATCGTAAGATAAACTTTTATTTAGGAGTATAGTAATGAACTTAAGTGCTTTATTGGTTCCTGTGGTAATTATTGGCTTCATCTTGATCAATTCCATTCGGATTATCAAAGAATATGAACGCGGCGTATTATTTACCTTGGGACGTTTTACCAAAACCTTAGGCCCAGGCTTGCAAATTGTCATCCCTTTTATTCAAGTGGTGCAAAAAATTGACCTGCGTTTGGTGACAATGGATGTGCCGAGTCAAGATGTCATTTCTCGTGATAACGTCTCGGTGCGCGTCAATGCCGTGGTTTATTTCCGTGTCGTTGACCCTGAACATGCGGTTATTCAAGTCGAAGATTATTATTCTGCCACCAGTCAGTTGGCGCAGACCACTTTGCGTTCGATTTTGGGTCAACATGAATTGGATCACATGTTATCAGAACGGGAAAAAATTAACGCCGATATTCAAGAAATTTTGGATCGGGATACCGAAGGTTGGGGCATCAAAGTGACCAAGGTTGAGTTAAAACATGTTGATTTGAATGAAAACATGGTAAGAGCCATGGCCAAACAAGCCGAAGCTGAACGGGAACGTCGCGCCAAAGTGATCGCTGCCGATGGCGAATTCCAAGCCGCGCAAAAACTTTTGGATGCGGCACGCATTATTGCCGAACAACCCGAAACCATGCAGTTGCGCTATTTACAAACCTTAAATCAAATTTCTTCCGAGCGCGGTAGCAATACTATTATCTTCCCCGTGCCAATGCAATTCGCTGATTTTCTTAAAAAAATTAACCAATAACTTTTAATTGCTCACAAAAAACTGCCTGCTTTCGTAAGCAGGCGATTTTTATTTCATTTATCACTTATACCTATCTTTTGGAATCCAGATGTATTTATTTTTAATTTTATTTCTTTTATTGGCTTTACCCGCTTGTGCGGAAGCGCCAGATAATGTTCAAGAAACTCCTGCGCCCGAAAATTCAGCACCTGTCACCACCATCAGCGAAACCATCGCCGAAAAAGCCAGCAGTGAACCAAATTCTTCTGAAAAAGCCTCTGAAAATGTTATGGAAATGCTTGAGCAGCGTTTAAGTGCGGTGCTTGGTGGCGTGCCTATCAAAAGCATTACGCCAAGTCCGGTACCCGGGGTTTATCAAGCAGCCTTTGCAGGACAGGTGCTGTATATCACCGCTGATGGACGCTTTGTTTTTGCTGGTGATTTAATTGATCTGGAGACGCAGGTAAATTTAACCGAACAGGCGAAAACACAAGATCAACTGCAACAATTACAGGCTGTTGCTAAAGATGACATGGTGGTATTTCCAGCGAGAATTCAACAAAGAACCCTTTGGGTATTTACCGATATTGACTGTCCCTATTGCCGTCGTCTGCATCAGGAAGTCCCTGAATTAAATCGCAATGGTATTACTGTCAATTATCTGTTCTTCCCCCGTTCGGGACCAAATACGCCAAGTTTTCAGAAAGCGGTCAATGTTTGGTGTGCTAAAGACCGGCAAGCGGCGATGAATGATGCGAAGAGTCAAAAATCTTTGCCAAATTTATCTTGTGAAAACAAAATTTTAGAACAGTATCAGTTATCACAAGCACTCGGTGTCACCGGCACACCGTATATGTTGAGCGATAATGGTCGTGCTATCCCTGGCTTTGCACCAGCAGCAGAAATTATCAAAAGCCTGCGCTAACTTTTTGATTATTCTTGTGCCTGTTTAATGTTAAACTTGAGTTAGGTGTAATTTACGTTAAACAGGCCGGTCGTGTGGCGCGTCGTCGCCACAGCACAATGCTTCCCGCTAAAATAATACATATCCCACCGGCTAACATCGGCCAGCTTAACTTTTCTTCCCAAAAAACATAGCCGTAGATGCCACTGAAGATAACTGCGCTATAGGTAAATACGCCGATATTACCGGCTTTGGCCAAAGCATAGGCGCGAGTTAATAACCATTGCGCAATTGCCGCCAAAGCACCTACACAAAGGAAAAGCATCCAGATGCCGAGCGACAAGGGTTGCCAATGCCAAATCGCGCCAGGTAAACTGGCAATGCTGCCGATAAAGCCAAAATAAAAGATAATTTTCAAAGTGTTGTCATAACGCGCTAAGATACTGACATTGACTTGCGCAATGGCGGCCAATAAGCCAGCCAGTAAGCCAATCAACATTACCCATGACAAAGGATTGCCGTCGCTTGGCGACAACACCAACCAAACGCCAAAAAAGCCAACAATGCTCGATAAAATCATCCGCATTCCAATGCCTTGTGCTTGCCAAAGATAGGAAATCCAAGGAATAAATAAAGGCGAGGTCATCATCAGCAGTGAGGCTTGTGCTAAGGGTAAGGCACTGATCGCAAAAAACATACAATACATCGCGACAATACCAACAATGCCCCTGGAAAGATGCAAGGGTAAATGCGCGGTCTTAAAAATAGATAAGTTTAACCAGGGTAAAAGGAATAAAAGACTTAAAAAATTACGAAAAAAAACAATAAGCTCTAAAGGAACGTCAGAAAGGGTTAAATGCTTGATCAAAGCGCCCATGCTAGCAAATAAAAACTCGGCAATAATAATAAAAGCGGCGCTGATAACTAGGCGTTCCTGCATATAAATTTAATAAAAACTTTAATAAAAAATTTCAAGAAAAAGGAAATAAAACCAAACGATTACGACCAGTAGTTTTGGCGTGATAAAGCGCTTGATCGGTATCGTCGTAGAGGTCTTCTAAACGTTTAGGCTGTTGCCAATCATACCATTGTGCGCCCATGGAGATCGTTAAAAAAGTTGAGGCTTTGTTTTTTTCATGGGGAATCGCAAGATTTTCTACACAACGCAAAGTTTCTTGTAAAATAAAAATATGTGATTGATAATTTTCAGAAATAAGTAAGATAGCAAACTCTTCCCCACCCAGACGAAAGGCCATGCCATGCGCTTTTTTTACCTGCCGCCGCAGGACAGTTGCTACGGCGACAATGGCACGGTCGCCAGCGGGATGTCCATAAGTGTCATTATAAAGTTTGAAGAAATCAATATCTAATAAACATAAGGTAAAGGTAGTCTTGTTGCGATTTTTTGATAATTGTTCAATTTTTTTATAAAACAAGCGACGGTTAAAGAGTTTGGTCATGGGGTCTATTTGTGATAACAACTCAACCTTTTTTTGCGGCGTAATATCTTGTGCGATGATACTAATACCTTGAATTTGCTGATGTTGATCGTATTTTGGTAAGAGTTCCAATTGTAGCCATAAAGCACGGGATTTGTTTTTCTTGATTAACCGCTTTTTTACAATAAACTGCGCTCTTTGCCCAGATAATACCTGCCGAAGTAAAGATTTTTGTTGTTGATTTTGTTGCCGATCATTAAAAAGTGAAAAGAGTGGATAGCCAATCCATTCCCAATCCATACTGCCAATTTTTTTACAAAGTCCTTGACTGATAAAAGTGATAGAAAAGGTATTATCAGTTTCAATAAGATAGATATTCTTGTCTAATAGATCAAAATACTGTTTGAAGTAATTATTTAAGGACAACAATAACTGCTCTTGCTGATACCAATGCGAGATGCTTTGAAAAATGCCGATAATCGTCGTTGGTTTATGATTTTTATCAAATAAAACTTTGACTTGTACATGATATTTTTTGATATGTTTTGCTTCGCTCTGATCCAAAGTGCCATCGGCTAAGCCATTGCGAGATTGTATTGCTTGCTCAACAATGGGTTGTAATGGCAGCCAGATGCGTTCGGTGAACTGATCCAGTTTTCTTTCCAGGACTTCCTCAAAACTGCTTACCTTAAAAAAAGATAACATCGCCAAATTACAATAGCGCACGCTGTAGTCTGGCCGAAGTTCCAGCATTCCCACGGGTGCTTGGTGCATAACCCGCTTTAACTGCCTATTTTCATTGATAGCTTCTGCGGATTCCCTGGATATTTCCAAAGGATAAAGATAGACGATATACAGTGCTGTTTGTTGAAAGGAAATTTTTCTGATAACAATTTTGGCGGCTTCTTTATCAGAAGCCTTACCATCGGAAAAGCGCAGCGAGGCAAAACTTTCTTGCTGATCATGACCGAGCTCTTTTAATAGCGTGTGCAAATTGCTGTTTAAGCGCAGCAGTTGCTTGATATTCATGCCGATCAAGGTTTCTGCTTTCTGCTTAAAAAGCTGTTGTGCGCGGGCATTGCAAGCCATGATCCGCCCATAATCATTGATTAAAAAATGCGCAATACTGCAAAGTTTTTCAATCTCATAGGGGAGTTTATCCGGCTTTTTTTGGCGGTTATACCAAAAACTGTGCCAGATTAGGATGACGATCACTCCCAATAGACTGCCAAAAACCGCACCGATGACTGTGGCTTCGATAGTAAACATTTTTATAAGAATTTAATTTCATTGGAAAATACTTGACCAAATCTGAAAGCCGGCAATATAAGTTCCCAAAGCCGAACCCAGTGAACTTAATAAGAACACCAAAAAAATTCGTCCCAAAGGGTTTGTCCACCAACCTTGCCATTTTTCAATATCTTGGCGCAGGGTTTTCAGATGTTTGAGCGTGGGTTTGCGTAAAAAGGCTTCCACAAAGGCCGTGACCATGCCAACGCCAATGGTCGGGTTTAGCGAGGTGAGCGGCGCTGCTAAAAAAGCGCTAACGGTGGTCAAGGGATGTGCCAAAGCAATGGCCGAACCAAGCGCGGCCAGGCTGCCATTGATCAGCACCCACTGACCGATAATTTGCCAGCCAAGACTTTGATTTTGGCTAAAACCAATGATAAAACCCAGTATAATTAAAGCGATAATAAGATAAGGAAAGTAATGAAAAAAGCCTTTTTTATTAGAAAGTTGTTCCAAGGCATTGAGATGCTCGCTTTCGCTGCCGGCAGCGATTTGTTCAAAATTTTCTTGAATACCTGGAACGTGACCAGCGCCGACCACCGCTAAAATATGTTGATAGTTTTCGCTATTGGCAACCTGTTGTAATTTATAGCTAAGATATTGATCACGCTCTTGAATAATCACGCGATAGATTGCCGGTTGACTATCCGCCATATCTTTTAAGGCATGGTTTAACATATCCCCTTCCTTGAGTTTTTCGACTTCTTCGCGGCTGATTTCCTGCTTTTCAAAAATGCCAGCAATTAATAGACCCAAAAGCTGAAAATTTTGCCAAAAATTATTGGCTTGCCGCACCCGCTGCAAAGTCGTGCGCACATCCCGATCAATCAATAAGACGGGTAAGTTATTGGCCTTGGCTTCCTCGACTGCCGCTTTGAGTTCGGCACCCAAAGGGGTTTCCACTTGCCGCGCCAGCCGCTCTTGATAGCTTGCCAACAAGACTTGCAGCAACATTTGCGGCAATTTCCCTTGCTTAATCAATGTCAAGAGATCGGCTTTTTCTAAATCTTGACTGGCAAACATGGCTTGATAACGGCTTTGACAAAGTTCAACGGCTATCGCATCGTAATGCCCGCTACGCACAGCGTTTTCTACCTCACGAACACTTTCTGAAGAAATATGTGCCGTACCAAGTAAATGAATTTGTTTGTTATTTTTTGTAGTTAAAGTGGTGATCATAAGTTTTCCAAGTGAATTTTATGGCTCGCTTGGCAAAGCGAGAAAAGCAAAAATGCGACTATTCTAAGCAGACCAGGCATAAATACCTAGCCTTTGCTACGCATTCGGTACTTTTGCCGCATAAAAATGCTTTATTTTTGACTTAAAACAAAGGAAAAATATGTCAGTTATTACCCGTTTTGCGCCGAGTCCCACCGGTTTTTTGCATCTTGGTGGCGCACGCACTGCTTTATTTTCTTGGCTTTATGCCAAGCAGCAGCAGGGCACTTTTATTGTCCGTATTGAAGATACAGATATTGAACGTTCTACTACTGAATCGGTTGAAGCTATTTTCAAAGGATTAGAATGGCTTGGCATCACTTCGGATCGTCCTGTCGCCTATCAAAGTCAACGCTTAGATCGCTATCAGGTTTATATTGATAAACTCTTAAAGCAAGGTCTGGCCTATCGCTGTTATATGTCGAAAGAAGAACTCGATACCTTACGCGAACAGCAATTAACACAAGGACTTAAACCGCGTTATGATGGACGCTACCGTGAATTTACTGGCACGCCACCAAGTGATGTGCAACCTGTCATTCGCTTTAAAAATCCTTTACAAGGCATGGTGCAGGTCAAAGATTTAATTCGCGGCGATGTCTATTTTGCTAACGAGGAACTCGATGATTTTATTATTATGCGTAGCGACGGGATGCCGACCTATAATTTTTGCGTGGTGATTGATGATTGGGAAATGGGTATCACCCAGGTGATTCGTGGCGATGATCATTTAAATAATACCCCACGCCAGATCAATTTATATCATGCCTTGGGCGCACCGATACCAGCTTTTGCGCATGTGCCGATGATTTTAGGTAGCGACGGCAGCCGTTTATCGAAACGACATGGTGCAGTCAATGTCTTGCAATATCAAGAGGATGGTTATCTAGCCGAAGCCTTGTTAAATTACTTAGTGCGCTTGGGTTGGTCACATGGCGATCAAGAGATTTTTTCCATTGAAGAGATGATAAAATACTTTGATTTGCAACATGTTAGCCATTCTCCGGCCAGTTTTAATCCAGAAAAATTATTATGGTTGAATCAACATTATCTTAAGACTTTACCCATAGATCATTTATTACCGAAGGTAGAAGCCTATTTTAGTAAGGCCGGCGTTAATCTTGCCGCTGGTCCAGCGCTGGCGCTGCTGTTGCCGGTATATCGGGAAAAAGTCAAAACTTTGCAAGAGTTAGTTGAGGCAACTAGCTATCTTTTTACGGAAAATTATCCACTCAGTGAAGAAGCACAAGAATTATTAAAACATGGCGATGCCGCACGTTTTCAACGGGTCGTGACCGCTTTGCAAAACTTAGCGGATTGGCAAGAAGCCTCAATAAAGTCATTTATTAAACAAATGGTTAAACAAGAAAACTGTAAAATGCCGGACATTGCACAACCCTTACGTGCGGCGATCACTGGCAGCTTGCACTCGCCTTCAGTGGATGTGGTTTTGGCTTTGTTAGGTCGGGAAAAAGCCTTGGCACGACTAGCAAAGTTTTTGTAATTTTTAGTAATTTTTTATAAAACTATATTAAAAACGCCGTTGCGGTAACAAAAGAACTGAAAAAAACGAAAGTAACGCAAGCAGCTTGGGAACGCATTGCCGAAAAAAGCATCCCAATGCCTTTATCTTTTTTATTTTCTCTTGATTTACTTTGGAGTGGTTATGAAAATTCTTCCCTCGGAAATTACTGCCAAGTCTGTTTATGAATCGCGTCGGCAGTTTATACAAAGCGGGGTTTTTGCTTTTTTACCCTTGACCACGGCATTGTCGGCCAAGGAAAAACTGGATTATCAAGTCAATAAACAATTTTCCACTTCTGAAAAACTCAATAGTTATAAAGACATAACGACCTATAATAATTTTTATGAATTTGGCACTGACAAAAGCGATCCAGCGCGTAATGCAAAAGATTTCAAAACCGATCCTTGGTCGGTGACTGTCGGCGGACTTTGCGAAAAACCAGGAACTTATGCGCTGGAAGACCTGCTGCGTGGTCAAACCATTGAGGAGCGCATCTATCGTTTACGTTGTGTGGAAGCCTGGTCAATGGTGATTCCGTGGTTAGGCATACCACTGGCAAAAATTTTACAGACTTTTCAACCGCTTTCCTCGGCGAAATTCGTCCGTTTTGAAACCTTGCTTGACCCGAAACAGATGCCCGGCCAGCGTCGGCCAATTCTCGACTGGCCCTATCAGGAAGGTTTGCGTCTGGATGAAGCGATGCACCCGTTGACGATTTTGGCCGTTGGTTTATATGGTGAAGTGCTGCCAAATCAAAATGGTGCGCCGCTGCGCTTGGTAGTGCCATGGAAATATGGCTTCAAAAGTATTAAATCCATCGTCAAAATTGATTTTACCTCGACTATGCCGAAAACCAGTTGGTCAGAGTCGGCACCTAATGAATATGGCTTTTATGCCAATGTCAATCCTGAAGTGGATCATCCACGCTGGAGCCAAGCGCGGGAGCGACGGTTGGGCGAATTTTCGCGGCGAAAAACTTTACCTTTCAATGGCTATGCGCAAGAAGTGGCGCATCTGTATCAAGGTATGGATTTGCGTCGCTGGTATTAACCTATGCTTTTTTTACCTTTGCTTTTTTAACGCCTGATGTTAAATTCTTTTAACTTTTTAGCTTAAAATTTATTAACTTAGATATAAAAATCATGGCATCTCAATCCTCTGCGCTGACTTCGCTTAAACTCTCAACTTGGCCTTGGCAAGTCGCGTTAATTGTGGTCGGCTTAACGCCGGCCATAATTTTAGTTATCGCTTTATTTTTTAATGCTTTGGGTGCAAATCCTATTGAAACCCTGTTGGATGAAACCGGCATCTGGACGCTGCGTTTTTTAGCCTTAACCTTGCTGCTGCATCCCTTGCAAAAAACTTGGCGGCTGGCCAATAAACAGGCACCGGCTTTACTTCCTTGGCGACGGACGCTCGGTTTGTTGGCCTTTTTTTATGCGTTAAGTCATGCTTTTATCTATCTTGTTTTGGATCGCGCACTGTATTGGCCGGAAATTATCGAAGATGTCACCAGTCGCACTTATATTATCATTGGGATGCTCGCGGTTTTGTTGTTAGTGCCTTTGGCCATCACCTCAAGCCGTTTTGCCATGCGTCTGTTGAAAAAAAATTGGCAACGGCTGCACCGCTTGACCTATCTTATTGTGCTGCTGGCGCTGCTGCATTTTTTTATGGCTGTGAAACTGGATTGGCTCGAACCTATGATCTATCTCGGTATTTTTTTAGCGCTGGCTTTCTGGCGTTGGTGGCTTGCGCATTTCGTAAAAATCAAGGGAAGTAATTGAATAAAATTAAAATCTTGCCAGAGTTATTGCGTCAGCGTATTGCCGCTGGCGAAACCATTGACCGTCCCGCCTCGGCCTTAAAAGAACTTTTGGAAAATAGTCTCGATGCCAGCGCCAAGCATCTGGAGATTACGCTTTTGGCCGGCGGTAAAAGCCTGATTCAAGTGCAGGATGATGGTTTAGGCATTGCCAAAGCCGATCTCCCTTTGGCGATAGCGCGTTATGCAACTAGCAAAATCAATGATTTATTGGATTTGGATGCCATTGCCACCTTGGGTTTTCGCGGTGAAGCCTTGGCCAGTTTGGCCTCGGCCAGTCGCTTGCGGCTGACCAGTCGGCCAAAAGAGGCCGAACATGCCTTTGCGTGGGAAAATGCCAGCGTGATGCCAGCGGCGCATCCACCGGGCACCACGGTGCAAGCGGCGGATTTATTTTATCTTTGGCCGGCGCGACAGCGTTTTTTGAAGTCCGACCGTGCCGAATGGAGCGCCTGCTTGGAGGTGGTCAAACGGCTGGCTTTGGCCTATCCGACGGTGCAATTTCGTTTGAAACACGCGCAAACCGTAAGCCTGTTTTTGCCGATAGAAAGCCTGGAAGCGCGGGCGTTTCGATTGTTGGGAGAGGAATTTGCGACGGCGGCGCAGCGCCTAGAAGTTAATTGGCCGGAAGGTCAACTCTTTGGTTTTATTGCTGAACCACGCCTGCACCGCAAACGCAGTGATGGACAGTTTTTTTATATCAATGGTCGAGCGGTGCGTGAGAAAAATCTGCAAACGGCAATTCGTCAAGCCTATCAAGGACTTATTCCGGCAGATTGCCAACCGCTTTATGTCTTGTTTTTAGAAATTCCGGCGGCGATGCTGGATGTACATATCCATCCCCAAAAAGCCGAAGTGCGGATTTTGGAAGCGGCAACCTGGTTTGGTCGTCTGCGGCAAGCCGTGCAGTCGCTGTTGACGACAACCTTCACCACGGTTTCGCCTGGCGAAGTCGAGCAACTGCTTGCCGATAAAGTTAATCAGGATATTGCCAATCAGGATATGGCTGCCGATGTTGACAGCACCGTGGACATGGTTATGGCACAAGCGGCGACTTCGACCGACAAACCACTGCTGTTGGCGCGAAAAAATCCCGCTGCAGCATCTTGGCAAGATCAGGAAAAAATCCGCGACCAGCCGAGCCATTATGCGCTAACGCATTTATTTTATGAAAAAATGACTGAAGGCGCACTAGCAGGCGAAATAAACCAAGAAAACGAAAAAAACAGCGAGAGCGCAGGAAACGAAAGATACGCAAGAGACGAAAAAAACGAAAAAAACGAAAAAAATAGCGAGAGCCTAGGAAACGAAAAAAACGAAGGAAACGAAAAAAATAGCGAGAGCCTAGGAAACGAAAAAAACGAAGGAAACGAAAAAAATAGCGAGAGCCTAGGAAACGAAAAAAACGAAGGAAACGAAAGAACTGCCGAGATGGCTTTAACCCTGCCGCCGTTGGGTTTTGCCTTGGCACAACTGCATGACATTTATATTTTGGCGCAAAATGCTGACGGTTTAATTGTCGTGGATATGCACGCCGCCCACGAGCGCATCTTGCTGACTGCTTTACAAAAAGTGGATAAATCCTGCATCCAGATGCGGCTCTTGCCGCTGTTATTGGCTATTCCCGAAAGTTGGCAGAGCGCCAATGTTGTCGAGCGTGCGGAATGGCTAGAAAAGTTAAAAAATTTAGGTTTTTCATTAACCTACCAAGAAGATCACCTGGCACTACAAGCTGCGCCAGATTTTTTCAGTGATAGCCTGTTGCAAAAATTTTTCCCAGAATTTTTAGCCAGTTGGCCGGAGGCCATCGCCACCGAACAGGAGTTTTGGCAGGAACAACGGCGACAACAATTGGCCACTTTGGCCTGTCGGCAGGCAGTTCGTGCTGGTAAACGTTTGACTGTACAAGAAATGAATGCTTTGCTGCGAGCGATGGAAAATACCCCAGGCGGTATGGTATGCAATCATGGCCGCCCGACTTGGCGGCAGTTACCGCTTGCTTTGCTGGATCGTTGGTTTCGCCGAGGTCGTTGATTTTTAAAATTAACTTATTGAAAATAAAATTAAAAAATTAAAGATCATGCACGAAAAAAATAAAGAAAATAAAGAAAATAAAGAAAATAAAGGAAATAAAGGAAATAAAGGAAATAAAGGAAAGGAAAAAAACGAAAAAAAATTTCCGCTTCTGTGTCTTGTGGGGCCAAGTGGCGTTGGCAAGTCGGCTTTGGCAATGGCTTTGGCAGAAGATTTTGAAAAACAAGGCATTGGCGTGCGTTTGATCAGTGTGGACTCAGCGATGGTCTATCAAGGTTTAGATATCGGCAGTGCCAAGCCAACGCCGGCGGAATTGCAAAGGCATCCACATGACTTAATTGATATTTTGCCGCCAACTGCCAGTTATTCTGCTGGTGCTTTTGTCAAAGATGCCGAAAGTTTAATCGCCACAGCACAAGATCAACAGCAGGTGCCGATTTTAGTCGGCGGCACCATGCTGTATTTTCAGGCTTTATTATTTGGTTTAGCCGATTTACCGAGTGCTGACCAAGTGTTACGCGCTGCTTTGGCTCAAAAAGCGCAAGCGCTGGGTTGGCCGGCCTTGCATCAGGAATTGCAACAGGTGGATTTAGAAAGTGCCAGCAGAATTTCTATCAACGATGGCCAGCGCATCCAGCGGGCTTTGGAGGTTTTTTATCAAACTGGTCAACCACTTAGTCAATTACGTTTGAACATGCCGCCACCACGCGCTGCCTGCGTTATCGCCGTTACTGCCGAGTCACGGGCGCTATTGCATCAAAAATTGGCCGAGCGGGTGGAAAAAATGTTGGCAAACGGTTTGCTTGCCGAAGTAGAAAACCTAGTGCAACGCTATCCTGATTTATCTTTTGATAGTCCTGCCTTAAAAAGTGCCGGTTATCGACAAGTTTTACAATATCTTAACCAAGAGTTACCCTGGGAAAAATTATCCGATGCTATACTTTTTTCGCATCGGCAATTGGTCAAACGGCAATACAGTTGGCTTAAACATTTTACTGCTTGGTTTACGGTGGACACTTTGGCGCAGACGATGCGACAATCGTCAGCGGCAGTTTTTTTGGCGTATCAAGACTACAGCACGAAACGGCTGGCTGCCGCTAGGCAAAAATAAGGCAGATGGCTTTTGAAAAGCCATCGTTCAATATAAAATTTTGGCAATTTGTCTTTAACCTTTAAATTATTATTTTTATAAACAAGCTGTTAGCTAAAAAATTTTACGCAAAAACCTTAACCAAAAACTTTAACCAAAAACTTTAATTTTCTATTTCGAGGAAACCCATGTCGAAAGCACAATCCTTACAAGACCCCTTTTTGAATCTTTTACGCAAAGAACATATACCTGTCTCTATCTATTTGATTAACGGCATTAAATTACAAGGGCAGATTGAATCTTTTGATGCTTTTGTGGTGCTTTTGAAAAATAGCGTCAATCAGATGGTTTATAAACATGCTATTTCCACCATTGTGCCGTCGCGTCCGGTGCATTTGCCAAATATGGATGGGGAAAATTCTTCTGAACAACAACAAGATAACGAGCAGTCCCCGGCGACAGTTGCGGCAACTGCTCCCCCTGCTACGGAGTAAGCGTATTGTTTGAACTAGAGCGTGCCGAGGGTGGTGAAACAGCGGTGTTGCTGCATGTCTTTACCAATGATCAACAAGAACAGGAAGATTTAAGCGAATTTCAAACGCTAGTGCGCTCGGCCGGCATTGCTATGCTGGATTTGGTGGTGGGATTTTTGCGGCATCCCGATGCCAAGTATTTAATTGCTTCGGGTAAAGTTTTGGAAGTCGCGGAAGTAGTGCAACGCAGCGGCGCGAAATTGGTCATCGTCAACCATCGCTTAACGCCCAGCCAAGAGCGCAATTTAGAAAAAGCCTGGCAATGCCGGGTCGCCGACCGCAATACTTTGATTTTGGACATTTTTGCGCAACGTGCGCGTTCCTTTGAAGGGAAATTACAAGTCGAATGGGCGCAGTTAAAACATCTGTCCACGCGCCTGGTGCGTGGTTGGACGCATTTGGAACGGCAACGTGGTGGCTTGGGTTTGCGCGGTCCGGGCGAAAAGCAATTAGAAATTGACCGACGGCTCATTAAAGACCGCATTGCTGAATTGGCTAAGCGTTTGGAAAAAGTGGATAATCAACGCAGCCAGATGCGCCACTGGCGCAAGCGTTCCGCCATACCCATCGTGGCTCTGGTCGGTTATACCAATGCGGGAAAGTCCACGTTATTCAATGCTTTGACGGATTCAGATGCCTATGCCGCTGATAAACTTTTTGCGACCCTCGACCCGACCGTCCGGCGGTTATCACTCCCTTTTGATCAAAGCCTGTTATTGGCCGATACCGTTGGTTTTATTCGTCATTTACCCCATGATTTGATTGCAGCATTTCGTGCTACCTTGCAAGAAGCGGCGCAAGCCGATTTATTGCTGCATGTTGTGGATGTGGCCAGTCCTGAGCGGCAATGGCAGATGGAACAAGTGCAAGCAGTTTTGGAATTGATTGGCGCAGAAAACATTCCGCAGTGGTTTATCTTTAATAAAATTGATCAAGTGGATGGTTTACAAGAAAAAAGGTTAAGTGTTGCCGATCATCAAGAGTTTTGGCTGTCGGCAAAAACGGCGGCTGGTCTATCGTTATTAAAAACTGCATTAACTGATTTTTTCTTAGGAAAAGCGCTTTATTATCAAGTGACTATGCCTTTTGCTTTTGGTCAAGTGCGCGCCAAATTATTTGCTGAACAAGCGATTGTGCAAGAGACCGCGACAGAAAGCGGTTGGCAGTTGATTTTATGTTTACCCGAAGCACGTTTGCGCCATTGGCAAAGCGAATGTCCGGCTTTAGAGGCAGCGCGGCATCTGGATGCGGCAGAAATTGCGCGTTTGTCGGTCGCAGCACAATTCATGGTCAATGACGTGCTTGCATCGCATCGGCAAGCTCCCTAGAATCACCCCTCTTTTTTGCCTTATTTGGAGAAGGTTATGGCTTGGAATGAACCGGGCGGTCCACAGGATAATGATCCTTGGGGCAGCCGAAAGAATAGCAATCGCACGCCACCGGATTTAGATGACACGTTGCGTAAAATGCGCGAACGTTTTTCGGGCGGTTTTTTTAGTCGTGGTCCCAATCCTTTGGTGATTTTTCTGATTATTATCGTTGCCTTAGCAGCGTGGGTTGTCGGCACGGGCTTTTATATCGTGGATGCCGGCCAACGTGGCGTGGTGACGCAATTTGGACGTTTTGTTTATGAAATCGGCCCAGGTCCGCATTTGCATTTGCCGTTTCCAATCGAAGCGGTGGAAATTGTCAATGTGGATGAATTTCGTACCATTCAGACCCGCTCACAAATGCTGACTGCCGATGAAAATATTTTGGATATTGAATTGGCGGTGCAGTACAACATCAGCGATGCCTTTGGCTTTCTTTTTAATGTGCGCAATCCCGATTTAACGGTACAGCAGGTTGCCGAAAGCGCCATTCGTGAAGCCATTGGCCGCAATAATATGGACTATACGCTTTACACCAATCGTAGCGATGTCATTGCGCAAACCCGGAATATTTTACAAGCGCGTTTGGATGATTATAAAACTGGCATTGCCGTGCTGTCGGTCAACTTGCAACAAGCACAACCGCCGGAGCAAGTGCAAGCGGCTTTTGATGATGCGATCAAAGCTCGTGAGGATAAACAGCGTTTTATCAATGAAGCCGAAGCCTATAGCAACGATGTCGTGCCACGCGCCCGCGGGGACGCGCAGCGCTTAATTGAGGAAGCCGAAGCCTATCGCGCGCAAGTGGTCAATGTGTCGGCGGGGGAAGCCTCGCGCTTTTTGTCGCTGTTACAAGAGTATCGGAATAATCCGCAGATTTTCCGCGAGCGTTTATATCTCACCTCGATGGAAAGTGTTTTCGCCAACAGCAAAAATGTTTTTGTGGATGTACAAGGCGATAGCACCTTGTTGTTGCCATTGTCGGCGGTGGATAGTTCCATCAATCAAGCGGCAGCAGTGCAAAATAATCGGGTGACTGCCAGCGCCGTACCCAGTAGCAACGATAATTCTTCTAATAATAATGGCTTGCGCGACCCGCGCAATTTACGCTCTCGGGAGGCACCCTGATGCGAGTTTTGTCTTTTTTCGCCGCGATAATTTTAGCAATCGCTTTGCTATTCCCAGTATTTACCTTTAGCGTCAAAGAGTCACAGTTGGCTTTGGTGTTCCGTTTGGGGGAAATTGTGGGCAGTGATTACAAGCCGGGTCTGCACTTTATTGTGCCGGGACTTTATAACGTGCGTTTGTTTGATAAACGTTTATTGTCTTCGGAAAGTCGCAGTGAGCGCTTTTTGACCAAAGAAGGTAAAAATATGATTGTTGATTACTATGTCCAGTGGCGAATCAACGATGTAGATGCTTATTACCGTTCGGTTGGTAGTGGTGTCGGTATTGCTGGAGAAACCCGTGCTATCAATCGTTTATCGCAGATCACCCGTGATGCTTTGCAAGTTTTGTTCAGTAATTTATCTATGAAAGAAGCCATTACCGGCTCACGGAGCTTGATTTTACCCAATGCGGCTCTTGGTGCGACCGGCGATATCGCTTTGGAAGAAGTAGTTAATTTATTGAGCGAGGATCAAAAAAATACTACCTCCACAGCCAATGTCGGCAGTGGTGAGGCGCGGGTTTTTTCGGTGTTGCAACTGGTGCAAAATTCGGTCAATGAAAAAGCCGCTAGTCTCGGGGTAGAAATCAAAGACGTGCGCATTAAACGCATTGATTTACCAGCCGAAGTAAGTTCTTCAGTTTTCCGTCGCATGGAAAAAGAGCGTGCCACGGTTGCCCAACAATTCCGCGCTGAAGGCGATGAAGAAGGCAAGAAAATCCGTGCCATTGCTGACCGGCAACGCACCGAGCTTCTGTCCGAAGCGGTCAAGCGTTCAGAAGAAATTCGCGGCGAAGCCGATGCGAAAACGGCAAAAATTTATGCCGATGCTTATGGTCAAGACCCAGAATTTTATCGTTTTTATCAAAGTCTAACCGCTTATGCGCGGGTTTTTTCCAATGGTCAACAGACCTTAGTGTTGTCACCAGACTCGGCCTTCTTTGATTATTTTGATGGCAAAAATTTGCTGACCGAGTCTTTAGCCACGCAGGCTTTACCCAAAGCCGAGGCAACACCTTTGTTCGATAACCGCCTCCCGGAAGTTTTACCTGCGGTGACGCCGATAGCGACTACAGCCGCAGAAACCTTAGCAACTCCTTAGCAACTCCTTAGCAACTTCTAAAAATAATGGCAAGTTATGTCTGAACTCATCAATGCTTTGCTCACCGCATTGGCTTTGGTGTTGATTATTGAAGGGCTTTTGCCCTTCTTGTCGCCTGGTTTGGCGCGTCGTTTATGGCAGCAACTGCTAACCACCTCTGACTTCTCGCTGCGCTGGCTTGGCTTTGCCAGTATGATTGCCGGCGTTATTTTCCTTTATTTGGTGCATTAACGGTGATCCCTACTCCTTGGTTACTGCCTGATGGCATTGAAGAATCTTTGCCACCAGATGCTTACCGTCGTGAAATGCTACGCGCACGCATCCTGGCGCTTTTCTTAAGTCGTGGTTATCAGTTGATCGCCACACCGCTTGTTGAATATGTAGAAACTTTACTCGGTGATATGAGCGCTGATTTAAGCGAGCAGACCTTTAAATTGGTTGACCCAGTGGATGGTCGTTTGCTCGGCGTGCGTGCCGATATGACTCCGCAGGTGGCACGAATGGACGCACATCGCTTAAAAAGTGAAGGCATTCAGAGGCTTTGCTATATCGGGCCGGTGTTAAAAAGTCAGCGTGACAGCGCCCATGCGCCGCGCAATCCCATCCAGGTGGGCGCGGAAATTTTCGGTCATGCCGGTATTGAAAGCGATATTGCGATCATTGATTTGGCCTTAGACATCGCCGCAACTTTGGCCTTGCCGCCGCTGGTCTTGGATTTAGGTCATGTCGGTTTTTTTCGCACCTTGGTGCAAAGTGCCGACTTAAATCCGGCCGCTGCCAGGCAGATTTGGTCTTTGCTTCAGTCAAAAGATCTGCCTACCCTAACTGAACTCCTGGAAAAACTTGAACTTAGCGACAATTTGCAGCAGCGTTTTCTGCGCTTACCGACGCTGCATGGCGAGGTAGAGGTTTTACAACAAGCGGCGAAAGTATTTCCTGACTGCTTAGAATTTATCGAAGAAGTACAAAAGGTTGCTGATAATTTTCTGGCCAAAGGCATCACGGTGCATATTGATTTGGCCGAGTTGCGGGGTTATGGCTATAAAACCGGTCTGGTGTTTACCGGTTATGTGCCGGGACAGGGACAGGAAGTCTGGCGTGGTGGCCGTTACGATGGCTTAGGGAAACGCTATGGACGGGCGCGTCCAGCAACCGGTTTTAGCTGTACTTTGAATCTGTTGGAAGCAGCTTCTGCGCTTAGCGTAGCGAATAAGCCAATCGTTTATGTGCCAGCGGCCAAGCCAGATGCAGCGGCAGCGGCGATACTGGCCGATGCCATAGCGCATTATCGGCATTTGGGTTATCAAGTGATTGAAGCCTTGCCTGGCGAGACCTTGGCCGGTGCCTATTTGTGCTGGGAACAAGATCGCTTTGTAATTAAAAATACTTAGAAAGCAAATAAATAAAAACTGGAAAAAACTGGAAGTTAGAAAAAATGACAAAGGCAGTGGCGGTGATCGGTGCCCAATGGGGCGACGAAGGCAAGGGCAAAATTGTAGATTGGCTGGCATCGGAAGCCGATGTCGTGGTGCGTTTTCAAGGTGGACACAATGCTGGCCACACCTTGGTAATCAATCAGCAAAAAACCGTATTACATTTATTGCCGTCGGGCATTTTGCATCCGCATATCCGTTGTTTGATTGGCAATGGCGTGGTGGTTTCTCCTGAGGCTTTACTCAAGGAAATGAATAACCTACCCGAAGTAAATTTCACCACCGCGCTCGGTATCAGTCCGGCCTGCCCGCTGCTTTTGCCCTACCATGTGGCCTTGGATCAAGCGCGGGAAGTGGCACGCGGCAAAGCGGCCATTGGCACCACTGGCCGTGGCATTGGCCCAGCTTATGAAGACAAAATTGCGCGGCGTGGCTTGCGCTTAGGGGATTTGGCGGATTTGCCAACCTTAGAAACCAAGTTAGCCGAAGTTTTGGATTATCAAAACTTTCTCTTAGAAAAACGCTACGGCCAACCACCGCAAGTCTTTGGCGAACTCTGGGAAAAAATCCTTGGTTATGCGGAAGCCTTATTGCCGTTATTGACCGATGTGGGTCTTGAACTGGCGCAAGCACAGCGCACCTCCAAAAAAATTCTTTTTGAAGGCGCACAAGGCACTTTTTTGGATATTGACCACGGCACCTATCCTTTCGTGACTTCCTCTAATACCACCACCGGCGGCATTTTCAGCGGTTGCGGCGTAGGTTATAAAGTTTTGGAGTACAGCTTAGGCATTACCAAAGCCTACACCACGCGGGTTGGCTCTGGACCTTTTCCAACCGAACTTTTTGATGCGACAGCAGAATTTTTATTGAAAACCGGCCATGAATATGGTTCAACGACTGGACGCGAGCGGCGCTGTGGTTGGTTGGATCTGCCGATGTTGCGTCGCGCAGCATTGATCAATGGTTTTGATGCCTGGTGTTTAACCAAACTCGATGTCTTTGATCAATTACCGCACCTTGCGATGTGCGTAGCTTATCAAACGCCGAAGCGACGGTTGGAGATTGCGCCGAGTGATGCCAAAGCCTTAGCCGAATGCACACCGATTTTTGAAACCTTTGCCGGTTGGCAAAGCCCGACGACGGCTGTACAAACTTTTGCCGATTTGCCAGCGGCAGCCATTGCTTACGTTGAAGCCATTGCTGAACGCACCCAGGTGCCGGTGCATATTGTTTCCACCGGGCCGGAGCGGGCGCAGACCCTTATTCTACGCCATCCTTTTGCTTAATATTTTCTTCAAAATTTCCTTTTCTATTTTCTTGAAAGTTTTGCCAAAAATTTTGCTTAACCTGCTGATTATTAAAATTTTGAAATAAGCGCTGCCGCTCTTTTGGCGGCAGTTGCTGAGCGGCTTCCAATAATATCCGGCGCAAAAAAACTTGACTCTCTTGATTGGCCTGTTGCCAACGCGCAAACAACACTTCTGCTTGCTTTTCATCATATTCGGCTTGGGCAATATAGGCTAAAAACGCCTGCCGTTGCCGTTGACTTTGCCGCAGTTTTTGCCGCAGTACTGGCCGTTTTTGCTGCAATAACGGTTGTAATTTTTGCTGTGATTCGGGGGAAAGTTGTTGAAAAAGCGGCATCCCAATGCCGGAAACGGCTTTTTGTTCCAGATTTTGGCTTTTTCCCAGCCAGATACCAGCGAGAAAAAAATTGCCGGCCAGCGATAATAATAAGGCAACCGTTAAAAAAATTTTCATCTCAATTACTCAACAAAGCCAAAGTGAGCAGGTCAGTGCTATCGTTGCCAACCCAAAAACCCAGATAAAAATTTACACTTAAAAAAAGTACAACAGCGGCAAAGCGCAGATAATGATTTTGCCAAGGTTTTGACGCAGTTTTTCGTGGTAACTTATTGATAATTTTGCTTACCAGTTGAGGGTCAGTCGGCGGAATCTGCCATTGCTGTAGATAATTTTTCCATTCTTGGTCACGCATAAAAAAACTCCAAAAATCATTCAAAAAAGCATCGGAATGTTAATCCGGGGCATCGGCTAAAAGTGTGCGCAATTTTTCCTTGGCACGATGTAATAAACCTTCAATAGCTTTGGGATGAAGCTGTAAAATTTCGGCTATCTCCAGTTGTGAACATTCTGAAAAATAAAATAAAAGAATGACTGCGCGTTGTTTTTTATTTAATTGGCTGATGGCCTCGGCAATGGCTTGACCTTGTTCTTGTTGTACATGGGTGTATTCGGGTTGGCTTTTTTGATCACTACCGAAGTCATCTTCTTGTTCTGCATAGGTAATGGGTAAAACTTTGCGACGGCGTTTATCAAAAATAGTGCGCAGCATAATCTGATAAAACCAAGTGCGAAACTGCGCGCGTTCTGGGTTAAAGTCTCGCGCATGGTGATAGACTTTTAAGAAACTATCTTGCACAACTTCTTCGGCATCCTGATGATTTTGCAAGAAACGATAAGCAAATTGCTGGGCGCGTGCTGCGTGGCGGCCGACCAAAGCAGCAAAGGCTTGGTCGTCACCTTGCGCAGTGGCCGCCAGAAGCCAGGCTTCTGTTTTCAAAAGAAAAAATTAAGGAAAGTTTAGGAAGGAAAGTTTAGGGTTGTGGCCGCTGAAAGCCTTTCCCCTGCGCCTGACTGCGCAATTCTTGACGCAGTTGTTGATGTTCTTCTTGCGAAATCAAGCCATCGCCATTGCGATCTGCTTTATTAAAACGACTTTCTGCTTGTGCCATAAATTCCGTGCGCGAGATAAAGCCGTCGCCATCGCTATCTACTTTTGCCCAACGTCCACCTTTTTCACCAGGTAACGCCAAGACTTGACTAGAAAAAACGCTTAAAAAAATGAACAAAATCACCCAAGTTGTTTTCATAACCAGCTCCATAAAATACGTTAAAAAAGCAAGCATAACGACCATCCACGCCAAGACGCGAACCGTCGGGAGCTGATACGCGGCGGTCAGTGTTTATCCTGTGATAAATTTTTTCTGTTTTGACAGCCAAAGTCTCAGTGCTTATTTTCCGTCTGACGCTATGTTTGTCGAAATACAGCGTATCGTTATTTTTTCTATTTTTTTCAAAGGAAAGTTATGCGTGTGCTTTGGCTGTTGTTGACTACTTTTGTTTTTTCAGCGGCGCTTGCCGAAGCGGTAACTATTGCAGCGGCCTCAGATTTGCGCTTGGTGTTACCGGAAATTATTGAACAATATCGCTTAAAATATCCCCAAGATAATCTGAAGGTTGTTTATGGTTCTTCTGGTAAATTAACCACACAAATTATCAATGGCGCACCCTATGATCTTTTTTTGGCTGCCGATAATAGTTTCCCAGAACGCTTGTACAACCAAGGCGTTAGCACGACTAAACCTGAAATCTATGCCCTTGGTCGTATTGTGCTGTGGAGTCGCAATATGGATGCCTCTGCCTTGACTTTAGAAGATTTGCCTAAACAGGCGCAGATTCGCCGTTTTGCCATTGCTAATCCGCAGTTAGCACCTTATGGAATGCGGGCAAAAGAAGCCTTAATTAGCGCCGGGGTGTGGGAGGCGATGCAGTCAAAGTTGGTCATGGGCGAAAATATTGCACAAACCGCGCAATTGCTGGAGTCAGGAGCGGCTGAAGCAGGCATTATTTCCTTGTCTTTGACGTTTTATCCAACCATGCAACATTATGATTATTATCTTATTCCTGAAAGTTATCACCAGCCGTTGCATCAAGCCTATATCATCACCAAAGGCGCTGAAAATAATAAAGCCGTTTTTCGCTTTGTTGAATTTATGAAAAGTCCGCAAGTCCGTGCTATCAAAGAAAAATATGGCTTTGTTTTGCCAGAGCTTGCGCCATAACAATTTAATTTTATTCACGCTATGTTATCGTTTTTTGCTTTGTCGCCTGAGGATTGGCAAGCGCTGCGGCTGACGGCGGCTTTGGCAGGGTTTACGACTTTGTTTTCCCTGCTGATTGCTCTACCACTTGCCTGGTGGCTGGCCTATGCCAAGCGTTTTTTGTATCTGCGCTTGGCGCTACAAGCGCTTATCGCCTTGCCGTTGGTTTTGCCGCCAACGGTGCTCGGTTTTTATTTTTTGTTGTTCTTGGGGCCACGGGGGCATTTGGGCAGTTTCCTGGAAGCTATCGGTTTGACGCACCTAGCTTTTACTTTTGAAGGCATTGTCATCGCTTCCGTAGTCTATTCTTTGCCTTTTGCCGTGCAGCCTTTACAACAAGCATTTGAAAGTATTGGAAAAATGCCATTAGAAATCGCCGAAACTTTAGGCGCAGGTTTTTGGGATCGTTTTTTCACGGTGTTATTGCCTTTAAGTCAAGGCGGACTGTTGGTGGCAGGTACCTTAACTTTTGCGCATACCGTTGGTGAGTTTGGCGTCATCTTGATGCTCGGCGGCAATATTCCTGGAGAAACCAAGGTGTTGTCTATTTTAATCTATGACCATGCCGAAGCCTTGAACTATGCCGCCGCTCAGCGTTTGTCATTGTTAATGTTGATTTTTTCCTTTGTAGTGCTGTTTATGGTTTATAGTGTGAATCGGCATTTTCAGACGGTAAAATTATGAGCAGCTTATTGATTCGCAGCCACTGGCGAAGGGCAGGTTTTACGCTCAATGTTGAATTAACCTTGCCTTTGTCCGGCATCGTAGCGCTTTTTGGGCGCTCCGGTTGTGGCAAAAGCACGTTGTTGCGGATTATTGCCGGTTTGGAACAGGTGCCTGGCACGCTGGTGCAGTGCGGGGAAACCGTTTGGCAGGACGGAAAAATTTTTCTGCCCACGCGGCAACGGCGGGTCAGTATGCTCTTTCAAGAGGCAACGTTATTTCCGCATTTATCGCTCAGGGATAATTTGCTTTACGGTTATCGCCGCTGTCGCAAAGCCGAGCGGCGGCTGCATTTCGATGCGGTAATCGAACTTTTGCAGCTTGCCTCCCTTTTAGAGCGTTCAGCCTCGGCACTTTCCGGCGGGCAACGGCAGCGGGTAGCCTTGGGACGGGCGCTCTTGGCTAATCCACAACTTTTACTATTGGATGAACCGTTGAGCGCTTTAGACCAAATCACTAAAGCCGAGATTTTGCCGTTTTTGGCGCAATTACCCAAGACCGGCATTCCGGTGCTTTTGGTCAGTCACGCGCCGGAAGAGGTCAATTATCTGGCCGATTGGCTGGTGCGTCTGGATGATGGCCAGGTGCTGGAGAGTCAAGCCTGGGCACCTGGGCTATTGCCGAGTTTTTGGCCAGAACGCGCTTCTGCCGAAAATGGCTAAGCTATTTTTATCATTCAGTAATACCCAGTTTTGCCGCGAGTTCCTGGTAGCGCTGTTGCGTATCGGCAATCAACCAGGCTGGCAACGGCGGCGGCGTTTGCCAGGAAAAAGAGGCGAGATAATCGCGGATGCCTTGTTTATCCAAACTCGGCGGATTTTCGCCAGGTTGCCAAGCCGGACGTGGCCAGTAACGCGAGGAATCCGGTGTCAATAATTCATCAATTAAAACCAGCCCCTCGGCATCTAAACTCCATTCCAATTTGGTGTCGGCCAAAATCAGGTCTTTCTCCCATAAAAAATCCCGAGCGCGTTGGTAAATCGCCAGGCTTTTTTCCTGAATGCCCTCGGCTATCGCCAATGCCTCGGTCTTGGATTTATGCCAAGGCGCGGCGGTGAGAACTTTTTCAAGATAGGCAAAGTATTCCGGCAAGGTCAGCGCGAGGTCTTTGTCGCCGACCGGCGCTTTGGTCGTTGGCGTAAATAATGGCTTCGGCAGTTTATCGGCCAACTGCAAATCTTTTGGCAAAACTTGTCCCTGAATGCTTTGTTTTTTCTGGTAATCCTTGAAGCCAGAACCGGCAAGATAGCCGCGTACTACGGCTTCTATCGGCACAGGCGTTAATTTTCGTACCAGTAAACTTCGGGATTGTAATGCTGAAAATTCTTCTTTATCAAGAACTTGTTCGAGAGTGTGCGTTTGGCTTAGATGATTGGGCATATCGGCAAAAAACGTCCACCAAAAACGGCTGACAGCGGTTAAAATTTCGCCTTTGCCGGGGATGGCATCGGGCAAAACCACATCAAAAGCCGAGAGGCGGTCGGTGGCGACTAATAAGAGTTGCGTGTCGTCCACGCCATACAATTGGCGCACTTTGCCTTGGTGGCGCAAGGGCAGACGTTGCAAACTGTCAGGAATTACAAAAGGATTGCTTGAATACATTGGCAGTCAGAAGTTTTTTTGTCATAGTGGCGGGTTTTTTCAAACGGTCAAAAAGAGCGAATAGGCATGGCCAAAAAAGTTGCTGTGGTGATGGGAAGCGTGAGCGATTGGGACATCATGCAGCATTCCGTTGAGATTTTGAAGCGCTTTTCCGTTCCCTATCAAGCGCAGGTCGTCTCGGCGCATCGCACGCCGGACTTTTTATTTACCTTTGCCGAAACCGCCGAAGCCAATGGTTTTGTTGCAATTATTGCTGGCGCTGGTGGCGCGGCGCATCTGCCCGGCATGTTGGCGGCCAAAACCTTGCTGCCGGTGTTGGGCGTGCCGATAGCAGTTGGGCATTTGCAGGGGCAAGATGCTTTATATTCAATAGTGCAAATGCCCAAGGGCGTACCGGTAGCCACTTTTGCCATTGGGATGCCGGGCGCTGTCAATGCGGCGCTATTTGCCGTGCAATTACAAGCGGTTGAGGACAAAACACTTGCCGAAGCCTTAAGCGCTTTTCGCGCCGAACAACGGCAAAAGTCCTTGAGCGCAACCTTACCAGAGGGAGTTTCGGCATGTTGACCCCGGTGTTAGGCGTGATTGGCGGCGGTCAACTGGGGATGTTTTTTTTGCAAGCGGCGCAACGTCTGGGTTTTAGCACCTTGTTGCTCGACCCCAAAGCTGATTGTCCGGCGGCGATTTATGCCAACCAGCAATTGCGTGCCGAATACGATGATATTGACAGTCTAAAAGCGATGTTGCGGCAAGTTTCGGCGGTAACAGTGGAATTTGAGCATTTGCCGGAAAAAACGCTGCAATTTTTAAAAAGAACTGAAAAAATTTATCCATCAGGACAAATTCTTTATCTGTTCAGCCAGCGTATCCGTGAAAAAAACTGGTTGAAACAAAATGGTTTCCCGGTGGCGCGCTATTTGCCGATAGAAAAAACCCAAGACTTTCAGGAAGCCGTACATTTTCCTTTTCCAGCGCGCTTAAAAACGGCTTTTGCCGGTTACGATGGTAAAGGTCAGCAGTTTTGCCGTGATTGGCAGGAAGCCTATAACCTCTGGCAGCAATGGCAGCAGCCATTGGCGGTTTTGGAGCAAGAGATTGTTTTAGATAAAGAAATTTCGGTGTTGGCGGCAAGCAATGGTTTGGAAACGCGCTTATATCCCGTGGCAGAAAATCTGCATCGTCAGGGCATTTTAGAAGAAAGCCGCATTCCAGCGCGGATTCCCGAAGCGCTTTTAGAAGAAGCGCGGCGCTTAACTTTGCGTTTGGTGGATGAGCTTCATTATAAGGGTTTATTGACGATTGAATTTTTTATCACTCAAGACAAACTGTTGATCAATGAAATCGCGCCGCGTACCCACAATAGCGGACATTTTAGTTTAGATGCTTGTTTATGTTCACAATTTGAACAGCAGGTGCGGATTTTGGCCGGTTTGCCCTTGGGCGATAGCAGTTTATTGTTTCCGGTACGAATGCGGAATTTTTTGGGTCTGGATGAAGTGGCTTTTCAACAGGTTTTGCGGCAGGAACCCCATGCCAAATACTATTGGTACCGCAAACATCAGGCGCGGCCTGGTCGAAAAATGGGGCATAGTGTCACGCGGTTGTGAAGGGCTTGGCCTACCGGTTTTACCAGCGTGGCACCGCCGAAGAATATGCACAAAACCCGATCCATTGCCACTGATCGGGTGCTTGGGCACAGCTTGGCAAACTTGGAAAGATTGTGAGGGAAGTGCGCTAAAAAAACTCTGCTGGCATCCCAATGCAAATCTTTTGCAAATTTTTGTTTAAGCATTATTTGGCATAAGCAGCAATCACTTCCCACCAAAGTTTTTCTACTTCTGTTAAAAAATTACTGAAAGCACGACTTTCCGCCTGTATCCGAGCGGCATCAATGGCTTCTGCTGTTGTCCAGGCGTTTGCCAATTGACGCTCTTGTGCGCTGCCTTCGGCCAAACCATAGATAAAACCGCTACGCACATCAATCAAAGCACCGGAAACTGTTGCCAAAACTTGTGCCTCGTTATTCGGCAAAAAACCAAGTGTAACCAATGACAAAGGACCTAAAGGGGTATTATTGACATTAAAATCGGTATCAATGGAATAGATAAACAGTAAATCGGTTTTCAGTGGTGCGGCAGCCAGACGTAAATCTTTGATGGTCTCCAATTTATTTGGCAAAACTAGGCGATTTAAGAAAGCCAAGGCGGCGATTTGTGGTAGTTGTGCCAGGCGTTGCAGGTCTTCCGGCTTTTCTACATCGCGCACGGTGACAATGCTAAAGGCACCGCTGCCAAAGCCTTGGTTGGTGCGCGAGCGGTAGCCGCTGGCTTGGACGCGGACGATGGCAATGCGTGCGGGGAAGTTGGCGGTTGCTTCGGCGGCCATTGTCTCGACAATGGCGCTATCGGTAATGCTTGCGAGATTGACTCCAGCGGCAGGCGTGCGATAGCTGCTCGTACAGGCACTTAAAAAAAGTATCAATGGCAGCAAAAGTATCAACAGGACTTTCTGCATTTTTCAAATCCTTTTTGAAATCTTTTTTTTCAAATCCTTTTTCAAATCTTTCACTCAAAAGTAGGAACATGTGATGCAAAGACTTTGGGTATGTCGCTGCACTATGTTCCATGTTTTGATTTTGGCTGTTTAATTGCTCAACTCAGGGCTTTTTCTTTCCATTTTTCATAATGTTTCAAAAACAGCACTTCCAGTTCGACAATCACTTCGGCAGCAGGCACTCCTTGCAAACTGTGCTTGGCGATCAAGACCGAGGTTTCGTTGAGCATCTTGCTGCGATCCACCATGTAATAACATTTGGCTAAGCGTTTGGTGGCGGCGATGACGCTTTCCTTTTCTGGTTTTTCAAGGATTAAAGGCTCTGGTAGGATAGTTTCTACAATAGGTGTTTCTGCAACACCTTGTTGTTGAAGTAAAAACTGTGCGTAATTCCAAAGTTGTTCCTGATTAGCAGTGCTTAAACGTGCCAGCAATTTGAACCAATCTTTTTCCATGCTTTACTCCTTCACTCTTGGGTAAATTGCTGCTTTATTTTTCAACTTTCAGGTTAAACACCGGCGCTTTGCGGCGTTCGCGCATCAGGTCTAATTCTTGCACCAAAGCGACCAAGAGCTTATCGGTGGTTTCTTGCATTTCTCGCCAATTATTCCGCGCTTCGATCAATAATTCTCCAAGATTTTCAGGCGTTTCTCGATCTGCTTCCATCAGCATATCTTCGAGCATCCCCGGTTTTAATTCTGGTCGAAATAAAAAGCCGTATTGATCACGATGTGGACGAATCGCTAACCAATGCCCGTGGTCATCCACCAGTAATGGTTGGAGATGCGGCGGTAACTCTGCATCCCCTTGAAATAAAACCAAAACTTTCCGGGCATCCAGATGCCGCGCCAAAGGGTCTTGTTGGCCGGCTTCGGTGCAATGCGCAGTGGAAAAATAAGCGCTATGTGCTGGTTTTTCCTGAACTTTTGCACCGTGATGCTGTGCCAGTAGCAAAGCGCCCAGTCCTAAACCCACAATGGGTCGCGCTGATTTTTCAAAAATTTCAATCAGTCGCAATTCATCGGCCAGCCAAGGACAGTCGTCAATATCGGTTGGTGGCACGGCACCGCCAAGTAAAAATAAGGCATCAAACTGACCGGCGCTGCCGGGTAAACCTTGTCCGACAAAGGGTCTTTGATAACTAAAGCCAATGTCGCGTTTCTCCAGATGATTTTCAATTAAGCCGAGAAATTCCGAATAGGTATGTTGAACAACGGCAAAGTTTTTCATAAGTTATTAAAAGTTAAAATTAAAAGTTAAGCATAAGGCGAGTGCTTGCGAGCATGAAGGAAAAGTCTATTTCCGTTCTAAACGCCGTTTTTCGCAATCGTTTTTGGCATAGGTCAAAAGTTCTTCCATCGCTTGTAAACGAAATTTATGCCGTTGACGCACAAAGGAAAGCGGTCGCAACAGCGGTGGATCTAAAGGAATAACCACCAAAGAGCCTAATTGCAACTCCTTACTTACCGTGGAAAGTGACAGAATTGAGATGCCCATGCCGGATTCCACCGCACCTTTGACCGCTTCCGGGCTGCCTAACTCCAGGCAAACATTCAACATATTTAAGTCTATGCCTTGATCAATAAAGTATTGTTTGACCACCTCACGGGTGCCGGAACCTTCTTCGCGGCAGACAAAGGCATATTGATAAATTTCCTGCGCTGTCAGCGTTTTTTGCTTGGCCAACGGATGTTGCGGCGGCGTGATGACCACCAATTCATCCGAGCGGCATTCTTCCACAATTAAATTTTTATTGCTGACGCTTGATTCAATGATTGCTAAGTCTATGTTATTGTTTTCTAACATAGAAATAATTCCTTCGCTATTGGAAACGCGCAGACGAATATTGACATTGGGATAGTGCTGCTTAAAGCTGCCAATCAAGGCTGGCAGCATATATTCGGCCACGGTGGTGCTGGCGCCCAGCGTTAAAATGCCGCTGATTTCCCCGGTCATTTCTTTGACGGCATTTTCCATTTGCAGATACAGTCCAAAGATTTTTTCAGCATATTCAAAAACGACTTCACCGACATCGGTTAAAGCCACGCGATTGTGGGTGCGGTCAAATAAGCGGGTATTCAGATGTTCTTCTAATTGACGAATTTGGAAGGTGACGGCAGGTTGTGTCATATGTAAGGCATCAGCGGCTTTGGTAAAGCTCAAGAGACGCGCTACGGTGTGAAAAACTTTTAGACGGCGATCAGTCATGGGTGTCGCGCAAAGTTGCGCCTCCTTAGAGATAAAGAACTGCGATAGAAAATAACTGCGGTAAAGCGTTGCATACTAGCGCAAGTTTTATCTTAGGAAAAAATTTTTTTATGTAGCGGCCTGCTGATGCCTTGAACAATTATCGCGGTTGATTCAATAACTATCGAAAAAATTATCGAAACAACTGACAAAAAATCCTTAAAAACAGGAAAATTTCGCGGTGGACGACGCACCATAGTGCTTTACAATTCGCTTGGGTCTTGCTTGGGAAAATCACAAAAGGAGGTTTTATGTCAGAAGGTTGGCAGCGTTTGCCAGTGAAGGGTGGCGGTTTGCAGACGGTCAATGCGCAGTTTATGCAGCAACGTCGGCGCTTGCTGGTGCTGTATTTTTTATTGTTGTTAGCGCCGTTGGGCGTGCATCGGCTGTATGCTGGTAAGCCTTGGGGAATGCTTGGCTATTGGTCGTTGACAGCGGCTTTTGTTTGGTCTTTATGGCAAGAAAATAGCGAAGTTGCTTGGCTGGCGGCTGGGCTTTTGCTGGCGGCAGTGGCTTTTGACCTGTGGCGGGCACCGCTGTGGTTGACGGACTACAACAAAAAACTGCGCCAGGCGCTTTTTTTACGCAAGGAGCAAGCGGCTGCACCACCAAAGGATTATCGTGGCCGTTATAGCGACGCAGTGTTGGATGATTATGTCGCGGCCAAGACGCAGGAACGTGCCGGACATGGCGGCAAGGATGGCCAAGCCAAGCAACGTCCCCTATCTTTTTCTGAACAAGAACGTTTGTTGAAACAACAGATTAAAGAAGAATTAGCCAAAAAAAAGTAAGACCAAGGTTAAACAAAAACCACGGCTGCGGCCATTATTGCAGTCATGATTTCTGCTAGGCTCACGGCTTGAACCGCCAGAAAACTGTTTTCTATAACTTTTATGGCGGCCTCAATAATCATGGCAAGCATCTATGGCACTTGGCAGCGCCAGTTTTACGCCTGTGCTGGCGCTTTTTTCTCGCCTGCCAGTAAACCAAAGTACATCAAGGGAATGACCACCAAGGTCAAAATGGTTGAGACAAAAATCCCGAAAATCAAAGAAATAGCCAAGCCTTTGAAAATCGGATCATCTAAAATAAACAAAGCACCCAGCATCGCCGATAAGGCGGTGAGCATAATCGGTTGTGCGCGCACCGCCGCCGAATTGATCACCGCTTCGGCCAGTGCCATGCCTTCACGCAACTGTTCGTTGATAAAATCCACCAGCAATATCGAGTTGCGGACGATAATCCCCGCCAAGGCGATCATGCCGATCATCGAAGTGGCGGTAAATTGTGCGTCGAGCAGCGCATGTCCTGGCATGACACCGATTAAGGTCAAGGGAATTGGTGCCATGATCACCAAAGGCACGACATAAGACTTAAACTGCGCCACCACCAGGAAATAAATCAGCAATAAACCCACCGAATAAGCAATGCCCATATCGCGGAAGGTTTCGTAAGTGACCTGCCATTCGCCATCCCATTTGACGCTGTATTCATAGGGATTATCCGGCGGCTGGACAAAATATTGCTGAATTTTCTGGCCATTGGCCATACCGGTTTTATCTAACTCACTGACCACGCCAAACATGCTGTACAACGGACTGTCGGTTTGACCGGCGGCATCGGCCAAAACATAAACCACCGGTAGCAAGTCTTTGTGATAGATGCTGTTTTCCAAGGTGGTTTCCTGAATGCTGACGACATCGTGCAACACCACGCCTTGCCCCTGGCGATTGCGAATTTTGCTCAATAACAACTGCTCCAAATCGCCTTTTTCCGAAGCGGCCAATTCTAAACGCAGCGGTACGGCATATTTCATGTCGGCACCATGCAGATAGCCAATGTCACGACCAGCAAGTAAAGTCGTTAAAAAGTCAACAATTTCGGCTTGGGACAAACCATAAAGCGCCGCTTTTTGCCGATCTACCGACAAAATCAAGCGCTTGGCTGGATATTCAACGCTCGTATCAATATCCACGACATCGGGATGCCCGCGAAAAGTTGCCTCAAGCTGTTTGGCCACAGCGATTTGGCCTTGATAATCCAGTCCATAGATTTCGGCCACCAAAGGCGACATCACCGGCGGACCTGGGGGAATTTCGACGATTTTGACATTCGCGTCAAAATTTTTGCCAATCGCCTGTAAGGGTTCGCGCAGACTCAAAGCGATGGCATGACTTTCGCGTTTGCGGTAATGCTTATCCACCAGATTTAATTGAATATCGGCCATATAGCTGCCTTCGCGCAGATAATATTGCCGCACTAAACCATTGAAATTGATCGGTGCTGCCGTGCCAACATAGGCTTGGTAGTCGCTGACTTCTGGTACTTTGGCCAAATAAGCCGCCAAAGCGCGGGTAGTTGCCGCCGTATGTTCCAGGCTTGAACCTTCGGGCATGTCAATGATGATCTGGATTTCTGATTTATTATCAAAAGGTAACATTTTCAAAATCACCTGCTGAAAATAAGCCAGACTCGCCGAAGCCACCACTAAACCTATCATGAATAACACCAATAAAACGCGCATAAAGCCGCCGAAACGTGGCGATAAAAACGGCATAAAGACGATATTAAACAATGGATACAGGCCGCTATGTCCACCGTGGCCAGCACCGTGGCCGTGCATTTTGTGTTCGACTGGTGCTAAGAATTTATAGGTCAACCAGGGTGTGATCACAAAGGCAACGATTAAGGAAATCAACATGCCAGTGGAGGCATTGAGCGGAATTGGACTCATATAAGGCCCCATTAAACCGCTGACAAAGGCCATCGGTAAGAGCGCGGCGATGACGGCAAAAGTCGCCAAAATGGTCGGACCACCGATTTCATTGACTGCCACCGGAATGGCCTCCAGCAGTTTTTGCTTACCCATCTGCATGTGTCGGTGGATGTTTTCAACCACGACAATCGCATCGTCCACCAGAATCCCAATGGAAAAAATCAAGGCAAACAAGGACACACGATTGAGGGTAAAGCCCCAGACCCAAGAGGCAAATAAGGTCAAGGCCAAAGTCACACCGATGGCGATGCCGACGATGATCGCCTCGCGCCAACCCAGTGCCAGCCACACCAAGAGCACCACCACGCCGGTAGCAAAAAACAACTTGGTAATCAGTTTATTGGCTTTGTATTCGGCGCTTTCGCCATAATTGCGGGTGATAGTGACATTGACATCATCAGGAATGATCAGCCCTTGTGCTTGTTGAATGCGGGTAATCAGTTCTTTGGCGATACCGACGGCATTGGTGCCGGCCTTTTTGCCAATGGCAATGGTAACGGCTGGATATTCCCCTTGTGCGTCAATGCCTTTTTTATAGGCTTGCGGACCGGTGCCAAGCCAAACATAGGTCTCCGGCGCACCGGCACCGGTACGCACTTGCGCAACATCGCTTAAATACACCGGCGCTTGGTTGTACATGCCAATGACCAATTGGCTCACTTCATCCACGGAAGTGATCAACTCACCAAGTTCTAGGAAAATTTCTTGATTACTTTCAAAAACTTTAGCGTCATGACGTGCGATATTGGCCGCCTGCAAGGCTTGGGATAAGTCATTGAGATGTAAGCCATAAGCATTGACTTTTAGTGGGTCTAAAATGATCTGCACCAGCCGTTGCGCGCCGCCGATGCTGTAGATATCGCGGGTGCCTTTGACACGCTTGAGTTCGGTTTCCAAACTGTGCGCGACTTGCAGGAGTTCAAATTCGGCCAGGTCGGGGTTTTTACTCCATAAGGTCAAGGTGACAATTGGTACATCGTCAATGCCTTGCGGTTTGATAATCGGCCGGCCAACACCAAGATTGCCTGGCAGCCAATCTTCGTTAGAAAACACTTTGTTATAGAGACGAACAATAGCATCGGTGGCATTTTCGCCGACTTTGAACTCGACGGTTAAAATCGCCATGCCCGGACGGGAGGTGGCGTAAATATGTTTAATGCCTTCAATTTCTGAGAGCACCTGACCGGCAGGTGTGGCCACCAACTCAGCAACTTCGCTGGCCGAGGCACCCGGAAAAGGAATAAAGACATTGGCAAAGGTAACGTTGATCTGCGGCTCTTCTTCGCGGGGCGTGACCATAACGGCAAAAACCCCTAGCAAAAAGCCCAATAGCGCTAAAAGTAAAGTAATTTCATTGGTTAAAAAGGCTTTGGCAACACTGCCGGAAAGCCCAAGTTTATCGGCATTCTGCATGAAAAATCCTGTAAGACGTGAAAAAAGTTGGCGTGAAAAAAGTTTAAGGCAAGGGGAGAGAAGTTAATGCTGGTCAGTTTTTTTGGGGGCCGTTTGTTGCTGCGCTTTCAAGGCGATGCCGGCGGCGATAGGGTCTAAAATCACCCGTTCGCCGGCGCGCAGGCCGCTCATGACTTCCCGTCGGCCATCGGCAAGTTTTTTGCCAGGTCGCACATAGCGCATGGTAATCTCTTGTTTTTCATTGAGAAGATATAAAGCCGTTACTTCACCGCGTTGCACCAAGGCGCTTTCCGGCACTAGCAAATGCGTTTGCTCACCGACGCGCAGACGGACTTTGACAATCATGCCAGGAAAGAGCTTGTCAACAAGATTGGCAGGCAACGCCGCCAAAGTGATACGCAAGCGAAAGCTGCGGCTTTGACTGTCCGCGTAGGGGAAAAAGGTCAGTGCGCCATTATCCAAAACGCCAACATCCGTGATCACTTCTGCGTCTTGATAGCTACGGGCAGCTTGAATCAGCCGTTGCGGAATCTGGGTGACAACACGCAAGGCATCATCGCCAATGCCTTCCATCAATGGCGTGCCAGGTGAGACGGTTTCACCAATCTCGACCAAGCGGCTTTTGACTGTACCGGCATAGGGGGCGCGAATTTCGGCATAGCCCAGTTGTTCACGGGCTTGCGCGACTTGCGCTTGTGCGGCGCTGACCCGTGCACGCGCGGCATTGACATCGGCTTCCGCCCGATCATAGGCCGAGCGTGAAGTTAAGCCCTTGGCTTGTAATTCTTTTTGGCGCTCAAATTCTTGTTGAGCATTGTTCAAAAGCGCTCGCGCTTCAGTAACTTGCGCTTGTGCAGCGTTGAGTGCGGCACGTTGTTCTCGTCCATCCAGACGCAGCAGCAGATCGCCGGCTTTGACCACATCGTCCACATCAAAAAATACCTCAACCACCCGTCCTGTGGTCTGTGCTGACACGACACTGCCGCTGACGGCTTCAATTTCGCCATCCAAATAAAAATAACGGGGGACTTTTTCCGACTGCACAGTGATCGTAGCCAAGTCAGGCATTGCTGGCGCGGCTAAGGCTTGTCCAACAAAAAGCAACAAGAACAAAAAATTCCAGGAAAGTATCAACATCATGGCCTCAAAAATGCTAAAAACGCCAGCGTGTGGCAGAAAAGCCCGAGATTGTAGAGTTATCTTTTCAGCAATACAAATGTCACATCGGCGTATTAAAATGCGTTTTTTCGTCAGTTTCCAAGCTATCCCCTAGATTTGTTTATGAGATTTTTATTTTTATTGAGGAGGTTGTGATGCGTGTCAGTCTAGCTTTGTTGTTTGTTATCTTTTTCTCCCAAACCGTGGCACAAGAAGGCGTTATCTATCGCTGGAAAGAAAATGGCCAATGGCAATATGCCACGATTCCCCCGCAAGGCATTGAAGCCGAAAAAATTCGCGTCAATGCGCCACAAGCGCCGAGTCAACCCAGCACAGTGATGGATCAATTACCAGCGGCAAGCAACAACCGCAGCGAAGGCGGTTTGTCAGCCGAAGACCTAGAAAAGCTTAAAGCCGGTCGGAAAGTAACCTGTGATGCTGCCAAGAAAAACTTGATCACTTTGCAAAGTAGCCCACGGGTTGTGATACAAAATCCTGATGGCACAGAAAAAATGTTAAGTACCGACGAACGGCAAGAGCGTATTGCTCAAGAAGAAAAAGTCGCTGCTGAGTTTTGCGATCAGTAATTTTTGTCTTGCGCATTTTGGTTTTTTTTCCCGCGATCTTTTTTCCCTTCCCTGAACGGGCGGCCTAGCCGCCGCTCGCGCTGCCTGCGATTTTGGCGAAAAAATGTTATTTTTAGCCTTTTTTGTTCAGGAATCCCGATGCGCCTCTCCCAACTTGCTTTGAAAACCTTAAAAGAAACTCCTGCCGATGCCGAAGTGATCAGCCATCAGTTGTTGTTACGCGCTGGCATGATCCGCAAAGTCGCCGCTGGTTTGTACAACTGGTTGCCTTTGGGCTTGCGCGTCTTGCGACGTGTCGAAACCATCATCCGTGAAGAAATGGATCGTGCCGGCGCTTTGGAAGTTCTGATGCCGATGGTACAACCAGCGGAATTATGGGAAGAATCAGGACGTTGGCAAAAATATGGTGCCGAACTCTTGCGCGTAAAAGATCGCCATCAACGCGATTTTTGCTTAGGCCCGACGCATGAAGAAGTGATCACCGATTTAGTTCGGAAAGAAATCAGCAGTTACAAACAGTTACCGGTCAATTTTTATCAAATTCAAGGCAAATTCCGCGATGAAATCCGCCCGCGTTTTGGTCTGATGCGTGGCCGTGAATTTATCATGAAAGACGCTTATTCCTTTCATTTAAGTGACGATTGTTTGCGTGCCACTTATCAAAAAATGTACCAGGCTTATACTAACATTTTCAATCGGTTGGGCTTAGATTTTCGCGCTGTCCAAGCCGATACTGGTAGCATTGGCGGCCATGCCTCACATGAATTTCAAGTGCTGGCAGAAGCTGGCGAAGATGTCATTGTCTATAGCGACAGCAGTGATTTTGCCGCCAATATTGAACTTATTGCCTGCCCGCCGAGCAATAAAGCGCGTCCTGAAGCGCTTAAACCTTTAAGCAAAGTCGCCACCCCCAACCAAAAAACCGTGGCCGAGGTCGCGGCTTTTTTACAGTGTGCGCCTAGCGAAATTATCAAAACATTAGTTGTTGAAAGCGAAAGCGGCGAACTTTTGGCCCTATTGCTGCGTGGTGATCATGAATTAAACAAAGTCAAGGCTGAAAAAATTCCCGGTGTGGCGGTGCCCTTGCGACTGGCCGATAGTGCTTTGATAGCTGCACGCCTGGGTGCCCATGTTGGTTCTTTGGGACCTATCGGTTTGCCGCTGCCGATGTTTGCTGATCATGCCGTGGCCGAACTTGCCGATTTTGTCTGCGGTGCCAATCAAGACGGTTTTCACTGGACGGGAGTTAATTTTGGCCGCGATCTCCCCGAGCCTAACTTTTTGGATTTACGCAATGTCACCGCCGGCGAAGTGGCACCTGATGGTCAAGGCAAGCTCTTGTTGGCGCGGGGCATTGAGGTGGGACATATTTTTCAGTTAGGTAAAAAATACAGCCAAGCGCTTGAGGCGGCAGTGTTGGATGAACAAGGCCAACGGCAAATCCTGACCATGGGCTGCTATGGCATTGGCGTGTCACGGATTGTCGCAGCGGCCATTGAGCAGCATCACGATGCCCAGGGCATTCGCTGGCCTTTGGCCTTGGCACCGTTTCCGGTGGTGATTGCGCCGATAGCTTACGATAAATCCGCCGCTGTCCGCGAACTGGCCGATAAATTATATGAACAATATCAAGCGGCTGGCATTGCAGTGCTGCTAGATGATCGGGCGTTACGGCCAGGAGCGATGTTTGCCGATTTGGATTTAATTGGCATTCCCTATCGGCTGGTGATTAGCGATAAGTTGCTTGCCAATCAAGAAGTTGAGTTGAAAATACGTTGGGAAGCGCAAGCAGAAATTTTGCCGTTAGCCGCGCTCACGACTTTTCTGAACAGCGCCTTGGGACGGCCGTTGCAATAACTTGCTGTCGTTCGCAATGCCTCGCGCCTGAGGGAGGCGATCAAGGTTTTACTTGCACGCCTTGCCTCGGAAAAAACTTTATCAATAGCTTATTTTTCAAACACTTTTCCGCCGATATACCGGCAAAACCTGCCGCAATTGACCATAAGGCAGCAGCAACAACAAAGCCATCGCCATTTTGACCGCAAAATCGCCCAGCACCCAAGTGACCCAAGGCAGGCCAGTGCCGACAAAAGCCAGGCTGAAAAAGAGCGTGGTATCAATGCTCGAGGCAATAGCGGATGACCACAGCGGCACCTGCCACCATGGCCGTTGCCGCCAGTGATCAAAAAGTTTTACATCCAGCAACTGACTGATAAAAAAAGCGATACCGGAAGCAATCGCGATGCGCACATCCGCCAGCCACAACGACAAAATTACCCCCAAAGCAAAACCCCAATACACCGCGCAACGTGCTTGTTTCGGCCCCAAGCTGCGATTGGTTAAATCATTGACAAAAAACGCTAAAGGATAGGTAAAGGCACCCCAAGTCAGCCAGTTATTGATAGGAAACTGCACAGCGATATTGGAGAGCAACACCACGGCCATCATCAACAGCGGCGGTAGGAAAAAGGTCAGGAAAAACATCATTCCTCCAAAAAAAAGGTCGAGAGCTTACGAAGTTTTGACCTTTGCGTCAAAAAACTGCCGATTTAACCGTGCCAGGACGAAGGCGAAGGCCAAGCCCAAAAAACCGGCCACGATCATACTTTCGGCAGAAAAATCCAAACGGCGGAAAAATTCAACGTAAAAATGCAAGCTCGCAAAGGCGACTAAAAAATTAAACAGCCCTTGATTTTTCCGAGACAAAGCCAAAAAAATCCCAATGGCCAACAGCACCGTCCACAGCACACTAAAAAACGTCTCTTCAATAACCGGAAATTGCTCGGTATCACCGCTAATCGTGCCGATAAAAAACGCCAGATTGATAAAAAACAAACAGCCATAAAAAAAGGCTTGGCGTAAATTTTGATACGTCTGACCCCAAGGTATAAAAAAACCAAGTAATAACAAAGCACTAAAACCAAGAATGTGCCAAGTTGGTTGGGCGAAAAGATTGTCTTTGGCAAGTTCCCAATCAGGAAAGAGACTGCCAAAACCGGCCAAAAAGGTTAAACCTGTGAATAACAACAAGGCATTACGAAAAATAAAAGCATTGCTAAAACTGATGATCGCAGCCAAGAGCACCGCCCAGGTCAGTTGCTCGATAAAAAACAATAGGATGGCCGCTGTGAGCAAGCCATTGCCCAAGACGGCGAGAATATGCACCAACAGCAAATGTTCGGCTTGCTCTTGATTTTTTTGACGTAAAAATAAGCCAAGGCTTAAACTGCCCAGTCCCAAAAGTAAAGCGGTGGCGGCACTCGGGAAAAGTGCCAAAATACCGCTCAATAACAAAAGCATCCCAATACTGACCAGCATATTGATGCCTCTGCCTTGTTCTGCTGCTGGCGCGAGGGCGGCGAGGCGCTGAAATTCTTCGGTAGAAATTTTGCCTTCGTCATGTAACTTTTGAATATCAATTAAAATTTTTGCCATAGCGATTTTTCCTTTGTATGAAAAAACAAACCCCCTTGGCTTACCAAGAGGGCTTAACTTTTTCTGAAATTTATCTCAAGGTTAAAATTTATTGCAACATTGCCGCGAGTTCTGCAATGTCAAACGGATTGTCGTTTAAGGTTAAGCCACCGCGATGCAGACGGAATTTAACGATAATCTGATTATTGCGACGAATTAAAGCACCCCGATCCGATAATTTCCGAATTTTTTCTTGAGCAATTTCAATATTATCTTCTCGACTTAACAAAAGAGCCGCATAGATTTCCGGTAAGCGTAAATTGCCATCGAGGGTAGTTGCATCGAGAAGTGCATTGGGCGACATAAACGATTGACTGCCATCAATGCTTAATAAAAGGTTGCCTTCAATTTTGCCTTCGGGACTGTCCACGCTAGCGTTTGGAATCAACAGCTCTGGGCTGGCCGCGAGTAATCTTGGCAAAATTTGTAGCATGATTAACGGGCTGGCGCTTATCATTTCCGCATTGTCTTGAATCGCGGCAATAGCTTCTTTATCGAGATTTTTCAAACTGATAGCGATATTGGCATTGTTCCAGCTTTGTCCCAGAGCTTCCAATTGTGCCAATTTGCTTTCGCTTTCGACGCGCAAGCTTGCACCTTCATCATAAAGGCGGATGCTTTGGGAAAAATCAAGCATATTCAACACAGGTGCCACGGCAAGGCTTTGGATAGCGAAAGTGCCCTCGGCATTAAGATCGCTGCCACTTTGTTGACCGCTGGCGCTGACTTTCCCTAAAACAAGATGCGTTTCGGCATTGTGGCCTTCAAGTCCATCGAGGCGAAAGTCATAGTTAAGGCTTTGATCGGCATTGATAGCAAAGGATAAAACCATGGCTTGCCAAGTTAAATTTTGGCTATTTTCGCTGTGTTGACCGGCAGGAATGATCAATTGATTCTGCATATTGCCATCCCAATCCAGGAAGGTCAGCAGTTGATGTTCGGGGAGGGGGGGACCGTTGCTGTCGCTTAAGCGGGTTTCCACTAAAGCGAAACCGTTTTGCCATTGGTCATTGAAACTTAACAAAGGACCGTGGTTAATAACCTGTTTTATTTCAACGCCTTCGCTGCCATTGGCCAAGCGATAAACTGCTTGGCTTTGTCGTACACCACTTTGGTAGGAAACATTTTCGATGCTTAAACCGGCATTTTCCAATTCTTGCTTAAAAATCAAACTGTCTTTTTGCGCTGCGATCTGTTGGCCGATATACCATGGCGCACCGTAATAGGCACCGCCAAAAATTAAAGCGAATATAATCAAAAGAATAGAAACTGCTCGCATAATTTTTCCTGAAAGTTTTTTGAGAATACGGCGCAAGGCCGTGCCTACTGTAGCAGAAAGTAAAAAAATCGCCTTATTTTCTCTGCCGCGCAGGATTTTTTGTTGAAGGGGTTTCTAAACGGTTGTTGGCCAAAGCGCTTTAGCAAAATTTGTGAGAAAAGTGAATTTTTATAGTACAAGCCATAAAAATTAAATTTTTCTAATAGTTATTTTAATAATGGCGCTAAAAAACGTCCGGTATGGGAATGCGGACAAGCCGCCACGGTTTCCGGCGTGCCGCAGATCAATACTTGTCCGCCGCCGCTGCCACCTTCCGGCCCTAAGTCAATGATCCAATCGGCATTTTTGATAACATCCAGATGATGCTCGATAATAATCAAGCTATTGCCACGCGCTTGCAGTTTTTTTAAGACCTGTAATAATTGCGCCACATCGTGAAAATGCAGGCCAGTGGTCGGTTCATCGAGAATATACAAGGTGTTGCCGCTGTCACGGCGGGCGAGTTCCTTGGCGAGTTTGACCCGTTGTGCCTCGCCGCCGGAAAGGGTGACGGCATTTTGACCCAGTTCCAGATAATCCAAACCAACCGCCTGTAACATTTTTAGTTTATTGACAATACTTGGAATCGCTGCAAAAAATTCCACGGCTTCTTCAACGGTTGTCTGTAAAATATCGGCAATGGTTTTTCCTTTGTAATGAATGTCTAAAGTTTCGCGGTTGTAGCGCAGGCCACGACAGACTTCGCACGTGACGTAAACATCCGGCAAAAAGTGCATTTCGACATGAATCAGGCCATCGCCATCACAGGCCGGACAGCGACCCCCCGACACATTAAAACTAAAGCGACCACTTTTATAACCCCGGGCACGCGCTTCCGGGGTGCTGGCAAAAAGCTCGCGGATAGCGGTGAACACGCCGGTATAAGTGGCCGGATTGGAACGCGGCGTGCGCCCTATCGGACTTTGATCAATTAAAATGACTTTATTTAAGTGTTCCAGGCCGGAAATATCTTGATATGGTGCAGCAGTTCTTTGACTTTTATGCAGTTTTTTCGCCAAAATTGGATAAAGCGTATCGTGAATCAGCGTGGATTTTCCTGACCCGGACACCCCCGTGACTACGGTAAATAAGCCTAAGGGAATAGCCACGCTGATATTTTGCAAATTATTGCCGCAAGCACCGGTTAAGGTAAGCATTTTTTCAGGATTGACTGCTTGCCGTAGAGTTGGCACGGCGATTTTTTCTTGTCCTGAAAGATAACGTCCGGTCAAGGAATCGGGGTTGGCCATGAGCATCGCTGGTGTGCCAGCGGCGGTGATGTGGCCGCCATGTTTGCCGGCACCAGGACCTAAATCCACCAGCCAATCCGCCGTGCGCATGGTTTCTTCGTCATGTTCAACCACGATGACACTATTACCTAAGTTTTTCAAATGTAACAAGGTTTTTATTAAACGGTCGTTATCACGCGGATGCAAACCGATAGATGGTTCATCCAAAACATACAAAACGCCGGTCAAGCCCGAACCGATTTGACTGGCCAGGCGAATGCGCTGACTTTCGCCGCCCGATAAACTTTCGGCGGCGCGGCCAAGATTCAGATAATGCAGGCCGACATTGACCAAAAACCCCAAACGGGTCTGAATTTCCGTCAAAATTTTCTCGGCAATTTGCTGTTGTTGTCGGGAGAGGGATAAATGATTTAACTTTTCAGCCAATTGATTGATAGGCAAAGCATTAAGTTGAGGCAGACTCAAATTATTGATGCGAACCTGTCGCGCCGCGATATTTAAGCGTGCGCCTTGACAATCCGGGCAGGTTTCAAATAGTCGGTCGTTTTCTTTATCTTCTGTAATTTCAATCGCTAAGGGAATAACTCCTAAGCCATCGCAAGTTGGACAGGCACCTTTGGGACTATTAAAAGAAAACAAGCGCGGTTCCATTTCTTCCACGCTAAAACTGCAATGGGGACAGGCGTGACGCGCTGAAAAAAGTTGTTCCTGTTCAAGGTTTTCTAAGTCGGCGAGTAGGCATAAACCTTCACCCAGTTTGAAGGCGTGTTCCACCGATTCACTTAAACGCTGGCGTAAGTCTTGGCGCACGCGAAAACGATCAATCACCACGCTGATGCTATGCCTCTGCCTTAAAGAAAGCGTCGGCACTTGCTCAATTTCAAAGTATTCGCCATTGACTTGCACGCGGACATAGCCTTTTTGTTTAAGGCTGCGCAAGAGTTCGTGGTATTCACCTTTGCGATTGCGTACCACCGGCGCTAACAGCGCATAGCGTTTTTCAGGATTTTTTTGCAAAATCGTTTCAACGACTTCCGTAACACTTTGCGCAGTCAGCGGTTGTTGATGTTCGGGACAATGCGGCATCCCAATGCGCGCAAATAATAAACGAAGATAATCATGCACTTCAGTGATAGTGCCGACGGTGGAACGTGGATTGTGCGATAAACTTTTTTGCTGAATGGCAATGGCCGGCGACAGGCCATCAATGCTATCCACGTCCGGTTTATCCATAGTTTGCAAAAATTGTCGCGCATAGGCGGATAGCGATTCCACATAGCGGCGCTGGCCTTCGGCAAATAAGGTATCGAAAGCCAAGGAGGATTTTCCCGAACCCGACGGCCCGGTCAGTACCACTAAGGCTTCGGCGGGTAAATCCAAAGACAGATTTTGTAAATTATGGGTACGCGCCCCACGGATGCGAATGTGGCGAGGTTTTTCAGACATAACACTTGAAAATGATTGAGTAAAATTTAAGGTTTGCAAAAAAAATTCTAAAAATTATTAAAAAAAAACTATTTGGTTTAGAATGCACGCTTTTCAACAAAAGTTTTAACAAAAGTTTTAACACCACGGCAGAATGATGACCGGTCATTTTTTGCGCATTTTTAATTAAGGGAGGGGAGTATGGCACAGCGGGGATTAAATAAGGTAATGCTTATCGGCAGACTCGGCCAAGACCCGGATGTTCGGGTGATGGGGCAAAGTGGCAAAGCCGTGGCAAATTTTTCTATCGCCACGAACGAAAGCTGGAAAGATAGAAACACCGGCGAAATGAATGAGCGAACCGAGTGGCATCGGTGTGTCGCCTACGACAGACTTGCCGAAATTATGCGCGATTACGTCAACAAAGGCATGATGATCTATGTCGAGGGAAGATTACAAACCCGCAAATGGCAAGATCAAAGCGGCCAGGATAAATACACAACGGAAATCGTGGTCAATGAAATGCAAATGTTAAGCGGTAAGGGAGAAAGCGCGGGCAGTTATAACGCCGAAGAAAGCAGCTACGAAGTTTATAGCCCAGCCGAAAACAAACCTGCACCAGCCGCGAAAAAATCCTCACCTCCGGCCAAACCGCCTATGGGTGGCGAAGATATTCCCTTTTAATAATTTTTTGTAGATAAAAATAAAAACCGGATGTTATGCATCTGGTTTTTTGTATCCATAAAAAGGTCTTTAGAGAAGCGGCATTGGAATGCTTGGCGGTAAGGCTAATTTTAGCCAACTGCCTGATTTATCAGAACCCCAAAGAAGACTCGCGCCAATGCGTTCGGCGCGTTTTTGCATGGTCTGCAAGCCATAACCATGCGGACGCATCGCAATGCCGCCACAACCATCATCTTGCACCGTAATGACGATGTGGCCATTTTCTAAAGCGGCAGTAATGGTCAAATGACGGGCCTCGGCATGGCGCAGCACGTTATTAACCGCCTCTTGTAAAATCCGAAAAATTTCTAAAGTTACCGAGGGTTGCAAACCCGGCAAGGGCGGTAAATCGGCCATTTGCCACTGGAGTTGCAAGCGCTGGCCGCGCAATTGTGCCTGGAGGCGCTCATGAAACGTCGCGAGCATGGTGGCCAGATCATCGCCAACATCTTCCAAAGAATCAATGACTAAACGAAGATCGCTTAAGGCTGCCCGTGCCGCTTGCGCAATCTGTTTTTTATCGCTGTTGGGATTTTCACTTTGTAGCAGAATTGATAGCAATTGTCCGGCCAAACCATCATGTAAATCATAGGTTAAGCGCTCACGTTCTTGCGCCAGTAACATAGCTTTGTGAATAGCTTGTTCGCGGCTAAAACTTACCTTTAAGGCAATTTCTGCGGCCTGAATTTTCTCTTGCAACTCCTGATTAAAATCGTCGCTGCGTTTGAGTGCTTGAATCAATTGATGCATTAAAAACAAGGCCACTGCCGCTACCCCCACCATCAGCGAAAATCGGCTTAAAAACATGCCGTTATCAGATAATAATTGATAAACCATCAAGCCTTCGCGCACTGCCAATAAAAACGTCAGCAAAAATAAAAATTTAATCAATTGGAATAAGGGTTTATTGTCATTGTTGTCATAGCCTATTAAAAGCCATATAGCGCTTAATCCCATAAGCAGGCTTATCGGCATCAACAGGATTTTTGCCAACCAGGCAAAGGCCAGCGTCGGCAATAGCCACAAGGCAAGATAGGCAATCAGCGGCACTAACCAGATGAAAAATAAATACTTTGGTGGAGAAAATTTCCGAAAATACAGGGAAAAATACAGCAAGAGCACCGCTTTGAGGGTAAATAATAGATGCAAAAAACGAATACTTTCAATGGAATACGACCATTGATCCAACCATAGCGGCAGATAACTTAAAAAATCCACCCATAAAAACAACGCGAAAAAAAGATAATGCTTTTCGTGGCGACGATAGAGAAACACCCAGAAAAAAATCAAAGAAAAGAGCAGATTAAATGCCAAAAACAACCGTGGCAAAGTGTCAAAAAACAGGTGCTGCCATTGGTAATAGGGTTTTAATAACGCCGCCTCACCGATTGCCACCGGCCCCAAATGAATCGGTAGCAAGCCCCAAGTGGATAAAATGATTGCCAACTGTGCAGGCTCGCCGCTTGGCAAAGGTAAGTACAAGGTTTGATTGTGATTGAGCAAGGCCGGGCGGTAGCTCTGACTGTCATAAAGCACTTGTCCATCTAACAAAATTTGCACATCGCCATTAAAATGACTCAGATACAAAACCGTATCGGCGGCCAAAATTCCCAGTTCTAATTGATAATGACGCTGACAAGCCAAGGGTTTTGGTCGGCAACTTTGTGGCAAGGTTTGAAAGCTTGCGCTATTTTTTCCCCACAGCGTTTGCACCTGTAAGTGTGCAGGCGGCGTTGGCCAGGGTAGAAATAAAAATATGAGGCTAAGTATCAGGCCATAGCCGAAAATGGTTAAATTTTTCATAAGCGAATCAAACCATCACGCACTGCCACAAATACTGCCTCGGTTTTGGAATTGACTTCGAGTTTGCGATAAATGCTTTTGATGTGCGAGGGCACGGTGTGATGCGAGATACCCAAACTTTTGGCTAAATCTTTGTAACTTAAACCTTTGGCCACGCCGTATAAAATATCCATTTCGCGTGCAGTCAGTGCTACTAGCGGATTGGGCAATGCTGGTTGTAACTGTTTGATAAGATAACGGGCAATCGAAGCCGAAATTGGCGAATGGCCAGCGCGAATATCTTTCACTGCCTGAAGCATTTCCTCTGCGCTGGCATCTTTGAGCAAATAACCGCCAGCACCGGCTTGAATGGCTGTAACCACGCTGCGTTCATCGCCTAACACTGAAATCACTAAAATTTCTAGCGTCGGCTGCGCTTGGCGTGCTAAGCGGATCAACTCGGTGCCATGGCCATCGGGCAGACGCAGATCAGTGATGAGTACATCGGCAGGTATTTGTAAAATAAGATTTTTCCCTTCTTCCACACTGCCAGCACTGCCGATAAGCATCGTGTCCGGCGGCTGATGTAATAGTGCCGCTAAATAGTGACGTGTTGGTGGATCGTCTTCAATTAACAATAAATGAATCAGAGACATAATTTTGTAGTATGAAGCGGTTTTTGCATCTGTCTTTTTAACAAGGGCAGACACACTGCCCCTAGGTGTTTGCAGGATTATAGAGCAGACATGCCGCTCTGACCCTACGTTTTATGTCCCCTAAACATGGGATGGCCGTCACGCCGCCGCTTGCCTACAGTGGTTTTGGTTTTTTTGTTAATTTAGGAGGCAATTGATGCGTAATTTATTTTATCTATTTCTTTTTGCTTTTGTTTTATTGAGCACTGTCGCTTGTCAAGACGATGATCAAAGCGTTGACAGCGTTACTTTACCACAGGCGTTTAGTGTGGCAGTGGGACTAACTGCCGATGCCAATGGCGAAAACGCTTGCAGCAAAGTGGTGGAAACGTTAACCACTGCCGGTGCGGCAGCCAATTGCATCGTGGTGCCGGTGGCCTGTCAATCGCATCAGCTCATCAATCCAGGCACATCGCAATGCGTTGAATTGAGAGGTATTATTCCCCAAGTTACCGATCAGGCGGCATTAACCGCGCCTGAAGTAGAAAATCAGCTATCTTCAATTGTGCAAACTTTGCAAACGTTTGATGAAACAGTGGATTGGCCTGATGGCGTGACCTATGTGTTACCGCAAGGCCACAGCCAAGGCAAGATCGCCACAGGTTTATTATTGGCCATGCGGGCAACGCAAGATCAAGTTGTGCTTCCCAGTCTTTTCAATCATGGTCAGAGAAAATCTTTAGCTTTATCTGATAATTCCGTACAACCACAATCCACTATCACCGTCAGCAACTTAAAACTTTGGAATATTCAAGCCAGCGTTTTAGAAGGCGGCGCTTTTGAACGCCAAGTCTATGCGCCAGACTTCACCCCAGGTCAAAGCACGTCAAGCAGTTGGGCGTTATATGCTCTGGAAGCCCGCGTTAAAAATGGTGAATTCAAATGTTTGCGTGGCCATTTTCGACAATTATCCGGCTCACTGACTTTCACCGATACCGATGGCGATAGCGCGTGGTTTGGTGACACCTAAGTCTTGCGGCAATGGTCAATATGCCTTGTTGTTAGGCATTGAAAACTTGGATTTAACCACGGCGATTGCTTGGGATACCGATGATTTGATTAAAGAAGTTGAAGATGAAATTGAAGCCATTTTTGGTGATATTTATAACGATGAATGGCTAGAACCGGCGATGGAAACGATTTTTAACGGTTTGGAAAGTCAAACCCAAAGCATTTTGAATCAAATGCTTGGGACTTTGGAAGGCGAAATTAACAAAGCCTTGGCTGAGATTCCGATTATTGCTTGTCCTTAAAAAAAATCAACGCCTCTCTTGATAGAGAATCAAATAAAACAAAGGCTTAAAAGAAATCTGTCAAATCAATCGTTATATCGTCAAATTGCAATTTCTCACAAAAGTACAAGGTTTTGATCGCCGAACTGATGCTATCAAAGATCACCAAGGCTTGTTGTGCTTCATCATAACTCACGAGATAATAACGATTTTTATCGCCAGCCAGTACCACCGTATCCACACCAGCATCGCCCCAAACTTCATCATCGCCCAATAACGGCACCAAGGTGTCATCGCCACCCGCGCCATGAATGGCATCGTTACCATCACTTCCGCTCAAAACATCGGCGGTTTCTCCGCCCCAAATCGGCATTTCAGGCACTTGCGCCATCAGCGAGCCTTGATCCGACCAGCCAATCTGATGATAGGAATTATCGGCGCTGTCACGAAACACCAGATAATGAAAGCTGCCATCACTGCCCTGCGCTGGATATAGAATTAAATCTTCGCTTAAATAACGAATGTCTTTTGTCCAGCCTTCCGGCAATACCGCCGCTTCAAAGGCTTGTTTTACTTGGCTTTGCTCGGTTTGTCCTGAGGCGTGCATGATGTACTCATTGCCCCATTGATCGCGCACAAAATAGCGCTCTAAAGCGACCACTTCGGCGCTGCCTGCGGCCTGTCCGTTTTCATTTGCCCAAAATTTCATGTCTTGCCCTTTGAAGTTGGCAGTGAGTTTGACTACTCCAGGCGGCGGGGTGATTTCCAAATTACCGGCATAATAGGCATTGATGGCCGATAAGCCGCTGTAGAGACTGGCATCATACGGCCATAAAGCATTGATCGCCATGGACATAGATGCCCAAGTATAACCATCGCTGGTGCTGACGTAAGTGGTGGTGCCGACAGGCGCACCTGGTGAGGCGATAAAATGTGATTCGTTAAATTGCAAGTTGCGCGTGGTATTTTTGATGTAGGGCAACGGTGGAGTATAGCTTGACCAAGCCTCGGCGCTGATTTCATTATTCCCCGCTAAATCAGGATCATCGCCGCTTTTATAAGTGGAAACTGGCAATTCCGGCCGTGATAATACCGTGCCGATATTGACCAATTCAAAGGCTTCTTCTAAAACATTCCATTGAATTGCCTCGTTGTTTTCCGAAGTCATATCGTCGTCACTACAGGCACTTAATCCTAACAACAACCCAAACAATAAAAATAAGCGAATCATAATACTGCGCTCCAAGTAAAAAATTTAAGCCTAAACAAATTGTTTTGCTTTGGTCTATCCCGCAAATCGGGGAGTGTTTTCAGCGCCAACTGGGCCTGTCATCACCTTGTCAAATCCCTTGGTTAAGATAGCGCCGACTTTTCAGTCAGGCGGCCTGCCGCTTTTTATAAATAAAAGGGAATCAAGATGATAAAAATTGGACTTGGGATGTTTTTGGCGCTAAGCCTTGCTTTTGGCGTGCAAGCCAAAGTCAGCGTGGAAAGTTTGGAATTTTTGGGCGAAGTGACCTTTCCCACCGGTTTTGCCTTTCAAGGTACGGAAGTTGGCGGTTTGTCCTCGATCAGCTATGACGCGGAAAATAAGCAATTTTTAGCGATTGCTGATGATCGCAGTCAGTTCAATCCGGCGCGTTTTTATACTTTGACTATTGACTTAGGCGATGGGCGTTTAGATGATGGCGATGTAACTTTTGTCAATGTTACCAATCTGTTGCAAGCCGATGGCAGCACCTATCCAGCTTTAAGCCTTGACCCAGAAGGCTTAACTTTGGTGAATGACCGTTTGTTTTTTAGTTCGGAAGGCGATGCCAATGCTTTGGTCAATCCTTTTGTCAAGGAAATCAATGTAGATGGCAGCGAAATCCAAGCCTTAACTGTCCCGGAAAAATATTTCCCTACTGCCGATCAAAGTCGTGGCATTCGCAATAATTTGGCTTTTGAAAGTTTAACCGCCACGCCCGATGGTCGCTTTTTGTTCACTGCTACCGAAAACGCTTTATTTCAAGATGATAACGCGGCGACGCTTGATAATGGCTCATTGTCACGGGTGTTGGTTTATGATTTAAGCGTTAATCCACCGACGATTTTTGCTGAACATCTTTATCCGGTGGAAGCGGTGGCGGCTGCGCCAATTCCTGCCGATAGCTTTGCTACCAATGGCTTAGTCGAGCTTTTGGCTTTGGATGACTTGGGAACGACTTTAGCGATGGAGCGCAGTTTTTCCAATGGTGTCGGCAATGCCGTGCGTTTGTATGAAGTGACTTTTCAAGGCGCTTTGTCGGTGAAAGATCAGGAAAGTGTGCGCGATCCGGCTACCGCTGCGCCGTTTGAATTAGACCCAGATGTCGCCGAAACCAAGCGTTTAGTGCTTGATCTTGGTGATTTTGTGGTGCCGGATAACCTCGAGGGTATGACCTTAGGCCCGGTGTTAGCCGATGGTCGGCAGAGCTTGATTGTGGTCAGCGATAATAATTTTTCCCCGACGCAAAAAACGCAATTTTTAGCTTTTGCAATGCGTACCAATGAAACCAAAGCCATTGCGCCAAAATTAGAAACGCCCACGGTGATTGATCAAGAAGATGGGGTGCCCGCCGGAACGTTAACCGGCGATGCCGATGATCCGGCTTTTTGGTTGCACCCGACCAATCCCGAAGCGAGTTTAGTGATCACGGCGGTTAAAGATGGTGGTTTGGTAGTGTTTGATTTAGCAGCAGAAGTGGTGCAAACCATTGTCCCGCCGACTTTTGGCGAACAGCGTTTTAACAATGTGGATGTCCTTTATAACTTCCCGTTAAATGGCCAATTTGTGGATTTGGCCGTGGCCTCGGATCGGCAAAATGACACCTTGGCTGTTTTTCAGATTGATCCCAATAATGGCGTTTTAAGCGACATCACCGCCACCGACATGATTGACAGCATCTTTGGCGTGGACGATGGCGAAGCTACCGCCTATGGTTTGGCCGGTTTTGCCGATTATGCCAACGGCAAATTTTATGTTTTTGTCAGTCAAGCCGATGGCAACCAAGTGGCGCAATTGGAATTAACCGCGACGGCGCAAAACACCATTACCGCCAATGTGTTGCGGCGCATTGACGTGCCGGTGCCTGCCGGTGCCGATGTCGAAGACGCACAAGTCGAAGGTATGGTGGTGGATCGGGAATTGGGCGTTTTATACGCAGGTCAAGAAGAATTTGGCGTTTGGGCGTATGCCGCCAGTCCGACCGGCAGCACTGTCGGCCGCGTGGTGGATAGCATTGCCAGTCCTTGGTTAGCGGCTGATGTGGAAGGATTAACCCTTTATTACGCGAGCAACGGCCAAGGTTATCTTTTGGTGTCCAGCCAAGGTTCCAATAGTTTTGCTGTGTATCGCCGCGAGGCCGACAATGCCTATCTTGGCAGTTTTCAAATTGGACGCAATCAAGCCATTGATAGCAATGAAGAATGCGATGGTATGGATGTCATTAACGTGCCAATGGGCAATGCCTTTCCCTTTGGTTTATTGGTGACACAAGACGGTGCCAACGACCCGCAATTTGTGGCTGAAGATGATGAAGAAATCGAAAACCGCAGCGCCAATTTCAAGTTTAGCGCCTGGTCGGACGTTGCCAATGCGCTGCCTTTTCCTTTACTTATTGATACCCAAAGTTTTTCACCGCGTCCCCGTCCAGGTACGCAAGTGCTATTGGAAACCCGCACGGAAAGTATCGGCCTGAATTGTGCCAATGGCGGCGTGCGCGTTGTTTCAGGTATAGATTTGAATGCTAACGCTATTTTGGATGAAAACGAAATCACCAACACGGTATTTGTTTGTAATGGTGCCAATGGTCAAAATGGTCAGGACGGTCAAGATGGCGCGGATGGTCAAGACGGTGACGACGGTGATGATGGTGATGATGGTGCCGGTGCCTTGACACCTGTCAGCTTGTTTTTCTTAGTTTTATTGCTAAGTGTAGCGGCTTTGCGTCGCCGTTTTTGTTAAGTTTTTTTCGTTTTTAATATCAGTTTTTTTATCTGCTTCATTATTCCGGCGCAAGCCGGAATCCCCCTGCCGCTGTTGTTGTCTGTAAAGCCTGCTTTTCTTTGTTTATTAAAATTTTTAATCTATGGCTTAAATTTTTCAATAAAGCAAACCTGAATATTCAATTGGCCGAAAAAATAATTTTTCGCTAGGCTCTTCCGAACAAAATCAAGCAAATAAAGCGGTTTTTAGATTTTGTTTATTTCATCAGGAGTCCATTATGAGTGAAGCAGTTACTTTTCCCCGTCTCAATGAAGCCGCACCGGCTTTCAGCGCCAAAACCACCCACGGTGTCAAGAGCTTAGGTGATTATCAAGGCAAATGGCTGGTACTTTTTTCGCATCCGGCGGATTTTACGCCAGTTTGTACAACCGAGTTTATGGCTTTTGCCAAACATCATGCCGATTTTCAAGCGCTGAATTGCGAACTTTTGGGTTTGTCCATTGACAGCTACTACGCGCATGTCGCCTGGGTACGCAATATCAAAGAAAAATTTGGTGTCGAAATTGCTTTTCCGATTATCGAAGATTTATCCATGAATGTGGCCAAGGCTTACGGCATGATTCATCCGGGTGCCGCCGATACTTCTGCGGTGCGAGCAACCTTTGTGATTGATGATAAAGGTATTTTACGGGCGATGTTTTATTATCCTATGACCAATGGCCGCTCAATTCCTGAAATTCTGCGCTTAGTCAAAGCCTTGCAAACTTCCGATACCCACAAAGTCGCCACTCCCGAAGGTTGGCAGCCCGGCGATAAAGTGATCGTCCCGCCACCCCAAGATACAGCAGCGGCAGAAAAACGCTTGAGCGAAGGTTATGAGTGCAGCGATTGGTATTTTTGTAAAAAGTCACTTTAATTTTTTGTTTTTGAAACTTTTAAGGTAACGAAAAAACCGCTTTTGGCCAAGGCCAGAGGCGGTTTTTTGTTTATGCTTTTTACCTCTCTTGCAGCGCTTCAGTAATCTGTAACGCGCTGACATAAAAAGTTTTACAATCAAACTTTGATCAGGTTAAAAAATGTCTGTTAAAGATGCTTGACGACTTATTTTGAGGCAAGTTGTTGGATTAAATTGAAGGGATAAATTGGATGGCAAGCAGCATCGCCGTCGGTGAGCTTGATTGTTATTATCCTCCCTTTTATCTAACAACACCCTTAAAACACAGGAACCCCCCGCCTCCTTGCGTATTGGCTGTTGGCTTCGGCCAATTTTACCATTTTTCAGCGGAGGTTTTATGCTGCGTGTTTTTTGTAGTTTCTTATTGATTTTATTCTATCCCATGCTGACTTTGGCCTACGATCCAAGCGAGACGCTCTATGCAGAGGTTGAAACCTTAGAACTTGTTTTCACCGATAGCCAACGCCAGCGCGAACTCCCGCTTTTGCTTTATCTGCCAGTCTTACCCAGCAGCGCTGCGCCTGCGCCGGTGGTGTTGTTTAGTCATGGCTTGGGTGGCTCGCGCTATGGCTCAAGCTATTTAGGGGAACATTGGGCGGCACGCGGCTTTATCGCGGTGTTTTTGCAGCATCCAGGCAGTGATGAGAACATCTGGCGAGGCAAGCCTTTGAAAGATTTGCCTGAAATTTTTCAGCAAGCCGCCAACGGGGAGAATTTTCAACTGCGGGCGCGGGATGTCCAAGCCGTGCTCGATCAATTAACGCTTTGGCACCAAAGCCCCGGCCAACCCTTGTTTTTGCGTTTAGACCTGAAGGCCATTGGCATGTCAGGACATTCTTTTGGCGCGGTGACGACGCAGGCGGTGAGTGGCCAACTTTTTGGCGGCAAAGCCGTTTTTAGCGATAGCCGCATTAAAGCTGCTTTACCGATGAGTCCAAGCCCACCGCGTCAAGGCGACAGTCAAAGCGCTTTTGCGCAAGTGACTTTGCCCTGGTTATTGATGACTGGCACCGAAGATAACGCGCCCATCGGCGACATCACCCCGGAAGATCGCTTGCAGGTTTATCCAGCGCTGCCGCCGGGCGACAAGTACGAGCTGCTGCTTTTTGGTGCCAAACATTCGGCTTTTACCGAGCGGCCAAGCTCTGACCGCAACCCTGAACATCATCCTGATATTTTAGCCATCAGCACGGCGTTTTGGGATGGTTATTTGCGTCAGCAATCAGAGGCCTGCGCTTGGTTGTTAAACGCGGCTGCGATTTTGCAGCCGCAAGACCGTTGGCAGTACAAATGAGGCAAAAGATGTTGAATGCTTTAGAAATTCACGCGCGTTTTGGTTTAGGTGCCAGCAGTCAGACTTTGGCCATGGAAGCAGCGCCTTTGCAAAGTCAACCGGAAACTTGGCTGCGTTCGCAACTGGGTGCCGCCGAACCTTTAGCGGTGGCCGCCTCCAAGCAAGCGGTGGCACAATTCTTTATCAACCGTCAGCAAGGTGATGATTTAAGAAAAGATTCCCGCGAGCTTTTGTCAAACAGTTACTTGGAAGACACCTCGGCAAGAATTGCTTTACAAATAAAGACCGTGAAGCCATTTTCCGAACGCCAAGTGCTGTTTTGGAGCAATCATTTTACCGTCGCTTTGGGCAAAGCGCCCTTGGCCGCCTGGGTCAATGTCTTTGAAGCCGAAGCTATACGGCCACATCTCGGTGGATCATTTTTGGAATTATTGCAAGCGGTTTATCGGCAGCCCGCGATGTTGTTTTATTTGGATAATGTCAATTCTTTTGGCCCGAATTCCCCGCTTGGCCAACGACGTGGCCGTGGTTTGAATGAAAATCTGGCGCGGGAAATTTTAGAACTGCACACGCTCGGCGTGAACGGCGGCTATAGCCAAGCCGATGTTCTCGCCTTGGCAAAAATCTTGACCGGCTGGACGCTTAAACGCACGGCGGCGGGCGTGGAGCCTTTCTTTGCTTTTCAGCCGCTGGTGCATGAACCTGGCGATAAAATCTTTTTGGGACAACGGATTGCCGAAGGCGGCGAGCGTGAATTTTTAACCGCATTGCAAATTTTGGTCAGACATCCCGCAACTGCCAGACATATTTCGCAAAAATTGGCCAAGCATTTTATTACGCAAACGCCAAGTGAGCATTTAATCCATAGCTTGAGCAAAACTTTTTTAGACACTGACGGTTATTTACCAAGTCTTTTCAAGGCGTTAATTGCGCATCCCGATGCTTTTGCTTTGCCGCTGACGAATTTGCGCAATCCTTATGAATACGCCATCGCCGTGTGGCGCTGGTTGGGACTGACCCCGGAGCCTGCCATGGCGCTGCGTGCCTTGGCGGCGTTGAATTTTCGGCCTTTTGCCGCGACTTCGCCAGCGGGTTTTCCCGATACCCCGGAAGCCTGGGCGCATCCCGATGCCTTGCTCAAGCGTTTGGAATTTGCCTATACCCTGGCTGACCGTTTGCCGGGTGCCAGAATTTTTCAGCAACAACAAAGCCTTTTGGCGAATTTTTTTAGCAGTCATACCCAAATGACCCTGGCCGGTGCCGCCGAAAGCCGCGAAGCCTTGGCCTTGTTATTGGTCAGTCCTGAATTGCAACGGAGATAATTATGGCAAAGTTTTCCCGAAGAAAGTTTTTACAACACAGTGCTTTAGCGACTTTGACCAGCTTACCTGGTTTGCGTTTGGCCTGGGCGCAAAGTCCCTTGGCGCGTCGCTTATTAGTGGTGATTTTACGCGGCGCTTGGGATGGTTTAGCCGCCGTGGTGCCGATTGCCGACCCCGCTTATGCAGCGGCGCGTGGCCGTTTGGCTTTGCCGCCAGCGGAATTATTGCCGTTGGATAGTTTTTTTGCTTGGCATCCGGCCTTAAAAGACTTTGCGCAACTTTATCAACAACAAGAACTGCTGATTTTTCCTGCGTCAGCAACGCCATATCGGGAACGCTCACATTTCGCTGGCCAAGATGTTTTGGAAAATGGCACGACCAATCCCGCCGAAAATAGCGGCTGGCTCAATCGCTTATTGACGTTGTTACCGGCTGCTGACGGCTTTCAGCAAGGGCTTGCTGTAGCTTTGGGCAGCACTCTGCCGTTGCTTTTGCACGGCACCGCCAGCGTTTCGACTTGGGCACCGTCGCGTTTGCCAGCGGTGAATGCCGCCTTTTTGGATCGGGCAGAAAGGCTTTATCAAAAAGATCCTTTGCTTCTCAATGCTTCGCAAGCAGCACGAATGTTGCCAGAGGTCAGCGAGGAAAATGCCGGTCGCGGTCGGCAAGCTTTTGTCAGCTTGATGCAGCAAGCAGCGGCGTTTTTAGCGCCTGCTCATGGTGCGCGGGTGGCGAGCGTCGCCTTAAGCGGTTGGGATACGCATAATAATCAAGGCTTGATTACCGGCCAGTTGGCCAATAATTTTACTTTGTTAAACAATGGCTTGATGGCTTTTCGTCAAGGCATGGGCGAGGCTTGGCAACATAGCACCGTCTTGATGATCAGCGAATTTGGTCGCACCGTGGCCGCCAATGGCAGCGGCGGTAGTGACCACGGCACCGGCGGTTTGGCGCTGGTAGCCGGCGGCGGTTGGCGGAAAAGTCAGGTGCTAGGCGATTGGCCAGGCTTGCAAAACTTGTATCAGGGACGCGATTTGCAACCGGCCAATGATCTGCGCGCTTTGTTAAAAACGCTGTTGCTTGAACAATTTGCCGTGGACAAAAGCGACTTGGAGCAAATCGTCTTTCCTGGAAGTCAAGGCGTTTGGTTGCGTCAAAAACTTTGGCTTTAGTTTTTTATGCCTCTGCCTTGTTAAAAGTGAGCGTTGAGCAATCAAGGCTTTTCCAGTTTTTTCTGGCATGTGCAAAGATAAATTTTTGATTTTTTGATAATTTTCGGTACTTACCTTCTCACCCGCTGCAACAACTCCCCATAGGCATCAATCCGCCGATCCCGTAAATACGGCCAGAGGCGGCGGATTTTTTCGTTTTGTAATAAATCCACCTGAGCGCTGATAACGCCTGGCTGAAAATCGCCTTGCGCCAATATTTCCCCCTGCGGACCGGCAATAAAACTCCCGCCCCAAAACTCCGCGCCCAGGGTTTGTTGACTCGGGTCAGGCTCAAAACCCACCCGATTGGCCGCCATCACCACACAGCCGTTGGCGATGGCGTGACTGCGCTGAATGGTCAACCAGGCATCCCGCTGCCGCGTTTGTGCTTCTTGGCTGTCGGCAGGGTCAAAACCGATGGCGGTTGGATAAAGCAAAATCTCGGCACCGGCCAAGGCCATTAACCGTGCCGCTTCGGGAAACCATTGATCCCAACAGACTAAAACCCCCAATTTGCCGATGCGCGTCTCAAGCGGCGTAAAACCCAAGTCGCCTGGGGTGAAATAAAATTTTTCATAGTAGCCTGGATCATCCGGGATGTGCATTTTTCGATATTTGCCAATCAGTTGGCCATGATCAAAGACCACGGCGGTATTGAAATACACCCCGGGCAAACTTTTTTCAAACAACGAACCCACCAAAACGATTTTCAACTCAGCACTTAAAGCCGCCAAGGCTTGACTGTGTTCGCCTGGAATCGGCTCTGCGAGGTCGAAAAATTCAGGGTTGGCGGTTTGGCAAAAATAACGACTGAAATGCAGTTCCGGCAATAAAACCAAGTCAGCACCGTTGGTGGCAGCTTGTCGTACCAACTGGCTACTGACGGCAAAATTTTCCGACCAGTTTTCGCCCATGCTCTGTTGAATGGCAGCGAGATGAATTTTTTTCATGATAGATGACTCTTGTAAATAAATTAAAGAACTAGCGATAGATTGACATATTTTTCTAAATACGATACGTTATCAAACGTGAGTCAAGTTGGCTTGCATTTTTTACCAAAGACTAGGAGTTAGCAATGTTCAAAGCGATATTTTTGTTTATTTTCTCAAGCCTATTTTTTTTGGCACAAGCAGATGATGGTCACAAGATGATTGATGACTATATTGCCCAGGCACAAAAAGTCATTCAAACAATTGATAATAAAGGATCTATGGCTGAAATCAAAAGCGAAACCGAAACCTTACTGCAAATTTCCCTGCCGCTTTTAGATTATGGCGCAGTCGCTTTTCCAGAATGTGCTGAATTGGCCTTGGCAACCAAGACCGGTTTAAGTGAAAATTTAGAGAATCTTACTTATGATCAAATAGATAGCTTGTATCATCAAGAACCAGAAGATGCCGCCAAAGACCGTTGTTATTATCACCGCGACCTGCCGATTCATGCGGCTTTTGTTTTGGCCTTGATCAAAGAACAAGGTATTGCCGCAGCCCTTGATATGAAAGCCGAAATGACCGAAATCATTCCAAACGCTGAAAAATTAAAAACGTATTTGCCAAAACACGCACATTAACTCAAAAATTTAAGCAATAACTTAGTTTAAGTCTGTAAAAAATCGGGGTGAACCGTGCCGCGTGGCAGTTGCATAGTTAAACAATGCACACTGCCATGCTGACGGATAAAGACCGAAGCTGCGACGCCAACTATTTGAAAATCCGGCAAAGCCGCTTTCAGAAGTGCAAGCGCTGTCGCATCTGCGGGATCATCATAGGTCGGCACAAAAAGAAATTGATTAGCAAACAAAAAATTGGCATAGGTTGCTGGTAAACGCTGACCTTCGCTGTCATATTTGGCTTGTGGCCAGGGTAGCGCCAGGGTGCGATACGGTTCACCTTGGGCATTGCGAAAGTTTTTGATCTCCTCGGCCATGGCTTGCAAGGCTTGATAATGACTGTCTTCGGGATCATCACAACCTTGATAAATAATCAGATTATCAGGACAAAAACGTGCCAAGGTATCAATGTGCGCATCGGTATCATCGCCATCTAAATGCCCATGGTTCAGCCAAAGAATCTGCTCGGCACCAAAATAGATTTTAAGATTTTCTTCAATAGACTCTTTAGAAAACAAATGGTTGCGATTTTTGTTTAACAAACACGCCGTGGTGGTCATAACACTGCCCGCACCATCGCTTTCGACACTCCCGCCTTCCAACACCAAGTCAATGTCGCGCATCGGGACTTGAAAAAAACCAAAATCAAAAAGTTCGTTGTTGATGGCATTATCTTGCGCACTGCTAAATTTATTGCCCCAGCCATTGAAAGTAAAATTTAATACTGTTAAATCATCGGCATGGGCAACGGTTAATACAGCAAAATCCCGCGCCCAAGTGTCATTGAACGGCAAAGCCAAAGTGGTAACTTGTCGGCCAGGTGGTAATTTTTCTGCAAGGTTTTCAACTTCTTGCATTCCAATGACAAAAACAGGTGCAGCGGCACTTACGGCGATAATTAAATCATTAAAGGCCGCTTCAGCGGCAGCTAAATCGTCTGCCCAGTCGGTTTGCGCGGTGGGATAGGCCATTAAAATAGCGTCAAGCGGAGTCCATTCGGGTAAAAGCATGTTTTAACTTTCTAAAAATAAAATTTTTGTAAAAATTCAACTCAAAATTCAAACGTTAGCGCCCGTCATATTAACATTACTCGCCGTGCTTGCTCTAGGACTTTGCGAAAAACCCAGGCGACGATAAAAAAGCCAAACGAAAAATTGACAACACATGCTAGAGTGAGCAAAGAACAGCAGGAAAAATAAAACTTAAAGGTGTAAGTGCATGTTTTCTTCGTATATTTGGCTTATGGCTTGGCGTTATACCAAAGCCAAACGCCGCAATCGTTTTATTTCGGTGATAGCCGCGATTTCTTTAACGGGCATTGCCTTAGGCGTGGCGGCGCTCATTGTGGTGATGTCGGTGATGAATGGTTTTGAAAAAGAACTGCGCGAACGGATTTTATCCGCCGCGTCGCACGCCATTATCACCGGCGTGGATTTTCGGATGCAGCATTGGCAAAGCATTGAAAGTGCTTTGTTTTCGCATCCAGATGTCCAAGCCTTAGCGCCGTATATCGAACGCGAAGGCATGATCAACGCCAGCGATACGGTGCGCGGCGTGTTGTTGCGTGGTGTTGTTCCGCATCTGGAAAATCAGGTAGCTGGTGTCAACAAAGTGATGAAAAATAGTAGCTTGGAAGACCTCAAACCAGGGGAATTTTCGATAGTGATCGGTCAGGAATTGGCGGACGCTTTACAAGTGACCATTGGCGATAAAATCACCGTCATCAGTCCCGAAGTCTCGGTGACGGCCATCGGCATTACGCCGCGTCTGCGCCGTTTTACGGTGGTGGGCATTTTTGAATTTGGGATGCATCTTTACGACAGCGGTGTGGCCTATTTGCATCTGGATGACGCGCAGAAGTTATTTCGTTATGCACCAGAAGAAGTCACCGGTATCCGTTTGAAATTAGAAGATATGCTGCAAGCGCCCAGTGTGGTGCGCGAATTGGCTTTATCCTTGGGTGGCGCGTGGCGGATCAGCGATTGGACCAAGCAACACAGTAATTTTTTCAAAGCCATCCAGATGGAAAAAACCGTGATGTTCGTTATTTTAACGCTGATTGTGGCGGTAGCGGCCTTTAATATCATTTCGTCCTTGGTGATGTCGGTGACGGAAAAACAAGCTGATATTGCGATTTTACGGACGATGGGCGCGCTACCTCGGGAAATTATGGCGATTTTTCTGGTGCAAGGTGCCTATATCGGCAGTTTTGGTACGCTTTTGGGCAGCGGCATCGGCCTGCTCTTGGCTATAAATATTGAACATATCGTGCCGTTGATTGAAAAAGTCTTGCAGACCGAATTTTTACCTGGCGATGTTTATTATCTATCGGAATTACCGTCAGTTGTAGTGCCAGAGGATGTGCTGCGTATTGTCTTGTTATCCCTAAGCATTGCACTTCTGGCGACGATTTATCCGGCCTGGCAAGCAGCTCGGGTACAACCAGCGGAGGCTCTGCGTTATGACGGTTAATGAATCGGCAACGGTGACGCGGGAAAGCCTGGCAACGAAGCAAGCGCCGGTGTTGGCGACAGTGGCTTTAAGTAAGCAGTTTCAAGATGCAGGTTTAAGCGTTTCCGTATTACAACAAGTTGATTTTTCAGTTTATACCGGGGAAATGGTGGCGATTGTCGGCAGTTCTGGTTCCGGCAAAAGCACCTTATTGCATCTTTTGGCCGGTTTGGATACGCCAAGCAGCGGCCAGGTGTTTTGGGGTGAGGTTGATATTTATCCATTGCGCGAGCGGCAACGCAGCCGTTTACGCAATCGGCATCTGGGATTTGTCTATCAGTTTCATCATTTGCTTGGCGAATTGACGGCCTTGGAAAATGTTGCCATGCCATTACGCATTCGCGGCCTTCCCAGACAACAGGCTTTAGCAGCGGCCAAGGCATTGCTGGTAACGGTGGGCTTGGAAAAACGCCAACAACATCGGCCTGCTGAATTGTCTGGCGGCGAGCGGCAGCGTGTGGCTTTGTGTCGGGCGCTGGTGACGCAACCGGCCTGCGTCTTGGCTGATGAACCAACAGGAAATTTAGACCGGCAAAATAGCGCGGCGATTTTCTCGTTAATGTCTAAATTAAATCAAGAGTTTGGCATCAGTTTTGTCATTGTCACCCATGACCCCGACTTGGCCGCCGGTTTGCATCGGCAATATCGTTTAAGTGATGGTTGTTTAACGGAGGAAAAATAATGGCAGACTTAGAAAATTTACCCTGGTCTGGCTATCAACTCGGCGAAAATAATCAGGTTTTTGCCATTGATAGCCGTAAACTTGCGCAGGCGGCGTGTTTAACTTTAGCGCGTCAAGCCAAGCGCCAAGTGGATATTTTGCATCCCACTTTGGATAAATTTTTATTAGGTGATTTGGCCTTAGCCGCTGCGTTACAACAATGGCTTACCGTGCATTCCAAAGCACGGCTGCGGATTTTATTGCACAATTCACAAACCGCCATGCAAGCAGGCCAGCCATTACTACAATTGCGCCAGCGCTTACCAAGTTTTGTGCAAGTGCATGTTTTACCTGAAGTTTATCAGGGGAAGCAGCAGGATGCCTTTTTTTTAGTGGATGCTATGGCCTTTTTTATTCAACCGATTTATAGCCAATATACTGGCCGTTTGACTTTATATCAGCCGCTGGAAGGTCAAAGTTTAGCCGAGCGTTTTCAGGGACTTTGGGACAAAAGTGTCGAAGATAGCGCCTCGCGGCGGTTGTCGCTTTAGCAGGCGCGGGGGTAGCGCTATGGAAAACAAAGAATTTGTTGAACTTTTAGAAAGTTGGATTGGTTTAGAAACGATTTTTGAAGGCAAGCGTTTGCGCGTCATTGAGGTCTTAAACGACGGCCCCAGTTTAGTGGTGGAAGAATTAGGCGGCGACCCGGAACTTCAGGAAGATGCTTATGGCTTTTTTGAGGGCTTTACGCCGAAAACCTATGTGGTGCCGGTATTTAGCAGCATTGAACGCCAGACTTGGCATCCTTTGGTGCAAGCGCTATTGGCTTAATTTGGGGGCTTAATTTTTAGCTTACTTTTTTATTATAAAATTCAAAAAATTACATTTAAGGCTCTCGCTTGAACGACGAGAGCTTAGATTTTTTATAACAAAATAAAATAGTTAATTTGGTACGCGCACGGTAAAGGCACCGCGAATTTCACCGATTTGAAAACCCCGTGCTTGATCTTGGGGGTACAGTTCATAGGTTTTTTCGCTTAAAGCTGCCGGAATCGTGCTGCCATGACAGGCCAAACAGGGGCCACCCATCGGAATGGCCTTCATCAGCCGAAAGCCGTCGCTGGTTTGTTCGGCATAGACCAAAGTATCCATGGCTTCGCCGTTGGCAAGCCGTTGATTAAACTGCTCTAAAACCGCGATTTCCCAGGCATCGGCAGCATTTTGCGCATTGCGGGTACGCAAGGCAGTGCGACCTATGATAACCTCATGTTTTTCTGAAATTTCCTGGGTGAGTTTGGGTGCCAGATCATGACAAACGCTGACGGCGGTCATCGGGCCGCCCTCGGCCATGGCCGTTAATAAGGCTTGACGCAGGCTGCCGCCGAGTTCTTGCATCGCCGCGATGCTTTTTTCTTTGGAGGAAAGAATATTACTATTTGAATTTTCAGCAAAAACAAAGGTAGTGAAAAAAAGACAGGCAAAAAATATCAGACTACGCATGACAAGCTCCAAAAAAAGAAACAAAAGTGCCGCTAGGCCAAGCTATGCTAGGCAGCTTTCAACGATTGGGCAAGCGTACTTGGTCTTTGCCTTGGCACCTAGTCATGAATCTATTAAACTTATCAGCATTATCAATACTTTTTGCCCGGTGAATTTATGCCAGGAGAGCGCAGCATGACACCGCTTAGTCAGGAACAAGCAAATACCATTACTAAAGATTTTAAGGCGTTGATTCCATACATTGATTCTGCCGGTGAATTTTTTTATTTTCAATTACAACAGACGATGCCAACATTAAAATTACCCAAGGGTTTTTATGATCCACGCTATGGCCGTCGGATGATGCAAGTCTTGGGTTTGATTGTACAAAATCTGGAGCATCTCGATGAAGTTATTCCTATTTTAACGCGCAAGATCGTTAAATATCGCCTGGAAACTATTTATCATTACTATCCTATCGCCATTACCCAGGCATTGATGAAAACTCTCCAAAAAAAACAGCGCTTTACGAAGGAACAACAGCAAGCCTGGATGGCATTATTTCGCTTACTTTGGATTAAGTTAAGAGATTACTATAAAACACATGATATTTATCAAGAGTTTAAGGTTGAGGGTAATCATAATTATCAAGCCAATGAACATACCTCTTATCTCTCTTTATTCTTTACCCAGCCCGTTTCTGCATCCGATAATTCGTTTACACCAAAGAAGACCTTAGCCACTACTGCTGCCAAAAAAACAGTTGCTATCTATCTGGAAAATGACCAAAAACTATTAGCAGATACCCAGCAAACCCTTTTGGAAAATTTTTTGCAACATAAAATTCCGATGATTTTTGTCTGTGGCGGTGTGGGGGAATGCACCAGTTGTCGGGTAGAAGTCATTGAAGGCATTGAAAACTGTTTATCACGCACGCCTAAAGAAGAAAAAATTGCCACCCAGATGACTTTTCCGAGCAATGTCCGCTTGGCTTGTCAAACGGTTGCTACCGATAACTTAAAAATTCGCCGCTTAGTGATTGCCAGTGAAGATGATTACCGCAAACCGGTTTGTGTCCGCTCATTTTCTACTGGTAACGCCATGAATTTAGCCGTGATGTTTGCCGATATTCGGGATTTTACGCCCTTTAGTGAAAAAAATACGCCTTACGATGTTATTCACATGTTAAATCAATACTATAGCGCTATATGCTTGCCTATTCATGATCATGGCGGTTTTATTGATAAATACATGGGCGATGGCATCATGGCTTTATTTGGCTTAAACGCGCAACATCCTGAACATCCAGCCGTTGCTGCCGCCGCTGCTGCGCTGGAGATGAAAGAAGCCTTGGCCTCGGTCAATAATTATCTACAAGCATTTTTTAATCATCATTTTGACATCGGCATTGGCATTCATTATGGGGAGGTGGTAGTGGGGGAAGTGGGTTTTCCTTTGAAAAAAGAATTTACAGCTTTGGGAGATGTGGTGAATACCGCAGCGCGTATTGAACATATTACCCGACAACAAAACTGTGATATTTTGCTGTCAGTAGATACAGCAGCATATCTTAAATCTTTGGCAGCAAAGCGATTTCGCCTAGGTCGGGAAATCACTATTGCCTTAAAAGGTAAAGCACAAGCACAGATTTTAGTAGAGTTACTGGATTTTGCTTAAAATGCGTTTTTTGCTCCTATGATTTTTATTGGTTTTTTCGCTGCTTATTTGAAGTTTTTTCTGTAATTTTCAAGGATGCTATCATGATGAAATTATTAGTTTTAGTTGCTTTGTGGTTCTTCAGTTTTTCACTTCCGGCTACGCCTTCTCAGGTTATTGATGACAAGGCGGCTTTGGCGGATCTGACAGTGGCTAAAGGTGTTTTCCTCATTGATTTCAATAGTCCGCGCAAAACCGCTTTTTACCTGGAAATTATTCACAGTACTTATCAGGGCTTGCTGGCTCAAGATGTCAAACCAGACCTGGTACTGGTTTTTATTGGCGAAACCGTAAAATATCTCAGCTCTGATCCAGAGGATCTCTTATTTCTTGAGTATGAAACAGAGTTAGCATCTATCGCCGAATCGGTCAGAAAATTCAACGAACTAGGGGTGAGAATGGAGGTTTGTGCCATTGCTACTCGTGTATTTGGCATTGATAATAAAAGCATTTTGCCTGGAATGACTATCGTCGGCGATGGTTTTATTTCTTTGATCGGTTGGCAAGCGCAAGGTTATCACTTGGTGCCAATTTTTTAATTCATAATTCCCGGTGCTGTTGAACAAAAAATTCCGGCATCTGCCGGAATTTATAAAAGTTTTTTCAGTAAAAATAAGTTTAGTTAATCCTTTGCTGTTAACACATATAAGCCGCCGTCAGCACTATCGGTTAAAAGATAAATAAGCCCGTCAAATACCCGCACCTCGCGGATACGACCGAGGCTGTTTTCCAATAAGCGTTCTTCTTCAACCAATTTATCTCCTTGAAAACGCAAGCGTGCAATTAAGGCACCGCGTAAAGCGCCCACCAACAGATCGCCTTGCCACTGCGAAAAAACTTCCCCTTGATAATAGGCAAAACCACTGGGCGCAATAGATGGCACCCAATAATGCAAAGGGTCGCGCATTCCCGGTAAAGTGGTCAATTCAGAAATGATTGCGCCGCTATAATCAATGCCATAGGTGACTTTTGGCCAGCCATAATTTTCGCCGGCCAGCAGCCGATTCACTTCATCGCCGCCTTTGGGACCATGTTCATGTGCCCATAAAGTTTTTTCATCGGGATGCCACAGTAAGCCTTGGACATTGCGATGCCCAAAACTAAAAACAAAGGGATCACCATTTTTACCATCGGCAAAAGGATTCTCAGGATGTGCTTGATCTTTCAGCAAACGCACGACAGCACCCAGATGATTTTTGGGATTTTGTGCTTCCTGCAGCGCTGTATAACGGTCGCCAAGACTTAAAAATAGACTGCCATCGGCGGCAAAGGCAATTTTCCCACCAAAATGCGCGTTCCCTAGACGAATTTTGGGTTGCGCACGAAAAATCACCGTCACTTCTTCTAAGCTATGGCTATTTTTGGGAAAAATGGCGCTAGCGAGTTCAGTATTGCGTCGGCCAAAAGCATCTTGACCGACAAAGGAAAAATAAAGCCGTCGGCTTCGTGAAAAATCTGCGGGAATGGCAATTTCTAATAATCCTCCTTGCCCACCTGCCACTAAATGTTTTGGCAAGCCTTTGATTTCTATGCGTGGTTCTTGGCCATTGGCAAAAAACCAGAGCTTGCCGCCGCGTTCGCTAATCAAGATGCCTTCATTTTCAATAAAAGCCAAAGACCAGGGATGATGGAGATTGCCTAATCGTTTTTCAACTGTAAAATCATGATATTGACTTTGAAAAACTTCAGCAGACAACGTGCCAGCAATTATTAAAAACGACAGCATCCCCAGGCGAAAAAAAGCCGTAAACTTTTTAAGCATGATCATCCTCATGATGTAAAAAAGATGTAAAAAATAGATAAAAAATTTCCATGTCAGACCTTTTTCAAGCGTCTATTTTCAAAGTGTTAGCCAAGACTGCATCCGAATGCGAAAACATGCCGATGTACTTCTGCGCCAATTGCTTTGTAAGTATAAATTTTTTTCGCCTTAGCGAAAAAAAAACTTTATAATTCGTCACCTCAAGCTGTACGGTTCTAACAGCATTTTTTTGAAATTCAATTACTAAGTCAATGACATCCTATAAAATTCTGGAAAGTTTGGGAAAAGGCGGCATGGCCGAAGTGTTTCGTGCCGAGCAAATCCGTGAGCATGGTTTTAAGAAAATTGTCGCCATTAAAGAAATTCTGCCGCATTTAAGTGATGAGCCGGAAGTTCGCCAAGCCTTTATCAATGAAGCGCGTTTGGCGGCGCAATTGCAGCATCCGAATGTCGCGCAAATTATTGATTTTTATGATGATGGTCAGCATTGCCGCTTGGTAATGGAATATCTTTCCGGCTTGGATTTAGCGACGCTTTTGCTGCGTGCCGATGCAGCAGTTTATCCTATGCCTTTGAATTTAGTGCAATATATTGTAGCGCGGGTGGCGGATGCTTTGGATTATGCCTATAACCGCGCTACCGATAACGAAGGCAAACCCTTACAGATCGTGCATCGGGATGTCAGTCCGCAAAATATTTTTATCACCAGCGATGGCCAAGTCAAACTATTGGATTTTGGTATTGCCAAAGCTGAAAATTACAGCAGTAAAACCCGTTTTGGCGTGGTCAAGGGCAAAAAATCTTATATGTCGCCGGAACAGGCCAAAGGCCAGCATCTGGATGCGCGTAGTGATATTTTTTCTTTAGGCTTAGTGCTTTATGCCATGACCACCGGCCAGTCCTTATTGCGAGGGGATCACTATCAAATTGCCGAGCAATTGCGTCATTTAACCTTAAATGACTTGAAACAGCCCTTGAATCTTATCAAGGAAAAATATGGCGTGCTTTTTTCTAATATCTTGGCACGGGCTTTGCATCCCGATCCCAAAAAACGCTATGAACGGGCAGCGGAAATGGCTGATGCTTTAGACCGTTTAAATCAAGGCGAAAGTCAATCGCAATGGAGCCGCCGTTTGGCCGATTATTGCTTAGCTTTGCCGCAAAAAGGCGTGAAACCAGAAAAAACCGCAGAGAATACCATTGAGGCAACGCTACGGCATCCGGCAATCCCTGATTATTTGCAAAAAACCCAAGGTTATAAAATCCCCGTTTGGTGGCTGCCGTTTGCTTTTGTAGTCATTGGCTTAGCTATTACTTTGCTGCTTTTTTTAGCTTTAGCACCCGCACCATCGGCGGATAGTCCGCTGGTATCGCCGCTTCGACCACCGGTTGTCTTGCCGCCAACGCAGGAGTCGGCAGAAAGCGTTTTTTTGAAAAATCTCAATAATAAAAATTGGTCAGCGGCGCTCTTTTTACTGGAAAAACAGCAGCCAGCGGTGCAACAGCAATGGCTGCCAAAACTTTTGGCGGCCTATAAAAATTTGCGTCACGATAACCCACATTTGGCGGTGGCGCGCTTGCTTGAATTAACCCAAAAAAATCTTATCAATGCCGATGTGTGGTTTGCCTTGGCAATGGCTTACCTTGCACAGCAGCAATATGCGCTGGCTGAAGAAAGTTTTACGAATAGTTTGACCTTAAATGCCAATAATAGCGAGGCGTTGTATAACTTGGCTTATACTTATGTAAGTTTGGAAAAATACGATCAGGCGATTGTTTTTTATGAAAAAACATTAAGCCTTGACCCGCCATTTAAGGATGAAGTTTTATTTAATCTAGCCGCTTTAGAAGCGCGTGCCGGTGCTATTGACAAAGCCATGGCGCATCTGGATGCCGCTTTGCTTTTTAATCCAGAAAATCAAGCAGCGCGGGATTATTTGACAAGTTTGCGTAGTAGTTTTTCTAACTGAAAGGAGCGATAACGTGTTGATAGTGTTGCTGATGTTTTTATTATTTTTGACCGCTTGTGAAACGGTGCCAGAGCAAGGCGAGGGTCTTGCAGTTACTTATGATGAAAGTAAAACCGCATCTGGCATTATTCACACCGTGCGTTATCGCGGCGAGACTTTAGCGTTGATTGCCGCTTGGTATGCACAAGATCAAAGCCTTTGGCCAAAACTACTGGAGGCCAATCCAGGCATCAAGCCTAAATCGTTACAAATTGCCGACAAGATTTTTATCCCTGAAAGCCTGTTAAAACAACGCACTGCCATGCCGGCAAGCTTTGTTCAAAATCAAGGTAGAATAGCCAACTATCCCAAAGGCGGCACAACCGCGCCTGCAAAAAAGGTGGAAGGAACAACTGCGCCAGCAAGCAAACCCATCTCAATAGTGACTACAGCACCAACAGTAGAAAGCAAGCCAACTGCTACGCTCGCTGTACCAACAGTAGAAAGCAAGCCAACTGCTACGCTTGCTGTACCAACAACACCTGTAAGTAAACCCAGTCCACCGCCTGTGCCGGCAAGAGCAAGTCCGCCAGCTTCTGTGCCTAGCGCTCCGCCAGCTCCTGCAAAAGCACCTGAAAAACCAGCCGAAAAACCGGCAACAGTCACTACACCAGTCGTGCCTTTGCCAGCATTATTTGGTCCTCGTGAAGGTTAGGTACGTGGAAAAAAAACAAGAAATGCAAAGAACTGGCTTTTTCCTTTGGGTGCGGCGTTTGGCCGATGTTTTTTATGTGCTGTTTGCCGCAGTGCTGCTTGGTATGTTTGTTTTCAGTTTTTATTTTCTTGGAAAAAGTTTTTTTGAGACCCGCCAAGTCAGCAATGTGGTAGCGGTGGAAAACAATCCTGAAGCCGGCGCTTTGGCAGTGCAATGGGGAACTTGGCAGCAAGTTCCCGGTGCCAGTTGTTTGCTATTACCGGTGGAGGCACGTCAGGAATACGATGAAAGTTATTACAGTAAGTCGGCGATCTCTGTGCGTAATCTGTTGTTTTTTAAGCCAGGAGAGAGCCAGCATTGGCTTTTTCCCAAGCATCAGCAATTGCTACTTAATCGGGAGTTACTGCTAGAAGAAGTTTCATCTTCAGCGCTGGCTGAAGAAAAAATAGAAAAAGCCAAGGCAATTTTTTATCAAATAGTCCGTGACGATACGAACAGGGATGGCAAATGGACAGTAAATGATGCACAAGTTATTGCTTTTTCAAAGCCTTGTGGAGAAAATTATCAAGAAGTTTTAACGGTAGAAAAGTTTTTTGGCTTCCGTCCACTAGAACAAAATTGGCTACTTTTTTATCAGCAAGCAGGGATTGCAAAAATAGCACTGATTGATGGCATAACTTTTGCGTTGATTCGTGAAGAATCTCTGCCAACTTTGCACTGATCAGCGGCCAAAAGGCAAAAAGAGTCGCATGGCCAGAGCTTGCGGCTTCAACTTTTAGATTTTTTATAAAATCCAATTGCTAAGCTGCTAAGGCCAATTTCCATCACTTGACTGCAAATGCCACCACCCGTACCAGTTCACAAGCGCCATTGCCACTGTCTTCACGGGTTAAAGAGGAGCGCCAACGAAAGCCATCGCTACGTTGCGCCTCCACTAATTGTCCTTTTATTTCAATTATTTGTCCTGGTCTGGCGCGTCTAATTTTTTCCTCAAGCGCTTTACTGGTTGGGATCAAGTGCATATTGGCACTGTGCCGGACAATATCCTGTACGGGAATTGGCGGTGCATTTTGCCAACGGTAACGATAAAAACGTCCACTCTGACGGATAGTTAGCGCGTCTAATACCGTTGCATCTGACATAGGCCCCCAGCCCAAAGCCAAGTCCACCGGCACCAGATCAGCGCCGGCATCCCATTGATAAATTTGCTTGCTTAAAACCCGCGCCGTAATTTCAAAATCCGCCAAGGCTTTTAAGGCATAATCACCATGTTGGTAAATCTCTTTGTTCTCTCTATCTTTTTGTATTGGCAAATCTTTTACTAAGATACCAGAGGGAGTAGTGACTTCTCGATGACTTAAATAATTAGCAAAGACTAAAAAAAATAAAACAACAAAGATCAACAGCCAAAGTTTATTCATCATACCCCCACTGATTAAAGTTAAAGTTGCAGAATCTGCTTGAAATTAATCGTAAAAATTTTGACGAAAAGAAAAAATGCATTTAGATGTTTAATGGACGATTATTCTCATCAACATAAATTAAGCGCGGTTGATGCTGCGCTGCTTCCTCCAGATTTAACCAAGTAAAAGCGGCGATGATGATGATATCCCCAGGTTGTCCTTTGCGTGCGGCAGCGCCGTTTAAGCTAATTGTGCCGGAATATGCTTCGGCTTCAATCGCATAGGTTTCAAAACGCTCGCCGTTGTTGACATTGTAAATCGCAATTTTTTCAAAGGGTTTTAAGCCACTGCTGGTTAATAAATGGCTGTCAATAGCGCAAGAACCTTCATAATCCAGATGGGTTTCGGTGATGCGTAGCCGATGTAATTTTAAGCGTAGCATTTCAATGAACATCGTTTTTTCCTTCCATAATTTCTTTCATCATCGGCGCTGGTGCTTGGCTATCATCATCGCGCAGATTATCAATTAAACGGGTTTGACCCAACCAACCGGCAGCCAGCCAAATTCCTGCTTCAGAAGCAGCAACTTCTTGTAAAGACTGCGGATAGTAATCAAAATACTCCAGCATAAATCCGGCTTTTTTTAACCGTGATTCTTCGTGCAAAGCAATACTTTCCAAGGCTTCAATCGCGAATTCTGCTGTTTGAAAAGCCGCACGCGCGCGCCATAATCCACGGTAAAGTAAAGCTGCTACCCGGCGTTCTTGTGGATTTAGATGCCGATTACGTGAACTTAAGGCCAGACCATCGGCTTCACGCACCGTTGCCACCGGCAACAGTGTAATCGGTAAGTAAAAGTCGTGAATATATGCCTTAATAATTTGTAATTGTTGCCAATCTTTTTCGCCCAGCACCAAGATGCTGGCCGGGATCCAGGTCAATAATTTGCTGACTACCGTGATCATGCCTTGAAAATGTCCCGGGCGAAATTGACCGCAGAGAATATGACTTAAATCAGCTGGCGGTTGTAAAATAAATTTATTTTTTTCATCGGGATACACTTCATCAATCGTTGGACAAAATACTGCATCCACCTTCAGTTTTTCACAGTATGCCAAGTCTGCTGCCAAGGTGCGTGGATAATTGGTTAAATCTTGTAGTTGATTAAACTGCAAGGGATTAACAAAAATGCTAACAATACAATGTCTTGCTTGCGTTTTTGCTTTGGCAATCAAAGCGCCATGACCGGCATGTAAATTACCCATCGTTGGTACAAATGCCCAGTGTTCGGGTGTTTGACGGAGGTTGAGTGATTGCAATTCGGCAACGCTTTTGAAGATTTCCATAATAATAAACTTTAGTGAGGAAAAAGTTGTTGTTTAACCGCATCTCGATAACGACGACAAGTCTCGAACAGATTACCCTGTAAAAAATTTTTGGCAAAGGGCGGTGGTGTTGCCGACAAGCCTAAAATATCTTGTAAAACCAAGATTTGGCCATCGCAATGCCGCCCGGAACCAATCCCTATGACTGGCACCGGACTGCGCGCAGTTAAGGCTTGCGCCCAGTTTTCCGGCACGGCTTCCACCAATAATAATTGACAACCGGCGTGGATAAAGGCATTGGCATCCCGCCAAAATTGCTGTTCCTCGCCTTTTTCTCGACCAAAACGTCGGAATCCCCCCAGACGCACGCTTTGTTGTGGACGCAATCCCAAATGCCCGCATACGGGAATACCCTCTTCAATCATCGCTTTTATAATCAATGCTTTATTTTCACTAGCTTCGATTTTTACCATTTCAGCTCCGGCTTTTAATAACCGTCCAGCATGTAAACAAGCGGTTTTGGTATCTATAGCACTTAAAAAAGGTAAGTCACTGATTAAAAAAGGCTTAAAAGAAGTTATTTGCTGTAAACCAGCATTAACACAACGGGTATGATAGGTCAGATGTTGAATGCTTACCCCGAGGGTATTACGCGCACCTTGTACGGTCATGCCTAAAGAATCACCGACCAAAATAATATCTATCTCCGCTGCTGCTAACAGGCGGGCAAAACTTGCGTCATAAGCCGTTAAACAGGCGATTTTTTCCTGTTGTTGTTTATACTGTTGTAGTTGACGAATCGTGATTTTTTTCAAAAGGTTCTGCTTCTAAAACAAAATTTATCGTTAAGGCATTGCACATTGCCGCAAGGCATTGCCGAGAATTTTTACCTGGCAGGGTTAATCTTGGCGCGAGCTCCAGCAAAGGTCGCAAAACAAAGTCCCGTTGCTCAAGCCTTGGATGCGGAATGATTAAGCCTTTTTCTTTTATAATTTCTTGATTATAAAGCAAAATATCAATATCAAGATTGCGGTCAGCATAATGACCAGCGATAAAAGAACGCCCGTGTTGGCTTTCCTGCGTTTTGGCCAGCAATAAAAGCTGTCTTGGAGTTAGGGATGTTGTTATGGATAATACAATATTATAAAAATCATCTTGTTGGGAATTGTCTTTTGTATGATCATATTTTGGTAATGCCCGACTGCGGTATAAAGAAGAACAGGCTTGCAGATGACAGTTGCGCCACTGGCCAATGGCGATCACTGCTTTCTGCAATTGCTGCTTTGGGTCATTTTGGTTACTGCCTAAACCAAGATAAACCAAAACAGTTTCCCCTAAAAATTCAACTTGTTGCATTGGTATCCTCATCGCTGGCTGGCTTAGTTGGCGCGGTTGTAACTTGTCTATTTTTTGCTTTAGCGGGTTTTTTTCGGCGGCGCTTTTTTTTCTTATTATGAATATCTGTCGCAGCCGGTTTATTTTCACTTTTGATTTCTATGTTTTCTGCATTTGTTTCTAATTCTTCAAAAAAAGTTAAGACATTGGGATCATGACCATGCCAGCAAAAGAGTTCATAAGCAGCATTAAAATAAGGATGTTCGGTTAATTGTTCCGGTGGTATATCACCTTTGAGTAAGTTTTTATACAAGCGATGAATTTTTAAGGCGCTTTGTAAAAATGGCATTGGGATGCTACCTAAACGGCCATTTGGATGAAAAACTTCCAAGGGTGAGAATGGATTAGCATCGGCAGTTGGCCAAAGCAAGCCTGCTAAAAATAATAGTTGGCCTGAATTATTATCCAAGCGATCACAAGCGAGGGTTAAGGGTTTTAACCAATCGCTATTGCTTAAATATGCTGCCAATTCTGGATAATCTTCCGGTGGCAATAAGGCATCCCAAAGTCTATGTTGTTGTAATAACGGAGAAATTTTGCTCAAGCATTGGCTGTTGCACAATTTGCCGACTTCATCAAATAAACGTCCTTGGCTGATAAAACGTAAGTCTGGGGCAAGATCAGCAATCGGCGCTAATACTGCTGGATCAAAGGTTAAGCCCAGTTTGGCAGCAAAACGCATGGCACGCAGTATTCGCACGGGGTCTTCCCGATAACGTTCTTCAGGATTGCCGATCATCACTAAACGTTTTGCACGCAAGTCTTCGATACCATTGACATAATCTAAAATGCAGTTAGCCTGCGGATCAAAGTACAAAGCATTAACAGTAAAATCACGACGCAAAACATCTTCTTCGATATTGCCGTAATCGCGATCTTGCAATAACAGTCCTGAGACACTGCGCCGTCCGCCATCCAAAGCGCGAAAAGTAGAAACTTCAATGATTTCCTTGTCAAAAAAAACATGAACGATGGGAAATCGCCGACCGATCAAGCGGCTATTGCGAAACAGTCGCCGGATTTCTTCAGGCCGAGCATCGCTCACAATATCAAAGTCTTTTGGTTGGCGGCGCAGTAATAAATCCCGAACCCCGCCGCCGACGAGATAGGCTTTGAAGCCAGCTTTTTGCAACTTATCAATGACTTTTTCCGCCGCCCAACTGAGTTTGCCAACAATGCTTGGACAATCTTCCCAATGGTCGTCAGCTTCAGTTGTTTGTGGCATTGGGATGTCGTCAGTAGCCATCGTTTGACTCCTGGCTTGGGTCATGCCAGACTGCTGGTAAGTCAATAATTTCCTTGGCTAAAAATGAAGACTTTTGATAAGTTTCCTTGGTTACAATCAGGGTTTCTTCTTGCCAATAAATGATTGCTAAACGGCCTTCGCTTAATTGTTTTGCCCGTTGACGGCTGACGGCAAGTTCTTTAATGCGCTGACCAATTTGATAAAAATAACTGACTTCGCTGCGTTCTGCTGGCAAAGCATGGCTCTCAAGCAGGTCTTCCAATTGCGCGAGGCGTTCTTGCCGTTGCTTTTGTGCCTGAAGATTTTTTTGTGCCGCTTCGGTCTTGCTTTTTTGTAGCATGGCCGCTTCTTCAGCTAGGCGTTTGGCATCGCGGTTGATGTCATCTTCGCCGCGGCGTTTGGCCTGATGTTTTTCGTGGCTGGCGCGGCGGGCTTGCTTGTTGTTGACCACACCGGCTTGTTTTAAGGCTTTCAGTAAATCGCTCATGCGCTTTTCCTAACTTAAAATATCACAGCTTAAATTGCGGCTTAAATATCACGGATAGCCGAAAAGGTAATATCAGGATTTTTTTCTATCGCCATCTGTAAATTCACTCGACTCGGCGCAAGATAAACCAAGGTATCAGCATGATCATAGGCCAGTTGTCCGGCATATTTTTCGATGAAGGTTGCCAAAGTTTTTTCATCTTTGGCCTGTAACCAACGTGCGGTGTGGATATTCACCGTTTCAAATTGACATTCCACACCATATTCATCGCGCAGGCGAAAGGCCACCACATCAAATTGCAAAATACCAACGGCACCGAGAATTAAATCATTGCTTTGCATTGGTTTGTAAAGCTGGGTGGCGCCTTCTTCGCAGAGTTGTTGCAAGCCTTTTTGCAAGGCTTTTAAGCGCAAGGGGTCTTTGAGCATAGCGCGACGAAATAACTCAGGTGCAAAATGTGGAATGCCTTGAAATTGCAGGTTTTCTCCTTCACTAAAACTGTCGCCGATGCGTAAGGTGCCGTGGTTGTGAATGCCAATAATATCACCAGCATAGGCTTGTTCAACATGTTCACGCTCCGAGGCCATAAAGGTTAAGGCATCTGGCCATTTCATCTCCCGATTTAAGCGTACATGTTGCACTTTCATGCCTTTGTTAAATACCCCCGAACAAATCCGCACAAAAGCGATACGATCCCGATGTGCGGGGTCCATATTCGCTTGAATTTTGAAGACAAAACCGCTGAATTTTTCTTCGTTTGGTACGACTTGGCGTTCTTTTGCCTGACGCGGCAAAGGCGCTGGCGCAAACTCAATAAAGCCATCCAAAAGCTGTTGTACGCCAAAGTTGCTGATGGCTGAACCAAAAAATACCGGTGTGATTTCACCGCGTAAATAGGCAGCCGGCTCAAAACTAGCACTGGCACCGCGCACCAATGCAACCGCTTCGCGTAGCTCATCGGCTTGGCTCTCTAGCCTTAAATCAACTTCTGGGTTATCAATGCCTTCAATGCGTTCCGCTTGTTGCATTTCAGCATTACGGCCTTTCTCAAAAAGATAAAGCGCATCTTCATACAGATGATAGATGCCTTTGAAGTTATGCCCCATGCCAATGGGATAGGTCACTGGTGCACAACGAATTTTTAAGACTGACTCGACCTCATCTAATAATTCCAAAGGATCGCGGCCTTCGCGATCCAGTTTATTGATAAAAGTAAAAATCGGCGTTTGTCGCAGGCGGCAGACTTCCATGAGTTTAATCGTGCGTTCTTCCACGCCTTTGGCCACGTCAATCACCATCAAGGCCGAGTCCACGGCGGTTAAAACCCGATAGGTATCTTCGGAAAAATCTTCGTGGCCTGGTGTGTCTAAGAGATTGACAATGCGTTCGCGATAAGGAAATTGCATCACGGCGGAAGTCACGGAAATTCCCCGTTGTTTTTCAAGTTCCATCCAATCGGATTTAGCATGACGGTTGGACTTGCGCCCCTTGACCGTGCCGGCCAATTGAATGGCACCGCCAAATAACAATAATTTTTCGGTCAGGGTGGTTTTGCCGGCATCGGGATGCGAAATAATGGCAAAGGTTCGACGTTTTTCGCGTTCGCTTAACATAAATGCTTATAACTTATTCAAAGATAGCGCTCAAAAAAAGCAAGATAATAGAGAGAAAACTGGGAAAAACATAACACAGGCGGCGGAAAGATACAGTAGTATCGAGTGCGAGCAGTGCTTGCTGCGCTGCCAGTTTTTGTCGTTTATTGGTGAATCATGAAGGAAAATTGTGCGATACGCTTGCCAAAAGCACGAGGAACCGAGACAATGCCCGCCTGTGGGAAATAAATCCCGTACAGCTTTATCAATATCTAATAGAATTTCAACATACTGGTTATAAGTTTATTATGCTGCCCTCTGAACAAACAACCTCCGTTTCTGCTATTGCCAAGGCATTGTTGCGCCTATTGCGGCCATTAGTGCGCCTATTATTGCGCAATGGCTTTGCTTTTGGTGATTTGGCAGAAGTCATGAAAAAGGTCTATGTCGAGGTGGCAGAACAGGATTTTGGCTTACCAGGGAAAAAAAATACCATTGCGCGTATCGCAACTATCACCGGTTTGACACGCAAAGAGGTGCAGCGGCTGAAAAGTTTGGCTCCCGACGATTTTTCTGATGCTGGCCAGCAAAGTTTTAACCGTGCTGCGCGGGTGATTTCAGCCTGGATTCGCGATCCGCGTTTTAGTGAAAACAATCAGCCACTTGCTTTGCCTTTTCAGGGTGAGATTCCCAGTTTTTCCGAGTTAGTGCGCCTGTACAGTGGCGATATTCCGGCGCGGGCGATCTTAGACGAGCTATTCTTTATTCATGCCGTTGCCGAAGACGAACAAGGATTTTTGCATCTCAAGGTGCGTGCTTATGTTCCTTACGCCAATGATGCAGCCAGTTTTTATTTGGTGGGCGAGTCGGTCGCCGATCTTCTGGAAACCTTGCAGCATAATTTGGCCTATCCCCAAGAAGCATATTTTCAACGACGGGTGGCTTATGATGCCATTCCCAGCAGTGATGTGCCGTTATTACAGAAAGCCTTAGCGGCAATGGCACAGCAGGCTTTGGAAGATATGAATGCCTTGCTGGCGAAATATGATCTCGATACCCGCGGTGATGCCAGTCAAGCGGCAAAAGCAGTAAAACGGCTTGGCGTTGGGATTTATTATTTTTCATCGGATGCTGATACCCCATCGCCGCCCGCCACTGATAAAGACATTACTTAAATTTATTAAATGAAAACGCTTTATTTCTCATCATTTCCCATCATGATTATAAAAAATATTTTTTACCGGCTAGTTCTTTTATTCGCTTTATTGTCTGCCTTTCTGGGCTGTGGGGAAGTATTCAATCTGGCCGGTGGCGGCATTGGTGGAACCGGCATCGTCACCGGTTTTGGCAGCGTGGTGATAGATGGCCAACGTTATGAAACGGCTAATGTTGCTTTAACCATTAACGGCTCGCCAGCCGAAATCTCTACTTTAGCCGTGGGTATGGTCGTAGATTTCCTGGCGACAGAGGATAATGTTTTGCAAGCCTTAAGCGTGGATTATTTGGTTGAGGGAGCTATTCAAGAAATTGATTTCAATGTAAATATATTTAAAGTTGCCGGTCAGGAAATTTTCGTTTCACCGCTGACGATTTTTTCTTCTGGCGGTTTTTATAATTTATCGGTTGGTCAAAAAGTCAGCGTTAATGGGGTGCGTAGCACTGCTAGGCAAATTCGTGCCAGTTATCTTGCCGTCATCCCTGCCGATGCCGAATCCCCCGCGCCCAATGTGGTCAACCTCGTTGGCGAGGTGTTGGCGATTGATGTAGCTGCGAAACTGCTCAACTTGCCAGGCCAACTTATTGATTATAGTCAGGCAACTTTCGTACCGCAGGCGTTGATGTTGGGTCAAAAAGTCCAAGTTTTTGGCATAAAAAATAATGGTTTAATTCAGGCCAATAGCATTACCTTGCTGGCCGACAGTGAAACTTTTCCGATTGGTTTAGCAAGAACCCTTTATGGCACTATTGATACTTTAGAAGTTTCTGCCGATGGTGTTGCAAAACGCATCCAGGTGCGCTCCAACACGATTCTTTTGCCAGCAGCGCTTATTTTGAGTCGGCCTTTGAAAGTGGGGGACTTTGTTCGTATTGAGGGGGTACAACGCGATGCCTTACTCGTTGAAGCAACGCTTTTAACGCGGCAAAGTAATTTGATCTTTCCCATAACCGGCATTGTGGAAGCACGCGGTGAGCAAAACCTGGTTTTAGCAGGAACCAACTTTTTGGTTGATAAAACAGCTTTATTGCAAGATGCCGTTTTAGAGAAACGCGATTTCTCTTTAGAAGATATTGCTTTATTTGATAAATTACGTATTACTGCTGATTATAGTCAAAGCCCACCTGTCGCTTATCGCGTAGAGCGTTTAATCATCGCTAACCCGCAAGAATAACAGCAGAGCGAAAAAGCGCTGCTGTCTCTCCATATTGCCTAAATAAAATCAAGAAGATTTTAAGAAGACTTTTTGAGCAATTGATGATTTTTGCCTAACCAAAGATAAACGGTTGGCAAGATAAAAAGCGTAAACAAAGTCCCGACGGTCATGCCCGAAGCGATCACCAAGCCCATGGCAAAACGCGCCGCCGCACCCGGTCCCTCGGCCAAGAGCAAAGGTAACACCCCAAGTACCGTCGCGGCAGTGGTCATTAGGATCGGCCTCAGACGAATACTTGCTGCCATTTCAATAGCTTGGCGTTTGCTATGTCCTTCTTCTTGCAGGCGATTGGCAAATTCCACCATCAAAATGCCGTGTTTGCTGATCAAGCCAATCAAGGTGACTAAGCCGATTTGCGTGTAGATATTGATCGTCCCCAAGCCCAAGGATAAAAACAATAATGCGCCAAAAATGGACATCGGTACGGTAATTAAAATAATCAACGGATCACGCAGGCTTTCAAATTGTGCGGCTAAAGCCAAATAAATCACCATGATGGCAAAAATAAAGGCAAAAAGAAGTTTATTGTCTTCACTCATGAATTGCCGTGACTGTCCGGCGTAATCCACCCGAACCCCAGGTGGTAAGACTTTTTCGGCCTCATTTTGCAGATAGGTTAAGGCATCACCGAGGCTTACCCCTGGCCGCATAACGCCTTGTAAAGTAACAGAATTTAATTGTTGAAATTGATATAAAGTATTGGGTGTGACTTCTTGATCAATGGCGATTAAACTGGCTAAAGGAATGCTGCCGCCGCGTGGCAGTGGCAATTGATAATTGGCAATTAAATCGGGTGCTTGCCGATATTCGCGTGCGGTGTCGGGGATAACTTCGTAAGCGCGTTCGGCATAATTAAAGCGGTTGATATAATTACCGCCTAAAGCTACGGCTAAAGCATTGCCAATATCTCGCATGGATAGCCCCAAGCTCGCGGCTTTTTCGCGATCCACGGTGATTTTCCACTGCGGTTTATCTAAGCGTAAGTCACTGTCTAGGAAAATAAAAAGACCGCTTTGATTGGCTTTTTGCACCAGTTCATCTTTTAAGGTATCTAACAAAAGATAATCGGCATTGGAAACTAAGACAAATTCAATCGGTAGGCCGGTGCCGCCACCAGGTAAAGCCGGTAGCGGAAAAGTAACCGTTTGCAAACCTGGAATACTCGCCAAAGCTGCATCCAGCTCCGGCAAAACGGCTGCTTGGCTGCGTTCGCGCTCTTCCCAAGGCTTAAAAATCATGCCGGAAAAGGTGCTGTTTGCCGCTCCTGCACCATTGACAATAAAATAATCACTGGTCTCAGGAAAACTTTCATAGGCGGCATTCATCAAGGTGCTATAGGCATACATATAATCAGCGGTGGCGGTATTGGGTCCGGTCGCGATAGAAAATAAGATGCCTTGATCCTCGGTTGGTGCGAGTTCGTTTTGCGTAGAAGTGTAAAGAAAATAGATGCTTCCCAATGCTCCCAGCGCTACCAAAGCAACACTGGCCTGATGATTGAGACTTTTATGTAAACTTTGCCGATAACTCCGTTCTAAACGACTAAACTGCTGATCTACAAAATGAATTAAGCCAGTGGACTGATGCGGTTGCAATAAACGTGAGGCCATCATCGGAGATAAAGTTAAGGCAACAATGCCGGAAATCACTACGGCTGCCGCCAAAGTATAAGCAAATTCAACAAATAAGGTGCCAGTGATGCCACCAATAAAACCTATCGGTACAAAGACTGCCACCAAGGTTAAGGTCATGCTGATGATCGGCATCAATAATTCCCGCGCACCTTTGAAAGCGGCATCAATGGGTTTCATGCCTTCTTCAATATGCCGATAGACGTTTTCCACGACGATAATCGCATCATCTACTACCAAACCGATGGCCAAAACCAAAGCTAACAAAGTCAATAAATTCAAGGTAAAACCCATGAGGAGCATTAAAGTGGCCGCGCCAACGAGCGATAAAGGAATGGTGATCGCCGGAATAATGGTGGTACGAAACGACCCCAAAAACAGCAAAATCACCAGCACCACAATGACCAGCGCTTCGATTAAGGTCTTAATCACTTCTTTAATTGCTTCTTTAATATAGAGCGTGCCATCATAAACCACCTTCATTTCCAAACCCTTAGGTAATTCTTTGGCTAAAGCCGGTAAAGCATTACGCACATTTTCAATCACGGTGACGGGATTGGCTTCCGCCGTGCCTTTGATGCCGATAAAGGTGGCTCTTTTGCCATTAAAAATTACTGTGGAATCATAGCTTTCTGATCCAAGTTCTACCGTGGCGACATCGGCGAGTCGCACCAAGCGCGTATCATCACTTTTGATGATAAGATTTTGAAAAGCCTCAGGGTCTTGTAAGTCGGTATTGATACGAATAGCGATGGCTTGATTGACACTTTTACTATTGCCAATGGCGGCCAGATAATTATTGGCTTGTAATGCCTGTGCGACATCGGTGGCCGATAAACCAAAGGCCGCCAAGCGGTTAGGGTCTAACCAAATCCGCACCGCGAAGGTTTGCCCGCCAAGAATTTCTGCTTGCGAAACCCCATCGAGGGTTTCTAATTGTGGTTGAACAACGCGCAGCAAATAATCGGTGATCTGTTGCGAGCTTAAAATTTCACTGTAAAAACTCATGTACATTAATGCAATCGTATCGCCGGTTTCTTGAGTGATCACCGGCTCTTGCGCTTCTTCAGGCAATTCGCCGCGCACCTCAGCAACCTTGGCCATGACTTGGGTAATGGCATCATTGGGATCATAGCCTAGGGTGATATGTGCTCTGACGACGCTGACATTTTGGCTAGAAGTAGCGGTGAGATATTCCACCCCTTCCGCCGCCGCAATAGCACGTTGCATCGGTGCGGTGATAAAGCCCTTGATTAAACCTGCATCGGCACCTGGATATACCGTTGTTACAGTTATCACGGTGTTAATCAATTCAGGATATTGGCGCACGGTTAAGGTTAATAACGACTGCAAACCAAAAAGAAAAATCAAGGCACTGACAACAATAGCTAGAATCGGTTTTTTAATAAATAAATCAGTCATGTTTCACCTTGTTTTATTGGCTTAGCGGCTTAATTTTTGAATAGCTAAAGGATCAAGACGATCATCAATCGTCACGCTTGAACCATTGCCTAAACGCAATTGGCCAGCTACCACTACCCAATCGTTTTCGCTTAAACCTTCCGTCACTTCCACCCAGTCATCACGCTGCTCGCCGGTTTTGACAAAACGTCGTTCAACAGTTTTATTTTCGCCTTCTTCTTGAATAACATAGACAAAGTTGCCATAAGGGTTATAGGTAATCGCCAAAAATGGCACTGCCAAAACCGCGCGCGCTTGCCTGCCTTGCACCTGGATGCGTGCAAACATGCCGGGTTTTAAGCGTAAATCAGCATTGCTGATTTCGCCACGCAAGGCCAAGGTGCGGCTTTCGGTGTCTAAGGTGTTATTTATGGCGATAATCCGACCCGAAAAAACTTCATCGGGAAATGCCACTAACTCAATTTTTACTTCTTGATTTAACTGAACTTTAGTTAAGGATTGCTCATTTAGGTTAAACTCAACTTCAATCGGATCAAGTTTTTGCAAGGTAACGATGGCCTGACCTGGATTGAGATAGGCACCTGGATGCACATCCCGCAAGCCCAAAACGCCGTCAAAAGGTGCCAAAATGGTTTTTTGGGCAATACGTTGACGCTGGGTGGCGACTTGTGCTTCCAGAACTTTGACTTCGGCGCGGGCTGCATCCAGATTCGCTTTGGCATTGAGATTCTTAGTGTTTAAGTCATTTTGGCGGGTAAAGTTTAAGCGGCTTAAATCGGCTTGTGCGAGAAGTCCTTGGAGTTCCTTTTCTTCTAAAGCGCGATCTAATTCAAGCAAGACCTGACCGGCTTTGACGGAATCGCCGGAAGCAAAATGCACTTTGGTGACTAAGCCAGCGCTTTCACTGGCAATTGGCGTTTCCTGGCTGGCGCGTAAACTGCCGATAGCTTCTTCTTCCGGCAACCAAGAATAACCTTTGACTTGTGCCACGCTGACGCTGACCGGTGGTGGGCTGAAGGTGTCAAAGTATTGATTCATCATATAGTTGCCAAAGGCTTTATAGCCAAAGATGCCGGTTAAAACCAGCGCAACGCTCACGAAAGTCCAAAAAAAAGTGCTGATCACTTTCCCTTTCATAACAGGTTCCTATGGAGGATATGGAAAAAACAAGAGAGGCGGGAAAAACGCGGCTACCCTAGCAAAACTAGACTTGTCGGTCTAGCTTAGAAAATACTTGGCGAGCGCGGTGTTGGGAACTTTCTCTTTATCGGCCAAGATAGCCTTTTTACGGTAATTTTTGCAGCGAACGACACGATGAATGCACAATTAAAATTTGATTTATATCAGCAACTTGAGCAATTACCGATCAACCTTACTGGTGAGCTTTTAGCCGGACAACTTCACACTATGCCGCGACCGAGTGGCCGTCATGCGCGTTCAGAATCGGCCTTACAAGGAAGTTTATACAATCCCTTTGATCGTGGCCGTGACGGCCCGGGCGGTTGGTGGATTTTAATGGAACCGGAAGTGCATTTCATGCTTAATCAAGAAGTTGCTGTACCAGATTTGGCCGGTTGGCGGCGGGAGCGAATGCCAAAAATTCCTGAATCGCATCGCTTTACCGTTGTACCGGATTGGTTATGCGAAATTTTATCGCCGGCAACGGCCAGCAAAGATCGGGAGATCAAAATGCCTTTGTATGCCAAATACCAAGTGCCTTTTGTCTGGCTGGTGGATCCACAGGAAAAGACTTTAGAAGCCTTTGAATTAGTTGCAGGTGAATGGAGCGTTTTAGGAAAATGGCAAGGCGCGGTTGCCGTCGCCGTCAAGCCTTTTGCCGCAGTGGCTTTGGAATTGGCGGATCTTTGGTTGGATTAACTTACTGCTTTGGCTAAAAAATTATTAGCTATCAATGCATTCAGAAACCTGGAATTTATAAGCCAAGATCAAATTGTTACGGTAATTTTTATAGCGAACGACACGATGAATGCACAATTAAAATTTGATTTATATCAACAACTTGAGCAATTGCCGATCAGCCTTACTGGTGAGATTTTAGCCGGACAACTTCACACCATGCCGCGTCCAAGTGGCCGTCATGCGCGTTCAGAAAGTGTTTTATCACGTCGTCTTGGCACCCCCTTTGATGATGGCGTGGGTGGCCCGGGCGGTTGGTGGATTTTAATGGAACCGGAAGTGCATTTCATGCTTAATCAAGAAGTTGCTGTACCAGATTTGGCCGGTTGGCGGCGGGAGCGAATGCCAAAAATTCCTGAATCGCATCGCTTTACCGTTGTACCGGATTGGTTATGCGAAATTTTATCGCCGGCAACGGCCAGCAAAGATCGGGAGATCAAAATGCCTTTGTATGCCAAATACCAAGTGCCTTTTGTCTGGCTGGTGGATCCACAGGAAAAGACTTTAGAAGCCTTTGAATTAGTTGCAGGTGAATGGAGCGTTTTAGGAAAATGGCAAGGCGCGGTTGCCGTCGCCGTCAAGCCTTTTGCCGCAGTGGCTTTGGAATTGGCGGATCTTTGGTTGGATTAAGCGTGAAAAACGCCTGCAAATTATTTAGGCAGGCGTGAAGAAGCAAGTTAATTTTTTTCGGATTTTAAGCGATTGATACCTAATAATTTCATCATGTATTTTTGATACACCGGCTCAGGATTACCGGTTTTCATATTGTGAATAAAATACTTTTCAAAAGCGATTTTGGCCAAATGTACCCAACCACCTTTAGCCGTCCAGGTTAAGTTACGCGGTGGAATTTGGGGCAGTGCAACAAAAGCCGCGCCACTGTCGCCTAAGTCCGCTAAACAAATGGTATTCCAAGTGGCTTGTTCTTCCGGTTCCATGCCTTTGATCGCATTTTCAATGTTATGGCAAACCGCTGTACCCATGCCTTCAATCATCAAACCGGTTTTAGGTACACCGACCGGAACCGGCGTTTTTTCAAAGGGTGGAATGGCAATGCCCACGCCTATCGCATAGACATTGTGCCATTTTGGATTGCGATTAAAGCCATCAACCTTGACAAAGCCCCCTGGATTCACCAGGTCTTCGCCGACGGCCATCACCGGATCAATACCTTTGAAAGCCGGCAGCATCATGCTGTATTTGAAAGGAAGTTCATGTTTTTGAATGACATTGCCTTGCATATCATGTTCATCCACATACATTGTTTCTTCAGTAATTTTGGTGACTTTGGCATTGCAAATCCAATTGATATGGCGTTGCCGCATCTCCGATTCCAACATGCCTTTGGAATCACCCACGCCACCTAAACCCAAATGGCCAATGTAAGGCTCGGAAGTGACAAAAGTCATTGGCACATCTTTGCGAATTTTGCGCCGACGCAAGTCGGTATCCATGATCATGGCATGTTCATAGGCCGGACCGTAACAAGAGGCGCGTTGCACTGCACCAACGACAATATGGCCTGGGTCTTTGCAAAATTCCTTCCATTTTTCAAAGGCATGTTCAGCGTGATCGGTGGTGCAAACCGACACCGTATGACCATTGGGACCCAACCCCTCGACATCATCAAAAGCCAATTTTGGGCCGGTGGCTAAGACTAAATAATCATAGTTTAAGTCTTCGCCATTGGCCAACGTCAGTTTATTTTCATTGGGATGCAAGGCGGTCAGTGCTTGCTGAATAAAGTGAATTTTTTTACGTTTCAAAATCGGTGCCAGTGGAATAGCAACATCTTTGCGTTTGCGCCAACCCACGCCAACCCACGGATTTGACGGCGTAAAAGTAAAGTCAGCCACATTAGACACTACCGTGACTTTATGCGCTTTACCCAGATGCTTACGCAAATCATAGGCCACTGGCAAACCGCCAACACCTGCACCAACTACAACAATATGCGCCATGCTATTGATCTCCAAAAGAAAAAATATGTCAAACGGATAAACAGGTTAAGATATAAAATAGGAATTAGGCTGTTGACCGTTTGACCTTAGTTATCTTGAGAAGGCTTTGCAATAGCACAGAGAATTTTTTTAAGAGAAATTTGATTAGAGTAAAAAAATCAGCGGACTTTTCGCCAAAAAGTGTCAAAAGTCTTTTATATTTGGCTTTTATGATTTTTATTTAGAAAATAAAAATTTTATAAAATAATTAACTATGAAAAATTTAGATCAAGGTGCCAAGCGTTTGATCTCCCATTCACTGCTAAATTTTTGATAAATAAAGCGATCATGTAAGCGATTGCTGCGCCCTTGCCAAAATTCAAAATGTTCTGGCAATAAACGAAAACCACCCCAAAAATCCGGCAGCGGGACTTGTTCAGGGAATTGCTGTTCATAAAATTTTTCTTTTTCTATCAAAACACTACGGTCAGAAATTACCTGACTTTGCGGAGAGCTCCAGGCGCCAATTTGACTGCCACGCGGTCGGCTGTGGAAGTAGTCAAGACTTTCCGCCGCTGAAATTTTTTCAACTTTACCCTGAATTTTGACTTGACGTTCCAACGGCAGCCATAAAAATAACAAGCTGGCGCGTGGGTCTTTGGCCAGTTGTTCGCCTTTATGACTTTGATAATTCGTGAAAAAAATGAAGCCATTGCTTAAATCTTTTAATAACACCGTGCGCAGATCAGTGCCAAAATGATCATCCACCGTGGCTAAAATCATGGCATTGGCTTCTAAAAGTTCGGCGTTTAGCGCCTCTTGGAACCATTTTTCAAATTGTACCAATGGATTGTTAGCTAAATCTTCCTGTTCTAAACGCGCTTGACGATAATCGCGACGCAAATCAGCGATATTCATAAGTTTTTTCCTTTACTGGTTAAAAATGTTGGCAAGGCTATATCGCGTTTTTATTTTGTTCGTCCATTGTCGTCAACCCTTGAAAGCTTTATCCCCTTAGACAAAGCCTGGGGCTTCGACTAGGCTTCTATTTTTTCATCGGCATCAAGAGGTAAAAATGCGGGTAGGACTGTGGTTCCGCCACGACTTACGCCTAAGCGATCATCCGGCTGTAACGGCAAGTCTTAACGCCAACAGCTTGTTACCATTCTCTATTTTTCCTAAAAATTTCACTTTTGCCAGCGCCGCAAGTCTAGCCTGGTACGCAGCCTTGCAAGCCTTGCGTGCTGACCTGCGCGCCTTAGGGAGTGATTTATATCTTTTTCAAGGCGATGCTGAAATTATTTTGCCCAAAATTGTGCAAAGTTATGCCTTGGCTGAACTGTGCTGGACGCGGCGTTATACGCCAGAAGGCATTGATTTAGATAAAAAATTAAAAGAACTTCTGAAAGCATCGGGATGCCGTGTGAGCAGTTTTCCCGGACAATTGTTTTTAGAACCTTGGGAGCACTTAAAAAAAGATGGAACACCGTATCGGGTATTTACAGCCTTTTATAAAGCACAACCGCTTGAAAAAATAGGAAGTCTATTAAGTACGCCAAAAAATTTACCGCCCTTGCCTGTAGCGGTTACTTCAGAAGTGACGGCAGAAGTGATGCCGCTGCACTGGGAGCAGTTTTCGCAACAGATGACTTGGCAAAAACGCTTGTGGTCAGGACTTGCCGATGCTTTTTATGCCTCTGCCTTTTTAAAGCAACAGCAGGATTTTGCAGAAAAAGTTGCTGATTATGCACAGCATCGTGATTATCCAGCCTTGGCAGCGACATCGGGATTCTCGGCAGCTTTGGCTTTGGGTCGGTTGAGTGTGCGCGAAGTCTTTTATTTTTATCAAAAAATTCCACAGTCCGAACCGTTTTTACGTCAGCTTTTTTGGCGGGAATTTGCCTATCATTTGCTCTATCATTTTCCGCATACCAAAGCTTTGCCTTTAGATGCGCGATTTCAAAATTTTCCTTGGCAAAACAATCCACTGTTCCTGGAAGCCTGGCAAAAAGGTCAAACCGGCATTCCGTTGGTGGACGCAGGAATGCGGCAATTGTGGCAGGAAGGTCGGCTGCATAATCGTTTGCGGATGGTGGTGGGGTCATTTTTGGTCAAAAATTTATTATTACCCTGGCAGCTCGGTGCTACCTGGTTTGCCAAAACACTGCTCGATTTTGATTTGGCAAACAATACCTTGGGTTGGCAGTGGGTCGCTGGTTGCGGTGCCGATGCGGCACCGTATTTTCGGATTTTTAATCCAGTATTGCAGGCGGAAAAATTTGACCCCGACGGGGAATATATTGCGCGTTATTTGCCGGAACTAGCACCGTTGAAAGCAAAATTTCGTCACGCGCCATGGTTAGCAGCCAAGCCGCCGTTAGACTATCCGCCGCCGCTTGTGGACTTGGCGGCCAGTCGGCTTCAGGCATTGGCGGCACTGAAAATCATGCAAGCCAAGACCGCTGCTGCCTCCTGATGCGAGCTTTCATTGAAAATTATCGTTAGTGAGCGGTTTTTTTCTTTCCGGCAAGAAAATTGCTTTTTGTTATACTCGCCGTCGCTAGTTATGCCGACGCTTAGCGCGCTGGCGGCTGGATTTTTTTATCTTTGAAAATAAAGGAGTCTTTATGCAGCATTCAGGAGCAAATTCTGCTGTGGTGTTGATTATTTTGGATGGTTTTGGTGTTAATCCCGGCAAGGCTAATAATGCGATTGCTTTGGCAAAAACGCCGAATTTCGATGACTATTTCGCCAATTTTCCGCACACCACCCTCGATGCTTCTGGCCATGCCGTCGGTTTACCCAAAGGCCAGATGGGCAATTCGGAAGTGGGGCATCTGACCTTGGGTTGTGGCAGCATCATCCGCCAGGATTTGGTACGCATTGACGATGCTATCGCCGATGGCAGTTTTTTTGAGAATCCGGTGTTATTACGCGCCGTGGAACAGGCGAAAGCGCGGCAGCGACCCTTACATCTTTTGGGACTGCTTTCCGATGGTGGCGTGCATAGTCATGTTCAGCATGTCATTGCTTTGCTTGATCTTTGTTATCGTCAAGGCGTTAAACCGATGCTGCATGTGATAAGTGATGGTCGGGATACCGCGCCGCAATCGGCGAAAAAGTATCTGGATGCGGTGATGCCAGCGATGCAGCGCGCTGGTGGCGTATTTGCGACCTTGCTTGGCCGTTTTTATGCCATGGATCGCGATAAACGCTGGGCGCGGACGCAATTGGCTTTCCAGGCCTTGGTTGAACAACAAGGCGAGCCTGCCGATGACATTATGACAGCGGTGGACATCGCTTATGCGCGTGGCGAAACCGATGAATTTATTAAACCTTTTGTCTTTCCTGGCGCGGAAGCCATCGCCGCCGATGATGCGGTGATTTTTTATAATTTTCGCAATGACCGGCCACGGCAATTAACGCAAGCCTTGAGTGCAGGCGCTTTTGAAGCCTTTGACCGTGGCGCGTATCGGCCGGTGATCATCACCACCATGACCGAATACGACCCCTCTTTGGCCTTGCCGGTGGCTTTTCAACCGGAGCGGCCAAAAACTTGTTTGGCAGAGGTGATCAGTCAAGCTGGTTTGGCGCAATTTCATTGTGCCGAAACCGAAAAATACGCGCATGTCACCTTCTTTTTTAATGGCGGCAAGGAAGCAGCCTATCCTTTGGAAGATCGCGCTTTGATTCCTTCGCCCAAAGAAGTCGCCACCTATGATTTGAAACCAGAAATGAGCGCTGCTGCCGTGGCCGAGGCGACGATTGCCGCTATTGAGAGTGGCAAATATGGCTTTATCGTGGTGAATTTCGCCAACGGTGATATGGTCGGCCATACGGCGGTGCCTGAAGCGGTGATCGCCGCCGTGGAAACTTTAGATAAAGAAGTGACGCGGGTGCTGAAAGCCGCACAAGCGCAGGGGATGCCGGTGTTATTGACAGCGGATCATGGCAATTGTGAAGAAATGGTTGATCCCATTACCAAACAACCGCATACCCAACATACGATTTACCCTGTACCTTGTTTATTGGTCAGTGATCAGCCAAAAATGTTTACTACTGGCGGGACGTTAGTGGATATTGCGCCAACGGTTTTAGATTTGCTGAACATTGCCAAGCCCCAGGAAATGACCGGCAGCAGCTTGTTTTTATGAGCATTGCCAGCCGTTCATAATTTTTTGCTTTGCGGCTTTCCGCCTTCTGTGTAGGCTTAGGACGCGGTCAAGGACTTATCTTCTTTTTTGGCCGTGTTTTTTATTTCCTTCATTTTGATCTTGCAATGAGGTGCTTATGCGCTGGTTATTGATTTTATTATTTATTGCCTTGAGTATTTTTGCATTCGGATGCAGCACCCCACAGTCGCCCAGCACTTACCGCAGTTCTAATTTAAATCAAGCCTATAGCGTGCAATATGCTGTGGTTACGGGTATGAAAGCGCTGACTATTGATCGTGATTTAGAAGGCGTTGGCAGCAGCGGCGGTGCATTATTAGGCGGCGTGGCTGGCGCACAGTTTGGCGGTGGTACCACAGAACAGGTTGCCGCTGGTTTAGCCGGGGTGGTGATTGGGGGTTTAGTCGGCAATGAAGTTGAGCGGCAGCAAAGCAAAGTGCCGGTCTATGAAATCAGTTTGCGTTTGCTGGATGGCCGAGAAATGGTGGTGGTGCAAGGACAGGAACAGCAATTTATGGTTGGCGAACGGGTACGGTTGGTGCGAGACAATCAAGGGCAAACTTTTGTTTCTAAACTGTAATGTCTGCTTGCTACGCAAAATTTTTATGCCTCTGCCTTTATCATCCAAGCCGCAGCGCTGTTGAAGGAGTTTTCATTGGAATTTTCTGAGCGTGGGTCAAGTCCTGCTATCGTTGCTGCGCCAAATGTGCTATCTGCACCACAGGCAACCGCCAGCGATTTTTCCCACCTGCTCTTGACCTGGTTTGATCAATTTGGCCGCCACGACTTACCGTGGCAAAAACCGCGTACCCCGTATCGGGTCTGGCTGTCAGAAATCATGCTACAACAAACGCAGGTGACGACAGTTATCCCGTATTTTGAACGCTTTATGACGGTTTTCCCGGATGTGCAAACTTTGGCGGCAGCCGACAATGAAGCGGTTTTGAATCTCTGGGCTGGACTTGGTTATTATCAACGGGCAAGAAATTTGCATCTCGCTGCACAAGAAATTGTTTTGCTCGGTGATTTTCCAAAAACCCTTGACGGTTGGCAGGCGCTTCCTGGGGTTGGTCGCTCGACGGCGGCGGCGATTATCGCTCAGAGTTTCGGCAGCAAGGCGGCGATTTTGGATGCCAATGTCAAGCGGGTGTTGCAGCGTTTTTATGCTTTGCCGCACGCCAAAGAAGCCGAATTATGGCCGCTGGCGGAAAATTTATTGCCGGAAACCCGCCTGGCGGATTACACCCAAGCCTTGATGGATTTAGGTGCTACGGTGTGCCGTCCCAAACAGCCAACCTGTTTGCTCTGCCCGTTGGCGGCAACGTGTCAAGCGCAGGCGCAAGGTCGGGTGCAGGAAATTCCCGCCAAGAAAAACAAACCGTTGCGTCCTGAGCGTTGGGCATTGTTGCTATTGCTTCAGGAGGCTAAGTCTGCGCAGTGGTTGTTGGAAAAACGTCCGCCAGTCGGTATTTGGTCAAATTTATGGTCATTTCCTTTGTTATTTTTCAAAGCGTTACCAACGCCAGCCGAAGAGGAAACGTTACTTGCGCAATGGTTTCAGCAATCGCCCTATCCGGTTTTTGCAAATAAAGCGCTGCGGCATCCCAATCCCTTGCCAGAAATTCGCCATGATTTCACCCATTTTCGCTTGTGGCTAAAGCCTTTAGTCTTTACCCTGCCGAAAGATGCACTGCCAGGCTTAGTACAAGAGCTAAGTTTACAATGGTTTAGCGCTACCGCTTGGCCGCAAGCCATGCCAGCACCGATAACCAAATTAACGGAAACTTTAAGTAAAGCGTTTGCTTAAATTATTTTATCAATTAACTGTAATATAAGGGGAAAAGTGATGTCGAGAGAAGTCTTCTGTGTCAAATTGCAAAAAAATGCACCAGGTTTAGATTTTCCACCCTATCCAGGTGAATTAGGTAAAAAAATCTATGAAAATATTAGTAAAGAAGCCTGGCAAGCCTGGTTGAAACATCAGACCATGCTTATCAATGAATATCGCCTAACCCCGATTGAACCGCGGGCGCGGAAGTTTTTGGAAGAAGAAATGGAGAAGTTTTTACTGACCGGCGGTGCCAAAACCCCGGAAGGCTATGTGGCACCAAAAAATGATGAGCAAGAGCATTAAAATTTTTATTTAATTTTACTCAATAGGCTGCCTAACATAGTAATTAAAAAAGTTTTTGGTTAAGCAGGTTCATTTCTGCTTAATCTTGATAAAAAACCACCCGTAATCGCCCGCCCGGTGGCGGGTCAATCTGCAAACTACCTCCATAACCTTGTAAAAGTTTTTTCACCGTTGCTAAACCAAGTCCTTGACCTGGTTGACTTTCGTCTAAGCGCGCACCCGGCTGCATCAGCCAATGCCTTGCTGTCTCTGGGATACCTAGACCATCATCGCTAATCGAAATAATCTGACTTTTTCCTAACACTTGACTGCTTAACACGATGCTTTTTTTGCACCATTTGCAAGCGTTATCCAATAAATTGCCAAAAATTTCCAAGGCATCCACTTCTTCCAATGCTAGGTAAAAATCGGGGTCAATGTGGTTATGAAAAAGGATAGCTTTGTCTAAATAGACTTTTTGTAAGCCTGCAATTAAGCGTTCGGTGACTAGATAGGCTGATAACTGCACGGTGGGGCGAAAAAAATAGACCCGTTGTTCGGCGAGATAGAGTTGTCGTGCGGTGCTTTGATTGATCCTGGTCACTTGTTCCAATAATAATTGTTGAATCTTTTTATTTTCAAGCTGTTGACAACTATTTTTTAAGACTGCCAAGGGCGTTTTAATGCTGTGCGCGAAATCATCCAAGGCTTGCCGATAGTGATTTTGTCGCTCGCGCTCGGAATGTAATAGCAGGTTAATATTTTCAGCGATTTTTTTAATTTCTCTGGGATAATAAACGGCGAGTCCTGATCTTTTTCCTTGTTCTACCGCCAGCACTTCTTGTTCTAAACGGCGCAAGGGTTGTAAGCCAAAGTAAAATGCTGTTAATAATAATAAAAGCAAAGTAAGACTTAAACTCAACAACCAAAAACGAATTTTATTTTTTGCGGAATGCAGTTGTGCATCAAAGGCTTTTTTGTCTTCGGAGAGATAAAAAACTAAAGGCAGTTCTTGCTGATTTTGACCAACCCAGACCAAGCGAAAAAACCCCCAAAAGTGATCGCCATAACTATAAAAACGAAACTCGCCCAAGTTAGCCGGTAATTCTAATGGCGGTGGGACAAGCATTTCCGGGGTGGACAGGGATTGCCACAGCCGTTGTTCGTGGTTAGTGATAAATAAAAATAAGCCACTATCGCTTTGATTTAAACGACTATCGGGGGAAAATTTTAAGCCATAAGGTGGCGCATCGAAATCACTGGCTGATAAACAGGCATAGAGTAAACCGGAGAGGCGTTTTTCTTGTGCATCTAAGGCAATGGTAAATAAAATTTTTTCTAAGGCAATGCTTAATAAGGCAATCCCACTACCTAAAAAGATCACTGCCAGTAATAATACACGCCAATGTAAAGATAAGGGCACAGCTTTTTTTTCTTTACCATTCAAAGCGATACCCTTGATTGCGAATGTTGACGATAGGCTTTTTTTTGCCTTCCGGGTCGAGTTTACGCCGCAGCCGACCGATTAAAACTTCCAGCACATTGCTATCGCGGTCTTCCCCTTCCGAATAAAGATGGTCGGTCAACATAAATTTGGTCAACAAGCGGCCACGATGTAAGACAAAATATTCCAACAGACGATATTCATAGGCAGTTAAAATAATGGTTTCGCCAGCGACAAAGGCTTGATGTTCTTGTAAATCTAAGCGCAAGTCGCCGCAGTCAATATGATTGCTGCTTTGGCCGTGATTGCGCCGATGTAAAGCGCGTAAGCGCGCAATTAACTCTTCAGCTTGAAAAGGTTTGCTTAAAAAATCATCGGCACCGGCTTCTAAGCCTTCGACTTTATCTTGCCAGCGTTGCCTGGCGGTTAAAATTAACACTGGATAATGACGTTTTTCTTTACGCAACGCCTTGATAATACTTAAGCCATCTTGTTGTGGTAAGCCAAGATCAATCACCGCCACATCTATTGGATATTCCAAAGCATAATATAACCCATCGCGGCCATTATCTGCCGCGTCAACCACGGCTTGTAGTTGTTTTTCCAAGGTTTCGGTTAAGCCTTCGCGCAAGGCGGTGTCGTCTTCAATCAAGAGGATACGCATAAATAATCAGCAGGGTGATAAAAAAGATGATGAAAAATTAAAAAGAACACTAAAAAATGCTTGGATTTTAACCAAGCAAGAAAGGTCAAGCAGAAAAAATTATAGGGGATATTCTAAAGTATAAACCCGACCAGAAGATAAAACTTTAATAACACAGTATTTTTTTGAGCCACTACTGCGAATTTCCGAGCTTAATACTTGTCCTGGATGTTGGGCTAAGGCTTGGCTAACACAGCGTTGTAATCCCGCTTGATCATTGGCATAAGCGGTGATCACACTTAGCAATAAAATTGTCAAAAATAAACAAAAGTGAATAATTTTTCTCATATTAGGATTCCTCTAAAAAAAGTGGAGCGCTGCCTGCGAGCGCTCCTTAATAAACTGACTTTACTGAAGAAGTTATTTAGAAGAAATTAACGATAATGATAAACGCGGTCTTCACGACGAATACCGTCGTTAAAAATATCATTATGATAACCATCATAAGGATAATTTGGCTCTGGAGAGTAGTTGTCATAGCGTGGTGGTGGTACATACTCGTTTTCGGGGTAATGGCTGGGATCAAAAATATAGCCGTCATTACCATGATGATCATAACCTGTGCAGCGAATAATACCGCGCCGGCAGAGTTGCTCACGCCATTGATAGCGATAGAGATAAATGCTATGTGGCCGACTTTGCGCATAAAATTTAGTGTTCACGGTGGGCGAATATTCCTCGTAACCATAGCCTGTGCCTGGTGCTGAACGAGAGTAAGGAGCAATCTCTTTGTAATCATCACGATAGTAAGAACGATCTTCAAAAAAGACGGCAATGCTGATGATGCCTAAGTCGCCAAAATCGCCAAAAGCCGCCGCGTAAGCATTCCCGGCATCGGTAAAATAAAAGCGATTGACACGATTTTTACTGCTGCGCCAACCTTCGTAATTCCCGCTACTGCGCGGATTTAATACATATTTTGGTTCGTTAGCGGCAAGCGAAGATGAACGACCATTGATGATATTTTTTCCATCCACGGCGATCACCAAGCCAATGCGTTGATTGGTTAAATTCCGCACGCGAATCTGATAGTTGCGATTGTATTCGGCTTCGACATAAGCGCGATAACGATCACCGCTCCAGCCAACATTATATTCTGAAAAACTCCGACCGCGATTATCAATAATATCCACGGCAATGGCGGCGCGATCATTGGCAAAGCCTTGTGAAAACACACTGATCAATAAAATAAAAAGCAGCAATAAGCGCATAATGTCTCCTCAAAAAAATAAAGAACAAAGCGGTGGTAAAACCGCAGGCCATCTTAAGCGCTTTGTTGAACGCAGAATGAATTGCTTGAACTGCCGTGACGATTTTGCTGGGTCATCGGCAACAACTTCAATTTGATAAAAATTATTTAAGACAGACTGGCCTTAAATTCCACCATGCGCGTCACGCTGCGCAAAGCGGCTTCAGCAATGTCTGCTGGCACGATGATGCGTGGTTGTTCATTTTCCAAGGCTTGTCGCAAATTTCCAAGATGATTCATGGCCATCCACGGGCAATGCGCACAACTGCGACAGGTGGCACCAGCACCAGCGGTCGGCGCGGCCAATAAAATTTTTTCAGGATGCGCCTGCTGCATTTTATAAAAAATGCCTTTGTCGGTGGCGACGATAAACTTTTGTTGTGGCAAGTTTTTTACCGCCGCAATCAATTGACTGGTGGAACCAACCACATCGGCTTGCGCAATCACCGCCGAAGGCGACTCAGGATGCACCAAAATAGCGGCATCGGGATGCTGCTGGCGGAGTTCTGCTAAAGCCAAACTCTTAAATTCTTCATGTACTACACAAGACCCCGGCCAAAGTTTCATATCGGCACCGCTTTTTTCGCGCACATAGTCACCTAGATAACGGTCTGGTGCCCAAAGGATTTTTTTGCCTTGCGCTTGAAGATGTTTGACCACCGGCAAGGCGATGCTTGAGGTCACGACCCAAGCGGCCTGTGCTTTGACCGCAGCGCTGGTATTGGTGTAAACCACGACTTCTCGATCTGGATGTTCTTGAATCCAATGCGAAAAATCTTCAGGCGGACAGGATTCATCCAAAGAACAGGTCGCTTCTAAGGTCGGCATTAAAACAGTTTTTTCCGGGCTTAAAATTTTCGCCGTTTCCCCCATAAAGCGCACCCCCAATACCACCAAGGTGCTGGCCGGATGCCGCAAACCAAACCGCGCCATTTCCAAAGAGTCACCGATAAAACCGCCGGTTTCTTCAGCCAAGGCTTGCAATTCGGCATCTACATAGTAATGCGCGATCAACACGGCATTTTTTTTGGCTAACAGCGTTTTGATCTGATCTTTTTCTTGGCGGCGTTCGGCTTCGCTCAACGGTGCTTGCCAAGCCAGCACCTCAGCGGTCACAGGAATAGAGAACTGGCGCGGCAGTAGCGATGCACTAGACATAAATTTTCCTCATGGCAGATTGCTATAACTATGAAAATAATTGGCCAACTGTTGCAATTTTTGCAATGGCCAAGTTTGCGGGAAAAGTCCTAGACTTGGCGGCTTGGCCGTTAGCGCTGGCATTGATGGTGGTACGATGGCGAAAGCCGTCGGTGCCGCCAGCACGAGCTGTTGCTGCCAAAAACGCACAGCGCTTTTAATCATCTCGCCATGATCAAAGGCCAAGGGCGGCAGTGCCGACACTTTCAACCAGGCGGCAGCTTGCGCATCATCTTGTCCGGCCACCGGCGGTAAATCGCCAAGCAGCGCGGTAAAAACCAAACTCAGCACCCGGGTGCGCGGGTCGCGGTTAGGCTGGCTAAACTCGCCAAATAGCGTTAATTTTTCGACGCTTAGCGTTGTTTCCTCTTGAAGTTCCCGCCAAGCCGCCGTTGCCGCTGTTTCCTCTGGCTCAACAAAGCCGCCGGGCAGCGCCCAAGTGTTGGCAAAAGGCGGATTTTTTCGCTGAATCAAGAGAATAGATAAATCCGTTTGCCAGTGCAGCAGTACAATATCCACAGCGACTGCCGGACGGGGAAAGTCATAACAAAAAGGAGAACTATGCGACATAAAGCGCCTAATAACTTGGAAGATAAAGAAAAAAGTAAGGAAAAAACCGCTCTCAATAGCTTAGTCAGCAAACTTGGCTTTTGGCAAGCTATCCTGAGGCGGCATTCCAATGTCTAAAACTGAAAACTTGCTTTTTGGCCGATTTGCTTGGAGCAGTTTGATGCTAAGAGTTTCTTTTATAAAGCCAATTTTTCTTATTTTTTTGACTTTACCAGTTTTCGCTACGCAAGCCTTGGACACGCTACCGGAAGTGCAGGTGCTGGCCGAGCGTTGGGAAAGTCTGCCGGCTGTGGATGCCGATGGCGTGCGGCGGCTGGTGGATTTTGGGACAGCACAGGAAGTCAGCGAAGTGTTGGCTGGTGAATTGGGCATCCAGGTGCAGCGCCAAGGCGGTTTGGGAAGTTTTGCCACCTTGACCTTGCGCGCTGCCGGTAGCAATCAAATTGCCGTTTATCTGGATGGTTTGCTGCTGAACGCGCTGGGGTCGGGGGTTGACTTGGGTAAAATCCCGGTCAGTCAACTTGAAGCCATTGAAATTTATCAAAGTGATCTGCCATTGTTCTTGTCTGGCGTGCGGCTGGGGGGAGCGGTGAATCTCTTGACGCGCAGCGCTGCTGGTAGCTCTATCGGTTTGAATATTGGCGATTTTGGTCAACGTGGCGGCAGCGTCACCACCCAGGGTGCTTGGGGTTTGCTGCATCTTTTGTGGCAAGCGGCGGACAATGATTTTACTTTTACCAATGACCAAGGCACGGATTTTAATGCCGAAGATGATCGTGATGAGCGTCGCCGCTCCGCTGAGGTCGAGCGTTATGCAGCGCTGTGGAAGCAAAACTATGGAAATTTCGCCTGGTCAGCACAGTGGCAAGGCCAAGAACAAGCACTGCCGCGTCAGGATAATCGTCCGTCCCAGGCGCGTTTGGAAAGTGACCTCTGGCTCCTCAGCGCCGACTGGCAGTGGCGACCACAGTGGACGCTCACGCCGTCGTGGTTAATTGAGGATTTGTATTATCAAGACCTTAGTGCTGATGTTGGCCAAGTGCCGGTCAATAATCGCTACCTGCGGCAACGGCTGGGCTTGGCTTTGGCTGGACAGCAGTCCTTGGGGTCGTGGGCAGCGGCTTGGCGCTTTTCTGTAGAACAGGAGCAATTTTCGCGGCGAGAAATGCTGGCTTCGTCTGAGCAACGGCAAGATTTTTCAGAAGATTTTTATGAACTTTCCTGGCAGATGCAAAAAAGTTTTGGCGCTTGGCAGTGGACACCGACTTTACGTCTGCAATATCAACGACAAGCAGCATTTTTGCCGCAACTGGCGCTGGCTTGGCAAGGCGAAAAACAACTGTGGCGGCTGACAGCCGGACGCTATCAACGCCTGCCGTCCTTAAGCGAACGCTTTGGCGATCAAGGCTTTATCCTGGCCAATCCTGATTTGCAGCCAGAAACCGGCTATCGGACCGATGTCTTGTGGCAGCGGCGGCTGACCCCGGCTTTTCACTCTGAACTTAGTTTTTTTGCTAGTGAAATCAATGATGTTGTTGTTTATACCTACAATGCCCGTGGCTTGGGGAAACCCGAAAATCTCGCGGCGGCGCGAATTTTTGGTCTGGAGGCGCGGCTCATCTATGGCAGCCGACGTTTAGGCCGCTGGCAGGTGGCGGCGACTTGGCAAGAGGCGACAGCGCAAAGCCCGCAACCGGCGGTGGATGGTCAACGCTTGGCTGGACGTTTTGAAAAACAATGGCTTATTCAAGTGGACTATCCGCTGACTGCGGCTTGGCAGTTTGGCTATCGCTTTTTGGCCGAAGAAGGCAGTTTTTATGACAGTCCGAATTTATTACCTGTACCAAACAAATACTTGCATGATTTTTCCTTACAGTGGCAAAACGCCAACTGGGAGCTGCGCGGGTCGTTGTTGAATGCTTTTGACAGCGAAAATGAGGATTTCAATGGCTTTCCCGGCAGTGGTCGCGAGTGGCGCCTCCAGATGCAGCGGCAGTTTTGATGTTTCGTTTTCAAGTTTTTTGTTTTTAGTTTTTTTTAATTTTAAGGAGTAAGTTTTAGTGAATAAAAGTGGCTTTTGGTTAGCGTTGAGTTTGATATTACTGGTAGTTAGTGCTTGTAGTGATAGTGATAGTGATAGTGATGATAACAGCGTTTTCGAGCCAAATCCTGATGCCGAGGCGGTGCTGGTCGCGATCACTGTCGCGCCGGATTTTTCGAGTGGTGCGCACGCGGTGATTGCAGCGGACTTCCCTTACACGGCGCAACAAAATTTAGCGCCAACGATTTCTGATCTGGCGGGTGATGTTTATGATCAACATTTCTATCGTTTAGAGCGTTTTCAACGCGATAACGTCACAAAATTTGCCTTAAGCGCGCCGACTACACCCATTTGGCAGTATTCCTTAAAAGATGCGCAAGATGGCGACACTTCCCCGAATCCCTATCAGTTAGTTTTTGTTGATAATAATCAAGCCTATGTCTTGCGCTATGGCTCGTCGCGGGTGTGGTTGGTGAATCCGCAAGCGACTTCACAAAATGCTTTCAAAATCGGTGAGTTGGATTTATCGGCCTATGCCGATGCCGATGGCAGCCCGGAGCCGGTAGCCGGGGTAATAGTCGGGGATAAATTATTTATTGCTTTGCAACGCTATGAAAATTTTACCACTTTGCTCACCCCCTATGTCGTGGTCATTGATTTAACCACTGGTCAAGAAATAGATACCAAACAAGATAGCACGGGTTTAAAAGGCATCCCGCTGCCCTTGAAGAATTCCAATGACCTGCAATTTTCACCAGCCAGCGGCCAGTTATGGCTGAGTGCCGTGGGTCAATATGCCGGTTTCAATGGCGAGCCGCCGGTGTATAGCGGTGGAGTTTTAACGATTGATCCAAATAGTTATGCGGTAAATGTCGTCGTCTTCGATCAAGCCGAACGCGGTCAAACCACCGGCCTGGCTATTCGCGATGCTGAAACCGCCTATTTGCTGGCCTATCAAAGTTTTGGTCAGGTGAGTCTTTATGCGTTTAATCCGAGTAGCGGGGTTTTTGTAACCAATGCGGCGGGGCAGGCGCAGCCGGTTCCTGGTTTTCAAAGCATTGATATTCGTGATCTTTTATTGACACCTGCGGGCGATTTGTGGCTGGCCTTGGTCGAGGGACAAAATCCGCAATTAGTGCTTTTGGATCAAAATAATCGCGTTTCGGCGCGGGTGCCTTTGGCCTTAATTCCCAATCAATTATCCTTTGGAGCACGTTGATGCGTTTAACGCGAATTACCACCCGCAGCGGCGATGCTGGTCTTACCACTTTGGCGACTGGTGACACGGTTGCCAAGGATAGTTTACGCATTGGGATGCTGGGCGAAGTGGATGAATTAAATGCCACTTTAGGCTTGTTGGCGGCAGAAAATTTGCCGGAAGTCGAAGCGCAACTGTGTTTCATCCTTCAGCATCATTTGTTTGACCTCGGTGCCGAAATCGCTTTGGTCAATACCGAGGCAGCCCAATGCCGCTTTCCATTAGCGCATCTTGATGTTCTGGAAGAAAAAATCACCTATTACCAAAACTTGTTACCGCCGCTGCGGGAGTTTATTCTGCCGGGTGGCAACCGTCCGGCGGCCTTGGCGCATCTCTCGCGTACTGTCTGTCGGCGTGCTGAGCGTAGCCTGTGGCGGTTGTCGCAAACGGAAGGGCTATTGCCGCATTTGCCGCAATATCTCAATCGTTTAAGCGATGTTTTGTTTATGGTGGCGCGGGTGTTGGCACGGCAAAGCGGTCAAGAAATCTATTGGCGGCCGCCGACAGCGCCGACATGAATTTTACTTTACCTTACCCCCTCGAGCCTCCCTTTCCTGGGGGAGGAGGACGCAGTGGTTTGATCTTTGCTTTAACTTTTTTTTGCAACTTTAAGGAGGAATGATGCGTTTCGCAATTTTGGTTTTTGCTTATCTTTTATCCATGGCTCTGTCAGCGGAAGTGATTGTGAATAGTCCACGTTTATCCTTGGCCACGGCCTTAAAAATTGCTGAAGCCACGATCAGCGCTTGTCAAGCTGAAGGCGTGCAAATTGCTGTCACCGTGGTGGATCGCAGCGGCCATCCGCAAGTGATATTGCGCGATTCACGGGCGATGGACTTAACTTTGGCAGTGAGTCAGCGCAAAGCCTACACGGCCTTGTCTTTTAATCTGCCGTTATCGCAGATGGCCGGCCGTTTTGACGGAAATTATGCCGTGCCGAAGCTTGATGCGTTGATTATCTCTGCTGGTGGTTTACCGATTCGTGCGGCCGGTATTTTAGTCGGTGGCGTGGGTGTCAGCGGTGCGCCCAGCGGCGAGCAAGATGAGCGTTGTGCGGCAGCCGGGGTTCAGGCGGTGCAAGAGGATTTAGATTTTGTCGAGATGTATTAGTAGATTAAAAATAATTAAATAGATGATAGTTATTGAATTTTTATTCAAATCCTTTACGATGAAAAAACGCCTGCCGGGTAATACCTAGGTGGGCTTTTTTATTCAATTTAAGGAGTTTTTATGCGGTTGTGGTTGCTTTTGTTATTACTTTTACCAGTTTTCTCTTGGGCAGAATCCTCGGAAGAGGCGACCAATGTGGTCTATCATGTCAATGAAAACAAAGATGCTTTTGTGATTATGCGCAATATTCGCAATCATCTGAATGCCGATCCGCAAGCGCATATTGTGGTGGTGACGCATGGTGCCGGGATTAACTTTTTGTTGAAGGATGCAGCTAATGCTACGGGTAATCCCTATGAACCCGAAATACAAAACTTGGTGTTGGACGGCGTTGACTTCCGGGTTTGTCGTAACACTTTGGCGATGCGAGGTTTAGATGATAGCGTGGTCAGTGAAGAAGCGCAGGTAGTGCCTTCGGGTGTGGCGGAAGTGGCGCGGTTACAAAAAGAAGGCTTTGTTTATTTGAAACCCTAAAACCGTAAAAATCATTTTCCCGTCTTGTTTTTGAAGGCCGATGTATGTTATACGCATCGGCTTTTTTATTGTCCTTTCAAAAAGTTTTTCCAAAAAAATTATGATCAATCTGGCCTTTTTGGTATCCGGTAATGGCAGCACAATGCAAGCCATTATTACCGCCTGTCGGCAAGGGGTGATTCAGGCCAAGCCGGCGTTGGTAGTGAGTAATCATCCCCAAGCCTTGGCTATTACCCGAGCGGCACAAGCGCAGGTGCCAGTGTATAGTTTGCCGCCAAAGGTAGTGGGAGTAAATTATTATAAATTTATCAATTTTTTATGCAAAAGTTATGCCATAGATTTAATTGTCTTAGCCGGTTATTTGCACAAGGTAAAACCACCGCTATTAACCGATTTTTCCCAAAAAATTATCAATATCCACCCGGCACTTTTGCCAAAATTCGGCGGTAAAGGGATGTATGGTCATAAGGTACATGCAGCAGTGATTGCGGCGGGAGAACAAAAAACCGGTGCGACGGTGCATTGGGTGGATGATAAATATGATCATGGGGAAATCATTGCACAAGTAAGCATTCCGGTAGAAAAAAATGACACACCATTAAGTCTTGCTGCGCGTTTATTGCCAGTTGAGCATCAGTTAATTATTTCTGTTTTGCAAAAAATATCAAAAAGTTAATCTTAAAATAAAGACTTCTTTTTTTGTAAAAGTTTTCACGGTTTGCAATAAAAAAAAAGATTTTACTTGTCTTCTGTCCTGCAAAAATGTTAAGTATTTCTCAACTTTTTCCTTTATTCGTTACTTTTTTACTCAAGAAAATAAAACCCTAAGGTCTCGCTATGGCATACCATATTACTACTATGACGCTTGATGTTTATGAGCGTTTTTCGCAAACCAACCGTGAAAAGATCGGTTTCTTACCCAGTCAACGCAAAGCCATTGCCAAAATTGCTGCTGGCGACAAATTGATCTGTTATATCAGTGGGATCATGCGCTGGGCTGGGGTGTTGGAAGTCACCAGTGAGCGCTTTATCGAAGAGAGCAATGTCTTTTACCCGGAAGATGATCTTTTAACTTGGCGCTTTCAGGTGAAGCCTTTGATTTGGCTGCCGTTTGCGTCCACTATACCACTGAAAGAACCAAGAGTATGGAGCAAACTTTCCTTTGCTACCGAAGGCGATGATCGCGCTTGGATTGGTCGCATTCGCACCGCCTCCAGTGAATTGGATGATGTTGACGGCATATTGATGGAAGAAGCCTTAACTGCGGTACAAGAAAGCCAAGAAACTTTTTCCTACGATGAAAAGATGTATAAGCGGCATTTGCGGTTGTCGCGAAGTAATTATCGGGAAAAAGTCGCCAAAGATGATAAAGCCAAAGATGATAAAGATGATGATGAAGATAACGATAGTGTAGCCTCGCCAACCCCGTTGCGTCGCAGCAATCGCAAACGCCGCGTTGAAAAAGAACCTGTTGAAAAAAACAAAAAAGTACAAACCGGTGCTAAGCGCGGACCAAAACCCAAGGCCGAACGCGTGGCCTTAGCCGCAGAAAATAGCGCAGCACTGCCACATGAGCAGGTTGCATCAGAAAAAATATTTTCAGAAACAACGACTTTGGCCACTTCGTATGTAGCGACAGCGGCAAGCACTTTGTCGCCGCAGCAAGGGGGAGATGTGCTTGGTCACTATGCTGCCTTAGCCAAAATCGGCGTGGCCATGGGGATGCAGATTTGGGTGCCTTTGGCCACACGCGCTGCCTTGAAAAAACACAGCGGCTTGCCAACCGAATATTTTCTTGAGCATTTTCCGATGTTTTTCGACAACACCATCAATCATTACTTGGAGGCAACACCTTTAATTTGGGTCAAAGGTCGGATGCTGTTACGTGCGTTTAGCGTATTTGACAATGCGGAAAATCTTTATGGCAGCTTGATTCATTATGCTGATCTCTTTGTTTTACAACCTAATTTATTGATGAAAACCCATCTGGTTTCCTCACGCAAAAATCAAGCTATTTTGACCGATGTCGTACAGCGGCCCTTATTTGCGCAAATGGCGGGTTTGCCTCTACAACGTCGCTGTCAGTTTTTAGCCGCAGAAACTTTGCAAGAACTGTTGGCCGACAAGCACTTATCTTTCTTATCGGATAGCGTTATTGACCAATAAATAACAGCGTGGCGGTAGCGTGGCAGTTCTTTTGCTATAGTGCTGCCGCCCCTTCTTAATTTTTAAGGTCGAGAATTTTGTGAAAACGCTCCAAGATTTTGTAGAAGAAGCGCGTCTCGATGTTGAAGAAATTGATATCCAACAGTTTTCTGATTTACAGGAACGTCAACCAACACTTTTGATCCTTGATGTTCGTGAAGTCACTGAATTTAGCCAAGGTCATATTCCAGGCGCGTTATCGCTGCCGCGTGGTGGTCTGGAGTTGGCAGTTTCTGATGTCAAGCTGCCACATTTATCCGCTTATCGGGACAAAACCGTTTTAGTGGTCTGTGACAATGGCACGCGCAGCTTGTTGGCGGCCTTTACCTTGCAACAGATGGGTTTTGACAGTGTGTATGTTTTGATAGGTGGGATGCAAAGCTGGCAAGTGGAAGACCTGCCCATGGATACTGGATTGTAATTCTTAACATTTCTCCTTTTAAGTTATTGCCATGGTTATCCCAATACCTTTCCTCCTAAACGGACATGGCAATGCCTGTGGGTGATATCAGCGGATGATTTCGGTGGATAATTATTTTACATTTATTTAGATTTTCTGCATGGATGCTTTTACTGTAGCGATTGCGGAAACCGAAACACAGCTTCAAGCCATTGAACATTTGCGCTATCAGGTTTTTTTTCAAGAACAAGGCAAATTGGGAAATGGTCGGGACTGGGATCATTACGATCCGCTCTGCAAACATCTTTATGTTGTTGATAATAGAAAAAATGCCATAGTTGGCACGACCCGTCTTTTGGACAATTTTTCTGGTTATCCGGCTACCGGTTTTTACTCACAAAGTGAATTTTCTTTAGATGGATTGCTAAAAGAATTATCCGCTTACCGTTTATTAGAAGTTGGCCGCACCTGCATTGCGCCAGCCTATCGTGGCAATGCAGCGGCGATTGCGACCCTTTGGCAGGGTTTAAGCCGTCTTATTTTAGCTTATCAAGTGGATTATCTGATGGGTTGTCCTAGTTTAACCGCGCCACAAGCGGCAGCGATTTTGCCCTGTTTGCGCGAAAAATATGCGCATCCCCAATGGCAGATCGCCGCAAAAACGCCGTGGCAGCCAGAAACTTTGGCCGCGCCGGTTGCCTTTCGCGATTGGCCGCCATTATTAAAAGCCTATGTACGTTTAGGTGCGCAATTCTGTAGCAGCGGGCATTGGGATGCCGATTTTGAAGTGGTGGATGTTTTTATTTTAGTGGACAAAAATCGCTTGGCAGCACGTTACTTACGGCATTTTTTGAAAATAGATGTTACCTCTGACCAACAGCGGCCGCTGCCTGATGCCGAAAAAAACCTTGGCGAAGCGCATAAGCAAGGTCAGGAAACAAGCGCACAGGCCAATCTATGAGCCAGGCATTGTCTTCTTTACACCTTGTGGCGCGGCGCTTGGCAGTGAGTAGCCATATTCTCGCTGGTTTATGGTCAACCGCTTGGTTTCCTTGGCACTCCGCTGCCAAGCGTTTGGCGATCAGCAAAGCCTGGGAAAAAAAACTCTGTGATTATCTTGCGTTAGAAATTGAAAGCAGCGGTGTTTTGCATCCCAATGCCGCGATTTTGATTGCTAACCACATTTCTTGGCTAGACATCCCCGTGCTACACAGTCGTTTTACCGATTTTTTTCTGACCAAAACCGAAGTCGTGCGCTGGCCGTTGCTCGGTGCTTTGGTGGCGCGTACCGGCAATATCCCCTTTTCACGTGGCGCGGGCGATTGGCGAGTGGCCATGGCTGGTTTACGAGCGCATCTGGCGGCTGGTCATAAAATTTTGCTGTTTCCCGAAGGCACCACTACCGACGGCAACCAGATTGGCCGCTTTTTCTCGCCGATGCTCACGGCGCTGCTTGATGCGCGTTGGCCGCTACAAGCCATCACTTTGGCCTATCCGTGGCGTGGAGAAAGTCATCCCGATGTCGGCTACTATGGTGACATTACTTTTGCTGAAAGTTTTCGGAAAATCACTGCTTTGTCAAAAATTACCGTGACCTGCGACCTAAGCCCGCCGCAGTTTTACCATGGTCAACCGGCCAAGGCCATGCTCAAAGACCTCCAGCAAACCATGAACGAAACCTTGGCTGCACGTTTGGCGGCCTCGGCCTCTCCTTATCAGCGACTGCTGGCTCATTCTGGATAATTTATGTCAAAACAACAACATCCTTGGTGGCAACAGTTAGCGCAATACGAGCTATTTATCTGCTTGTATTTCAATCAACTCAATCATAAACCGCGCTGGCGCTTTTTTTTCGGCCTGATCAGCCGCTTGGGTGATGGGATTTTTTGGTATGCACTGATGGCCTTGCTGCTCTTGCTCTACTGGCCGCAGTCACTTTGGCCGATTGTGCAAAGTTTATTGACGGGGTTGACAGCATTGGCTTTATACCTCTTGCTTAAAAAAAATACCCATCGCCTGCGACCCATTGAATTAGAAGCTAATTTACTGCAAAGCATCCCGCCTTTAGACCGCTATAGTTTTCCTTCGGGGCATACCTTGCACGCTGTGGCCTTCAGTAGCGTTTTGGCCGAACATTTTCCGGCCATCGCCGGCTTGGTCTGGGGTTTTACCGCTTTAGTAGCATTGTCGCGCTTGGTGTTGGGCTTACATTTTCCTACCGACGTGCTGGTGGCGATTCTTTTAGGCTTACTTTTAGGCGGACTTAGCTTTGTCCTCTACGGCATTTGGCTGCCAGCACACTGATAAAAAACACGCTGCCGCCAAGCACGACGATGCTCGCACCGCTTGGTACATCCCAATAAAAAGCGGCGGCCAAACCGAGGGTTATCATAAGCAAGGCCATGATTATGCTGCTAAAAAGCATCGCCAACGGTGAACTCACCCATGGCCGCACAGTTAAGGCCGGAATAATCAACAGCGAAAGCCATAATAAAATCCCGACCAAGTGCATCCCAATGGCGATGACCGTGGTTAAAACGAGAATAAACACGCCTTCTTCCCGCCACTTTTTTACACCGTAGGCAATGCTTAATTCTTCGCTGATGGTGAGTTTTAACCAGTTTTTCCAGAAAAAAGCCATCAATAACAAAACAATACCTAAAAGCAATAGCGTGATGCCAAAAGTCCACGGGTCAATCAATAAAATATCGCCAAATAAAAAACTTTCGATATCTAAAGCGGGCGTTTGCAAAAGGCTGATTAAAACCATACCCAAGGCCAAATTGACATGCGCGGTAAGTCCTAACAGACCATCGTTGGTCAGAGGTAGCTGTAAGCGATTCAAGAAGTAAACGAATAAGGCCGTCGCCAAACAAGCCAGCCAAATGCCGAGCAAAAACGGCCACTGTAAAATAATCGCCAAGGCCACCCCCAAAAGCCCCGAATGCGCCACGGCGGCACCAAAATAGGCCAGTCGCCGCCAAACCACAAAAACCCCCAAAAGACTTGCCAGCATCCCAATCCCCAAACCGCTGATCCAGGCCGGCCACCACAAACTTTGCCAAAAACTTTCTGAAAGTTTTTCTAATAGCTCAAACATGTTTATGTTCCTTGTTTAGTTATTTTATTTCATTGGGATTTTCGTCAGCGATAATGCTGCCGTCCACGGCATGATGATGCTTATGTTGATGCGGATAGAGGCCAATACTTTGTGGCAGATGGGGAAAAATGCGCAAAAATTCTGGATGCTGTTCAATGCCTTCCGGTTTACCAACACAGCAGACATGCTTCTGGATGCACAGCACTTGATCGCTTTTGGCCATGACCAGCGATAAATCATGCGATACCATCACAATGGCCAGGCGTTGTTCGCGGCGCAATTGCTCTAAGCTGTCATAGAGTTCGCCTTGTCCCAACACATCCAAACCCTGCGCAGGTTCATCCAAAAGCAGCAATTCCGGTTCACGCAACAGCGCTTGCGCCAGCAACACCCGCTGCCATTGGCCGCCGGAGAGGCTGTGGATGCTTTGTGTGGCCTTGATTTTTTCCAAGCCGACTTTTGCTAAAATAGTTTGATATTGTTCGGCTTTTTTGTGCGTGCGCGAAAATAAAGCTAAAAAATCCGCGATACGCAGCGGCAAGGTGTTATCAATATGCAGACGTTGCGGTACATAGCTTAATTTTAAGCCAGGCCGACGTGCTATCTGGCCTTGATAGGGAAGGAGTCCCAGGATGGCCTTGAGTAAGGTGGTTTTGCCTGCGCCATTCGGGCCGACAATGCTGAACAGTTCCTGATCAAAAACTGAAAAATCAATATCTTGTAAAATATGTTGGCCGTTCAAGCGGACATTAAGTCCGGTGATTTTGAGTAAAGATTTACTTGACGATTGCTTGGGAAACATCGGGATTTTGGCTTCCAAAAAAGGTGGTGAATAAAGCGCAAAAAAGATTTGCCGAAGGTATTTTTGTGATGCTATAACGCATCGGCTTGCTGGGGTAGTTTTTTTCGCAGGCCAATTTGTTTTTTTAGAGGTAATTTTATGAAATTTATCTATTTCGTGCTTTTTTCCGTGATCAGCAGTCCGTTGTGGGCTACGCCGGAGGCTGCGCCGCAGGCTACGCCGCAGGTGCAGGTGACGATTCGTCCGTTATGGTTTTTGACCGGCATCGTGATGCAAGGCGTGGCCGAGCCGCAATTGCTTTTGAAAAATAATGCTTCGCCGCATACCTACAGCTTAAAACCATCGGATATTCAAGCGGTTCGTGAGGCGGATTTGCTTATTGCTGTGCATCCCCGTTTGGAAAATTTTTTACCGCAACTCGCCAAAGTCCTGAAATCAGAACAAATTTGGTTGGCGGCGACGAGTCCAGGTTTGCAGTGGTTGACCCTTGATGATCACCATCATCATGATCATGCTGATAAACATGGCCACGAAGGCCATGAACACGAAGGCCATGAACACGAAGGCCATGAACACGAAGGCCACGAACACGAAGGCCATGAACACGAAGGCCACGAACATGAAGGACATGAAAAAGCCAAAGAAAATTTAGATTACCATCTCTGGTTAGCGCCAGAAAATGCGCAAGCCATGGTTTTGGCTTTGGCTGCCAAGCTCTCGGCACAAGACCCAAGCCATGCCGAACAATATCAGGCCAATGCGCAAGCCTTTGTTGCCGATTTGGCAGCGCGTAAAGCTGGCTGGCAGGAAAAACTGCTGCCGGTGCAGGATAAAAAATTCTTAGTGATGCACCAAGCCTATCAATACTTTGAGCATAGTTTTGGCTTGACTGGCAATGCCGGTGCTTTGTTATTCAATCCCCAATTGCCGCCCAGTGGTCGGCATTTACAGGAACTACGGCAGCGTTTGCAAGCCGATAATATTGCTTGTGTTTTTCGTGAGCCGCAATTTTCTGATCGGCCTTTACAAGCCTTGGTGCGTGGTAGCGACACCAGCATCGGCGTGCTAGACCCATTAAGTAGCCATCCCAAAGCCGATGGCAACGCCTATTTTGCTTTGCTGGATAATTTGACAAACGCTTTTGTGGATTGTTTGAAGCCTTAGCTTTTTCGGCTATTTTTCAGATAATTGCCAAAAACTCCTCGGTGTTTGTAGTAAAAAATCTGCCAGCGCCGAGGGATGATTCAACGGAAGTTTTGGTAAATCGGTCGGCAAAGCTATTGCTTTTTCAAAATCAGTAACTACTGCTCGTGTTTGCGGATAGGCAAGCCAAGCCGCGGCGCTTGGCGCCTTTGCCCGCCAGACCACGATTTTCGGTAGCTTGGTTTCTTCCGCAAAGCCTTCCAAAAATAACCAATCTGGCTTAAAAAATTCTGCTAAATGAATAATATAAGCCAAATGTGCCTCAGCTTTCAGCGGTGCATCAAGCCACAGATGCGCGGGTGTCAACAACAGAAGCGGCGCAGCACCGGCCTCCCGCAGCCGAAAGCTATCCTTCCCTGGCGTATCCCAAGTGACGGCATGATGCGTTTTTTTTGCCGCTGCCACACTTATGCCTCTGCCTTGAAACTCGCTAAGAAGTTTTTCCAAGAGCGTGGTTTTGCCGCTGCCGCTCGGCGCGATAAAAGCGCAAAGATTCATAGTGGAAATTTATAGTGTTTTGAAAGAATTAAATCAGAAAGGACTTAAAAGGACTTATTTGAAAATGGCGATGCTCGGCGAGAAAAATTGGCTGGCGGTATAAAAACGCGCCCGAGACGAATCGAACGTCCGACCCTTGGCTTCGGAGGCCAATACTCTATCCACTGAGCTACGGGCGCAATAAGGCGCGAATTGAAGCATATTTTTGGCCAAGGGGCAAGCCACAACTGTAAAATTTTCCGTCTTGCTTCAAGCCTGCAAGCGTGCTTCGGCGGCGGGCAGCCAGCGCCGTTGCAAGGCGGCAAAAACCGCTGGATGGGGATGCCGGAATCTGGAATTGATTTCGGTCAATAAGCTTTGATCGCGGGCTAAATCACTGACGCGAAAACGCAAACTGCCAGTTTGCCGACGGCCATGAATTTCACCAGCACCGCGCAATTCCAAATCTTTTTCGGCAATGGCAAAGCCATCGTCGCTCTCACAAAGCATTGTCAGTCGTGCTTCAGCCAGCGCTGACAGTGGCGTTTGATAGAGCAATACGCAACTGCTTTTGGCACTGCCGCGTCCCACCCGTCCGCGCAACTGATGCAACTGCGACAAGCCCAAACACTCGGCATTGTCAATGATCATGACACTGGCATTCGGCACATCCACGCCCACCTCAATGACCGTCGTTGCCACCAAAATCGCCAGTTTTTGCTGAATAAATTCCTGCATCACGGCGCTTTTTTCGGCTGGCCGCATTTTGCCGTGTAAAAGGCCAATATTGATTTCTGGCAGCGCGATTTTCAGTTCCTGCCAAGTGCTTTCGGCGGCATTTTTATCGCTATCTTCTTGTTCGGTAATCAAGGAGCAGACCCAATATACCTGCCGACCTTCCGCGACAACGGTTTGTAACCTTTCGATAATTTCAGTACGTCTTGCCTGGGGCAGGCGCACGGTTTTCACCGCTTGCCGACCTGGCGGACGTTCACGCAGCGACGAACAAGCCAAATTGGCATACCAAACCATTGCTAACGTGCGGGGAATGGGCGTGGCAGTGAGAAAAAGCTGATGCACCGCATGAAAATCATCGGCACCTTTTTGCCGCAACTGCAAACGTTGGTCAACGCCAAAACGGTGTTGTTCGTCAATAATGACTAAGCCAAGTTTTTGAAAAAAAACATTTTCCTGAAAAAGCGCCTGGGTGCCGACGATAATCTGCGCTGTGCCGTCGGCGATAGCCTGCTGGCGTTGTTTTTTGCCGCGACTACTGCCGGTCAAGAGCAACACTGATAAGTTCCACGGTGTAAACCATTGAATAAAATTATGAAAATGTTGTTCCGCCAATAATTCAGTCGGTGCCATGATCGCGACCTGCCAAGCGCTGTTGGCGACCAACAATGCCGCCGCCGCTGCCACTAAGGTTTTCCCTGAACCAACATCGCCTTGCAACAAGCGCCACATGGGTTTCCCGGAAGCCAAATCGGCAAGGATTTCGTCAATTGCCTGCTGTTGCGCTTGGGTCAAGGTAAACGGCAACTGCGCATAAAAACGCGCCAGCCAACCTTGGTCGGTAATCAACAATCCTTTATGCCTCTGCCTTTCTTGTTGCAGGTGTTGGTAAAAAAGCTGATTGGTCATAAGTTCTTCATAAATAAAACGCCGACAGGCTGGATGCTCCCGATTGGTCAAGGCCACAACATCTACCGTGGCATCCGGCTGATGGATGCACGTCAATGCGTCTAGCACTGACAGGGTATTTTTCGGCGCATTTTTTGTTGCTGTTTCCAGCGAAGCCTCCGGCGAAGCCTCCGGCGAAGCCTCCGGCGAAGCCTCTGCCGTATT
>CAYWWW010000004.1:139039-142904 GCA_964462205.1 uncultured Cardiobacteriales bacterium
GCGAAGCCTCCGGCGAAGCCTCCGGCGAAGCCTCCGGCGAAGCCTCTGCCGTATTTTCTGGCGAAACTGCCATGAGTGCTGGCCAACAATCGGCAAAATGCCATTTTCCCTCGCGCAACCCTTGCAAAGCCTCGGCCTGCCACTGTCGCCATAGTCCTTGACGAATGCCTTGCGTGGATGGATACACCGGCAAAATTTGCGCGGTGGTGATGGCCGCTGCACTCGCCTCGCTGCCTGACCAAGCGACACATTGCGGATGCACCAAGGTTGCGCCGCCGCCATCCAGACGCACCACGCCGCTACAGCGCAGCTTTTGACCTGGCTGAAATAAACGTAATTGACTCGGATAAAATTTGAAGAAAATCAATAAAATTTCCCCAGCCGAATGCGCCAGTCGTACCTGTAAAATTTTTCGGCCAGAACGGGTATTTTTTTGTTGTTGATAAATAACTTGGCCAGTGATGGCCAGCCTTTCGCCGTCCTCGAAATCATTGCCTTCGGCCAGCCGCTCGCTTTCGTAACGCATTGGCCAATGCAACAATAAATCTTCGATGGTAAAAAGTTCAAGTTTTTCTAAGGCTTGCGCATACTTTTTTGGAATAATATCGGCAAGTGCGACATCTGAAGTCAAAGGCGTTTGATTCATAAGTAAAAATGAAGCAAAAAAACTACTTTAACGTATTTTTTGCAGAATGCGATGCTTTTCTTTATCCTCCCTTAGCCAAAAAAAGCCAAGGCTTTGCTTGCTGAGCTGTTTTTTGGCAATCGTTTTGCTGAAGTTTATAAAAATTTTTTTGAGGAAAGAATGCTTTATATGATTTTTGGCCAAGATGTGCCGGAAAGTCAGGACTTACGTCAAGCCAACCGACCGGCGCATCTCTTGCGTTTGGCAGCGCTACAAAATGAAGGCCGCTTACACTTCGCTGGGCCACTGCCGAAAGTGGACAGCGAGGATGTGGGAACCGCCGGAATGCAAGGCAGTCTGATTCTCGCCGAATTTGTAAGTCTTACGGCAGCGCAAGCCTGGGCTGAGCAAGACCCCTATTGGTTGGCCGGGGTTTATCAACAAGTGCAGGTGTATCCGTTGAAAAAAGTTTTTCCGAGCGAAAAATAACATTGCGATTTGGCGGCAGCTTGCGCGATTGTTGCGATTCAGTATTGATTCAGCCTGACTTTGTGCAATGCGCGTGGTTTTAAGGATGTTTGAGAGAGAGTTTTTGGTTTTTTTTAATTTTCACTTCAAGGAGTTACTATGCGTTTTTCTGCTTTATTTCTCGCTTTGAGTTTATCGCTTTTGGTCTTAAATGCTTGTGCTGAAAATTCTTCCGCAGCCGCGGCGAGTGCAGATGCCGCCAGCACCTCTTCAGAAACAGTTGACAATACCAGCGCTGCCGCTGCTGAAAGTGCTATGGAAACCAGTGACGTAAGCAACGAATCTGCTGAAAGCACTGAAAGCACTGAAAGCACTGAAAGCACTGAAAGCACTGAAAGCACTGAAAGCACTGCAACTGCGCCAACGGCCAGCGTCAACGGTGTGGTGATTGAAGAATCTTTAGTCCAAGCCTATATGGCCGAAAATGCTGACAATACCATGTTGCAAAATCCGGGCATGGCAATGCAAAATATTGTTTTATTGGAGCTTTTAACGCAAGAAGCTGCTAAACAAGGTTTGAGCAATGACCCGGCCATACAAGCAAAAATCAAGCTGCAAACCATGACTACCGTCGCCGATGCCTTATTGAATGATTTTATGGCTAAAAATCCGATCAGCGAAGCCGCTATCGAAGAAATTTATCAACAACAAGTGGTCGCACAGGTGGCAAGCGAATATCGCGCCAGTCATATTTTGGTGGAAAGCGCCGAAGAAGCCAGCGCACTGCGTGAACGCATTGTTAAGGGTGAAGATTTTGCCGCTTTAGCCAAAGAATTTTCCAAAGACCCAGGTTCCGCGCCGGATGGTGGCGATTTAGGCTTTTTTACCACTTCTGACATGGTGCCGGAATTTAGCGCCGCTGTGGCCGAGGCTGCACTGAACGAAGTCACGCCGGTGGTGCAAAGTCAGTTTGGTTATCATCTGATTTTGGTCACTGACCGCCGCACCCAAACCCCACCAGCTTTAGCCGAGATTCGTCCGCAAATCGAACAACTGCTGCAACGGCAGATGCTGCAAGCCTATGTGAACACTTTAGTCAATGCTGCCGACATTGTGATGCCGTAATTTTTTCATCAACCGAAAATAATCGCTAAATAATCGCTAAATAATCAAATTTTATCCTTATCCCCGAAGTATTTTCAAATGCTTCGGGTTTTTTCATGCTTAAAAAGTTTTGATAAAAATCATGTGGATAGACACGCACTGTCATTGGGATGACGGAAGTTTTGCTGACGATTTTTCAGGCACCGTCGCCGATGCCGTCCGCGCCAAGATCGAAGCTGTGATCGTACCGGCGATTGCCCGCAGCAATTGGGAAAAAGTTGCGGACTTAACTGCCGAAAAATCCCTAAAAATTTATCCAGCTTTTGGTTTGCATCCGTTGTTTTTAGCCGAACATCGCTTGACGCATTTGGATGAATTGATGGATTTTTGCGAAAAAAATCAAGCGGTGGCCATTGGTGAATGTGGCTTAGATTTTTTTGTCCCCGAATTAACCACCGCTGCCGCTCAGGAAAAACAAAGAGAATTTTTTATCGCGCAAGTGAAAATCGCCAACGTCTTGAATTTGCCATTGATTATTCATGCGCGACGGTCGGTGGATACGGTGATCGCGATTTTACGCCGCTTTGCGCCCTTGCCGGGTGCGCCCTTGCCGGGTGTGCCCTTGCGTGGTGTGGTGCATAGTTTTGCCGGCAGTCTGCAACAAGCGCAACAGCTTCATCAGCTTGGTTTTTTGCTTGGTATTGGCGGTACCGTCACCTATCCCCGCGCTAAGCGTTTGCGGCAAGTGGTGGCGACTATGCCTTTGGAACAATTAGTGTTGGAAACCGATGCGCCGGATCAACCGCCCTGTGGCTACCAAGGGCAGCGCAATGTACCGGCACGGTTATTGACCATTGCCGAAAGCGTGGCAACTTTGCGGGGTATGGATGTCGCGACTTTAGCGGCGGTTACGACTGAGAATGCCAAAAATTTGTTTTCCCTGAAATAAAGTTAAGATTTAATAAAGTAAAGACCTTAAAATGAAAATATTGATGAAAAATGTATGAGCCGTTGTGAACGCACCGAGATTTTGATTGGCGAGGCGGGCATTAAACGCTTAAAGCAAGCCCATGTTTCGATTATTGGCTTGGGCGGCGTGGGCGGCTATGTTGCCGAAGCCTTGGCGCGGGCGGGTGTTGGGAAACTCACTTTGGTGGATTATGATGTCGTCAGTGAATCCAATATCAACAGGCAAATCATTGCGTTATATTCAACGCTCAATCAAGTAAAAACTGCCGTTACCGCCCAAAGATTGCGTGATATTCAACCGGATATCGCCATTCGTGAACACAATTTTTTTGTGCGCCCCGAAAATGTTGAAGAAGTGGTTTTGGATGCCCGCTATGATTTTATCGCCGATTGTATTGATAGCATTGCCTGTAAAGCCGCGCTGATTCAGACTTGTCAAACGGCACAGGTACCGTTTATTTCGGCTTTGGGCGCGGGCGGGCGTTTGGATCCAGCGGCGATTCGGTTGTTGTTCAACTTAAATCAAAGCCGTAATTGCCCGTTGGCGCGGGAATTGCGCTATGCCTTAAAACAACGCGCAGCGTCTTTGCAGTTTCCTTTTGTTTATTCTGAAGAAATTCCGATCAAAGCCTTGCCGCATCAAGCTGTGGATGGACCTTCGGGTCGGCCACGGGCAGTCAATGGCGTGATTGCTTATTT
>CAYWWW010000004.1:143004-168867 GCA_964462205.1 uncultured Cardiobacteriales bacterium
CTGTGGATGGACCTTCGGGTCGGCCACGGGCAGTCAATGGCGTGATTGCTTATTTACCGGCGGTAATCGGTTTATGGCAGGCAAGTTTTGTAGTAAGGCAGATTTTAACGACACAGGCACCCGAAGGTGCCTGATTTAATTGAATAAAGTCTTAGGGTAGGTCAAAACGAATAATGGCAATGCGGGTGCTGCCTGCAAAACCGTCGCGGAGATTGACAGCAGCAACAACTTCGTCGGCATTGTTATCAAAAACACAGCCATCGTTGTCCATTTCATTGTTGCCGTAGTTTGTGGTTCCGTCGTCATAACTTAAGAACGGATAGAAGAACTCGGACGCTACTGTGTCGCCAAGTTCTACAACGCTGGCTTTTAATGTGGCACTACTTATTGGCTGTTTGAAAGCGTTCAAAATAAGCACTTGGTTGGTGGCGGCTTTGGTAATAAAACAGCCGGCTTGGTTGCCAGGAATGGTGGAAACACTTTCCAGATCAAAGTCTAATACGTCGTCGTATTCACGGAATTGCGCGCCTTCCGTCAAAACGTAGTAGCGGGTGTTTGTGCCTGTGCCAAGACTTGCGATTTTATTCGCATTCGGACTAAGCTCTCCGCTGGTATCAACGGTATCTAAAATATTGCCATTGCTAGGATCAATTTTCGCCAAGAAGCTGCTGCTGTTGTTGTAACCCACTGCCGCTAGCTCATTATTTGCTGTCAACGCCAGATCATAGATACCCGCTAGGCTCGGGGGGTTGGTGTCGTTATCAGTTTCATGCAGCAGACTGCCATCTTCGGCATAGGCGTTCAGGCGATAATTACCAAGGGAAAACAAGCTGCCTGAGTAACCGCCCGCGTAGATGTTGCCGCTGGCATCTAAAGCCAGGCTACTAAAGCCTTCATCGCTACCTGCTATTGCTGCGGTCACAATACTACTGCTGCCAAAACTATTATCAGGGCTGCCATCACCATTTAGCCTTTGAATAAAACCAAAAGGGCTGTCGCTGGCTGGGTCTTTGATGCCGGCAATGAGCACTTTGCCGCTACTACCATCAACTGCTATATCCAAAATTTGCAAATCAGTGTCGGCTTCGCTGAAGAGACGAATGCCGTTGCCATTGAAATTGCTGTTAAAGGTACAATCATTGCGTAATGCCACGACAAAGCTGTCGTTAATTGGATCGGCACCGCCTGACAAGGTGCCGCTGATATAGGTGGTGCCACCAAATTGTGCAGTGCCTGTGGCGCGGATACGTTCATATTCCTTACCGGCAAAAGCAGAAAACAATGCAGGCGACAGCAAGAGATAACCGTCCGCGCAACTGTCAGCAATTTCTGGATAACTGCTTGATAGGTTAGGATTGTGAGTAAATGAAGTCGCAGCACTGAAAGTTGAGGTGCCAATGCCATCGATCACTTGGAAAAAAATATCGTACTGTGTACCAGGCTTTAAGAAAGCCAAAAGTCCATTGGTTGGATCAGTAAAAATATCGCCGCTTGTAAAATCATCAAAATCACCAGTATCACCAATGCTATTTGGTGTAGCAGGATATTCTTGGGTGGCAAGCAAGGTGCGGCTGGCTGGAACGCCAAGTTCTTGAATATAGAGATTGACACGCGCAATGCCGGAGTCACCGAGGCTTTGCTCGGTTGCTACCAAACTATAGCCAACGACTTGTGCCGTCTCTCCAACAGACAGTAAATTAATAATTGGCCCTACAATAACCGGCGCATTGATATCCACCCCAACATTCACATTGGAGCAATTGCTGGCAGGCATGATCGCTTTAAAAGTTTCTGCACCATTGGTGAGTTGAAAAGGTGTAATTTGCTTGGTGAAAAAACCATTGCTGTCCTGAGTTAAGCCGGAGAGCAAAGGCGTGATGTCAATACTATCCACAGTAAGCGGCACACAGGGCATGATCACCCGTGCGCCGCGTTTGGAAGTGGCAATTGGTGAGATTTCTACATCCAGTGAAATAAAGGTATAATTCACCTCAAAGTCATCTTCTGGTACCAACAGCCGGTCATTGGGTCCTTTGAGCTCGATATTGATATCTATAGTTTCCCCAGGGTTGGCATCATCAGGTGCGGCAAAAGTGCCAGCATTGATGATACTGGTTAAAGGAATAAATAAGCTGGTGCCTGCGCCAACCGCTTGGCTTACTTCACCAAAGGCAACGATAGTATCTGATTCATCAGTGATATTGACTTGGAAAATATACTCGCCTTGGCCGAGATTTAACGTAACGCTTGGCGCAGTTGGCGTTAATAATAATGGAGCCGCAAAAGAAATCGGCGTGGGCGGGCTACCTGGGATGAATACGCGCAGTTCACCTTTAATTGGTTCACCTGAAGGCACACCTTGGCTGACTACCTCGCCATTGGCTGGGGTTTCATCGCTGGCGACTTGTTTTAAGTCCACCTGAATTTTCACCGGCACCGGCTCTTGGTTCGCGGCAGAACTGCCACCGCCTCCACCACAGCCATTCAAGGCCAATAAAGCCAATAAGAAAATAATAAAAATCGGCATAACATCTCCCGAAAAAAAATGAAAAAAACCAGTATTGCTGGCGCAGCAAAAAATAGCATTTTTTTCCGCCAAGTAAAATACTTAAGCTGGCTTTCTCAAGGCATCAGGCGCTTTGACCATTCTTTAAGCCAAGTTTGACGAATGTTAGGTGGGTAATCACGCAAAGCCTTACTATTTTTGCTTTTAGAAAGTTTTTCACCATCGTCATCTAAAAGCAAGGGTAGATGCAAAAAATCAGGAGCAGGCCATTGAAAAGACTGATATAAAAGCAACTGCCGCGCCGTGGATAGCAATAAATCAGCGCCGCGCACCACATCGGTGATTTTTTGCGCCGCATCATCGGCCACTACTGCCAGCTCGTAACTGGGGATGCCATCCTTACGCCAGACTAAAAAATCAGCAAAATCAACGCCAGCGCGAAAGGCAACTTGGCCTTGATAGCGATCATGGAAAGTAATGCTTTGGTCATCGGGCACGCGAAAACGCCAATTTTGCTTGTACCAATTTTCGGGAAAAGAAGACGTTATAAGCGGAGGTGGTGCCGTCCGCCAGGCGCTAGGAAATAAAGCTTCCCCCTGTGGACTTGTCGGCAGTTGAGCCAAATCGTGGCGACTGTGCGGACTTGGATAAATGTGACCTTGCTGATAAAGCCGACGCAAAACCGATTTATAGAGTTTTAGCCTTTGATTTTGATAGTAAATTTTACCATCCCAATTCAAGCCAATGCACTGCAAATCCTCGATAATTTCTTGTTCATAGTGTGTTTTACAACGGGCTTGATCGAGATTTTCCAAACGTAAAAAAAGCAGTCCGTTGTTGTCGCGTGCCCGCCGATGCGCCCAGTAAAAAGTACGCGCATGGCCTAAATGCAGGCGACCGGAAGGCGTGGGTGCCAAGCGGCCACGATAGACAGCGCTTTGCATAACCACTCGAAAAATTGAAAAATTTATAACAGTTTTTCTAAAATTTTCAGATATAAATCATGAAGTTTCGCAATGTCAGCCACGGCAACATGTTCATTGATTTTGTGAATACTGGCATTGATAGGTCCTAATTCCACGACTTCTGCGCCGGTTGGTGCAATAAAACGCCCATCGGAAGTACCGCCGCCGGTCGAGCATTCCGTTGACAATTGACAGATTTCAGCAATCGCCTCTTGCGTGGCTTTTAATAAAGCGCCACCAGAGGTTAAAAAAGGTTGACCACCAACAATAAATTTAAGTTCATGATCAATGCCTTGCCACATCTGACGAAGGCTTTGTTCTAAAGACGCGGCGGTTTGCTCACTGTTAAAACGCAGGTTAAAAACAGCAGTCAATTGTCCAGGTACGACATTGGTGGCACCAACGCCACTTTTAACCTCAACCCATTGAAAACTCGTCGGTGGAAAGAAGGCATTGCCATTATCCCAAACTGTTTCTGCCATCTGATTCATAATTTTTAAGGCTTGATGAATCGGATTTTTGACTTGTTCAGGATAGGCAACATGGCCTTGCTTACCAAAAACCGTTAGATAACCGGTTAAAGAACCACGACGACCAACGCGAATACGGTCGCCAAGTTTTTCCGAACTGGATGGTTCACCAACCAAAGCCCAGGTTATTTTTTCCGCTCTTTTTTCAAGCAGTTCGATCACTTTGACCGTGCCATTGACTGCCGCTCCTTCCTCGTCGCTGGTCAATAAAAAAGCAATAGAGCCAACGGGTTGTCGTTTGGCTAAAAAGGCTTCTGTGGCTGTCACCATCGCCGCCAGACTGGTTTTCATATCGGCAGCGCCGCGTGCAAAGAGCAAATCATCGCGGACAGTCGGCACAAAAGGCTCGCTGTGCCAAAGGCTTAGATCACCAGGCGGTACCACATCGGTATGTCCGGCCAGAACCAATAATGGCTCCTGATTGCCAAATCGCGCCCAAAGATTTTCTACGTCGCCAAAACGTAAAAACTCACAATGAAAGCCTAATTTTTCAAGACGTTCTGCAAGCAGTTTTTGACAACCGGCATCCTCCGGGGTGATGGAAGGCCGTGCCAATAAATCTTGAGTCAAGGCAAGTGTGGCATTCATGTCGGAAAACCACGTTCATCCAACCAAGCCAATTGAATTGCTTCCAAAATTTTTTCATTGGAACGCTCCGACGCATCGGCAAATTCGGGTAAAGCCAAAACCCAGGCATGTAAATCGGTAAAACGCAAATACCGTGGATCAACATCGGGATGCGCTTCATCTAAAGCGATGGCAATCTCTAAACTATCCGTCCATTTCATAACTTTTTCCTTTTTCTTTCCTTTGGTTATTATGCCTCTGCCTTGATTTATAAAGCAGAAAAACACTTAGCGTGATTTAATGATGCTCAGAGACCAGGTTGATGGTGTATTTTGGCAACTCAATAATTAAATCTTGATTGCCGACAATGGTTTGACAGCTCAAACGTGAGTCAGGGTCAAGTCCCCAGGCTTTGTCTAGCATATCATTTTCATTGTCCGAGGCTTCATTGAGACTTTCGCCACCTTCGCGAATATAAACATGACAAGTGGTGCAAGCACAGGATTTTTCACAAGCATGTTCAATGGCAATGCCATATTCTAAGGCGGCATCGCAAATGCTTACCCCAGGTGACACTTGAAGAGCCGCACCTTCGGGACAAAGTTTTTCATGCGGTAAAAAAATCAATTGCGGCATTTTTACTCCTTAACTTTTTAACAAAGTAATCAAATTGTTTTATTTAGATTGCCAATCATCAATGGATTTTCCAGCCAAAGCCGCACGAATGCCTGCGTTCATTCGCCGCGCCACATAAAATTCACTTTTTTCTTCTAAGGCTTTGGTTAAGGCACGAAGCGCTTCGGCATCGCTTTCAGCACTTTGTGCCAGACCTTCTTTTAAGGCAGCGCTGGCAGCCAAGATTACTGTTTTTTCTTCATTACTCAAAAGACTATTGCCATCTTTGGCCAAGGCCGCGGTGATAGCTACTAAACTGCGTTCAGCTTCTACTTTTGCTTCTCGAAGACTTCTCGCTTGTTTATCTGCTTCAGCATAAATCATCGCCGCGCTTAACATGGCCGATAATTCTTCTTCGCTTAAACCATAAGAAGGTTTTACTTGAATATCTGCCTTCACTCCTGAATGCTTTTCCAAAGCCGAAACCGATAAAAGTCCATCGGCATCAATGGCAAAGGTCACTTGCAAACGCGGCATTCCGGCCACCAGCGGCGGAATACCCGATAAAATAAAACGCGCCAAAGAACGGCAATCTTCCACCCTTTCGCGTTCGCCTTGTAAAACATGGATTAACAACTGCGTTTGGCCATCCTGATGCGTGGTAAATTCCTGGGCGCGACTTGCCGGAATCGGGGTGTTGCGTGGCAGAATTTTTTCCACCAAACCGCCATAGGTTTCAATGCCTAAGGATAGAGGTGTGACATCGAGCAGCAGCATGGTGTTATCTGGTTGATTGCCGGCCAGCCGATCCGCTTGCACCGCTGCCCCCAAAGCCACCACTTCATCAGGATTGAGATGCGTCAATGGCGCTTGGCCAAAATAGTTGTTAAGCGCTTGTTGTAGCGCCAAAAGTCGCGTTGAGCCACCGACCAAAATCACTGCATCCAGATTTTCTTTAAGGCATTGCGCAGTGCTTAAGGTTTCTTGAACAATACTTAAGGTGCGGCTTAAAAAAGGTTGAACTAAATCAGCGAGATGATCTTGATTATAGAGATAAGCGTAATTTTGAAAAGTAAAAGTAACCGTGTTTTCTTGGCTTAATTTTTCTTTTACCCGACGTGCTTCTTTTTGCAATGCCCATAAAGCATTCTGGGACAGTTCGCCTTGATAATTGATTTTATGAAGAAAATCTTCAACGAGCGCGCGATCAATATCATCGCCGCCCAAAGCACTATCGCCACCGGTTGCCAAAACCGTAAAGACACCTTTGCTTAAACGTAACAGTGATACATCAAAAGTTCCACCGCCTAAGTCATAGATCAATATAGTTTTTTCCTGATCATCTTGATCCAAACCATAAGCAATCGCTGCTGCCGTCGGTTCATTTAATAAGCGCAGGACGGATAAACCGGCCAAAGTCGCCGCATCTTTGGTGGCTTGGCGCTGTGCATCATCAAAATAGGCCGGAACGGTGATCACTGCACCATAAATTTCATCTTGCAACACTTCCTCGGCACGATTTTTCAACACTTTCAAAATTTCTGCCGAAACTTCTACCGGACTTACCGTAGAAAAATCAGTGACTAAACGCACCATGCCAGCGCCTGCTGCCAGTTCGTAGGGAAGCTGTCCGGCCAGGCGGTCAATATCGTTAATACCTCGACCAATCAAGCGCTTAACCGAGGCAATGGTATTGCGGCTGTCTTGTGCCAAAGCCGCTTGCGCTGCCTGACCGACGCTTACGCCGGTGGCATGATAGCGGACGACCGAAGGCAGAATGCCTTGATTAGTTTCATCTTTGAGAATTTCCGGGAATCCATGCCGCAGCGCAGCCACCAAAGAATGCGTGGTGCCAAGATCAATGCCAATGGCAAGGCGACGGGCGTGGGGCGATGTAGCCTGTCCAGGTTCAGCGATCTGTAGTAATGCCATAATTTTTTTGAAAAAAAGAAATAAATTTTTACATCATACTGCGATGTTTTTTTTCGACTTCTTGCAGTAGTTTGGCAAAAAATTGTAAGCGATGAAAATGTTGAAGAATAATTTGTTGATTAGTTTCTGAAAGCTGCTGACTTAATAAATTTCCAAGTTCTGCAAAGGTTTGGTCAAAATTTTGTTGAATTTGCACCTTTAAGGCGCTTACTTCAGAAAGTTCCTGCGCTTCATCCAGATGCTCCCGCCATTGCCATTGTTCATTTAGCAATGATTTGTTATCTAAAGAGTTTTCTGTAGAGTAAATGCCGCGCCGCGCCAATAAGTGTGCAGAACGCGCTAAGGGATCTTTCAAGGTTTGATAGGCGCTATTGATAGTTGCCGACAGCGCTAAAGCCAAGCGTTGCTCAGTTGCACTGCCTTGGCTAAAGCGGTCTGGATGGTAATGTTTTTGCAGGGTTTCGTAGCGCTTTTGTAATACTGCTAAGTCAAGGGTGAGTTCTTCAGGCAGATCAAAAAGCGCAAAACAATTATCGTGGTTTGTCTGGTTTGGGTTCATACCGTAAAACTTTCACCACAACCACAGCGAGCTTTTTCATTGGGATTCAAAAACTTAAATCCTTCATTTAAGCCTTCGCGAGTAAAATCTAATTGACAGCCTTGGAGATAAACTAAGTCTTTGGGGCTGACAATGATCTTTACACCTTTTTGTTCAAAAACATGATCATGGGCATCAAGACTGTCAGCGTATTCCAAAGTATAAGCCATACCGGAACAACCGGTCGTCTTTACCCCCAGGCGCAGGCCAATGCCTTTACCACGTTTTTTAAGAAAGGTAGCAATGCGTTGCGCGGCGGACTCGGTGAGGGTGACCGCATCCAAAGAAAGAACAGCCTCTGTCATAGGTTTTCACGCTTCGCTTTGTGCGTTGGCAGTAGTTTCGCTATTGTTTTGAACTTCGCCAATGCCTTGTTTACGTTGATAATCAGCAATTGCTGACTTAATTGCATCTTCGGCTAAAACCGAACAGTGAATTTTCACTGGTGGTAAGGCTAATTCTTCAACAATATCCACATTGCGAATTTTTTGTGCATCTTCTAGAGACTTGCCTTTCAACCATTCGGTCGCCAAAGAAGAAGAAGCAATCGCTGAACCACAGCCGTAGGTCTTAAATTTGGCATCTTCAATAATGCCTTGTGCATTGACTTTAATCTGTAATTTCATGACATCGCCACAGGCTGGTGCGCCAACCATGCCAGTACCAACGCTTACATCATTTTTATCGAATGAGCCAACATTGCGTGGATTTTCATAGTGATCAAGAACTTTGTTGCTATAAGCCATGTTTTATTACTCCAAAAAATTAACCAAAAAAATGAAGATGAAAAGTAAACAAAAGATGATAAAAGTAAAAACTATTTGTTCGTAAAAAAGATCAAATCAAGCGAATTTCAAGTCAATGGATTTAATGCGCAACCCACTGCACGGAGTTAAGATCAATTCCTTCCAGATGCATTTCCCAAAGCGGTGATAATTCACGCAATTTATTGACTGCTTCACCAACGCGACTGACGGCATAATCAACTTCTTCAACGGTGGTAAAACGACCGAAAGAGAAGCGCAGTGAGCTATGTGCCAGTTCATCACTGCGGCCTAAAGCGCGTAACACATAAGAAGGTTCAAGGCTTGCAGAAGTACAGGCAGAACCACTTGAAATAGCTAGTTCTTTCAAAGACATCATTAAGGATTCACCTTCAACAAAGTTAAAGCTCACATTTAAGTTATGTGGTACACGTGGCTCCCAAGCACCATTTAGATAAATCTCTTCAATACCTTGAAAACCTTGCCATAAACGATCGCGCAGCATCCGAATGCGTTCAAGCTCTTCTGGCATTTCTACCCGTGCCAAACGAAAGGCTTCGCCCATGCCAACGACTTGATGTGTGGCTAAAGTTCCGGAGCGCATCCCGCGTTCGTGACCGCCGCCGTGCATCTGCGCTTCAATGCGAATGCGTGGCTTGCGACGCACATATAAAGCACCAACGCCTTTAGGCCCATAGGTTTTATGCGCAGACATGGCTAACAAATCCACAGGCATTTTTTCCATGTCTATCGCGACTTTACCAGTACTTTGCGCGGCATCTACATGAAAAATAATATCACGGCTGCGGGTAATCTGACCGATTTTTTCAATGTCTTGAATAACACCAATTTCGTTATTGACGTGCATGATCGAAACTAAAATTGTATCGGGCCGAATAGCCGCTTGTAATTTATCTAAATCAAGTAAACCATTGCTTTCAGGATCAAGATAAGTGACTTCGTAACCTTCGCGCTCCAGTTGACGACAGGCGTCTAAAACCGCTTTGTGTTCGGTTTTTAAGGTAATGACGTGCTTGCCTTTTTTCTGATAAAAATGCGCGGCACCTTTGATCGCTAAATTATCCGATTCGGTTGCACCGCTCGTCCAAACGATTTCTTTCGGGTCGGCATTGATCAAGGCGGCAACTTCTTCACGGGCGTTTTCCACGGCTTTTTCACTGTTCCAACCATAGGCATGGGAGCGTGAGGCTGGATTGCCGAAGTCGCCATCAGGGGTAAGATATTGCAGCATTTTTTCAGCAACTCTGGGATCAACTGGCGTGGTTGAGCTGTAATCTAAGTAAATCGGACGCATGATCACTCCTGAAGCAAAGTAAAAAGTTAATTAAAATTTTTAATGAGATGCTATGGCTTAATCTTTTAAGCTGATTGGCTCTTGATGTAAAATCCAGTTTTTGCGATCTTTGGTTTGACTTTTTAGATGTCTTTCAATAACTAAAGATAAGGTAATGCTAGTTAAAAAGCGGCGAATTTCATCGCTTAAATCGCTCCACAAATGATGGGTGATGCAAGGACCATCACTATGGCAGTTTTGTAAGCCACCACAGCGGGTAGTGTCAACATTTTCATCAACAGCATCAATGATTTCGGCAATATTTATGCGTTCAGGCGCACGGTTTAAGCAATAACCACCGCCAGGGCCGCGGGTGCTGCAAACTAAGCCTTTTTGCCTTAAACGTGAAAATAACTGTTCCAAATAAGATAAAGAAATTTCTTGCCGTAAGGCAATGTCGGCTAAAGCAATTGGCTCTTCTTGTTGATGTAGCGCCAAGTCTAGCATGGCGGTCACGGCATAACGTCCACGAGTGGTTAATTTCATAGTTTTTCTTAGTTCTGAAAAAACAAAGGCAACATCGCTGGCGACTGTAGCAATGCCTGACTAAAATAGTCAACTATTAACTTACTGCGTAATTTTTCCTGTATTTTGCTCTTTTTCGCTTTTCAGCAGGTGTATCTGCTCTTGCAATGCCAAAACTTGTTCATCAAGTATTTGAATATGCTCAAGTAAACGCTGGAGAGATTGGCTTACCGGATCATTGGTATCTTGAGAGGCACCGTAAGCACAAAAGCCAATTTTTTCAGCAAAGGCTTGCTGTTTTTCTTTTTTTTGCTTGTCATCAAGTGCTTTGCCGGGGACACCAACAATGGTACTTTGTGCGGCCACATCTTTGATTACCACTGCGTTAGAGCCAATTTTTGCGTAATCACCCACGATGATAGGTCCCAGCACTTTGGCGCCGGCACCAATGACGACGCCATTGCCTAAAGTTGGGTGGCGCTTGCCCTTTTGCCAACTGGTGCCGCCTAAAGTTACACCATGGTAAATCGTGCAATCATCACCAATTTCGGCGGTTTCACCAATGACCACGCCCATGCCATGATCAATAAAAAAACGTCGGCCAATTTTTGCCCCTGGATGGATTTCAATTCCGGTAAGTAAGCGACTAATGTTAGAAATAAATCTTGCCAGCCAAAACCAGCGCCACAGCCAAAGACGATGGCTAAGGCGATGAAAAAACAAGGCATGTACACCCGGGTACAGTGTAAATAGATCAAAAAGATTTCTGGCGGCTGGATCACGGGTCATTAAGCTGCGAAAATCTTCAAACATTTGTTTTTTCATAAGAAAATTAGTTGAGTGAATTAGTCGGTTATCCTAATGGAGCGTGCAGTAAAGTGCAAGCTGATATTTTTTCTGTTTGTAGATAAATTATTTTTATCTTTATTGTACTGAGTTATGCCAAGGATATTTTAAGGAAGTTGCGCAATTTTTACATCCGCAGTTTTAATATTTTTATCGGTTATTTGGAATAACTAAAAAGCTATGAAAAATAAAGAAAGATATCAAGGAATTTTTGTGACTGGCAGTGACACGGAAATTGGTAAAACCACGGTGAGCGTTGCTTTATTGAACCATTGGAAAAAATACAAGATTTTTCCATTTAAGCCGGTGGAAAGCGGTTATGCCTCTGCCTTGGCGGACAGTTTGCGTTTATCTACAGCGCTGGGAAATACAGCTTTGACTTTAGAAAATATCGTGGCTTTTCGCTATCCGGCGGCTTTATCACCGCCTTTAGCAGCACGTGCGGACGGACAGCAGTTGTTTTTGCAAGATTTATTACAAGCGTTTTGGCAACGGCAAAAATTATTTAGCGATTATAGCTATCTTATTGAAGGTGCTGGTGGTTTTTGTTCGCCGATAGCGGAAGATGGCCTTAACGCTGATTTTGTTCAACATTTACAGTTGCCGGTGTTGTTGGTTGTACCTGAGCGTCTGGGTGCCGTGCATCAAGCCTTGAGTACCTTGGAAAGCATTGCGCAGCGGGGATTGCGATGCCTGGCAATTGTCTTAAATCAATGTCAAGCACTTGATGCCGAATGGATTAGCTCCTTAGAAAATAAACAATGGATTGAAAAGTTTAGCAAGGATGTTCCGGTTTTTTGCAGCGTTTATAATCAACCCTTAAGTCTTCAACCGCTGGCCAATTATTTATCTACTTTTTTAACTTTGGAGGTTCAACAATGAAAAAAAACCTGCATTTAGTTGCTGCTGAGTTCTGTCCTTATGCACAACGGGTTTGGTTTACTTTGCTTTACAAAAATTTAGATTTTTCTTATGAATTTATAGATTTAAAAAATCCACCAGCAGATTTTTTAGCACATTCTCCACAAGGTCAGGTGCCATTATTGTTTCATGAACAGCGCCCGCTTTTTGAGTCTATGGTGATTGTGGAGTATCTGGATGCCTTGATAAGCCCAAGTTTATTGCCAGAGGAGGATTATCAACGCGCCTGGTTGCGCGCTTGGTCAGCGGTGGCAGGAGATTTGCTTTACAAGCAATATCAGTGGTTTATGGAAAAAGATCAAGACACGCTTGAAACCAAGCGTGTGGTCTTGCAAAACGCTTTGACGCGGTTTTTGAAAAACTTGCCGCATCGGGATGCTTATTTAACCGGTGAAAAAATGACTTTATTAGATATCGCCTGTGCGCCGTTGTGGCTGCGTTTTGCGGTGATCAAAGACCTTGGTGGATTAGATTTTTTTGAGGATTTTCAAGGTTTAGAAAAAATTTGGCAAACATTATCGGCTTTGCCAATGTTACAAAAAACATTGGCTATGGATTTTGCCGAACACTTTATTGCTTATTTGCAAGCAGAAAAAAGCGCCTTGTTGAAGTTAAATTCCTAAGGCTTTACCAAGCGCTGGCTTCGTCCACGATGCTTTGCAGTAATTCTTGATAAGCCGTGCGTAAGCTGCCGTCATCATTGATAAAATGTGGCAGACGATAGACGATGTAACTTGTTTCTGGAGCGGTTTTCAAACTATAAAAAAAGATGATTAACGGGCAGGCACTGGGATTATGCGGATGTAAGGCGGCCATTTTATGCACTAAGGCAGTGCTACAAAAATCAAAGGATCGGGCATCAATGTAAGGACTGTCGGCGGCTTGAAAATCAGCGGCTGTTCTTTCTAACATCGTGTGAATCTGCATAAGATTTTCAGCTTTAAGCCCTTGACTAATAATGGCATTTTCTAAAGCCATGCGTGTATCAGTGAAAGACATCGCAACTTCCGTCACGATCATTCCCGTACTGTCTGCTGAGGTTTCTGCCAAGCTATTGAAAGAAATCATAATAAAAACAAAAGTAATAACAATTTTTTGCATAAAATCAAGACTTGTCATGGTATCTCCTGAAAAAGTTTAAGATATGCGTCAGTCTATGATAGTTTTTAGCCTTTGCCTAGCCGGAGATGATGATGTTCGATCAAGAGAAAGTAGAAAAAATTGCGCAATTGGCACGTTTAGCTTTAGATAATGAAGAAAAAAGCGAATATGCCGCTTCTTTAGAAAAAATTTTATTATGGGTTGAGCAGTTAAATGCTTTAGATACGTCTAATGTTGAAGAAATGGCACATCCTTTGGCTTTATTCCAACCGTTGCGTCCTGATATTGTCATGCAAGAAAATCAAAAGGATGCTTTGATAGCTTTAGCACCGCGTCAAGAGGCCGGCTTGTATCTCGTGCCAAAAGTGATCGAATAAAATTTTATTTTTGCCCAGGAATTTTAGAAAAACTATGAAAGCTATTCACGAAAAAAACTTAAGCGAAATCGCGCAAGATTTAGCACAAGGACAGTATTCAAGCTATGAATGTGTTCAGCATTTCTTAGCGCGCATTCAAAAATTTGACAGTAATCTCAATAGTTTTGTCACCGTCGTTGCCGAAACGGCCTTGGCGCAAGCGCAGGCTGCGGATGTGGCACGCGCTGCTGGCGACATGCGGCCTTTATTGGGTATCCCTTTGGCACACAAAGATATTTTTTGCACTACCGGCGTGCGGACGGCTTGTGGTTCAAAAATGTTGGATAATTTTATTGCGCCCTATGATGCGACAGTAGTGGCACGTTTGCAGGCGGCGGGCATGGTGATGCTCGGCAAAACCAATATGGATGAATTTGCCATGGGGTCGTCCAATGAAACCAGTTTTTATGGCGCGGTGAAAAATCCTTGGCAGGAAAGCGTGGTGCCTGGTGGTTCCTCTGGTGGGTCAGCGGCGGCGGTGGCAGCGCGTTTGGCACCGGCGGCCACGGGTACGGATACCGGCGGTTCCATTCGCCAACCAGCGAGTTTTTGTGGCATTACTGGCCTAAAGCCGACCTACGGTCGGGTTTCCCGCTACGGCATGATCGCCTATGCTTCAAGTCTGGATCAGGCCGGACCAATGGCGGCGAGCGCTGAAGATTGCGCCTGGCTGTTGCAGGCGATGGCCGGCAGCGATGCTTTTGACTCAACTTCAGCGCCGCAGCCGGTTGCTGATTATGCCTCTGCCTTGAATCAGCCTTTGCAAGGTTTACGCATTGGTATTCCTAAAGAATTTTTTGGTGAAGGCTTGGATGCACAAGTCGCGGCTTGTGTGCAAGAAGCGCTGGCTTTGTATGAAAAACTTGGCGCAACGCTACAAGATATTGATTTACCGAATGCTTTATATGCTATTCCGGCTTATTATATTTTAGCACCGGCGGAATGTTCTTCAAATTTATCACGTTATGATGGTGTGCGTTTTGGCCATCGTGCCTCTGAATATAAAGACTTGCAAGAAATGTATGCCAAAAGCCGTGCTGAAGGTTTTGGTAAAGAGGTCAAGCGACGCATTATGCTTGGGACTTATACTTTATCCTCTGGTTATTATGATGCTTATTATCGCAAGGCACGGAAAGTACGAAGAATTATCACTGAAGATTTTTTGAAAGCCTTTGAAAAAGTGGATGTCATCGCCGGTCCCACCAGTCCAACCGTCGCTTTTCCTTTGGGAGATGATGCCAAAAAAGACCCAGTCACGATGTATCTCAATGATATCTATACAGCGCCTGTAAACTTAGCTGGTTTACCAGGGATTTCCCAGCCGATAGGTTTTATTAAAAATTTGCCGGTGGGTTTGCAGTTGATCGGTAATTATTTTAGAGAAGATCAATTATTAGCCGCTGTACATCAATTTCAGCAAGTTCATGATGCGCATAAAAAAATTCCTGAAAGTTATCGCTAATTATCGTTAATTATCGCTTATCAGCCTTAAAAATTACAAAAAAATTTACCCACAATAATCATCAACCGCTTAAAAATTTTGTTGCGCAATTAAAGGAAAAACTATGGATTGGGAAGTTGTCATTGGCTTGGAAGTTCATGCCCAGTTGGCCACCAAAAGTAAAATGTTTTCAGCCGCCGCAACGGCTTATGGTGCCTTGCCAAATACACAAGTCAGTTTTTTAGATGCGGCGCTGCCCGGCACTTTGCCAGTGGTGAATCGCGAGGCAGTGGCGATGGCGGTGCGTTTTGGTTTGGCCGTTGAGGCAAGCATTCAAGCCTTATCGGTTTTTGAACGGAAAAACTATTTTTATCCAGATTTACCAAAGGGCTATCAAATCAGCCAATTTGAAACACCGATAGTCGCTAAGGGATTTTTAGATATCAATACCGATGCCGGAACGAAGCGCATTGGCATCACCCGTGCGCATTTAGAAGAAGATGCTGGAAAATCTTTACATGAAGAATTTCATGGCGAAACTGGTATTGACTTAAACCGCGCTGGCACACCGTTGTTAGAGATTGTTTCTGAACCGGATTTGCGTTCGGCTAGTGAAGCCGTTGCGTACTTAAAAAAACTCCATGCTTTGGTACGTTATTTAGAGATTTGCGATGGCAATATGCAGGAAGGGTCATTTCGTTGTGATGCCAATATTTCGGTACGGCGTTTTGGTACGCCTTTGGGAACCCGCAATGAAATCAAAAATTTGAACTCATTTAAATTCGTTGAAAAAGCCATCTTATATGAAGTAGAACGACAAATTGAGGTTTTGGAAGCGGGTGGGAAAATCATCCAGATGACCCGTCTCTATGACCCTGATAAAAATGAAACCCGTCCCTTGCGTAGCAAAGAAGAAGCGCATGACTATCGCTATTTTCCTGACCCTGATTTATTGCCCTTGCAAGTTACTGAAGCATTATTAAGTGAAGTAAAAGCGACATTGCCGGAATTACCTGAAGCCAAAAAGATAAGATTTGTTGAACAGTATCAATTGCCTGAATATGATGCTGCCATCTTAACCGCCACACGCGATATGGCAGCTTTTTTTGAAGATTGTGCGGCACAAACTGAAGCCAGCGCCAAAATTGTCGCCAATTGGTTGATGGGTGATGTATCGGCTTTCTTAAATAAAGATGCTTTGGAGATTCAACAAAGCCCAGTTTCAACGAAGCAACTTGCTGATTTATTAAATCGTTTAACGGATGGCACCTTATCTGGAAAAATGGCCAAGGAATTATTTGAAGCCTTATGGAATCAAGAGGGAGAAGTAGATACTTTGATTGCCGCTAAGGGCTTATCACAGTTAAGTGATCCTATAGCTTTACAAGCACTTATTGATGAAATCATGGCACAAAATCCCAAGCAACTAGAGCAATATCGTGCCGGTAAAGATAAACTTTTTGGTTTCTTTGTTGGCCAGGCGATGAAAAAAAGTGAGGGACGTGCCAATCCTGATCTCTTAAACACTTTGCTGAAAGCTAGTTTAGATCAGCCAAAAGCCGCTTCATGAATATCCTGCCAGAAGATAATCTTAGCGACATCCGTCGGCGTTTTTTATTGCCGACTTTGGAAAGTCGCCTGGTTTATGTGCAACTGGAAAAAGTCTGGCAGGTTGTTGCGGAACGTCAAAATTATCCTATTGTTTTGCAAAATCTTTTGGCAGAATCTTTGGCAGCCGTTGCCTTGTTAGCGGCTATCTTAAAAGTACCTGGTAGTAGCTTAACCCTGCAAATTCGCAGCTCCGGTCAAGTACATTTGTTATCAGTGCAAGCCCGACAGGAGGGCTTGCGTGGTTTATTGCGTTGGCAAGAGCAAGTCTTGACAGGAGATTTTTCAACTTGGTTTGGCGAGGATGCGGTTTTAGCTATCACTTTAGAGCAGCCAGATGAACCACCTTACCAAAGCCTTGTTTCTTTGCAGGGAAATAGCTTGAAAGATGTTTTAGAACAATATTTTGTACAATCTGAACAATTGCCAACACGCTTATTGATCGCCCGTGATGATAAGCAAGTGGTCGCTTTATTATTGCAACGTTTGCCCACTGCCAAAGATGGACAACTGTGGGAAGAAGCAGTTTTTCGTGCGGAAACTTTAACTGCTACAGAACTTCTTGAAAATAAACCTTTTTCTTTACTGCCTAAAGTCTTTTCCACTGTCGAATGGTTAGAAGATAGTCCTTTGGCTTTTGCTTGCACTTGTTCTTTGGCCAAGGCAAAGGCAGCGGTGCAAGGTTTGGGTCAAAAAGAACTTGACTTTTTGTTAAAGGAACAAGAAAAAATAACCGTGGATTGTCAATTTTGTGCTGCGGTGTATCATTTTTCTGCTGATAATTTTGTTTGAGGGATGCGAAAATTTAATGTAACGTTTTGTTTTTTATATTAACCAGAGGAGTGATCGTGACTATGGCTATGGAATGGGAATTAAGTCAGTTTCTCTTAATGTTTATCGCTGCCAGTGGCTTGGCTTGGTCAGGCGTACAGTCTTTTGCTATTTTGGCATTAGCTATTGAAAATTCAGAATTTTACTATAGTAATTACACTGCACCCCCAGCAGTAGAAAGTGTCTTCGTTGACCCTGAAGTTTTATACCAAGATGGCGTAAGTGCTATGAATGCCGGTGATGGGGCAACCGCTATTGCTTTGTTTGAACAAGCCGCTGCCTTAAATTATGCCGTCGCAATTTATGAACTTGCTGCGATGTATGCACGCGGCAATGTTATTGAACAAGACTATAGCAAAGCCTTGTTTTGGTATCAAAAAGCCGCTGATTTAGGCTATGCCGCTGCACAAAATAATCTTGGCTATATGTATGAATATGGCCAAGGTGTGACTGTGGATTATGCCATAGCTGCACAATGGTATGAAAAAGCGATTGCACAGAATTATGCTTTGGCGATGTATTATCTTGCCTGGTTGCATCTGGATGAAAAATTAGAAAATTTCGATAAAAATTATGCTGCGCAACTGTTGGAAAAAGCCGGTTGGCTGGGTGATAGTTATGCACAAAATGACATCGGTTATTTATATGAAAAAGGTATTGGCGTTGAACAGAATTATGAAAAAGCAAAAGTTTGGTATCAACGTGCCGCTTTGAAAAACTTTGCTATTGCACAATATAACCTGGCTTTGTTGTACAAAAATAATAAATTAAACACAGGTGTGGACTTCGATAAGTCCTTTTTTTGGTTTCAAGCAGCCAGTGCTAAGGGCGATGAAAAATCCCATTATCAGCTTGGTTTAGCGTATAAAAATGGTCAGGGGACGGCTGTTGATTTAGCAAAAGCCTGTGCCTTATTTGTTAAAGCCGGAGAGTTGACTGAGGCTTTATATGAACGTGGTTTTTGTGCAAAGCAAGGCATTGATCAAGAAGCAAATTTATCCGAAGCGATGCGCTTATGGGAACAAGCTGCCAAAGCCGGTTCTACAGCCGCCGCTTATGAATTAGGCATGTCGTATTTTGAAGAACTAGAAGATAATACGCAGGCTGGGTATTGGCTGCGCGAAGCGGCGGCAGCGCGTGATAAATTGGCGATGCGTGACTTATCTTATCTTTTATATCAAATGCTTGGTGATTCCTGGTCGGAAGATGATAATACTGAAGAAGCGGAATGGGTGACTTGGGCGCGGTTGGCTGCTCAAGAAGGCGTGGTTGAATCACAATATGATTTGGCTTGGTATTATGCGAATGGCAAAGGCGTGAGCCAAAACTGGCAAGAAGCCGAGACTTGGTATAAAGCTGCGGCTGAACAAAATTATGCTTCGGCGCAGAATAATTTGGCGTTAATTTATCTAAATGGCTATAACGCAGAACCCGATTATATTGCTGCTTATCAATGGTTTGCGATTGCAGCTTTGCAAAAACAACCGCAAGCAATAGAGAATTTGGCCAAGGTTGAAAAACACTTAACTCCAGAAATGTGGGAAAGTGCCGAAGCAAAAGTGCAAGCGTGGTTAGATAACCAATAAATTGCAAGAAATGCGTTCTTTCCTTAACAACTTTTTGATTACTAATGAAGTAAAATATGTCTGCACAGTCTTTTGAAATTTATGTCAAGCCTAGAGATCAGCAAAGTTTAGAAAATATTGCTCAATTATTCCAATTGCTGGAAGATGAAAATTTATCAAAAATTAAAGAAATGGATAAACATAATAGATTAGAAGATATTGAAGATATTGAAGACTTTTGTATGAATATTGAATCTGGTTCAGATGATGGTTTTATTTTCTTAACTGTGATGCCTCCGTATCTTTTGAAGATAGTATCATGATGGAGCTTTTGACAGACTTAGGTGCCGAAAAAATAAAAGCCTCTATTTTTAATAGCCAAGTAGGTGAATATGCTTTTTATCAGGATGGTAGTCATTATGATGCTTACGAAGAAACCAACTGGCAGTGGTTACCTGATCCTTGTGCTGAAGAGGATGAGCTTGACGACGAGTAGTGCGATAATCTCTTGACTTGAACTTTTTAAGATCAGGCACCTAGAGGAAAATGACACTGTTTCCTTTAGGTGCTAATTTTTTTACTAGCAGTGTATTGGTTTTTGTCAAACAATGTTTCTTTTTTCCAATCAAAACCTCCTCTGTAATACCTCTGTCACAATTCTGCTGTAAGGTACAAGGTGTTCATCAAAAAATAATGGTGGTTTATGGCCGATTTAGCAGTGGCGGCTGGCGATCTTAGCGTCCGCCGCAGTTTACGCAGTTATACCTTGGTTGGTTTGCTATTCCTGGCGGTAGCTTTTGTGGTTGGTGTGGTGTTAATCATGCTTTTGCAAGCACGCCCCAAAATATTTGCTGAATCTTCTTTGCGTATTGAGCAAGTCGGGAATGGCGTGGTAGAAACCTTAAACAGTCGTTCTCAAGAAATCACTGCTTTGACGCGAACTTTGGCAAATACTTTTAATGTACTCCCAAAAGAAGAATCTTTATTCTTAAATGCTTTGCCAACTTTGATTGATTTCAATGAGGATTTTCGAGTCGCTGGTGGTGGTATTTGGCCAGAACCATTTCTTTTTGAGAAAGAAAAAGAAAGAAGGAGTTTTTTCTGGGGACGAGAAAATAGCGGCCAATTATCCTATTTTGATGATTACAATGATCCACAAGGTGATGGTTATCATCGCCAAGAGTGGTATGTGCCAGCACAATTTCAAGCGCCAAATCGTTGTTATTGGAGTCAGTCGTATGTTGATCCTTACTCAAAAGCACCCATGGTTACTTGCACTGTTGGTTTATTTCTTGACAACAGTTTCGCTGGCGCAGCTACCATTGACTTAAAACTTCAAGGTATTCAAAATTTTATCAATGAAAAGCAAAAAACCACTGGTGGTTATATTTTTCTAGCGGATCAAAATAATCAACTTATTGCCTTACCACAGCCTTTATTAGAAAAAGGCTTAGCTTTTCAAAAAGATGATCAGACGGCTTGGTCTTTGGCTGATTTGGTTGAACAGACTCCTGACTTTGCCGTGTTGGCAAAAATTTTAACCGATGAAAATGCTTTATTAGTGCAAAAAGCGCAAGAAATTGATCCAGATCGTTTTGCGCAAATCCTCGCTAACCTTCAATCTGCTGTCAGTAATATCACCCTCCCGCAAGCAGAAATGATTGCCGTCGCGTTATTGAATCCTTTGCAACAGGAAACTTCATTTTTATTGCAAAAACAGCGTATTCAAGACCCTCTGCTTCAAAAAGCTGCAACTTTATATTTATTTCATGTGCCTAATACCTATTGGAAGCTCGCTATTGTTAAGCCAATCGAAGAAGAAACCATTATTGCGCAAAATATTACGCTGACTTTAATTTTTTACTTTGTTATTCTTATTGCTGTCATTATTTTATCTGTTTATTTTGTTTTAACGTATCTTGTTGTTAACCCTTTAGCAAAAATCAGTAAGAACATGGAGATAGCTACTAGATTTTTACAAAAGAATCAGTTTAAGGATTTGCTTACCTTGTACATCCCCGTATCAGAAAAAAAGATAAAATCAGCAAATGAAATCACTGTTTTACAAGGAGGTTTTTCACATCTGCTGGAAAATATTATTATCAGTCAAAATGAATTACAGAACTTAAATACCTTTTTGGAAAATAAAGTTGAAGAGCGCACCAACGATTTACAACGCTCGTTACAGCAACTCAAGGCATCGCAACTGGCCTTAGTACAATCGGAAAAAATGGCTTCCTTAGGACAAATGGTCGCCGGCTTGGCACATGAAATGAATACACCTCTAGGTTATTTGCGCAGCAATGTGGAAACAATGGCTAGTTTGGCAAAACAAATACAAAAAGCCATTGATTTAACTGAAGTCTTGTTGATGCACATGCAGGCAGAAGACGCGGATGAAGCGGCTATGGCAGAAACTTTTGCACAATTAGAAAAACAATTAGAACGCTTAAAGCGAATGCAAGTATTTGCTGTGTTGTTACAAAATGCCGACGATTCTTTATTTGGCTTAGATCAGCTTTCAGAACTGATTGTAAACATGCGCAATTTCTCTCGTATGGATCAAGCCAAAACCGATAGTGTGGATATTCATGATTGCATAGAAAGCACGCTTAAAATTGGTCGAAATGTTTTTAAGAGCGTTAATATCGAAAAACAATTTTCCTCTCTGCCAGCAATTACTTGTGCGCCTTCTCAGATTAACCAAGTGTTATTAAATATTTTGAAAAATGCTGCTGAAGCCATTGATCCAGAAAAAGGAAAAATTATTGTCAAAACCGAGGCTTTAGAAAAATACCTTCGGATTACTATCGCTGATAATGGACATGGAATTCCTCAGGATAAACTGAATAAAATTTTTGATCCGTTTTTTACAACAAAATCCGTGGGTAAAGGCACTGGACTTGGTTTGTCTATCAGTTATCAAATCATCAAGGATCACGGTGGCATCATTAAAGTGCAGTCAGTTGTGGGTAAGGGAACCATTTTTCAAATTCTTCTGCCAATTGAATATAAAAAGTCTTTAGAAACAAAAGAATAAATTTTTTAATTTTGAAGGGAAAATCTAGTATGAGTAATTTACCAACCTTGTTATTTATTGATGATGAAGAGCGCGTCGTGCGTGCTTTGAAAAATATCTTTATTGATGAAGACTACGATATCATTGCCACGACGGATCCAGAAGAAGCTTTTGATGTTTTAAAAACCAAAACGGTGCATGTCATCGTCAGTGATCAAAGAATGCCGACTATTCAAGGTACTGAATTATTGAAGAAAGCACGAGAAATATCTCCAGATGCCATTCGTTTATTATTAACAGGCTACGCAGATATGAACTCGGCTATTCAAGCGGTGAATGAAGGGGAAATTTTTCGTTATTTGCGAAAGCCATGGTCAAACACCGATATTAAGCAAAAAGTAGCACAGGCGATTGATATTTCTTTGAAAATTCACTCTGTTTCTACTCATCAAGACCTTCCTTCTGATATTGCCTTAACTTTAATGCTGTTAGATCAAGATCAGATGTCATTTGAAACAATCAGTGGCATTATAGACGTGCAAAGGCATCATCTGCTTTGGGCAAAAAATGTTGATCAACTAATTGATTTTATTTTAACTAGAAAGATTGCTGTACTGATTGCTGAAACGCACTTGGAAGGTCAAAAAATTGACTATATTCTTAACCAAGTAAAAAAAGATCATCCAGATATCGTCATGGTTATTTTAAGCGCCTTTAAGGATAAGGATGGCTTGATTGACCTTATCAACCAAGCACAGGTTTATCGTTTTGTGCCAAAACCGCCTAATCGCGGTATGTTGGCGCGTGCTGTAACTCAAGCTATTGATTATGCAAGACAGCAAGTGATAAAACCTGTTTTAATTAATCGGCAAGTGGTTGAAGAAATTAAACCCGATACCAGCGATAGCACCGTGGTTCGTTTTCTTGGACTTATCAAAAAGATGCGTGGCGTTGGTAAAAACATTTAAGCCTTTTTAAGGCCGTTCATGCAAAAACCATGTCCGCTGTTCCAATAGATAGCGGGCATGTTCTCGGATGCTGATACCTGGGCAATATAAAGTGCATGGTGCAAATACCCGCTGTTGATAAGCAAGCGTTAATGCTTCCAAAGGGTGAGTAGGCGTTTTTTCGGTTAAACAATGCAGCATTGTTCCATAATGTGCAACAATTTCAGCATTATAATGCTTTTGCCAATATTTACCGACGGCAATATAGGTCGCTGAATTGCGCAAACTAGCACCAAAAAAATGTACATAGGCAAGACTTTCCCAAGCATTTTCTGTTGGTAAAAACAGGATACCTTCACCTTCCTGGGCAAGCGGTTCATGCCAGTCCTGAAAATCAGCAACATTAGGAAATTCTTTGTTTTTACTGTCCTCCCATGTCCATAATGCCGCTTCCAAAGCAATGATATTATCTATAGGATACTGCGTAAGCCAGGCTTTAATTTCTTCCTCTTCAACCTCAAAAAGTTCAGCACTGATCGCAATTTCATTTTCGATAATTTCCAAAAAACTTTCCTCTTTTACTTCTTCCTGCATAGCATCGGTAAAAAAATCTTGAGCAGACAAGTGGTTACTTGCAGCAATAATTTCGGCTGGAACAATTTTTGCGTTTGTTTCTTCTCGATAAAAAAACCGACTAAATAAATCTTCTGAACTTGGCCAAGGTTGACCAGAAAATCCACCCTGAATCAGTACCGGCCAGTGCCCCGTTTGTGGTAATAAGTCTTTTGCTGCTTGCCAAAGTCTTAATCTTTCCGAATTATTCAAAGGCGATTCCAATTCAATAAAAAAAGCCAAATTTTCTTCTTCAGGAATGCTTAGTGCTTGTTTTTTATGCGAAGAAAAAATACTGGTAGATAAAAGTTCTTCAAAATTTTGCAGGGTTGATAGCATAGAGATGATTTTTCCATTGTTGGGTTATTGAAGTTGACTAGATTTTCTTGCTAAAAAATTTAAAAATAAATAACTAAAGCATTTCTTTCTGCATTGAGATTCTCAAAAAGTAGTTGATTTTTTTCTGCATCCCAATGCAAAGGTGCGTTAGTAAAAGGACTTACAAATAAAGTAATAACCAAAATAATAAGCGCGGTAGCATAAAGTCTCCTTGCTGGTTGAAAGTCATGTTAAATAAAGCCTAAACGGCGGATGTTTTTATTTTTTTCTGGAATATCGGAAATTTCAATATGATCGCGTTGATGCAAAAAGGCGGAACCGATAATTTCCGGTAACATAAATTTAATTTCTCTTGGACTATGTTGTGCTAAAGCATCAATAAAAACCGCATCATAATGTAAATCAGCTTTGGCTTCGGCAAGCGCCTTTTTTAATAAGCGTTTGGCAAGTCTTTGTTTTTCTGCTTCTGAAGGTTCATTGATCTCAAAAATTTGAAAGCGACTTAATAAAGCTTTTGGTAATTCAATAACATCGTTTGCGGTAGCAATCCAGGTGATATGACTAGCATTCCAAGGTAAATGTGGCAGGGAAGCATCACAAAATTGTTGCGCGGTTTGTGGTTCCAATAAGGTGTGCAAACAGGCCAATGGGTTATATTGACTATGCTTTGGACTTTTATCAATTTCATCTAATAAAAAAACCAAATTTGCAGTTTTTTCATGCGCAAGCGCATGAACCACCAAGCCAGATTGCGTGTTTGCCCAAAAATTTTCTAAGCCGGCTAAACTCGCTGAACCTTGCGCATTATCCATAGCGTGACGATAAATGGGCACCATTAAACTTTCGGCCAAGCGTTCCGCAAAATAGGATTTACCAACACCAGGTGCGCCTAATAATAAAATTGGTCGTAATCTGCCGTTGGGTAAGCCATGGTTCCCAGTTTTTAAGAGATAAGCCAATTGTTTGGCCACGGCGGTAATGGGTTCAGAAAAATTAGGCAAGTCTTCTTTGAGTATCTGTACATGGTTGATGCTGTTTTTATCCAAAGTATAATGGCGAAAGCCTCCCCAACGTACTGCTTCTAAAAGCAAAGTTCCTAAGCGCCGTTTGGCTTCTTCTTCCAGCGTTTTTAAGGCTTTTACCTGTGCGTATAAAGTTGATTTTTGAAAGAGACAAACTTCTTGTAAAGCACGTTGAAACTCATCTTTTTCTGCCTCATCTATCTCATCTAGCATTGGCCATGATTCTGGTATTTCTCTAAAATCTAAATACTCTTCATAAGCCGAAATTATATTTTGACAAATATCTTTACTACTCATTTAGTTATCTCTCCTATAGTTGCTTTTATCTTCAATGAAGTCAGAATGGCGAAGTTAGTACGCTGCTGTAGTCAGGCGTGCCGCAAGTATAAGGTATTTTGCTGCTAAGAAAGCATTTTAGAAATTTTTTATGGATAGCCTTTTTAAACAGCGCCAGTTCAGTCAAGAAAGACCATGTTTTTCTCTGCGTTTACGGCAATTATAGCATAAATTTTTATTTGGAAATTGCTTCTATTTGATGACAAGATTTGAAAAAATCACTAAAAATTTTCTATAAAATGTTCATTGATTTAGCTTACGGACATCACAATGCAGGAATTTGTTTACAAACACTGGCTGACTGATTTTTTTCTAATAGCGTTGATTATTTTGGCGCATCTGCTGGCTTTAGCATTTTTATGGCCAATTTTTCAAGTAAACAGCGCCGCCGCACCTGCCGCCTCCAAGGTTTTGCCAGTGCAGTTAGTGCGTTTTTCAGCGCCGCCTGCTGCACCTCCCCTGCCGACTCCAATAGCCACGCCGGAAGTACCAGCTACGCCAGTGCAGCCGGTCGTAAAACCCCAGCCGGTCGTAAAACCCCAGCCGGTCGTAAAACCCCAGCC
>CAYWWW010000005.1:0-52145 GCA_964462205.1 uncultured Cardiobacteriales bacterium
CGAATCTGGATGATAGCTAAAAAAGAGGAAGCCTTTTTGGCATAGCGGGTAGCAACGCCACGCTATTGCTTTAATGGTAAGAAAGCATTTTCTATCAAGTGACGGATTTTATAGAGATATTCGTTATGGGTTCGCAGGACTTGGCGGTTTTTCTGGTGGAATAACGGCAAGAATACCCTGCGCGGCTAGGCGATTCACGACGTGATTAATGTCGTATGCCTTATCGGCAAGCACCGCACCGGCTGGCAGATCTTCTATCAGCTTTTCAATGACTTGTGCATCCGCTGTCGTAGCATCCGTGACCACCGCTCGCACCGGCAGTCCGTGCGCATCCACCGCCACATGCACCTTCGTGTTTAACCCGCCTTTGCTGCGGGACATCGCCTGATTTCCTCCTTCGGCTCCGCAGGCCTGGGGATGGACTTTGAGATAACTGCTGTCCACCAAAAGCCATTCAAAATCAGCATCTTCTATAAAAATATTGAAAAGCATCGCCCACACCCCGCGATCCCGCCACCGGCAAAAACCCACATCACTGCATTGATAAATAAACGATTGTCCACCGCTCTCCGTCCCACTTTCCCCTCGCCGCCAGGAAGTACGGCTGCCATTTTTTCCCATGCACGATCTTTGATGTCGTGCCGTCGGTAATCTGCTTGGGTCATTCCTTCTATCTCCTTATCTTTCTTAGTATTCTACCCTTTTGTTCTTTGTTTTGACGACAGGCTCTACGGTCTCGCCAAGTTTGATGAATTTTTCGCACAGGTCTGTTTTTGCATTCGGATAATGCGCATCTAACGTCGATGACATTTCAGACCAAATCTCGTTGGCCATATACCCGGTTGCCCCTAGGGGAACCACGTTCAATCCGTGCTGGAGGGCGATTTCGTACTCTCGTCGAACACCACCAGCAGGCACGATGAGACCGTCTACCCGCTTATTTCCAAGAACGACGAGGCAAAAATGCCAGCAGCAGAAATTAACTCCTGCCGGTACTCTTCCCAAAGACGTTGACGCACGGCTTCGTCAGGGTTGGCTCTTGGAAATGGCCGCATGATCAACGAATCTTCAATGTGACCTGTCCGGGCGCGATACACCTCTTCGATCGCTCCCGTGATGATGGTGTCACCAACACCCAGGCCAACACCTGTTGCAACGCGATAGCCTTGTTGCACTAGCGCCCGGCTCAAATCACGCAGGAATTCCTCGGCTTCTTGTTTCGTCCAAGCACCATACTCTTCAGCACTGCCTGAGATAAAAATCGTTTTCTGTCGGTACTGGCGCTCGATTCGAGCCAGGATTTCTGTGATCTGTGCGAACTCATCGATCAGCAGGGTTTTGATGTTGAATCGCTTGAGATCTTCGATCACCAGCCGTTGTTTGATCTGTGCATTCTCGAACTCGGCATCGCTCTCACCATCCTGCCGGGTTCGCGTTTTGAAGATGCAGTAGTGTCGACGCTGGTTCTCACGGAAGGTCACTCGAACTCGGCTCAGCACGTAGTCAAGATTTGGATCGATAAAACTGAAGCCTATGAATAGGAATGTCTTTGATACCAAATCACCGGCAAGCGCATTGATGAAAGCGCCACGCTTGATGTGGTACTTCTCGTAGTCATCCTTAATCAAGACGGCGTCATGAGCGTGCTCAACGCCACCGTGCATCTTGTATACGACAGCGTCGCGCCTGGCCTTAGTGGTGGCCAGCTGCTCCGTTGTGTACTTGACATCAGGAATCTTGCCCGCATCCCTTAAGGCGGACTCGATCAATTGATCGTAATTCGTCGTCCAATAGGTGCTAATCGGGAGGCGGGCCAAAATTCTGTGATTGGCCGTCGGTTTAACACCGACAGTCAGCTGATCGATGATCGACTGATTCAGGCGATGGCGGTTGCCTGCGTTTTCGTTGCAGTGGTATTGCGCTACTGCGACGAGGTCAGTCTCTTTGTCTACGTCAAGGCGTAGCTCATCGGCGATCGGGCGAAGTAGTTCGCGCCAATTCACAAAGCCAGCGGCCGAAGAGCGTCCTGCTCCCGCAAAAATGGCGGCATTGTCTTCCCGGATTTCCTTCAGAAAATCCTTGATGAACAGTTCAATTTCTCGGTTGGCCATATCAGAGCGCCCCTCCACGCGAAACCGACCACCCCGACGACAACGCTTCGGCCTGCTGCAGAACCGTTTGCACCGCCGTGTCCTGAAGGTCGGGCGGGTAGCCATACTTGCGGAGGATGCGCTTCACCAGCACCCGCATCCGGGCACGGGCAGAGTCTCGGTGTGCCCAGTCGACCGACACGTTCTCGCGCAGACTCATCAGCAATTCGTGGGCGATCAGCTTGAGCTTGTCGTCGCCCATCATCTGCATAGCGCTTTCGTTCTCGGCCAGTGCGTCGTAGAAGGCGATCTCTTCATCTGACAGCCCGGACTCTTCTCCACGCTGGCGCGCCGCGCGAATGTCCTTGGCGAGTGCGATCAGCTCCTGCAACACCTCGGCGGTGGTGATGGCGTTGGCGTGGTAGCGCGCCACCGCGTCCTCTAATCGCTCCGAGAATGCCTTGGTCTGCACCACGTTGGCCTTGCTGCGCGAGCGGATGCCGTCGTTGATCAGCTTGCGCAAGGCTTCCAGCGCGAGGTTCTTCCTCTCCATCTGCTGCACTTCGGCGAGAAATTCGTCCGAGAGGATGGAGATGTCCGGGCTCTTGATGCCCGCAGCCGCCAGGATGTCCACAATCTCGGTGGAGACCACCGCACGGCTAACGATTTGCTGGATGGCCAACTCGCGCTCTTGCTGGGTCACTCCGGAGCCCGTACTGCTCTTGACCAACGCGGCACGGATCGCCTGGAAGAAGCCGACTTCCTCCCGGATTTCGCGGGCCTCGTCGGAAGCGGAAGCCAGTGCGAACGCCTTGGACAAGGCCAGCACGGCGTCCTGGTATCGACGGTGAGCGTTCTTCTTGCCTTCTTTGGTCTTCTCTTTCGCAGCCAGCTTCTGTTGCAGGTCGAGAATCCACTCGATGGCCCCCGCCATCATCGCTAGGCGCTCCTGCGGCGTGCCGCTCATCGCGGAAACGTAGTCGTAGCCGTGGTACATGTCCCGCACGAGCTCGTACTTCTCCATCATCACCGCGATGGCCTGCGCTTCGTCGACGCCAGTGTTTTCCTGGTCGTTCTTGGAATACTGCTGCAGTGCCGACTTCAGGTTTTGCGCAATGCCGATGTAGTCCACGATCAGCCCGGCAGGCTTGTCGCGGAACACGCGGTTCACGCGCGCAATAGCCTGCATCAGTCCGTGACCCTGCATCGGCTTGTCAACGTACATCGTGTGCATACACGGTGCGTCAAAGCCGGTCAGCCACATGTCTCGCACAATCACCAGCTTGAGCGGGTCTTTGGGATCGCGGGCACGCTTGGCCAGCAGATCGCGCCGGGCCTTGTTGCCGATGTGCTGCTGCCACTCCTGCGGGTCGCTCGCGGCACCGGTCATCACGATCTTGACCGCTCCCGCGTTGTCATCGGCGCTGTGCCAGTCCGGGCGCAGCTTGACGATCTCGTCGTAGAGCTTGACGCAGATGCGTCGGCTCATGCACACCACCATCGCCTTGCCATCGAGGGCTGCTACGCGATCCTCGAAGTGGGCGACCATGTCCTTGGCGACCAGAGCAAGGCGCTTGTCGCTACCAACCAGGGCTTCGACCGTTGACCACTTCTTCTTGAAGCGCTCCTGGTCGGCCTCGGAATCCTCCTCGGTTAACCCGTTGACCTCGACATCGATCTTCGGCTTCTCTTCCTCGTCGAGTTCGATGCGTGCCAGCCGCGACTCGTAATAGATCGGCACGGTTGCGCCGTCCTCGACGGCACGGCTGATGTCGTACACGTCGATGTAGTTGCCAAACACCGCCGGTGTGTTGACGTCGTCCGCCTCGATGGGCGTGCCGGTAAAGCCGATGAAGGACGCGTTCGGCAGAGCGTCGCGCATGTATTTGGCAAAGCCGTAGGAGATTTCCCCGGTCTTTGCGTCCACCTTGGCTTTGAAGCCGTATTGGCTACGGTGCGCCTCATCCGCGATGACAACCACGTTGCGGCGCGTGGTGAGTGGCTCCGCGCTGCACTGACTGGAGGTGGCGCCGAACTTCTGCAAGGTCGTGAAAATCACGCCGCCCGATGCCCGACTCAAGACCTTCTGCAGATCTTCGCGGCTCTCGGCCTGCACCGGCGTCTGCCGGATCAGATCGCGGCACATCGAGAACGTCGAAAAGAGCTGGTCGTCGAGGTCGTTACGGTCGGTCAGCACCACCAGTGTCGGGTTGGCCATTGCCGGGTGTTTGACCAGTTGCCCGGCGTAGAAGGCCATCAGCAGGCTCTTGCCAGAGCCCTGGGTGTGCCAGATCACGCCCGCGCGCTTGTCCCCCCGGGTCTGTGTCTTCACACTCGGCAAGCCGTAGTCGGCAGGGTCTTCGGTCACGCCTTGCACGGGCGCAGAAGCACGAATCGTGGAGGCCACTGCATGCCGCACGGCGTGGAACTGGTGATAGCCAGCGATGATCTTGACCAGCCCCGCACCAGTCTCGCCAAAGACCGTGAAATCGCGCAGCAAGGCCAGCAGGCGGCGATGCTCGAACACGCCTTCGATCAGGGTCGAGAGTTCCGGCGCACCTTTCGGGGCAACGTCCGTGCTGTCGGTGGTGCGCCACGGCATGAAGCGCTCAAGGTCCGCCGAGAGTGAACCCACCCGGGCTGCAATCCCATCCGAGGTAACCAGCAGCGCGTTGGTGTTGAACAGCGCCGGAATCTGCTTCTTGTAGGTCTGCAGCTGGTTGAACGCGCCGAGCAGATGCGCCCCGGCGCTGCCCGGCGCTTTCAGCTCGATTACGCTCAGCGGCAAGCCGTTCACGAACACCACCACATCGGGCCGCCGATTGTTTTGGCCGTTGATCACCACGAACTGGCTTACTGCCAACCAATCGTTCTGCTCTGGGTGCTCAAAGTCGATGAGCACAACCTTGCCAGCGGTCAGCGTGCCGTCGTCGGCGTAATACTCGACGTCCACGCCTTCTGTCATCAGCTTGTGGAGGCGGCGGTTTTCTTCGAGCAATGAGGGCAGTTCGGACTGCGTCACCTTCCGAATTGCATCCTGACGTGCCTCCAATGGGAGGCCAGGGTTCAGACGTGCAACGGCGTCCTCGAACCGCTTCTTGAGCACCACCTCATCGTGGCTCTCACGCTCCGGACGGTGTCCATCGGGGCCGATGTCCTCCTCGCGTTCGATGCTGTATCCCAGCCCTCCCAACTGCTCCAGTAATGCCAGTTCTATGGCGGCCTCCGACAGAAACGCCATTACGGTTCTCCTTGTTCTTCGATGGGCTGAATCGCCACCAGCTTCAATAGCCCGTCGTAATGCTCACAGTCGACAGCCATCATCATTTCGAGCGTGTCGCGCAAAACGGGTTGGGTCTCTGCAAGTAGAGAAAGATCGTGCCCCGGATCAGCGATTGCGCCAGCATGTGAGTACGTGTTGAGCAAGCGGAGGATGCGGGTCTTTTTCGCGCTGTCGAAATCCACGCGCTCGAGTCGTGGGCCTAGATCGCCGCTCATCTCGGGGAAGCGGAATGCGAGGAAGGCCTCGATCAATCGGCGCGCGACGTTTGGCAAACCGTAGTGGTGTTCCAGTTGAACAACGTCATTGCGGTGAGCCTCCTCGTGGACGCGCTTGAACAGGTACTGGTACTCCGATTCGTACTCCTCAAGTAGAGGATCAAGGTGGCCTAACTCGCTGGTGCGCGATCCGTCCGCGTGACGCCGGGTACGAAGCAGAAAGAACCGACCGGGCCGGTCTTCGACCTTCTTCTTTCGTTGCCCAGGCAGGTGATGGAACCAGTTCTTCACCAACCGGAAAAACGAGAAGCTGTGCGTCAAGATGAAAAGCTGCCCGGCCTCCTTGGTGCGATCCTTCATGTAGCCGAAGGCCGAGAACAGTGCGTTGTCATCGAGGCTCGACACCGGGTCATCAATGACGACAATCCCATTCTTCAAGTCGAATGCTCTGTCCTGCAACGACTTGAGGAAATAGAGGAATGCAATCGCCGTGCGCTCTCCATCGCTCAAATGCGCTACGTACTGGCCGCTGCGGGTCAGCGCGTAGCCGGTGCCTTTCACCTCGAAGCGCAACTCGTCGCGCCCAAGGTAGGCGCATAGCTCTGCAGTCAGCTCGTCAGCGGGGCGGCGATGTTCGAGGATCGCGCGTTCCAGCTCATTGATCTGCGTCTGGGTTTCTGTCTGCGTAGCCTTTATGCCATCCAGTTCGGCGGTCGCGGTTTTCACAGCACCGGAGAGCTGGACGAACTCGGTGTGTGCCTCCGCGACATACGAGGCTTCAAGCTTCTTGCACGCACTGTCGACCGACGCTGTGAACTCTACGGAGATGCAGTTGTGCTTCTCCACGATCCCGTTGAATGCGGCAACTGAGTCGGTGATCGAGGAAGGTTTCGCAGTAGCAGGTGTCAGCGTGGCGGTGGGTGCGAACGGCTGATCGCGCTTGACCTCGACACGTGCGATGAGGGCATCGAGCGCGGCTTGGGTCTCAGACTGCGCCGTCAACACCATCGTGCAGGCGGATGGCACTTCGTGCACGAGCGCTTCATAGAAGCGCGAAACATCCGGCAACGACAGTGAGGTCGCAGTCTGCTTGGCCGCCTTCAGCTTCGAGAGAAGAGCGGACAGGTCTTTCTGAAAGCCCGCGAAGGCATCGTTGAAGTGAGCTTCGAGCGCGGCGCGACGCGCTGCCTGAAGCGGCTGCTGGCAGAAGCGGCAGGTGTCGGAGGCGTGCTCGCCCGAGTGCAGATGAAGCCCTTCTTGCACCCACGCGGCAAGCTTGGCATTGCTGGTCAGTTCATCGAGCGTCTGCGCGACGACGGAGCGACCGACCAGCGTGTCTACCTCACTCGTCAACGCATCAAGTTCGATGGATGGCGCAACAACCTTATCGACAAGGGGCTTTGGCTGGGCGTTCTTCTGGCTATGGAGCTGTGCTTTCTGCTCGTCGGACAGAGTCGCGGCCGCCGCCTGCTGCGCATCCATTGCTTCAACGGCACGCCTGAAATTTCGCTTGTCGTAGTTGTTGTAGGTCTGGCTGTTCGCGGTGGTCAACAGCTCCTTGATGAGCTTCGCCTTGTCCCTGCAGAAATCGTCCAGCTTCGACTCTGCTCTTGTCTTGTCCGCCTGAGCAGTCCGCGACTTGATGTCGGTCGTGGCGAGTTCCTTCTTGAGCTGCTCGACCCGTGCCTGCTTCTCGATGCTGTCTTCGCCGAGAAAGTAAATCGGCGCAATGCCACCCGTTTGCGACAGGGTGGCACTAATGAAATCCCGGTTGAAGACGCGCACTTGCGGCAGTTGCGCCGAAGCGAAAGCGGATCCTGCGACCTTCGCCGTGCCGTCGAGCTCCAGTTCGACGTCGCCCTCGATGAGTGCGGTCTTCTTCTCAACCAGCGAAAGCAGCCATGACAACGTCGTCTTCCCGCTGCCGTTCCATCCATAGACGACATTGAACTGCGCGAACGGGTGCAGTTCTGGTGGCCAAGAAAAGTCGCGAAAAACTCGGAGCCGTAGTTTGGCGATTCGAGTCAACTTCATGTCGACTCTCCTTGTTCGTCGACGGGCTCCACCGCCGAAACCGGTACCCCGCGCGCAGCGTTCAACGCCTCGACGTAGGCATCCCGATCCAGTTGGTAAAGTAAGCGACTGACTTCGATATTGATGGGTAGCTCATCGCCGCCCGGAAGCAGAAAACGTAAGGTTGGCGAGCCCCCATCCTCAGTGTCAACGCCCAGCCCCACGTGCGCATCGATTAGCGCGTTGTCCTGCGCAAAACGCTCCCACGGCTCGCGAGAGCTGATCGGGTCGAGCTGCGCATCCAGATAAGCCTGATGCAGAAAGGCCACGATGGCATCAGCCGCCAGAACGGCGCTGCGGCGATGGTGTTCTGCTAACCGCGCCAGATACGGGTCTTTGCCGTGGCTGGCGGGGCCTGCCTTGTTGCGCAGGTCGTTCAGCGCGTCGGCCAACCTGTAATGGCTGGACACCAGCTTCTTGAAATAGTTGTCACGGACGTCGCCCAGCTTGAGCGCGCGAATGGCGGCACTCAGCCAGTCCGACAGCGACGGCGTCTCTTGCGTGGGCTTGAGCGGGGCTTGCTGGGTGTGGAAACTTTCCACCACCACACGGCACACCACCTCGACGACGGTCTTGGCGCAGTCGATACAGGCGTCGTTATCCTCAGCGAGTGTTTTCTCCAATGCCTCGAAGGTCTGCTGCAACATTGGCGCGTCGCGCCAGTGCGAGCACGCCTCGCGAATGCCAGGACACCAATCCAAGGTCATACCGCCGCTCCGACGATGCGCTCGACGTCCGGGACGCGCAGCTCGCCGGAGATCAGCTTGGGCAGCAGCGTGTCGCGGAGTTGGGCGAGGGAGCGGGACTGTCGTTCGTTCTCCACCATTTGTCGATAAAGCGAGCCTGCCCACTTCGTAAAACTTTCCAGCACAGCGGCGGACGGAACTACGACGCGAAGTGGTCGGAAGTTGCTCTTGCTGATTTCCTGGAACGTCGAGCCGTTGGCGTTTCCGACGATGGCATCCATGCTTTCCCTGCACCAGGGCAGCACGAAGACATTCGGCAGAGCGCCATCACATTTCATCGCGATGAAGCCTTGGTTGATAGCTGTCGGAACTTCGGCAATCGCCAAATAGCCGATTGGTGCCCGTGAAGAGAGCAACACCGTGCCGACTGGCAATAGACCAGAACTGATCTTTGCAAGACCGGCATCCGTGATCTTTCGATCCGTGTCCAGCAAAACGGGAAACATAAGGGCTGACAGATCTTTGGGCGTCGCCCAGCAGTGATGCCCGCCTTCCCAGAACTCCGGTTCCTTGGTGCTGGGCGTAGATCCGCCGCAGACCGTCACCTCTTCGCCAATCGTCGAATGACGCCACCCCACCGGAACCTCCCCCAATTCCGACTCGACGAGGCGGTCGGGGAATATTTCGTAGAGGTGCGCAGGTAGGCCGGGGAGCGACTGGCCCCGTTGCCAGCGGCCTTCCAGCTTGGCGCGCACCGGCTCGAAGTCCACGAACCACGCCTTGAACAAGGCGCGGGCCATTGCCTCCAGCGTTTGATTGACCCGGCGGTTGTTGGCAATGAGGTTGTCCATCGACGACAAAACACTTCCGATTCCACTTCGCTCAAGGCTGGAGAAATCCGGAATTTCGTAATCCGCAATTGCCTGCCAAGACACCCTTTGCCGTCCGGACGTTCCTTCCATCCGTCCTTGCGCGAAGGCACGAAATTCAGGGTATCTCGCAACGTAGTAGACGAAATCTTCATCGACGACTGGCTCTTTCGCGGCCATGACGATGAATTCGGTTGAGCCATGAGCAACATTGCCTTCGGGCAGACCGCTCACCTTCGCGGTTTTTCCATTCTCGAGACAAGGCGTAATACGAGCGAACAGCGTGTCGCCGTTCTTGAACTTGCTGCCGCCACCGTTGAAGATGCGGTTGCCGATTCCTGAGACGTCTCGCTCTCCCTCGGGCAAGTCCGCCATCTCAATAAATGGCGCAATGGAACCCTTCTCAATGGGACGCTTCGGATTGAAATCGATCAGATCGGACAACTTCATTGCTCAAGCTCCGCGATGGGGAAGCCTAGGAGCTTCAGTTGATCTCGCATCGTCGCTTGCAGGTTCGCAGACTCCACGAGTTGCTCCCCCAGCTCGGTCGTGAGTCGAGTCATCCGTTCTTCGAAGGATTCATCGTCTTTGATGAGGTCTCCAGTCCCAACGTAGCGCCCCGGCGTTAGCACATGGCCATGCTTGCGGATGTCGTCCATCGAAGCGGACTTGCAGAAGCCCGCCACATCGGCGTATTCGCCAGCGCCGTCCTCACCGCGCCAAGCGTGGTAGGTGTCAGCGATCTTCTGGACTTCCTCATCGGTGAGTTCTCGCCGGGTGCGATCAACCAGAATGCCCAGCTTGCGAGCGTCGATGAACAGCACTTGCCCGCGCCGGTCACGCAGGCCCTTGCCGGGGTTTTTGTTGCGAGCCAGGAACCACAGGCAGGCGGGAATCTGCGTGGAGTAAAAGAGCTGCCCGGGCAGCGCCACCATGCAATCCACCGCATCGGCCTCGAGCATTGCCTTGCGGATATCGCCTTCGCCGGACTGGTTGGAACTCATCGAGCCGTTGGCCAGCACCACGCCTGCGGTGCCGTTAGGCGCGAGGTGGTGGTAGATGTGCTGGAGCCACGCGTAGTTGGCGTTGCTCACCGGCGGCGCGCCGAACTTCCAGCGCACGTCGTCACGCAGGCGGTCGCCGCCCCAGTCGGAGATGTTGAAGGGCGGATTGGCGAGGATGTAGTCGGCCTTGAGGTCGCGCAGTTCGTCCTTGTGAAAGCTGCCTTCGTTGTTCCAGCGGATGTCGGAGTCGATGCCGCGCACCGCCAGGTTCATTTTGGCCAGACGCCACGTGGTGTAGTTCGACTCCTGCCCATAGATCGCGATGTCGCCAATGCGGCCGCCGTGCTGGGTTACAAACTTTTCCGACTGCACGAACATGCCGCCCGAGCCGCAGCACGGGTCATAGATGCGGCCTTGGTACGGCTCCAGCATTTCAACCAGCACACGCACCACGGAGCGTGGCGTGTAGAACTCGCCGCCGCGCTTGCCTTCGGCACCGGCGAACTGGCCCAAGAAATACTCGTACACGCGCCCGAGAATGTCCTTCGAGCGGTCGCCTTCCTCGTTGAGCGCGATGCCTGAGATAAGGTCGATAAGCTCGCCCAGCATCACTTTGTTAAGCGCGGGTCGGGCGTAGTCCTTGGGCAGCACGCCCTTGAGCGACGCGTTGTCCTTCTCGATGGCACGCATCGCGTCATCGATCAATGTGCCGATGGTGGGCTGTTTGGCGTTGGCCTGCAGGTGCGACCAGCGCGCCTCCTTCGGCACCCAGAACACGTTGTCGGCGAGGTACTCGTCCTTGTCCTCGGCGGCCTGCGGGTCTTCTGCCAGCAGTGCCTTGTGTCGCGCTTCGAAGGCGTCGGAGATGTATTTCAGGAAGATGAGCCCGAGCGCGACGTGCTTGTAGTCGCTGGGCTCCATGTTGCCGCGCAGCTTGTCGGCGGTTTTGAAGAGGTCAGCCTCGAAGCCGAGGTTGCCGCCGTTGCCGTTGCCGTTTTTCGTTGTTATATCGCCGTTGGCCATATTGATTCCCGTTCCTTATTCCTTCAGAGGCGGCGCTGCTTCAAGCGCCACCAGCATTTGTTCGGCCGCATCCCACGGTAGTCGCCGTCCGTTGACGCGCATCTTGTGGAGCGCCGCACTGGCCACCGTTACGGTAATGCGCTGCTCGCGCACCATCTCCGAAATCAGCCAGACGGTGCCCTTGACCTCGACTTGTTCCGTTTCCGCGGCCTGCCTCAGCGCGGCATCCCCTGTCAGCAGAGGGCATTGCTCGACTTCGGCCAGCGCGAGGGCGAACAAGTCGTTGCGCCCCGGCTTGACGTAGGTCTGGCTCAGCGTCTGGACGCGCTCAAAACTTTTAGGCGACAGCGTGCGGGTCTGCAACCCCATGCCCAGCAGGTGCGCGTGCTGCTCCTTTAATTCCTCGTAGTAAAGGACGTCTGGCACGGCGAACTGGTAGCCGAGGCTGAACATTGGTGCTAAGAGAACGCCCACTTCGACATCCATCAAGATGTTGGCATCACTGATTAACAGCAGCACGGGGCGGCTCCTCCGTGCTCTCCATCGAGCGAACACGCCGGAACTGTGTAAGCGACATGTTCATCAGCTCGGCCGCCTTGGACTCGCCGATGTACTCCTCGGCCAGTGCGTGGAATACCAATTGCTCGAAGATGTGCGCCTTCTCGGCGGGATAATCCCGACCGGGCTCCTTGATGTGCCACCCCTTGAACCGGAACAGCTTGGCCAAGTCATCGCGATAGGCCGGCGAGATGATTCCGAGATCACGGGCGCGATACAGGATGCCAGCCATCGATAGCCCGAATTCTTCTTTGAGCAGTCCAAGCTCCTTGAGCTCGACGGCGTTCCGATGCTCGCCCATCTCTTGCTGCACCGATGCGCGTGGAAATAAGAATGCCCCGGCAAACCGATTACACGCCATCTCTTCGTTGAGGTCTGCTGCAAGCCGGCCCTCAAGCATCAGATGGCCAAGTTCATGCGCCAGCGTGAAGCGCTGACGATCCCCCGGCCAGTGGCGACCAACGACCACGATGTGCATGCCGCTGACACGGGCCGCGAGGCCGTCGAACTTGTTCTCGGCATCCGCCTCGATCATGAAAACGCGAATGCCGTTGGTCTCCAGCACGTTGATCAGATCGGGGATGGGGTCAAAGCCCAGTTCCCATGCCTCGCGGACGCGCTCGGCGGCCTCTTCAATCTGATCCATCGCGGTAATGGACGTCGAAAGCCCCTCGACCGTGGCGAAGACCTTGACGGGCGACTGAGGAAAAAGGTTTTCCAGCTCGATGCGACGTTCGATCTGGTCGATTACTTCATGGGTGATCGCGTCCAGCCGCTTTTTGGGCAAGGAGCTGCGCTTGCGGTACTCAATGCCTTCGAGCGCCACCGGTTCCGGACGGAAGAAATACTCCGTGCGCACCTTGAGTGTGCGCGACAGTCCAATCAGGATGTCGGACGACGGCATGGCAATGCCGTCTTCGTACTTCTTGATGGCGGCATGGGATACCCCCACGCGTTCGCCTAGATCGCGTAGGGATAGCCCTGCCGCCTTACGAGCTCGATGGAGTCGAACGCTGAACATGGCTGACCTCTTGTGGTTTCCAAAAATACTATTTACACGTGAGGTTGTAAACTACATCCGCCACGAGTTCAAGATGCGAGATGAGTGGGCAGAAGAAGGCCGAGGCGGGCTCTTTCGAGCGCGGTTCGGTTGTGAAACCGGGAATCGAACTGGCGTTCGATGTGGCTACTGGCAGGGGCTGGTCATCTGGGGCGCACCGCCCTCAAGGCCGATATGGTCACGAGACGGAAACGGCCAAATCCTCGAATCCACGCCCTTTGCGGGCAAGGTTTGCTATCTTGCTGGGAAAGCGGACGCGGGTTCGATTCCCGCCGCCTCCACCAATATCTCAATTCAAAAGATTTCAAATCGTCTAAAATATAAACTAAAAACAGCTATTTACCGCCGCTTTTCGTTTCTTTTCATCTCAAACTACTCCTAGACATCCTGTAAAAAATAGCGGTACTTTATGCGGTACTTGTTACTGCCAAAGAAAAGTACCGTATGCCGCTTATGCTACCGAAATCAAAAACTTTAAGCCCGAAGCGAAAGCCTGTAGCATTACGCAATTACATTGAGCCTGTCGTCAAATAATTTTCAACGAATCTGGATGATAGCTAAAAAAGAGGAAGCCTTTTTGGCATAGCGGGTAGCAACGCCACGCTATTGCTTTAATGGTAAGAAAGCATTTTCTATCAAGTGACGGATTTTATAGAGATATTCGTTATGGGTTCGCAGGACTTGGCGGTTTTTCTGGTGGAATAACGGCAAGAATACCCTGCGCGGCTAGGCGATTCACGACGTGATTAATGTCGTATGCCTTATCGGCAAGCACCGCACCGGCTGGCAGATCTTCTATTACAGCTAATCTCAAGAGTAATCGAACACATTGATGATCTCGGTTAAAGGAAGGTCGGCATGATATTCCCGATATTTTTTGAGCACACCAAATTGACGTTCGATGGGGTTGAGATCAGGAGAATAGGGTGGCAGGTAAAGTAGTTTTGCGCCGGTGGCCTGGATAAGCGATTGGGTTTTCTGTGATTTATGGAAGGTTGCGTTATCCAAAACAACGACATGATTCGCGTTAGGTGTAGTGCAGAGCTCTTGACTTTACCAACCGGTCAACTATACTGCCGCCATGTTTAAAAACGACAGCAAAAGCCGGATTATCGAAGCGGCCAAAACTTTGATTTACAAAAAAACCTACGTCAGCGTTGGCGTTGCCGCCATCTGCGAACAGGCCAAAGTGCAAAAAGGCAGCTTTTATCATTTTTTTTCGAGCAAAAGCGAACTCACCTTGGCACTGTTGGAAAGTTTTTTTGAGAGTTTTCAAAGGGAAATTTTACAAGTGAGCTTCCTGGAAGAAAAAACTTTTTCTGAACAATTAGAATTATTTATTCAGAATTTATACGCCGAACAACATAAGCAATGCCTGGAAACCGGACATACCCTCGGCTGTCCTTTTGGCAATCTCGCTATGGAAATGGCGCATCAGGATGCGGCGATTGAAAAAAAAGTGCAGGAAATTTTTAGCGCTTTTGCCGCATTTTTTATGGAAAAACTGACCGTGGCCAAACAGCGCGACGAAATCAAAGCCACTGTAAACGTAGAAAAAACGGCTTGGGCATTGATTGCGAGCTTGGAAGGAACGCTCCTTTTGGTCAAAAGCCAAAATGACCCAAATTTGTTACTCACCATATTGCCGAGCCTAGTGCAGGCGCAGCTTGCCGACAACGCCTAGCCGTTGTTGCCAACCCCGTCGGGAGGTATCCCGATTTTTTTCAACCCCTGGCCTTGACCAACCGGTCAGCCAACTTTAGGAGAAGACCATGTCTATTACGCCTTTATTAACACCGGTTGCGCCTGTTGGCAGCGAAAGTAAAGTCCAAGCCATTTTTGACCAAGTGCAGGCCGGCTTTGGCTTTATCCCAGATCCTATGAAACTGTACAGCTTGAGTCCGGTATTGCTGGAAAATTTTGTCAACAGCGTCAGTTATTTTCATCATCAATCCACCTTATCGCCCAAACTTTTAGCGATGATTCGCTATGTAGTGTCGGAAAAAGGCGCTTGCCATTACTGCATTGACTTAAACGAAGCGATTTTAAGCAATTTAGGAGCTGATTTAGCACAAGTACAGGCAGCAAAAACCGACCTTGAACAAGCACCTTTAGACGACAAAGAGAAAATTTTGTTGGCCTTGGCCGTAAAAGCCGTTGAAAATTCAGGAGAAGTAACTGCCGAAGATTTAGAACAAGCCCGTGCCGTAGGTTTTAACGATCAGGAAATTTTTGAAGCCGTTGTTCAAGCTACCAGCAATCGCGCTTTGAATTTATTGCTAAGAACCTTCAAAGTCGAAACTTTGAATGCCTTTGTCTAAGCCTTCAACCGCACTTCTAAAAGCGTCATTTCAATCATCGCTTCTCCCCTAGCGGGAGAAGGATGCTTAACTAAAAATTCAATAAATCAAGGCGTTGTCGTCGGTAAAGCCGGTGGCAAATCATCACGAGCATTGGCGGCAGGCGTAGCAGCTTTGCCCTCAACACTTGGCGCAGGCGGCAGATCGTCATTAAGCGAGGGCACCGGCGTTACAACCGGCGGATTCTCGCCCAAAGCCCCGCTCACCGGGATGTCCAGCAAACTTGGCGTCTCGGTGCTTTTTTCGCGGTGGCTGATTAAATACGCCAAGGCAAGACTTATCACAAAAAAACCAATCGCCAACCAGGTTGTTGTTTTGGTTAAAAAATTCCCAGCGCCCGCCGAACCAAAAAAATTTGATGACGAACCGCCAAAGGCCGCGCCAGCATCCGCGCCTTTGCCTTGTTGCAGCAAGACCAACACAATGATGGCAATAGACAATAAAACATGAATAGACAACAAAAAAGACATCAACATACGCTTACCTAAAAATTTATAAAAACAAAAAGTTGAATGGATAAAAACTCAAAGCAACAACGCATCGGCCTGATGCAAAATTTCCGCCAAGGCATCGGCCTTTAAGGAGGCACCGCCAATCAAAGCGCCGTCAATATCTGGCATCATTAACAACGAGTTAGCATTATCAGCCTTGACGCTGCCACCATATAAAAGTGGCGTGGTTTTGGCAAAAGCCGGCAGTTGCTGACGAATAAAAGCATGTGCTTCCTGCGCCATATCGGGGGAAGCCGTGCAGCCAGTACCAATCGCCCACACCGGTTCATAAGCCAATAACAGTTTTGACCAAGCGGCGGCATCCAAATCCAAAAACGGCTCAAGTTGTTCCTGTAACACGCTTTCGGTATGGCCGCTCTCGCGCTCAAAAGCCGTCTCACCGATGCAGAGGATCGGCTGAATGCCTTTTTCAAGCAATAACTTGGTTTTAATCAATAGCATATCATGGGTTTCCCCGTGATGCTGTCGCCGTTCCGAATGGCCAACCAAGGCATAACGGCAACCGACGCTCGCCAACATCGCCGCCGAAATTTCGCCGGTATAAGCGCCACTGGTCGCCGAATGCGCCGAGACATCCTGCGCACCAAGCTGCCAGGGTGTGCCCTGAAGCCAGGCCAGCATCTCGGAAAGAAACAGCGCCGGTGGAAAAAAAATCAAAGGACTACGCCAACCGTTTTCCGGCATCTGGCTGCGTAAACTCGGCATAAATTGCGCAATAAAGGCCGCATCGCCATGCATTTTCCAGTTGCCAGCAATATAAAGTTGTTTTTTGTTGCTCATGCGGTGTTGTTAAAAATGAAAGAATGGAATCCATTGAATTATCGCTGCTTAGGCGGATAACAGCGTCTTAATCGCCGCTGCCAAATGCAAAGTGCGCGATTCTACTTCAGTTATTGTCTCGCCTTCAACCAATAAGCGTAGCAGCGGTTCGGTGCCAGAAGGACGCAGTACAATGCGGCCACGTCCGGCTAGTTCACGCTGCTGTTCTTCAGCAAGCGCTTGTAGTAATTCTTTTTTTTCCTCGGAAAGCAGACGATAAGGCACCGGCAAGGGGAAATTGGTCAATAACTGAGGAAACTTGATCATACCTTGCTTTAATTCATGCAAGGTTTTGTTTTTCTTCCGCATATAGGCCAATACTTGCAAAGCCGCGATCAGGCCATCGCCGGTGGAAGTGCTGTCCAAACACAAGATATGTCCTGAAGTTTCGCCACCGATTTCCCAGTTATGCGCCAATAATTGTTCTAAAACATAGCGGTCGCCGACTTTGGCACGCTTAAAGGCAATGCCTAAACGCGACAGCGCTTGTTCTAAGCCGAGGTTGCTCATCTGGGTGCCGACAACACCCGGTAAATAGCGTTTTTGCTCCTGACGAGCGCGGGCGATGATAAATAAAATTTCATCACCATCAACAAGTTCGCCTTGGTTGTCAATCAACATCAGCCGGTCGCCATCACCATCCAAAGCAATGCCGAGGTCGGCTTTGCTGGCCAGCACTTTTTTTTGTAGCGCCGCTAAGTCGGTCGCACCCACGCCATCATTGATATTAAAACCATTGGGCTCGGTGCCGATGGTCAATACTTCTGCGCCCAGTTCATGAAATAACGGTGGCGCAATGGCATAGGTCGCACCATGCGCACAATCCACCACCAGGCGCAGGCCATGCAAGTCTTCGCTCAAGGGAAAATGCCGCTTGCAAAATTCGATGTAGCGGCCTTTGGCATCATCAATGCGCTGAGCTTTGCCGGGTTTTTTGGATACCATCAATGGCTTAGATAAATAGTCCTCGATTGCTAATTCTTCCGCGTCGGATAATTTCATGCCTTGTTGGGAAAAAAACTTGATGCCATTGTCTTGATAGGGATTATGCGAAGCGCTGACCACCACGCCCAAAGCCGCACGAAAAGCGCGGGTTAGATAGGCCACCGCCGGTGTAGGCATGGGACCAAGCAATAACACATCCATGCCCGCGGCTGAAAAACCGGCCTCTAAAGCGGCTTCAAACATATAACCCGATACCCGTGTATCCTTGCCAATCAACACTTTATTATCGTAATGCTTGAGCACCTGCCCGGCCGCCCAACCGAGTTTCAGAACAAAATCCGGGGTCATTGGCGGCTCGCCGACGCAGCCGCGAATGCCATCGGTGCCGAAATACTGTCTTTCCATTTTTACTCCTTGATTTTTTATAAATTTTTTATAGCTTGCCTTTTTCTTGACTGTGATCGCCAAAGCACTTGGCTCTATAGCATTTTTTTCACTTTTGCGTATAGTAGCAGCGCTTTTTTACACTCCTCATTTTGCATCCCTTTTTTATCCGCGTTTTTTACCCCTATTTTATCTTTAACAACAGGAGAAGTCATGAATTGGTTTTATGAATTAGGCGAAAGCAACGGCTGGGGTGTCGGCTTAAAAATCCGCGCCAAGCTCCACGAAGAACAAAGTGACTTTCAAAAAATCACCATTTATGACACGGAAACTTTCGGTAAACTCATGACCTTAGATGATTTGGTCATGGTCACCAGCCGCGATAATTTCTTATACCACGAAATGATCACCCATCCGGCACTCTTCAGTCATCAACAGCCACAGCGGGTGGTGATTATTGGCGGTGGTGATTGCGGAACGTTGCGCGAAGTGTTGAGACATGACACGGTGCAATCGGCACAACAGATTGAAATTGATGAACGAGTAACCAGAGTTTCTGAAATCTATTTCCCTGAACTCTGCGAAAAAAATCATGACCCCCGCGCTAAACTATTGTTTATTGACGGCGTAAAATGGATGCAAGAAGCGGCGGCGCAGAGTGAAGATGTGATCATCATTGACAGCACCGACCCCATTGGGCCAGCGGAAGGCTTGTTTAACTTGGCTTTTTATCGCGAATGTTATCGGGTGTTGGGCAAAGAGGGAATTTTTGTGCAACAAAGCGAATCACCGTTGTTACACATGGCAAGCGTCATTCAGCCGATGCACGAAAAACTTCGTCAAGCCGGTTTTATTGATACCTTAACTTTGCATTTTCCGCAGCCGGTGTATCCATCGGGTTGGTGGTCGGTGACTTTGGCCAGCAAAGACTTACCGTTAAACACCTTCCGCGAAGAAGCCGCCGACAACAAGACTTTTGCCACGCAGTATTACAATGCCGCGATTCATCGTGCTGCCGGTGCCGCACCGGAATTTTTCTTTCAAGCCTTGTTTTCGTAACCGAAAAAACAAAGCCTTAGCATGACTTGGTGCTTTTCGCCAAGTCAGTTTTTTGTTTCCTTATTTCTCAAGCTATACACCTTACAAGGCAGAGGCATAAGTAGCACGATAGGTCTGTAGCGCTTGAAAATATTCAGGAAAACGCGCTTCGGCAAAAGTCAATAAATCGCTTAATTGCAAAATCGAAAACACTGGCAGGCCAAAATCGGCTTGCAAGGCCGCCCGCGCCGAGATGGATTGCGCTTTGGCCAATTCCTGCCGATCCAAAGCCACCAGCAAGCCAACCACTTTTACCTCTTGATTTTTAAGCAACAACAGGCTTTCGCGCACCGCCGTGCCCGCTGTCAACACATCGTCCACCAGCAAAACCTGTTTGGGCAAGGCTGCACCTAAAAGCCAACCGGCATCACCATGATTTTTCAGCTCTTTGCGATTAAAACTCACCGATAAATTCCGCCCGGCCGCCGCCAAATGCACCGCCAAGGCCGTTGCCAAAGGAATGCCTTTATAAGCCGGTCCAAACAAGCCATAAAATGGCCAGTCACCTTCGCCAAATTGCGCCATCAAGGCACCTTCATAACAATGTGCCACCTGCCGCAAAGTCTGGCCATCGGCAAAGACGTTCATATTGAAAAAATACGGGCTTTGCCGACCCGATTTCAAGGTAAAGTCGCCAAATTGCAAGGCAGAATGTGCAACGGCGAGTTCTAAAAATTCTTGTTTATAAGCAGCGAGTGGCATGGTTATCCTTGAATGTATTTTGCTAGTGAAATAAAAAATGACAAAAATTATTACCTTAAATATCAATGGCCTGCGCTCTGGTTTGCGCAAAGGTCTGGCCGAATGGCTCAAAGCCGAATCCCCTGCGGTGCTTTGTCTGCAAGAGATTAAAATTCAGGCCGCCGAATGGTCGGCGTTGTGTGCTGAATACTTTGCTGACTTTTATCCCGTCGCAGCTTTTGCCGAGAAAAAAGGCTACAGCGGTGTTGCTATTTTGAGTCAAAAACCGCCTTGCGCCGTTGACCTCTGGCCAGAAGCCGACAGTTTACTACGGCGCGAAGGCCGCTTTATTGCCGCCACTTTTGAAAATTTTCAGGTCGCCTCGCTTTACTTGCCTTCCGGCAGCAGTGGCGAAGCGCGGCAGGCGATTAAATATCAACTTTTAGATGAATTTGAAAGCCTTAGCCAAGGCTTCCCGACCGACAAACCCTATGTCATTGCCGGGGATTTTAATATCGCGCATACACCGTTAGACCTTAAAAACTGGCGCGGCAATCAAAAAAATTCCGGCTTTTTACCCGAAGAACGCGCCTGGCTAACGGATTGGTTGGCAAGCGGTTGGTGCGATAGTTTTCGGCATCTTTATCCCGATGCGCCCGGCTACACTTGGTGGACCTATCGCGCTCAGGCGTTTGCCAACGACGTCGGTTGGCGCATTGACTACCAATGTGGCAATGCCGCCGCTGCCGCTGGTTTACAAAGCGCTGAAGTCATTAAAACGCCAAGGTTTTCTGATCATGCTGCGCTGAGCGTTAGTTATAATTTTGAAAAAACTTAGAAAAATTTTGCTAAAAAAAGCGCTTGGTTGCACGCACGATTATTTGTCATCTTGCGGCATTATGCTTAGCTCAACTTTTTCAGCGGATTTTCAGCACAAAGGATCAGCCATGACGCAGGAACTGAAAAAAAAGGAAAAGGAATTGCTCTGGGAACTCAAACAAGTGTGCAAAAACACTTTGAATCTCTCGATTCCTTTTGAACGAATGCTTACCGATGCCAGCTATCGGCAAGATGTGTTAAGCAAACTCAAAGCCTACCAGCATCCCAGTGTAGAGCCGATTTTACGGCGGCTAGAGCGTATGCAGCCGCAGCCAGTGGCAGCGGACGACAACGAAGAAGCGGATTTATTACCGCCGGCTTTAAGCAACCCCAGTCGCCGTTATCAACGCTGGCTGATGATTCTTTTGGCGCTGGTTTTGGGCTTCAGCACGGCATTTTGGTGGTCGCAAAGTGGCCTCTCGCGCTGGTTATTTCCGGCACCTGAGGCGGCAGTGCCTTTGCCAGAACTCCCAGTGCAAAATCCACATGTTGTGCTAGAAGTTTCAGCAGATCAGGAACTTACTCCTGCGGCTAGGGCTTTTAGCAGTGAATTTTTGCGGCAGAGCAGTCCAGTGCTCAAGGAAGGGCAGCGCCGCCTCCCGCCAAACGACGAACAATGGCAAGCGCTGCTCGCTGAACAAGGCATTGTCGCTATCAATCTACGCCTGCCGCCCGGCGACGTGCCCGCCTGGCGGTTGCTCGAACAAGGAATTGTCAATGTGTTGTGGAGCCAACAGGCCGTCACGCTGCCGGAAATACAAAAGCTAACCCTCGGTATTCAGGGCTTGGCCTTGGTGGTAGCGCGTGGCAATGCCTTGACCAGTCTCGATTATGCCGATTTGGAAAAAATTTTATCCGGCCAACAGCGCGACTGGCAAAATCTGCCAGAGAGCAAAATACGCGGTCAAATTCAACTGGTTACGGTCAAAGATAGCCTTAAAGATCAACAAAATCTACCCATGCCTGCCACCACGGTGACTATCCGGGAAAAAGACAGCTTGGCAGAGGCATTGGCAAGCATCGCCAGCGACGTGCAACACCTCGGACTTGTTCCTTTTACGCCACAGTTAGCCAAACAATTGGCCGGACAGCCCTTACGGATTCTGGCAGTCCGTGGCCAAAGCAGTGGTTTAAGCTATTTTCCCTCGGCATTTTCCCTGCTCAGTGGCGATTATCCGCTGCGCCGACAGGTCTTTCTCTATCAAAATCCACGGGCGGGCGAATATGGCCAACGCTATCAAGCACTTTTACAAAAAAATCAAGATTTTCTGATTGATTACGGCTATTTTTCTCCCAAAGCCTTATGGCAAAGCGGTAGCAGTCTTTTTGCTGATATAACAAAACTTCCTAAAGATTATCAAGATATTGTCCAAAATGGCCTACGACTTTCCTTAACTCCGAGCGAAAACGACCTCACTGACAGCCAAACTTTAGAAAAACAAAGTCGGGCTATCATTGAAATGCTGCATCAACATTCTGATTATAAAGGTGAAGTTATTGTTGTTGGCTTGAGCGACCCGAGTGACAGCCGCGCCTTGCTCCGTGCCCGCGAACAGGCGCAGCAGGTCAGTCGGCAACTGTTGGGTCTTGGTGCCCTACCTGCGCAAATTTTGGCCGTGGCGAGTTTGCCACGCAGCGCAAATCCTTCGGAAAACAACCGTGTAGAAATTTGGCTAAAAAACTGATTTTTCAGACCCAGGCTTCAATAGAAACCCAGACAGCGGCACCCGTAGCGGCATTGGAATGCTGATAAGACTTTCATCAAGTTGTCACATCCTATCGCTATAATCCACCGACTTAAAAATTTTTGAGGATGATCATTATGGCAGAACAGAAAGACGAAAAACGCAGCAAAGAAATTGAGCTGCTCTGGCAATTGCGCCAGCTTTTGAAAAGCGAACAAAATCTGAATGTTTCGTTTGCGCGTTTGATGAATGATTTGGACTATAAAGTGGAAGTATTGCGCCGCGCCGAAGATAGCGGCCATCCCGAATTGGTGCGGATTGTCCAGGAACTTCGCCACAGCTCCGGCTTTAGCGGTCAACACCAAGCTGCGCCTGCAACCAGCGCACCTGTCGCCGCCAAAGGCCAAGGCAAACAAACCCAGTCTCAGGAAGAAGCTGCGCCCAAGGCCAAAAGTGGTAGCGCCGTCGGCGGTATGATCTTTGCCGTGGTGATTTTGGCTGTTTTAGGAGCTGCGGTTGGCTATCTTTGGACGAGCAGTGGCGGCAGCTTTTTTGGTTTTAACAATACTGCGGAAGAAAAAACCGCCGCTGCTGGTGGTATCGTGGAAGTCAATGAAGATATTGTCAAAAACACCACCTGGACTAGCGATAACACCTATATTTTGAAAAAACTTGTCTTTGTCGAAGGTGGCGCCAACCTGACGATTCAAGCCGGAACCGTGATCAAAGGCGAGCCGGGCAGCGCCTTGATTGTCACCCGCGATGCCAAACTTTTCGCCCGTGGCCGCGCCAAAGAACCTGTGGTCTTTACCAGTAGCCAAGCGGTTGGCAGCCGCGCCACCGGCGATTGGGGTGGAGTGGTGTTATTGGGCAATGCGCCTTTGAATCGTCCCCAAGCCGCGATTGAAGGCTTGGATCCCAACGACTCACGCGGCTTGTACGGCGGCTCCGATAATCTCGCCAACTGTGGCGTCATGGAATATGTACGTGTTGAATTTGCCGGCTTTGCTATTTCCCAAGACAACGAATTAAATGGCTTAACCTTGGGCGGTTGCTCGGCCAACAGCATCATGCGCTACATCCAGGTGCATCGCGGTTCTGACGACGGCATTGAGGTCTATGGCGGCGATGTCAGCTTGAAATACGTGGTTATCACCGGCGCTCAGGATGATGGCTTTGATTGGGACAAAGGCTATCAGGGAAATGTGCAATTTGGCATTATCCAACAATACGATGACACCGGCGGCACCGGCTTTGAAGGCGACAGCGGCGGCTCTGCCTTTCACGATGCCATTGACCCGGATTCCGAACCGCGCTCACAACCCTCTTTCTACAACATGGTCATGGTTGGCAGCCGCAATAATCCCAAACGCAATATCGCCATGGTCGTGCGCAGCGGCAGCGGCTTGCGTTTTCAAAACAGCATCGTGATGAATTTCCCTGGGGTCGTGGTTGACCCACGCGGCAAAGCCACCGGTAAATTATTGGGCACGGATGATTTTGTGTTAAGCAACAACATCTTCTGGGATATGGGCGCTGGTGGCAATACTTTCTTCTTGAAAACCGAAGAAGAAAAGGAAGCGGACGCGGATAACATCGATGAAGCCAGCGTCTTTTTAGCGCCTGAACAAAAAAATCGCATCGTTGATCCTTTATTAGAACGTGCCGATAGCGTTACCAATCCTGACTGGTCACCGCTGCCCGGCAGTCCTGTGAGTCTTGGCGAAACTGCGCCTATCACAAGCAAAGTCGATTCGGATTTTTGGGATAAAAGTGCCAATTACATCGGTGCTACCCGTCAAGGCGGCAGCAAATGGTGGGCAGACTGGACGGCTTTCCCAGAAAATTAAGCAACAAGCGCTGGCGGCATTGGGATGCCGTCGCTGGCTATTTTTATGAAGCCGGGCTTTGCCCGGTTTTTTTATGGGCGAAAAACCGCTAGTTTCTTTCCTGCAAAACTTTCAATTAGTTAATTCAGAATTTTAATAATCACTTATGTCAGCCATTTTTTTATACGGCAATGCCACCTGGGATGCAATTTTCGCAACTGACAGTTTTTTAAAAGAAAACAGCGAAAGTCGCGTCAGCGCTGCCTGGCAAAGTTTTGGTGGCAATGCCGCCAACAGCGCCTACGTTTTGGCGCAAGCTGGTCATCAAGTGCAACTTGCCGCCGCGCTACCGGCCAATGATCCTAAAGTCAAACAAGCACTTAGTGCGGCTAGTATTGGCCTTAAGCTAAGCCTAATTTTGCCAGGTGAAGCACCGTTATCCTTTATTTTGTTAAATGAAAGCACTGGCAGCCGCAGCATTCTCCATCATCGGGGCTTGCCGGAATTGCCAGCAGCAGCATTTGACAGCGCTTTGGCCAATGGTTTTTTTAGTGAACAGGATTGGTTACATTTTGAAGGCCGCAATGTCGCGGTTTTACAGGAAGTTTTGCCAAAAATTCGGCAAGCCTTGCATGACCAACCGCTGTCGCTCGAAGTGGAAAAACCCCGTGCAGGACTTGTGGACTTGCTGCCGCTGGCCGAGGTGCTGTTTTTTTCGCAAAGTTTTGCTGATCTGACGCATCCCAATGACCCTGAAGGATTTTTAGCAGCGCAAGCCAAAACATTACCGGAAAAACTGCTGTTTTTAAGCGCCGGTAGTGTCGGTGCTTATGCCTGGGTCGCCGGGGAACTTTATTTTGCCCAAGCGCCAATGGTGGCCGTGCAAGACAGCCGAGGGGCGGGCGATACTTTTCACGCCGCCGTGATTCATGCTTTAGTACAGCGCCGTCCGGTTGCTTGGGCTTTGGAATTTGCCGTTGCCTTAGCGGCAAAAAAATGCGGCCAACGCGGACTTTCTGAACTTTTTCCTTAAGAAATCAAATGACCGATTTTTCGCTTATTTTCACCACGGTTGCCGATACCGCTTCGGCGGAAACTTTAGCCAAGATTTTATTGACCGAACGCCTGGCCGCCTGTGTGCAACTTGCGCCACTTCAGGCGTTTTATCATTGGCAAGGCGACATTGAACACAGCGCCGAGATAGGCCTGTGGATCAAAAGCCGGACTTTAGATTTTGCCGCGGTAGCCGCCTGTATTGCGGCCAATCATCGTTACCAAGTCCCTGAAATCATTCAGATACCCCTGACAGCGATAGCCGCGCCTTATCAAGCCTGGCTTGAGCACACCCTGAAGCAAAATCCATAAAAAACTCCTGAGGAAAGAAAAAACATGCGTCTTTTATTACTGGTTTTCGTGAGCGCCTTGCTGGCCGTTGGACTGTTTAGTGCCAATGGCGAAGATTTTTTAGCACCGGAAGCGGCTTTTCCGGTGACAGCGGCGGTTGCTGCCGATCAATTAACGGTCATCGTGGACATCCAGAAGGGTTATTATCTTTATCGCGATAAAATTCGCCTTTCTAGTCAAGACCTTATTTTAGAAAAAACGCCGTGGCCGAAAGCGGTCATAACAAACGACCCCAGTTTTGGCGAGGTGGCGATTTACCAGCAACCCTTGACCTTGACTTGGACGGTGGCGGGACGACAGACAAGCGCTGAAACTGCAACGATTGCTTTTGAATATCAAGGTTGTAGCGAAGCTGGCCTGTGTTATCCACCAGAGCGTCTGACCTTGCCTATCAATCTCGCGGCGCTGACTTTTACTGCCGATAACGCAACAGCCATTGAAAAAACGGCTGAAGCCGCAGAAAACTCGGCCACACCAGCAACAACGGCCAGCAGCCTAGAAACCAAGGCAGAGGCATACGAAACCACGCCTAAGGCCAACGACTTGCTTGGACTAGAAAAGAAAAGTTTTGGTTTACAAGAAGATGCTTTATTGGCACCGGAAGAAGCCTTTGTACCGCAACTGCTGGCCGAAAAGGACGGCCAATTGGCGATTTTTTGGCGCGTCGAGCCTGGCTACTATCTTTATGAAAAATCATTAGAAATCAAAAATGACGGCCAGAGCCTGGCGGTGGCTTGGGATGCCGCATTGGAAAAAGACGACCCGTATTTTGGCAAAGTTTTGGTTTATAAAAATGATTTTTCAGGAAAAATTCTTGAGGCTTTCGACGGCAATGCGCTCACGGTAGCTTTTCAAGGCTGTTCAGAAAATTTTGGCGTTTGTTATCCGACTGTTAGCCAAAACCTAAGCCTGCCGATGGCAACGGTGACGGCGCATCGGGATGCCGTAGCGCTGCTGGCAAAAAATTCTGTCACTGCTGACGACACCAACGACCAGAATAGCGGCGAAAACCGCGCTGCCAGCGCGCCTACAAGCATATCGGCCGCCACAACCCCTTCGGAAACTGACAGCATCACACAAAATTTGGCCGAAAAAAGTTTTTTCATCAACATTTTAATTTTCTTTGGCTTGGGTCTGCTGTTAGCGCTGACACCCTGCGTCTTTCCGATGATTCCGATTTTGTCGGGGATTATCGCCGGTCAAAAAGAACTTTCGGCCTGGCGCGGCTTTAGTCTGTCCTTGGTTTATGTGTTGGGCATGGCTTTGACTTATACCGCTTTGGGCGTAGCCATGGCGCTTCTGGGTGCTGAGGCCAATCTGCAAGCGGCCATGCAGAATCCTTGGGTATTGGGCAGTTTTGCTTTGGTTTTTGTGCTGTTGGCTTTATCCATGTTTGGTCTTTACGATTTACAACTGCCGTCGCGTTGGCAAACGGCGTTGAGCAACACCTCCAATCGGCTGCCAGGTGGTAGTTATCTGGGCGTGGCGATTATGGGCGTACTGTCGGCCTTGATCGTCGGGCCTTGTGTGGCGGCACCTTTGGCCGGCGCGCTCATTTATATCAGCCAAAGCGGCGATGTTTGGCTTGGCGGTAGTGCTTTATTTGCCATGAGCTTAGGCATGGGGCTACCGCTTCTGCTGATTGGCGCTTCCGCCGGTCATTGGCTGCCGAAAGCCGGTGCCTGGATGGATGCCACCAAAGCCGTCTTTGGCGTTTTATTATTGGCGGTTGGCATTTGGCTTATCAGTCGGGTTTTGCCGAGTGATATCAATCTATTGCTATGGGCAGCGCTCTTTTTGGCTAGCGGTATTTATTTGGGTGCCTTTGCAGCGGCAGCAGGCGGCTGGCTACGTTTACGGCAAACTTTGGGGATCGCCTTGCTGCTATTCGCCATCACTTTGTTTTTGGGCGCGGCCAGCGGCGGCAAAAGTTTTTGGCCACCGTTGGCGCATTTGGTAAATACGCAAAACCAAAGCCTGGAAACTTTGGTCTTTCAAGCAGTTAAAAACGAGGCAGAACTCAACACCGCCTTGCAAAACAACCAAGGGCAAAAAACGCTTTTGGATTTTACTGCCGACTGGTGCATCGCCTGCAAAGAATTGGAAGAAATCACTTTTAAGGATAGCCGCGTCCAAAGTGCTTTGGCCGATTATCAATTATTACAAGTGGATTTAAGTCAACAAACGCCGGAAAACCTGGCTTTGTTAAAAAACTTTGGTCTGTTTGGTCCACCGGCGTTGTTATTTTTCAATGAACAAGGTCAAGAACTGCGGCCAAAACGCATCATTGGCTTTGTGCCACCGGAAAAATTTTTAAGCAATTTGCCCTAACCTTTAACTTTTATTTTTTATTTTCAAAATTTTATTTTATTGGAGTGAATGATGCGTTTATTGATGTTATCGCTTTTATGGTTGAGCCTTTCGGCGGTCGCGCAAGAGCGGCCAGACTTTACCCTGCGGAATCTGAATGGGGAGGTGCAAAGTGTAGCGGAATGGGATGGCCAAGTGGTTTTGGTCAACCTTTGGGCAACTTGGTGTCCGCCCTGTCGGCATGAAATTCCTTATTTCATCGATATTTATGAAGAAAAAAAGGTAGCAGGTTTTGTCATTGTCGGCATTGCCTTTGATGATCTGGAATCGGTGAAAGCCATGCGCGATGAACTCTTGATTTCCTACCCTGTGCTTCTGGCCGATGGCGATGCCGCCGCCATTGCCAAAGCCTATGGCAATGCGCGAATGGGCTTGCCCTATACGGTGTTGATCAACCGCAAAGGAAAAATCGTTGAAAAACGCTTGGGGCTGGTGTCGGAAGAAATGTTGCGGCAGTGGTTGACTAAGCATTTGTAATGCTTATGTCCCTTGGACAAGACCAAGCCAAGTCTTTGCCTTGTCCAAGTCTGTCACCAAGCAAGACAGCAGCAAGTTACTGCATATTGTGAACTGTTAATGCAAGGCAGAGGCATAAAACTAATGTGCGGCATCCCAATTCACACCCACACCGACTTGCACTTGCAAAGGCACGGACAAGCGCTTGCTATCGGCTTCCTCCATCACTTTTTTCACTAATTCGCTTACTACAACAACTTCTTTTTCAGGTACTTCTAGCACTAATTCATCATGCACTTGTAATAATAAAGCGCTGTCGGGAGAAATCGCCTGCAAAGGTGAAACCAAGTTCAGCATGGCGCGTTTGATCACATCGGCGGCAGTGCCTTGCAGTGGGGCGTTGATGGCGGCCCGTTCGGCGGCTTGGCGGCGGGCAACCTGGCGACTGTTGATGTCAGGAAAAAATAAACGTCGGCCAAATAAAGTTTCGACATAACCTTGTTGCGCTGCCTGTTGCCGTGTCGCCTGCATATAATTTTTAACACCCTGAAATTTTTCAAAATAACGATCAATATATGCCTGGGCTTCGCTTCTATCGACTGTTAATTGTTTGGCCAAACCAAAAGCTGACATGCCGTACAGCAAGCCAAAATTGATGGCCTTAGCGGCACGACGTTGTTCAGTGCTTACTTTTTCTTCTTCTAGGTCAAAAACTTCTGCCGCTGTAGCGCGATGAATATCTTTATTGGCAGCAAAAGCGGCCAATAACATCGGGTCTTTTGAAAAATGCGCCATCAAGCGCAGTTCAATCTGCGAATAATCGGCAGCCAACAATAAAAAACCTTCAGGTGCGACAAAGGCTTGGCGAATGCGTCGGCCTTCAGCGTGACGGATGGGGATGTTTTGTAAATTCGGCGCTGTGGATGATAAACGTCCGGTAGAAGTCACCGCCTGTTGGTATTGGGTATGCAAACGACTGTGGCTATCACATTGCTCAACCAGGCTTTGCGTATAAGTAGATTGCAATTTGGCGACACTGCGATAAGCCAAGATTTTTTCGGCAATCGGCGCGCTCAAGGCCAACTCTTGTAAAACATTTTCGGCGGTGGACGGTTGACCGCTTGGGGTTTTTTCAATGATCGGTAATTGTAGATCTTCAAATAAAACCTGTTGTAACTGTTTGGGCGAATTGAGATTAAATTCCCGACCGGCCAAAGCAAAGACGGCTTGCGCCAAGGTAGCCATTTGTTGCGAAAATTCGCTAAATAAGTCGGTCAAGAGGCGCTGATTAACCAAAATGCCGCGCCGTTCTATCGCCGCCAAAACCGGCAGCAATGGCAATTCAACGGCTTGATAAAGTTGATATAAATCAGGGATAGCTTGCAATTGTGGCAAAAAGTAATTGCGTAAAGCCAAGGCGACTGCGGCATCTTCACCAGCATAATCAGCGGCTTGACGTAGGGGAACGCTGGCAAATGTTGCTTTTTTATCAGGCTGAACCTCTTGATAGGTAATGGTTTTATAACGCAAATGCCGCCAAGCCAAGCTATCGAGATCATGGCGATTTTCAAAACTCGCCAAGAGATAGGACATTAACAAGCTATCGTCGGCTATGGCGCTTAATTCGATATTATAATTTTTAAGCACTTGCCGATCATATTTTAAGTGATGACCGCATTTTTTAAGCCTCGGATTTTCAAGCAAGGCTTTTAATTCTGGTAAGAAATTTTCTAGGGTTAATTCGGTAACTTCTTGATGCGCAAGCGGAATATAAGCAGCTTCTTCGGCGCTGATAGCAAAGGCCATCCCGACCAATTGCGCGGCCAGCGGGTCAAGGCTGGTGGTTTCCACATCCACGGCAATAAGCGGACTTTGCGCAATTTTTTCTTTCCATAATGCCCAATCTGGCCAAGTGCTAATCAAGGTTGTCTGCGGCTTCGCAATCGTCGCCACGGTCACAGCTTGATTTTTCAAGGCAGCGGCATCGGAAAAAAATGCGCGTATGGTCTTGTCTTGAATACCAAAATCGGCCAACACATTGGACAATTGCGCCGCCGGCGCACGCAGCCGTAAATCCGGCCAAGCGGGAAGATTGGCCAGGTCTTGATCTAAAACCACCAATTGCTGCGCTAGGTGCAAATCGGCTTGACCTGCTTCTAAGAGATGCCGCTGACGCGGCGGTAATTCATCACGATGCTGCCAAACTTTTTCAATACTTTCATATTTTTGCAATAACTGACTGGCAGTTTTCTCACCAATGCCTTTGACACCTGGGATGTTGTCGCTTTTATCACCCACGAGGCTTAAATAATCGGTCAGTTGTTCGGGATAAATACCAAATTTTTCAAAAACTTTTTCTCGATTAAACCAAGTATTGTGCATCTCATCAAAGGCTTGTACCCCAGGACTTACCAATTGCAATAAATCTTTATCGCCGCTGGCAATTAACACTTTAAAGCCTTCGCTTTGCGCTTTTTTGGTTAAACTCGCAATAAAATCATCGGCTTCAATACCTGGCTGCGCTAACACCGGTAAACCTAACAAAGCGATAATTTCATGCAGTGGCTGGATCTGCTGTTGTAATGGCATCGGCATGGCTGGGCGGGTGGCTTTGTAGTCGGCAAAAAGCTGTTTGCGGGCATTTTCACCAGGTATATCAAAGGCAATCGCCCAATAGGTCGTACTGGGAAAGCGTTGGCGCAGTTTGCCCAACATCCGCAGCAGGCCAAACAACGCGCCGGTTGGCCGACCATCAGCAGTGGTCAACGACGGCAGGGCACTAAAAGCGCGGTAGAGATAATGGGAGCCGTCAATCCATAAACAATCCGGCGTAAAATCTTGCATGGCACTCCTTGGCAAAGCAAAAGGTCTTAGTGTAGGTTTTCGCCACTTTTAGGCATAGAGGAAGCGCAAAAATGGCAGACGCGAAAAAGGAAAAAACGGCGGCAGGAGTGCATTTTCAACAGGAATCCTGGCGGGTGTTTCAAATTATGGCTGAATTTGTCGAGGGTTATGAACGTTTAGCGCCGTTGCAACCAGCGGTGAGTTTTTTTGGTTCGGCGCGGATTGCGGCGGAACATCCGTATTATCACTTGGCCGAGCGTTTGGGGTTTTTATTGTCCGAGGCGGGTTTTAACGTCATTACCGGCGGCGGCCCGGGGCTGATGGAAGCGGTCAATAAAGGCGCACAACAAGGCAGAAGTTTATCTATCGGCTTAAATATCAAGGGGCTGCGCCACGAAAAACCCAATGACTATCAAGATGTATCGTTATTTTTTAAGCATTTTTTTTCGCGTAAGGCGATGTTTATCCACCATGCTTCGGCCTATGTGGTGTTGCCGGGCGGTTTTGGCACTTTGGATGAACTCTCGGAAATTTTAACCTTGATGCAGACCAAAAAAAGTCGGCGCATTCCGATTTTTTTAATCAATTCAAATTTTTGGCAAGGGTTATTAGGCTGGTTTCAAGAGACGCTGGTCAAAGAAAAAATGATTCGCGCCGAAGATATACAATTTATGCAAGTAATTGATAATGAACAACAACTTTTGGATCAACTTTTCGCCCATTATGCCGGCCGCCCCTTTGAGCCTTTGCCCGAAGAGCGGCAGTTATTGGGTGATTTATAATGTCAGCAATGCGGTCTTAGCCAAAACGTCCGTCAATATAATCGCGGGTTTTTTCTTGTTTTGGATTTTCAAAGACTTCCTTCGTTGGTCCAAATTCCACCAACTCACCGAGGTGCATGTAAGCGGTATAATCAGAAATCCGCTGTGCTTGCTGCATGTTATGGGTCACGATGACAATCGTTACCTTTTCGCGCAATTGCAGTAATAGTTCTTCAATTTTCGCCGTGGCAATCGGATCCAGCGCCGAGGTCGGCTCATCCAACAGCAACATTTCCGGTTGTGGCGCTAAAGCCCGCGCAATACACAAGCGTTGTTGTTGACCACCGGATAAACCATAGGCTGATGTTTTCAAACGTGCTTTTACTTCATCCCATAAAGCAGCAGACTTTAAGGCATCATCCACCCGTTCATGCAGCAAGGTCTCTTCGTTGATGCCACGAATCCGCAAACCTGCCGCCACGTTTTCAAAAATGCTTTTGGGGAAAGGATTGGGTTTTTGGAAAACCATGCCGATTTGCAACCGCACCAAAGCCGGATCCATTTGAATTAAGTTATCACCGCTTGGGTAGAGTTTGATTTCACCACTGTAGCGATTGCCCGGATAAAGATCGTGCATCCGGTTAAAACTTCTTAAAAAGGTACTTTTGCCGCAGCCAGAAGGACCAATCAGGGCGGTGATTTTGCAATTATGTACCGGCAAATTAACGTTTTTCAAACTTTGTACGTTGCCGCCATACCAAAAACTTAAATTACGAACATCGGCACGCAAGCCGTGTTCCAGATTTTTTTCCAAGGACGTATTTTCCGTTACTGCTACATCAGTCATAGGGTTACTCTCTGTTTTGATTTTAGATTTAAGTTACTGATTTTACATATTTTTACGCAAGCGATAACGAATAAAAATCGCTATGCCATTCATAAGCAAGGTCATTAGCACCAACACAACACCCGTAGCCGCGGCATTGAGATGAAATTCAGCCTGAGGACGGGAAACCCAGTTAAACAACTGAATTGGCATCAAGGTAAAAGGGCTGGTCAGCCAGTCAAAGTTGATAAAGGGTGGCGCGCAGAGCAAAACATCGGCAGGTGGAGTGAAACCGTCGCCAGTTATGGTGTAAGGCATTTCAATGTTGGTCTCCTCGGTAATTTGCAAAGTCCCGCAACTGATTGGCGGTGGTGGCAAAAAAGCAATAAAGGTCAAGGCGCCAATGGTGATCACCGGTGCAGCCTCGCCAATCGCCCGCGCCAAACCGACAATGACGCCGGTTAAAATACCTGGACGCGCCGCCGGCAAAATGTAAAACCAGACGGTTTGCCATTTATCGGCACCTAAACCAAAGGCCGCTTCGCGTAAAAATTGCGGAATACTGCGAATGGCTTCCCGCGTGGAAACGATGACCACCGGTAAAATCAACAACGCCAGCGTCAAGCCTGCTGTCAATACCCATTCACCCATGCCAAAACTATAAATAAACAATCCTAGAGCCAGCAAACCGTAGATAATCGAAGGAACGCCGGCTAAGTTACTGACGTTAATTTCAATAATATCGGTTAAAAGTCCTGGTTTGGCGTATTCTTCGAGATAAATCCCCGAGGCCACGCCAAGCGGTACCGCAATAAAAGCGGTGGTCAACATTACCAACGACGTGCCGACAATCGACGAGAGAATGCCGGCTTCCTCAGGAAAACGTGAGGGGAAATTGGTATAAAAACCAGAAGTGACCAAACGCGGCCAACCTTTCATCAGCAAGTCCACCACCACTGTCACCAGCAGCAACATGGCGACCACCAAAATAAAAAAACCTACCAACGCCATGATTAAATCACTGCGCTTGTTTTGTCTTACAATCTGCGGAAACCCTTTTGCCATCAGTACACCTCACGAAAACGTCGGCGCAAGAAAAAGCCGATCAAGTTAAAAGTCAAGGTAATCAAAAACAAGGCTAGACCAGCGGCAAAAACCGCCTGATAACCAATCGAACCATGCGGCAAGTCCCCCATCGCCATCTGCACGATGTAGGCGGTAATGGTGGCCGCGCCTTCCAAAGGATTAAAGTTTAAGTTGGGGTTTTGTCCCGCAGCAATTGCCACCACCATAGTTTCGCCCACCGCCCGCGACATACCGAGAATAAAGGCGGCGGTAATCCCTGAAAATGCCGCCGGAATCACAATCCGCGTCGCCACGCGAAAACGCGAGTAACCCAAGGCATAACCGGCTTCACGCAGACTCATCGGCACCGAACGCATCGCATCCTCACTGACCGAGGCGGTATAAGGCAAAATCATAATGCCCATCACCAACCCGGGTGCCAACAAGTTAAAACCCGACAAGCCTGGAATAAATTTTTGTAGCAGTGGCGTTAAAAACAACAAGGCAAAAAAGCCATAGACCACCGTTGGAACGCCTTCAAGCATTTCCAAAATCGGCTTGACCGTCTCACGGGTAGCAGGCGTGGCATATTCACTTAAATAAATTGCCAAACCCAAGCCTGCGGGAATCGCTACGGCCAAGGCAATAAAGGCCACCGTCAAGGTCGCTGAGACCAAAGTCATAATGCCAAACTGCGGATTACCAAAGACCGGCGTCCATTGGGTGTCGGTCAAAAAATTCCACAGTGGCACCTGTTGGAAAAAGGGAATGGACTCGCTTATCAAGACATAGACAATACCGGCTGTGACCAATACCGAAATGGCCGCCGCCAAAAAAAGCACTGTCTGGGCGATGAAATTGGCCATCGCCCGACGACGCAAAAAGGCAACTTTGGCACCGCCAATCACGGTAGATGCGGAAGCACGCGCAGATTCAGACATTATTATTCTCTCCACAAAAAAAGGGACGAACTAGGTTCGTCCCCGAAAATTCCGTTAAAAGGCGAGAAATTACTGGGCTTGGCGGCTCAATAATTCTTCAATACCAATACCAACTTCCGCACCTTTGAATACGGTGCCAACTTGACGGGCTTTGAATTTGGCTGTGGCCATATCGTAGGCTTTGGCAGGCAATGGTACATAACCGACTTCTTTCACCAAGGTTTGGGCGTTTTTATTGGCCAAATAAAACTCAACAAAGCGTTTTACATAAGGCGTATCGGCAGCTTTACGGGCAACATAGATAAAGATCGGACGTGACAATGGCTGATAACTACCACCTTTGGCATTGGCAACGCTTGGCAAAACGGGCTTGCTGCCTCTCCAAGAAATCGCTACAGGCTGTAATTTATCTTTATTTTCTTCATAGTAAGCCAAACCAAAAAAGCCTAAGGCATTGATATTGTTGGCCACGCCTTGCACTAAAACGTTGTCATCTTCGCTGGCAGTGAAATCACCGCGTGTAGATTTCCAATATTTTTTACCTTTTTCTTCAGTCATAAGACCTTTCTCTTTCGCAGGACCATAAACAATAGCCTCAGCAAAATAATCATAAGTACCTGAATCCGTACCGGCACCAAATAAAACTAATGGACGGTCAGGAAAACTTGGGCGAACTTGGTTCCAATTGGTGATTTTGCTTTGGGCTTCTGGATTCCATACCATGAATAATTCGTCAACGGTTAAATAGTCCACCCAAGTGTTATTTGGATTCACAATCACTGTTAAAGCATCCAAAGCAACTGGCAGCTCGATGTACTCGATATTGTTTTCTGCGCAAAGGGTTTTTTCAGAAGCTTTGATAGGACGCGAGGCATTAGAAATATCGCTTTCACCACGGCAGAATTTTTTGAAACCACCACCGGTACCAGAAATACCAACAGTGACCTGCGTACGACCGCGCTCGGCTTTTTGAAATTCTTCGGCCATCGCTTCGGTAATTGGGAATACAGTGCTAGAGCCGTCAACTCTAACGATATCGCGGGCATGTACTGGCGCAAGCACCAACATGGCCAATAAAAAAATAAATAACACAGTGATTTTTTTCATGAATGACCTCATAAAATTATAAAAACAGAAGACAGCTATTTTGCTATCAGGAGAGCAGTTTTTTTTGCGCGGGGCGCCTAAAAAACTGGCTTACTTATAACAAAACTCTATTACAAGAAGATGACCATTGACGCAGCATCGCCGACATTAAAAGAAAAATCGCTTTTGGCGCAAAACCAAGCGCGCTCTATTTTCGTTTTCTTATCAAAGGTAAATCTCTAAAACCCCTAGAAAAGCCTGTTAGGTGATTGACAAACACCCAAGAAAGTCCTAAAGGTGCCTGAATTTTTGCCTTACCTATATTTATGAAAAAAGTCTTTATTAAAACCTTCGGCTGTCAGATGAATGTCTATGACTCCGACAAAATGCTTGATGTATTGCAACAAAGCGAAGGACAGGTGGCAGCCGTCGCCACAGCAGAAGAAGCCGACATTATTTTGGTCAATACCTGCTCGGTACGCGAAAAAGCCGAGGAAAAATTATTTTCACAACTCGGTCAATGGAAAAAACTCAAGCAACACAATCCACAACTGACCATAGGTGTTGGCGGTTGCGTCGCCTCGCAGGAAGGGTCGGCGATTTTACAGCGAGCGCCATTTGTGGATGTGATTTTTGGCCCGCAAACTTTACATCGGTTGCCGGAGTTGCTTGCACAGCGCCAAAAAACTGGTAAAGCCTGCGTAGATATTAGCTTTCCTGAAATCGAAAAGTTTGATCATCTACCGCCGCCCAGCCGCCAAGTTGGCCTGAAAAACAGCAGCGCTTTTGTTTCCATCATGGAAGGTTGCAGCAAATATTGCAGTTTTTGCGTGGTGCCTTACACCCGAGGCGAGGAAATCAGCCGACCGTTTGACGATATTTTATTAGAAGTGGATCAACTGGTGAAACAAGGCGCGCAAGAAATTGTGTTACTTGGGCAAAATGTCAATGCCTATCGTGGTCTCATGCGCGATGGCAGCCAAGCAGATTTAGGAAACCTACTGCGCTATTTGGCCACCTGGAAGGAAATCAAGCGCTTGCGCTTTACCACCTCGCATCCTTTGGAAATGAGCCAAAATTTAATCGAGACTTTTGCCGATACGCCGAAATTGGTCAGCCACTTACATCTGCCGGTGCAAAGCGGTGCCGACCGTATTTTGGCGGCGATGAAACGCGGCCATACCGCCCTTGAATATAAGTCCATTATTCGCGCCTTACGGCAAGCGCGGCCAAATATTTGTTTATCTTCAGATTTTATCGTTGGCTTTCCTGGGGAAAGTGAAGCGGATTTTCAAGCAACCTTGCGCTTGATTGAAGAAGTTGAATTTGATCAATCGTTTAGTTTTCTCTACAGCCCCCGTCCGGGCACGCCAGCAGCGAGTTTGCCCGACGACACGCCGTTAAGCGTCAAAAAAGAGCGCTTGTATCGCCTGCAAGCGCTGTTGCAAAAACAAGCCGACCGCATCAGCGCCGCCATGGTTGGCAGTGAACAAATGCTATTGTTGGAGGGTCGCGCCAAAAAAGATGCCAACGAATGGTCGGGACGCACGGAAAATAATCGCGTCGTCAATTTTCAAGCGCCGGCTGACCTGGCACCTGGCTTACATCGGGTAAGCATTGCCTCGGCCTTGCCGAATTCTTTGCGTGGTCATTATCTTTCGGCCTACACAGAAGAAGTTTTTGCTTAACAAGCTTATATTATTAACTTTTTTGCTTTTATTAAAAACGTGATCAACAACATCTTAGTGCTCTGTACTGGCAATATCTGCCGCAGTCCCTTGGCCGCCTATCGGCTGCAAGCGACCTGGCCAAACAAAAAAGTGATCTCTGCCGGCGTGGATGCCGTCGTTGGCGCACCTGCCGATGCCATGGTAAAAAAACTGCTTTTGGAACAAGGCATTGACTGTAGCGATCATCGTGGTCAAGCCTGCACCCGCCGCTTGATTTTACAGTCGGATGTGGTGCTGGTGATGGAAAAATGGCAGCGCGCTGCCGTTCACAGCCAAGCGCACGAAAGCCGAGGCCGAGTGTTTTTGCTGGCGGAATTTTTACCAGAACAAGAAATCGCTGATCCTTACGGCAACAGCGAGGCTTTTTTTCGTGCGACTTTAGAACATATTGATCAAGCAATTACCACTTGGCAGGAGAAATTATGATTTTTTTGGCTTTTGATTTTTTTAGAGAAAAACGCTTCAAACCTTTCGCGGCAAAACTTTTGCTCAGCTTATTGCTATCAATAGCACTTTCTGCTTGTTCTTTGGCACCTGGCCTACAACTCAAATACGAAAAACGTGCTTTTTCAAGCGAGGCCTTGGCCAGCGAAAACTATTATCTGATACCGGTGAGCGCCAAAGTCATCCGTGATCAACAAAAAACGCGCAGCGAAAGTGAAAGTCTGATTTTGCAGCCGAAAATTTTCACCACCAGCAGCAAAGGCTATCGTTATCTGGTGCAATCGACGGATGTCTTGTCAATCATCGTCTGGGGTTATCCAGAATTAACCGTGCCGCCCGGACTTCAGCAACAGATTGGCTTTCGCGTCCAAAGCGACGGCTACATCTATTTTCCCTATGTGGAACGCCTGCTGGTTGCGGGCAAAACCACCGAAGAAATCCGTCAAGGTTTGCGCAAAGGCTTGGCAGACTTCATTGAAAACCCGCAGGTGGACGTACAAGTGGCACAATATCAAAGCCAAAAAATCTATGTTTCTGGCGCTTTTAGCAAAAATGGTTTTACTCCCATCACCGACACGCCTTTGTATTTGATGGATGCCATTCAGCCGTTCAGCCCGCCGCAACCTCTGGCAGATGTTGGCAATTTATTGCTTACCCGTGGCGAACAAACCGTAAAAATTGACCTACGGCGCATCTATGAACAAGGCGATTTGACACAGAATTATCTTTTAGAAGATAGAGACGTTATTTACTTGCCTGATCAACGGGATAATCGGGTTTTCATTATGGGTGCCACCGGCAGCAGCATCCAGTTCCTGGACAAAGGCCAACTCTCGCTAGCCTCGGCCTTACAGCAATCCGGCGGGTTTGACCCCAATCGCGCCGACCCACGGCAACTGATGGTCATTCGGGGACAAGCCAATGATAAACCCTTGGTTTATTATCTTGATGCCAGCCGTCCCGACACCTTAATTTTGACTACCGAATTTCAACTGCTGCCACGTGATATTGTCTATGTTGGCACTACCGATATCGTTAAACTGCGCGAAGTCTTGAGTTTGCTGACACCAATCGCCAATACCGCCTTCACCATAGATAATCTTGGTCGAATTGGTAATTAAAAAGCAATCATTTAATCATTGTCACTACGAAAATTTTTTATAAATCAAAACCTTAGATAGGAATATTTCTATTGACTGACAGCTTACTTTTTCGCCTAAGTCCCGAAGTCCCTGAACGGTTATTGGCCTTGCAGGGCGAATGCGGTAATCATTTACGGCTAATGGAAAAACGTTTAAATATCAATATAAACAACCGCGATTACACCTTTCAACTCCTAGGCGAATCCGAACAGATTCACCTGGGAAAAATGCTTTTGGAAGCGCTCTACGCACAAAGCGCCAACCGGACTATTGACGAAAATCAGGTGCATTTATTATTGCAAGAAAGTCAGCAATATCAAATACCTACCTCAAGGGATTTTCCCAATGCGCCAGGCGAAGCGGCAAAAAAACCCATCGCCATCCAGACCCGCCGGCAAACCTTGCAAGTGCGCAGTCCCCGCCAACAGCAATATATTGAAAAAATTCGACAATATGATCTCACCTTCGGCGTTGGCCCGGCCGGTACCGGCAAAACCTATCTCGCCGCTGCCTGTGCCGTCGAAGCCTTAGAAAAAGGCTTGGTTGAACATTTGATTTTGGTACGACCCGCCGTGGAAGCCGGTGAAAAACTTGGCTTTTTACCAGGCGATCTCCAGCAAAAAATTGACCCCTACCTGCGGCCACTTTACGATGCGCTGCGCGAATTACTCGGTGCCGACCGCTTCTTAAAACTTTTTGAAAAACAAATTATTGAACTGGCACCCTTGGCCTATATGCGCGGACGCACCTTAAATCATGCCTTTATCATTCTCGACGAAGCGCAAAACACCACCTCCGAACAGATGAAAATGTTTTTGACCCGCTTAGGTTTTGGTAGCAAGGCCGTTGTCACCGGCGATGTCACGCAGATTGACCTCGCCAAAGGCCAGCGCTCAGGTTTGATTCAGGCCTTAGATATTTTGAAAAATCAAGCGCATATTGGCTTTACTTTTTTTGAACGCCAAGATGTGGTCAGGCATCCCTTGGTACAACAAATCATTGAAGCCTATGAAGATCATGGCAATTAAAGCCAAAGCACCGGCCAGCCGCTACGCCACCCGCTCCGGCCAAGCGCTCTGCTACCCCCGCTTAAGCGTACAAAACGCCTGCCCCGGCGCACATCTGTCGCTGTCCCTGGCACAAAAAAGCCTGCGCCAGGCCTGCAACCAACTTGGCCTAAGCGACCCGCGGCATTTGACCATTCGCTTGGTGGATAGGCCAGAAGGCGAAGCCTTACAGCAAAAATTTCGCGGCAAAGCCTATGCCACCAATGTGTTATCGTTTCCGGGGGAAGATTTTAGCGACGGCGACTTGGCGGCTTTGGCAACGCTCGGTGACTTGGTGTTGTGCTGGCCGGTGATTGTTGCCGAGGCGCAACAGCAAAACAAAAAACCGCTGGCACACCTTCAGCATTTGTTAATACATGGCTTTTTGCATCTACAAGGCTTTGATCATGAAGATGATTTTTCAGCCGAAGTCATGGAGCGCCACGAGCGCTTAATTTTGCTTTTTTTAGGCCTGGCCAATCCTTATGAAAGTATGCGCCTCGATTGACAGCGGCTTTCCCTGACCTTTATCATGCCGTCCGCCTGATTTTTTAAGCATTTTTTCATTTCACCCGATAAAAATTAGAAGCGCCAAATATTCTGACCCATAAAACCACGAACCCAATAATCCCAATCCTCGCCAGGCGCGACATCGCCAATACTTTATGAACGAAGAACATTCTCCACCGCCGGAACCTTCCCCGACATCGCCTTCAGCGCAGCCTTCAGCGCAGCCACCGACGCAGCCTTGGCTATGGCGCTGGCTTTGGCCGCGTCAGAAACAACATTCTGATTTCAATAAAGATATTCAAGAACTTATTGAAAAATATGGCAGCCAGCAGCCCCTCGATGCGGACTCCCGCCGGATGCTTCAAGGCGTTTTAGAAATCGCCGACACCAGGGTGCGCGAGGTTATGGTGCCACATGCACAACTTATTGCTTTAGAAGAAGGTTTTAGTGTCAGCAAAGTGCTTGAGATACTGTTAGACTCTGGCCATTCGCGCTTTCCGGTATTTGCTGAAGATCGCAAAACCGTGCTCGGTATTTTGTTGGCCAAAGATTTTTTACGTTATTGCGCGACCGACAACAGCCAGCCGGATGAACCTTTTGTCTTTGCGCCATATCTGCGCCCGGCATTTTTTACCCCAGAAAGCAAACGCTTAAACATGTTACTGCGCGAGTTTCGCCAATATCGCACCCACATGGCCATCGTCATTGACGAATATGGCGGCATCGCCGGTTTATTGACCATTGAAGATATTTTGGAGGAAATCGTCGGCGAAATTGACGATGAACATGACACCCAAGACGAGATCAACATCCAAGCGCTCAGTGATGGCAGTTTTTTGGTCAACGCCTGGACAGAAATTGCTGAAATAAATGAATTTTTTCAACAAAACTGGTCAGATGACAGTGTGGACACCTTAGGTGGCTTGGTTATTGAAAAACTCGGTTATCTGCCAAAAATCAACGAAGAATTAAGCCTCGACGGCCTGCACATCCGGGTGCTCAAGGCCAATAAACGCCGACTGATTCAACTCAAAGTCACGCCGGTGCCGCCCAAACTCCTACCACCGCCGCCGGCTGACCACGAGGCACCGTGAGGCATTTTTTCAAGGCTTTCTCCAAGGTTTCGCCTTGGCCGCTGCCCTGGTTGCTGACCACCTTCGGTTGTCTTATCGCTGGTGCCAGCAGTGCCTTGGCCTTTGCACCCTACAATTTGCCACTGTTGCCGCTGCTAGGGGTGGGACTGTTGTTTTTTTGCTTCAGCCGTGCGCAAAGCCCCTGGCAGGGATTAGGCTACGGTTTGGCCTTTGGCCTTGGCCTGTTTGGCGTTGGCGCTTCCTGGATTTTTTATAGTATTCAACAATTTGGCGAGAGCACCGCCGCTTTTGCTGGTCTTTTGACTGGCCTCTTCGTGCTGATTTTTGCCACCACCAGCGGCCTGGCCGGTTTTTTGGCGACCTTCTGGCGACTGCCTACGAGCGGCGCTGCTGCCATGCCTTGGCGCGGTTTTCAATTATTACTGTTATTTCCTGCCGCTTGGGTGCTGGGCGAATACAGCCGCCATTGGCTATTTTTTCCGTGGCTGCATCTAGGTGACAGCCAACTGGATACGCTTTTGCAAGGCTATGCGCCGATTTTTGGAAGTTACGGCATCAGTTTTCTCTTGGCGCAGGCTGCCGGTGCCTTAGTGTTTTTTTTCCTCTGTCGTCGGCTGTTCAGTCGCTTTTTAATTATCTTGAGCCTCATTTTACTGTGGAGCCTTGGCGGTTTTTTAAGCCAAGTGGAATGGAGCCGACCGACCGGCCAAAAGCTAGCGGTGAGCTTATTGCAAGGCAATATCGAACAATGGCGACAAGGCGAACCCGGGCATCTGGATGCCGCTTTGGCGCGTTATCTGCGTTTGAGTGAACGGCAATGGGGTCGGGCGCTGATCGTTTGGCCAGAAACGGCGATTCCGGCTTTTGTCAGCGATATGGGTGAGGAATTGCTGCGCTTGCAGCAAGCGGCACTGGCCAACGGCAGCAGTATGGTTCTAGGTATTTTTGCTGACGATGATGCCGGACGCTTTTATAACAGCGCCTTGCTCTTAGGCGCGGAACCGGCGCTTTATCACAAACAACGTCTGGTGCCCTTTGGCGAATATATCCCCTGGCGACCGTTGCTTGCGCCTTTGGCACGCTGGGTTTCAATTCCTGAAGGCGATTTAGCGCCAGCGCCGCGACAAAATTCGGTTTTTCTCATTCAAGAGCAATCCATGAGCATCGGCATTTGCTACGAAGTCGCCTTTGCCGACCACTGGCGAGCGCCGGAAAGCGCTTTTCTCATCAATATCAGCAACGACGGCTGGTTTGGCACCACCGCCGCGCCGGAACAACATTTACAATTGGCACGGATGCGTGCTTTGGAAAATAGCCGTTATCTCCTGCGTGCCACCAACAGCGGCATCACGGCGATTATTGATCACAAAGGCAATATAATTAACAGCTTAACGCCTTTTACCGTCGGCATTTTACAAGGCGAAGTCATCGCCCAGCGTGGCAAAACCCCGTTTAACCATTGGGGTGACGCGCCGTTATTTGGTGTATTTTTACTGATTTTTCTGCTTGCCTTCTTTGGACATTTTTCTTATGGACAGCACCTATCAACCGCAAGCGCTTGAAAAAGCGCTACAAGCCCGCTGGCGGCGCGAACAAGCCTTTAGCGCTCACGAAACCGCCAGCGGCGAAAAATTTTATTGTTTATCCATGTTTCCCTATCCCAGCGGCAAATTGCATATGGGACATGTCCGCAATTACACCATCGGCGATGCCATCAGTCGCTTTCAGAGACTTTTAGGCAAAAATGTTTTACAGCCAATGGGTTGGGATGCCTTTGGTCTGCCGGCTGAAAACGCTGCCTTAAAACACGGGGTCGCGCCTTCGGCCTGGACAACGCAAAACATCGCGCACATGCGTAAGCAATTGCAATCTTTAGGATTAGCCGTTGACTGGCAACGGGAAATTCAAACCTGCGACCCGTCGTATTATCGGCATGAGCAATGGTTTTTTTTAAAACTCTATGAAAAAGGTCTGGTTTATCAAAAAACGGCTGAAGTGAATTGGGATCCGGTGGATCAAACCGTGTTGGCCAATGAGCAAGTCATTGACGGTCGCGGCTGGCGTTCCGGTGCCTTGGTTGAAAAAAAGCAAATACGCCAATGGTTTATTAAAATCACCGCCTATGCTGATGAATTACTCAATGATCTCAATACTTTAGAAGATTGGCCGGAAGCGGTGAAAAAAATGCAGGAAGCTTGGCTGGGTCGCTCGGAAGGCGTGGAGCTAGACTTTGCCTTGACCACACCGGTCGCGGATCTCAAAGCGCTGCGCGTTTATACCACCCGTCCCGACACCTTGTTTGGTGTCAGTTACTTGGCGATTGCTGCCGATCATCCTTTAGCAACCTTGGCCGCCACGGAGAACGCCGAACTCACAGCGCTGATGGCCGAATGTCGCCAAGGCAGCACCGCTGAAGCCGATGTAGCCACGCAAGAGAAAAAGGGTCTGGCCACGGGTTTTACGGTCATTCATCCTTTGACCCAAGAACAACTGCCGGTATTTGTTGCTAATTTTGTTTTATCAAGTTACGGCACTGGCGCGGTGATGGCAGTACCGGCGCATGACAGCCGCGATTTTGCCTTTGCCGAAAAATACCAGTTGCCGATCCGCGCCGTCGTTTTCCCGGAAAATAACGACCACGACTTCAAGGCAGAGGCATACACCGGCATCGGCGTTTTGAAGCATTCGGCGCAGTGGACGGGAATGCCCTCGCCAGCAGCCAAAAAAGCCATTGCTGAACACCTTGAACAACAAGGCATTGGAAGGCAAAAAGTGCAATATCGCCTGCGTGACTGGGGCATTTCCCGTCAGCGCTACTGGGGCGCGCCCATCCCGATGATCTACTGTGACAACTGCGGCATCATCCCAGTGCCGGAGGCCGATTTGCCGGTAGTCTTACCGACCGATGTTGTACTTGCTAGTCCGCGCTCGCCTTTGCACACGCGGGAAGACTTTTTGTCAGTCCAGTGTCCACAGTGTGGCGCTTTGGCGCGTCGTGAAACCGATACCTTTGATACATTTTTTGAATCGTCTTGGTATTACGCGCGTTTTGCCTGTCCCGATGCCGAAACCATGACCGATGACCGTGCGCATTATTGGCTACCGGTGGATCAATACATTGGCGGCATTGAACATGCGGTGCTGCATTTGCTCTATGCGCGGTTTTTTCACAAAGCCATGCGCGACTTAAACTTGGTGCCAGGCGACGAACCTTTCAGCCGCTTGTTGACGCAAGGTATGGTGGTCGCCCCGACCTTCTATCGGGAAGATAGCGCTGGCCATAAAAACTATTTTTCAGCGAGCGAAGTGGAATATGCCTTCGTACACGCCAAAGGTGGCCGCGAAGTAGAACCGGTACTGCTTACCGATGGTTTAGCGGTGCGCAAAGGTGCCAATGAAAAAATGTCCAAATCCAAGAACAACGGCGTGGACCCGGAACCCTTGATCGCCGAATACGGTGCTGACACCCTGCGCTTGTTTATGCTGTTTACCTCGCCGCCCGAACAAAGCCTGGAGTGGTCGGACAGCGCTATTGAAGGTGCGCAGCGCTTTTTGAAACGGCTGTGGCGGGCGGTCTATCAACATTGGCAAAACGGCGTGGTCACGGCGCGCAATAGCGGCAGCAATGGCGAGAACCGTGCCAATTTAAGCAAAGCTGGCAAAGCCTTACGCCGCAAACTGCATCAAACCATTGCCAAAGTCGAACAGGACTACCGCGAGCGCTATGCCTTTAACACCGCCATCGCCGCCTGCATGGAACTTTTGAACGCCGCGCAAGAATACGAAGAAGAAAACGCCTACGCCCAGCGCTTACGACAAGAAGTTTTTGAAACGCTGGCCGTTTTACTTTCGCCGATTGTACCCCACCTCACGCAAGCGCTGTGGGAAGGTTTGGGACAGAGCGGCTTGATTATTCACGCCGGTTTTCCGCCAGTGGATCAAGCCGCGCTTTTGGCCGAGGAGATAACCTTAGTCATTCAAATCAATGGCAAATTGCGCGATGAATTCACCATTCCCCTGGACTGGGATGCCGAAAAAATCAAGGCAGAGGCATTGAAGTTGGCCAAGGTGCAAAAGCATCTGCAAGGCCAAGCGCCCAAAAAAATCATCTATGTGCCTGGCAAACTTTTGAATATCGTCGCCTGATGTTTCAATACTTTGTTTTACAACGCTATTTTTTCACACAGCTCTTACTCTGCCTGCTACTGGTCACGATAACGGCCTGCACGACACGGCCGGCGGGACAAAAACTGTTGGCGGAACTGCCGCCATTTCACCTGGAAAGTCAAGTGCTTGATCCAGAATTTTTATGGCAACTGGAACAAAAACTCGCTGCCAACGGCGCAACCCTCGCCGCCAGCACTTCGGCCAAACTCAAGCTTTTGCCGCTGGAACGTCGGGAACGCCGCCAATTGGTAGCCACCACGCCGCGCCGGCAAGAAGTTGAAGTCCGCTATCAATTAACCGTGGCTTTTCATTGGGATGCCGAAAACGCTGCAACAGCCTCGCCGGTGACACAGCGTCTGGAAAGTTACCAGCGTTATCTGCTCGAACCCGAACGGCCCTTGGCCGCCAACCGCCGCGAAGGCGAAGAAAGCCGCCGTGCCTTAAACGAAATGACCGGGCAAATTCTGCAATTTTTAGCCACCTTACCGCCGGCACTTGACCATGTGGCAAAATCCCAACGTCCTTGATCGTGCGCTGACGCAACAGCCGCCGCCGCGTCGCCTGATCATCAGCGGCGAGGTGGCACGGCAGGGGTTGTTGGCACAAAAAGTCTGCCAGCGTTTCAGCAAGCAAGGCTTTGTTCTACATCGGGATTTCTACGACGATAATCTCGATTACTGGCGCGAAGCCTGGCAAAGCGGCAGCCTGTGGGAAGGCCGGCGCTGCTATCAAATCACCGCTTTACGTCTGCCAGATTTGGCGTTTGCTGAAATTTTTTCCAAACAAAATCAGGATGATTTAATACTTTTATTATTGCTGCCGGAACTTGACCGCCGCGATCAACAAAAAAAACCCTTGACGCTTTTGGCCAAAAACGCTCTGGCCATCGCCGCGCCGACCTTGACCGGCAACGCCTATGCGCAATGGCTGCGTCAAGAAGCCGCGGGAAGCCTCGGCCTGCGCTTAACGCCGGATGCAGCAGAAAACTTAGCTTTTTTTTATCAGGGTGCGAGTTTGGCGGCCTGGCAAACTTTACAGCATCTGGCGCTTTTGCATCCCAATGCCTTGATCACCTTGGAAAATCTTCAGCCATTTTTGGAAGAACATAGCCAGTTTTCTATTTTTGCTTGGCTTGATGCTTTGCTTGCCGGTCAAAGTCAGGAAAGTTATCGTATTTTCAAAGTATTAAAAGAAGAACTGACAGCGCCAGAATTGCTTTGGCATCTTGGTAAACTCTTGCGCGATGTCGAGGCTATCGGCAGCGGCGCGAGCCTCAACGAACGCGGCCTGTTCCCAAGCAAAGAAAAACTTTATCGTCAAGCGGCGAAACGCTGTCCGCCGGCACGTTGTCGGTGCTATTTGCAAGAATTGCTCTATTTAGACCAGGTGGGAAAAGGTCAGATTTCGGCTATATTCTGGGAAGCCTTGGCCTATCTCACCTTAGCTTTTAGTCAAGATAAACTGTAAGCCTTTTTGAAAGAGTCACTGATGAATCAAGAACTTGTTGAACAAATGACCGAAATTGGCCGCCAAGCCAAAAAAGCCGCTAAACAACTCTTAAAAGTCAGCGGTGCCGAAAAGAACGCCATGCTTGCACGCCTGTCGGCTTTACTGAGCGAAAAAAAAGCCGAGATTCAAGCCGCCAACGCCGAAGATTGTGACCAAGCGGCGGCCATGGGTCTTGATGCCGCCACCATTGACCGCCTGCGTTTAAGTGACAAAGTTTTACAAGAAATGCAGCAAGGCATTCAGATGATTCAGGATTTGCCGGAAATCATCGGTAGCATTGAAAATCTGCATGAAACGCCACAAGGTTTTCAACTCGGCCAGATGCGGATGCCCTTGGGCGTCATTGGCATGATCTATGAGTCGCGTCCCAATGTGACCATTGACGCGGCAGCCTTGTGTTTAAAAGCCAGCAACGCCTTGATTTTACGCGGCGGCAGCGAAGCCTTTCATGCCAATACCGTGTTGACCAAGCTCGTGCAACAAGCCTTAGGCGAAACCGGTTTGCCCGAATTAGCGGTGCAAAGTCTGCCGAGCAAAGACCGCGAGGCAGTGGGCATCTTGTTGACCATGAAGGAATTTATTGATGTTTTAATTCCGCGTGGTGGCAAAAGTTTAATCGCGCGCGTCAGCGCCGAGGCCAAAATGCCGGTGTTAAAGCATCTGGATGGCGTGTGTCATGTCTTTATTGACCGTTATGCCGATTATGCTCTGGCGGAAAAAATCGCGCTCAATGCCAAAACCCAGCGCTTGAGCACCTGTAACACTATGGAAACCTTGTTGATTGATGAAATGGTCGCCGAAAAATTTTTGCCGCCGATCTTGCAAAAAATGACCGAGGCTGGCATCGAAATTCGCGGTTGCCCGCGCACACAGGCTTTGTTTCCCCAAGCAAAAACGGCCAGCGAAGACGATTGGTACGCCGAATACTTGGCCGCGATTTTGGCGGTGCGCGTGGTTGCGCATCTCGATGCCGCGATAGAACACATTCAACAATATGGCTCGGCGCATACCGATAGCATCGTGACTTCGCATTGGCCGCATGTGGAACGCTTTTTGCGTGAGGTGGATTCCTCGTCGGTGATGGTCAATGCCTCCACCCGCTTGGCCGATGGTTTTCAATATGGCTTCGGCGCGGAAATCGGCATCAGCACTGACCGCCTGCACGCCCGTGGGCCGGTGGCTTTAGAAGGCTTGACCAATCAAAAATTTATCGTGCTGGGTCAAGGTCATGTGCGCAGCTAAAGCGGCAATCGGTGTATGCCTCAGCCAATAAAAGGAATTTTCGGCGGCACTTTTGATCCGGTGCATTACGGGCATCTGCGGGTAGCGATTGAAATTCTCGATGCCTTTGCTTTAGAAGAAGTACGCTTGATGCCCTGTGGTATTCCGCCGCATCAAAAAACCTTGAAAACCAGCAATGAGCAGCGTCTGGCCATGCTGCGCTTGGGGCTTGGCCAGCGCACACCGCTTAGGCTCGATGATCGGGAAATCCGCCGTGATGGTGCCTCTTATACCGTGGATACTTTGCTTGAACTAAAAGCCGAATTTCCCAACCATAGCCTCGCCTGGATTTTGGGTGCTGATGCCTTTTTGCATTTCACCACCTGGCGGCAATGGGAAAAAATTTTAGAACTCGCGCATTTGATTGTCGCGCGTCGTCCCAATTTTAGTCTGCCAGAAGCTGCGGATAGCACAGCGTTATTGGCGGCGCGACAGGGCGAAATGACCGATCTTCACCAGGAAACCGCCGGTCGCATCGCCTTGTTTTCGGTCACACAACTGGATATTTCGTCAAGCAAAATCAGACAACTGCTTGAAAATGGCCAAGATAGCCGCTATCTCCTACCCAACAGTGTGCTGGATTTTATTCAAAAACAAGGGCTTTATGGCTGTGATGTGGGTTAGCTTTGGCCGACGTCTAAAACCTTGGCAAATTCTCAAAAACCTCAGCGGAAAACAAGGCGTTTGTTCACGGCAATTAAAAAATTTATCGTTTTTTTTAAAAAATTTATCGTTTTTTTATAGTTACTTTTCACAACTCAACAGGAGTCATTGCCTATGCTAAAAAGCGCCGACCTCAATGCTTTATTGGTCGCCTGCCTAAACGAAAAAAAAGCCCTGCATGTCGAAAGCATTGACGTGCGTGGCATTGCCGGTTTTACTGATTTTATGATCATCGGTATCGGCAACTCCGACAGGCAGCTCAATGCCTTAGCCGAGCAGGTGATTGCGACCAGCAAAGGTTTGGGACAGCCGCCGTTGCATATTGAAGGCCAACGCGGCGGCAACTGGCTGCTGGTGGATGTCGGTGATGTGGTGGTACATCTGATGCTTCCTGAAGTGCATGATTTTTATCGTCTGGATAAGCTCTGGAAAGTGCCTGTCGCCGCCTAAGGCGTTTTTATTGCACCATGCCACAACAGGTACTCGCTATTGGGGATAAATTGCCGGACTGGGCTAAAGTCGGCATTGCTTTTTATAATCAACGGCTGCCTGCTACTTGGCAGTTAGATTTCATCCATTTACCCAGTCAAAGTTCGCCGCAAGCTGAATGGTTACTGGTGGAACGACGGCTGGGCGACAAGCCCTGGTGGGTCGTCGCTTTAGCGATTGAAGGCCAAAATTTTGATAGCTTAGGTTTTGCACAAGAAGCGCTACGCTGGCGGGAACAAAGGCATTACCTCGCCTTTCTCATCGGCGGCGCGAGCGGACTTTCGACAGCGGCAAAACAACGCGCTCAGGTATGTTGGTCGCTTTCGCCTTTAACCTTCCCCCACGCTTTGGCACAATTGGCCTTGGCGGAACAGTGGTATCGCGCTTATACCGTCGCGCAAAAACATCCCTATCACAAATAGCAACCCTCTAAAAAATTTACAGAAAACCTATGATCTACCTTGCCTCCCAATCGCCCCAACGTGCCAATTTACTCAAGCAACTGGGTTTATCTTTTACGGTGATACCCAGCGACATTGACGAAACACCGCTGCCGGATGAAGACGGCGAAGCCTACGTTCTGCGTTTGGCGCGGGAAAAAGCCCAGACTGTCGGCCAACGCTTGCAACAGCAACAGCAAAGGTTTCATGCCATTATCGCCGCCGACACCGTGGTGCTCGCCGATGGCCTGATTTTTGGTAAACCCCGCGACCAAGAAGAAGCCTTCGGCATGTTGAAACAGTTGCAAGGCAATGTGCATGAAGTACTTACCGGCGTAGCCGTCTATGCCGGCGAGAAAGTGTATCTCGCGATATCGCAAAGTCAGGTGGCTTTAGCAACGCTCCATGACGCACAAATCCACGCCTATGTCGCCTGCGGCGAAGGCAACGACAAAGCCGGTGCTTACGCCATTCAAGGACAAGCAGCGGCATTTATTGAAAAAATTGAAGGCAGTTATTCCGGCATCATGGGTTTGCCTTTGCATGAATTAAGCCTGCTGTTGTGCAAGATTCCTGTTCATAACCCATTACTGCCAAAATAAAAATTTCTGAAACGCCTTAAAGACTTCCCCGCAAAAACCCATGTGGCGTGGCGGTGTACGGATTTTTTGTGCCAGTGGTGCTTGGTTATTATTGCTCCTGGCGCTGTTCATCACGGCATTGCGGCTGTTGCTGCCGCAAACGGCGCTGTGGGAACCGGCACTGCATCAAGCGCTGGCGGAAAATCTTGCCGGCGAAGTGAGCTATGCCAGCTTGGGCTTGCGTCTGGAAGGGTTATCGTTGCGACTTTCAGCCAAAGATGTGCAGATTCAAGGCGCTATAGATTTAGACCTGCCACGTTTGGATATTCAACTCGATATTTTAGACAGCATCCAACAAGGCCAGATGAGCCTGCGGCAATTACAACTCTATGGCGGCAAAATTTTCTTAGAACAAACCCCGGATAATATCTGGAAGATCAATGGCTTGCCATTGCAAGCCGAGCGAGGCAAAGTCGAGGAAATCAGTGCCTTCCTACAATTTTTAGAGCTGCGCGACTGGCAGCTCAAGTTTCAACAGGCCAGCGGCCGCGTCGGGGAAATCAGCGGCCTTTCCCTGCGTTTTCAACAACAACCGCAAAAATGGCTATTGTGGCAAGAAGCAGGCCGACAAAATGCGCAATTACAATTCGCTGGCCAACGCGGTCAATTGCGCCTGGAATCCTGGCCGCTGTCACAACTGCCCTTGCCAGCGGCGCTTGCCGAACTCAACGGCAGCCTCAACGCCAATCTAAGCCTGTTTTGGCAGGACAATCGCCAAGAACTCCAAGGCACAGTGCAGCTCAAGGCACTGACGCTTGCCAGCCGTCGGCTGCCAGACCTTGACCTGCCCTTGGCGATCACCCGGCTGCCGAGCGAAACCGTGGTCAAGCTGCCACAGCTTGCGGTTTTTGGCGAAGCGCCTTTCCAAACTGGCCAAATCAAATTCACCTTTCAAGACCTTGCGCAATGGCAACTGTCCATAGATTGGCTACCCAAAACCTTTGGCCAACAACTTGCCGCCTGGTTTTGGCCAGAAAGCCTTTGGCAATGGCAAAGCGAACTCTATGATTTTGCCTTAACCCGCCAGGAAAACCAATTGCAAGCCACAGGTATCATTGAAAATTTTTCCATCAGGCATCCTGATGTCCATTTCTCAGGATTGAGCAGTCAGTTTTCCTTTCGTAAAAATTTTCAAAAACAAAAAAACGCAGAAAACGCAGAAAACGCAGAAAACGCAGAAAAC
>CAYWWW010000005.1:52245-105847 GCA_964462205.1 uncultured Cardiobacteriales bacterium
TTTTCAAAAACAAAAAAACGCAGAAAACGCAGAAAACGCAGAAAACGCAGAAAACACCGGCAACGAAAAGAATGAAAAAAATGAATGGCTTGGCCAACTGCGTTTAAAAAGCGACGCTGCCGACTTGCATTGGCCGGAAGTTTTTAGCGAAGACAAAAAACTGCGCCTCGACGGCCTGCTGACCTGGCGCTACCACGACCCAAAGCACTGGCAAATCAAAAGCGAAGCCCTGAGCTTGGCCGACGCCAAAACCGATATGACCCTGCGCCTCGACCTAAGCCAAAACGGCGCACCGGCCACCGTGGACGGCCAACTGGCTTTTTCCGGTCTTTTACTCCCCGATATTCCAGACTATTTGCCGCGCAGCCTCTTAGGCCGACAAACCCTGGCTTGGCTGGAAGCGGCACTCCAATCCGGCCGCAGCGAAGCGGTGAAACTGATTTTTCGCGGTCAACTGGCCGATTTTCCCTTTGCCCAACAACAGGGACGGCTGGAAGCACGGTTTTTTTTGCGTCAAGGAACGCTCCATTTTGCACCCAATTGGCCGCCGTTGCGCCAAGCCGAAGCCGAACTGGTCTTTGTCAATCGTGGCCTAGCCGTGGCCATTGACGAAGCGCGTTTAGCCGCCTTGCCTTTTCGTAATGTAACTTTACAAATCAAAGATTTATTAAAACCGATTTTGGAATTACAACTCCAAGCCGCCCTGCCCGGCAACGCCTTGCTGAAATTTTTGCGCGAGACACCAGCGCTGGCGGAAGCTTTCGCTTTTTTGCCGAAAAATCTAACGCTTAACGGAAAACCCCAACTCAACTTAGCGCTCAGCTTGCCTTTGGAAAATGAGGACAACTATCGGCTCACTGGCAGTCTGCGTCTGGCTGGCCAAAACCTAACGCTCGCCCCTTACCATCTGGAAAACATACAAGGATTACTGACCTTTAACGAAAAAAGCGCGACTTTAAACCCCACCGCACTGACCTTCCAACAAGAACCATTCCTCCTAGCCGGGCATTACGATGCGCAAGCGCTCAAACTTCAAGCACAAGGCGGCCTTAAAGTTGCCGCGCTTCTGGAAGTTTTGGAGCAAAATAAAATCATTAGCGCCCAAAATAGCCAAGCGCTAGCGCGTCTGCTTTCAGGAAAATTCACCGGCCAAGTCCGCCTCGACTGGCCAAGCGGACAGCCGCTGCGCTGGCAAGGACAAAGTGACCTCTCGGCACTGGCGATACATTTACCACCGCCCTTTGCCAAAAGACTGGCGGACAAAACCGCCAAGCCTTGGCAGCTCACCTTAGCTGGCCTTGGCTTTAGCGCCGGACAAGTGACTTTGCAAACGCCTGAACAGCACTACAGCCAAGTGGCTTGGCAGCGGTCAGATACCAGCACAAACCAGGCCAGGAAAAAAACCAGGCTAAAAATCGCTGTGGGTTTAGGTGCGCCGCGTCTGCCAGAAGCCAAAGCCGATATCACCTTAGCCGCCGACCTCAAGGCCGGTGAATTCGGCGTTTGGCTTGAGGCAACGACACAACTTATAGCAGCCTTCAGTGACGAGCAAACGCCAAGCACCGATATGCCAAGTTTTCACGGTGCTATTCACGTTGGCGATTTTCAGTTGGGAAACTATCACTTGGGTGACATGGCGCTGCACTTGGCACAAAACGCCAAGCAGTCACCTTTGCGCATCCAGGTGAGCGGCCAACAGGCGCAGGGCAATTTAACTTTGCAGGACAACCAACTCATAGGCCGTTTTGAAACCTTGACGCTGCCTAAGCCGGCAGTCGCGGTAGCCGAGACTGAAAATAGCGGCGGCGATAGCAGCGAGAGGCCAGAATTGCCGGATTTAGACCTCAAAATCAGCAATTTTTCTTGGTCAGACCTGGCCTTGGGTACGGTACAAGTGCTTGGCAAAAATCACGAGCAAGGATTTGATATAGAAAAAATTTCCCTGGAAGTGCCTGGCTTAAAACTGACCGGCAGCGGCGTGTGGCTGCCGCAGAAAGAGCCGCCGCTAACCGAAATCGCCGTGGCCGTGGAGAGCGAAAACTTCGGTCTAGCGCTGACCGCTATCGGTTTCCAGGGCTTAAAAGCGCAAGGTCAAGCCAGCGGCAATTTCCTATTGCGCTGGCCAAATCATTTACTGGACTTTGCCTGGCCAGGTGCGCTTGCTCAGGGATTTATTCGCGGTGAAAATCTTGCTTTTGATGATCTTGACCCCGGCCTTGGCCGCCTGTTAGGACTATTGCAATTACGCATGGACAGCGCTTTTCAGGAAGGTTTGCGGGTGGATACCTTTAGCGGCTCCCTGCGATTCCTTGGCAGTCAATGGTTTATTGATCCATTACAACTCGACAGCAATCTGGCTAACATCGTGCTGCACGGCAGCGGCGATATTGAAAAGGAAAGCCTCGACACCTTGGTGCGCGTCAGCCCAAACTACAGCAGCGGCTTGCCGTTTATTCTTACCGCCACTTCTGGTCCACAAGCCGGCGTGGTGGCCTTGGCACTGCATCTGCTCTTGGGTCGTCAGGTAGAAAATATCGGGACTTTGCAGTATCGTCTTTTCGGTACTTGGCAAGACCTAACTTCGCAATGGGTTGAGGTTTTACCAGCGGACACCTCGGCGGACATGCCGATGCTGCCGTAAGTTTTTTCGCAGCTTTCCTGTCATTTTTTCAATTTGCTAACTTTTCACTCGCTCAATTAAATTTTTCATGAATTTTATATTTTGTCTTGACCTAAGCGGAGATATAGCGTGAGCATCCTTGCCGCCATTCAAATGGCCTCTAGTCCTCAACTACAAACCAATCTCGATGATGCCGCCCAAAGATTGGCCGAAGCCGCCGACAAAGGCGCACGTTTGGCGGTATTGCCGGAAAACTTTGCCTTTTTAGGCGCGCAAGAAAAAGACAAGCTGGCGCTGGCGGAAAGTTTTGGCCAAGGCAAAATTCAAGATTTTCTCGCTGAACAAGCACAAAAACATGGACTGTGGCTGGTCGGCGGCACCATTCCCCTGAAAAGCGCACAAGCTGGCAAAGTCTATGCGAGCTGTTTGACCTTTAACCCGCAAGGCCAATGCGTCGGTCGCTACGATAAAATTCATCTATTTGATGTGGAACTACCAAGCAGCGGCGAAAAATATGAAGAATCGGCGACGATTTTGCCAGGCGACAGCAGCTTGGTTTTGGACACGCCTTTTGGTCGTTTAGGGATCATTATCTGTTATGACTTGCGTTTTCCTGAACTCTCGCGCTTGTTGCTCTCGCAAGGAATGGAAATTTTGGCACTGCCAGCGGCCTTTACCGCCATCACCGGCAAAGCACACTGGGACATTCTGGTGCGTGCGCGGGCGATTGAAAATCTCTGTTACGTGGTAGCGGCAGCGCAGGGCGGTTATCACGTCAGTGGCCGCAGCACCTATGGCCACAGCATGATTGTTGACCCGTGGGGCAATGTTTTGGCGCAGCATCCCAATGGCGGCGGTGTCATCACCGCCAAATGTGAAATGGCCTTTTTAACGCAAACCCGTCAGCATTTTCCGACCATTTACCACAGGCATCTGGATTGCCAATTTCGGCCTGAATAACTTTGGCATTTTTCCCGTTTTTGCGTTTTTAATCTAAGGCGCTGGCTGGTTGCAGCAGCGTCTATGCGCTTCTTCCCCGCCCGAAATTTCGGGCTTTCTTTTTTATATTGCGTTTTATTTTTTTGATTTTATTTTTTGGAGCATTCCCATGTCGCAAACGGCTACTTTATCTCCCCTAGCGTCAAGCGATAAAAATTTCGCCAACTGGCAAAGCATTAGTGCGCATCTTGCTGCATCGTCGCTTGATTTAGCATTTTTAGAACAACAGCTTGGTCAATTGCAGCACAGTGCCATTGACTATGCTGACATTTATTTACAAGACAGCCACAGCGAAAGTTTTAGCTTGGAAGGCGGCAAAATTCGCCAAGGCAGTTTTCATCGTGGCCAGGGACTCGGCGTGCGTGCGGTCAGCGGCGAAAAAAGCGGCTTTGCCTGTGCCGATGAATGGAGCGCGCAAGCCTTGCGCGAAAGCGTGGCCTCGGCACGCAGCATTGCCCGTTTAGGACAAGACACCCAGGTGCGGCTACAGCAACAAAGCATTCCCGAACGTTATCCCCGCCAACATCGCTTGGATGGTTTAGACGACCAAGCCAAAGTGCAACTGTTAATGCAAATTGACCACTACGCCCGCGCTGCTGACCCACGGGTCAAAGAAGTCTTTGCCAGTTTAAGCGCCGCTTCCAGTTTGGTGGTCATCGCCGCCAGTGACGGCACCTGGGCTTTTGATGTGCGGCCAATGGTGCATTGTTCGGTCAGTGTTTTAGTCGAGGAAAATGGCCGACGCGAAAGTGGCCGCAGCGGTGGCGGTGGTCGGCAAGGTTATGATTTTTTTGCACAAGAAGGCTTAGTCAAACATTATGCCGAGGAAGCCGTGCGCCAAGCGCTGGTGAATCTTGCGGCCATTCCGGCACCCGCTGGCAGTTTGCCGGTGGTTCTCGGTGCTGGCTGGGCGGGGATTTTATTGCATGAAGCCGTTGGTCATGGTTTGGAAGGCGATTTCAATCGCAAAGGCAGTTCCTTGTACAGCAATCGCTTAGGCGAAAAAGTTGCCTCAGAACTCTGCACCGTGGTGGACGATGGCACCCTGCCCTTGCGTCGTGGTTCCTTGAATGTGGATGATGAAGGCACGCCCGCACAATATAATGTCCTGATTGAAAACGGCATTCTCAAAGGTTATCTGCAAGACAAACTCAATGCTCGCCTGATGGGCATGGCCGCCACCGGCAACAGCCGTCGCCAGTCCTACGCGCATTTGCCGATGCCACGCATGACCAACACCTACCTGCTCGGCGGCACGCGGCATCCCAATGAATTGATTGAAAGTGTTGACAAAGGCATTTATGCCGTCAATTTCAGCGGCGGTCAGGTGGATATCACCAATGGCAATTTTGTCTTTTCGGCCTCTGAAGCCTATCTCATTGAAAATGGTCGGATTACTACACCGATCAAAGGCGCAACTTTAATCGGCAACGGCCCGGAGGTCTTAACCAAAGTCAGCATGGTTGCCAATGATTTTGCCTTGGATTCTGGTGTTGGCACTTGCGGCAAAGAAGGGCAGAGCGTGCCGGTCGGTGTTGGTCAACCGAGTATGAAAATTGACCACATCACTGTCGGGGGGACTGAAGTATGAACCAGCTACTTCCCGATGCCGCCATTTTACGCGCCTTAGCCGAAGCAACCCTTGATCTCGCCAAAAGAGCCGGTGCCGATGCCTGCGAAGTGGATATTGATAGCAGCGTCAGTTTGGCGGTAAGTGCGCGGCTCGGCCAAACTGAAAACATTGAATATGTGAAAGATCGCGGCTTGGCCGTCACCGTCTATCGGGAGGGGCGCAAAGGTCAGGCCAGTTGTCAAGATTTTTCCCAGGCGGCCTTACAGGAGACCGTTGCTAAGGCCGTGACCTTGGCCAAATTAAGCGATAGTGACCCCTGTCATGGGTTAGCACCCGCAGAAAGAATGGCGAAAAATTTAATGAACTTAGATCGTTATCATCCCTGGCGTTTAACACCGGAACAGGCGCTGCAATTGGCCATTGACTGTGAACAACAGGCACTACAGTACGATGCACGGCTTAAAAATTCCGAGGGTGCCGGGGTCGAATGGAGCGAAAGCCTCGGGGTGTATGCCAATAGTCATGGCTTTATCGGTGTTGAAGAAACCAGCAAGCACAGCCTGCATGTCAGTGTCATTGCCGAAGCCGACGGCGATATGCAGACCGATTACGCCTATAGCGTCGCCTGTGCGCCGACGGATTTGCAGAGCGCCGCGAGCCTCGGCCAGGAAGCCGCCGAAAAAGCCGTGGCCAAGCTCAAACCGCGCAAAATTGCCAGCCAAAGTCTGCCGGTATTGTTTACGCCACGGCAAGCGCGGGGCTTTTGGGGCAGCATTCTCAGTGCCTTGAACGGCCAGGCTATTTATCGCAAAACCTCGTTTTTGCTGGATAAACTCGGCGAAAAAATTCTCCCCGACTGGTTGACCCTGATTGAATATCCGCATCTGCCGCGCCACCTCGGCAGCAGCGCCTTTGACAGCGAAGGCGTGGCCACCCAAGAACAGGCGATCATCGCCGAAGGTCGGGTACAAACCTATCTTTTGAATCAATATTCGGCTTGTCGCTTGCAAATGGCCTTGCGGGGACATGCCAGCGGTGTGCACAACCTCCTGGTGCCCGGACAAGAAAGCCTCGAGGGACTGTTGAAAAAAATGGACAAAGGTTTATTGATCACTGATCAAATGGGCAGTGGCGTGAATTTACTGACCGGCGACTATTCCCGTGGTGCCAGCGGTTTTTGGGTCGAGGGCGGCGAAATACAATTTCCCGTCGCCGAAATCACCATCGCCGGCCGACTGCAAGACTTGGCGCAGAACCTCGTCGCCACCGGCAATGATCTCGATTATCGCGGCAGCATTCACTGCGGCAGTGTCTTGCTGGAAAAAATGACGGTAGCGGGGGCGTAATTTTTTCAAACCCAGCGAGCGGCTGCAAAAAGCGCTCGCCGTGGCCAAGAAAAGCGCGTCAACGCCACTGATAAATCTTGGTTAATAAAGCACTTGTCGAAGGATCGTGCTGGCCAAGACTGCCTTCTTGCAGGTTTTTTAACAACGGTTTCGCCAATTGCTTGCCAAGTTCCACGCCCCATTGATCAAAGGCATTGATATCCCAAATCGCCGCTTGCACAAAAACTTTTTGCTCGTATAAGGCGATTAAAAAACCAAGGGTTTTTGGCTCAAGCTGCTGCGCCAATAAAGCCGTGCTCGGACGATTACCGCTGAAGGTTTTATGGGGAATCAATGTTTCGACAACGCCTTCCTGACGTAAACTAGTCGCGTCTTTGCCCTGCATCAGTGCTTCCATTTGTGCTAAGTAATTGGCCAGCAACATTTCTTGTTGATCAGCAAAGGGATGTTGCGCTTGAACAAAGCCGATAAAATCCGCCGGTACAAAAAGCGTTCCTTGATGTAACAATTGGTAAAAAGCATGTTGACCATTGGTGCCTTCCGCACCCCAAATAATACCAGAAGTGTCATAGGTGACGAACTTGCCTTCGCGATCAACACTTTTACCATTGCTTTCCATTTCAAGCTGTTGCAAATACGCCGGTAAAAAAGTCAAATATTGATGGTAAGGTAAAATTACTTGACTTTGACAGCCAAAAAAATTCCGATACCAGATATTTAATAACGCCAAAATCACCGGCAAATTGGCTTCGGTATTAGCGGTTTGAAAATGTTGGTCTAAAGCCTCGGCACCGGCCAAAAAGTCTTGAAAATGTTGCGTACCAATGGCGATCATCAGCGGCAAACCAATAGCCGACCACAGCGAATACCGACCACCAACCCAATCCCAAAATCCCAAAATAGTTTCTATACCAAAGGCTTGCGCACGTTCCGGTGCGGCGGTAACGGCCAGAAAATGCGCTTTGAAGTCTTTGTTTTCCATACCTGCATCTTGACACCAACGGCGGGCATTTTCGGCATTGGCCAGGGTTTCTTGGGTGGTAAAGGTTTTGGAGGCAATGATAAATAAGGTCGTTTCGGCATCGCAATGCCTTAACACTTGCTGTAAATGGTGTCCGTCCACATTGGAAACAAAATAAAAGTGTAAGTCTTTCGCCGCATATTCCTGCAAAGCAAAATAGGCCATTTTGGGACCTAAATCCGAGCCGCCAATGCCAATGTTGACAATATGTTGTATCGGTTTGCCGCTAAAACCAAGCCAGCTTTTATTGCGAATACTTTCGGCAATGTCAGCCATGACTTTTAGGCTTTGTTGCACGGTTAAATGAATGGCTTCGCCTGCCAGCCACAAGGGTCTATGCGGTGCGCGCAGTGCCGTGTGTAAAACGGCGCGTTGTTCGGTAAAGTTAATGCCTTCTCCGGCAAACATCCGCTGGCGTTGGCCTTTTAAATCAGCGGCTTCCGCCAGTTGAACAAGCCGTTGCCAGGCTTGGTCATCCAGGCGATTTTTTGAAAAATCAACATAAAAAAAATCATTGCTCCAAGAAAATTTTTCCACCCGTGCCGGGTCTTGTTGAAATAATTTCCGTATGTCTAAAAACTGACCATGGCTTTGATAATAATCGGCCAAGGCTTGCCAAGTTTGTGTTTTGTTCATAACTCTTGTCTTTATTTATCAATAAACTAAATTGAATTATCTTAAATTAAACTTTCAACCCATCGCCAGCAATATTCTGGCAATGTTTAACTGGCAATGTTTAACCGGTATTGCGCATCCCAGCGGCAATGCCGTTGATGGTACGCAGCAAAGGTTTGAGCCAACGCTCTTGCTGAATTTGTGCTTGTTCTTCAGGAAGTTGCTGCGCCTGACGGTAGTTTTGCAAGGCAACGATTTGAATATGATTTAACGGGTCTAAATACGGATTGCGCCGACGCAGCGATAAAGCCACCGCCACTTCGTGTTCCATCAATTGTTTGCTTTGTGAGACTTGTAAAATATAACGGGTAGCCCGTTGATATTCGTCGTAAATCATGGCGTAAATTTCCTTGGCCACTTGCGCATCGGGACAAAGCGCTTCGGCATATTCCCAAGCGATACGCATATCGGCTTTCATCAAAGTCATCTGCAAATTATTGATAGTAGTAGCAAAATAAGGCCATTCCTTATACATTTTTTGCAAATGCTGTAAATTATATTTTTGGCTATACCATTCCAAAGCACTGCCAATGCCATACCAGGCCGGTAGCGTATGCCGCGCCTGCGCCCAACTAAAGACCCAAGGAATAGCGCGAATGCTGCTTTTGGAGAACTGGCGGCTTTTGCGACTGACGGGCCGCGAGCCGATATTCAATAAACCCAACTCGCGGATGGGGGTGACGCTGGCAAAATAATCAAAAAACTTTTCGCTATTATCGGTTAATTGACGATAATTTTCTTCAGAAACTCTTGATAATTGCTCAAGGATTTCAACACGATCTTCTGAATCTTTCGGCGGATTTTTCTCAATTAAACAACAACTGGCTTTAATTAACGCGCTGATGCCCATGGTTAATTCATAGATTGCCGTTTCACTATTGCTGTATTTGGCATACAGCACTTCCCCCTGTTCAGTAAATTTAATCTGGCCGCGCACCGTGCCGGGCGGTTGCGCCAAAATCGCCTCATGCGTCGGCCCGCCGCCACGGCCAATGGTGCCGCCACGACCATGAAATAAGCGGCATTGCACCTGGTAGCGGTCGGTCAATTGCAAAACCCGCTGCTGTGCGCAATACAAATTCCACGAGGAAGATAATAACCCGCCATCTTTGGCCGAGTCGGAGTAACCAAGCATTACTTCTTGTATATTTCCAGAGGCTTGCAGAATTTTTTGATAACTGCTATTGCGCAACAGCGCCTCTAAAACCTGATCAATAGCATGAAGGTCTTTGATAGTTTCAAATAAAGGCGAAATACTTAAAGTGCTTTGCCAATCGCCGGCTTTATTTTTAACAATGGCTTGCACCAAACGCGCCAAAAACAAGACTTCCAACACATGACTGGCACTGTGCGTCATTGAGATGACATAACTGCCGATGCTATCTTCGCCAATTTCTTGACGAATATGCCGAATCACCCGAAAAACTTCTAAAATGCCCTGGGTTTCTTCACTTAAAGTTTCACTGGTAAAGCCGTCCAGTCCTTGTTCAAGATATTGACTCAATAAGGCTTGCCGTTGTGCCTCATCCAGATGCTCATAATCATAGCTGCTAAAGCGCTTAAAAATTTCCGCAACCGCTGCACTGTGTTTATCCGATTCTTGGCGAATATCAAGTTTAACCATATGAAAACCAAAGGTTTCAACTAAGCGTAGTAAATCTTGTAATTCCCGATCAGCGGTTAAACGATCCCCATGTTCAATCAGGGATTTTTGCATGATTTTTAAATCTTGCAGAAAATCTTGATATTTGCCGTAGGCATCGGGATGCAAGGTGCTGTTTTTATTTTTTAATTTATCTTGGATAAAACTTAGGCGCTTTTCCAAACGATAGATCATGATGCCAATTTTGTAGCGATAGGGTTCATGTTCTAAACGCTGGGCGCGGCTGCCGAAGGCTTCTAAGGCCAGGTATTTATCCTGTTGTAAACGCTGGCTAAATTCATCGCTGATCGCACACCATAAATTCGAGTGACTCAGTTTTTGGCTTAATTGTCGCGCGCGCTGGATATATTCATTTAAGATAATTTCGCTTTGTAAATAAAAGGCTTGTGCAGTAATTTCTGGAGTGACATAGGGATTACCATCCCGATCTCCCCCAACCCAGGAACCAAAACAAATACCACTGGGAATGGCGGCGCGGGCTTCCGCCAGACTGACTTGATAAATATGCGAAAGATGCTTTTCTAAATTGCGATAAACTTGGCAAATGGCATTAAATAAACCATTGGGGAAATAAAATAAACTTGAGCGGATTTCATCGGTTACTTCTGGTCTTTGGTGTCGTATCTCATTGGTTTTCCAAAGAATATCAATCTGTGATTGTAAACTTTGTAAAAGCTGTTGGTGTTCGTCCGGGGTTAAGTCATGGCGATCCAATTCACCGCTGTAAAGAAAAATCCTTCGTAATTGTTCCATCACCGTGCCACGCCGCGCTTCGGTGGGATGTGCGGTAAACACTGGATAGTAAACAAGATTTTTTAAGACCTCGCGTAATTCGCCAAAAGTGATTTTTCGCTCGTGTAAACTGCGCAAGGCTTCTTCAAACGACCCCACCCACAAGGGTGAACCATGCGCCAACCACAGCCGACGGCGTTGATAAATCGCCAATTCTTCCGCCGCATTGACCAAACTAAAATAAACCGCAAAGGCACGCGCCACCGAGGTTAAGCGTTCAGGGGGCTGTTGGCGAATTTTTTCAAATAAGGCTTGCCGTAATTGGCTTTGTTCTTTTTGCCGGAGATTTTTATAGCCGTCGCGCAAGGTTTCGACTAAAGCAAAAACTTCCGGGTCGGCATAGGCTTGCAGGGTTTTGCCCAGCATATCGCCTAAACGGCGTACCCGTTGGCGCAGCGCTTTATCAACGCGCTTATCTAATTGGCTAAGCCAATGATGGTGTTCACGATTCTGATCGAAAAAGCGTAAGGGCATGTTCGTATAATCCAAGGTAAAGGGAGCTTTTGCCACGCCAACTAAAGTCTTTCTGCATGGCTTGTCGTTGTAATTGTTGCCAAAGCTCCGGTTGTTGATAGTAATGCAGCGCCGCTTGCACCGCCGCCAACAGCGCCCAGGGTTCGGCTTGAGAAAACATAAAACCGCTGGCGCTGCCATCGGCCAAGGTGTCTGGACGTACCGGCACGACGCTGTCGCGCAAGCCACCAACGGCATGGACTACCGGCAAGGTGCCATAGCGTTGGCTATACATTTGATTGAGGCCACAGGGTTCAAAACGCGAAGGCATGAGAAAAATATCGCCACCGGCTTCCAGCAAATGCGCGAGTTTTTCATCAAAACCGATGCGCACGCCCAGTTGTGTAGGAAATTCTTGTGCCAGTTGCTGTAAAGTTTGCTCCAAAGCCGCCTCGCCACTGCCTAAAATCGCCAGTTGTACGCCTTCTTTAAGCAACAACCGCGCTATCGCCAAGACTAAATCCAAGCCTTTTTGATTGACCAAGCGGCCAATATGCACCAAAAGTGGGCGTTGCGGGTCTTGGTCAAGCTGAAAATAACGCTGTACCTCGGCTTTCAGTGCGGCTTTGCCAGCGAGGTCTTGCCAAGAAAAATGCTCATTTAATAACGGATCACTTTCGGGATTCCACAGGCTATCGTCAATGCCATTGAGAATGCCAAACAGCCGATCTTTTCGCGCCCGCAATAGTCCATCCATACCCATGCCTAAGGCTTTTGTTTGAATTTCCTCGGCATAACTTGGACTGACGGTATGGATCACCGTGCTATAAGCCAGACCAGCTTTTAAGAACGACATCTGACCATAAAACTCCAAGCCATTGAGATGCCAAAGACTTTTTGGCAAACCTAAGCGCTGAAAGGTACTTTGCGGAAAATTGCCTTGATAAGCCAAATTATGAATACTGAACACCGTTGGCCGAGGATTTGCCGTTAAAGACAACAGCGCCGGAACTAAACCGCTTTGCCAATCATGGCAATGCACGAGGTCAACCGATAATTCTTGCAGCAACAGCAGGCAGGCTTCGGCAAATAACCAAAAACGCTCGGCATTGTCCTGCCAGTCCACGCCTTGACTTAAACAGCGATATGGGTCGCCAGCACGATTAAAATACAAAGGTGCCTCAATGAGATACAACGGCATTCCTTGCCACTGGCTGACTAAAATCGCCACCTCGCCCCGCGCTTGCGCGATTTTCAAGGGGAAGCGCTGTTCAAGAGCAAGTTGTGGTAAAACTTGCGGGTAGGCGGGTAAGAAAAACACGACTTCGGCCTGTTCACGCAGCGCCAAAGGCAGACTACCGCAGACATCGGCCAGGCCGCCGGTTTTGATAAGCGGTGCCATTTCGCTGGCAATCATGGCAATTTTCATAGGCAACCTTTTTATTTTGTTGAATTTTTAACAGGAGTTTCACATGGATATGGCTATTGTAGGCTTAGGACGCATGGGCGGCAATATGGCGCGGCGGCTGCTGCGTCAGGGCAAAAAACTCGTGGTGATGAATCGGACGTTAAGCGTGGCGCAAGCCTTAGCCGCTGAAGAAGGCGGCGAAGTTGCCGAAAATTATCAGGAATTGGTGGCAAAACTGCCAACCCCACGGCGCGTTTGGTTGATGTTGCCCGCGGGAGAAGCCACCGAGGCGGCCATTCGCGAACTCGCCACCGTGCTTTCGCCAGGCGATGTCGTGATTGATGGCGCGAATAATTTTTATCAGGAAGCGGCTGCCCACGAAAAATTGCTTGCTGAACAGGGCATTGCCTTTGCCGATGCGGGCGTTTCCGGCGGCATCTGGGGTTTGGAAAACGGCTATTGCATCATGATTGGCGGCGATAAAGCCGTGGTTGAGCCACTTGCGCCCTTGCTTACTGGCCTGTGCGGGGAGGGCGCGTGGGCGCATGTTGGGCCGGTCGGCAGCGGCCATTTTGTCAAAATGATTCATAACGGTATTGAATACGGCATGATGCAGGCATTTGCCGAAGGTTTTGCCTTACTGGCCGCTAAAAAAGATTTTAATGTTGATTTACAGCAAGTTGCGGCTTTATGGCAGCACAATTCCGTGGTACGCAGTTGGCTCTTGGATTTAGCCGTGCAAGTGTTTGAAAATAAACAATGGGAACAGATTGCGCCGGTCGTGGCCGATTCCGGTGAAGGCCGCTGGACAGTGCTCGAAGCGGTCAACCAAGGCATTCCGGCACCGGTGATCAGCGCCGCTTTATTTAGCCGTTTTGACAGCCAAGGCCATGCCGATGTTGGCAATATCTTTTTGGCACGCTTGCGCCAAGCCTTTGGTGGTCACGCGGTTACGGATCAGGATCATTCGGCATGAGCGCGGCGGTGGTGATTTTTGGTGCAACTGGGCATTTAAGTTTCAATAAGTTACTGCCAGCGCTCTATGGTTTGCATCTCTCTCATCATCTGCCTGAAAAATGGCAGATTTTTGGCCTGGGTCGGCGCGACTGGTCAGACCTCAACTGGCAAAATCACGCCTGGCCGTATTTGGAAAAAGGCTGTAGCGGCAGCAATGCTTTGCAATTACAGACATTTTTAGCGCGTCTGCATTTTATCAATGGCGATTATCAACAGGCAGATTTTTATCCGCAATTGGCGCAGGCCTTGGCGGATTTTCCGCAGCGCATTTTTTACCTCTCGGTGCGTCCGGCAGATTTTCCGTTGATTGCCAAAAACTTAGCCGAAAATCATTTGGCAGTGGCCGATGCCGAAAACTTCCCGCGTTTGGTGATTGAAAAACCCTTTGGTGAAAGTTTAAGCACCGCCCAGCATCTGGATGCCGAGTTACATCAATACTTTAGCGAAGCACAGATTTATCGCATTGATCATTATTTAGGCAAGGAAACCATCCAAAATATCTTGGTCTTTCGTTTTGCCAATGCCTTGTTTGAACCGTTATGGAATCGGCAAGGCATTGACCACATTCAGATTTTGCATAGCGAAACCCAAGGTGTTGAAAATCGCGCTGATTATTACGATGGTGCCGGTGCGCTGCGCGATATGTTGCAAAGCCATTTGTTACAGGTCTTGGCCTTGGTAGCGATGGAGCCGCCAGCGTCTTTGGCAGCCGAGGCGCTACGCGATGAGAAAGTCAAAGTGCTCAAAGCCTTGCGGCCATGGACTCAAGAAAGCATTGAAAAACAAAGCGTGCGCGGCCAATATCACGCCTCAGCAAACGGCCAATTCGTAGGCTATCGCCAAGAGCCAAAAGTCAAAGCCGACAGCCACACCGAAACCTTTGCGGCAGTTCAATTTTTTATTGACAACTGGCGCTGGCAAGGCGTGCCGTTTTATCTGCGCACTGGCAAGCGGCTGGCGCGGTCGGGGACGGCGGTGCATATTTTTTTCAAACAACCGCCGTTGAATCTTTTTCCCGGCATGAAAACTGAAAATAATTTACCTGCCAATGCCTTGCATATTTTGATTCAACCGGAAAGCGCCCTGCAATTAACGCTGCAAGTCAAAACGCCTGGGCTTGAAGTCAATCGTCGAACCTTGCGCTTAAACGCTTGTTATCACACCGAAGGACCGCAGTTAGATGCCTATGAAGCGCTGTTATTGGATGTGTTGGAAGGCGATCATGCCTTGTTTTTGCGCTACGACGAAGTGGCGGCAGCTTGGCAAGCCGTTGATCCGATTTTAGAAAACTGGGCAAACGATGGTAAAGCACCCGAAGCCTATGCCGCTGGCAGTTGGGGGCCTCAAGCCGCTGAACGGATTTTATGGCCAGGGCATTTCTGGCAGGTGGGAAAAGACGATTATTGAGGAAAATTAAAGAAATGACCGTTGTCGCCGATGCTCTCGCTCGGCAACAGTAAATTTTTCAATAAGATCAAGAGCAGGTGTTGCTAAATATTGCAAAAGGTATTTCGCTGGCGCATCCGGTGTCAGCGGAATAAAACGAAAATAAACAATCCACCAAAACATCATAACCTGCTGATCGCAGGACTTTAATACTTGCGCGTGGAAAATTTTCATCCGCTAAAAATTTCATGGCTCGGTTTTTTCAGAGGAGATTTTATACAGTCTATCGTCTTGAATGCACGCAATAGCAAAGATAAAAATCGCCTGCAGCGCTTCGGGAGGCAAATTAGGATAATTTTCCAGCACTTGTGCTGGTGTCCAACCTTGGGCAAGGAGTTGTAAAATAAAGTCAATCGCCAAACGTGTACCCTTAACCACCGGCTTGCCGTGTAAGATATTTGGGTCGCTATGGATATAGTTTTGCCAAGTTACTTTTGCCTTATCCGTTGGCTCAGATTTTTTTGTAACATCAACAAACTGCATGAAGTTCATATCTTTTCTCCAATTTTTTGCAAAAATCATCTACTTCGCTACTGATGCGCAAAAGTGGCATAACGGGACTACTGGAAAAACAGAAAAGCAGGTTAAGTATTTAACCTGCTTAAAGAATTTTATCAAGAAGATACTTTTTACGTAAGGAAGTGTGACAAGCAAAAACAAAGGCGCCTATGCGCCTTTTAAGAATCTGAAAAATTTAGCTATGTTTATTTTGAGCACTCATAATCGTCGGCTTTGCCAACTTCTGAGCCAACGTAAGCACCTGTACCGGCACCAGCAATCGTGCCAGACACAGTTCCACTCTTTTGACCTTCGGTCGAATTACGTTTACAACCACCATATTCGTCCGCCCACAAAACTGTAGGTTGCAGTAAAAAAGCAGCCATTAACACCGTCAATAAACGAAAAAAGCGCATTGCTAACTCCCTCAATAGATTAAAAATCGCTTACCAAACCACATTGCACTCACCTCGCCCAGAGGCAGAGGCAGAGGCAGAGGCAGAGGCAGAGGAAGAGGAAGAGGAAGAGGAAGAGGAAGAGGAAGAGGAAGAGGCAAAATATAAGAGAGAAAACTTTATTGTCAACTATTTCTTTTCAATAAAAAAGCCACCTTTAGCCAACATGATCGCTAACAAAAAAAACCCTAATAACCAGCCAGGTGCAGGGCTTCTCGCCAAACTTATCGGCCATTTCTCTTTAAAAAAATTTTGCTTTTATAAACAATGTAATAAAAATTTTAATTTGTTTGATTCTATGTAGAATCAGCTATAATTGCTGTCTTGCGGTTATCATGGCTATTTTTTGTGGCGGCGTGTCAGCGCAAGCTTAAATTTTTTTGATATTTTCTCTATAGTTACCAAAAAAACTTTAATCATCATTTTCCCCTGACCAAAACTATTTTATGCTGAAAAACCTTCTTGCTTATTTTTTATGGCCGTGGTGGCTTTTTAGCAGTATTGCTTTGACTTCCATTGGTTTTTCTCTTGAGCAACCCTTGCTTTATTTTAACTTAGCTTATGCTTTATTGATTGCACAAGTGGCCTTGGCTGAGCGTTATCTGACCTTTAGCCCACTGTGGCAACAGCCGGATGGCCAAAATTTGGCCAATATCGCCCACACCTTAAGCAGCAAAGGCGTACTGCAAGCCTTGACTTTTATATTGTTACTGCTGGGTTTTTCTGAAGCCAGTTGGCAAAACTTGCCGAATTTTGGCTTGTGGCCAGTACATTGGCCGCTGGCCTTGCAGGTGATTTTGGCCTTGTTGGTGGGCGAGTTCGCCTTGTATTGGGCGCATCGCTTGGCGCATGAATGGCCGCCGCTGTGGCGTTTTCATGCGATACATCATAGTGTTGGGCGTTTATGGTGGCTCAATACTGGCCGTTTTCATTTCATGGATAGCCTCGTCAGTATTGTTTCTGTCGCGGCTTTGCTGTGGCTGTTGGGTGCGCCCTTGTTTTTATTGCAATGGTTAGCGGCGATCACGGCTTTTATTGGCATTTTAACGCATTGCAATGTCGCCTTAAAAACTGCTTGGTTTTCTTATGTTTTTAATACACCCAACCTGCATCGCTATCATCACAGTCCTGAGGTTACGGAAGGCAATGTCAACTATGGGGAAAATATAATGCTTTGGGATCATCTCTTTGGCACATTTTCCTGGCCAAAAACACCGCCACGCTTGGATATTGGCATTGCCGAAACCATGCCCAGCCATTTTTGGCAGCAGTTGCTTTGGCCGTGGCGGCGCTTATAAACCGTATCATCTGCATTTTCAGATGCTAAGTGTTCTTTTTATAGTCGCTAGTGCAAATATGACAAAAGTGCTACTATCGGCTCTGTTTTTTTCTTTACTTTTCAATAAAAATCATGCAGTCACCGCCTTTAGCCGAATCTTCTGCCGAACAATATCTTGCTTCAGAAATTAAAGTCTTACGTGGTCTGGAGGGCGTGCGTCAGCGTCCGAATATGTATATCGGTTCCACCGATGAAAGTGGTTTGCATCATCTCTTGTTAGAGGTGGTGGACAATGCTGTGGACGAGGCTTTGGCCGGTTTTTGTCGCAACATTTCCATCACCTTGCATCTGGATGACAGCATCAGCGTCCGCGACGATGGCCGCGGCATTCCGGTGGATATTCACCCCGAAGAAGGCCGGTCAGCGGCGGAAGTCGTGCTGACCATGCTTCATGCTGGCGGCAAATTTGACCACAATAGCTATAAAACCTCTGGCGGTTTGCACGGCGTGGGCGTGTCGGTGGTCAATGCCTTGTCCGAGTCCTTGGAATTGACGATTTTTCGCCAAGGTTTCCGCTATTTTCAGCGCTATGCCTATGGCGCAGCGCTTTTTCCTTTGCGTCAAGAAGAGGCAAGCCCTTTACGCGGTACCCAGGTGCGTTTTAAGCCGGATAGTCAAATTTTTTCCACCACGACCTTTCAATATGCGCGCATCGCCAACCGTTTGCGTGAACTGGCCTTTTTGAATGCCGGTTTGTCTATAGAACTGGTGGACGAGCGCAGCGGCGAAGGCGAGATTTTTCAATATGACGGCGGCATTCATGCCTATATTGAATATCTTCAGCGCAGCAAAAAAGCCTTACACCCCAACATTTTATATTTCAATCAAGAACTCGACGGCATCCATGTGGAAGTGGGCTTGCAGTGGAATGACAGCGACCGCGATCAGGTCTTTTGCTTCACCAATAATATCGCGCAAAGTCAAGGTGGTACGCATTTAACGGGCTTACGCAGTGCCTTGACCTCGGTACTGAAAAACTATTTGCGCGAAGAGCAGTATTTCAAAAAATATAAAATTCAAGACATTGAAAGCGAAGATGCCCGCGAAGGTTTGTTGGCGATTGTCTCCTTGCGTCTGCCCGATCCGCAGTTTTCCTCGCAAACCAAGGAAAAACTGGTCAATCCCGAAGCGCGGAACGTGGTGGAAAATCTTTTGAGTGACAAATTAAAGGAGTTTTTATTGGAAAAACCGCAGGATGCCAAAGCCATCGCGCAAAAAGTCTTGGAAGCGGCGGTTTCCCGTGAAGCCGCGAGTCGCGCACGCAAACTCAATCGCGGTAAAAATCGCTTTGCCGAACTCACCGGCAAATTGGCCGATTGTCAAGAAAAACGTCCTGAATTATCGGAAATTTTTATTGTCGAGGGCGATTCTGCCGGTGGCTCGGCCAAACAGGGACGCGACCGGCGCAGTCAGGCGATTTTGCCCTTGCGCGGCAAAATCTTAAACGTTGAAAAAGCGCGTTTAGACAAAATGTTAGCCTCTAGCGAAGTGGCGACCCTCATCAGCGCTTTGGGTTGCGGCATTGAAGATGAATTTAGTTTGGACAAATTGCGCTATCACAAAATCATCATCATGACCGATGCCGACGTGGACGGCTCGCATATTCGCACGTTATTGCTGACCTTTTTTTATCGCTATTTGCCAGAACTCACCCAGGCCGGTCATATTTTTATCGCCCAGCCGCCCTTGTACAAAGCCAAACGCGGCAAACAAGAATGGTATTTGAAAGATCAAAATGAGTTAAATGTTTATCTTTTGGATAATATTGAAAAAAACGCGCAAGTGCGGCATGCCGGTGAAGCCGAGGCCAGCGATGAAACGCTGTTCCATGGGAAACCGCTGATTGCGCTGATTCGCCGTTTTTGGCGTGCCGAAAATGTCTTAAACAAACGTCTGCCGCAACAGCGTTGGCTCTATCTGGCTTTATTGCAACAGCCGTTATTGACGGCAACGGATTGGCAAAATCAGGACTTGCGGGAAAGTTGGCTGGCCAATTTGCATACTTGGCTCACCACGCACAAACGTTTTAGCGAAGAAAGCTATCGCTTTGAGAGCGCCGGCGAAAACGTCGTGGTCGAAAAACATCTACACGGACAAGTTTTTGCGGTCACGCTGAGCGCTGACTTTTGGCAAAATAGCATCTATCAGTTGATCCGCGATGTTGTGGCTGAAGTGCCCTGGCTAAGCACGCCTTACCAAGTTTTTTATGACAGCCAAGCCGCACCATCGCCGGTATTGGCGGAAGCGCTGCCTTGGTTATTGCAACAGGCACAACAGGGTTTGGCCTTGCAGCGTTACAAAGGTTTGGGCGAGATGAATGCGGAACAACTGTGGGAAACGACCATGAATCCGCAAAACCGTCGGCTGATTCAGGTGCGGATTTCCGATGCCTTGTTGGCCGATGAAATTTTTTCTACGCTCATGGGCGACCAAGTTGAGCCTCGTCGGGAATTTATTGAAAAAAATGCTTTATTAACCAGTAATTTGGACATCTAAATGACGCAAGAACTTTTTTTACCCCGTTTTGATCGCAGTCCGAGCCAAGCGCAAGCCGAAGTCTTGCAGGTCTTGGCGGAAAATCGCGCCAGTTTGCAACGCCTGCTGGCAGAACCAATCACCCATTGGGAAGATTTTTTCCTCGATATTGAGGAACTGGATGATGCTTTGGAAAATGTTTGGTCGCCGCTTCGCCATCTGCATAGCGTGATGGCAACTGCCGAATGGCGGGAAGTCTATCAACAATTACTACCAGAAATAAGCAACTATTACAGCGAGTTAGGCCAAAATCAGGATTTATACCATTGTTTTCAACGCGCTTGCACCGAGCAGATTGCGCATCAGCTTTCGCCGGCACGTCGCCGCGCCATCCAGTTGGCCTTGCAAAACTTTCGTCTCAATGGTGTGGCCTTGCCGGAAGCGGAACAAAAACGCCTGCGCGACTTGCAACAGGAATTGTCGCTATTGGAAAGTCGCTTTGACAATCAGCTCAATGATGCCCGCCAGGCTTGGGAAGAGTTACACGAGGAAAAACATGAACTTGCTGGTTTACCGGATTGGGTTTTTGGTCTGCTTAGGCAAAATGCTTGCAATCGCCAGCGCGAAGGTTATCTCTTAACGCTCGATTTTCCGATTTATTACAATGTCATGCGTTATGCCGAAAACCGCAACTTGCGCGCACGTTTGCATCGCGCTTACCAAGTTGCAGCCACGGATTTAGGTGGCAGCGACTATGACAATACGCCGTTAGTGGCGGAAATTTTGCAAAAACGCCAGCAAAAAGCCGAACTTTTAGGCTTTGCCAGTTTTGCTGAATTGGCTTTGGTCAATCGCATGGCTGAGTCACCGCTACAAGTGCAGCAATTTTTAGAAAATTTATTGGGACGCGCCCAAGGCAAATGGCAAGCCGAATGGCAAACTTTACAAGACTTTGGCCAAAAACGCGGTCTTCAGGAGATAAAACCTTGGGATTTAAGTTATGTCATGGAAAGCTATCGTCAACAACATCTTGATTTTTCTGAAGATGAAGTAAAGCCGTATTTTCCTTTTGAAGTTTTTATGGCCGGCGTGTCGAAAGTCTTAGCTGAAGTCTTTGGCGTGCAATTGCAGCAAGCGGAAGCGGCGGTGTGGCATCCCGATGTGCGCTTTTATCAACTGCGCGATGCTGAAAGCCAAGAATTGCTCGGCGCTTTGTATCTCGACCCCTATGCGCGGCAACAAAAACGCCAAGGTGCCTGGATGGATGTGGCCAAGCAGCGCTTTCCCAAAGTCGGCAGCATCCAGTTGCCGGTGGCCTATTTGGTCTGCAATTTTACGCCGCCGGTGGCAGGACAACCAACCTTGCTCAATCACGAAGAAGTTTTAACCTTTTTGCATGAACTCGGTCATGGTTTGCAGCATTTATTGACGCGCATTGAGGTGCCGTCGGTGGCGGGTCTCAATGCCATTGAATGGGATGCGGTGGAGTTGCCGAGTCAATTTATGGAGCATTGGGCGTGGGAGCAGATCAGTTTGCAATTATTGAGCGAACATTTAGAAACTAAGGTGCCCTTGCCAGAAGATTTGCTCAAAAAGTTAAAAAAGAGCCGCGAGGCTTTTCCAGCCTTGGCTTTGTGTCGGCAGTTGGAATTTTCCTTGTTTGATTTTTATCTGCATCAGCAAAATAACGCTGCCATCACCAGCAGCCAAGTGCATGACTTATGGAAAAAAGTCCATGCGCAAGTCAATCCCCTGCCGCTGGCCGATTATCAACGCCTGGCACAAAGTTTTAGTCATATTTTTGCCGGTGGTTATGCCGCTGGTTATTACAGCTATTTATGGGCGGAAGTGATGGCTGCCGATGCCTTTGCCGCTTTTCGCGAGGATGGGGTGTTGTCGCCGACTTTAGGCCAGCGCTTTCGTGAGACGGTCTTGGCCTTGGGCGCGACGTTACCAAGCAGCGCCATTTATCGGCAATTTCGCAGTCGAGATGCTGATTTGCAAGCACTTTTGCAGGAACGCGGCATTGTGGAGCTGGCTTAATGCCGAGCTTTAGCGCCTGGAATGTCAACTCCTTACGGGTGCGTCTGCCGCAAGTGCTGGATTTACTAAAAAGCCCCGCCGCGCCCGATGTCTTAGCGCTTCAGGAAACCAAAGTGACCGATGCACTGTTTCCTGTGGAACCGCTGGCCGAGTTGGGTTGGCGGGCAGTTTTTACCGGCGAAAAAAGTTATAACGGCGTGGCTTTACTGAGTCGGGAAGCCTTGACCGCTGTGGATGATAGTTTTTCGCCAAGTGGACAAAAGCGTTTTCTAGCAGCGAGTTTTGGCGATTGGCGGGTGGTCAATATCTATGCGCCGAACGGTCAGGCCGTAGGCTCTGAGAAATATCTGTACAAACTCGAATGGTATCAAGCGCTTAGAGTTTATCTACAAAGCGCTCTCGCCAAATTTCCTAAATTGTGTCTTTTGGGCGATTTTAATATCGCGCCCAGTGACTTGGATATCTACGACCCGGAAGCCTGGGGCGAGGCCATTTTATGCAGTCCGCCAGAACGCCACTGCTTTAACGCCTTGGAAAACCTTGGCCTGGTAGATGGTTTTCGGCAACAACTGGGCGAGGAAAAAAGTTTCACCTGGTGGGATTATCGGCAAGGTGCCTTTCGGCGGAATCTCGGTGCCAGGATTGATCATATTTTATGCTCACCAGCGGCCTTGGCCGAAGCCGAGGTACATTATCAGGTGTTACGCGACTGGCGGGCGCTGCCTTCGCCCTCCGATCATGCGCCGATTGTCTGTTCGCTTAAAGAAAAAACTTCAAAGGATTAAAAAAGGTGAAATACAAAGATTTGCGTGAATTTATCACCATGCTGGAAAGCCGTGGTCTCTTAAAGCGACTGCAACTGCCGATAAGTCCGGTGTTGGAAATGACTGAAATTTCTGACCGGGTGCTGCGGCAACAAGGGCCGGCGTTGCTGTTTGAAAATGTTGCTGGTTTTTCAACGCCAGTATTGACCAATCTTTTTGGCACGCCGGAACGGGTGGCCTTGGCCATGGGTTTGGAGGAGATCAGCGGCTTACGGGAAATCGGCGAGATTTTGGCGTTTTTGCGGCAACCCGAACCGCCGAAAAATCTAAAAGAAGCCTTTGATAGTTTGCCGATTTTCAAAAAAATCCTCGATATGGCACCGAAAGTCATCGGCAATCCAGCCTGTCGGGAAGTGCTGCTGGAAGGCGCAGCCGTGGATTTAGCGCAATGGCCGATTCAAACCTGTTGGCCGGAGGATGCCGCGCCGCTTTTAACCTGGGGTTTGGTGATTACCAAAGGGCCGAGCCAAAAACGACAAAATCTCGGCATCTATCGTCAGCAAGTCCTTGGCAAAAATAAAGTGATCATGCGTTGGCTTAAGCATCGCGGTGGCGCTTTGGATTATTTTCATTGGCAACAGCAGTTTCCCAAGGAACCTTTTCCGTTAGCCGTGGCTTTGGGTGCCGACCCGGCAACGACCTTAGCGGCAGTCACGCCAATTCCCGATAGCGTTTCTGAATATGCTTTTGCTGGACTCTTGCGCGGTGGCCGCAGTGAAGTTGCCAAAGCCAGCGTTGGCGATTTATTGCTACCGGCCAATGCCGAGATGATTTTGGAAGGCCATATCTATCCCGGCGAAACCGCGCTTGAGGGACCGTTTGGCGATCACACCGGCTACTATAATGAAGTGGATACTTTTCCGGTGTTTACCATTGAAAAAATCAGCCACCGCAAAAATCCCATTTATCACAGCACCTATACTGGCAAACCACCCGATGAACCGGCGATTTTGGGCGTGGCCTTAAACGAAGTGTTTGTGCCGATTTTACAACGGCAATTTCCTGAAATTATTGATTTTTATCTGCCGCCGGAAGGCTGTTCTTATCGCCTGGCTGTGGTACGCATGAAAAAATCCTATCCGGGACACGCCAAGCGCATCATGCTCGGTATTTGGTCGTTTTTGCGACAGTTTATGTACACCAAATTTATTATTGTCGTGGATGAAGATGTGGACATTCGCCGCTGGTCGGAGGTGATTTGGGCGATCACCACCCGCGTTGACCCGAGCCGTGATACCGTTTTGATTGACCATACGCCGATAGATTACTTGGATTTTGCCTCGCCGGTGTCGGGTTTGGGGTCAAAAATGGGTCTGGATGCCACCAATAAATGGTCTGGGGAAAGTCAGCGGGAATGGGGCAAACCGATTGCCATGACCCAAGCGGTGCGCGAAAAAATTGATACACTCTGGCAAAAATTAGGGATAGGCTGAAGGAAAAATTTGCGTTATAGTTTGCTGGTTTTATGACCTTTTTCACCCTGGAGATAACAATGGATGAGATGCAGAAATTAAAGCAGATGTTTGTGGAGCAGATCAAGCTGCGTGGCTTTGACGATAAATACATTGATCGCAAAGAAGAAAAAGAGATTTTAACCTTGATTATCAACCAAGGCGTGACCCTCGAAAGCGCTCGCCAAGCCTTATTGCAAGCCTGCGCCTATTTGGATTATGTCGTAGAAACGGGCTTGGAAGATTATATTCGTCAAACTTTTAGCGATACCATCGCCAAAAACAAAGGCATCAGCAAAAAAGTTTATGAAGAAACCTACTTTAGCGTCGTTGAAAAAGCGCAAGGCAAAATCCCCAAAGCCGAGATCAAAAAGAAAATGAAGGAAATCGTTAAAGCGCAGAGCTTCCCGGTGTTGCAAGGTTTATTGCAAGGCGGCGATTGGTTTAGCAAAGTATAATTTTTTAAGTGCCAGCCGGAGTTTTCCGGCTTTTTTATGGGCAAAAGCCAGCTATGAGTCCCCAAGAAGCCATCTTTATCGAACAGATCAAACTGCGCAGTTTTGACGATGCCTATGTGGATCGCGCTGAAGAACAAGAGTTGATGACCCAGGCACTATCCTTAGGTATGGGGATCGCCGAAGCGCAGACACTGTTGCAAGCCTTTTGTCAGGAAAGGAAATTACCGCTGGAATCAGCGATAGAACGACAGGTAGAAAAATTTTTACAGCATTTTGTTGAGAGTGAGGGCAGCATTCGCCAGAAAATTTTTGAAGATGCCGTGCTGTTATATGTGCAGGAAAGTCAACGACGCTTAAATCTTTTCGTTTGCCAACAAAAAGTCAAAGCCCTGCTTCTCAAACACCTGTGGCCGGTGAAGCAGGATTTTTTGAATCATTGGTTTGATAAAATTGCCAGTTAATGTGGCCTGTGGATGAAAATTCTTAAGATGGATCACTGATGCCTTCCATCAGTGCGTGATTCTTCAGGGAATTAACAAAATATTGCCAGCGAGTAATAAATTCGGATTCGGCAACACCAGCGCATTGGCTTCTTGGATGCGCGGCCATAGGCGGGCATTGCCGTACATTTTTCTCGCAATATTACCTAAAGTGTCACCAGCGACGACGGTATAAATGCCTTGCGCGTTGTTTTCATAAGCAATTGCCATCTGTAATAACAGCAGTTGTTGACGCGCTTGCTCCAAGGCTTGCTTAAGTTCGGGAGAATTTCTATCTTTCAAGGCTTCGGCGCGTAAACGATTGAATTCACTGACAGCGGCTTGCAAAGCCAGATTGGCTTCGCTGGCGCTTGGTAAAAGCAGACTTTGTGCGAATTTTTCTGTTTGTTCTTGTAATTTTAATTCGGTAGCCAGAAATTTTTCATCCAATGCTTGAAAAGCGCTGGTGAGTTCTTGCAGTTTGGTAGTTTGTTTGGCTTGCAGTTGCGTGGCTTCAGCACGGTAAGCGGCAAAATCTTGGCTGGTTTGCGCTAAATTTTCTGCCAATTGACGATTCTTTTCGCTTAAAGCATTTTTTTCCGCTTCGGCAGTCAATAAAGCTGCATCATAATTTTCAATCGTTTGGCCTAATTCTTGGCGTTTGGCCTCACTGAAAGCAAGGTCGTTTTCTAACCTTTGACGGGTATTTTCGCTGGCCAAAAATTTGTCATCTAAGGTCTGAAAAGCACTTTGCAACTCCTTGATTTTTGCTTGTTGTTGCGCATCACGCGCCGCCGCGCCAGCGCGGGCGGAGGCAAGCTCTGCTTCGGCTGTGCGCAGGTTTTCTTGCAGCGCCTTTTGCGCTTGTTCAAGGTTTTGATTGCGTTCTTGTGCAGCGATTAAACTCGCATCATAGTTTTCAACTGTTTGACCAAGCTCTTGCCGTTTATCTTCGCTAAAAGCCAAATCTTTCCGCAATTGCAATAATTGTGCTTCTTGGTTGGCTACACGGCTTTCTAATTGGCTTTTTTCCTCCGTCAACACATTGACCAAGTTGTTTGCCGCTGCTGCTGCGCTTTCACTATTGAGAAATTTTTCATCTAAAGCATTGAAAGCCTTAGTCAATTCACCATTCTTTTGTTGTAAAAGCGCCACCTCGGCGCTTTTGTCTTTTAAGGATTGCTCCAGTTTGTTTTTCTCTGCTTCAGTATTTTTCAACAGTTTGCGGATATTTTCTAAAGTGGTTTCCAATTGTTGTATCAATAACGCCCGCTCTTGTAACACGGCATCTTTGGCCTGCAAGTCGCCTTGTTGTTTGGCAACGGTGGCTTTTTCTGCACTTAAGGCATTGTTGAGATTGGCAATGTTGGTGTTGGCTTCGGCTAAACTTTTCTGCGTATCGCTTAAAGTTTTTTCTAAAGCAGCCATGGCTTCACTTTGACTTTTGAAACGGACTTGTTCCTGTTCATATAAAGCCTGGCTGGCACTACGCGCATTGGAAATACTGGTATTTTCCTCAATCAAGCGTTGATTAGCGCTTTTGAGTGCAGCCAATTCTTCCTTCAATACGCGGATTTCAGTTTCTAAGGCCGTTTGGGTATTACGCTGATTATTTTGAATGCCCAAAAGTTCGGCAATACGTTGCTCTTGTTCGCTTGCGCCTTGTTTTTGCTGCATAAGCAAGGCTTCCATTTCGGCGATTTTCGCTTCTGCTGCGCTTAAGGCTTGGGTTTTTTCTTCCAGCTCCTGCAATTTGGCAATAATAGAAGAAACCGCCGCATCGCGGTCAACCACTTGCGCTAGAACATTAGAACAAAAAAAGATAATAAAAAACAAAAAAATGAACTTGCTAGTCATGAACACTCCATAGTGAAAAAAATGCCTTGCGGCCAGGCGATACTAACAAAAAATTGCTTTTTCGGTAGCGCTAAATGCAAAAAGCAGCATAAAAACACAAAAAAGCATTTGGCAGCGCTTGGCAAGCATTGATCAGCAAAGGCTTGCTGAAGGAGGAATACAAACTAGGAGGGAATGGTGAAGGCCGGTTGAAAAGAATAAAGGAAAGGAAAAATGCGCCGAGAGGGATTCGAACCCCCAACCAAGGGATTATGAGTCCCCTGCTCTAACCGTTGAGCTATCAGCGCAAAACAAAAGTATTATCAAAAAATTATACACGGCGACGGCCGCAACGAAAGCGGCGATTATAACTAATCAAGGAAACTCCGCAAGAGTTCAGCACGACTGGGATGCCGCAATTTGCGCAAGGCTTTGGCCTCAATCTGGCGAATGCGCTCGCGAGTGACATCAAACTGTTTGCCGACTTCCTCAAGCGTGTGGTCGGTATTCATGTCAATGCCGAAACGCATCCGAATGACTTTCGCTTCTCTCGGCGTAAGTCCCGCTAAAACTTCGCGCACCACTTCGGCCAAACTTGAATTGGTGGCGGTTTCCAACGGTGAACTAATCGAACTATCTTCAATAAAATCCGACATCCGCGAGTCTTCATCGTCACCAACCGGGGATTCCATTGACACCGGCTCTTTGGAAATTTTTAAGACTTTGCGAATTTTATCTTCGGTTAATTCCATGGCCTCCGCCAACTCCTCAATCGTGGCTTCGCGGCCTTTGTCTTGCAGAATTTGTCGCGAGACGCGGTTTAATTTATTGATAGTTTCAATCATATGCACTGGGATGCGGATGGTTCGCGCTTGATCGGCAATGGAGCGGGTGATGGCTTGCCGAATCCACCAGGTGGCATAAGTAGAAAATTTATAACCGCGTTTGTATTCAAATTTATCCACGGCTTTCATTAAACCAATGTTACCTTCTTGAATTAAATCCAAAAATTGTAAACCCCGATTGGTATATTTTTTGGCGATAGACACCACTAAGCGTAAATTGGCCTCGATCATTTCGCGCTTGGCCTGTTCGGCCAGCATTTGCCCTTTGACAATGCGCTGATCAATCTCTTTCATTTTGGCAATGCTTAGGCGTTGCTCATTTTCAATGGTTAAAAGTTTTTTCTGTAATTTCCGCAATAACGGCTCTTGACGCTTTAAGGCTTCGGCACAATTGGCTTGGCTGGCCGATGGGTTATCATTGTTTAAAGCGTCATCCAACCACTGAAAGGTGCTTTCCTTGCCAAGAAAATTTTTCTTAAACGCCGACTCGGACATCTTGCATTCTTGCACCACAATGCTTTTGATCTGTCTTTCCAGTTGATAGACTTTATCCATCAGATTTTTAATGCGTTCAGTGATCTGCAAGGCCATATTTGGCGTTAAGCGAAAGGTTAAAAAAGTCGCGGCCAAGGTATCCCGTGCTGCATTCAATTCCTTCAGTTGGCCTTTTTTACCTTGTTGATTTTTGAGAAGTTCAACATATTGTTTATAGTGTTCGGCCAAGCGGTTAAAATGCTCGGTCGCTTCTTCTTTATTGATTTCCTCACTGATGCGGCCTTCGCCACTGCCCCCTTCTTCGGCTTCTTCATCTAAAGCCGTGCTTAGGATTTCCTCTTCCTCTTCCCTGGGAATCACCGGCGCGGCTTCCGCTGTTATAGCCGGTTCTTCAGCGACAACACTATCGGTAAAGCCGTTGATAATGTCAGAAAACTTGAGATTTTGTTCGAGAATTTCGTCGTAGCAACGCAGCAATTCTTTACTGGCATCGGGAAACTGAGAAATGCCTTGCAAAACTTGGTTTAAGCCTTCTTCAATGCGTTTGGCAATTTCAATTTCACCTTCGCGGTTTAAAAGACTTACCTTACCCATTTCGCGCATGTACATGCGCACTGGGTCGGTGGTGCGACCAACCTCTTCTTCCTGGGGTGGCGGCGTAAAGCTGTTGTCACTGTCCTCCGCGATTTCTTCACCGTTTTCATCCACTTCTTCGGTCAGCAGCAGATGCTCGCTTTCGGCATCGCGATGATTATCGAGAATCTGGATGCCCGCCTCTTGCAGGGTGTTGATGATTTCATCCAGTTGTTCACTGTCGAGATTGTCTTCGAGCAGATGTTCATGAATATCGCTTAAAGTGAGATAACCCTCGGTCGAACCAAGGGTAATTAACTCTTGCAACAGCTCTTGCGCGTCACGATCCATAGGGCGATCCATAGAATGGTTTCAAAAAAAGTGAGGCAGGAATTTTAGGGATAAAAAACAAAAAAACAAGCTAACAAAAACCATTGCTAAAAAATTTTGCCAAGCCTTGTTCAAAAAGCTGAGCAAACGCCTTGGTCAGCACAGCGCCCTATCGCCAAAGTCAATCGCTGGTCGGGTCTGGCCGCTGCTGCAATAACGCCAATAATTGTTGCCAGCGCGGGTCAGCCAAGGCCAAACCTTGGCTACGCCACTTTTGTAACTGTTGCTGGAGGCTCTCGGTTTCCAGACGCTGTAAGCATTCCGGCCAAATGGCGCTGGCCAAATTAACATCTTGATATTCAAAACGTTGCGCCAAAAGTGCCGGCAGTTTTTGCAAATGCAGCCCTTGCGGATGGCGCTGCCAATAGTCAGCAAAAACCGCGCTATCTATTTGTTGTAAATCGGGAAAATTTTGCTGCAACCAGTTTTGCAGTTCAAAAAACAAGGCAGCACCGTCGTGAAAATAGGCTTGCAGTTGTGGATTAAGCTTTGCCTGCGCCAATAATTGCGGATAGCGCAGCAATAAACCCAAGGCCAAGCGTGCCGCGGTCAGCGTCGGTGCTTTTGCCCTGGTGGCCGATTGCGCTACCACCGGGGTCGTCGCCGTGGCTTGCCGTACTTCGCGTTGCAATTGTGCCTGCATTTCCTGGCGTAAAATGTCCGCTTTCAGGCTGGCCAACAGCGGCTTGGCATAATTCAAAGCCTGAACACGGCCAGAAATACTTTTAAGATCAAAATTTTCACGAAGATAACGAAAAAAATACTCGGGAAATAACGGTGCCGCCGCTAATAATTGCGCAAAAGCCGCCTGGCCGTGCTTTTTGAGAAAATCATCGGGGTCTAAATTTTCTGGCAATTCAATAAAATACAATTTATCGCTGTCGCGCAAACTCGGCAGTAATTTATTGATAGTGTTGATGGTAGCTTTGCGGCCTGCGGCATCGCCATCCAAACAAAAATAAATACCATCGCTGCTGCTCGACAATAATTGCCGCAAGCCTTCGGCAGACAAGGCGGTGCCCATGGAAGCCACGGCTTCAGGAAAACCCTGCTGTGCCAATTGCAACACATCAAGATAGCCCTCGACGACAATATAGCGGGGAATTTTGCGAGTTTTGGCTTCCCACAGGCCATAAAAAAGACTTTGTTTGTGAAAAAATTCGGTTTCTGGCGAATTGAGATACTTCGGCTGCTGCTCCGGCAACAGCGCCCGACCGCCAAAGCCAACAGTTTTGCCTTGGCGCTGGCGAATGGGAAATAACAAACGGTTGCGAAAACGCGCCGAAACCTCGCGCTCGCCTTGACGCAACAAACCTATCGCCAGCAATTCTTCGCGACTGGCAGCTAAGATTTTTTCCAACGGTTCCTGACCGCTACAAAAACCCAGGGCATAGCGTTCAGCGGTTGCGGCGGCAATCTGTCTTTTGGCGAGATAATCAGCAACTTTTGGCCGCTGACTGGCATAAAAATCTTGCGCCGCTGCCAAAAGCATCCATAAACGCTGTTTTTGCGCTTCGGCGGCCTGCGCCTCGGCACTGTGCTGCGGCAAGGTTAAACCAGCAGTCTCGGCGAGTTGCGTGACCGCTTCCGGGAAACTCACATGCTCATAGTCCATGATAAAACGCACGACGTCGCCATGCGCACCGCAGCCAAAACAATGATAATGCGGCGGATTGGCTTGGGCATAAACATGAAATGACGGCGTTTTTTCAGCATGAAAAGGACAGAGGCCGAGATGATGGCCGCCATGTCCCTTCAAAGCCAAGCGCTGGCCAATGACCTGCGCCAAATCGAGATGCTGCCGTAGCGTTTCAACAAAATCCGGCGGAATGAAGGGCATAGCTAGGCGTTTTTAGGCAGCCGCGGCTTTTTCCCGGCCAAAAACAAAGATATCCAGCAATTCCTCAACGCGATTGGCTTTGGGTTTGACCAACCAAAAATCAGCCAAATTCAGGTTTTCCAAGATATTTTTCGCCCAGGCGCTGTCGGTATCGGCAATAAAATCGCGCAAACTATCGCGCAAAAATGTCGCCAAGTCTTGGCTGTCGCCTGCGAGCGGAAAACGTTGCACGTCAATGCTTTCCTTGTTGTAACGGCCTGAAAAATCACCAGATGGATCATAAATAAGCGCAAAACCGCCGGTCATGCCGGCACCGAAATTCCCGCCGGTGCGTCCCAAAATGATCGCCGCACCGCCAGTCATATATTCGCAACCGTGGTCGCCGATGCCCTCGACGATAGCGACCGTACCGGAATTACGCACCGCGAAACGCTCGCCGGCCAAGCCTGCGGCATAGAGTTTGCCGCCGGTCGCACCATATAAACAGGTGTTGCCGATGATGACCGTCTCTTGCGTTGGCAGCCGACTTTCTTTTGCTGGCCGCACGACAATTTTGCCGCCGGTCATGCCTTTGCCAACATAATCATTGGCCTCGCCGGTCAGATGTAAAAAGAGATTGCCGACATTCCACACGCCAAAACTCTGACCAGCACTGCCGCTAAAATGCAGGGTGATTGGCGCTTTACTGCCTTGATTACCAAAGCGTTTGGCGATTTCCCCCGACAGCCGCGCACCGATGGAACGCTGGGTATTATTGATAGGATAATGCCAGGTCAAGGGCTCACCTTTTTCAATGGCTGGCAGACAATCTTTGACCATCTGCTCGGCCAGTTCGCCTTTATCCACGGGATAATTTCGCTTTTCCAAACAATAGCGTGGCGCGTTTTCCGGCGCTGAACCTGCTGACAACAACGGCCGCAAATCCAAACGCTGTTGTTTTTTGCTTTCGCCAGGCAAAATTTCCAGCAAATCCGTCCGTCCGATCAAATCTTTCAGGCTTTTCACACCCAAACGCGCCAGCCACAACTGGGTTTCCCGGGCAACAAAAGTGAAATAACGCACGACTTTTTCGGCGGCATTGGGCTTAAAGTGTTGCAAACGCAGCACTTTTTCCTGGGTCGCCACGCCCGTCGCGCAATTATTCAGATGACAGATACGCAAGTATTTACAACCCATAGCGATCATCGGCGCGGTGCCAAAACCAAAACTTTCGGCACCTAAAATCGCCGCTTTGATGACATCCAAGCCGGTTTTCATACCGCCATCGGCCTGAATGCGCACCCGATGCCGCAGGCCGTGTTTGCGTAACACTTCTTGTGCCTCGACCAAACCCAACTCCCAAGGCGAACCGGCATATTTGACGCTCGTTAAGGGCGAGGCACCGGTGCCGCCGTCATAACCGGAAATGGTGATCAAATCGGCGTAGGCTTTAGTCACCCCGGCGGCAATCGTCCCCACCCCAGGTTCGGACACCAATTTCACCGAGACCAAGGCTTCGGGATTGACCTGCTTTAAGTCAAAGATCAACTGCGCCAAATCTTCAATCGAATAAATATCATGATGTGGCGGTGGCGAAATCAAAGTCACGCCCGGCCGGGCATAACGCAGCCGCGCAATCGTCGCATCCACCTTTTTGCCCGGCAACTGGCCGCCCTCGCCCGGTTTGGCACCTTGCGCGATTTTGATCTGCAACACTTCGGCATTGACCAAATAATGCGCGGTAACACCAAAACGACCCGAAGCCACTTGTTTGATTTTAGAAGATTTCTCCGTACCATAACGGGCGATATCTTCGCCACCTTCGCCGGAATTGGAACGCCCACCCAAACGGTTCATGGCCACCGCCAATGACTCATGCGCCTCCGGCGACAAGGCACCCAAGGACATACCAGCGGAATCAAAATTTTTCAAAATTAAATCAATGCTTTCGACCTCAGACAGCGGCAAACCAGCACCCACATTGCTGCGCACTTTTAACAAATCGCGCAAGGTCGCCACGGGACGTTGATTGACCAAATCAGCAAAACGTTGATATTCCTCGAAGTCATTGCTTTCGACCGCCGCCTGTAAGGTCTGAACAATATCGGGGTTATAAGCATGGTATTCGCCGCCGTGGACATATTTGAATAAACCACCTTGCTTCGGCGATTGGCGCGGATTAAAGGCATCGCGATGCAGGCGTTTTTGTTCTTGTTCAATATCTTGGAAATTGGCACCGGACAGCCGCGACACCGTCCCTTTAAAACAAAGCTGCACGACATCCTGATGCAAACCAATGATTTCAAAAAGCTGCGAACCACGATAACTGGCAAGCGTCGAGATGCCCATCTTCGATAAAATTTTATACAGGCCTTTGGCGATGCCTTGGCGATAATTATATTGCAAGACATTGCTTTCCAAAGGAATTTCCCCACGCTGCCGCATGACTTCCAAAGTTTCATAAGCCAAATACGGATAGACCGCCGTCGCGCCATAGCCAAACAACACAGCAAAATGATGCGGGTCGCGGCAACTAGCGGTTTTAACAAGCAAATTCACCCGATGCCGCAAACCCCGCTCCAATAGATACTGATGCAAAGCGCCCAAGGCCAAGAGCGCCGGTATGGGTAATTTTTCGGCGCTGAGGCCGCTATCATCAAGAATCAACAAGACTTTTTCCTGCTCTATCGCCTGCAAGGCCGCATCATTTAATTTCCGAATGGCCTGACTTAAATCTTTATGACTGGCATCGTCATGCAGCGGCAACACTTGGTGGGGCAATTTTGCCAATAAATCCCGATACAAAGCCGCATTCAGCACCGGATTGTCCACCGTTAAACGACTGGCATGGTCAGCGCTTTGTGTAAAAATGTTGAGCTCGGGCCCAAAACAGGTTTCCAGCGACATCACAATGCTTTCGCGAATGGGGTCAATCGGTGGATTGGTCACTTGCGCAAATTGTTGCCGGAAATAATCAAACAACGACCGCGGCTGCTGCGATAGCACCGCCATCGGCGTGTCATCGCCCATGGAACCAACGGCTTCTTGGCCGCTTTCGGCCAACACCCGCAAGACCTGCTCGCGCTCCTCGAAAGTCAGTAAAAATTGCTTTTCATAAATCGCCAAAGTTTCCGCTGAAAAAGGCTGCTCACTTAAAGGAACTTTTTGATATTCCTGACCAAAACGCTGCCGCCGTTCCGAAAGCCAAGTCAAATACGGCTGTTCAGCAGCGAGCGCCGCGTCAATGGCTTCCGGCAGCCACAGTTTGCCTTCCTGGGTATCCACGGCCAGCATTTGCCCGGGCATAATCCGACCTTTGCGCACAATGGCTTCGGCTGCCACCGGATAGACACCGGTTTCCGAGGCCAAAACAATATGCCGGTCGTCAGTAATCAACCAACGCGCCGGACGTAAGCCATTGCGATCCAAGGCACAACAGGCATAACGGCCATCGCTAAACACCAAACCGGCTGGACCATCCCAAGGTTCGGCGTGCATGGAATAATATTCAAAAAAGGCTTTGACTTCGGCGGGCAGGTCATCGCGATGCTGCCAGGCCGGCGGCACCAGAATCCGCAAGGCTTTGAGCAAGGGCATCCCGCCTTGCACCAAAGTTTCCAGCATATTATCAAGACTTTGTGAATCGGAACCGCCACTCATCACAAAGGGCGTGACTTCTTGTAATTCTGGCAAAAGCGGACTTTGCCAGAGCGTCTGCCGCGCCTGCGACCATAAACGATTGGCGGCAATGGTATTGATTTCGCCATTGTGCGCGAGAAAACGAAACGGCTGCGCCAGCGGCCACTGCGGCAAGGTGTTGGTAGAAAAACGCTGGTGAAAAACGGTAATGGCGCTTTCAAAATCGGCAGCTTGCAGATCAGGATAAAATTCCGGCAAGGCACTCGGCATCACCAAGCCTTTGTAAGCCAACGATTGCGCTGACAAACTCGGGATATAAAAACTATCATCGTCGGCGGCCATGTGGTTTTCGCTGTGACGACGGGCGATAAACAAGCGCCGCTCAAGCACTTCTGGCGCTAAGTCATCAGGAAAATTGATAAAAATCTGCTCGATGGTCGGCAGGGTTTTCAAAGCCTCGCTGCCGCAAGCGTCTTTTTGGATCGGCACGGTACGAAAACCCGCCACGCTCAGTCCTTGTTTTTGCAACTGTTGCGTCAAGGTTTGCCGTGCCAAATCGGCCAGGCAAGCGTCTTTGCTTAAAAATAAGCTACCAACGGCAAAATTTTTCGACAAGGCCAAACCTTGCTCTAAAGCCACGCGGCGTAAGAATTTTTCCGGTTTTTGCAATAACAAACCGCAACCGTCGCCACTTTTGCCATCGGCGGCAATGGCACCCCGATGCGTCAAGCAGGCCAAGGCAGCGATAGCGCGTTGTACCAAAGTATGCGAGGGCTGATTGTCCATCTGTGCAATCAAACCAAAACCACAACTGGCTTTTTCAAAAGCCGGATCGTAAAGGGAGGGAACCGTTGGGTGCGGATTGGACATAAAATTGAAACATCCTTGCAAGAATTTAGAGAAAGACCGAGACCTGAATGCAATGTATAAAAAATGCGCTGCAATAAAAATGCCGTTCTGCGTGATAGAACGGCTTTTTTATCGGCGCTATTCAATAATTACCAAAAAATCAAAAAGTTAAAAAATTAACAATAACCTCGTCCGACGCGCTAAGCCGCAATGGCTTAAAAAAGCCCACCCGCCAAACCGCTATCGTCGGCTTCATTGACCGTGCTTGGTCGGCTGCTTGTGGCTGGCTCGCGGGTCTCTAGGCGGCGATTGACCACTGGCCGCTCAGCAAAATAATAGTCGCCGGCGGTTTTCTCGATACCCTCTGGTGGCGTAAAGGGTTTTTCTGGCAAGGTCGGCAAAATATCGGCCATGATGTCCATCCAGATGGGCAAGGCGGTGCTGCCGCCACTTTCCCCCGAACCCAGCGGTTGATAATCGTCATAACCCACCCACACCGCTACCACGACATCGGGATGAAAGCCAACAAACCAGGCATCGCGCTCCTCGTTGGTAGTGCCAGTTTTTCCAGCAATATCCTGACGATTCAATGATTTAGCACGCTTGGCTGTGCCTGTGCGAATCACCTCTTGTAATAAACTCTGCATTAAAAAAGCATTGCCGGCGCTGATCACTTGCGGTGCCGGCGTTGGACAATCGTTACAAGCATACTGGCGCACCTGCGGCAGCAGCGCACCATATTGCCGCACTTCGCCGATGACCCTTGGAGTCAGGAGATAACCACCATTGGCAAAAACGGCAAAGGCATTGGCCATATCCAAAGGGTTCACCGTGGCCGTGCCTAAGGCCAAGGTCAAATCCACCGGCAACTGCTCGCTGCGAAAGCCAAACTTTTTAATAAAATCAACAGTTTGTTTCTCTCCCATTTTTCGCATTATCCGAATAATCGGCAAATTGCGCGACTGTGCCAAGGCGCTGCGCACGGTCATGCTGCCTTTATAACCGCCGCCGTAGTTTTTTGGTTTCCAACTGCCAATAGTCAACGGTGCATCTAAAACTAAGCTATTGGGTGCAAAGCCCTGTTCCAAAGCTGCGGAATAGATAAAAGGCTTAAAAGTCGAACCCGGCGAGCGTTTCATTTGCGTAGCGCGATTGAATTTGCTGTAGAAAAAATCATAGCCGCCGACCAAGGCCAAAATTTCGCCAGAATAACTATCTTCCACTACCGCAGCCGCACTTATTTCCGGCACTTGCTGCAAGGAAAAAACGCCAGCTTCGCTGGTTGCGCGCACCCGAATGACATCGCCGACCTGAAAGCGACGGCGCAAACTTTGACTACCCGTCCAGGCGATAGTGGCCGCTGGCAGCCGACCAATGACACCATCTTTTAACTGTAAATCGGCATAGTCGCTATGAATGCCTGTGATAATAGCTGGCTGCAAAGTGCCATAAATTCTGGCGGTTGCTAAAAAATTTTCATATTGGCTGCTAACGGTCAATTGGCTTTCCGGCCCGCGATAACCGCGTTTGCGGTCAAATTTTTCGAGCCGCGCCTGCACCTGCGCTTCGACTTGCGCTTGGCGTTGGCTATCAATGGTTAAAAAAATCTGATAGCCATCTTCGTAGAGTTTTTCACCTAAACTCGCAAAAAGTTCTTGGCGTGCCATTTCCACCGCATAAAGCCCCAAGCTGCCCTTGATAGACTCTGGACGCTGGAGCTTGGCAGTTTCAGAACTGGCCATGGCTTCGTTGTAGGCGTTTTCATCAATAAAACCCAATTCATACATGCGTCCCAAGACATAACCGCGACGAATTAACGCACGTTCAGGATTGATAATCGGGTTATAGGCCGAAGGCGCTTTGGGTAAACCGGCCAAGCTCGCCGCCTCGGCAATGGTCAATTGGTCGAGGGGCTTTTGATAATAGACTTGCGCGGCAGCAGCAATACCATAGGATTGATAACCCAAGAAAATTTTATTGAGATAGAGCGTAAAAATTTCCGCTTTGCTCAACGATTGCTCCATGCGCATGGCGATGAGGATTTCCTTAAATTTACGATTTAAGGTTTTCTCACGGCTTAAAAACAGTTCGCGTGCCAACTGCATGGTGATGGTACTACCACCTTGGGATTTCGCTTGGGTTTTCATCACGTTCAGCAAAGCCCGGGTCAAGCCTTGATAATCCACACCTGGATGCGTAAAAAAACGGCTATCTTCAGCAGCAATAAAGGCTTGGCGAACCACTTCCGGGATTTCCTCAAAAGTCACCGGCTGGCGTAATTTGTCGCCGTAAGTGGCCAGCAATACCCCGTCCTTGCTGTAAAACGCCGCCGGTGCCAACGGCGTGACTTGCTGCGCCTCGGCTAAGCTCGGCAGATTTTGAAATAACAACGGGTAGCTTATGACAGTGAGACCAATCAAAAGCATTGCACTGATATTTAACAACAAAATAATCGGAAAGTAGAGTTTTCGCAAACTCATTGGAATGCGCTCGCCTTCTTCGTAAAAAAAGCCGGTTTCTTCAAATAAAAGCGCTGCTTTCGGCGAGGCTTTAGGTTTACGCAACATAGTTTTCTCTTTTAGATAAATTGCCTTGGCCTGGCGCTTTGGCGGTGGCAAAAATTTTTCCACTTTTTTCGCTGACACCAAAACAACAACTACAAATTATAAAATCTGCTGTAGTAATTCTATAAAAATTTTCCTCTATCATGCCAGGCACAAGCATAAATGCGCTAATTTCTGCTGATTCGTTCAGCGTTCTTAGCTTATTTTCGCTTTGCCGGTGCAAAATTTTTGCGCCAAGCGCCTTGAGTGCCGCGCACTTTAGGACACGCAGCCAAAAACCGTTTCGTCAAATTTTTTATGAAATGAGGTGTGATCCGTGCTCAAACCCACTCCCAAGCCATTGATTGGCGTGGATATTGGCTCTTCAGCCGTCAAGCTGGTTGAGTTTCAGAAGACAGGCGACGGCTATAAACTGTCGGCCTTTGCGCTAGAGCCTATCCCCGCTGATGCGATTGTGGAAAAAAATATTGTCAATGTTGATGCCGTTGGCATCGCTTTGAAAACTGCACTAAAAAACAGTGGCAGCAAAAGCAAAAATGCCGCAGTTGCCGTACCAACTTCTGCGGTGATGAGCAAAGTGCTCACTTTACCGGCCGACCTCGAAGAAGACGAAGTCGAGGCGCAAATTCTCGCCGATGCCGGTCAACATATTCCCGGTTATGACCCAAATGATGTTTTTATGGATCATCTGCTGCAAGGTCCGACCAGCAACGTGCCGTCCTCCCAAGATGTGCTACTGGTGGCCGCACGTCGCGAACATGTGGATACCCGCACCTCGGTATTAGACTTGGCGGGCTTAAAACCGGTTGTTGTGGATGTGGAGCAGTATGCCATTGAACATTGCTTCCCGCTGCTGCGCCACGATATGCCAGACAAAGGCAAGAAAAAACTTATCGCAATTTTTGATATTGGCTCGCATATGACCGCTATGTATATCTTAGATAATGGCGAGGTCATCTATAACCGCGAGCAAAATTTTGGCGGTCGGTTGTTGACCGAGGAAATCATGCGGCGCTTTGGCATGAGTTTTCCGAACGCCGAGCAGGCGAAAAAAACCCAAAATCTTCCCGATAAAGACGAATATCAAAGCAATATCGTCCAACCCTTCAAAGATACCATCGCGCAACAAGTCAGCCGTTTATTGCAATTCTTTTATTCCGCCAGCGGTGAGGATCATGTGGATCAGATCATGCTCTCCGGTGGTGCAACAGTATTATTGAATCTCGATGAACATGTCAGTGATTTTACTGGTATTCCCTGTGTTATCGCCAAGCCCTTAGCCAAAGTATCGGCGCGTGCTTTCGCTCGAAAAATTGAGACTGACGGCCATGGTTTATTGGTGGCTTGTGGCTTAGCTTTACGGAGTTTTCACGCATGACCTATGTGAACTTACTGAATTGGCGAGAAGAACTGCGCAAAGAACGCAATACCTTGTTCTATGTCGTTTTGGCGGTAACGGCGCTTATTGCCGGAGGCTTACTGTTTGCAGCCGCGCAGTATCAACAGGCACGCATTGACCAGCAAGTCAGCTATATCAATCGCATTCAACAAGAAATTGATAAAAAAGAGAAAGAAATTGCGCAAATCAAGACCATCAAAAATGATATTGCCTTGTTGCTGGAACGGATGCAGGTGATTCAAGACCTGCAAAAAAGCCGCCCTGAAAGTGTGCGCTTGATCTATGAACTCGCCGCCGCTTTGCCTGATGGCCTGTTTTTAACCAATGTGCGGCAGGTGGATAAAAGAATCAGCATTGAAGGCCGTGCCGATGCGCAGAAAACGATTTCCACCTTCATGATCAACTTAAACGAGTCTGCTTGGCTAGGTCAGCCCAACTTGCGCGTCATTCAAGCACAGGGCGCTGAAACAGCGCGCACTTTTAACTTTTCTCTGGAAGTAAATCAGGAGTTGCCTCCTGAACTACAAGCCAGCAACGAAAAATAATCGCTAAAGAGGAACTAGCATGGTTGATAAAAAGGAATCCAGCCAAGCCAAACCGGCTTTGGATCTGGAAAATATTGATTGGCAGAATCTTGGCACGGCACCTTTGGCCATACGCCTTATTTTGGCAGTGCTATTGTTTGCAGTCTTGATTGGTGGCGGTGGGTATTATTTCTTCGTGGACAATCCCTACAATGACCCAGCACTGCTCACCCAATTTGACAACAAAGTCCGTGAAAAAGACAACAAAATCAAAGAACTGAAAGCAAAGCAGCAAGAGGCGATCAATCTTGATCAATACCTCGCGCAAAAAGAACAACTGAATCGCCGCTTACAAGAGTTGTATCAACAGTTGCCGAAAGCCACCGAGATGGAAAACCTCCTGGTTAAGGTCAGTGATTCTGCGCGTGACAGCCAACTGAAAGAAGAAAAATTTCAGCCCCAGGATGATCGCAGCCGCGATTTCTATTTTGAAAAACCAATTCAACTGGTCATGAGTGGCAGCTATATGGAAGTTGGCAATTTTATCAGTGCCTTGGCAAGCCTTGATCGGATTGTCACCATTCACAACGTTCAACTGGTGCCAAACAATCAAAACGCGCAACCCCGCGGCAATACTACCACCATCAATCTCAATGACATTGAATTGACTTTAACCGCAGAAGCGCGGACGTATTATGTCAAAGAAGGAGAGGAGTAAACCATGCAACCTTCTCTAATTGTTTTCTTATTACTTGGCCTGCTTTTTTTAAGCGGTTGTAGCGAAAATGAAGATATTCAAGCTGAAATTGACCAGATCAATAAAACCCCAGCCGGACCGATTGAGCCTTTGCCACCGGTAGTCTATTACGAACCTTATACCTTCGACCCCACCGATATTCGTGACCCCTTTGTACCGTTGCGCAACGTGTTGTTGGCGGATGTTGAGGTACGTCGTCCAACCAGTGATTTACAACCCGACTTAACCCGTCGGCGGGAAATTTTGGAACAATATCCTTTAGAAACACTGACCTTAGTAGGCAATATCACTAAAGACCGCGCGATCAGCGCCTTGGTGCGCGTACCCGAAGGTACGATTTACCCGGTACGTTTAGGCAATTACCTCGGACAAAATTTTGGCCGGATTGTACAAATTACCGAGGCCAAAGTGCTTATTAAAGAGATTGTTCCAGACAACTTCGGTGGATGGATGGAAAAAGATGCTGAAATGCTTTTATCGCAATAACCTATTCAACAACCTATTTTTGGCGCAGGGAGATTAAAGAAATGACTTTTTTACGTTATGGCCTATTGTTAAGCCTTGGACTTTTGGCAAGCACAAGCTTTGCCAACGAACTGTTATCGGTACGCGCAGCGACTTTGCCGGGCAATGAATCGCAGGTTATTCTTGAATTTAGCGAGACAGCACCCCCTCCTTTGGCCTTTGCCATTGAAAACCCACCGCGCATCGCTTTTGATTTTCCGGGGGTGAGCAACGCCTTAGCAGAAAAATCACAAGCCATTGATTTGCCAACCATTCGCTCCTTCACCAGCACCGAAGTGGCCGGCAAAACTCGCTTGGTTTTAAACCTCAACCGCTCCGTGCCTTATGAAACGGAAGTTGCTGACCGGCAAATTCGCATCACCTTAGGCGCATCGAGCGAAGTTGGCACCCGCAGCGCCGGCATCATCACTCCCGGCATGAGCGCTGGACGCAGCATCAGCAATGTGGACTTCCGCATCGCTGATGCCCCAGGCAATGGCCGGGCGATTTTCGTCTTAAGCCAAAACGACATCCCGGTGCAGGTAGAAGAACGTGCCAATAAAATTTTCCTGACCTTCAACGGCGCAAGTTTACCCAGCAACCTGAACCGTCGCTTTGATGTATCTGATTTTTCCACCCCAGTGACGGCGATTGAAGTCACCAGCCAACGCGGCAATGCGCAAGCGGTATTGAGCCTGCGCGGCGACTATGACTATATCGCTTACGAAAACGAAAATAGCTTTATTGTGGAAGTCAATCAACGTCTGCCAGAAGCGGTGGAAACGATTGCTAAAAAACGCTACACCGGTGATCGCTTATCTTTGAATTTCCAAGATATTGAAGTACGTTCCGTGTTGCAAATTTTGGCCGATTTCACCGGCTTAAACGTCGTTGTCAGCGATTCAGTCGGCGGCAATATCACCCTGCGCTTAAAAGACGTTCCTTGGGATCAGGCTTTGGATATTATCTTAAAAACCAAAGGTTTAGATTCACGCGACAATGGCAATGTCATCTATATCGCGCCCATTCAAGAGATCGCTACCCAGGAAAAACTTGAGCAAGAAGCCTTAGCACAAAGCAAATCATTGGAACCGCTGCGCACCGAAATTTTACAAGTGAATTTTGCCAAAGCCGAAGACCTAGCGAACTTGTTCAAAAATGATGCGAAACTCATCGGCGAGCGCGGCAGTCTGGTCGTGGATGCGCGTACCAACAAGCTCATTGTTCGCGAAACTTTGGAAAATCTAAGCAGTATCAAGCGTCTGCTGGTAGAATTAGACATTCCCGTTCGGCAAGTTCTGGTGGAATCACGCATTGTCATTGCCAACAATGACTTTAGCCGCGAGTTGGGCGTGAAATTTGGTGTCAACGCCTTCCAAGATGGCAACAGCCGTGACTTTATTATCGGTGGCAGCACCGAAGCGACGGATGCGATTGCCCGCGAATTGGCCACTGGTCAAACGCAGGTCACTTTGCCAAGTTTAGACAATCGCTTAAATGTCAATGCGCCTACCGCGAGCCCGGTCGGTCAAATTGCCTTGGCGCTTTTAGGTAAAGATTATTTGGTTGACTTGGAACTCAATGCCTTACAAGCCGAAGGCAATGGCGAAATTGTCTCCACGCCACGGGTCGTCACCACCGATGGCCAAGAAGCCTATATCAAACAAGGCGTGCAGATTCCTTATAAGAGCATTTCTGATGAAGGCACCGAAACCCAATTCAAAGATGCGGCTTTAAGTGTTACCGTCACGCCGCAGATCACCCCTGATGATCGGGTATTCATGAACTTAGTCATCAGCAAATCCAGTGCTGGCGAAATTTTCCCCGATGGCGTGAGTATTGATACCCGTGAATTGTCCACCAGTGTCTTGGTGAACAACGGTGACACGATTGTTTTAGGTGGTATTTTTGAAGAAACCAATGTGGTGGCCGAAGACAAAGTGCCTTTCTTAGGCGACATCCCAGTGATGGGACGCTTATTCAAAAATAGCCTGCGTCGTTCAGAAAAAGATGAACTCTTGATCTTTGTAACCCCGAAAATTTTAAAAGAAAATCTCTCGGCCAGCGCCGAGCCTATTAGTTTTACAGGACGATAAAGGAGAAAAGCAGCAATGTCTATGCGTAATATATTGTTTTTGTTGTTAGCGTTCATGCTGACTTTGACCGCCTGCGGTGGCGGCGGCGGTGGTAGTTTTAATAGTACAGGGACTGATGAAGAAGAAACCGTTAATCTCTCGATCACCGTCTCAGTACCTACAGGTGTCTTACCTGCTGATGGCTTAAGTCAAGCAATTTTATCCTTTTTTACCACAGATGAAGAAGGCCGTGCTGTAGCAAACCAAGCCATTTCTTTATCATTTGGCGCTGTTGGTGAAACTGCTTTTGGTACTTTAAGCGCCACAAACTTAGTTACAGATGCACAAGGACAAGCAACCGCAACCTTGACTACTTCAGAAACTGCTGGAACAGTCAATATTCGCATTCGTTTAGGCAGCGAGATTGACGTCACCGAATCACTGACCACAGTCGCAGCGACTTTATCACGCTTGGTTTTGTCCAGTCGGCTGAACAACGGCAATTATTTTTTAGAGGTAAATGCTTTCAGTCAAAGCAATCTTAATCAAGAGTTCCCCTTAGAAAATGCCTCTGTCGAACTTACTGCCATCACTGGCAGCATTGGTGGTGCTGTTTGCGCAAATCCACAAAACTTAACGATTGCACCAAGCACTATCATCACTGATACGGCAGGCTTTGCCGATGCGGTGGTAACGGCCAGCGAAGGCGGTGACTACTGTATTATTGCAAACGTTGATGGCCAAAGTGTTGCGGAATTACTATTGACCATTGCTGATGATGTTGTACCAGTAACTTTGGACGTTTTCGTAGATAAACCAACCCTCAACACCGGCAGCGGTGACAAAGTGGTAGCCACGGTTTTGGTTCGCGATGAAAACAATAATCTACTGTCTAATGCAGCCGTTAACTTCCAGATTGACAGTGGTGAACTTCTGGTAACTCGCGCCACCACTGATGCCGCAGGCACAGCGGAAGCCGAGATCACCAGCCGCACCGATCTGCGCAACCGCAATATCACCCTGACCGCAGAAGTCAACAAACAAAGCAAAACCTTGGTGATCCCGGTTCAAGGCACCCGTTTGGATGTTGGCAATCTCTCAGCACAACTTTTACCTGGCAGCCCGCGCACCATTGAAGTGACTTTATTGGATGGCAATGACGACCCCATTCCCAATCAGTTTATCAACATCCGCGAAACCAACACCCCAGGCATTTTAGCAGTAGCGCCAACGCAGATCGTCAGCAACGCGCAAGGCACTAGCACATTTCAGTTACAAGGGGTGAGCGCTGGCATCACTACCTTGGAAATTGCGGCGAGCGTCTTGGGTGTACAAGAACAGTTCATCATCCGGGTGGATGACTCTGGCTTTATTTTGAATATTCCTGGTGCCGACGGTAACTCCGCACAATTGCCAATCAATCAGCAAAATCAGCTGGTTTTAATATGGCAGGAAAATCAGCAATTTATAAACGGAACTGCGACTTTCACCACCACCCGTGGCCAATTTGCCGATGTACAAGGTCAACTGGCTGGCAATTCCATCACTGTGGAGGTCATCGCTGGTGTGGCCGTAGCCAATATCATCTCGGATAGCGCTGGTTTAGCGACTATCAACGTCACCGCTCAGTCTCCCGATGTTCAAGCCACACCTTCCGAAAACCGCGATGTGCTTTTTGTCTCGACCACGCCGCAAGTTTTGGCCTTGACCATTGCACCGGATAGCGTTTCCGCTGGTGGTGCCAAAGCACAAATTCGTGCCTTAGTCACCGACTTAAACAATAATCCGGTCAAAGACGCGCTGGTGAGCTTCAATTTAACCGACCCCACCGGCGGTACCATCAACAATGGCACCCGATTAACCGATCAAAACGGCTTTGCCACCGTGACTTACACCTCAGGTAGCAGCGCCTCGGCCAAAGATGGCGTGAAAATTGCTGCGAGCGTTTTAGATGAGCAAGGTGCTGTGCTGGTCGGCCCAATTGAGCGCTTCTTTACCGTCAATGAGCAAGAACTCTTTGTGCGCATAGGCACATCTAGGGAAATTGTTATTACCAGCTTAACGCTTTATAGCGACCCGTGGACGGCAATTGTCACCGACTCCGCAGGTAATGGTTTAGCCGATAGCGAAGTGAAATTACGGGTTGTGCCCGAGTTTTACCGCAAGGGCTATTGGACAAAATCACCGCCACCACCAGAATCCTTCAAGATCTGGGTATTTGTGACCACCGCTACTTGTTCAAACGAAGATTTGGATCAGGATGGCATCTTAGACCCAGGTGAAGATACCAACAATAACAACGTGCTAGACCCAGGCAATGCCACCTCGGTTCCGGGAAGCATTACCACCGAAGACGGCACCGGAACTTTGCCAGTTGGCGTGGCAGATTTCCTCATCACCTATCCCAAAGACCGTGGTGCCACTTTGGATGTTACTTTGGAAGCCTCGGCTTCAGTTGCCGGTTCTGAGTTCAAAACCTCGGCTTTCTTTACGCTTGGGGTATCGGTTGATGACGTAACCGATGAAAACTCGTCACCACCTGAAAGTCCTTATGGCCGCTCGGTAGATTGCACCTGTAATCTGACTGACGAAGCCATTGCTGCCATTGAGGCGCAACAAGGTTTAACGCCAACCCGTCCTGAATGCCTGCCGTTGCCCTAACCCCCATTGCCACACCTGCCAAGACTTCTTTATAGTCTTGGCATGAAAACCAGTATCTTTTTAATCGGGCCGATGGGCGCTGGCAAAAGCACCATCGGCCGTTTGCTGTCCCAGGAACTCCATTACACGTTCCTCGATGCCGACCGCTTTTTGGAAGAACGCCAGGGCGTGAGCATCCGCGAATTATTCGCGCAACGGGGCGAAGCCTTTTTTCGCGACTGCGAGAGCCAGCTTTTGGACGAACTCACACAACGTCCGGCCTTGGTTTTGGCCACCGGCGGCGGCGTAGTGTTACGGCCAGGCAATCGCACCCACTTAAAAACCCGTGGCATCGTCGTCTATTTACGCGCCTCCTTGCAGGTGCAATGGCAGCGTCTGCAATATGATCAAGAACGTCCCTTGCTGCAAGTCGCTGATTCACAAGCGGAACTTGCCAAAATCGCACAACTTCGCAATCCCCTCTATGCCATCACCGCGCATATCACCATAGATACCGATTGCCGCAGTCCGCATTTATTGGTGCGAAAAATCATCAAGTCTCTGAAATACTTTGTTTAGAAATACTTCGTTTAATTTTAAGCCTGTTCCCGCTTACCAACTGATCTAAAAAAACCATGACCCAAACCCTCACCGTTGCCTTGGGGGATCGCAGTTATCCCATTTTTATCCAAGAACATTTGCTTGAAACTTTTGATTTTTCAAAATTTATCTCCGGCAAAAAAGCCGCTATTGTCAGCAATACCACCGTAGCACCCTTATACCTGGAAAAATTAACCGTCCGCGTCGCGCAATGCGCCGAAGTCATACCGATTATTTTGCCCGATGGCGAAGTCTATAAAAATTGGCCAACCCTACAACTGATTTTCGATGCCTTGATTGCCAATCACTGCGACCGCAAAACCACCTTGATTGCCCTGGGCGGTGGCGTGATTGGCGACATCACCGGCTTTGCTGCCGCCTGTTACCAACGCGGTGTGCCCTTCATTCAGGTGCCGACGACTTTGCTCGCGCAGGTGGATTCCTCAGTCGGCGGCAAAACCGCCATCAATCATCCGTTGGCCAAAAATATGATTGGCGCTTTTTATCAACCGCAACTGGTTTTGGCCGACCTCAACACCTTAAACACCTTGCCCGAGCGCGAACTCGCCGCCGGTTTAGGCGAAATCATCAAATATGGCCTGATCACCGATGCCGAATTTTTTGACTGGTTAGAAAAACATTGGCAGCCATTATTACAGCGCGAGCAAAAAGCGCTTGGCGAGGCGATTTACCGCTCCTGCGCCATCAAAGCCGCCATCGTAGCGCGGGATGAAACCGAAAATGATATCCGCGCCTGGTTAAACTTAGGCCACACCTTCGGCCACGCCATTGAAGCCACCCAAGGCTATGGCACTTGGCTGCATGGCGAAGCCGTCGGCATTGGGATGCTTTTGGCCTTGCGCTTTTCCGAACGGCGTTTTGGTTTAGACCGGCAATACAGTCAGCGCCTCGAAAAACTCTTAAAAAGCGCTTATTTACCAACAACGTTACCTTTAGGCTTGACCGCCGAAGCCATGTTAGCGAGCATGGCGCACGACAAAAAAGTCGCTGCCGGCCAGATTCGTTTGGTGTTACTCACCGATTTGGCGAAAACGGTAGTCACTGCCGATTATCAAGTCGCTGACTTGATTGATTTTTTGTGTGGAGAACTCAAAGATGCCCAAGAAACCCCCTTCCCGCCGCGTCCAACAACAACTGGAACGCTGGCTTCATGAAACCGTGCGGTTGATTGCCGAAGGCTTACACGACCGCGACCTCGCGCAACGCAAAGCCGCCGCCGCCTTGGCGGTGGACACCCGCCAACATCAGCTCAATGCCGAAACAATTGATGCGGCACTTTTGGCCTATCGGCAAGTATTTCAAAGTGATCACCAACCCCAGGAACTCGCCGCTTTACGCGCCACCGCCGTGGAAGCCTTAAAATTTTTTGCGGATTTTGAACCGCGTCTGGTCGGCGATGTATTAAGCGGCAGTGCTGACCGGCATTCCAAGGTGCGTTTGCATTTATTTCATGAACCGCCAGAAGACGTTTTATTATTTTTAATTGACCAACGCATTCCGCATCGCCAAGGCAAACAACGCTTCAAAATCGCCGGGGAAATGGTTGATTTTCCTTGTTTTCGTTTTTTGGCTGGCGAACATGCCATTGAGGTAACAGTTTTGGATTGGCGTTGTCGCAAACAACCGCCGTTAGCACAGGCGAGTTTAAGTGAAGTGGAAAAATTATTAAGCCAAAAATAACGCCTGCTTGCTATTGCTTCTCTCAGCGAGAACTTAAAATTATCTTGTGATTCACTTCAAGCAGTTATCAATCAAGAAAAGTTATGCGCAGTGCGAGGCCAGAAACTGCCATCGTCATCATCTTGTAATCCATAACGGCTACAATCGCAGCGCTTTTTGCAAGGATGTGAATTAAAATTTTTTACTGGAGAACCCAATGCCCACCATAAACCGCCGACAATTTTTGCAAACCGTTGTTTTAACTGCCGCCAGCAGCACACTTCTCGGCTGTAGTGACGATGATAACAATGGCTTAACTTTAGAAGATGGCAACAGCCTGTTTCCGCAAGGTCTGGCCTCCGGTGATCCTAAGTCCAATAGCTTGATTTTTTGGACACGGGTGGTGGATCCGGCCTTGGCGGGTGCCGATACTAAAGTGTTATTACAAGTTTCTCGCCAGGAAGACTTCAGCGATTTAATTTTAGAGCAAGAAGTGACGGCTTTCGCAGTGCATGATCACTGCGTGCGCGTCAAAGTACAAAATTTAAGTGCTTATACGACCTACTTCTATCGCTTTATCCGCGTGGATGGTGATCGCGGCTTGGTCAGCCCCATTGGCCGCAGCAAAACCGCGCCGGAGGCAGGTAGCGACATCCCAGTGCGCTTCGCTTTCGCTAGTTGTCAGGATTATATTGGTCGTTACTACAACACCTATGCAATGCTTTTAAGCTATGCTGAAAGCAATGATGTTGATTTTATTGTCCATCTTGGCGATTACATCTACGAAACCACCGGCGACCCAGGTTTTCAAACCAGCACACCAGATCGCGCCATCACTTTTAACGATCCTGCCCAAGAATTAGAAATTAAGCCTGAGGTTTATGCCGCGAAATCTTTGGACGGCTATCGCACGCTGTATCGCACTTATCGCGCCGATCCGGTGATGCAAAAAATTCATCAACGCTTTCCGATGATTATCACTTGGGATGATCATGAGTTTTCCGATGATTGTTATGGCAATACCGCGACTTATTTCGATGAAAAACAAGCTGAACAAGACTTAAATCGTCGTCAAAATGCCGAGCGGGCTTGGTTGGAATATGTGCCGATAGATGATCAAGGCATTAATGAAACAGCGGTCAATATTTTAACCACCGGCAGCGACAAACTTTATCCTAATGCACAGATTTATCGGAATTTCCGTTATGGCAAAAACTGCGAATTACAGCTTTTAGACTTAAGAAGTTTCCGAAGCGATCACTTGATTCCTGAAGATGCTTTTCCTGCCACCATTGTTTTAACGCAAAGCGAGTTGGAATTGGCCTTTGGTCCGGCTTTTCCGCAGGTTGCTGCTAACTTTCATCCTTATATTGACTATAATAATCTGAATGACTTACAAAAAGGCACCTTGCAAGCCGCGACAACTGGTTTTTATCAACAAAGCGGCGTAGCAGAAGCCCAAGCCAGCAGCCAAGCGCAACGCGTGTTGACTGGAGACTTAGATGCAGAGTTTCTTAATCAATTGTTTGCCGCAGCCAGTGCTTCAGCTTTAGCCATTGACACCACCGATTTGCCACGCGGCATGTCGTATTTCTTATTAGGAAAAACCACGGGTTACGATAGCGTCGGCAGCCGTTATTTGGTGGTGCAATCGACTTATGATTTGTATGCACAACTCAATGCCTTACTGCAAAAACGCGCCAACCGTCTTATTGACAGCCAGCAGCGTTTGGTTTTGGAAACCAACTTACAACAAAGCGATGCCACCTGGAAAATCGTGGGTAATTCCATCTCTTCCACCAGCATGGTCTTAGATTTAACCGTTGACCCGGCCACCTTGCAGAATCCCGATGCGCAAATCGCTTTAACAGCCATTCAAACGACACCAGAATTGCAAGTCTTAGCACAGCGTTTTTATTTGAATGTAGATCAATGGGATGGCTTTCCAACTGAACGCGCTGAATTGATCGAACTTTATCGTCAAATCGGCAATGTTATTTTGTTGGCCGGTGATATTCATTCCAGTTTTGTCACGACGCACAGCGATAGCGTTTTTGAATTTACCGGCACTTCCATCACCTCCAGCACCTTCCAAAGCATCCTTAAATCGCAGATCAACGGCACGAGTTTATCGCAAATCCCCGGTATTAACGGTTTGATTGATGAACTGCCGAATTTACTGGTGCGTGCGCCTGGCATCCCCGGGCAAAACCCGATTCAACAGCAAATTGATTATGTCAATACCAGCTTCAACGGCATTGTGGTGCTGACCTTAAACGCCGACAGCGCCGAAGCTGAATATCTGCTGTTGCCGGAAAGTGAAATCTTCAAAAACCGTTATGGCGAAGGCGCTGCTTTGTTAAGTGAGGCGACGCGCAAGCGTTTTCGCATTGCCAATGGTCAATTGACTGCTTTATAAAACAAGCAGTTAATTGAATAACTAAACCTTCCCAGACATCTATTTCAACCATCTAGCTAATAAATCCAGGGTAGTTCTACCCTGGCCGACACGCCTGAAACGGGTAGAATGGCACTTTTTCACTGAAAGAAGGACTTGCCATGCCCGCAGCTTTAGTCACTGGTGGTGCCGTCCGTTTAGGTCGCGCCTTCGCCTTAACCCTCGCCGAAAACGGTTACGATCTTGCCTTGCATTATCATTCCTCCCGCAACGCCGCCGAAGCCACCGCTGAAGAAATTCGCGCCTTAGGAAGAAAATGTATTCTTTTTCAACAGGATTTAGCTGATGTTGTCGCTTTTAAAGCCTTGCTGGCCAGCGTCCACAGTGCTTTGCCGAATTTAAATGTTTTGGTCAATAGCGCTTCCGGCTATCTTCAAGAAAATATCAGCGAAACTTCCTTAAAAACCTTCGATGCGATGTTTTTTTTGAATCTGCGTGCGCCCTATTTCTTAACGCAAGCCTTTTGCGCCACCGTTGAAAGCGGTCAGGTGATCAATATCATTGACAATAAAATTGGCTTTCAGCAATACAAATATGGCGCGTATTTATTAAGCAAAAAAGCCTTGGCTGAATTTACCAAAATGGCGGCTTTAGAATATGCGCCACACTTTAGAATCAATGGCATAGCGCCTGGGGTAGTCTTGCCAGCAACCACGCGCAGCCCTGAATACATTGCCTGGCGGGTGCAAAGCATCCCGCTCCAAAAACAAGGGCATCCCAATGACATCAGCCAAGCCTTATTATTTTTGCTAAGTAGCGGATTTATCAGCGGTCAAATTATCACCGTGGATGGTGCCGAAAACCTTGATCACATCGGTAAAAGTGCGGCGGATTTTGATCAAAGCAAAGTCTAATTGTTTTAAAATTTATCTCAAAAAATCCATCTTCATTTTTTACCCAAAGGCAACTCCATGGCTTTGTTATATCTGGTCTTATTGCAATTTACCGTCGTCTCTAGTTTTGTTTTGTACTATGCCTACCAGCCAATCTTAGCTGGGGTTATCACCAATAATAGCTTTGTCAGTAACTTAGAAAAAATCGAAGCCTGGGTATTTTTCTTAGTGCCGCCGATCAGTGGTCTTTTGGCCGATGCCAAGGGCAGCCGTTTTGGCTTTTTTGCGCTGGGGGTTTTTCTGGCAACGATGGTCTTTATGGTGGCAGCCAGTGTTTTTATCACTAAGCCGGCTTGGCAAGGGGAAGCGCTACCGACCTTGATCACCATCTGGTTGATTGCGATGGCGCTTTTTTATACGCCAGCCTTGAGTTTGATTGAGCGCTTGATTCCGCCGGTCTATTGGGTCTATGCCTTTGCTGCCTTGGGCATGGTGACGGAGTTGGTCTATGCCAGCGCCTATTGGTATAAGCAAGCCTTTTTGGCATTACCGCCAGGATTGTTATTTGCTTTGGCGGGGACGTTGATCGCGATTTTTGCCTGGCGCTTGATGAAGCAACCTTTGCTCAATAATGTTTCGGCAAAACCTTCAACCAAAAATCCAGGCTCTTGGTTTTTATTTATATTTTTCAGTGGCTTGATTGTTGGAGTCGTCTTGCAATGGCTGGTGATAGAAGCCGATGGTCAAAGCCCGCAATTATTAAGCATGACCTTTATCCTCGCATCGGCGATGCTGTTACCGGCGATTATTCTCGGCCAGTTTATCGGTTATCGCAGCACCTGGATGCTCGGCATCACGGCCTTTGTTTTCGGTCTTGTCTTATGGCTTGGACAATTACCAACAATGATTATTTTCTTATTGATTGCCTTGAGTTTAATTCAAGTGACTGCTTTACCTTGGTTGTTTTCCCGCTTCCCCTTGGGACAACGCGCTTTGCCGACAGGTATTTGGTTGATGGGCATGGCGATGCCGAAATTATTCCTGGCGTATCTATCGTAATAAATTGTTTTTTAAGCAAGTAAAATAAGAGGCAAAAATGCAACCAGCACAGAACTTTATCCGTTATCTTTGGCTTTTTTGTTGCTTTTATTGCTTTTCCACAGCGCTGCCAGCCTTAGAAAGGTCTTGGCCGCCAGGCTTTGTTTTAAGCGCCGAGCATCAAGAACAAGCCTTTGCCGGCGTTATCTATCAACGCTTGCTGTTTATTGCGCCTCGGTTAATGTCGGTACATCTGTTGCGGGTGGATTTAGCTACGCCGGGCTTGCGCTTTGCCGTTTGTGCAGTCACCACCGATGCGCCTCGGGTAGTGAAATTGACCTCGGTTCGGCAATGTGCGACGGAACAACAAGCACAAATTGCCGTAAATGCTGGCTTTTTTGATAATAGTTTAACGGCACAATGGCGGGGCGAAGGTGCATTGCAATCTTTAAGCGTTCGAAAAGGGGAACTGTTGTCGCCGTGGTCAAAAGGCGCGCAATTTCATCATGGGGTGAATATCAGCGAAGATAATCAAGTCATTTTTATTGAAGCTGACACAAAAGACCGAGAACGCTTAAATAGTCAACCAAAAGTTAATTATTACAATGCGATAGCCGGAGGCGTGCGGTTATTAAAACAAGGTCAGCGCGTTGCTACCTCGCAAAATATCCATCCGCAAACGGCTATTGGTTTAGTACAAGAAAAAAATCAGCAACAAGAATTGCTTTTGCTGGTCGTGGACGGACGACAGCCAGGTTTTAGTGAAGGCATCAGTTATGTCGAACTCGCGCATCTTATGCAAAGCCTCGGCGCGGTTGAGGCATTGGCTTTGGATGGTGGCGGTTCCAGCACTTTGCTTATGCAGGATAAAGAAGGCAAATTGTTATTGCAAAATCGGCCTTCGGATGGTTGGGAGCGCTTGATTGGCGATAGTTTATTGCTATTTGTGCCGGCATTGGAATGAAGCAAAACCTTCCCCCCGCGCCTCGCTTTTTTTAGCGTGCGCGGGTTAAAGCAATGGCTGCTTGGCAGTTTTGGCCGTTTTTGTT
>CAYWWW010000005.1:105947-153150 GCA_964462205.1 uncultured Cardiobacteriales bacterium
TTTAGCGTGCGCGGGTTAAAGCAATGGCTGCTTGGCAGTTTTGGCCGTTTTTGTTCGCTTTTTGTAATTTTTTGGTTAATTTTTCTCAAGTTAATTTTTTGATGTATTCTAAAAAAGCCTTTAACAGTTTCTTTTGCCTTTTCTTTTCTCTTTATTACTCCCCGGCTTTTTTCTGCTCATCTTTCAAGATGCTTGCCAAAACCTTGCTGCAGGTATTTACTCTAATTTCCTTAGAAAAGGTTTTTTGGAGAAGTGTTATGCGTTATGCAATTTTTACTTGGTGTTATAGCAGTAAAACCTCCCATAGTGCGCAAAAACTCATGGAACTAACCCAGCAGCTGGCAGCGGACTATGCGCTGACAGGCCGGTTGTTACTGTTAGAAGAAGGTGCAATTTTAATGATCCAGGGAGAAGAACTACCTTTGCCTTTACAAAGTGTTAGCAATTTTAAGAAATTTTTACATTTTACCGGTGATCTCCATTATCTAGGCCACGCCGATATTGAAGCGGCCTTGTTTAAGACTTTCTTGGTCTTTGATCTATCGCCACAAGATGAACAAAAATTCATCAAGATGGCGCATCTTGTTAATTTTCAAGAGCTGGCAGAACATCCTTTTGCAGAAGTATTTCATTGGCTGGCAAGTTATAAGGATTATCAAGATAAGCCTGCCAACGAAGCAAAAGTGGATCTGTGGAAAAAAGTATTGTTTGGTTTATAAAGTATTGTTTGGTTTATTGCTGGATGAAAAAAGCGTGTTATTGGAAATTATAGGAAAATAAAAATGAACAGTATGGTTATGGCGTATGGTGTATTAGCTGCTTTGTCTTTCTTGACCTTTTTAGTCATGCTCGCGCAATGGTGGCCGGTGGCGGCCAAGGTGAATTGGCCACAGTATTTTGCCGTGACCTTTCAATTGGTGGTTGTGGGTACCGCTTTGTTGTTTTATTTAAGTTTATTATTGGCCATTGACCCTGTTGTTTTTTCTTTGGTCGCTGATCTACAGATCGCAGCCGTTGCCTGGCGCTATATTTACTGGGCTTTGACGACGCCTTTTCTAATCACCGCCTTCTTTTTCTTACTTTGGCAGTATTATCCAACAGGTAATGTTTTGGCTTTGGTACTCCGGGTGGGTGTGCTGATGTTGCTGGTCTTGGGTTTTGGTTATGTCAGTGAAACACAATTTATCGCCGAAGGGACTTCGCTTATCACCTGGGTGACGTTTGTCATCAGTATGGTTTTGCTTTTTATATATGTACCTAGATGTAGGATCCTTTATTCAACGGGCTATCCATAACTTAAAAACCAATTATCTGCTATCCGAGAAAAAACATCTGGTGATTTTCTTTTTATGGGCAGCGTTTTATATCATTTTATTGGGCTGGACTATCTATCCTATTGGTTACATTATGAGTTTATTCGGCGGTGAATGGGTCGTTTTGCGCGAACTTTTTTATATTTATGCTGATATTGTCAATAAATTACTCTTTGCCTTCATCGTGATGCGGATTGTTTTATTCTTAAGTGATGTAAAAAAATTAGATTAAGCATTGCCACCAAAGTTTTTCTCAAAGCAAGAAAAATAACAAAAGTTGCCCCAAAACCTGGGGCATTTTTTTGCACGAAAATAATCAACGCTGAACGTACATTCTTAAAAATTCACGTTTTTTATTATCCTTCATCACTAAAGGATACTGCTGACAATAAATCAAACGTCCGGCAAAAGGCACCATACCCATCACTTGTTCACCTTGTTCGGTTTGCCGCAGCACCCAGCAGGCGATAGGAATTTGCACCAAGGTCGGGCGGGCGTTTTCTTCACTGACTTCATATTCCGCCACCCAACCAGGCGCAGCGGCAGTCATTTGCATGATGGTTCTTTCAGCCATGATTTTCTCCCTGAAATGTCAATACACGCTAAAAAACAAAGGTACGGAAAACGGCGAAAAGATAACAGTCTCACCACCACCAAGGCAAATAAGCCAGCGCTAACCCTAAAAAGAAGGTGATAAAACTCACACGCCAAAATAACCGTGGAAAAACCAAAAGCAAGGGCAATAACGCCTCGCCGCTATTGCTGATGGCATTGGCCAACTGTGCGGCATAAGGTAAAGCGCCTTCCAAATACAAAGACGTGACCAGCACTTGCGCGCCACAACCAGGAACGATGCCCAAAAGCGCTGCCCACAGCGGTGAAAAAAACGCGGCTTGTGGTAAAAGATCAGCACCCAGCCAAACCGTCGCCAAGGCCAACAGGAGATACACCAACAGCACCCAGATGGCCATGGCACTGGCGGCTTGCGCAACAGCACTGGGCAGCGGTAATGTGGCGCTGCATTCAATAACATGCTCAGGAGCGTCAGAAGCGTTGTTGTGCAGCCACAGCACAGCGGTGAAAGCCAATAACCCCCACGCACAGAACCACAATAGGTCAAAAGGCAGCGCCGCAAACCAAGTTGGAATCAGCAATTTGGCCAAGGCCATAGGCAAAGTCAGCAGAAAAAGTCCTAACCACAGACCTGCCCCAGGTAAACTTTTGTCAAGTAACTTTTTATTTTTACGACAAAAAGATTCAGAACAAGCCACCGTATTCACTTTTTGAAAAGCTGGGTCTTGGTTATCAAGCCATTGATAAATAATACCAACGACCAGCCCTAGCAAGCCGCTCAGAGCGATGGTAAAAAACCCCACGGTTGGCGCTTGCGCCAAGAGCAAAAACGCCGCATCGCCCATGGTGGCAATAGCCGTAGCGACCACGGCGGCAAAACGCACGCCACCTTGCACATAGGCCGCCACTACCACCAGCGCACCAGCACAGCCGGGCAATAATCCTAAAAAAGCCGCGACTGGCACCTGCCAAGCTGCATGACGAGCAAGCCATTGGCTGGCATCTATTTTTAAGACACGTTCCACACCGTGAAAGGCTGCCAGAACCACGATCAAAAACACCAGAACATCGAAAACCACGGCGACCATGGCTTCCCGCCACAGCATACCGATAGCACCTGGTAAAACGGCACCAGCGAGCAAAAAAGCGGCCAAAAGTCCGCGCCAGCGCTTTGACCAGGTACTTGACGCAAAAACGGCGTTGTGCAAGAAAAAAATGACATTTCGTCGCCAATCCTGAAGAATATGCTGCATAAAAGCCTCTTTCGTTTTTTCAATAACAAGTTAGCAAGCGAATAAAAGTTGCTTGCATTATTTAACGAATCTAAAAAAGAGGCCAACGCATTGTTTTCATCAAGGCTATTTTTGTTTTCAATCAGGAGCAAGCAAAAGTGAACTGGGCAATTTCCCTACGCGATTTAGAATATGTCGTGGCGTTGTATAAACATCGGCATTTTGCCAAAGCCGCCGAGTCCTGTTTTATCAGTCAATCCACCTTGAGTTTGCAGGTAAAAAAAGTCGAGCAGCAACTCGGTGTGCAACTATTTGAGCGCGATAAAAAATCCGTGCATGTCACCGAAGCCGGCGAAAGGCTTTATCCCCAGATGCAGAAAATTCTTAAAGAAGCCAATGGCTTAATTGATCAGGCAAAAACCCTGGCCGACCCTTATACCTTACCGCTGCGCTTGGGCATTATTCCGACCTTAAGCAGTTATCTTTTGCCGTTATTGATGCCGGGCTTACGTCAAGAAAAACCGGAACTAAAACTTTATATTTTTGAAGGACAAACCGAAGATATTTTGCGTAAATTAGCCAATGGGGATTTAGATGCGGTTTTAGTCGCTTTACCAATTATTGTCAGCGACTTAGAAAAAATCAGCTTATTTCACGAAAGTTTTTATTTGACGATTCCCAAAGGCCATGCTTTAGAACACGCTTCGCTCATCAATAACCAGAGCTTGCGTAGCGATAAAGTCTTGCTATTGGAAGAGGGACATTGCCTGCGTGATCAAGCCATTGCCTTTTGTGGCGAAGCCTTAAATGATCAAGAAGAAGATTTTCGCGCCACGAGTTTAGAAACCTTAACGCAAATGGTTGCCGCCAACTTAGGCATCACGCTCTTGCCAAAACTCGCGACTTTACAACCGCGCCCAGGTCTGGTATATCGTGCTTTCCATAACGACATTCCCGAGCGGGAAATTGGTTTGGTCTTTCGTGCTACCCATCCGCATCCGACGGTGATGGAGGAATTGGCGCAAGTGATTCGAGAAAAGGTTGCGCCTTATCTAACATAGCGTTCACTCAGTTATTTTTATCTTAAAAAATTTAATAAAAAAACAAAATTATGTGCGGTATCGCTGGCATATTTGCCTATCACTACGCAGCCTCGCCGGTTAATCGCGATGAATTAACGGCCATGCGGGATTATATGTGGAAAAGAGGTCCTGATGGACAAGGTGAATGGCATCATCAAAATCAACGCCTTAGCCTTGGACATCGTCGTCTGGCCATCATTGATTTAAGTGAAAAAGGACGACAGCCCATGGCTTCTTTTGATAAGCAATGCGTCATCACCTTTAACGGCGAAATTTATAATTATCAATCCCTCCGCGCCGATTTAATCGCAGAAGGCGCGCAATTTAGTTCCAATTCTGATACAGAAGTTATCTTGCAACTTTATCAACGCCACGGCATTGAAATGCTTAAAATGTTGCGCGGCATGTTTGCTTTTGCTTTGTGGGATGAGCAAAAACAAGCATTACTTTTAGCACGCGATCCCTATGGCATTAAACCGCTTTACTATGCCGATGATGGTTGGACGATGCGTTTTGCTTCGCAAGTTAAGGCGCTATTAACAAGCAAAGAAATTTCTAAAACCAAAAGCGCAGCAGGTCAGGTGGGCTTTTATCTCTTTGGCAGCATCCCCGAACCCCATACTTTATATGAAGATATTCGGCTGCTTCCCGCCGGTCACTATGCCTGGGTTAAGCAAACGGGCACGATGGTGCCACAACAATATTTTTCCCTAGCACGGACTTTTAGTGAAGCTCAGCAAGAGCAAGCAAGCATATTTCTTTCACAAGATATTCAATCAATTGCCAGCCAAGCCTTCAAAGATTCCGTTCAACATCACCTCGTTGCCGATGTGCCGGTTGGTGCATTTTTATCCAGCGGCATAGACTCTGGTGCGCTAGTCGGAATAATAAAGGAATTTAATCATTCATTACAAACACTTACCTTGACATTTGATAGCTTTATCAATCAAGTGCAAGATGAAGCACCACTCGCAAAAAAATTAGCAGAATTTTACCAAGTTCAACATCATACTTATGTTTTAGAGCAAAGCGTTTTTAAGCAAAATATTGAGCAAATGCTTTTAGATATGGATCAGCCGAGTGTAGATGGACTTAATACTTGGCTCATCAGCAAAGCCGCCGCTGAACTTGGCTTAAAGGTAGTGGTTTCCGGTTTAGGTGGGGATGAGTTATTGGGTGGCTACCCGAGTTTTCGCAATCTGCCACGTTGGCATAAGACTTTGGGTGCATTGCGTTATCTGCCAGGCTTTGGCCAAGTAACGCAAAGCCTTTTTATACAACTCCTTGGCGCATTTAAGAATATCAATCCCAAGCTCGCAGGATTGGTGCGTTACAGTCGCAGTTTATATCACGCCTATTTCCTGCAACGGGGATTATTTATGCCGTGGGAACTCAAATACTTGCTTGACTTAGAAACGATTGAACACGGATTACAGAAGTTGGATATTTTTACACAACTTAAACAAGCACTTATTCCTGAACCACCAAACGACTTTGCTAAAATCGCCTGCCTAGAGTCATCCTTTTACATGAGAAATCAACTTCTTAGAGATAGCGACTGGGCAAGCATGGCGCATTCTTTGGAATTGCGCGTTCCTTTAGTAGATAGTGTACTTTTGAAGAACTTAGCGTCGGTTTTACTGGCTTCGCAGACCAATAAGCACCTTTTGGCCAAAGCACCAACCACGCCTTTGCCCACTTACATCACCGAGCGCAAAAAAACTGGTTTTACGATTCCTATTCAACAGTGGCTTGAAGAAGATACGCAGCTCAATCAATGGCGTAGCCTGCCTTTTTTGCAGCACAGTCATTGGTCACGAAAATTCGCCTATAGCATCATGTCAACATCATGAAAATACTAGCATTAGTGACAGATGCTTATGAGGGTTTCGGCGGCATCGCCCAATACAATCGTGATTTTCTCACTGCTTTAAGCCATTGTAATGAGTCAAGTAAAATCATAGTGTTACCAAGAAGCAAAACAGCATCTTTAACTGTTTCTGAAAAAATACATCAAGCTAGAGGCACATTTTCACCATTGGCTTATTCATGGCACGCCTTCCACATATCGGCAAAAAACAGCTTTGATGTTATTTTTTGTGGACATCTTTATATGTTACCCTTGGCCATTTTGCTTGGGAAAATCAAAAAAACACCAATTTGGTTACAAATTCATGGCATTGATGCTTGGGAGAAACCCTCTCGGCTGCTGCAAAAACTGATTGGCAACTGTCAATTGGTGACTTCGGTCAGCCGCTATACCAAAAAGCGCTTTTTGCAATGGGCAAATCTTCCCCCCGAAAAAGTTAAAGTCTTGCCTAACACAGTGGAAGCACATTTTACCCTTGGGGAAAAGCCTTTGAATTTATTAACACGCTACCAACTGACTGGCAAAAAAATCTTGCTTACCGTTGGACGTTTAGCTGCCAATGAAGCCTATAAAGGCCATGATCGGGTGATACGGGTCTTGCCCAAGGTATTAGCGCAGCATCCTGAGGTGGTTTACCTGATAGTCGGTAGTGGTGATGACGAAATGCGCCTAAAAAACTTAGCAAAAGAATATAAAATTCAACAAGCTGTTTATTTTTTAGGCAAGGTAGCAAATGAAGAATTAGTTGAGCATTATCAGCTTGCCGATGTGTATGTGATGCCTAGCAGCAAAGAAGGTTTTGGTATTGTTTTTCTTCAGGCCGCCGCTTGTGGTTTACCAGTTATTGCGGGAAATCAAGATGGTAGCAAAGATGCACTATTAGACGGACGTCTTGGAATCTTGATAAATCCTGATGATGAGGAAGCCCTGTTTACCGCTATTGATCAATGTCTTCAAGGAAAGAAGATGATTTCGGCTGAAGTAAGTCTTTTTAATAAGCAAAACTTCACAGCGCTTGTCAGTGAACTTCTTAATCTTATTCCTAAAAAAAACAACAAATTAACATGCTGAACCTATTTAAAAAAATTTATCAATTGGTAAGACCGTATGGTGCAAAATCTATACTTGTTGTTTTCTTCGTTAGTCTGCTGCAAGCACTCACGCAATTTGTGTCGGTCGCAGCAATTTTTCCATTTTTGTCCCTGGCTACCAATCCAGCAGCTATCACAGAACAGGCCTATCTAGCGCCGATAGTTTTGTTATTACCGACTTGGACGCATCAGGATTTTTTACTCGCCACAGGTTTTATTTTTATCGGTATGTTGTTGTTGGCAAACGCCATAAACCTTTTTGCCGAGTATTATCGGGCACGTTTTACTTGGAATTTTGCCCATTGGCTACGCATGAAGTTGATTGAACAAATCAGCAGTCGTCCCTACCACTGGTTTGCCCAACAAAACTCTGCGGTACTCATTAAAAAAGTCTCTCAAGATATCAATCAATTTGTAGGCGGCATACTGAACCCCATCATAGACAGCAGTGCGCGGCTATTAACAAGTATGTTGTTGATGCTTGGAATTATTTGGCTTGAGCCGCTATTGGCCTTGATTTTAGGCTTGGTTTTAGTTGTTTTCTATAGCATTTTTTTGCTTTTCTTTAGCAAAATCAGCAAAAAAATCTCCGATAAGCTAAAAAAAGCCTGGCGCAGTGTTTTCCAAAACGCAACGCAATATTTCACCGGCATCAAAGTAATCCGTGTCAATAATGTTGAAAGCGCTTTCAAAACCTATATTGAAAAAGGCTCACGTACACAGTCCACTTGGCAAAAATGGATACCGGTCATCGCCAACGGCCCGCGTTATCTAATCGAACCTATGATATTTTCAGTTATTATTCTTTTCTTAGTAATCAATGTCATACAAGGCAAAGATCTCAGTGCTATTATCCCAACTTTAGGCTTTATCGCACTTGCGGGTTATCGTCTCTTACCAAGTTTGCAAATGCTGTATAGCCAAATAAGCAACTTGCGGAATATGCGCTTTATCTTAGAAGAAATTTACGAAGAATTTCATAGCGCCGAGCATTACCAGCCAAGCAAGGATTTGGTAACGGCATGCTTGCCATTTGACAAAAATATCACCTTAGAAAACTTAAGCTACTGTTATCCTGGTGCAGATAAGCTAGTTCTCAAGCAAATAAACTGCCAAATTCAATTTAATCAATCGGTTGCCTTTGTTGGTGAAACCGGATCTGGCAAGTCAACGCTTATTGACATCATTCTTGGTTTGCAAATGCCAACCTCAGGACAAGTGCTTATTGATGGCAAGCCCTTAATTCATAAAAAAGACATTAAATCCTGGCAGAACAATATCGGTTATGTACCACAAGAAATTTTTCTTATTGATGATACTATTGCCAAAAATATTGCTTTTGGTTTTGCCGAGGCAGAGATCAATGCGGATGCAGTAAAAGACGCAGCCCAAAAAGCACAAATATATGATTTTATAGAAAATGAATTAAGAGATAAATATGAAACTATTGTCGGCGAAAGAGGTGTGCGTTTATCCGGTGGACAAAGACAACGGATTGCCTTGGCACGGGCTTTATATCGCAAACCCAAAGTGCTTGTTTTGGACGAAGCCACCAGTGCGCTTGATAACGAAACCGAAGCCAAATTTATGGAAGTGATTTATAACCTTAGTTATCAACTAACGATTATCATGGTAGCGCATCGGCTGAGTAGCCTAAAGCAGTGTGATAAGATATTTTGTCTGCAACAGGGAAAATTATCAGAAAATCATACAATACAGGAATAAATATGCTATTAAAAAATATGCTTCGTAACCTTGCAAGTGTTCCTAAAAATTACTTTATGGATAGACTTTATCTGAAAAAGGTTATCAGAGATCGCAAGACTTGCGTCTCAAATGTAATAGTAGTTGCTGGAATGCCTCGCAGTGGCACCAGTCTTCTTTCCGCTATCTTAAAATGCACATCCTGAGATATTTTGCCCTTCTGAGCATCCTTTGCTTATGAAACAAGCATTTTCAATCAAGTTTATTGCCAAGCAGCCATATTTTGACATTTCTGAAAAAGAAGTTTTTCAAACCCTCAACCATATAGGTTGGACAAGTTTAATTGAAACACTGATCAATAACACACTAATTAAAAACGAAAAAAGCATTTTTGCCACGAAGGCGCCAGGCTATATCTTTCATTTTTATGATATTATGAAGCATTTTCCCAACAGCCGTTGGCTATTGTTGTATAGGGACGGAAGAGACGTTACACTTTCCTTACTAAAACATCAGCAACAGATTTTTGGTAGTAGCGAAAAGATTGACTACAAACAAGCTATACATATTTGGCGCGGCTTTGCCAATGCTATCCTCTCAGTTAAAAATCAGCCTGCCTGTCACTTGGTAAGTTATGAATCCATGGTTAATCAACCAGAAAAAACTCTTGAGGCTATTACAAAACACTTGAGACTACCTTTTTCTGAAAGCATGCTTACTCATGAAAAACAGGACATGACTGCAAGAGAAGATGCAAAGCGAAGTCATCATCCGAATCTTAGTCACCCTATTGATAAAAATTTATCAGGCAAATGGCAAAATGCGCTGTCTCCAGAAGACATAGACCTCTTTTGGAAGTTAGCAGAATATGAAATGCAAGAATTAGGATATAAAGCTTAAAGTTTTTATGATCAAAAAAGCATTTCACCATATCATTAGAAGCAAGATTTATTTCAATGCTATCCGCATCTTGGGGAAGGAAAAAAACAAAATTCTCCCCCCCATACGCATTGGCAATCCATTGATACCAGTCATATTTACTGTTCACCCTTCAGCAAAAATTATCTGCCAAGGTAGAATTAATATTTTTTCTTTTTTAGGAAATAAAGAGAGCGTTGTCTTTCATCTAGAAAAAAATGCGCGTCTTGAATTTGACGGGGACTTCAATATTGGCGCAGGCACTAAATTTCATCTTGCTATGGGAGCGCATATGAAATTCGGAGGAGGTGAAAAGGAAAATTCGGGCATTACTGGGGAATCTAAAATTATGGCAAAGCAATCTCTAGAAATTGGTAAAGATTTTCTGGCTGCTTGGAATGTGTTTATTACTGATTGTGATTGGCATCAAATAGGTGATAGGCAAGCCTGGAAAAAAACGATGATAGGTAATCATGTTTGGGTAGGGCCTAATACTTCTATACTTAAGGGAGTAAATATAGGCAATAACTGTATTATTGCAGGACATTCTATAGTGACTGGCAATATAGACTCTTCTGATAATCTTCTTATTGCAGGCAACCCTGCTCAGAAAGTTCGTGAAACAGAAAACTGGTGTTATAAACTGAGAGAGTAAATATGCTGGATAGTTGTATAATAGGCATAGCTAAATCAGGTACTTCTTCCCTGGCTGCTATGCTAAAAAAACATAGTGATATCAGTTTTTCTAGAATAAAAGAACCGCATTTTTTTTGGCCTAACGCTACGTTATATTGCGGACCAGCAGATCCATCTTGGACAAGCCATGTACCACACAAAATTTATGATTATTATCAGCTTTTTGACAAGCAAACTCATAAAGTAAAAATGGAGGCCTCTGGATACATTTCTGATCCTTCATCTGTTTCACTAGCTAACTTATACAAAGAAAACAAGAAAATTAAATTAATAGTTATTTTAAGAGATCCTATTGAACGCGCAATTTCTGCTTACCGGCATTTAGTGAGAGATGGTTATGAAAATTTAAGTTTTCACGAAGCTATTGCAGCAGAAAAAAAACGCTATGCCATGAACTGGGGTCCCCTTTATTGGTACCACCGATTATCAGATTATAAGCCGCAAATTCAAAATCTTTTGAAAATCTTTCCAAAGAAACAAGTGCATTTTATGCTATTTGAAAAACTAATAGAAAACCCTGGTCAAGAACTCATAGCTGTAGAGAATTTTCTTGAAATATCCCACAAAAATCTTCACATGACGCATCTCAACTCAGGCAAGGTAGCAAAGAAACACTTTATCGCAAGAAAAATACTTGATCTTATGAAATCTTCAAGAGATGTTTCGCGTCGAATATTTTCTAAAGAAATTAGTAGTTTTCTAGGAAAAAAAGCTCTTGCTTTTCAAAATAAATGGCTTACTGAAAAAATTAAAGTAGCACATCAAGAAACAACAGCATTCTGGAACATCTACCAAGACATTCCTTTCATTGAAGACACAACATGTTTGCCTTGTACCAAATATTGGAAAAAAATAACTGACCCACTCTATGAAAAGGGGTAAAATTATCATCTGGGGCAGCGGTGGTCATGCAAAAGTAATTTTGGATGCAGTTCGTGAAGATAACCGATACACTCCCTTTGGTTTTATTGACGATATTTAACCTGAAAGGCAAGGAACTTTCCTACATAACGTTCCCGTTCTTGGTGGTCGTGAGAACTTAGAAGCTTGCCGCCGACAAGGCATTTCCTACTGTATTATTGGAATTGGAAATTGCAGAATACGCAGTGATCTAGCTAGTTATTTAGAAAAAAAAGGATTTGATTTGGCAACAATCATCCATCCTAAAAGCACGATCTCTCATCATGTTACTATAGGCCAAGGAACTGTTGTTTTAGCAGGCGCTGTTATTATCGTAGATACCGTTATAGGGAAAAACGTTATCGTCAACACCTCCTCATCTATAGATCATGATTGCATTATAGAAAATGGTGTGCATATTTGTCCTGGCGTGCATATAGCAGGTAATGTTCACATTGGAGAAAATTCCTGGATAGGAATAGGAAGCACCATTTCAAATAATATCAAGATTGGTAAAAACACTACGGTGGGAGCTGGATCGGTTGTTGTCAAAGATATTCCCGATAATGTCATTGCCTATGGTGTTCCTGCCAAGATACAAAAGTCTTTGTAATTTTTAAGAAACTTATTTGAAATAAAACATATGAAGCAACGCATTGATGATTTAGCCTTGTTCGGGGGAAGTCCCATTTTTTCAGAAACAAAACATGTAGGCAGACCAAATATTGGTGATAAAGAGCGATTATTAAGCTACTTCAATAATATTTTAGAACGCAAGTGGCTTACTAATAATGGCCCTTATGTACTCGAATTTGAAAAACAATTAACACAAATCTTAGAAACTGAGCACTGTATTGCCATGTGTAACGGAACCATTGCCATGGAAATAGCTATCCGCGCGCTAGATCTAACAGGAGAAGTTATTGTTCCATCTATGACATTCATAGCTACAGCGCACTCTCTAAGCTGGCAAGGAATCACGCCAATTTTTTGTGATATGCATCCAGAAAACTATACTATTGATCCTATTGCTGTAGAAAAACTAATTACTGAAAAAACCACTGGCATTATTGGCGTACATTTATGGGGTTATCCTTGTAACATTGATGCATTAGAAAAATTAGCAAAAAAATATAATCTAAAATTGATTTTTGATTCCTGTCATGCCTTGGGATGTAGCTACCAAGGAAAGATGATAGGCGGGTTTGGTGACGCCGAAGTCTTTAGTTTTCATGCAACTAAATTCGTAAACGCTTTTGAAGGTGGTTTAGTAAGCACTAATAACACAGCGCTAGCTGATAAAATTCGTCTCATGCGGAACTTTGGCTTTCAAGGTGAAGATAACGTTGTTTACTATGGCACAAATGGGAAAATGAGCGAAATCAGCGCAGCAATGGGATTAACTTCTTTACAGGCTATGTCGGAATTTATTAATACTAATCAAGAAAACTATCAAGCTTATACCCAGAAACTTTCCCAAATAGCAGGTATTACTGTCGCTTTGTTTGATGAGAAAGAAAAACAAAATTATCAGTATATTATAGCATTCATTGATGAATCTAAAACAAAACTACATCGCAATACCCTGCAAAAAGTTCTTAAAGCAGAAAACATCTACGCACGACGCTACTTCAATCCAGGCTGCCATCGTATGCCCATTTATGCTAAAGACAAAACAGAAGTCGAATTAACCCTGCCTGTTACAGACAACATGGCACAAAAAGTACTATCTTTACCCACAGGAACAGGAGTAACACTGGAAGAAATCACCATTATCTCTGACTTAATAAATTTTAGTGTGCAACATGCTGAAGCAATAAACGCTAGAATTGCTGCAGCTCACTAAAGTAATAGCCAAAATGACAACCTCCCCTCAAATCAGCTTTGTAGTTCCTGTCTATAATACGGAGAAATACCTAGCGGATTGCATACACAGCATTTTAACGCAAGAAGGAAACTATGATTTTGAAATTATCATGGTAGATGATTGCTCTACCGATAATAGCGAAACTATCGCCAGAAGTTTTACTGACCGGCGGATTCGTTATATTCGACATGCGACCAATCAAGGTGCGGACATAACCATCAATCGTGGATTTTATGAAAGTCAAGGCAAATATATTGCAAGAATTGATTCAGATGACATCTATAAGGCCGATTTTCTAAAAAAAACTATGCCTATTTTAGAAAATAATAGCGATATTGGCTTAGCCTATGGGCGCGCTGAACATATTGATGAAAAAAATCAAATTATTGGCAGATCACCAGCCAAAGGCCAAGATACTTTTGGTGAGCATTTAGAAACATTGCTTTTTAAAAATATCATCTATGCACCGACGGTTATTGGTCGCCGTGAGGCTTGGTTTCATGCACTACCCATTCCTTATGGAATGCATTTTAACGATTGGTATTTATCTTTGCGCATGGCCGAAAAATGGCATTTTTACTATCTGGATGAGGTTCTTGCACAATATCGTCTTCACGCACAAGGTATGCACCAGGTGATGCTTAAAAGTAAAAATCAGCGCTGGGAGCGTTTTACTTTTTGGATATTACATAGCACGTTAGCTAATCCTTACCGTTACGAAGAAAAGCAAAAAATAAAAAACAAAGCACTTGCAAGGCATTACTTTGCCTGTGCAGATCGGTATTTTAGTGGCACAGATAGCATGACAGATGCCAGACGCTGTTATTTGCAAGCAGTAAAACATAATTTTTTTCTTCTCTTTAATGCTGGATTGTTACGCAGAACACTAGCAACATTTATTGACAGAAAAATCTATAACAGCCTTAAAAAAATCATAAGCACTAAAAAAATACAATCATAAACTTCCATGAAAATTCTTCACCTCCCTTTTTGCTTCTACCCCGACCCTGTTGGCGGCACAGAAATCTATGTCGCAAGTCTTGCCAAACTGCAACAAGCAGCAGGTGGTAGCGTTGCCATTGCTGCGCCAGGTCAGGAAAATCAGCATTACTTCCATGAAGGGCTGGAGGTTTTTCGTTATCAAACAAATACATCAGGCAATGACATTAACCTGATTTATGGCAAACCAGACCCAATTAGCATCGCGGCATTTAAGAAAATTTTACTAGATTATCAACCAACGCTAGTGCATTTTCATGCCCATAGTCCTGCTATTGGCTTAGGACAAGTACAAGCAGTAAAAGAAAAAAATATAAAAGCTGTCTTTACCTATCATACGCCTACCGTGACTTGCCAACGGGGGACTTTGTTACGCTGGGGTAAGGAAATTTGTACTGGGAAAATGCAGCCAACGCTTTGTACCAGTTGTGTTTTGCAGGAAAAAGGACTGCCGAAAGCACTAGCTTGGCTGCTTGGGCATATGCCAGCCTGGTTTAACCCTTTATTCGCTAAAATAGAGATTTCCTCCGCCAAAAAAATAATATTAGCTTTGCGTATGCACGGTCTGGTGTCGCAAAGGCAACAAGCAACAAAAGCATTTTTACATACCATGGATCATACTATTGCAGTATGCGACTGGGTTGAAAAAACATTATTAATCAATGGCATTAACAAAGACCGTATCACTCTTTCCCGCCAAGGATTAACCCATACTCAGCCCATCACCACACAAAAAAAGTCCAGAACATTACCAGTAAAACTGGTGTTTTTAGGGCGACTAGAGTCTATCAAGGGTATCCACTTAATTATTCAGGCCTTACAAAAAGATAAAAATCTACCTATTAGTCTGGATATCTATGGCATTGTTCAAAGCAGCGATGCCTATCAGCATCAGCTTTTACGTCTTATCAATCATGATCCACGAATTCAATTAAAACAAAGACTCTTTACAGATCAAGTGATAGAAACTTTGCAAAAATATGACTTTCTGGTTGTGCCTTCTCAATGGCTAGAAACCGGCCCGTTAGTTGTCTTGGAAGCCTTTGCTGCCGGCATTCCAGTGCTTGGTTCGGCATTAGGCGGCATTAAAGAATTAGTAAAAGATCAAGAGAATGGGCTTTTGGTTGAGGAGTGGTTTGTCAGCGATGCCTGGTACAAGATTTTACAAAAGATCGTAACCGACAAAATAGACTACAAGCCACCTGTACCAAAAACAATGGCTAAAGTGAATAGCGAAGCAAACCAAATATATTCATTAGTAAAATCCACATGATAAATCAAGTCAAGAAATCACATCCTATGCAAAAAATAAAAAATTTTTATGTTAACTTTTCTAATAATGTTGTTGATAGCTTTGGTAAAAAAATTGAGCTACGTTACGATTTTCATAAAAGTTTTATTATTTCAGGCTCTCCTAGGGGCGGTACTACTTGGTTAGCAGAAAGGATTAGCAGTCACCTAGGTTATTTGATATTATGGGAACCCTTAGAGGAATCTGCCCATCCGGGCATTAGAAATTACCTAAACATTAAAGATGCTGATCCTTACATAGAAGCAAACAGGATCATTCTTCCAGAAGACTCTGATTATATTATTGAAAGTTATTTATTTGATGTCATTTCAGGTAAAAAGCCTTTGAGTAAATACCTGAGAAACAAAACTTACCATTCGCCAATATTAGATCTATTAAAATTTAATAGATATATTATAAAGTTTGTAAGGGGTAACTTGCTGTTATATTGGCTTCTCAACAAATTCAACCTAAAGGGAATTTTTCTCATAAGACACCCTTGTGCAGTAGTTGCTTCACAAATGCAATTTGCTTGGAAAAATGCCTTGAAATGGAAAACAAGATGGGTTCCATTCTTTGAAAAGTATCCTGATAATCCTCTGTCGGATAAAAGAGATAAGGTGTATTCCATAATAGAAAATATTCGCACCAGCGAAGAAGTGCTAGCCTTAGATTGGGCAATGACAAATTTACTTCCTTTACAACAACCCCTGCCGCACCCTTGGTTGCTTGTAACTTATGAAGAACTATTAAAAAATGGATATGAAGAATGGCAAAAAATCTCTCATTATCTTTCTATCCCACTTCCAAGGAAGACCAATAAAATTAGTTCAACCTACAAAAAACAAGAAAAAAGCGATCCTGCTTATATTGGGCTTGATAAGTGGCAAAAAAACTTAACTACTAAACAAATTGATTCTATATTGAATATTTGCAGGGAGATAGGTATGGACTTTTATAGCGAAAACTTAATGCCAAACTTTTCAAAAAGGTAAATTAATTATGACTTCAAAAAGTTATATTTATATCACTTGCAATCCTCATAGCGGATCTACATTACTAGAATTATTACTAGGATCCCATTCAAACGCCATATCCCTTGGGGAAATAAAACATTTCTCAGATTATTATCAAGTTGATAAAATTTGTGGTTATGGCATAGCACTTAACCAATGTCAGTTTTGGCAAGCTGTTTTAGAAAAAGGTAACTTTTCTGCTCAAACGATTCAAAAGACTCATCCAACAGATAGTTTACAAGGAAACATATTATATAAGCTTTTTTTAGCTAAGGCTCCCTTCCTATTCAAATTGTTAGGGGAAATACCTGGAAGCATACCTTATAAAAACATACAAAGACTAGAAAATCATTGGAAGCTTATTGATGCAATATTTAAGGTTAGTGACGCGACAGTAGCTATTGATGCATCTATGTCCGCTTCCCGTATGCTTGAACTGTTATACACCTGTCCGTCCAACATTAATTTCAAGGTTATTTACTTAACCAGAAATGGCAAAGCATATATAAATACTTGCAAAAGAAAAAAATCTTTTACTTTAAGAAGAATAATTAAACAATGGAAAAATAACCATCAAAATATTCAAACAGCATTGAAAAAACTAAAATATAATCAATTTATACAGATAGCTTATGAAAGCTTGTGCCAAGATCCTGAGTTAATGATTAAAACAATATGCGACTTTATCCCCATGGATTATGAACCTAACATGTTAAATTTTAGAGAGAAGATTCAACATGGCATTGGAGGCAATCCAATGCGTTTTCGTACAAATGAAACGCAAATAAAGTTTGATGACAAATGGAAACAAAACCTTTCTCATGAAGAAATAACCCTGTTCGAGAAAATAGCAGGCAATATAAATAAAAAATTTGAATATTAGCATCGATAATCATCACTTAAAGTTGAATGCAATAAATTATTAACAACTTATATTTTATACAATATCTAGAGATAAGAGAATGGACATCAATAAAACAAGAATGCTCTATCATAGGTTACGAAGAGAACTGTTATGGATTCCCCATAAATATTTAGATAATTTTGTTTTTATACATATTCCTAAAACGGGTGGAAGTTCAATTGAAAAAGCACTTAAGCTTCCTCATATGCATGATAGAGCACTAACTTTGGAATTCTGGTTAGGAAAAGAAAAATATTCGAAAAGGTTTTCTTTCTCCATTGTCAGAAATCCTTGGGACTTAAACGTTTCATTGTATCATTTTCGCTTGCAAAGCAGTCAGTTAATTAATAAGCCTGCTGATTTTAACGAATGGATTAAATTGGTTTATGTAGAAAAAAATCCTAAATTTTATAAGCAACCCTATTGGGAACATAAAACGCAAAGATGGTGGCTTGAAGACAAGGATGGGAACATTATGGTTGATTATATTGCGAAATTAGAAACCATTGATGCAGATTGGGAGTATATTTGTCAACAGATAGGCACTAAAACATCCCTACCACACACTAATCGTTCCTCTAGAAAACACTAGAGTGAATATTATAACCAAGAATCAATTGATATTGTTGAAACAATATACTATAAAGATATATCAGAATTTGGTTATACCTATGAAAAAAAATAAAATTATTTATATTCAATACACCAATCCTGCCGGTTATCCGCCTTTGGAACATAGCAGCAAAATACTTGCTGATCTGGGTTGGTGGGTAAGGTTTTTGGGGATTGAAGCTCTAGGTTCTAAAAATTTAATCTTTCCTGAACATGAAAAAATCAGCATAAAAATATTAAAAGGCTGTGCTCCTGGTTGGCAACAAAAACTCCATTACCTCAGGTTCAATATCTGGGTTATTACGCAAGTAATATTATTTCGCCCGCAGGCTATTTATCTATCCGACTTATTTTCTTGTCCAGCAGGCTTACTGTTGAGTTTTTTAAGCCGAGCAAAGATTATTTATCATGAGCATGACTCTCCTAATGCTGATAGCAATCGAGGCGTCTTTACAAAATGGCTATTATGGACACGACAACAACTTGCAGCCAAAGCCCTGCTGATCTTTCCCAATGAAGATCGTGGCAAACTATTTGTAAACAGCCTTCCGCAAAAAGATATAAATTTTATGACAGTTTGGAATTTCCCAATCTTGACCGAAGCAAGCCTGCTTGTTGAAAAGAAGGATTCTAAAACTATCTATTTGGCTTATTTTGGTTCAATCAACCAAACACGCTTACCCAAAACACTACTTCAGGCAATGACTAGGCTTCCTGATAACGTCAAGTTAAAAATCATCGGCTATGAAACCATTGGCTCTCGTGGTTATATGGCAGAATTTTTATCGCTGGCTGAGGCGTTTTCTATCAGCGAAAGAATAGATTTCTTAGGTTCTATGTCCAGAAAACAAGCACTTGAGGCACTGATGCAGTGTCATATTGGTATCGCTTTCATACCCAAGAAAACTAATGATATCAATATGCGTTACATGCTGGGGGCTTCAAATAAACCTTTTGATTATCTTGCCTGTGGCATGGCATTGCTGATATCGGATTTACCTGAATGGAAGGTCATGTATGAACAACCTAATTATGGACTATCTTGCCATCCTGAAGACTCAGAAAGCATTGCCAATGCCATCAACGCCTTACTTGCGGATGTAGAAAAGCTAGAACAGATGGGTGAAGCAGGCAGAGCAAGGATTTTACAGGAATGGCATTATGAAAAACAATTTCAACCCGTGTTAAAACATATTGATACAGAATTATAACTATGTCGCTACTTATCTTCGCTACCCATCCTATTCAGTACCATGTGCCGGTCTATCGTCTGCTACAACAAGAGTTTAATATTGAAATAACTGTCGTTTTTGGTTCAGACTTTAGTGTAGCCGGCTACCACGACCAAGAATTCAATACAGCAGTACAGTGGGATGGTGATTTATTGTCGGGCTATCAACCTATTTTTCTCTCGCATATTCGCGATAATGGCATCAACACACCGGAAAAGCTTCGCCCTAAAGCTACTGATTTTGAAAAAATTTTAGATGAAATTCAACCAAAAGCAATAATGCTAACAGGTTATAGCCTACCTTTTCATCGTGCTGCTTTTATTACGCTCTTAAAAAACAAGCAGAAATATCATCGGTTATTTCGCGCCGAAACTACCGATCATGCTCTTGATCGTCACCCATTAAAAACTTGGCTACGTAAAGAAATACTAAAACGGTTTTATCAACAGTTTGATAAGTTACTGTATATTGGACAACACTCAGAGCAACATTATAAAGCGCTTGGCATAGAGGACAAACGCTTAACCTTTTCTCCCTATTGCGTTGACAGTAAAAACTTCCAACTAGGAGAAGAAAATCACCAGCAACTACGTCAGCAGCTTCGTGAAAAACATAATCTTAATCAAGAAAAAATCGTTATTTTATTTTCAGGAAAACTTAGTTATCGCAAGGGTCCAGATTTACTAATCCAAGCCGTTAAAGAACTTCCTAGTGAGCTACAAAAAAAAATCGTTGTTCTTTTTTTGGGTGCTGGAGAATTGGAAAACGCTTTAAGGCAACAAGCAGAAGCTGAACCAGCATTGTCAGTAATTTTTGCCGGTTTTCATAATCAAAGTCAGTTAAGTCCTTTTTACCATGCCGCAGACCTATTTGTTTTGCCTAGCCGTTTTTCAGAGACCTGGGGCTTAGTGGTAAATGAAGCGCTACATCATGGCTTACCCTGTGTTATCTCCGATCAAGTAGGTTGCGCGCCGGATTTAATTCTCAAATCTATTACCGGACATATTTTTGAAAGCGGCTCCGTTGAAAATCTTAGCAAGACTTTACTAAAAAGCATGGATTTACTTAATCACGCTGATACTTATAAAAACTGCGTAAAACATATTGAAAAGTTTAGTATTTTCAATGCAGCACAAGGCATTGCTCAGGCATATCATGAACACATTACAAAATCATAAAATCGCTATTCTTGGAGACTTTGCCCCTTTCCATATTGGTGCACATTTTTTCAATGCAGCAGAAAATTTGCAACTGCACACTTACACCCTCTCTACTAAGCAGGCTTTTGCTGGTTCCAAATTATTACAAAAATGGAATTGGTGGCTAAATGGGCGCCGTCCTACACAATTGGACAATTTTAGCAAAGAAGTTTATGAACTTTGCCATAAAAATCAAATTCATTATCTCTTAACAACGGGGATAGCCCCCATCAATGCATCCTCTCTAAAAAAAATTGGCGACTTAGGCGTAAAACGCTATAACTTTCTTACCGATGATCCTTTTAATAAACAACACTATGCTCCTTGGTTCCTGCATAGTCTGCCACATTACGACCATGTTTTTTCGCCACGCCAAGGAAATATGAGCGATTTAAAAGAAATAGGCGTCAAAACATCTTATCTCCCCTTCGCCTATGCGCCAGAAATTCATTTTCCTGAATCAGCAAATGTAGAGGAAAAAGAAAAATATAGTTGCGATGTGTTATTCATCGGCGGTGCAGACAAAGACCGAGTACAGTATATGAAACCGTTGATTGAAGCAGGCTTTGCGGTGGCGTTGTGGGGTGGTTACTGGGATCGCTATGCTATCACCAAGCCTTACCACAGAGGCTACGCAGATCCTACAACTACTCGCAAAGCCGTCAGTGAAGCAAAAATCTGCTTAGGCATTGGCAGACATGCCAATCGTGATGGCCATGCCATGCGTAGCTTTGAAGTGCCGGCCATGAAAGGCTGTTTTTTGGTAGAAAAAACGGCAGAACATCAAAATATTTTTGGTGAAGACAAACAAAATGTTCTCTATTTTGTCTCTATCGAGGAGATGATTAAAAACGCCCAATGGTTACTTGATCATCCGCAAGAAAGAGAACGCTTGGCAGAGCATTGTTATCAACATATTACGCAACATCCGCATCGCTATAAGGATAGATTGCAAAGCATGCTCAACATAGAACTTTAAGAAATAATTATGAAAATCGCCATCGTCGTCCATGGACGCTTTGATGCCTTTGATTTAGCCAGAGGTTTATTACAAATAGATCAAGAAGTTGATTTATACACAAACTATCCAAAAGAAATTGCTGTTAAATTTGGCATTCCTCGAAAAAATATCAAAAGCTTTCTATTCCATGGTTTACTGTCAAGAATAATCTATCGGCTGCATTTACAATCCATTTTTGAAAAGCATTTACATAACTTATTTTCCTATTGGGTCGCTTATAGTCTTAGTAAAGAATACGATGTGGTCTATGTCTTTAGTGGCGTTGCCGAAAAAGTCTTTCATCGCCTAAACCGTCTAAAAACAACTAAGAAACCGATAAAAACCTTGGTAAGAGGGTCTGCACATATCAAAACCCAACACGAGCTGTTAAAAGAAGAAGAAAATCGTGCAGGGGTAATGATCGAAAAACCAAGCCAATGGATTATAGAAAGAGAAATACGCGAGTATGCCCTGGCAGATAAAATAGTAGTGTTATCGTCCTTTGCCTATCGGTCTTTTATTGAGCAGCAAATTCCTACCCATCAACTTAGTGTCTTGCCACTGGCCTCTGAAGTCAGCCGATTTCGTCCTGATGCATCGATTATTGCCGAAAGAAAGGCGCGGATATTATCGAAGCAACCTTTGCGGATACTGATGATTAGCTCTTTCACTTTTAGAAAAGGCATACTAGATTTTTTTGCTGTTGCCAAGGCACTGAAAGATAACTTTCTGTTTCGTTTTGTAGGCAGTATTGACAATAATATCAAACCATTGATACAGAAAGAAAGCATGTCCATAGAATTTATCCCGCGCCAACCGCAATTTGAACTTCCCAGTTTTTATGCCTGGGGAGATATTTTTATTTTTTTAACCATTGAAGATGGCTTTGCCGTGGTTCTTAGCCAAGCCTATGCCGCAGGACTGCCTATTCTTGCTACTACCAACTGCGGTGCGCCTGACTTTATTAAAGAAGGACAAACCGGCTGGATTTTACCTATCCGCAATCCTCAAGCCTTTATTGATAAGCTTCTTTGGTGCGATAACCATCGTCAAGCCTTAGCAGAAATGGTTGATCATGTTTACAATGATTATGCACCCCGTGATTGGGAAGATGCAGCCAAAGATTTTGTTAAAATTCACACAGTCTATTGATTATGTATAACTTAGAACCATTGCCTTATGCTTACTTTTATCTAACCGCTTGGTTTTTAGCACCTTTAGTTATCTATTATTTGCAAATCAAACAGGGCGCTACCATTGGCCTAGCGCTGACGGCATTGGCGCATTTATGGATGACCCATGGCATAGGCATTGTCGTCTCCTCGTTGGCGGGACATTACAATGTAGCGATTATGGGTTTAGGTGCGATGCAATCTACTTCTGCACTGCTCAGTTTTGCCGCTGGTATCCTGGTTTATTTGACTATTTTTAACAATAAAAAAATTCCAAATGATCCTTGTCTTTTGCCATACGATCATAAAAAACTAGCATTACGCTACTTTTTATTTGGTAGTATCAGTTATTTTCTGCTTACTCCTATTTTATCGAAACTGCCCAGTGGGGCGGCTTTATCTTCAGGTTTAAGCTTATTTATGATTATTGGTCTTTATTTATTGTACTGGGTTTATCATCGCACGAAAGACAAAAGTTTGTTTTTTATCGTTCTTATTTCTTTAATTGTTTTACCGCTTTTTACTATTTTTTTGCAAGGGTTCTTAGGCTTTGGCATTAGTCTCATTATGCCAGTATTAGTATTTATGTTTGTTTTATCAAAAGTGAAAAAAATTAAGCTCGACCACTTTGTACTTGGCATTTTCATGGCCTATTTTCTTCTCTCCTTTTACGCAACCTATATTCAAGAGCGTAAGGACATTCGCGATTTTGTCTGGGGTGGACAGGGGTCTTCAGAGGAAATTGCCAGTAATTTGATTCAAAACTTTGAATGGTTTAACATCAAAAACCCGCTGCATTTTACGGCAATTGATATAAGGCTAAATCAAAGCGCGCTGATCGGCCAGGCTGCCAATTATCTGGAATCCGGTTTAGCTTCTTATGCCAAAGGAGAACGTTTTTATAATGCGGCTATTGCCTTGATTCCAAGAATTCTGTGGCCTGAGAAACCTATTACTGGCGGAGGTCAAGATACGGTATCAAACTATACCGGCATTTCTTTTGCAGAAGGCACTAGCGTAGGAACGGGAGGCGTATTTGAACTTTACATCAGTTTTGGACAAATAGGCGTTATTGTTTTTTTCTTTATATTAGGCATTATTATTGCTAAAGCAGATTACCGTGCCAGGCTGCATCTCAATCATGGGCAATGGTTCCAGGTATCCATATGGGTTGTCCCTATCCTGGCTATTATCCCAATTTTTAATCTAAATACATTACAAGAAATAACAGGAGCCTTTGCAGGTGGTATTGCTGCCTTAGTTGTAGTGTCCCAACTCTTTAAAAACACAAAATCTAGAAAAAGTCATGCGTTATAGCATGTAACAAATAGCGTTATTTATCATTTTATTGCTTAGTTCATACATTAAAAATACTTAAAAAGCTTAATCTCAATAACGCAATGAAAATTCTTCATATTGTTCCCACTTATATCCCTGCCTATCGCTATGGCGGCCCCATTTACTCCGTCCATGGACTTTGTAAAGCCTTGGTAAAACTAGGGCATGAAGTACATGTTTACACAACCAATGTGAACGGGGATCAAGATTCAGCAGTGCCGATAGGAGAAGCAGTTGATGTAGAAGGCGTTAAGGTGTGGTATTTCCCATCACACTTTTTGCGTCGAATTTATTACTCCCCTCAACTAGAAAAGCATCTTAGAAAAACCATTCAGGGCTTTGATCTTATCCATTTGCATTCGGTGTTTCTAAGGCCAACTTTGGTGGGTGCCCGTTATGCGCAAAAATACCAAATTCCTTATTTTTTAACCCCAAGAGGTATGTTGGTCAAAGATCTTATCAATCGCAAAAGCACCTTAATAAAAAATTTTTGGATTCAACTTTTTGAAAAAAGAACTATCGCGCAAGCATCTGCGATTCACCTCACCAGTCAAGCCGAATTAAGCGCATTAAAAGACTTTAACTTTGTTTTGCCACCGTGTGTTGTCATTGCTAATGGTGTGGACATGCCGCAGACACCAGCAACCGCCACGATAGACCCCTTCCCCCCGCCGCATTCTGATTGGAAGATGATCTTATTTTTAAGCCGTATCAACTGGAAAAAAGGCTTAGACAGACTTATTCCCGCCATGCAGTTTATTGATAATGCGTATTTGCGTATTGTCGGAAATGATGAAGAAAATTACTTGCCCACTTTGCACGCCTTGACAAAGCAATATCAGGTTGAAGATAAAGTTTTTTTTCATAATGCCATCTATGGAGAAACAAAAAGCAAACTGTATCAAGCCGCCGATATTTTTGTTTTACCTTCTTATTCCGAAAACTTCGGCAATGTAATTTTAGAAGCGTTAAGCTATGGCTGTCCGGTTATCACCACGCCTGAAGTTGGGTTAGCAAACTTTATCCAGGAGTATGATCTGGGCATAGTAGTTGATGGCAGCGTTCAATCTATAGCATCCTCCATACAGTTTTTACTTGAAAAAACTGAAAAAAGACTTTCTATTCAAGCACGATCTCCTCAGATAGTGGATGCGCACTTTTCCTGGCAAAAAATTGGAGAAGATATGATTAGATTTTACCAGGAGCATTACAGATGCTAGACAAAATCACACCCTTGATTCTTACCTACAACGAAGCGCCCAACATCGAACGCACCTTATCCCAACTGACTTGGGCGAGGCGTATTGTCATTATTGATAGCTACAGCAGCGATGACACTTTGTCCATTATTCAAAAATTTCCCCAAGCGGAAGTTATACAAAGGAAATTTGATAGTTTTGCTGAGCAATGCAATTTTAGTTTAACTTATATTAAAACCGAATGGGTGCTTTCTTTGGATGCAGATTACTATCTTACTGAATCTCTTATTAAAGAAATAAGAGAAATAAAGCCAACTGACGCAATCAATGGTTACTACATAACTTTTAAGTATTGTATTTACGGCAAACCCTTAACCGGTACTATTTTGCCACCACGCCAAGCGCTATATCGTAAAAGTTTTGCCGAATACAAAAACGACGGTCATGCGCATCGTGTTGTTGTACAAGGTCAAGCAAAAAAATTAAAAAATTCCATCCATCACGATGACCGCAAGCCCTTAAGCCGTTGGCTACAATCCCAAGATCGCTATATGACCTTAGAGGTTGATAAACTTCTCAATACACCAAGTAACCAATTAAGTCTGCCCGACCGCCTGCGCAAACATACCCTACTGGTTCCTTTTATTGTGTTTTTTTATTGTCTTATCTTAAAACGCGGCATTTTTGATGGCTGGCAAGGCTGGTATTATGCTTTTCAACGAATGCTAGCAGAGCTTTTATTAAATTTACGCTTACTTGAAACAACACAGCTTAAAAAAGAAAAAAGATAAACATGCACTTAGATAATTATACTTTAGGCGATTACACCCCAGGCGCGCCGTTATGGAAACAAGTCCTTTGGTATTTTCTTGGCGCACCACTCTTTAGCAGCTATCTGCTTCCTTTTTCGGCGATTAAAGTAAGTCTATTAAAAATTTTTGGCGCAAGCATCGGCCAAGGTGTACGCATAAAACCCAAAGTACGCATTAAATTTCCTTGGCGCTTAACTATAGGGGATTATGTTTGGCTAGGCGAAGCGGCTTGGCTGGATAATATCGCGCCTGTCACTATCGAAAGTCAGGTCTGCATTTCGCAAGGGGTTTATCTTTGCACCGGCAATCACGATTGGACGCATCCTAATTTTGCGCTTATGCCAGCGCCAATCATTATTAAAGAAAGCAGTTGGCTTGCTGCCTATAGCGTTGTTGGACCAGGTGTAACTATAGGAAAAGGCGCAGTTTTAGGCTTAGGCAGCGTTACCAGCCACAACTTAGAACCTTGGACAATTTATAGCGGCAACCCAGCACAAGCCGTCAAAAAAAGAGTTGTTAAAACAGAAAAAGGAACCTTATGAAAATCTTCATCACCGGCGGCGCGGGCTTTATTGGCAGTCATTTAACCGACCGTCTATTAAATCTAAATAACCAAGTCGTTGTTTATGATAATTTCTTTCGAGGAAAGCGTGAAAATTTATCGCCATGGCATAACCATCCTAACCTTTCCATTATTGAAGGCGACATCCGCGATCAACCAAGCCTAAAAGCGGCGATGACGGACTGCGAGATGGTTTATCACCTGGCAGCACAATCCAATGTTATGGGCGCGGTGACTGACTTACGTTACTCTTTTGAAAGCAATGTGTTAGGCACTTTTAATGTTTTAGAAGCGGCAAAAGACATAGGTATTAAAAAGGTTATTTTTAGTTCTTCCCGCGAAGTCTATGGCGAAGCAAGCCAATTACCTGTCGCCGAAAACACACCCTTAACCGGCAAAAACGCTTATGGCGCCAGCAAAATTGCGGGTGAAAAATACTGCGAAGTATTTAATAACATTCATGATTTACCAGTAGTGATTTTTCGTTTAGCCAATGTCTATGGCACTCGTGATTTTAATCGCGTTATTCCAATTTTTTTAGAAAAATTGTCACAAGATCAAGAGATTACTATCTTTGGCGGACAGCAGCTAATAGACTTTATTTATATTGATCAAGTGATTGATATTTTTATTGAAGCCTTGCAAAATCCAGCTTTTTTAACGGCACCCATCAATATCGGCTGCGGGCAAGGCACTACCTTGTTTGCTTTAGCAGAACGCTTGCAACTTCTTCTAAAAAAACAAAACAAGATAAGCATCGCTCCGGCCAGAAGTGTAGAAGTAGTTAAATTTATTGCTGATAATCAACGCTTAAAAAATATTTTCCTCAGTCTTAACTTACCAGAAGACCCCTTATTTGCCTTACCACAAATGATCAATACCCAGCCTTAAAATATCCATAAAAAAGCCTGTCATATAACAGGCTTATCGAACTTTCCAGAAAAAGTTAAAAGCAAAAAATTAACGTGGCACAGCAGCAGTCCGGCTATCCATTTTGCCTTTACCCTGTGCATGTAATTCAACACGATAATTTAAGCCTAAATCACTGATAGATGGCCAAATTCCATCAGTACCAACGCAAATTGTCGAAGCACCACCAGTGCGAATATCTTGCCAATAGGTATCGGGTTCGGTGTCAATTAAAGTGTTGCGGCTGCTGTATAACAATATTCGATATTCGGCATTGATAGTGCCTGTGTTTTGGAAAGAAACGCAGGCTTCAAATTCATCATCCCCTAACCAATCTTTGATGCGGCGGTGACGCACACTGGTGATTTTGCCAGCAACTGTGCCAGTTTTAGCCATAGCGCCAAATTCAGAAACGGCTTTGTAATAAAGATAGGCAGTGCGTTGACAATGGCCATAAACGGTGCTGGCAATCCATTGGCCAGCCATTTCCCGATTTAATTGATCACAGGCTGCTAATAAATCACGATAAAATTGCTGATCGCAGGCATCTTGGCTTTGGCTGGTATTGCCATAGCAATAATCATGCGTGTCACAAGCGGGACGAAAAATATCCTGTTTGCCCAAACTCGGCAACCAAACCAATAGCGGCGCATCAGGAACAAAATCCGGCAAACTTTGCGCACCACAACCATTGGATGTTTGCGCCAAAGCTAGCGCGAAGGTGATGCTTAAAAAGCAGGCAAGGGTGATTTTTACTAACAAGTTTTTCATATAGCCTCTTGATTTTTTTTGAAAGTTGCCCGAAAAGGCCAGGCTATGCTAACAAAAGATGCAAAAAAATTTACCACCGTCTATCGGCGAAAAAAAGCCTTTTGTCTATTAGCCGCTATTTTTATAAATCAATTACATTTTTGGCCAACGTAATAGACGATATTCTTTTTTACCTTTCCGCAGCAAAAAATATTTGCCGAACAAAGCCTGTTCGCGGGAAAAAGCCTGTTTTTCATCAATAATTTTTTCTTCGTTAATGGCTATCGCCGCTGATTGAATCAATTGTCTAGCTTGACTTTTTGAAGTGGCAACCGCTGCGGCCAACACCAGATCAAGCAAGGTAACTGTTTCTATAAAAGGCAATTGTGCAATTTCCTCTTCAGAAAAAATGGCCGCCAAATCCTTTTCAGAAAGCCTAGTTAAAGTTCCTTGAAAAAATGCTTGCGTAATTTTTTCTGCTGTATTTAATCCGACATCCCCATGCACTAAGCGGGTTACTTCTTGCGCCAAAACCATTTGCGCCTGGCGTTTTTCTGGATGCAGTTCAAGTGTTTGTTGTAATTCAGCAATATCTTTCCAAGGCAGAAAGGTAAAGTATTTAATAAATTTAATGACATCAGCATCCGAAGTATTAAGCCAAAATTGATACATTTTATAGGAAGAGGTCTTTTCTCCTTCCAACCAAATAGCTCCTGACTCGGTTTTGCCAAACTTAGTGCCATCGGCTTTGGTTACTAAAGGCATAGTAATACCAAAGACTTGCGCTCCTTCTTGACGGCGGATAAGGTCTATGCCTGAAACAATATTACCCCATTGATCACTACCACCCAGTTGAATTGTACAATGATGCCTTCTAAAGAGCTGAAGAAAATCAAAAGATTGTAACAAAGAGTAAGAAAATTCGGTGAAGGAAATACCTTCACCTTCTCGACTAATACGGCCTTTTACGGAATCTTTTTGGAGCATCGCATTTACTGAAAAAGATTTACCAATATCGCGCAAAAAGTCTATCAAACGCGCTTCACCAATCCATTGATAATTATTGGAAATAATAGCATTTTTATTATCAAAATCAATAAAACGTGCAGCTTGTTGTTGAATTTTCTCACTCCAATTCATAACTGTCTCAACATTTTGCAGATTTCTCTCTTGACTTTTACCGCTAGGATCACCGATCAAAGCTGTGCCGCCACCAATCAAAACAATGGGGACATGCCTGGCTAATTGTACGCGGCGTAAAGCCAAAAGAGGCAGCAAATGACCAATATGCAGGCTATCAGCGGTTGGATCAAAACCTGCATAAAAAACTCTTTTTTCCTGAAGATGATCAACCAGTTCTACATCATGTGTTTGTTGTTGGAGGAGACCATGCGCCATCCAGTCCTGAAGAAAATTCATAAATATCCTTAAAACAAATTAGAGCCTTTCGGTAAAAGCTATTATAATTCTTTCAAAACCGTCAGCACAGCCTTTTTATTTTTTTTTTGATATTTATATGACTGCTAAACTTTTTATTCTTGATACAAATGTTTTACTTCAAGATCCATTATCCATTTTTCGTTTCCAAAAACACAATATCTATTTACCCGGTTTGATTTTTGCTAAATTAAATCAACATAAAGTAGGTAGTACAGAAGAATCACGAAACGCACGCCAACTTATTCAAATAGTTGATGATCTTTTAAAAAAAACCACCGAAAAAATTACAGAGGGCATTCGCCTATCTTTGCATGTTTTTGGGCAAGCTTATGATAGCCAAGGACGTTTATTTATTGATATCCAAGCAGATCAAGAAATAGATAATTATTATAATGATAAAATAATTAAAATTGTTCAAGAAAAATCAAAAACAGATGAAAGCATTACCTTGGTTACTAAAGATGCTTATCTTCGTATTTATGGCAAATTAAGTGGTATCCATGTTGAAGATTATCATAATGATCGTCCGATTGAAGATGCAGAAATATTACCGACAGGATTTTTAGCGTTACCAGAGTATTTTTGGCAAGAAAATACAAGACAGTTTTCATCTAATCAACAATATAAAGATCGTTTATTGTTAACTATAAAAGATTTTAGCGCCTACTCTTGGAAAATAAATCAAGTGATTTATGACCAAAACCATGAGTACAGAATATGTAATATATGTTATGAAAATAAGCAGCTTGAATTAGAGCCTTTAATAAATTTTTATAGTAATAGTAGAAATATCTGGGGTATTCATGCAAAAAATCGAGAACAAAATATTTGTCTCAATTTTTTAGTCAATCCTGATATTGATTTTATTACTATTTTGGGTTCTGCTGGGACAGGTAAAACGCTTTTGGCATTGGCAGCAGGTTTAACACAAGTCTTTGAAAAAAACTTGTATAAAGAAATTATCATTACTAGAAACACTATTGCGATTGGTGAAGATATTGGTTTTTTGCCAGGCAGTGAAGAAGAGAAAATGGCACCATGGATGGGAGCCTTGACCGATAACCTTGAAATATTAGCAAAAAGCGAAAGAAGTAGTAACTGGTTAAAATTATCTCAACAAGATATGATCGGTAATCGCATTAAGATGCGTACTATCAATTTTATGCGTGGTCGGACTTTTATAGAGCGCTATCTTATCATTGATGAAGCACAGAATTTAACTGCTACACAGTTGAAAGCACTGATTACTCGTGCCGGTTTAGGCACAAAAGTTATTTGTCTTGGTAATTTGTCGCAAATTGATACGCCATACCTTAATGCACTATCTTCTGGCCTGACTTATGCAGTAAAACACTTTCAAAATTGGCAACATGCAGCACATATTACTTTACAAAGAGGAGAACGTTCTCGATTGGCTGATTATGCTAATACGAACCTGTAGATAAAAACTTATCTACAAAAATTTGCTCTTCAGAAAATTTTTCTTCACGTAAGGCATTGCGCGTTGTTTCTATCATATTTTCATTACCACAGAGATAAATATCAAATTTTTTCAAATCTGGGTAATGGGTTAGCAAAGTTTGGTGTATTGGGTTTTGTTGTTGTTTTCTTATAAAAGGAAAAAACTTAAACTGTGAAAATTGTTCTTGCCATTGTATTGGCAAAGAAGAATAAAGGTGGTCTTCTTCTTTAAGAATCCAGTAAAAATGAACTGGATGTTTGAAAGACGCGAGATGTGTTTTAAGCATACTGCAAATAGGTGCAAATCCAGTTCCTGAGGCAATAAATAAAACCGGCCTTTCATTGAAATGCCAATTAAAACTACCTAAAGGACCTTCTATTCTTAGTAAGTCACCTACTTTTAAATTGCTTAACAATATATCACTGAATAGGCCATTTTCATAAAATTTAATGTGTAGTTCAAGATAGCTTTCTTCTAGCCTGCTTGCAATTGAATAGGCGCGTTTTTGGTTGTTTTTAAGAAGAATATTTAGATACTGACCAGGCAAAAAACTAAACTTTTCATGTGAGGGTAGTTTTAATTGCAGAATAGTTGTACTTTTTTTTCTTTCAATAGAAGCAATGCGTGTGGGTAAAGTTTTAACATTAATACCTGCATTTATTGCTTTTTCATTTAGGTCCAAAACTAAATCTGTTAAAGGATATGCTTGGCAACTAATAATGTTTTTTTGATTTTCCTGGAAAAAATCAGATTTGATGTAATCAATTTCGCCAGATAACTTTTTGATAATGCAGCTTTTACAACTTCCTTGACGACAACTATAAGGAATATTTATTCCCGCTGACAGTGCTGCTTCTAAAATAGTCTCGTCGTCACGACAAAGAAAGCTACTGTTACCATCATTAAATTCAATTTTATAACTCATAGCTAAATATAAAAATTATACTTTTACTGGCATTACTAGATATTGATAGTTTCCTGCTTTTTCTGTTAAAAGTGATGAGCTATTGTTGTCATTGAATTGCATAGATATGGTTTCATCTTCAGCTTGTTCAAGAAATTCTTTGATGTATCTTATGTTAAAGGCAATTTCTTCTGATTTGTTTGAACTGACACTTAGATGATCAGAAAAGTATTGATTTTCACTAGAAACTTCTATTTTTAATGTATCTTCTGAAATAAACCAAGTCATGCTTTTATTTCTTTCATCGCTGATAATTAAAGCCTTGTTAAGCATTTTTAAGAGATCTTTTTTAGGAAAGGTTAACAAAGAAGTTTCTGTTTTCTTAAGTAGTTTTTCATAAACAGGGAACTCGCCTTCTATCAGTTTGCTGATAAAAGAAAATTCTTCAAATTCAAAAGAAATATGATTTTGTTGGATGTTTGCTGTAATAATATCTTGCTTGCCGACATTCTTTTCTAATAATCGTATTAGCTCATTTGCTGCTTTCTTAGGAATTAAGATACGCTTTCTTTGAAGACTCTCATCAAGATGGATTTTTTCTGAAAGTGCTTTTGCTAAAGATAGACGGTGACCATCTGTGCCGACAAAAGCTAAATGATTATCTTCTGATTTTATATCAATTAGTACACCGTTCAAATAATATCTAATATCTTGATCTGCAACTGCAAAAATAACTTTTTGTATAGCACTTTGGAAGTTTATTCTACTTATTTCAAAGTAACCTTCACTTGTAGATTCGGTGATCTTAGGAAATTCTTGATAATATTCCGTGTTTAATTTGTATTCCGAACTTTCTGAAGTAATTTTTATTTTTTCTTGGCTAGACGTTAAAGTTATTATTGCGTTTTCATCAAAACTTTTTGTGATGTCAAAAAGTTTTTTTGCTGGTAAAACGATTGAAGTTAGGTCATCTATTTCAACACATTGGCATTGCGAAATAATTTGGATTTCTAAGTCTGTGCAGGTCAGAGATATTTTATTTTCGTTTTTATTTTCAATCAGCACATTGGTTAAAATAGACAAGGTTTGTTTTTTTTCTATAGCACCAATGACCTTTTGCAGTGCAGGCAGAATTGCTAAACGTTCAACAACGATTTTCATCTTTAGGTCGCTATAGTCATGCTGATAAAGGTAGCAAGCATAGGCAAAAAATAGTTAAATGCAAGAATTGACTTTTTTATGAACAGCAAGTAGAATAACGCCTGCTTGCGGGCGCGCTGTACTATAACTATTAAGACTATACTTTCTTATGATGATAAGAATAGATGTGGATAACTCGCCTTTTTTGACATCATTTTTAATAAAAATCAGTACATTGCATTGTGGATAACTATGTGGATAACTTGTGGATAACTTGCCTTGAAAAAAGTTATTCACATTTTGCCCACAAGTTATCCACAGACTTATCCACAGACTTATCCACAAGCCAATCTGCAAAAAGCTACTTTTCGATAAGTTTTTTTTTGAGCTGATAAAAACTTTCTTTGATCTCGGTGTCAGTTTCGAGCAAAGATTTCACCTTTTTTGCTGCATGAAGCACCGTTGTGTGATCACGTCCACCAAAAGCTTTGCCGATTTCCTGTAAACTCGCACCGGTAATATCCTTACACAGGCTCATGGCTATCTGCCTTGGCCGTGCGACCTGTCGCTCACGTTTCTCGGATAATAAATCCACCAAGGGAACATTAAAAAAATTACAAGTTGCCAGTTGCACGGCTTCAATGGATACCTTACCACCGAGTTCTTTCCCGGGATTATCCCTGAGTAATTCCACAACCGTTTCCAAACTGATGGTTGTGCCCGTCAGATTCCGGCTGGCTATGACTTTCCGAAAAGCTCCTTCTAGCTCACGAATGTTGCTGTCAAAGCGTTCGGCAATAGCAAAGGCGATCTCATAGCTAATTTCCACCTGCTCTGCTTTTGCTTTATTTTGCAAAATCGCTACTCGTGTTTCTAAATCGGGTTTTTCGATAGCCGTTGTTACCCCACCGCTGAAACGAGATTTTAAGCGATTGGCAACTCCCCTTATTTCCGAAGGATAGGTATCACTGGTTAAAATAATCTGCGACTGACCTTCAACTAACGTATTAAATAAATAAAAAAACTCTTCTTGCGAGCGGTCCTTACCTGCCAAAAACTGTACATCATCAATCAATAAGGCATCTATATTCCGATAATAATGCTTAAAATTTGCTAGGGTTTTGCATTCCAATGCCTTGATGACATCCGCAACAAATCTTTCTGAATGTAAATAAAGCACCCGTGTCTTGGGATAAAGTTCACGAATCATTTTGCCAGTGGCATGCATTAAATGCGTCTTACCTAAACCTACATCCCCATAAATAAAAAAGGGATTATAGGCTTTACCTGGATTCTGTGCGACGTGTATGGCGGCGGCTCTGGCCAGTTGGTTGGATTTACCTTCAATAAAATTGTCAAAATTAAAGCTAGGGTTGAGATTGCTTTCCACTTCGGCACTTTCAGAAGCGCTTTCTCTATCCTCTGCATTTATTTCTTTATTTTCCAAAGTTTCCACGGTTTTTACTGCCAGTACTCGCTGTTTTTGTAGCACTGGCTTTTGTCCGCTATCGAGACCAAGCGTGATATTGGCTAAAGGCAATCCCGTGTGCGCATGAAGTAACTTCTGCATGGTTTCCCAGCATTTTTCTCGAAAACCGTTCAGAAAATAGATATTTTGACAATGTACAAGAAAAGCATCCCCCTTGTATTCAAAGTATAAACCTGTGATCCACGATAAAAATTCTTCATTATGAGCACATTGATCCTGTAATTCTTTTATCACGTCATTCCAAATCAGTTCTGGATTTTTCATTCACCTTGTCCTCAAGGGTTCGGCATCCCTGCTACAGCGAGATGCACGGCTTAATTGACAAATTATTCTTACACTTGTACCTTTAGCGGCTTTTTAAGTAGCCAGTGCCATGAAACGTACTTATCAACCCAGTGTTATTCATCGCAAACGTACGCACGGTTTTCGTGCGCGGATGCGCACCCGTACCGGACGCGCCATTATCAATGCACGTCGCCGTTCAGGTCGTCAAAGGCTTTCGGCCTGATCTGAGCGCGCAATAAACCTTGACGATCTTTTGAAAAAAAATGCCTTTTCGCGTCAAGTTCGCATTACCAATGCTTCGGACTACCAAAGAATCTTGGCTGCCCCTTGTCGCTATGCTGTCGGCAAGGTACTTATGGCGCGGGTAGTGGTTGCGGCGGGTTCGCAGGCACGTCTTGGCATGGCGCTGTCGCGACGGCATCTACCCTCGGCTGTTGACCGTAATACTATTAAGCGTTTGTTGCGCGAGCATTTTCGCTTGATGGTGCCAAACCTCTATCCTGTTGATATTGTTTTCGTATCTTATAAAAAGTTTTTCGATATGACTTGGCAAAAAGAGCAACTCAAGCAAGCGCTGCCAAGTTTTTTTTCTCTGTTTATCAATCACGAACAGCTATGAAAGCGTTGCTTCTTCTCGCAATAAAAGCTTACCGTTTTTTCTTAAGTCCTTATCTTGGCTCACAATGCCGTTTTTTCCCCACCTGCTCGGCCTATGCACTTGAAGCCATAGAGCGCTTTGGTGCGGGACGTGGTAGTCTTTTGGCCTGTCGTCGTCTGTGCCGTTGCCATCCTTGGCAGCCAGGTGGCTATGATCCAGTTCCCGAAAAAACTTTAAATAAATAATTATTAAACTTATGAATGACTTGCGTCTGATTTATATCGGCACCTTGATTCTTTTAGGAGTACTGCTCTTCCAAGCCTGGGTGGAAGAAAAAAACCCCGCGACTCCAGCGGCCAGCGCCGAAACGACTCCGCTTGTCTCCCCTGAAACCACAGGCAACGCAACGATAGCCGCAGAAGGCTTGCCACCGGCATTGGCGGACGACATTCCAGATTTGCCAGTGCTGCCACCCGATCATGCCCAACCAGCCTTAAAACCACTGCCAGAAGCGACAGGTGAGGGTATCACAGTGACCACCGACGTGTTTAGCCTGACCATTGACCCCATCGGTGGCAGCATCACCCGTCTTGACCTCACCGCCTATCCGCAGAGTTTGCAACAACCTGACCTGCCTTTTCGGCTTCTCGATGACCGCCCAGGCCGCATCCACGTCCTGCAATCGGGTTTGCGCGCTGCCGAAGGGCTGCCGGCGCCCACGCATCGGGATGCTTACCGTGCTGAAGCTAAGGCGTTTCAGTTAGCAGGAGAAGAATTGCGTGTGCCATTGTTTTGGGAAGATGCCGAAAAGCAGATCAAAGTCACCAAAACTTTTATTTTTCGCCAAGGCAGTTATCAAGTCACCATTGAGCACCAAGTCGAAAACCTAAGTGAGCGCACTTGGGTGGGCGCTGTCTATCAGCAACTGCAACGCACGGCGCATAAAGTCAATAATGAATGGTTTATGCATACTTATACCGGTGCTGTGTATTACGACAGCGAAGATAAAAAGTATAAACGCTTTGATTTTAATCGGATGGAAAAAGAAACGCTCAACCTGGTGCAACTCGGCGGCTGGTTGGCCATGGTGCAGCATTATTTCGTTTCCGCACTGGTGGTTCCCGAGGATCAACAAGCGCAACTCTATTCTCGGGTGCGCAATGACGGTTTTGATCGTCTTTATCTCTTAGGTGCCTTACAAACTGCGCAAAGTATTCCCGCGCAAAGCCGCAGCACGCTTAGCAGTGCCGTTTATCTTGGACCGAAAATTGCCGAGAAGCTCAATGCTGCCGCGCCACGTTTAGGTTTGAGCGTGGATTATGGCTGGATCACCGTCATCGCTCAGCCACTTTTTTGGGTATTAAAACTCTTTCACGACCTGATAAACAGTTGGGGCTTGGCGATTATCCTATTGACGATTTTAATAAAACTGGCTTTTGCGCCTTTGTCGCACACGAGTTACGTTTCTTTGGGACGAATGCGGCAACTGCAACCGCGGCTAGAAGCGCTCAAAGAACGCTATGCCGATGACCGCGCCCGTTTGGGACAGGCGATGATGGACTTGTACCGCACCGAAAAAGTCAATCCCTTAGGCGGCTGTTTGCCGGTATTGATTCAAATTCCAGTATTTATCGGTCTTTACTGGATGCTTTTGGAAGCCGTCGAATTACGTCTTACCCCCTTCCTCTGGATGCCCGACTTATCCTCGCGTGACCCCTTGTTTATTCTGCCGATTGTGATGGGGGTGAGTATGTTTATTCAACAGAAACTCAATCCAGCGCCACTTGACCCAATGCAGCAAAAAGTTTTCCTTTTCTTGCCTTTTATCTTCACCTTTTTCTTTGCCTTTTTCCCGGCTGGTTTGGTTTTATATTGGTTAGTAAACAATATCTTATCCATCGCCCAGCAATGGTGGGTGCTGCGACTTTTGGATACATCAAGCAAAAAACCAAAAACTGCTTAAATCTTTGAATATAAAACTAATGAGTTAAGGGTTATGAAAGAAACCATCGTCGCACCTGCCACGCCACCTGGCCGCGGCGGGGTGGCGATCTTGCGTTTTTCCGGCACGCGGGAAACTTTGGCACAAGTGACGCAACAGCTGACCCAGCACGGCTTACCGAAAGCGCGTCAGGCGGCCTTTCGCTGTTTTTATCATCAGGAACAAGTCCTTGATCAAGGTTTGCTGTTGTATTTTCCCGCCCCGCAATCCTTTACCGGTGAGGATGTATTGGAATGCCAAGTCCATGGCAGTCCGGTGGTGGTGTCGGCGTTGTTGCACGCCGCTTTAACCCTGCCAGCGGTGCGTCTGGCAGCTCCTGGCGAATTTAGTGAACGTGCTTTTTTGCATGGCAAAATAGACCTCAACCAAGCCGAAGCTATCGCCGATTTGATCGAAAGCCAACATCTGGCTGCTGCGCAAGCTGCTGCACAATCCTTGACCGGCGTGTTTTCTGAACGCCTCAAGGAATTACAAGAAAAAATGCTTTTTTTGCGTGCTTTTTTAGAAGCAACCTTGGATTTTCCTGATGAAGATGATGTGCCAGGCTTACCCTCAAGCACTTACCAAGGCTATTTGCGTCAACTGGAACAGGCGTTGACAGCGGTGATTGGCGAAGCGCAAGCCAGTGAAAAGCTCCTGCATAAGTTCAAAGTCGTGCTGGCCGGTGCGCCCAATGCTGGCAAGTCCACGCTGTTTAATGCCTTACTTGGTGAAGATCGCGCCTTGGTCAGTCCCGTTCCTGGCACCACCCGCGATTTTTTACGCGAAACCTTTTACCTGGCTGGTAACGACTTGCAACTTTTGGATACGGCGGGATGGCAAAGCACCGACGATGCCATAGAAGCCGCTGGCATTGCCAAAAGCCAAACCTTAAGTCAAGCGGCTGACCTAGTGCTGTGGCTCATCGCTGACAGCGAAGACTGGTCTTTGGCCGATGCTACTTGTCCATTGCCGGTCAAAGGCCAAGTCTTGACCATCATCAGCAAAATTGACCAAAGCCAAAGACCTGCCGGTTGGCTTTCCGAAGTGCCACCCGTGCTGGCTTTGTCGGCACACAGCGGTGAAGGTTTGTCCCTGTTGCGGCAAGCGCTGGCCGAGCGGCTGTTGGCCGCGCAACATCCGGCAGAATTTTTAGCACGACCGCGGCAAATTCAGGGTTTGCGCCGCGCCGAGAGCTTTCTTGAGCAAGCCAAAGCCCTCGCCTATCCGGCGCAAAGCGAAATCATCGCTGACTTTTTGCGGCAAAGTCATGAGGCTTTAGCGGAGATTCTCGGCAAAACCAGCAGTGACGCTCTTTTGGGGGAAATCTTTCGCAGTTTTTGCATTGGGAAGTAATGACAGCGGCTCGTACATTCTGGTAATGCTTCATTCCGATGCCCGCGCCAACCACCGCGCCAAGCCAACGGCAGCTTCGCTGTCAGCACTGTTTTGTAAACAAAAATATTGACCACGTAGCCTCGTCAATAAGGCATTGCTACTCCCACCGCCCACCGTAAACACCTGTTTAGGCCAAGGTGCGCCAGCCGCCGCTAGTGCTTGATAGCCTTGCCATTCGACTTTGGCGATACCTTCGCTAATGCCTTGAAAAAAGAGCGCTTGGCTTTCGGGTCGCGGGGTGAGTTTCGGTAGCTTTTCTGCATCGGCAAAGGGGAAGCGTTCGCCAGGTGTCAGCAGCGGGTAGTAGTCAAGGCCACTGGCCTGTGTATAAGTTAAGTTGCTGAAAGTTTTGATTTCTTCGCCAGAAAAATAGGCGTTAAAGATAGCCATGCCGACATTGGAGGCACCGCCGACTAAAAATTTTTTTTCATTTTTTTCATTTTTTTCGTTTCCTTCACTCCCTTTGTTCTGTTCGGGATTGCGCCGCTGCTGAAGATTTGGCTTGGCTGGCCTAAAAAACTGATGGCTGTAGATGCCGCGAGCGCCGTCAAAAATCGCCACGTCGCTGATCATTTTTAAGACCAAGGTGCTGCCAAGGGAGGTCAAGGCATCGCCAAGCGCTTCGGCACCGGAAGCCATAAAGGCGGCGTTGCTGTCGGTCGTGCCGGTAAAAATTTGCAAGTTTTTCGGTAGCCGCCAAGTGTTGGCGAGAGTTTCGTGGATAGAACCGAGAAAAGTGAGCGGTGGCTGAACTTCTGGCAGTAGCTTTGGCGAAAGCGGCAGGTCAAAAAACCTTTCGCTTTCCGGATCAAAACCCAATTTCAGAGCATTGTGGCTGTCACCAAAGCGATAATCGCCAAGCAATTTGCCAGTCAACCAATCGCCTTGGCTGCGTAAGGCTGCGGTATCTGGAAATTCATCGAGTAGGTACAAGGCTTTATTTAAGGCGCTGCTGGCGCTGGCGGCGGGATGGTCGGGATGCTGTTGACAAAAGCCTGGAATTTGCGGATGCAGCGGCAAGGCTTCGGCATACCAAAAGCTGGCGGTGGGCGTTTGTGCGGCAGTGAGTGCCACGATGGTGCCCGAGGTGGCGGCGATGGCCAGCGCCCGGAGCTGTTGCCGATAGTTTTCCGGTAAGCTGAGAAAAAATTTTTCCAGCGCTTGCCACCAAATTTCCGGCTGTGGCCTTGCGCTGAGCGCGCTTGGCCAAGGCAGCCGGCTCTGCTCAAGCACCTGGCCGTGTGCGTCCACGATGGCGGCTTTCAGTGCCGAGGTGCCAAAATCAAGCGCTAGGTACATTTTTTTGTTTTTTCCTAACTTTTATTTCGTGGCTTTCCTTTCGTGACTTTTGCGGCATTGCCATACCGGCAAAAAATCATGCCGGTAAAGTTTTGGTGGCGCTTAAAAGTTATGGAGGAAAGTTAATCGCCTGGTTTAGAAAAATTTAAGAAATTAACTTTTTGATTTCTTGAACTTTTTCCCAGACTAAATTCACATCGCCGCGACTTTCGACGTTTAAGCGAATCACCGGCTCGGTATTGGAAGCGCGTAAATTAAAGCGCCATTGGCCGAAATCTAAACCGATGCCATCGGTGGTATCAACGTTTGGGTTTTGCGCGGAAAAATGCGCCTGAACGGTGGCGATAGCCGCTTGGGCATCGGCGACGGTGAAATTGATTTCGCCGCTGCACGGGAATAAGGCTTGGCGCTCGTCTATCAATTCGGCCAGGCTTTTGCCGCTTTTGCTCAATTGTTCGGCCAGCAAGAGCCAGGGAATCATCCCGGAATCACAATAGGCAAAATCGCGGAAATAATGGTGTGCGCTCATTTCACCGCCGTAAGCGGCATCGTGCTGTCGCATGATGTCTTTGATAAAAGCATGTCCGGCTTTGCTTTTCACAGCGCTACCTTGGTGTTCAGCGATGATGGTTTCGGTATTCCAAACCAAGCGTGGGTCATAAACGATGGCGCTGCCCGGGGATTTTTCTAAAAAGGCTTGCGCCAAGAGGCCAACTAAATAATAGCCTTCGATAAAACGGCCTTGGCCATCAAAAAAGAAACAGCGGTCAAAATCGCCATCCCAAGCCATGGCGAAATCGGCATTGGCGGCGGCTTTCAGTGCCTGGACGGTATCCTCGCGACGCTCAGGCAGCATGGGATTGGGGATGCCATTGGGAAAATGGCCGTCCGGTTCATAAAAAACTTCAGTGATTTGAAAAGGTAAATGGGGTGAGAGTTTGCGCATGATAGGTCCGGCACAGCCATTGCCAGCATTGGCCACCAGGCGCAGGGGTTTCAGGGCAGCGCGGTCAACATAACCTAAAAGATGTTCGATATAGGCGGCTTCGGCTTCGGGTAGCGGGCTGACTTGGCCTAAATTGGCGGCTTTGGCGGTGTAGTCTGCTGTTTCCACCAGTTGCTGCATTTCTTTTAAGCCGGTGTCGGCGCTGATCGGACGAGATTGTTGACGAACAAATTTTAAGCCATTGTAATCCGCTGGATTGTGGCTCGCCGTCACCATGATGCCGCCGTCCAAGCCATAGTGAAAGGTCGCAAAATAGACTTGTTCGGTGCCGCAAAGTCCCAAGGTGCGGACGCTACAACCGGCATCGGTCAAACCTTCGATAAGCGCCTCGGTCAACTCCAGACTCGACAGGCGCATATCGTGGCCGACGACCACGGTTTTGGCTTCGGTAAAATCCACATAAGCGCGGCCAATGCGATAGACAAGGCTTGTATTAAGCTGGTCAGGCAGGCGGCCACGGACATCGTAAGCCTTAAAACATTGTGTTTTCAGCGGTAAAGTGATCATGATTGCACCCGTCCATAAGTGTCTTCAAAACGCACGATATCGTCTTCGCCAAGATAGCTTCCTGATTGGACTTCAATGATTTCCAAAGGAATTTTTCCTGGATTGCGCAAACGATGCGTGCTGCCAAGGGGAATATAAGTAGATTGGTTTTCGGTCAGTAAAAAGACTTTGTCATCACAGGTGATTTCGGCGGTGCCGGTAACAACTACCCAGTGCTCACTGCGATGATGATGTTTTTGCAAAGAAATTTGTGCGCCTGGGTTTAAGGTCAGCCGCTTGACTTGAAAGCGGCTCCCTTCATCTATGCACTCGTAACTCCCCCAGGGGCGTGCCACTTCACGATGATTTTCAAGCTCTTTCCGGCCTTTGAGCTGTTCTAACAGTTGTTTTAAGTGCGCGCTCTGGCTTTGCGGCAGCACGAGCACCGCATCGGCAGTTTCAATGACGATCAAATCTTCAATGCCAAAGGTCGCTACTAGCCGATGTTCGCTGCGTAAATAATTGTTTTTAGAAGCTAAACTGACGACATCGCCAAAAGCGACATTGTTTTCCGCATCTTTTTCGCCTAACTGAAACAAGGCCTGCCAACTGCCGATATCGCTCCATTGCCAAGTCACCGGCATCACGATGCCGTGGCGGCTTTTTTCCATCACCGCGTAATCAATGGAAATGCTTGGGCATTGGCCAAAATGCCCGGCATCGGGACGAATAAAATCCAGACTTTGACTGCGCTGTTGCCAGGCTTTTTGGCAATTGTGAAAAATCTCTGGCGCAAATTTTTCTAATTCTTGTAAAAATAAACCTGTCGGCAAAATAAACATGCCGCTGTTCCAGTAATAGTTGCCAGCGGCAACTAGCTGCTCGGCGCGGGCAAGTTCTGGTTTTTCAATAAATTGTTCAATGTGAAAGGCGGCAGATGTCGCTTTGAGTGGCGAACCGGCTTGGATATAACCAAAACCTGTATCGGCGTGGGTCGGGGTGATGCCAAAGGTAGCAAGATATTGTTGACCGGCGGCGCTGGCCGCAGTATTGAGGTCTTGCGCGAAGGCATGGTGATCAGCGAGGTAATGGTCAGCAGGGAAAAGTGCAATTTGTTCATAATGTTGCGACTCGGCATACCAGGCGGCCAAGGCAGCGGTCGCGGCGGTGTTTTTGCTTTCGGCTTCCAAAATGATCGTGGCTGCTTGTTGGTGCTGACGTAAGGCTTCGGCGGCCATAAAGCGTTGTGATTCATGGCAAATCACTACTGGCTTTGGCATCGTTTTCGGCAGTCGTGCCAAGGTGTTTTCAAGCAAACTGCTATCGTTTAACAAGGGCAAAAACTGCTTGGGATGGTGGCGACGCGACAGCGGCCAGAGGCGGCTGCCGCTGCCGCCGGCCATTAAGACCGGTAGGGTTTGCTTGAGCATAGCGGCTCCGATTTTTTCGTTAATGGTTGGCAATCTTGGTGGAATTTTTTGTCACTTTCCTGCTTGCTCAGCGCGGCTGTGGTTCCAATAAGAGACACAGGGAATTTTGCTTAAATCGCAACGATCCGCGTATTTTCGAGCGATTTCAGTTACTTCTTCCATCAGTCCTGCTGCCAAGGTGATCGGCGCTAAACCTTCGGCCAAAAAGCGATCATTGGCGACAAAAAGATCATTTTCATCATCTTCTTGTCGGGGGTTGGCGATATTGTGCATGGCGACACCGGTCATGTCGGAAATCATTTTAGCCAAATCGCGCACGCGATGCGTTTCAGTCATCTGATTGTAAATCTTGACTTTTTCGCCTTTTTCTGGGGCGTTTTCAATGGCGATTTCAATGCAGCGCACGGTGTCTTGAATATGAATAAAGGCGCGGGTTTGACCGCCGGTGCCATGCACGGTCAAGGGATAATTGACCGCCGCTTGCATCAAAAAGCGATTGAGCACAGTGCCATAATCCCCATCGTAATCAAAGCGATTGATGAGGTTTTCATCGAGGCGGGTTTCCGCCGTTTGCGTCCCCCAGACAATGCCCTGATGTAAATCGGTGACGCGGATTTTGTCGTTTTTGTTGTAGTAGGCAAACAGCAGTTGATCTTGGGTTTTGGTCAGATGGTAGATGCTGCCAGGATTGGCCGGATAGAGAATTTCCTGTTCAATTAAATCACCAGCATCAGTTTCGACTTTAACCTTCAGATAACCTTCGGGAATACGCATTCCAGCGGTGCCATAGCCATAGACACCCATAGTGCCCAAATGCACCACATGAATATCTTGGCCGGAGTCCACAATGGCAGCAAGCAAGTTATTGGTAGCATTGATATTATTGTCAATAGTGTAGCGTTTATGGTAGGCGCTTTTCATGGAATACGGCGCGGCGCGTTGTTCGGCAAAATGTACCACGGCATCCGGCTGATAGCTTTTTAATAAATTTAAAAGTTTTTGATAATTTTCGGCGACATTGAAATTATAAAAATCAATGGTTTTGCCGGTTAATTTTTGCCAAGTCGCCAAGCGTTTGCCCATGGGTTGAATTGGCGTTAATGACTGGCATTCCAATTCGTTATCAATATTACGCCGCGAGAGATTATCCACCATGGCCACTTTATGACCGCGTGCCGAAAGATGCAGAGCGGTAGGCCAGCCACAAAAGCCATCGCCACCGAGAATCAAGATGTTAAGAGGTTTTTCTTTCATAATTCAAAAGGTTAAAAGCAAGTCAGGAACTGGGTTTATAGAATAATTTTCTGTTGCGCGGTCTTTTTAACAATAGCCAATAACAAAGTAAATAAAAAATTGTATAGGCAATAAATAAAAATAATAAATACAGCGAGGCGCTGTAAAACGGCAGCGCCAAGAGCGTCAAAATGAGCGCTTGTCCCCAGAAAAACGGCGCAACCGCTGAATTTTGCCACAATAAACTGCGCTTGGAAAAAAAGCGTTTGCTGATCCGCCGAAAAACGACGCTATGCAAATGCAGTGCATCCGGCTGATCCATGGCTTTATTCATCCAAAACTTACGGCGCAGCAAGGAAAAAACCGTATCGACCACCGGATAGGCCAAAAGCGTCAACGGCAACCACGGCGACACACTTTCCTGGCGTGCGACCAGCAATAGTGTCAAAACGGCCAGCAAAAAACCGATAAAATAGGCACCGCCATCACCGCAGAAAATTTTCCCCAAAGGATAATTAAAGGCCAAGAACCCCAGGAGGCTGGCGGCTAAAATAAAATAAAGATTGGCCAGAAAAATATCATTTAGCCAGAGACTTAAGCTCCCCAAAGCCAAGGCAACGATCAAGGCATAACCGCTCATCAGACCATTGTAACCGTCAATGACATTAAAGGCTTGGCTGACACCGGTGATCATCACAACCGTCACTGCCGCCACCAGCCAGGGCAGATATGCTTGAAAAAGCTCCCAAAGTGTTTCCAAGCCAGGAACATCCAAACGTGCTAATACTGTTTTTGTGAAGAGATAAAAGAGCAGCGCCGAGAACAAACTGCCGAAAAATCGCCAGCGCGTTGAAATTTTTTTGGTGATATCTTCCAGCAGACCGAGTAAAAAAACCGGTAACGAAGCAATAAAAAGCAGGCTTATCAGAGTTTTGTCGTTGCTACTCAAAAAAGCCAAGAGCCAAAAGCTGCTATAGATGGCCACGCCGCCGACGCGAGGCGTAAGCTGTTGATGGAATTTTTGCTGACCGCTGTGGTGATCGTGGAGACAGCTATGGTGTTTGGCGCTTTTGATAAGCAAAAAGGTGAGCAGCGCAGACAAGAGAAAAGCCAAGGAGGAAAAAAGGGCGAGAAACATGTAATTTTTTAGAAAAAGAAGAAGTTAGATTAAGCAGAAATCCGCCTCGCGGCGGAGATTTTTCAAAGTGTTTTGGGAGAGACGTTGGTTTTGGGCTTTTTTGCGCTTATCGGTAACAACTTGACTTTTAAAGCGCCGTTGCATTACCAGGTGTTTAGCAGTTTTCTGCATGGCGGCTCCTGAAGGGTAAGGTAATAAAAACACATCTGAATAAAAACAGAAATCGCATTGTAATGCGTGATTAGGCTTTATACAATCGTTGGCGGTGTTCGCTGCTGGCTATGCTTGCGCTCGTCTAAGGCATGAATGAATTTTATCGTGGTTTTTTATAGGGCTATTGTTATGTTTTTTCGCAAAGTAGCAGAGAAAAAAAAGACATTGGATCTGAATTTAAGTCCACCGGAGGCGATGTTTGCCGTGGCTTTGGCCGCCGCTGCCGCCGATGGGGTGATTGTCGATAGTGAGGTGTTTACCATTGTCAGCTACCTCTCACGGATGCGGCTATTTGCCAGTTTTACCCCAGCCGACAATGAACGGCTGATGCAGCAAATGCTGAAGCATCTCAATGTGCATGGCGTGGATGGTCTCATCGCTGCCGCTAAAGATGCTTTGCCGTTGCACCTGTTGGAAACCGCTTATACTTTTGCCGTGGATATCACCTTATCCGACGGCGAGTTAAGCGATGAGGAACATCTGATGCTCGATGAATTACGCCAGGCTTTGGATATCACCCCGGCGATTTCCGGGGAGATTATCCGCGTGATGTTGATTAAAAACCGTGGCTAATGAAGCGCTGGCACCGATTGTGCAGTTTCTGCGCCAACATGCGCCTTTTGCACAAATGGCCGAGGCCGAGCTTCTGTTATTGGCCGAAGCCTCGAAACTGCGTTTTTATGCCGCCAAGGCGCTGATTCATGCGGAAGACAGCATTGTTGATAAACTTTTGATTATCAAAGAAGGTGCTGTGCGTGGCGAAAAAGACGGGGAAACTGCCTGGGAGTTGACCGTCGGCGAAAGTTTTCCTTTGGGTGCCTTGCTGTCTTTGCGGCCGATTCGTACCCGCCATTATGCGGCGGTGGATAGCTTTTGCTTGGAGATCAGTCGGGAAGTTTTTGAAAGTCTCTTGCAAAAAAGCGAAATTTTTCATGACTTTTGTACCCGTCGTCTGGCGCATTTATTAGAGCAACCTTCGCCACAAAGCAGTCTTTCCGCCACTAGTGAAAGTTTAGAGATGCCTTTGTCAGCGCTGCTTCGCCGTCCGCCGGTGACCTGTTTGCCGGAAACGCCGCTGCGTGCGGTGTTTCAACAGATGTCCGCAGCGCAAGTGGGCAGCATGGTGGTGGTCAATACGGCGGGAGAATTACAGGGCTTATTGACTTTGCATGATGTTTTATCGCGGGTGCTGTTGCCGGAAATCGCTTTGGATACGCCGATTGGCATGGTGATGCGTGAGCCGGTGCAGCATTTGCCACCGGAAGCTCCGGCCTATGCCGCCTTATTGGTGATGTTGGCGGGCGGTTTTCATCATCTGCCGATTGTAAAAGACCAAAAAGTCGTCGGTATGGTGAGCGAACGTGATCTTTTTGCCTTGCAACGCATTGGTTTAATTCGTTTAACTCGCGCTTTGCAACAGGCCGAGCATCTGGATGCCTGCCAGCGTTTAAGCCAAGATA
>CAYWWW010000006.1:0-34677 GCA_964462205.1 uncultured Cardiobacteriales bacterium
CCTTTGAAAATCCACACCTTGATGCCAATGATGCCGTAGGTGGTTAAGGCTTCGGCAAAACCATAGTCCACATCGGCGCGGAAAGTATGCAAAGGCACCCGTCCTTCCCGATACCATTCCATCCGCGCAATTTCCGCACCGTTTAAGCGACCGGAAACATTGATACGAATGCCTAAAGCACCGCTGCGCAAGGCCGAAGTTACCGCTTTTTTCATGGCGCGGCGGAACATCACCCGTTTTTCCAATTGTTGGGCAACGGATTTGGCGACCAGATAAGAATCGGCATCGGGTCGGGTGATCTCCTCGGTATTGATCTTGATGCTCGCCAGATCCATTTTTAGCAAAGCCGATAATTTATTGCGAAGTTTTTCAATATCTTCACCTTTGCGACCGATGACCTGACCCGGACGGGCGGTATGAATGGTCACAAACAAAGCATTGGCCGGTCTTTCAATTTGAACGCGGCTAATCATAGCCTCACTTAATTCCTGATGCAGAAATTCCCGCACGCGAAAATCCTGATGCACATATTTGGCAAAATCTTTGCCATCGGCATACCATTTGGAATTCCAATCAGCGGAAATTCCGAGGCGAATGCCGACCGGATGTACTTTTTGTCCCATGCGTTAGGTCTCTTTTACAATAATGGTGATATGGCTGGTGCGCTTCATAATCGGAGCGCCACGCCCTTTGGCACGCGGCATCATCCGTTTCAGCGTCGGTCCTTGATCTACGCGAATTTCCATCACCCGCAACTCATCAATATCCGCGCTATCATTATGTTCGGCATTAGCAATCGCCGACTCCAAGACTTTTTTGACCAAATGCGCGCCTTTCTTGGTGCTAAAAGTCAGTATATTCAAGGCTTTATCTACAGGTAAGCCGCGAATTTGATCAGCCACCAATCGGCATTTTTGCGGAGAAATCCGCGCAAAACGGTGCTTGGCAATGGTCATGATTATTTTCCTTTTTTATCAGCAACATGGCCTTTGAAAGTACGGGTCAGGGCAAACTCACCGAGTTTGTGACCAACCATATTTTCATTGACAACCACCGGTATATGAATTTTGCCATTATGAACCGCCAAGGTCAGACCCACCATTTCCGGCAGGATCATCGAACGGCGTGACCAAGTTTTAATCGGCTTTTTCGATTTTTTCTCAACTGCCTCTTCCACTTTTTTTAACAAGTGGTGATCAATAAAAGGCCCTTTTTTCAAAGAACGTGGCATGAATTTCCTCCGTTATTTCTTACGCCGACGCACGATCATATTATCGGTACGTTTATTGTGACGGGTTTTGTAACCCTTGGTTGGCGTGCCCCAGGGTGAGACCGGATGGCGACCACCGGAAGTCCGGCCTTCACCACCACCATGTGGGTGATCGACCGGGTTCATAGCGACACCGCGCACCGTTGGCCGAATACCGCGCCAGCGTTTAGCACCGGCTTTACCGAGATTCACCAAGTTATGCTCAGCATTGCAAACTTCGCCTAAAACCGCCTTGCAATCCACATGAATTTTCCGCATCTCCCCTGAGCGCATCCGAATGATGGCGTAGCTTGATTCGCGAGCGATCAATTGCGCCGAGGTTCCGGCAGAACGAATCAACTGTGCGCCTTTGCCCGGGCGCATCTCCAAGCAATGAATAGAACTACCGATTGGAATATTGCGTAAAGGCAAGGCATTGCCCGGGCGAATCGGCGCATCACTGCCTGATTGCAATTCGTCACCCACGGCGACTTTATTGGGCGCAATGATGTAACGGCGCTCGCCATCGCGATACAATAACAGGGCAATATGGGCGCTGCGATTGGGATCATATTCCAGACGCTCGACTTTGGCCGGAATGCCGTCTTTATCGCGTTTGAAATCAATCAAACGGTACAACTGTTTATGTCCGCCACCTTGATGACGCACCGTCACTCGACCTAAGTTGTTGCGACCACCCGTTTTCATCTTGCGCGTAACTAAGGCTTTGATAGGTCGGCCTTTGTGCAGATGCGAACGATCTAACTTGCTGGCATCCCGCTGCCCGGGGGTGATCGGTCTTAAATGAATAATGGCCATTTAACTCTCCATTAAAGTGATAGTTTGGCCTTCGGCCAGACGCACATAGGCTTTTTTCCAATGGTTGCGCCGACCAAAAGTCCGCCCAAAGCGCTTTTGTTTACCGTCCATATTGACCACGCGCACCGCCACCACCGAGACATTAAAAAGCTGCTCGAGGGCTTTTTTGATGGTTTGCTTGTCGGCGTCCACGTGCACGCGAAAGGTATAACAGCCGGTTTTTTCTGAAAGCAAAGAGCTTTTTTCAGAAACATGCGGAGCAATGATCGTTTGATATACCACCACATCGCGCAAAGGCGTAGCTGAGGGCGGATGACTTTTTATTTTCATTGTAACCGTGCCTCCAATTGCCGCATGGCTTCTGTTGTGGCAATAATTCTTTGAAAACGCAACAAATGGTAAGGGTCAACATGCGTTGCCAAATCCAAAGCCACATTTGGCAAATTGCGGGTGGATAAAATCAGGTTTTGATCTTCTTTGTCTATTAAAATTAAAACATTGCTAACACCAAGCTCCGCAAGTTTGGCTGCCATGAGCCGCGTTTTTGCTTCAGGTACACTGAAGTCTTCAAATAACCAAATCGCATCTTGACGCAAAAGTTGCGAAACGATGGAACGCATCGCTTGACGATACATTTTTTTATTGAGCTTCTGTTCAAAACTGCGCGGCTTGGCAGCAAAAACTTTGCCGCCTTTGCGCCACAATGGGCTACGTATCGTACCAGCACGGGCATTACCGGTGCCTTTTTGTCGCCAAGGTTTGCGGCCACCACCGGCAACTTCCGAGCGGGTTTTTTGTGCCTTGGTACCGGCACGCGCACCGGCAAGATAGGCGGTAATGGTTTGATGGATCAAAGGTTCATTGAAATCCACTGCAAAAACTTGATCAGAAACGCTCAAGGTTTTGCCATCTTTAGTTTCTAAAATCATGAGGTTCTATCCTTTAAGCAGCCGGTAGCGGTTTTTTTACCGCCGGCTTGACTACGACAAAGCCGCCTTTGTGACCGGGAATCGCTCCCTTGATCAACAGCAAGCCTTTTTCCACGTCAATCTGCACGACTTTTAAGTTTTGTACGGTGCAGGTTTCATTGCCCATATGCCCAGGCATACGTTTGTTCTTAAAGACGCGGCCTGGACTTTGGTTTTGACCGGTCGAACCGGCTGCCCGATGCGAACGCGAGTTCCCGTGGGTGGCGTCCTGCATGGAAAAGTTGTGACGCTTGATAACGCCTGCAAAGCCCTTCCCAATGCTTCGCCCTTGCACATCAACAAATTGGCCTTCTTTGAAAATTTCTACTGTAATTTCAGAAGCTAAGGCAAAGTTAGCCAAATCAGCTTCAGGCAAGGCAAATTCCCATAAACCTTGCCCTGCCACGACGCCGGCTTTGGCAAAATGCCCACCTTCGGGTTTGTTGACCCGTGAGGCTTTTTTTGAGCCGGTGGTCACTTGGATGGCGCTATGGCCTTCTTTTTCCGAAGTTTTAATCTGGGTAACACGGTTGGGCTGCACGGCAACGACAGTCACCGGCACACTTGTCCCATCTTTTTGAAAGACCCGCGTCATCCCGAGTTTCTTTCCAACAATTCCCAATGTCATACCTTTGACCTCTTAATCTTAAACGGAATAAAGATAGCCCGAAGCATCGCGGTGCCTCGGGCTAACTTCATTGAAAATACCGAAAGTTATATTTCGCTTAGTTTGATTTTGACATCAACGCCGGCGGCTAGATCGAGTTTCATTAAGGCATCCACAGTTTTGTCAGTGGGGTTAATGATATCCATCAAACGCTTATAAGTACGCACTTCGTACTGATCACGGGCGTCTTTATCCACATGCGGCGAAACTAGCAAGGTGGTGCGCTCGATGCGTGTCGGCAAAGGAATTGGGCCATGTACCACAGCACCGGTGCGCTTGGCGGTTTCGACAATCTCCCGAGAGGCGCGATCAATCAAGCGGTAATCAAAAGCACGCAGGCGGATGCGAATACGCTGACTATTTTTACTCATTGATTACTCAAGAATTTTTGCTACAACGCCCGCACCTACCGTGCGACCGCCTTCACGAATCGCAAAGCGCAAACCGTCTTCCATCGCAATAGGTGCGATCAAAGTTACTACCATCTGGATGTTGTCACCGGGCATCACCATTTCCACGCCTTCCGGTAATTCAATGGAGCCGGTGACATCGGTGGTACGGAAATAAAACTGTGGCCGATAGCCTTTGAAGAATGGCGTGTGGCGACCGCCTTCGTCTTTCGATAAAACATAGACTTCGGAGACAAACTTGGTATGTGGTTTGATTGAGTTTGGCTTCGCTAATACTTGACCCCGTTCCACGTCTTCGCGTTTGGTACCACGCAACAAAATACCGACGTTATCGCCAGCGCGGCCTTCGTCTAATAATTTGCGGAACATCTCAACGCCGGTACAAGTGGTTTTGACAGTCTCGCGAATACCAACGATTTCAATTTCTCCACCAACTTTCACAATGCCGCGCTCAATCCGACCGGTGACAACCGTACCCCGACCTGAAATCGAAAACACATCTTCAATCGGCATCAAGAAGGCGCCATCAATAGCACGCTCAGGCTCAGGAATATAACTGTCCATAGCCGCTACCAGTTTCTGGATAGCAGGAATACCAATGTCGCTTTCGTCGCCTTCCAAAGCCTTTAAGGCTGAACCGATAACCACCGGCGTGTCATCGCCTGGGAATTTATATTTATTTAACAAATCACGAACTTCAAGCTCAACTAGCTCTAAAAGTTCGGCATCATCCACCATGTCAGCTTTATTTAAGAACACCACGATATAAGGCACGCCAACCTGACGTGACAACAAAATATGCTCGCGGGTTTGCGGCATTGGACCATCGGCAGCACTACAAACCAAAATCGCGCCGTCCATTTGCGCCGCGCCGGTGATCATGTTTTTTACATAGTCGGCGTGACCTGGGCAGTCCACGTGGGCGTAGTGACGATTCTCGGATTCGTATTCGACGTGGGAAGTGTTGATGGTAATACCACGCGCTTTTTCCTCCGGTGCATTATCAATTTGAGCATAGCTTTTTGCTTCGCCGCCGTGCGCTTTTGCCATAATGGTTGCCAATGCCGCCGTCAGAGTTGTCTTACCATGATCAACGTGACCGATAGTACCCACGTTCACGTGGGGCTTGGTACGTTCAAATTTTTCTTTTGCCATTGCTCTAACCTCAAAATAAAAAAATACTTAAGTTTATGTAACCCATTGGTAAAACCGACAGCCTTTTATCCCTATTTATTTGACTGTCCTAACATGGCTGCTGACAGTTGCGGAGGCAATTGCGAATAACGCAAAAACTCCATAGAAAAGGCAGCGCGTCCCTGGGTCAAAGAACGCAACGTTGTTGCATAACCAAAAAGCTCAGAGAGGGGAATTTCCGCAAGGACATTGCTTCCTCCGAGTACTTCTTCAATACCTTGCACCAAGCCACGGCGACGGGTTATATCCCCCATGACATCCCCAAGATATTCATTGGGAACAAAGACTTCTACTTTCATAACGGGTTCTAAAAGATAAGAAGCCGCTTGTAATAAAGCGTCACGCAGGGCAAGGGAAGCCGCAATTTTATAAGCGATTTCGCTTGAGTCAATATCATGGAAAGAACCATCTACCAAACTGACCTTGAGATCAATCAAGGGATAGCCCAATAAAATACCGGTGCGTAGCTGCTCGCGCACACCTTGCTCAATCGCCGGTAAAAATTCCTTGGGAATAACACCCGAACGCATGGCCACTTCGTAAGCAATACCAGCACCCGCATCCTGCGGCGTTAAGCCCAAAACCACATGCCCATACTGGCCGCGACCAGTAACGGCAGGCTTCACATATTTGCCTTCGGCTTGCGAGGGCTTGGCGATGCTTTCGCGATAGGACACCTGCGGCGAGCCGGTATTCGCGGCTACATGAAACTCCCGCCGCAAGCGGTCTAAAATGATCTCCAGATGCAGCTCACCCATACCGGAAATCAAGGTTTGGCCGGAATCCGAGTCAACAGCGACGCGAAAAGTCGGATCTTCCAAGGTCAAGCGCTGCAACGCCTGCTGTAGCTTTTCTTGATCCGCCGTGGTTTTTGGTTCAATCGCCACTGAAATCACCGGTTCGGGAAATTCCATGCGTTCCAAGACCAATGCCTGATTTAAATCGGTTAAGGTGTCGCCGGTGGTGACCTCTTTGAAACCAACCACCGCCGCAATGTCACCGGCATAGGCTTCGCTTATCTCCTCACGGGCATTGGCGTGCATTTGTAGCAATTTACCGATGCGCTCACGCTTGTGTTTTAAGACGTTATAAATCACAGTTCCTGAGCGCAATGTCCCTGAATAGACACGCAAAAACGTCAAAGTGCCAACAAAGCTATCCGAGGCCAGCTTAAAAGCCAAAGCGGCTAACGGTTCGCTATCACTGGCCGCACGGCTGATTGCCACTTGCGGGTCATGCTCGCCTTCCCCCACCACTGGCGGCAGGTCAGCAGGCGAGGGCAAATAGCGAACGACACCATCTAAAAGCAGTTGCACGCCTTTGTTTTTGAAGGCAGAGCCACAAAAGACTGGCACAATCTCATTGGCCAGTACCCGTTGCCGCAAGCCCTGATAAATTTCACTTTCGCTTAAAAAGCCTTGCTCAAGATAGCGCTCGGTTAAGGTTTCTGTCGCTTCGGCTGCTGCTTCCATCAGCAGTTCTCGCGCTGGCAAAAGTAGCGCCTGTTCTTCAGCGGTCGGCTCGGCAATATCGAAGCTCGCGCCTTGATCTTGCTCATGCCAGCGGATGACTTTTTGCGCCACCACGTCAATCACCCCAGAAAAACGATCTTCCGCACCCAGCGGCAAGGTCACCGCTAGCGCTTTCGTCTGAAACTTTTGCCTGATCTGCGCGACAACACGTTGAAAATCAGCACCAACCCGATCCATTTTATTGACAAAAATCAAACGCGGCACGCGATATTTATTGGCTTGTCGCCATACCGTTTCGGATTGGGGTTGGACACCGGCTACGGCACAAAAAAGCGCAATCGCGCCATCTAGGACGCGCAAAGAACGCTGCACCTCAATGGTAAAATCAATATGTCCTGGGGTATCAATAAGATTGATACGGTGGGTCGGAAACTGCTGCTGCATTCCCCGCCAAAAACAAGTAGTTGCCGCCGAGGTAATCGTGATGCCGCGTTCTTGTTCTTGTGCCATCCAGTCCATCGTGGCAGAGCCTTCATGCACTTCGCCAATTTTGTGTAAACGCCCGCTATAAAAAAGAATCCGTTCACTGGTCGTCGTCTTGCCGGCATCAATATGCGCCATAATGCCAATGTTACGATAGTGTTCGATGGGCGTTTCACGAGCCATGTTTAGCTACCCCAGCGGAAATGCGCAAAGGCTTTGTTGGCTTCGGCCATTTTGTGGGTATCTTCACGCTTTTTAACCGCCGATCCACGATTTTGAAACGCATCCAATAACTCACCGGCCAATTTTGCCGACATGGATTTTTCGCTTCTTTTCCGCGCCGCATCAATCGCCCAACGCATGGCCAAGGTGGTGCGCCGCTCGGCACGCACCTCGACGGGTACTTGGTAGTTGGCACCACCAACACGACGGGAACGCACTTCGACCACTGGACGAATATTTTCCAAAGCCTTTTCGACAAAATCAACTGGGTCTTCAACGTTTTGCCGATTGGTGATGATTTCAATGGCATCGTACATAATGTTTTCTGCCACGGCTTTTTTACCGCTTAACATGATCATATTGGTAAATTTTGCCAGCAGCAGGCTATGAAATTTGGGATCAGGGAGAATCGCCCGTTTTAGTGCTTGTTTTTTTCGCATAAAAATTTTTTCCGCTAACTATAAAAAGCCAAAATTATTTTTTGGCTGGCGCATTTTTCGGACGCTTAGTGCCGTATTTAGAACGACCTTGGTTGCGGTTTTTCACGCCTTGCGTATCCAAAGTACCGCGCACGGTGTGGTAACGCACCCCGGGTAAATCTTTGACCCGACCACCGCGAATCAAGACCACCGAATGCTCCTGAAGATTGTGGCCGATGCCGCCGATATACGAGCTGACTTCATAACCGCTGGTCAGGCGTACCCGTGCGACTTTACGCATCGCTGAGTTCGGTTTTTTCGGGGTCGTGGTATAAACCCGGGTACAAACGCCGCGGCGCTGCGGGCAGGCTTCCAAGGCAGGAACCTTGCTTTTGCCGACTCTCGCCACACGCGGCTTGCGTACCAATTGATTGATTGTTGACATTTTTTGCCTCTATAAACCAAAAAGGCCAGCCGGGCTGACCTATGAGTTGAGCGCTGGATTCTATGCAGTTAGCGAAAAGCTGTCAATGATATCGCGAGTTTACTGCAAATCACCGCTCGCCATCCTCACGATAAAGTGGCTATCGGCGCAGCAGCAAAAGCGCTTTAACTGCCATCATCCTCGCCATCATCGCCATCACTGGCAGTATAATCCGTTGAATAAACACGAATTGGCCGATGCTCCACGGCTGGCCGGAACGGTTGCAACTGCTGCCGCAAGCGCCGGCGTTCGCGATGAAAAGCCAAGCCAGTTCCAGCAGGAATCAACCGACCAACAATGACGTTTTCTTTTAAGCCACGCAGATGATCCACCGCGCCACGCACCGCCGCATCGGTCAACACCTTGCTGGTTTCCTGAAAAGAGGCGGCTGAAATAAACGACTCTGACACCAAAGCGGCCTTGGCAATGCCGAGCAAAATATTTTTATAACTCGCGACTTGCTTGCCTTCCTGATGCAGGCGTTCATTTTCGGCATTGAGACGCGCCCGCTCAACCGTTTCGCCTTTCAAAAACAGGCTATCCCCAGGATGCTCGATTTCCACCTTGCGTAACATCTGGCGGATGATCACTTCCAGATGCTTGTCATTGATGCTTACCCCTTGTAACCAATAGATTTTCTGCACCTCGGAAATCAAATAATTGGCCAAGGCTGGAATGCCCGCCAAGCGCAGTAAATCATGGGGATTGATTTCGCTGCCACTGACTAAGGTATCGCCACGCCGCACGCTATCGCCTTCATAGACCTGAATATGTCGGCCTTTAGGAATCATCACCTCGTGCGCGACTTCGCCATCATCACCGATGATTTGCAGACGGATTTTGCCTTTGGTTTCGCGACCAAAAGTGACGCCGCCATCGCATTCGGCCAAAAGCGACGGGTCTTTCGGCACCCGTGCCTCGAACATCTCAATGACGCGATTCAAACCGCCGGTAATGTCACGGGTACGCAGCGAGGCTTGCGGAATGGTCGCCAATTCGTCGCCGGGATAAATTTTGCTGCCTTCGCGCAATTTAATAATGGACTCTGGCTGCAAGTTGATCAAAATCGGCTGCTCACTGCCAGACTTACAGATCGGCTGACCATTGGCATTCAACAAGGAAATCGCCGGTCGTTTATCGCGATGTTCGCTGGCGCGTAATTTGGGATCCGTGACCGTCCAGCGAATGCGGCCATCCAGATCATCTTCCTCGCGTTTGACCGTATGGCCTTCGACAAAGTCATGGAAGCGAATATTCCCCTCAAACTCAGAAATCACTTTGTGGTTGTAGGGGTCAATATTGGCAATCACATCGCCTATCTGCACTTCGGCACCTTCCTGCACCAAAATTTCTGAACCATGCGGCACGCGATAGCGCTCTTTTTCCCGTCCCATCACATCCAGGATGCCGATTTCACCCGAACGCGAAATGGCGACCATTTTACCGGTATGATGATGAATCAGTTTGATATTGTGCAGTTTAACGAAGCCTTTGGTTTTCACCTCAATGCGATTGGCCATGCCACCACTGGAAGCTGCGCCACCAATATGGAAGGTGCGCATGGTCAACTGCGTCCCCGGCTCGCCAATGCTTTGCGCGGCAATCACGCCCACCGCCTCGCCGCTATTGACGCGATGGCCGCGTGCCAAATCCTGGCCATAGCATTGCGCACAAATGCCATAACGGGTTTTACAAGTGATAGGCGAACGCACCCGCGCCTCATCCACACCGTAATCTTCCAAAAGCTGCATTTTTTCGTGATCAATCAAGACATTGTTTGGGATAAGCACTTGCTTACCATCGGGACTCAACACCGCTTCCGCCGTCACCCGACCCAAAATTTGTACCCGCAAAGTCGAACGCACATCTTTGCCTTCAATCACCGAACGCTTGAGCAAACCTGCCGTCGTGCCGCAGTCATCTTCGGTCACCACGATGTCTTGCGCCACATCCACTAATTTGCGGGTGAGATAACCTGAGTTCGCCGTTTTCAAAGCCGTATCAGACAAGCCTTTCCGCGCGCCATGCGTCGAAATAAAGTATTCCAAAACATTGAGACCCTCGCGCAAGCTCGAAACAATCGGCGTTTCAATGATACTGCCATCGGGACGCGCCATATTGCCGCGCATCCCGGCCAATTGCAGCACTTGTTTTTCCGAACCCCGCGCACCGGAATCCCACATGATATAAATCGAGTTAAAGGAGCGCTGCGTCACGGTTTTACCTTCGGCATTGACCACGCTTTCCTCTCCCAAGGCGCGGGTTAAGGATTGATGAATCACGCCCTCTTTGCTGACCAAACTTTGCCAGATGTCAAGAATTTTATTGTAAGTCTCACTTTTGGTGATCGCGCCTTGCCGATATTGTTCTTGGACATGCAAAACTTTTTCCCGCGCTTCGGCAATCACTTGTGGTTTTTCCGGCGGGGTTTTGGCATCGCCAATACAAATGGAAATCCCGGCGCGTGTCGCATAACGATAACCGGTGTACATGATGTTATCGGCAAACTCCACGGCTTCACGCACACCAAGCAACTGAAAGCACTGGTTAATTAAACCCAAAATGGCTTTTTTCTTTAAATCCTTGTCAATCGCCGAGAATGGCATACCTTTGGGCAGGATTTCTGAAAGCAAGGCACGACCGGCGGTGGTTTGCCGACGGGTAATGATTTGCTGCCACTGGCCATCGGCGGTTTTCTGATACTCAGGAATCCGCACCTGGATGCGCGCATGGAGCGATACCATGCCGCTTTCATAAGCGCGGCGCACCTCGGCGATATCGGCAAAAGCCATGCCTTCACCTTTGGCGTTGATCGCCTCGCGGGACATATAATAAAGCCCCAAAACAATATCTTGCGACGGCACAATCACCGGGTCGCCATTGGACGGTGCCAAGACATTGTTATTGGCCATGATCAAGGTTCGTGCTTCCAGTTGTGCTTCCAAGGACAGCGGCACATGCACCGCCATCTGGTCGCCGTCAAAATCGGCGTTAAACGCCGCACAGACCAAAGGATGGAGATGAATGGCCTTGCCCTCGATCAAAATCGGTTCAAAGGCTTGAATCCCCAAGCGATGCAGCGTTGGCGCACGGTTGAGCATCACCGGATGCTGACGGATGACTTCTTCTAAAGCATCCCAAACCTCGACCGCTTCGCGCTCCACCAATTTTTTGGCGGCTTTGACAGTAGAGGCTTGGCCTTTTTCTTGCAACCGACTGAAAACAAACGGCTTAAATAATTCTAAAGCCATTTTTTTCGGCAAGCCGCATTGATGCAGGCGCAGATACGGCCCAACCACAATCACCGAGCGGCCAGAATAATCCACCCGTTTCCCCAGCAGGTTTTGCCGAAAACGGCCATGCTTGCCCTTGATCATGTCAGAGAGCGATTTCAACTGCCGCTTATTGCTGCCGGTGATGGCCCGTCCGCGCCGACCATTATCCAGCAAAGCATCCACCGCCTCCTGCAACATGCGCTTTTCATTGCGAACAATGATATCCGGCGCACCGGAATCAATTAAACGCCGCAAGCGATTGTTACGGTTGATCACCCGCCGATAGAGGTCATTCAAATCCGAAGTCGCAAAACGTCCCCCTTCCAGATGCACCAAGGGACGTAAATCCGGTGGCAGCACCGGCAATACCGTCAAAACCATCGAACTCGGTTTATTGCCGGAATCCAAAAAGGTTTCAATGAGTTTTAAGCGTTTGGTGATTTTTTTCAGCTTGGTGTCTGAGGTGACGCCCGCTAATTCTTCGCGCAGACGCTCAGATTCTCTTTGCAAATCAATAGCATTCAATAGATGCAAAATGGCATCCGCGCCATCCTTGACCTTAAACTGGCTGCCATATTGTTGAAGTTTTTCATAGTATTGGTCAGGAGTCAGGATTTCAGCGTATTTAAGGTCAGTCAGCCCCGGCTCCACCACCACATGCGACTCGGAATAGAGAATTTGCTCGACTTGCGCCAAGGTCATATCCAAAAGCGTGCTGATGCGCGACGGCAAGGTTTTCAAAAACCAGATATGCACGACGGGACTGGCCAGCTCAATGTGTCCCATGCGATCCCGCCGCACCTTGGCCAAGGTCACTTCCACGCCGCATTTTTCACAGATCACCCCGCGATGCTTTAAGCGCCGATATTTACCGCACAAGCATTCATAGTCTTTTTGCGGACCAAAAATCCGCGCACAAAATAGCCCATCGCGCTCCGGCTTAAAGGTGCGGTAGTTGATGGTTTCCGGCTTTTTCACCTCTCCCCAAGACCAGGAACGAATGGTTTCCGGCGCGGCCAAACTGATACGCAACACATCGAAATCTTCGTGTTTATCCGAAGGCTTCAGACTAAGCAGGTCTTTCATACTACCCCTAGGTTAAGGTTCTTGATCCAATTCGATATTTAAGCCAAGGCTGCGAATTTCTTTCAACAACACATTGAAAGATTCCGGGATACCAGCCTCCAGACGCTGATCACCGTTGACGATGTTTTTATAGATTTTATTCCGACCTTCCATATCGTCGGATTTCACCGTCAACATTTCCTGCAAGGTATAGGCCGCGCCATAGGCTTCCAATGCCCACACTTCCATTTCACCCAAGCGCTGACCGCCGAAATTGGCTTTGCCGCCAAGTGGTTGCTGCGTCACCAAACTGTAAGGCCCTGTGGAACGTGCGTGCATTTTATCGTCAACCAAGTGATTGAGTTTTAACATGTACATATAACCCACCGTCACCGGACGTTCAAAAGGCTCGCCGGTGCGGCCATCGTGCAAAATCACCTGACCACTTTCGGGCAGGTCAGCCAAGCGCAGCATCCGTTTCACCTCGTCTTCCGAGGCACCATCAAAGACCGGCGTGGCCATTGGGATGCCCTGCGCTAAGTTTTTGACCAAAATTTGTAGCTCTTCGTCGGTGAACTGCTGAAAGTCAATCTGCGTGTAACGGTCGTTATAGACTTCTTCTAAAAAGGCACGAATTTCCGCCAATTGCCGTTGTTGGCGCAGCATTTTTTCGATTTTCCTACCCAAACCACGCGCCGCAAACCCCAGATGCACTTCTAAAATCTGGCCGATATTCATCCGCGAAGGGACACCTAAGGGATTCAAAACGATATCCACCGCCTGACCGTCGGCCATAAACGGCATATCTTCTTCCGGCACCACATTGGAAATCACCCCTTTATTCCCGTGGCGGCCAGCCATTTTGTCGCCAGGTTGAATCTGCCGTTTGACAGCGATATAAACCTTGACCATTTTATTGACACTCGGCGGCATCTCATCGCCGGCCTGAATGCGTTTTTTGTTGATCTGAAAACGCGCTTGGCTTTCTTGGCGTAATTTTTGCAAAACTTTTTGAAAACGCTGCAATTGCAAATTGATATTTTCATCTTGCACCCGCAGGTCGAGCCATTTTTCCTGGGACAGTAGCTCTAAATAATCATCGTCAATCGCTTGATTATCTAAAGTTTTTTGACCCAATAGCAATAATTTCACCCGATGCAATAAATCGGCGGTTAAAATCGCCTCTTGTTCCGCCAAGTCTTTCTGCATTTTTTCAATTTCGGCCCGCTCCGAGGCCAAGGTGCGCGCATCTTTTTCAATGCCTTCGCGGGTGAAAATACGCACGTCAATGACCACCCCTTCGCTCCCCGCCGATAAACGCAGGGAAGTATCTTTACTATCATGGGCTTTAGGACCAAAAATCGCGCGCAGCAATTTTTCTTCCGGCGTTAATTGCGTCTCGCCTTTGGGCGTGACTTTGCCGACCAAAATATCGCCGGGTTTGACTTCGGCACCGATGCGAATAATGCCGTTTTCATCTAATTTATTGAGCAGATGCTCGCTGACATTGGGGATGTCAGCAGTGATTTCTTCCGGCCCAAGCTTGGTATCGCGTGCCGAACAGATCACCTCGTCAATATGAATCGAGGTGTAGCAATCGTCGCGCAAGACCCGCTCGGAGACCAAAATCGAGTCTTCAAAGTTGTAGCCATTCCAAGGCATAAAGGCGACCAGCATATTGCGTCCCAAGGCCAGTTCACCCAAATCCACGGATTGACCATCGGCAATAATATCACCGGCTTGCACCACATCCCCAAGATTGACCAGGGGTTTTTGATTGATACAGGTGCCTTGGTTGGATTTGGCATATTTGCGCAGGGTGTAGATGTCCACACCATGAAAATTTTCCGCCTGTTCAAGCATTTCACCTTCCAGGCGCACGGCAATCCGCGCCGAATCCACCGAACAAACCACACCAGGCCGTTTGGCAACGACGACGGCACCGGAATCCCGCGCCACCACCCGCTCCACGCCGGTACCCGAAAACGGTTTTTCGGCGATCAACACTGGCACGGCTTGCCGTTGCATATTGGATCCCATCAACGCACGGTTGGCATCATCATGTTCTAAAAAGGGAATCAAACTCGCCGCCACCGAAACAATTTGTCGCGGCGACACATCCACATGCGTCATGCGATCCGGGGGTAATTCGGTAAATTCGCCTTTTTCCCGACACGGAACGAGTTCGCCAACCATCCGCGCTTCGTGATCCACCGGCACTTTGGCCTGGGCAATAATGGCGCGGCTTTCGTCAATGGCCGACAGAAACTCCACTTGGTTGGTGACTTTGCCATCAATAACTTTGCGATAGGGCGTTTCAATAAAACCATAGGCATTGAGACGCGCATACATGGCTAAAGAATTGATAAGACCAATGTTTTGACCTTCCGGTGTTTCAATTGGACAGACCCGTCCATAGTGGGTCACGTGAACATCGCGCACCTCAAAGCCGGCGCGTTCACGCTGTAAGCCGCCCGGCCCCAAAGCCGAAATCCGCCGTTTATTGGTGATCTCCGAGAGGGGATTGGTCTGATCCATAAACTGCGATAACTGATTGGTCGCAAAGAACTCTTTGATAGCGCCCGTCACGGGCTTAGAGTTGATAATATCTTTGGGTGTTAATTTTTCTTCATCGGCCATGTTTAAGCGTTCGCGGGCATTTTTTTCCAGCCGCACTAAACCCAAACGCACTTGATTTTCCACCAATTCCCCGACGGCGCGTACCCGACGATTGCCTAAATGATCAATATCATCCACGCGGTCTTTGTCGTTGACGATATTTAACAGCACGCGAATGACATCCACGATGTCTTCTTTGGATAACAGCATCGAACCTTCGGAACTTTCCCGGCCAACACGGCGGTTAAATTTCATTCGGCCAACCACGGAAAGATCATAATTCGAGCGTTCAGCGTCAAAAAATAAGCCTTCAAACAAGGTGCGCGCACCTTCTTCGGTCGGTGGCTCACCGGGACGCAAAATATTGTAAACATCCATCTGCGCCCGGCTTTGGCTTTTGCCCTGATCCAAGGATAAGGTGTCAGAAAGAAAACTGGCCGCACCGTCGGCAGAACTGATAAAAATTAAGGCTAATTCTTTGACATCATTGTCAATAAATTGCGTGATCATCTCCTCGGTGATCTGAGTGTTGGCGCTATACACTTCGCCGTCAGCAACCACCACTTCTTCAGCCAAGACTTTGTTTAATAAATGCCAAGTCGGACAACGCAGCATCTGGATGCCAGCGTTCTGCATTTTTTTGATATGGCCTTTATTGATCTTGTGTCCATTCTCCACCAATACTTTGTTATCAAGATAGATGTCAAAAGGCGCATGGGTATCAACAAAGTTTTTGGGATCAAAAGCAATTTCCAAAGTCTCTTTGTCAACAAAACGATAGCGATCCACGCGATAAAATTCAGCCAAAATTTCGGCATCGCGCATACCCAAGGCATGAAGTAAAGTCGTGGCTAAAAATTTCCGTTTACGGTCAATGCGCGCATATAAAATATCTTTGGGATCAAACTCAAAGTCTAACCAGGAACCCCGCGCCGGAATAATTCGCGCTGAGTGGAGTTTTTTCCCTGAGCTATGTACCTTGCCTTTATCATGTTCAAAAATCACTCCAGGCGAACGCTGCATTTGCGACACAATCACCCGTTCAGTGCCATTGATAATAAAGGTGCCTTTGTCGGTCATGAGTGGGATGTCGCCCATATAGACTTGTTCGTCTTTGGCGTACTTAAATTCTTTAATATCACCTTCCTTCTGAAAGGCTTTTAAGCGGAGATTAGCGCGCAGCGGTGCGCCATAGGTGACACCACGCACCTGGCATTCATAGACATCAAAAGTCGGCTGGTCAATTTCATAGCTTAGAAACTCGATCACCACCTTATCATTGCTGCTTTTAATTGGAAAAATAGCATTAAAAGCCGCTTGCAAACCAACACATTGGCGTTGTTCTGGCGGGATGTCGGCTTGCAGAAATTCTTTGTAAGAGTCAATTTGAATGGAAAGAAGATAGGGAATGTCCAAAACACTTTGGTGTTTGCCAAATGAATAGCGAATGCGCTTTTTTTCCGTGAAACTATAAGCCATAGACTCCCCTGACAAAAAGAGGCTGGAGAAGGAAATTCCCTCAACAGCCTTTAAGAAAAAACACCGCTTGCCTGCAATGATAAGGCATTGACAGGCAAGTTAAAAATCTGCTTGTAAAGCAATTATTGACCTTCACAAAAGCAGTTGTTGATCAAGCAAATCAATGATCATTGCAATTATTTCAAAATCGCCTTAGCACCTGCATCGTTGATTTTCTTGGCCATCGCTTCGGCTTCCGCTTTGGGCAAGGCTTCTTTGACCACTGCCGGCGCAGATTCCACCAAGGTTTTGGCTTCTTTTAAGCCTAACCCGGTCAATTCGCGCACGATTTTGATGGTGTTGACTTTGTTTTCGCCAGCGGCTTCCAAAATCACATCAAATTCGGTTTTTTCTTCGACAACTGGCGCGGCAGCGGCGGCACCGGCCATCGGTACGGCAGCAACCGCAGCGGCAGCACTGACACCGAACTTTTCTTCCATAGCGGAAATTAAATCAACTAACTCTAAAACGGTAAGATTACCAATGGTTTCTAATAAAGCCTGTTTGTCCATAGCCATAAAAATGTCTCCTTAAAATTCAAGAATTGCAATGGTCTGCAATGGGTTGCAATGAATGTTGATAAAAAAATCAGGACGCTTCTTTTTGCTCACGAAGCGCCGCCAGCGTGCGAACAAACTTGCCGGGCACCTCATTCAAAGTACGCGCAAATTTATCCGCAGGCGCACGCATTGCCGCCAATAGCAAGGACAAGGCTTCATTACGGGTTGGCATTTTCGCGAGTTTATCAATGTCGGCCGGAGCAATGAGTTGTCCGCCAGCGGATAAAACGGTGATCACGAGCTTGTCGTGCTCTTTCGCGAAATCGCGCATCACACGGGCTGCCGAACCCGGGTCTTCCTGAGAAAACGCATACACCAAAGGCCCTTTTAATACCGGTGCCATACAGGCAAAGTCCGTATTTTCAAAAGCACGGCGCGCGAGGGTGTTTTTAATCACCCGCAGATAGACCTGCGACTCCCGCGCTTTTACCCGCAATTTTGTCATTTGCTCTACGGTCAAACCGCGATTTTCGGCAGCAACGGTCGCAAAAGCACGACACGCTACTTCGGCAACCTCCGCTACAACGGCCTTTTTTTCATCTAAACTTAAAGGCATGAAGGTTCTCCTCTAGTCTGGTTTCAATCTATGCTGATAGTCCTACCAGGCCAAATCTGCGCACGGTCGGACATTTATGCTTTCGCCTCAGCAGTCTTTGACAAAAACATAGCCAAAACAGAGTTTTGACTATGCCGCCAAAGTCGGGATGACCGGCAAGCCGGTCAAATAGGGTTAAATAGGGTTAAATAAAAATTACAAAAAACTGCATCAGGATACAGAAACTGGCCTTCATTAAAATTGACGCAAAAGCAGCGCTTAAAATAATGAATTATTTAGGATTTCAAGGTCGTAATATCCACCGCCAAGCCCGGACCCATAGTCGAAGAAAAATGGATCTCCTTTAAATAAATACCTTTAGCGGTACCTGGCTTTAATTTTTCCACTTCCGAAAGCAAGGCTTGCGCATTTTCAAGCAAGGCTTCCGGCGTGAAATTCACCTTGCCAATAGTGGAATGAATGATGCCGGCTTTATCAGCACGAAAACGCACCTGACCGGCTTTGGCATTGCGAACTGCGCCAGCGACATCTGCCGATACGGTGCCGACTTTCGGGTTTGGCATCAGGCCGCGTGGCCCTAAAATTTGTCCCAATTGGCCAACAATGCGCATAGCATCGGGAGAGGCAATCGCCAAATCAAAGTTGATCACGCCCGACTTGACCTCTGCCGCCAAGTCTTCCAAGCCAACGATGTCAGCACCGGCTTCTTTGGCTAACGCCACATTGGCACCTTGGGTAAAAACCGCCACGCGCACGGTTTTACCAGTACCATTCGGCAGCACACTGGCACCACGCACCATTTGATCGGACTTGCGCGGGTCAATGCCTAAGTTAATGCTGATATCCACCGATTCGACAAATTTGGTTGAAGCCAGATTTTTGAGGAGTTGCAAGGCATCGAGCGCCGGATAATATTTGCTGCGATCCACGGCGGCGCGAATTTTCTGCATTCTTTTGGATAATTTCGCCATGTTATTCCTCCACCTCAAGTCCCATACTGCGAGCGCTGCCAGCGATAGAACGCATGGCAGTTTCAAGACTTGCGGCATTCAAATCCGGCATTTTTTGCAAGGCAATAGCCTCGATCTGTTTCATCGTGACTTTACCCACTTTATTGCTATTGGGACGGGGGCTGCCGGAGGTGATACCCGCAGCTTTCTTCAATAAAATGCTCGCTGGCGGCGTTTTAGTAATAAAGGTAAAACTTTTATCAGAAAACACCGTGATCACCACGGGTAGCGGCAAACCAACCTCAACGCCTTGGGTTTTGGCATTAAACTCTTTGCAAAACTGCATAATGTTCAAACCACGTTGACCCAAGGCCGGGCCTATCGGCGGACTTGGGTTGGCTTTGCCAGCCGGCACTTGCAACTTAATGTAGCCAGTAATTTTTTTGGCCATAACAAACTCCTTAAAACGGGTACCAACGCAGCGAACTGCTTCCCGAGTGACAACAGAAAAGACTAAAAACAACAGAAAAAACGATTAAATGTTGACTTAACTGTCTTTTTCTACTTGTGAAAATGACAGTTCAAAAGAGGTGGCGCGGCCAAAAATGGAAACCTGCAAACGCAAACGACTGCGCTCATAATTGACTTCTTCCACCGTGCCATTGAAATCCTTAAACGGCCCCTCGATCACCCGCACAACCTCGCCGGCTTCAAAAAGTACCTTAGGCTTCGGTTTTTCGCTGCCTTCTTGGATACGCGCCTGAATAGCCGCCAATTCACTGCTAGAAATCGGCACCGGCTTGCCTTTGCTGGCACCCAAAAAACCTAAAACTTTAGTGGTGCTTTTGACTACATGCCAAACTTGGTCGGTCATTTCGGCTTCTAGCAGCACATATCCTGGATAAAACTTACGTTTACTGTGGCGCTTTTTGCCGTCTTTCATTTCTACCACGTCTTCCATGGGGATAAGAATATCGGCAATTTCCAAGGCAGGATTCAGTTGCAATTGCCGCTCAAGCGCCAACTTCACACTGTTTTCCTGTCCGGTTTGCACCTGAATGACATACCACTGTTTAGTCATGATGGGGGATTGGGATGCGCGAAGATATTTAAGAAATTAGGATGTTAGATAACCAAAGCTGATTTAAACGATCTGCATTAAAGCAACAGCAAGCCGACCAACCATTTGAGCAACATGTCCACCAACCAAAGAAAAATCGCGACCAAAATCACCGCAAAAATCACCACTAGCGTGGTTTGCAGGGTTTCTTGACGGGTCGGCCAAACAACTTTTTTCAGTTCATTGCGGGAGGCAACACTGAATACCCACAGTCGTCCCCCAATCATCGTCGTGAAGAACAATACCAAAGCCACAGCGATGATGACGAGCATCCCAAGCACACGCAATGCTAACGGCCAATCGGCAAAGATGTAAAAACCAGCGATGGCCGCCAACAATAAGGCAATGGCAGCAAAAAGTTTAATAGAATCAAGGGGTGAGTTTTTGGCGTCTGTTGTCATGATTATTTTTGGAAAAAACTGCAAGATGGTGCAGGAGCAGAGGGACTCGAACCCCCAACCGACGGTTTTGGAAACCGTTGCGCTACCAATTGCGCCATGCTCCTGTAGAAAAGCCAAAGCCCACAACCGGACTTGAACCGGTGACCTCTTCCTTACCAAGGAAGTGCTCTACCGACTGAGCTATGTGGGCAAAAATCAAAAAGCGGGTGATGGGAATCGAACCCACACAATCAGCTTGGAAGGCTGAAGTTCTACCATTGAACTACACCCGCGCAGTTCAGTGTTGGCAAAAAGTTCAAAAATAAAATTCAAAAATTCTGGGAGGCTAAATCATTTAATAAGCGTTCAATAAATGTTCATAAACGCATAACCATCGCAGCAACGATAGGTTTAATAAAGCAATTCAGCAAGGCGCTTGGTAATGTCTTGGAGAGGGCAGGATTCGAACCTGCGAAGCCGAAGCGCCGAATTTACAGTCCGGACCCGTTGACCGCTTGGGTAACCTCTCCTAAATGAAGTTGGCAATTATGAAGACAATCTGAATGCTGTCAAGCAAAATTTCAGTTTTTTCGTTGCTGCTTCAGCAATGCTTGTTGCAAGCGCACTAAAAAAAGCGCACGGCTCTGGCCAAAATTCTGGTAATAAAAAAGTTAAGGCGTTGCTGAATAAGCACTAATTGGCCGTCTTTCTGCCAGCCACGGACGAATACCCTTCTCAACGTTATAAACGGTCGGCAAGCCAACTTTATTGCTTAAAAACTGCGAAATCATCCCGGTGCGATTGCCGCTGCGACAGATCAAAATAAAGGGCTTTTGACTATCCAACTGTGCATTGAGGTCTTTTAACCACTGCGCGGCATCGTAATGCCCGCGTTCATCAAAAAAAGTCAGCAAAATGCTGCCTGGCACCACACCAGTTTCCCGCCATTCCGGTGCCGTGCGAATATCCACCACTGGCACGCCTTGCGCCATAAGCTCCGCCAATTGTTCATTGTTAATCTGAATCGGCTTTGCGCAAGTCAGCGAAAAAAAACCCAATAAAAACAAAAATACCATCCATACTGACCAAGTTCTTCGCATGACTTTCTCCAGAAAAAATTAAAACCATCCAAACGGCAAACAGAGAAAACAAAGCCTGGCAAAAGTTTCTCGATATTTTTGAAAAGGATTTTTAGAAGACAGCGGCATTTTTGCCTTTTTCTAACACCTTAAACTCGCTTGAGAATACCAAGTTCCTCTCAGCTTCGTTTTATGATGAATTACTGGAGCGACTTTTAATCTAAAAATTCAGGCACTTCTTCCACCGGTAACGCCAATGCCATGGCAACATTGCGCCACTTGTTATCGCTCATAAAATAGATATACGCCAAGTCAACCCCTTCATTATTGATTTGCACTTCCCAGTAATTTTCATAGTTTGTATCCATAACCTCCAGGTTTTTTATCAAAATGGACAACGGGATAGCATCACCACAAGGCGCACAAAAAAATTTTACAATCACTGCATCTTGTAATAGCGCCAAAGCCGCCTTTGCTTGATCTTTGCTTAGATACGCTGCCTGATCGGCAAGTAATGCCGGCGCAACAACCAGCAAAGCAATTAATACAAAAAGTCTAATTTTTAGGAACATAATAACTCCCCAAAAAAACCCAAAGGAATAATGGTAAAACTTATTTCTCTTGCTTTTTTTCAAACTGATAAGGACAAGGTTTTTGCTGACAACGGCCATACAACACCAAACTATGTGCTTCTAAAGAAAAGCCATGTTTGACCGCGATGGCTTCTTGCAGCGCTTCAATTTGCTCATGACAAAATTCAATCACTTCATCGCAATCCAGACAGATAATATGATCGTGATGACCGCCATGATTGCGCTCAAAAATCGTCTGCTGATCATTGAAATGCTGCTGGATGACCAATCCCACCTCGGAAAATTGATTCAATACCCGATACACCGTTGCCAAACCGATTTCCTCACCATCGGCTTTCAACAATTCATGAACTTCTTCGGCCGTGAAATGCTTTTGCGCTTTATTATTTTCCAACAAGCGCAGTATTTTCAGCCGCGGCGCGGTCACTTTTAATCCAACGTTTTTAATATCCTGTACGCCCATCCTGATGCTCCTTCCATAGATTTTTTATCAACCCGTGCTTTCATTGCAAAGCAAATGCTAACCGTCGGTTTTTGTGTTGGCCTAAGATCGGCCTAAGTTAGGTTTTTAGGCACGATTCAGCGCAGTGACACGGCCTGTTTCATCAAAATCAAGCGTTAAGCGTTTTTCTTCGCTTGCACCTTTACCAGGATCAAAGGAATAGAGATAATGCCAACGCTGTTTAGAAAAAGTCTCTATTAACAATGGGTTGCCCAAGCGTTGAATCACTTCTGCTTGGGACATACCAACCACAATAGCGGCGCTGGCCTCGTCGCTTAGCCAATTGCCTTGGCGAATATCCGGGCGATTGACAGCGATCAAACTCGCGCCGCCACAGCCTTGCAGCAGCAATACTAACAAGCAGGCCGTCATCCAAATGGGTAAAACTGGCATAATTCCTCGTCACTAAATCCCAGGAAAAAATAAGCAAAAATGAGGGTTCACTGACCAAAAGCAGGCAAAAAACCTGAACGTGCGCGGTTTGTCAAGTGCCAAGGACAACGTCTTACACCTGCCGATAAAGGCTGCCGACTTGCCGAAACTCAAGCGCTTTTTCCTCAAGTTTTTTCGCCAAGGCAATGTCTTCATTGACACCTTGCGCTTGCGCGTAATCACGCACATCTTGGGTGATTTTCATCGAGCAAAAATTCGGCCCGCACATTGAGCAAAAATGCGCGGTTTTATGCGCGTCTTTAGGGAGCGTTTCATCATGAAATTCCTGCGCTTTTTCAGGATCAAGTCCTAAGTTGAATTGATCTTGCCAACGAAATTCAAAACGCGCCTTGGACAAGGCATTATCCCGCACCTGCGCGGCTTTATGGCCTTTGGCCAAATCCGCCGCGTGCGCTGCCAGTTTGTAGGTGATAATGCCTTCGCGCACATCATGTTTATCCGGCAAACCCAGATGCTCTTTGGCCGTTACATAACAAAGCATCGCCGTGCCGTACCAACCGATCTGCGCCGCGCCTATCGCCGAGGTGATGTGGTCATAGCCTGGAGCAATATCCGTCGTTAATGGCCCCAAGGTATAAAAAGGCGCTTCAAAGCAGGTTTGCAGTTGCAACTCCATGTTTTCTTTAATCATCTGCATGGGAACATGACCTGGCCCTTCGATCATCACTTGTACATCGTGCCGCCAAGCGATCTGCGTTAATTCGCCTAAGGTTTTGAGTTCGGCAAACTGCGCCGCGTCATTGGCATCGGCAATGGCACCTGGCCGCAGACCATCGCCCAAACTAAACGACACATCGTAAGCCTTCATAATTTCACAGATTTCTTCAAAATGCGTGTAAAGGAAATTCTCTTGATGATGCGCCAAACACCATTTGGCCATAATCGAGCCGCCCCGTGAGACAATGCCGGTCAAACGCTTCGCTGTTAAAGGTATATAAGCCAAACGCACCCCGGCATGAATGGTAAAATAATCAACGCCTTGCTCGGCTTGTTCGATTAAAGTATCGCGGAATAATGCCCAGGTTAGTTCCTCGGCTTTGCCCTCGACTTTTTCCAAGGCTTGATAAATCGGTACGGTGCCAATCGGTACGGGAGAATTGCGCAAAATCCACTCACGGGTTTGGTGAATATGTTTGCCGGTGGACAAATCCATCACCGTATCGGCACCCCAACGGATCGCCCAGACCATTTTTTCCACTTCTTCGGCAATAGACGAACCGACGGCGGAATTGCCGATATTGGCATTGACTTTTACCAAAAAATTGCGGCCGATAATCATCGGTTCCAGTTCGGGATGGTTGATGTTGGCGGGGATAATGGCGCGACCACGGGCGATCTCCTGACGTACCCATTCCGGCGTGATTTCTTCGGTAACCTGTGCGCCAAAGGCTTGCCCTGAATGCTGAGTTAAGAGATCGGCAGCCGCCAAATTGTGCCGATAAAGATTTTCACGGATCGCTACATATTCCATTTCCGGCGTGATGATGCCCTGACGCGCATAATGTAATTGACTGACATTTTTGCCACTTTTGGCGCGACGTACCAGCGGCAACTGCGGAAATTCCAGCGCTTTGGCATCGGGATGCAGCCGTTGTTGACGGGAAAATTCCGAACTGCGCTCGGGCAAAATTTCGCTATCGCCACGCGCTTCTAACCAAGCGCTACGCAAAGCACTTAAACCTTGCTGTAAGTCAATGACAACATTAGGATCAGTGTAAGACCCTGAACTATCGTAAACGACGATAGACGGATTGGCTTCGTGACCTTGGCTCGTCAAGGTGGGACTTTGCTGAATGCGACGCAGCGGCACCTGAAGGTCGGCAGAACTGCCAGCGATAAAAATTTTTTCCGAGGCGGGAAAGGGTTTGCGAACGTCAGCGGACAATTCCGCCAAGGAGGGAGATGGTAAAACGGCACTCATAACGAATTGTTCCTTTTGATAAAAAATGAAGCCAACGCAGAGGACACTTCATTTTTTCCAAAGAAGGCTTCCCTGCGCCAGCATGACCTGGTTCCGGTGCAAAGGGTTTGCTCTCAGCCGGTCTCACCGGCACCCCTAGCCGCCTGTCACCATAACGGAAAAAGCCTGGAGAAAAAAGGCGCTCAATGCCCGTCCTTCGTGGTGTTATCCAACCGCCCCACAGCGCAACTCACGAAAGACTGCACTTTATTGCCGAAGGTATTGACACTACCGACTTCTGGATAACCGGCTTTAGCCAAAGCATTTTTTACCGCCAAAAGGGTTTCCTCAGGCAAGGTCTCAGCGTCAAAGGTCAAAAGTCCATTGGCCGGATCAATCAAAACATTTTGTAAAGACTCGGCACTTGCCGCCATAGCGACTTTGCGAATGCTATTGGCGCAGCCGCCGCATTTGACATTGGCTAAGTACAGTTGATAAAGCATCGCCATCTCCGGTAAAAAAGAAAAGTTTATTTCAACACAAAACTTTCAGAGGAAAAACCATGCCCGACTACCGCTCCCGCACCACCACGCATGGCCGCAATATGGCCGGTGCCCGCGCTTTATGGCGTGCTACTGGTGTGAAAGAACAAGACTTTGGCAAACCGATTATCGCTATCGCCAATTCTTTTACCCAATTTGTCCCCGGTCATGTGCATCTCAAAGACTTAGGCCAGAGAGTCGCACGGGTGATCGAAGCCGAAGGCGCGATTGCTAAAGAATTCAACACTATCGCCGTGGACGATGGCATTGCCATGGGTCATGGTGGGATGCTCTACAGTTTGCCCTCGCGCGAACTTATCGCTGATTCCATTGAATATATGGTCAATGCCCACTGTGCTGATGCGCTCTTGTGCATCTCCAACTGCGACAAAATCACCCCCGGAATGCTCATGGCTGCCTTGCGTTTGAACATCCCGACGGTTTTTGTCTCTGGCGGGCCAATGGAAGCAGGTAAATTTATCAAAGAGGGCAATGTCATCAAAAAACTCGACTTGGTGGATGCCATGGTCGCCGCCGCCGATAGCCGCATCAGCGATGCCGACACCTTGGAATACGAACGCTCGGCCTGTCCGACCTGCGGCTCCTGTTCGGGGATGTTTACCGCCAATTCCATGAACTGTTTAACCGAAGCCTTGGGACTCGCGCTTCCTGGCAATGGTTCGCTTCTGGCCACCCATGCCCGTCGCGGACAACTTTTTGATCAAGCAGGAAAAACCTTGGTCGCCATCACCAAACGCTATTACGAAGAAAACGACAGCAGCGTGCTGCCGCGTTCGATTGCAAGTTTTCAAGCCTTTGAAAATGCTGTGGCTTTAGATGTCGCCATGGGCGGCTCAACCAATACCGTACTGCATTTATTGGCCGCCGCGCATGAGGCACAGGTGCCCTTTACCATGGCCGACATTGACCGCCTCTCCCGTAAACTGCCGAATTTATGCAAAGTCGCGCCCTCAACCGACCGCTACCACATGGAAGATGTACATCGCGCTGGTGGCATTATGCGGATTTTGGCCGAACTCGCCCGGGGCGGTTTGATTCACACCCAACTGCCGACGGTGCATAGCCTAAGTTTAGAAGCCGCTTTGGCGCATTGGGATGTCCGTGCTTCTAACCATCCAGAAGTCCATGATTTTTATCGCGCGGCTCCTGGTGGCGTACCGACGCAAGTGGCCTTTAGTCAAAACAATCACTACGACGCTTTGGATGTGGATGAAAAACAAGGCTGTATCCGCGACCTCGACCATGCCTATAGCCAAGAAGGCGGTTTAGCGGTGTTATTTGGCAATTTGGCACCGGAAGGCGCTATTGTCAAAACCGCTGGTGTGGATGAAAAAATCTGGCAATTTCAAGGACCGGCACGGGTTTTTGAAAGTCAGGAAGCCGCCGTTGCCGCGATTTTAGGCGATGCCATTCAAGCCGGCGATGTGGTGGTCATTCGCTACGAAGGTCCCAAAGGCGGTCCGGGAATGCAGGAAATGCTCTACCCCACCAGTTACTTAAAATCCAAAGGCTTAGGCAAAAGCTGTGCCTTGATCACCGATGGCCGCTTTTCCGGCGGCACCTCGGGCTTATCTATCGGCCATATTTCGCCAGAAGCGGCAGCCGGTGGACTGATTGCCTTGGTTGAGGAAGGTGATCGCATCGTCATTGATATTCCAGCCAGAACATTATATCTCGATGTTGCCGAAGAAATTTTAGCGGCACGTCGCGAGGCCATAGCAGCCAGCGGCAAAGCCTATCAGCCACAACAGCGCGAACGCGCCGTCAGCCAAGCGCTCAAAATCTATGCCCACTTCACCACCAGCGCCGCCAGCGGTGCCGTGCGTCGTTTGCCGGAATAAAGTTTTTTTAACCTTTTTTAAGCGCGAATAAGGTTATAGTGACTAGACAAAACCCCGCTTGTTAAAGAACAATGCCTCGGCCTAATCTTTTGGCCGAGTATTTTTTAGAGGATGAAAAACATGGAAAGAATCAGCAGCAAAAACAGCGATAAGGATTTATTGGATTTAATCAGCCTTGAAAAAGGTGAGAGCTTTGATTTAAGCAAAAACCAGCCCGGCATCCAGCATGTCACTTTGGGTCTGGGTTGGGATATCAATCCTAATCCAACCGATCAGCCCTTTGATTTAGATGTATCCATCTTTGGCTTGGGCAGCAACGGCCACCTGCTTAATAAAAATTATTTTGTTTTTTACAACAACTTACAAACGCCCGATGGCGCTGTCGTTCACATGGGTGACAACCGCACCGGTGAGGGCCAAGGCGATGATGAACAGATTGACATTAAACTGGAAGCGCTGCATCTAGGTGTACAAGAATTGGTTTTTGTGGTGACGATTTATGATTTTGAAAAACGCAAACAAGCCTTTGGTCGAATGCAAAATGCTTATATTCGTTTAACCAATCAAAAAACTGGCAAAGAATTATTACGTTATACGCTAAATCAGCAGTTTACCCAGGAAACGGCGTTGACTATCGGCGGTTTGTATAAGGATCAAGATGGCCATTGGCAATTCACAGCGATTGGCAAAGCGGAGAAATTGAGTTTAGGCGATTTAGTCAAGCGTTATCAATAAATTGTTTATTATTCTTCAACAAAGCTCCCCCTAAGAAGCTTATCTGGGGGAGCACTCGGCAAGCGCTTTTTTATTCACTCCGCATTAAACTTTGAAACCATACCGCCGCCACAGCCATCATGGTGAAACCGCCAAACCAACCGACGTACAGCCAAGCATTGACTTGGGAAAAAGTTTCATAAAGTTCGTGATATTCAAGATAGGTGTAAATTAAATTGGCAGCAAAATACATCAATAATCCCAGCAATAACAACCACAAAGGCCGACTCGCCGGACTGAAGCCCAAAATGGAGGCAGTTAAAATCGCCACCGCCAATAGCGCCGGGTCAAGCACGGTATAAAGCGCTTCGGCAAAGAGTTCCAGCGCAGCGCTGTCACTGAGATTATTCACAAGATCAGTCTCCCACCACACCCACCAAAAATAGGCAGCGCTAGTCGCCGCAAAAGCCAAGAAAGCCAAAAGCCGACCCCACCATGGTGCCGCCACGCCAAAGTAGGCGCGCAAACTGATTAAACCTAACAAAAGCAATGGGATAAAACCTAAATAACCGACATCAGCAAGGGAGGGATAAGGCAGGTCATCGGCAGGATGCGCAAAAAAGTACATCAGGCTATAGCCACCGCCGACCACGCCCCAGGAAAATAAGGCTAAGGCCGCCAACAGCCAAAAGGTGCGCGAAAGATCATCTTTATCAAGCTCGTTATAAGTATCCCAAAACAACAAACCAGCCAGCAATGGTACAACGATTTCTAATAGTGAACTGAGGAAAAAGAAAAAATTTTCAGTGTTGGGTAGCAGATCGCGCAGGCTGTACAGCAACAAGAGCGCAAAGCTCAAAAAAGCCAAGATCAATAAATTAAAGCCTTGATACAACTTCATTATTTAACTCCAAAAATAAAAATTATAAAAAATTTTCCAAAAATCTTGGCAAGCCTTAGAGGTAGGCAATGAGCGCTTTTTCTTGATCGCTTAAAACCTTACTCCCTTCTTGATAGGCTTTTTTGGCCATAGCTGGCACGCCGACTTGTTCGGCTTGAGTTGAAAGTGCTTGATACCAATCATGATAAGGTGCTAAACCGGCTTCCAGCGGAAAATGCCCCTGGCCATCGCGTGCATAGCCGAGCAATTGCGCCTCAACCTTTTTTTGATAGTTTTGCGCGATATTGGCACCCAATAATTTCTTCATTTTTTCAGCGATGACGTGTTCTAAATGGGTAAGCAGCGGCAGAAAAGCGGCGTGATAAACCATGCGCACCTGGCCTAAGCCGGTGAGAAAATAGATGATCTGCCAAAAACGCTTGGCGGTGGCCGCCTCCAACGGTGGCAAGGCATCGGGAATCAAACCATTTTTGAGCGCTAAAAACGGATGTGGCAAAAAGCCATTCAATAATTTATCAATGTCCTCGCGATTGGCTTTTTCGCTGCTGATCAAAAAAGTCGCCAAACGCTGTTTTTCGCTGACGGCCATGGGGAACGGGTCTTTTTGTATGCGCATTTTGATCAGTTGTTTGAGCATCTCGGTGTACTCAATGGTGCGATTGATGGGTAACGGCATGGTTTCCAAAACAAAATCGCCTTCGCTATACCAAGCGCAATCTTCCAAGGCCTCATAGCCGTTGAGACTGGCTTTGGGATGACGAATATGCACCAGTTGTCCTTTTTTTATCAGGAGTTGCAGCGCTTGACTGCCGACATTGAGTCGCATCAGGCCGCTAAAATCACGCTGGGAAATCTCCCCAAGAATCTGAATGACAAGAATATCTTGAAATCGCATCGCTTCCTCACAAATTTTAACGGCAGAGTGTAGCAAGCGATTGTTACAAAAAAGCGTTCAGCCTTTGACCAAGGCTTTTTCACCGTCGCATCTAAGGCAAACCATCGAAAATGCCGCAACATTTGCCTGATTGCTGGATTTTTGCTTTAATTCCGTCGCTTTGGTGGCGGTGGCTTAGGCATTGCTCTACAAAAATCACGCTACCGCTGCATCGTGCATTTTTTATTTAATCCTTTATCTAACAAGAACCTACTCATGGAAAGAACCCTCTCAATTTTGAAGCCGGATGCCGTTGCCAAAAACATCATTGGCAAAATTTATCAACGTTTTGAAGATGCTGGCCTGCGTATCATCGCCGCTAAGATGACGCAATTAAGCCGCGAACAGGCCGAAGCCTTTTATGCCGTTCACAAAGAACGTGGCTTTTTCAATGACTTGGTAAGTTTTATGATTTCCGGTCCGGTGATTATTCAAGTGCTGGAAGGCGAAAATGCCGTGGAAAAACATCGGCAAATCATGGGGGCGACCGACCCGAAAAAAGCCGATCCAGGCACCATTCGCGCCGACTTTGCCGATTCCATTGACGAAAACGCCGTGCATGGTTCCGATAGTGCTGACAATGCCGCAACGGAAATCGCTTTTTTCTTTCCTGCGCACGAAATTTGTCCGCGTCTGCGTTAATTTTTTAGAATTTTTCTCTCACTTTCAAAAAGATAGACTTTCGACATGCGACAAAATCTGCTTGACCTGGATCGGTTAGGACTCGAACAATTTTTTGCCACCTTAGGCGAAAAGCCCTTTCGTGCCCGACAAATTTTGCAATGGTTACATCAACGTGGCGTGCAGGATTTTGCCGCAATGTCGGATTTAAGCAAAAATCTGCGCCAGCGTCTGAATGACGATACCTACATCGGCTTGCCGGAAGTGATCACCCGCGAGGACTCTGCCGATGGCACCCGCAAATGGTTGTTAAAACTCAAGGATGCGAATGCCATCGAGATGGTTTTTATCCCCGAGGACGACCGCGGCACGCTCTGCGTCTCCTCGCAAGTGGGCTGTAGCTTGAACTGCCAATTTTGCGCCACGGCACGGCAGGGCTTTAATCGCAATTTAGACTTGGCGGAAATCGTTGGCCAAATGTTTGTCGCCTTTCATGATTTAGCCAAATACTATCCAAGCCACATTCGGCCAATCACCAATGTGGTATTTATGGGCATGGGCGAGCCTTTGTTGAATTTTGACACTGTGACTAAGGCTTGCAATCTGTTTATGGACGATCTGGCTTATGGTTTAGGCAAGCGCAAAGTCACCATCAGCACCGCCGGCATTGTGCCAAAAATTCTTGAATTACATGAACATACTGATGTAAGCCTGGCGTTATCACTCCATGCCGCCACCGACAGCCTCCGCGATCAACTGGTGCCTTTAAACCGCAAATATCCCTTGGCCGAAGTGATCAACGCCTGTCAAACCTTTGTCAGCCACGCGCCACGCAAGCGCATCACCGTGGAATATGTGATGCTGCAAGGCATCAACGACCGGCCAGAAGATGCCGAGGCATTGCTTAGCCTGCTGCACGATTTACCGCATAAACTGAATTTAATCCCGTTTAATCCGTTTCCCGAGGCAGGTTTTAGCCGCTCCAGCAACAACCGTATCCATGCTTTCCAAGAGCGCTTGGTGAAAGCCGGTTTTCTTTGCACCATTCGCAAAACCCGTGGCGATGATATTGCCGCGGCCTGCGGACAATTGGTGGGACAATTTCAGGATCGCAGCACCCGCCAAGTCCGTTGGCATCAACTCCATGCTACCCGATGAGGAAACGATGTTTTTCAATGTAAGTTTTTTATTTTTGTTCATTTTGCTGTTGCTTGCAGGCTGTGGCGACAAACAACCTGAAAATGTTTATCGGGATGAAGAAGATTATCGGGTAGTTTCGGCTCAGGAATATCGGCAAGGTGAAGACGCTTATAACCCGACGGCGGCTTTGTACAACACGCAATTGGCCGCCGGTTATCTGCAACGCGGTCGCCTAGATGTGGCTTTAGAAAAAATCGCCAAAGCCATGCTGCAAGACCCGCGTTCGGCTGCGACTTTTCACACGGCAGCATTGATTTATGAAAAAATCGGCGATACCGAAGAGGCAGAGAAATTTTACAAAAAAGCCATGAACTTAGATGCCAAAGACCCAGCCTTGCAAAATAATTATGGGCAATTTCTCTGTGGATTGGAACGCTTTAACGAAGCCGAAGGCTATTTTTTAACTGCCATCAAAAATCCCAATTATCCGACTCCCGACTTGGCTTATGAAAATGCCGGCTTGTGCAGCCTGCGTGCTAGAGATATCAATAAAGCTGAAGAATTTTTTCGCAGTGCTTTGAAAATCAACCCTAATTCGGCCATCGCCAGTTTTCAGTTAGCGAAAATTTATTATGACAAAGGCGATTATCCCTTTGCACAAGTCTTTTTGCAGGCGTTATTTAAGCGCTACCAAGATCAAGTCTCGGCACCGATTTTATACTTAGGTTATCAGATTGAAATGGCTCTAAAAAACGCTTCAGCCGCTGAATTATATCGCCGTAATCTTTTGAACCGTTTCCCCACTTCCGATGAAGCGCTGCTTTTAGCACGGACGGCCTCCTAATGGTCAGCCAAGCAGCATTTTTTCAAAAAAATTAAAAATTTATTGTTATGTCTGCGCCTTCTTCCCTGCGCGGTATGCACGACCTGCTGCCGCCTGCTCTGCATCCCAATGCCTTGGAACCGTGGCAAAATCTTGATAACTGGCAAACTTTGGAACTGCGCCTGAAAGCAGTTTTTTGGCAGTATGGCTTTCAGGAAATTCGCACGCCGATTTTAGAAGAAACCGCGCTTTTTCAACGCTCTATCGGCGAAGTGACCGATATTGTCGGCAAGGAAATGTTCAGTTTTACCGACCGCGAAAAACTCTCCATCAGCCTACGTCCCGAAGGCACCGCCTCGGTGGTACGCGCGGGTTTACAGCATGGCTTTTTGCAGCAAACACAAAGACTTTGGTATATGGGTGCCATGTATCGGCATGAGCGTCCGCAAAAAGGCCGGCTGCGGCAATTTCATCAAGTCGGCGTGGAGCATTTCGGTGCCAATGGCGCTGTGGCCGATGCTGAAACTATTGCCTTGAGTGCCGCTTTATTACAGACAGCCGGTCTTGACCTTAAAGATTTAACTTTGGAAATCAATAGCATCGGCAGCAAAGACGATCGCCAAAACTACCGCCAGGCACTGGTCACGCATTTCTCAAGGCAGAGGCATAAGCTCAATACCGAGGAACAAGAACGCCTGGAAAAAAACCCCTTGCGCCTTTTGGATAGCAAAAATCCTGAACTCAGCGAAATCATTGCCGAAGCACCGAATTTTCAAGATTTTCTTTCTGATTGTTCTCTAAGGCATTTCAATGCCTTACAAGAAAATTTAAGTGCTTTGGGTCGCTCATTTGTGCATAATCCCCGTCTGGTGCGCGGCCTCGATTATTACAACGACAGCGTTTTTGAGTGGACCAGCGCCGCTTTGGGCAGCCAAGCCACGGTCTGCGCCGGTGGACGTTACGACGGTCTTATAGAACAGCTAGGCGGCAAAGCCACGCCAGCGGTCGGTTTTGCTTTAGGAATCGAGCGCTTACTTTTGCTTTTGCCAGCAACGCCAAAAGCCGCGCATTGCGATGTCTATTGCGTGTTATTGGGCGAGGCAGCGCAGACAACCGGCCTTTATTTGGCCGAACAACTGCGCCAGCATTTTCCCAAGCGACGGATTTTAATGCCTGTCGGCGGCGGCAATTTAAGCAAACAACTCAAAAAAGCCGGTCAACACGGCGCACAATGGGTGCTGATTCTCGGCGAACCGGAACTCGCCAGTCATCGCGTGTTGATCAAACCTTTTGTCGCGGCAGAAGCGCAACAAGAAACGGTTGCACAGGCAGAAATTATTCCTTATTTTAACAAAATTTTCAATAACTTACAGGAAAAAACATGAACAAGCCAAACACAGGCAACACGCCGCCGCATAACCCCACGCAACATTCAGTGCAAAATCTGCCACCAGCGCCAGGCATTCCGGTGCTGACTCCCGAAGAAATGGCGCGACTGCGCCTGCAATCGGGCGACCATGACCATGATGAAGCCGTAAAAAATTGGCTTAAACACAATCTCAGCACCATTTTAATTGCTATCGCTTTGGGTTTATTGGCGCTTTTTGGTTGGCAGTGGTGGCAGGCGCAGAAGCTCCAACAAGCGCAGTTGCAAGCCGAGCAATATAGTAAATTTTTACAGGCAGAAATTGAAGGGAATCAAGCTGTTGCCGATACATTAGCCAAAAATTTAAGCCGCGAAAAAAGCCTTTACGCTACGCTTGTGCGCTTACAACAAGCACAACGCGCCGCCAAAAACACCGACTATGTACAAGCGGAAAGTTTGCTCACGCCGCTGGCCGACGATGCCAAAAACCCGCTGCAAAATCTTGCCAAACTGCGGCTGGCAGCGGTGTTGACGGCACAAGGCAAAAATAGCGCGGCGCTGATGCAGCTCAATGCCTTACCGTCAGACGAATTACCCCTGCTTGCCGAATGGCGCGGCGACCTTTTGGCGCTGCAAGGCGAAAAGAATGCGGCACGCAACGCCTATGTGCAGGCTTTGGCAGAAAACGGTGATACTGACAGAATCAATTATAAAATCAAAGTATTGGATTCAGAAGTGACCCAAAGCAGTGTGCCAACCGTGGACGCAGCAGTGATTGAAACGCCAGCGGTTGAAAATCCAGCAATCGAAAATCCAG
>CAYWWW010000006.1:34777-124912 GCA_964462205.1 uncultured Cardiobacteriales bacterium
ATCGAAAACCCAGTGATCGAAAATCCAGTGATCGAAAATCCAGTGATCGAAAATCCAGTGATCGAAAACCCAGCGGTTGAAAATCCAGCAATCGAAAATCCAGTGATCGAAAATCCAGTGATCGAAAATCCAGTGATCGAAAATCCAGTGATCGAAAACCCAGCGGTTGAAAATCCAGCAATCGAAAATCCAGTGATCGAAAATCCAGTGATCGAAAATCCAGTGATCGAAAATCCGCTGGTTGAAGAAACCCTTAACGAAAAACCGACGCTGCTATTACCTTAACCCGAAATAACTGAAAAATTTTTACCATGCCTTTGTTTATACTGATTATTTTCCTTATTCTTGTTGGTTGCGGTGGCAAGATCAGTCGTCCGCAGCCAACGCCTTTGCGTGATTTTGCGCCACAGATCAATGTCGTCAGCCTGTGGCAAGTCAGCGCCGAGGTGAATAACCTGCCTGGCGCACGCTTGCAGCCGCTCGTCACCGACGATACGGTGATTTTCGCTTCGGGTCGGAAATTATTGGCCGTCAGCGCTGGCGAAATCCGCTGGCAGCAAGCGTTGGCTGGCGAAGTCAGCGGTGGCATCAGTGGTAATGGCTTTGATTTGCTGGCACTTATCAGCGGCAACCAGTTGGAAGTACGCGAGCAAGCCAGCGGCAATCTGCGCTGGCAACAAACGCTCACCAGCATTTCCTTAGCCAAGCCTTTGTTTATATTTGATTTATTACTGATACGCAGCAGCGATGGCACACTTTTGGCGCTCGAGGCACAAAACGGTCAAGTGCGTTGGCGTTATCAAAGTCCAATTCCGAGTTTACAACTACTTGGTCATTCTCCACCAGTTTCTTTTGAAAATCAAGCAATTATTCAAGGTTTTGACGATGGCAAACTGGTACTCTTCAACCGCGACGGAAGTCCACTATGGGAGCGCTATCCGGTGAGCAGCAGCGGTCGCAGCGTCCTGTCGCGGATGAATGACCTCGATGCCAGCCCATTGTTGTTGCGCGAGACGCTTGTTGTTGCCAGTTATCAACAAGCGCTGGCTGCCTTGGCGGTCAAAGATGGCCAAGTGTATTGGCGCTACCCGGTTTCGACTTTCCAAAATATTGAAAGCGATGGCCTAAGCATTTTTGTCAGCGCCGAGGATAGCAGCGTCCAAGCGATTTCGGCAGTTAGCGGTCAATTACGCTGGAAAAACGAAGACTTGCGTTATCGGGGTTTGAGTGCGCCGGTGCTTTTTAATAATTATTTGGCCGTTGGCGATCAATTCGGGGTCGTGCATTTTTTGGATAGCGTCACCGGACAAATCATCGGTCGTCGCGCCTTGGCCGACAGCGCCATTCTGGCTTTGCAGGCCAGCCGGCGCACACTCTACGCGCAACTGGCCAATGGTCAATTATTCGCACTTGCCGTTGAAGAGGCAGCCCGCCGCTGATGGAAACTTTACCTATCGTCGCCATTGTTGGTCGTCCCAATGTCGGCAAGTCCACGTTATTTAACCAACTCACCCGCAGCCGGCAGGCTTTAGTTGCCGACTTCCCAGGACTCACCCGTGACCGTCAATATGCACTGACGCAACTTGAAGGCCGACGCTGCTTATTGGTGGACACGGGCGGTTTGGGTTTTAATGATGACCCCCTCCAGCAGGCCATTGAAAAACAAGTAGCTGAAGCGCTCAACGAAGCATCTGTCATCGTCTTTTTGGTGGATGCGCGCCAAGGTTGCACCCACGATGACGAAGCCATTGCCGGTCGTTTACGCAGTTTGGGTAAACCTGTCATTCTCACCATCAATAAAATTGACGGCCTGCGCGAAGATTTTGTGTTGATTGATTTTGCGCATCTCGGTTTTGCCGAAGTAGCACGCATTGCCGCCAGTCAACGGCATGGTCTTATCACTTTAAGCGAAACCATTGCTGGTTATCTGCCAAGAATTAGCCAAGATGATGAATTTTTTGAAAATTCTGACGAAAGCGATCAAAACAACGACGAAGGCTTTAGCGCCGCCTTACCTGAAGTCATCAAAATCGCTTTGATTGGCCGTCCGAATGTTGGAAAATCCACGCTGACCAATCGCTTACTTGGCGAAGAACGGGTCATCGTCCAAGATTCTCCTGGCACCACCCGCGACAGCATTGCCATCCCGCTGGAGCGCGACGGTCAGAAATATCTCTTGATTGATACCGCCGGCGTGCGCCGCAAAAGTCGGGTGGAAGAAGGCATTGAAAAATTCAGCATTATTAAAACTCTACAAGCGATTGATCAGGCACATGTTTTAATCGTACTTTGTGATGCGCAAGAAGGCATTACCGAACAAGACCTGCATTTAATTGGTGAAGGCTTAAAAGAAGGCCGGGCGATTATTTTAGCCATCAATAAATGGGATCATTTAAGCGATGACCAGCGGCAAAATGTCAAACGGCAAATGGATGTCCGCTTACCGTTTATCCCTTTCGCGGAAAAAATCTTTATTTCGGCGCTGCACGGCAGCAACGTTGGCCTGCTTTGGCCAGCGCTGCAACGCGCTTTTCAGTCGGCAGGCCGCAAAGTCAGCACGCCGGAAGTCAATCGTTTATTGCAAAAAGCCGTGCAACAACATGCGCCGCCCTTGGTCAATGGCCGCCGCATCAAGCTGCGTTATGGCCATCAGGGCGGACGTTTTCCGCTGCGTTTGGTGATCCATGGCAATCAACTCGATGAATTGCCGAAAAGCTATGTGCGTTATTTAGAAGGCTTTTTTCGTCAAGAATGGCGACTGGTCGGCACACCGATTGTTTTTGAATGGAACAACACCGAAAACCCCTTTGCCGACCGACGCAATACCTTAACCCCACGACAAATTCATAAAAAACGCCGCTTAATGACCTTTGTGAAGCGAAGAAAATAATTTTATCATTTCCAAAAAAATAAAAAATTGTTTTTATTGCAAAAAAGTTAAGAGCAAAAATTAAAACTCAAAAAAGCCGCAAATGCGGCTTTTGTTTTATCAAGCTCACCAAAAGAAAAATAGAAAAACTCAAACTGCAACTGGCGGAATTTTTTGTAATCTAGGCAATAAATTACCAAGTTTTTTGCTTAAGGCAGCATTGGGTTTTTCAACAAAATAACGCTCAAGACAGCTTGGCTCGTTCACTAAGCGCCGATGTAATTTTAAGGCTTGCTCCACGCCTTTGGTAATTAAACCCGGATGTACTGGCTTGGGTAAAAAACGAAACACAAAGGCTTCGTTGATGAAATCAATCACCGAATCTTGATCGGTAAAGCTCGATACCATCAAACTAATAATTTCAGGACGATAGGCTTTTAGGGCTTGAATCAAAGGCAAGGTATCTTCTTTGTAAAGATAGATATCGCTGATGACTACGGGAATCGGCAGGCTTTGCAAACGATCCACAGCATAGGCCAAAGACTCGGCGGTAAACACTTGATAGCCTTTTTCGCTCAAGGCCATCTGGATGCTTGCGCGGTGTTCGCTATCCGGGTCAAGCACTAATACATTGGCCACGACCGAAGCGGGGTCAAGATTGGGTAAAGGTTCACGGCTTTCTGGCTTGGGATGCTTTTGCGCATGTTGCATGGCTTTGTTAACTTTTTGCAGTAAATCATCGTTATCCCATGGTTTTTGCACATAGCGATAGATCTCGGCCTCGTTCACCGAGCGAATAATCGCCTCTAAATCCGAGTAACCGGTCAGCAATAAACGCACGGCCTGCGGTTGAATTTCCCGCGCTTGCCGTAAAAAGTCCACGCCGCTGATTTCCGGCATCCGCTGGTCGCTGATAATGACATCTACCGGCTGTTTCTCAAGCATTTTCAAGGCTTCCATCGGATTGGTCGTGGCAATCACCTCAAAAGGTTCACGGCGAAAGGTTAATTTCAACGTGCGGAGAATCCGCTCCTCGTCGTCCACCAATAAAATGGTGCCCATAAAATTCTACTCCTTTGTTTTTGTTAATTTTTTTCCAATGCTTTCTGAACATCTCGCAAAGGAAAACAGGCGGTAAAGGTGCTCCCCACGCCTTCTTCGCTGTCTAAGATAAGTTTGCCACCATATTTAAGCAATAACTGCTGCGTCACCGCCAAGCCAAGGCCAGTACCTTCGCCAACGGGCTTGGTGGTAAAAAATGGTTCAAAAATTTTCTCGCGCAAGTCTTTGGGCACGCCACAGCCATTGTCGCTGACCGAAAGTCCCAACATCGCTTCTTGCTGAAAAACGCGAACGTGAATCTTACCATGATCGTGCTGGATGGCTTGCGCGGCATTGGTTACTAAGTTTATACAGATTTGGGTGATTTCATTGGGTGAACTCAAAAGCATTGGTAAATCTGAGGCTAAATCGGTCGTTAAACGGTGTTCACCAATAGCCGCTTTGGCAATTTTTAGAGCACCGGCAACGGTTTGTCCTAGATTAACCGTTACATTGATCATGCCTTCTTTGCGACTATAGACTTTTAAGCCTTCAACAATGCTAAATAATTGATCAATACCATAAAGAACATCGTCCAGCACCTGTTCCATTTCTTCAATAAAAGTGCCTTGCAAGGCTTCATGATGAAATTGACTTAAATTAGCACCCGCCTGCCAACGCGCATAATAGTCGGGCTGTTCGTCTTTAAGTTGTACCAACAAACGCTGGACAATTTCTTGCAGCCAGCGCACTTCGTTGATAGTTCCCTGTAAAAAGTTGATATTACTGCCGATATAACCCAAAGGCGTATTCATTTCATGCGCTAAACCCGCCACCATCTGCCCCAAGGCTGACATTTTTTCCGCTTGCAGCCAACGCAATTGGTTCTGCTGATTTTGGCTATAAAACTCGGATAAAGAAAAATTTTGCTTTTTTTCCTCCTGGCTTGTAACGCTATACACTTCGCTGAAACTATTGCTTAAATCTTGAAAAGCCACATCCAGCCGTTCAAACACATCGCGAAGCTGTTGGGGGTGAGCCGTTTTCGTTTCGCTGCTGCCTTGCGGGAGATTTTTTTGAATCAATTCAATTTTTTTCAATACATCTTGCATCGGAATGACGAAATATTTTTGTAAAACCCGCGCCGTAAACACCATGCCGAGTAAGGCCACCACCAAAACCAAGATCATCAAACCTTGAATGTAACCAACAGCATTGGTGTTTCCAGGCGGCAACTCTTGCCATAACCACAGCCAGGGCGCTTGAGCCAAGGCGGCGGTGCTCAGTTCAATGGTTTCCGCCGCCGCCAAAGGCAGAGCGGTGATGGTTAACGATGCGGCGCAAGGCTGTGTGGCACGTGCGGGAAACCAATAGCTTTTAATTTTTTCAGTAGTAAAATCAATTTCTTTTAATTCCAGAGTCATAAGCGCCTGCTGCATAAATAATGGCTTATTGGTTTGGCAGTGCGCGGCGCTTGCCGGATGCTCAAAAAGATAATTGCTGATTTGCAAATAGCTATTTTGTTCGGGAAAGAAACCCTGATTTAACAAAATCGGCAGGTCATAACGGGCATACATCAAGGCATTATCACCTTGAAAAAAATAATAAAGATTCTTGTCGCGCACCAGCCAGCCTTGGCTTTGTTGCCAAGCTGATACCGCTAACAAAAGGTCGGCTTTCAGTGCCACAGGCAGCAGTAGTGCTTCTGGCGCAACATAAGTTTGCCAATTATTTTCTTCATAAACAAAGCGATAGGCTGTGCCATTGCTGGTAATCTGCACCTCTTGCAAGGCTTGGGATTTTTCGACTTGTAATAAATACGGCAGGGTTTGCAAGGCATCTTCGCTCAAAGCCTGTTGCCAAAGCTGAATAACCAACTGAAAATAATCAGGAATCGCTTTTAACTTTTCCTGCAAAGCCAGAAGCTGCGTTTGCTGTTGTTTTTGCAGACGACTGATGACCTCCTGTTGATAACTCTGCTGCCAGGCGGTGTACAGCACCACCATCACCAATAAAAACAACGCCAACATCAGTAATTGCACCCGCATCAGGACGCGAAATAAGCCGCGATAAAAAAGTACGCGCTCTGACATGGCTTTATTCTCCTTGCGATTTGTTCAGGGTCGTGGTTGATTAGTTTTTTCAACCTTCTTTCCCCATGATAAACCATGAATGCTAAATATTTCCCTTGGTCATTGCCGGATGATGGTCTTTATTCCCGAGAACAACTGCAAGTCTTTGGCGAGCTTAGTCCTTTTCTCTATCAGCTTTGGCAACGTCGTCCAGCACTGTTGCAACTTTTCAGCGCGGCCAGCAGCGCAGACTGGTCGCTTGCTAGCCGTTGGCAAAACCATTACCGCCAACAAGAAACGCTTGCGGCTTTGCGGCAATTGCGCCAAGAGGCGGTGCAGCGGTTAATCATCGGCGCTTTGGCCGGGGAACATAGCTGGCAAGACACCCTGGCGCATTTAAGTGCCGATGCCGATTTTTTTATTCGCCTGGCTTATGACTTGGCGCGAAAAGAACTTAGCGAACGGCACGGCGAAGCACTTGGCAGTAATGGTCAAGTCTGTCCATTTTATATTCTGGCCATGGGCAAATTGGGCGGCGGCGAATTAAATTTTTCCTCGGATATTGACTTGATTTTTATCTATGATCACGACGGCGAAACCGCCGCCACTGGCCGCCAACGGCCTTTGGCTTTCCAGCAGTTTTTTACCCGCTTGGGACAGCACATCGTCAAATTGCTGGCCGAAGTCACCGCCGATGGCCAGGTCTATCGGGTGGATTTACGGCTGCGTCCCTGGGGCGACAGCGGGCCAATTGTGCTGTCTTTGGATGGTTTAGAGCAATATTATCAAACCCATGGCCGCGATTGGGAACGCTATGCTGGCATCAAGGTGCGGGTAGTCGTCGGCGAGGCCGCCGCGATAGCCGAAGTTTTGCAGCCTTTTGTCTATCGTCGCTATTTTGATTATCCGGCACTTGCCGCCTTGCGCGATATTAAATCATTGATTGATAAGGAAGGCAAACAACAGCCGGAGAACTTAAAAATCGGTGCCGGTGGTATTCGTGAAGTCGAATTTGTGGTGCAAGTCTTTCAATTGATACGCGGCGGGCGGGAAAAGGACTTGCAGTCGCCGTCATTGTTGAAAATTTTGCCGTTATTGGTGGAAAAAAAGCATCTACCGGCTTATGTGGGTCAAGAATTATTGGCGGCTTATGGTTTTTTGCGGCAAAGCGAAAATTTTTTGCAGATGCAATACGATGCACAAACGCATGTTTTACCAAAAAAATCCGAAGATCAACTGCGTCTAGCGCAGGCGATGGGTTTGGCCAATTGGTCAGGCTATTATCAAGTTTTAGAACAGCATCGCCGACGGGTACGCAATCATTTTCAACAAGTTATGGCTGCGCCGCAAACCGAAGATAGCGCGCAACCCTTGCGCTATTTTTTGGATAGCCAGACTACCAAGGCAGAGGCATTGGCCGAAATTCAGGCTTGGCCGTTTGCTAAGCCAGAAGAAGTGCTGTCATTGATTTCGCGCTTGAAACAAAGTCTTTATCGCAAGCTCTCGGCGCGTGGTCAGGAATTATTAAGCAAACTTTTACCGCTGCTGGTCGGTGCTTCGGCGATGGCGGAAGCGGACTACCGCGAAGCGACGTTGGCACGTTTACTGGAAATCATTGAACAGGTGGCGCGTCGGCAAACCTACCTGGCATTTTTGTTGGAACATCCGTTGGCCTTATCGCAATTGACTAAAATCTGCACGGCAAGTCCTTGGTTGGCTTCAGAAATTTCCAAGCATCCCATTGTTTTAGACGAACTTATCGGCAGCATGGCCAATTTTGTGCCCAGTCCCAAAAACACTTTAGCCGCGCAATTACCAAAACTTTTAAGCGGCGATGATCAAGAACAGCAGTTGGAAAACTTACGTTTTATCAAACATCAACAAGTTTTGCGCATTGCCGTCGCCGACTTATTTGGCCGTTTACCCCTTATGAAAGTGAGCGATGCCTTAAGCGACTTGGCCGAAGCCTTGCTGGCGGCGGCGACCAATCGCGCTTGGACAGAAATCGCCGCGCAACAGCCGGAACCGGAACCGCTCGGCGTTTTGATCATCGCTTACGGCAAATTAGGCGGCATTGAGCTGGGGTATGGTTCGGACTTAGATTTAGTTTTTTTATATCAAGCTGATAATCCCGATAATAGCGATAAATCCCTGCGCTTTTTGCTACGTTGGGCACAGCGCACCATTCATCTGTTAAGCACCAATACCGCTTCTGGCCGCGTTTATGAAGTGGATACCCGGCTGCGTCCGCATGGTGAGGCGGGGCTTTTGGTGCAAACCTTTCACGCCTATGCACGTTACCTGGAACAAGAAGCCTGGCTCTGGGAAAAACAAGCGCTGGTGCGAGCGCGGGTAGCCTATCAGCGCGGAAAGGATTTAACGCCAGACTTTTTACAATGCCGCACAAAAATCTTAACCGAAGCCTCGCAAAAAGAAGATGTTGCCAAAGGTGTACGCGATATGCGTCGTCGGCAGCATCAAGAATTTGCCTCGAAAAATCCAGAACTTTTCCATCTAAAGCATGATTATGGCGGCATTGCTGACATCGAATTTCTGGTGCAATATGCCGTTTTGTCATCTGCTGCCAACACCAAAGCCTTGTTACAATACACAGATAATATTCGACTTTTAGAGACGTTAGCAGCGGCAGGCTTGCTGCCAACGGCCACAGGAGAAAAACTCGCGGCCATTTATCAACGCTATCGAGAAACCTTGCATCGTCAAGATTTACAACAAGCCGGTAGCTACGTCTGTGCAAGCCTGTTTCAAGAAGAAAGACAATGGGTAAACCAAATTTGGCAAGATTTATTAGATGATAAAGCGGCAGATCGCCAAGGCTTATTCCTTAAAAAAACAACAGGAGATTCATAATGATGCACGATAGAGATGGTTTTATTTGGCAAGATGGTGACTTCGTGCCGTGGCGTGAGGCCAAAGTGCATGTCTTAACCCATACCCTGCATTATGGCATGGGTGTTTTTGAAGGCGTGCGTGCCTATGAAACCGCGCAAGGCACGGCGATTTTTCAATTAGAGGCGCATACCCGTCGTCTTTTTGATTCAGCAAAAATCATGAACATGCCGATGCCTTTTAGCCAAGACATGCTTAATCAAGCGCAAAAAGCCACCGTGGCCAAAAATAATCTCAAAAGCGCTTATATTCGGCCAATGTGTTTTTACGGCTCGGAAGGAATGGGCTTACGCGCCAGCAACTTACAAGTGCATTGCATAATCGCCGCCTGGGAATGGGGTAGTTACCTGGGTAAGGAAAATATGGAAAGCGGCATCCGGGTGAAGATTTCTTCGTTTAGTCGGCATCATGTCAATGTCAGCATGTGTCGGGCGAAGGCCAATGGTAATTATATCAACTCGATGCTGGCCTTAAACGAGGCTTTGGCCGATGGTTATCAAGAAGCGATTTTGCTCGATACCGAAGGCTATGTCGCCGAAGGCAGCGGTGAAAATATCTTCTTGATTAAAAATGAAAAACTTTATACGCCGGACTTAACCTCGGCTTTAGATGGCATCACCCGTCGCACCATTTTTGCCTTAGCCGAAGATTTTGGCATCCCCGTGATTGAAAAACGCCTCACTCGTGATGAAGTTTATATCGCCGATGAGGCTTTTTTCACCGGCACGGCCGCCGAAGTAACGCCAATTCGTGAAGTGGATCATCGTCCCATCGGGAAGGGTAAACGTGGGCATATCACCGAGAAATTGCAAAGCGCCTATTTTGATCTCGTTCATGGAAAAAATTCAAAATATCAAGAGCTTTTATCTTTTGTTCAAGTTTAATTTTATTTTTTGACACTCAACCTTTTTGCCTTAATCTTTTTACCTTAACCTTAAACAGAAAAAACTATGCCCAGTCCACAAACCAGCCAGCATCCCGATGCCTTTCGCACCGCCAATAGCGAACAATCAGTGATGGTAAAAAGTCAAGATTTGCCTTTACATTGTCCACAACCAGGCAGCAGTCTTTGGAATTCGCATCCACGGGTTTTTATTCCTTTACAACAAGTTGGCGACCGTTACACTTGCCCCTATTGCGGCACACGCTATACCTTGATCGGTTAATTTTTTGCTTTTCCCGTCCTTGAAATACCCCAAGCGAACACTGTATTCCAAGGCGATATTCTTCAGGAACTTTTTGGCCTGAAAAAATTTCAGGCCATAGACGATGATTTTTAAGCTATTATTAAAAAAATTACGGAGGTTTTATGCGTTTTTGGCTATTTTTATTATTGCTTTTTTCGCCGTGGCTGTTTGCCGAGGACAACCCGACGGAGACAATGAAAAAAGGTTTTGAAGCACAACTGGTTAGTATTCAAAAAGAATTTCAACAAGCGCAAACGCTATTAGAAAGCCTGCCGGAAAACCTCAGTCTCCAAAGCACCGTTTACGACGATATCGAAAAATCCATTCAAAGCACTATTGATCTGCTCAATGACGATGCACCGATCTTTGCGCAGCTCAATGCTTTAGAACAAGAATTTCAAGATGCCAAACTTGAATATTTTGGTGAATATATCAATAGCAACGATGTCGAGTTTCGCGAAATTGCTGAAGAATTTGCTAAATTAGAGATAAAAATTCAAGAAAACCGCGCTGGTATCATCGCCGAACGTGAACAAGCCAAAGCCTTAAAAGCCGAATTTGTGGTGCTACGCAAAAAAACGGTGGCCTGGTTACGCTTAAACCGTGCGCAACAAGCAACGCAAGCCGTTGATGAATTTCGACAAACCTTTGATGCTGCCAATCAGCGCTTAAATCAATATGTTACTGGCTTAAAAGAAGTGGATGCTTTTAATCAAATTGAAGTCCGCATTCCGGTCAATTAAAAACTTTTTCATCCGTCAATTTTTAATCGAAAGACACTTTTCACCAAAGGATCATTATGCTGCTGGCACTGATTTCGGCTTTTATTTTGGCTTTAATTTTTTCTTTTTTCGTCAAACTATTACTAAATTTATCAACAACTTTGCTTGATTTTCATACCATGTATTTCATTCATCCGATGATGACTGTCATCTGGCTTACTGGACTGACAGCGCTTGGTTTTGCTTTATTGCAATGGTTAGGCATAACCTTGGAACAACGGCAAAAAATTGGCGACAAGCCGTCATTATTCTTAAAAATTTTCAGCAAAATCAGTGGCCGGCCTGGCTTAGCTGCCGATTGCTTAAAGAGCCATGATCCGGCTTTACAACAAAGCACCTTGAATTATTGTCAACGTCAGGATAAATATCCCTTGCTGGTACTGGAATTTTGTATCTGGCTGTTGCCGCTGTTGGGTTTTATCGGCACCATCATCGGCATCAGCGGCGCGATGGAAAAGATGGCCGTTCTTTTTACACTGACCCAAGAAAATAATTTCACCGCAGTGTTAAACCAATTGGCCACGGCTTTTTACACGACACTTTTTGCTTTGGTAGCGGTGATTCCTTTGATGATTTTACTCTATATTTTACAAGCAGAAACTGAAAAATTGCATCTTTTGCGCCAAGCATCTAAATCCCCTGAGCAAAGCCAAGGCGATCTAGTCAAGGCAGAGGCATAAAAAAAGCTGTCCTTATGATCGAAAAAAAACAGATATTTTTCTTCGTTTTTTTGGATTTAATTTTTGCCACCGCTGGCATTTTACTGCTGCTTTTGCTGTTGCAACCCTTGGTTACACCTGAGCCAGAAAAGCGCTTTGATATTGTTATTTTCGCTGAAGGTCAATTTTTTCAATGGCATAGCTTTTCTTATCAGCAACAACAAGCTCGTCAAACGACGATTTCCCTGGCAGACCTAGCCGGACAGATTTCGGCTTGGCTTCGTGAAGAGGAGCGCATCCCGAAAATTCTTTGGCTTCTAAAAAAAGAAGACCTCGATTGGCAATATCGCATCAGTCAACTCTTACAAAAAACCGTTGCTGAACAACATCATCCGCAAACCCCTTTTCATTATGAATTGACCTTTTGGCCAGTGATTTCTATAGATGATCAACAACAACGCTTAAAAAACTGGTATGAAAAACAACATCCTTGAACACAACACCTTTCTTGCCAGTTTTACCGATCTCATGGCCAATTTTTTGGCGGTGATTCTCTTGCTATTATTACTTGTTGTTTTTCAAAGTTTTCACTCATCGTCAGTCCGTACAGCCAAGGTTTTGGAAAATAAACCATTTGATCGTTACTATCTTTTTTTAGATCAAAAAGTCATTGAAATAGATCTCGATGAATTAAGCAGCAGTAATTTTATCAATCCGCGCTTGTCCTGGGAAAGTCCTTACGGTCAAGTCCTACTGCGTAACGACCAGTATCGAGAGCCACGGCATGACCCGCAAAGTTTTTTGTTGTTAATACAGCTTGATGTGGAAAAACTTCGTCAACAAGGACAAGTGATTGATCAGGAAAACTTTCCAATTTTTTTACAACAATGGCAAACGGCCTGGCAACAGCAACAAACGGCGGCGACATTCATTGTTTTACCTTCAGCTTTTGATCATTTTGCCAAGTTTTTTGAAGCCTTAGATCAATCGGCTTTACGCTTTCGTTGGTTTGCCTTGTCTAACAATACTTTACCCTTTAGTTATGAAGTACACGATCTGTCCAGCCGCGAACGTCAGCGTTAAAAATACGCCTGTTTGGTTCATGTTCATTGGGTTATTTTTAGCCGTGCTTTTGCTTTTGCTTTTGCTCTTTTGGCCTGAGGCAAAACCTAAAGATTATATTTTAGATCAAGCACTTTGGCAGCAAAAACGGCTCTGGCAACAGGAAGGCGTAAAGACCACGCTGCCGCCTGACCGCGCGCCTTTAGGCGATCACCATTGGATGCGTCATGCCAATACTCGGCCTGATTTTTCAGCGACTTGGCTACAGCGTTTTCAAATGATCGCCCTGGCCAGCACCGCCAAGGGTAAACTTCAGTTAATTGCGCAAGCGAAAAGCCAACAACCGCCGCCGGACGTTTATTACTATTTGTTATATTTGGAATTATCTTTGCGGTTGCGGCAGGGGGAAAGCAGGTCACGTCTCAATGCCTTGTTTGCTGACTTGGCGACATTTAATCGCCAAAACGATGCCTATTTTGCTGATTTTTATTTTTTGCAAGCACAACAGGCTTTTCAAGCGCAACTTTATGAAAAAGCGAGTTTTTTAGCCGAGGCCGCTATCGCCAAAGACCCGTATTTTTTTCAAGCGCGGATGTTACAGTGGCAAAGCACTTATCGGCATCTGGATGCCGAAAGTCTAAGTGAAACCAGTAGTTGTCTTAGCAGTAGCCAAGCCTTGCTAAAAATGCTTCATGACTTGGTGCCTTTAACCACCAACCCTTTAATTTTTTCGCAATTGGCCAATCGCCTAGAATACTTACCGATGCTACCGATTCAGGGTTTATTATTAGCCTATCTTTATGAATTAGCAGGTGAAAAAAGAAAAAGCATCGAAGCCTTGCAACGTGCTGCCCATCATCCCAATCTGCCGAAGCGCTGTTATCAAGCCTTTGCGCAAGCCTTGGTGCAGTCACGCACACCTTAAAATTTTTTCAATTTTTTCAATATCCTAAACTTTGGCTGCGGCAATAAAAAAGGGAAAGCATTTGGCTTCCCCTTTTTGTTTTTTTGGATTTAATTCGCTTGAATTTTTTTCAAAGAAAATAATTCGTTAAGCGTCTTAGTTGATGCGTGGATCCAGTTCACCTTTCAGATAACGGGCGGTCATGGTATCCAAACGCATGGCTTTGATTTTGGCAGCCATACCGCTACAACCAAAGGCTTCATAACGCGCTTTACAAATTTCCATCATGGCTTTGGTAGAGGCTTTTAAGAATTTGCGTGGGTCAAATTCTTTTTTCTCAGTCCACAACACTTGCCGTACCGCGCCGGTCGAGGCCAAGCGTAAGTCGGTGTCAATATTGATTTTACGCACGCCATGTTTGATACCTTGTTGAATTTCTTCGACCGGTACGCCATAAGTTTCGCCGATGTCGCCACCAAATTCATGGATGATTTTCAACCACTCTTGCGGCACTGACGACGAACCGTGCATCACCAAATGGGTGTCGGGGATGCGCGCATGAATCGCTTTAATGCGCTCCATCGCCAAAATATCGCCGGTGGGTGGACGGGTGAATTTATAAGCGCCGTGGCTGGTGCCAATCGCAATGGCCAAAGCATCTACTTTGGTTTTTTTCACAAAATCAGCAGCTTCATCCGGGTCAGTCAAAAGCATGGAGTGATCCATCACGCCTTCAGCACCGGAGCCATCTTCTTCGCCAGCCATGCCGGTTTCTAAGGAGCCCAAACAGCCTAATTCGCCCTCGACCGAAACGCCTAAAGCATGAGCTAAATCAACAACTTTGCTTGTAACTTCGACGTTATATTCGTAAGTCGCTGGCGTTTTCATATCCGGCATCAACGAGCCGTCCATCATCACCGAGGTGAAGCCGGATTGAATAGAACGAAAACATACTGCCGGTTCAGCACCGTGATCCTGATGTAAAACAATAGGAATCTCTGGATATTCTTCGACGGCGGCTAAAATCAAATGCCGTAAAAAAGGCTCTTTGGCGTATTTACGCGCACCAGCCGAGGCTTGGATGATCACCGGTGCATTGCACGCAGCGGCGGCATCCATAATCGCATGAACTTGTTCCATATTGTTAGCGTTAAACGCGGGCACACCGTAGGTGTATTCGGCAGCATGATCCAAAAGTTGCCGTAAGGTAATCAAAGGCATAAATAATCCTCCCAAAATAAATTAAAGTGACAAACAAAGCGATAAATAAATCAGTTACTTCGGTTCAGCCATATCGCCGACGCGGACGATTTTCAAGGCATTGGTGCCACCGTGGACACCTTCCAAATCGCCTTTGGTGATCAACACCAAGTCGCCCTCGTGAACTAAATTCCGTGCTTTCAAGGCGTTGACCGCTTCTAAGTTGACCGCCGCATGATTTTGTGCAGCAATTTCCAATAAAATTGGATAAACCCCTTGAAACAACGCCGCTCGCGCCGCGGTAGCAGGATGTCGGGTTAAGGCATAGATCGGTGTTTCGGCATTGATCCGTGACATCCAAAGTGGGGTTGAGCCCGATTCGGTCAAAGCAATCACCGCTTTTAAGGGCAGATGATTGGCAATATACATGGAAGCGATGGCGATGCTTTCGTCAATGCGCTGAAATCGGCTTTGCAAACGCTGATTGAGCGACACCACGCTATTGCGATGCTGCTCGGCACCAAGACAAATGCGGTGCATCGCCATCACTACCGCCAAGGGGTGTTTGCCGGCCGCAGTTTCGCCCGAGAGCATCACCGCATCGGTGCCATCCAAGACGGCATTGGCCACATCCAAGACTTCGGCGCGGGTTGGAATCGGATTTTCAATCATGGATTCCATCATCTGGGTGGCGGTAATCACCAGTTTATCCTTGGCCAAGGCGCGGCGAATGATTTTTTTCTGCACGCCAGGCAATTCTTCGTCGCCAATTTCCACGCCTAAGTCGCCGCGTGCCACCATCGCCACATCGGAAGCATCGAGAATTTCATCGAGGGTTTGATCAACAATGGCCTCGGCGCGTTCGATTTTGGCCACCAAAAAGGGATTGATACCGGCTTTTTGCAGCAGACGGCGTGCGTAATTCATATCCTCGGCGGTACGCGGAAAAGAGATCGCCACATATTCGGCTTGAATTTCGGCAATCGTTTGAATATCTTCAATATCTTTTTCGGTAATCGCTGGTGCTGACAAGCCGCCGCATTTGAGGTTAATGCCTTTATTGTTCGACAAAAAACCGCCAACGACGACCCGGCAGTCAATTTTTCCTTCGGCTACCCGGACAATATCCATCACTACGCGGCCATCATCCAAAAGCAAGGTTTGTCCGGCTTTGACATCTTGCGCTAAGGCCGGATAGGTGACACCGACTTGGCTTTGATCGCCGGCATCGGCAGGAAGGTGAATATCAAGGGTAAAGGCATCGCCAGCTTTAAGAAAAACTTTGCCTTCTTTGAATTTGCTGGTGCGAATTTTCGGCCCTTGGAGATCGCCTAAAATCGCCACATGGCGGCCAAGTTCGGCAGCCAACGCCCGCACTGTCGCCGCGCGACGGAGATGATCAGCGGCAGAACCGTGGGAAAAATTCAAGCGCACAACATCCACATACTGCAAAATTTCCCGCAGCACTTTGCTGTCGTCGGTGGCCGGGCCTAAGGTGGCAACAATTTTGGTTTTACGCAGCATAAATTATGCGCTGGCTTTCGCCCGCTCCTCCAAAATCGCCACGGCTGGCAACACCCGTCCTTCTAAAAATTCCAAAAAGGCACCGCCGCCGGTGGAAATATAGCCCAAACGCTTGGCCAAATCGTATTGATCAATAGCGGCTAGGGTATCGCCGCCGCCAGCCAAAGAAAAAGCCGAAGAGGCGGCAATCGCCTCACCTAAAGCACGGGTGCCCTCGGCAAATTGCGGAAATTCAAAAACGCCAACTGGTCCATTCCAAACGATGGTTTTGGCATGTTGTAACAAGGCAGCAAATTGCTGGCTGGTTTCGGGACCGATGTCAAAAATCAGGTCATCATCTTGGACTTCCGAGACTTTTTTCACCGTCGCTTCGGCATCTTTAGCAAAAGCCTTGCCACAGACCACATCCGAAGGCACTGGAATGTCGCCACCACGCGCACGGATTTTTTCCAATAACGCCTTGGCCACGGGAATTAAATCTGGTTCATACAAAGACTTACCCACATTAAACCCTGCCGCCGCAATAAAGGTATTGGCAATGCCACCGCCGACGATCAATTGATCAACTTTTTCAGACAAAGACTCAAGCACGGTCAATTTCGTCGAAACTTTCGAGCCGCCAACAATCGCTAACAATGGTCGTTCAGGGTTCAACAAGGCTTTGCCCAAGGCTTCCAATTCAGCCACCAATAACGGACCGGCGCAGGCGATGGTGGCAAATTTGGCCACGCCATGCGTTGAGGCTTGCGCCCGATGTGCCGTACCAAAAGCATCCATGACGAAAACATCGCAGAGTGCAGCCATTTTTTGCGATAACTCGTCTTTATTTTTGCCTTCGCCAACATTAAAACGCACATTTTCCAATAAAACGACTTGACCTTCGGCAACTTCTGGCGGGTGTTCCAACCAGTTTTTCAGCAAAGGACAAGGCTTGCCTAAAAGTTTCGCCAAATGCGCAGCAACCGGTGCAAGCGAGGCTTCTTCGTCATACACGCCTTCTTCGGGGCGACCCAAATGCGACATCAGCATGACTTTGCCACCTTTGGCCAAAGCCATTTCGATGGTTGGCAAACTGGCACGAATCCGTGCGTCATTGGCGACTTGTCCGTCTTGAATGGGGACATTTAAATCCTCGCGGATCAATACTTTTTTACCCTTGAGATCAAGGTCTTGCATCTTAATGACCGACATAGAAAGCTCCTTTATTGGGCATTCAGCAACGCCACGGTGGTATCTAACATCCGATTGGAAAAGCCCCATTCATTATCATACCAAGACAAGACTTTTACTAAGCGTTTATCAATGACTTTGGTTAAAGAAGCGTCAACGGTAGAAGAAACGCTGGTGTGATTAAAATCTTGGGAAACCAAAGGTTCGTCGTTATAGGCCAAAATACCTTTGAGGTGGCCTTGTGCGGCTTCTTTCAAAATGGCATTGACTTCGTTTTTGTCGGTATCACGGCCAGCGGTAAAGGTTAAATCCACCAAAGAAACATTGATGGTCGGTACGCGAATCGCAAAACCATCCAATTTGCCGTTTAACTCAGGCAAAACCAGACCAACCGCAGCGGCAGCACCGGTTTTAGTAGGAATCATAGATTGCGTCGCCGAACGCGCACGACGTAAATCTTTATGATAAACATCAATCAACACTTGATCATTGGTATAAGAATGCACGGTGGTCATCAAGCCATTGACCACGCCAAGTTTTTCGTGCAGCGGCGCGACCAAAGGCGCTAAGCAGTTAGTGGTACAAGAGGCATTGGAAATCACCGTGTCGGTGGCTTTCAAAACCTGATGATTGACACCATAAACAATGGTGGCATCCACATCTTCACCGCCTGGCGCGGAAATAATAACTTTTTTGGCACCGGCTTTCAGGTGCATGGCTGCTTTTTCTTTGCTGGTGAAAATACCCGTACATTCATGTACTACGTCAATATTTAATTCACCCCAAGGTAATTTGCTGGGGTCACGTTCGGCAAAAACACGGATTCTATCGCCATTGACCATCATGCTATCGCCTTCCACTACCACTTCGGCATTGAAACGGCCATGAACGGTGTCATAACGGGTTAAATGTGCGTTGGTATTGGCATCACATAAGTCATTGATGGCAACAATTTCCACTTCCCCTTTGCGGTGTCCTTCGTATAAGGCACGCAAAACATTGCGGCCAATACGGCCATAACCATTGATTGCGACACGAATTGCCATAAATTGCTCCTTTTTCGTTTATTGTATTGATAGATATAAAAAAGCCGGCTACCTTGATCATTCTAAAAGCACCGGCAACTTTTAGTGAGGCGAATATTTTTAAGGCAAACTTTTAGGATGCTGCCAACATTTTTTCAGCGATAGCAACGACATTTTCAACTGTAAAACCAAAGGCTTTGAATAAATCTTTGGCCGGTGCCGACTCGCCAAAACGATCCAAACCTAAAACCTGGCCATCCAAACCGACGAAACGATACCAACCAGCGGTGGCACCCGCTTCAATGGCCAAACGCTTGCTACCGACTGGCAAAACTTTTGCTTGATAATCAGCATTTTGCGCCAAAAAGCGCTCCACGCAAGGCATGGAAACGACTTGCACCGCATAGCCTTTTTCACGCAATACTGCCGCCGCTTGCATGGCCAACGCCACTTCCGAACCCGTCGCCAACAGAAGCATTTGTGGTGCTTCGGCAGCACTCAAGATATAACCGCCACGCGCGATTTCGGCAACTGCCTCGGCATTATGTGGCGGTTGCGGCAAGTTTTGGCGGGTCAAGGCCAAAGCCGAAGGACCGTCCTGACGTTCAATGGCACATTGCCAAGCCACGGTGGTTTCAAGGTCATCGGCAGGTCGCCAAACTTCTAAATTGGGAATCAAGCGCAAACTGGCGGTTTGTTCAATCGGTTGATGGGTGGGACCGTCTTCGCCTAAGCCGATGGAATCGTGGGTCAACACATAGATGACGCGCTGACGCATCAACGCCGACATCCGAATGCCATTGCGAGCATAATCGCTGAAAATCAAGAAAGTGCCGCCGTAGGGAATAAAACCACCGTGCAAGGCAATGCCGTTCATAATCGCCGCCATACCAAACTCGCGCACACCGTAATGCAGATAATTACCCTGCATCTTTTCCGGCGTGATGGATTTTGAACCTTTCCAATCGGTATTATTCGAGCCGGTTAAATCGGCAGAACCGCCGAGCATTTCAGGAATAAAACTGCAAAAGCCGTTCAAGGCATATTGGGAGGATTTACGGGTGGCATTGTCAGCGGTGCGCGCCAAGGTCGCGCTCAAAAAGGCTTGGGCTTTTTCAGCATAATCAGCAGGTAATTCGCGACGGATGACGCGACGCTCAAATTCAGCAGCCAATTCAGGATAGGCCGCTTGATAGCTTTCAAAAACTTTATTCCATTCACTTTCAAGCACTTGACCACGGGTTTTGGCATCCCAATGCTGATAAATCGCTTCAGGGATTTCAAACGGCGGATAATGCCAAGCCAAGGCTTCACGGGTGGCGGCCACTTCGGCAGCACCTAAAGCCGCGCCGTGGACATCATGGGTGCCGGCTTTATTGGGTGAGCCTTTACCGATGATAGTGCGGCAGCAGATCAAGGTCGGCTGGTCGGTATTGGCGCGGGCTTCGGCAATGGCAGCCTTGAGCGCTTCGGCATCGTGACCGTCCACATTGGCGATCACCTGCCAACCATAGGCGCGAAAACGGCCTGGCGTATCGTCGCTAAACCAGCCTTCGACATGACCATCAATGGAAATACCATTGTCATCCCAAAAAGCGATCAATTTACCGAGCTTCCAGGTGCCGGCCAAAGCACAGGTTTCATGCGAAATGCCTTCCATCAAACAACCATCGCCCAAAAAAGCATAGGTGTAATGATCCACAACGGCATGACCATCGCGGTTAAATTCAGCGGCTAATAATTTCTCGGCCAAGGCCATGCCAACGGCATTACTGATGCCTTGACCCAAGGGACCGGTGGTCGTCTCCACGCCTGGCGTGTAGCCAAACTCAGGATGACCGGGGGTTTTGGAGTGCAACTGACGGAAATTTTTGAGTTCTTCTAGCGGTAGGTCATAACCGGTTAAATGCAGCAGGGAATAGATCAGCATGGAGCCATGGCCGTTGGACAAAACAAAGCGGTCGCGATTAGGCCAAGCCGGATTTTGCGGATTATGTTTTAAGTAATCATTCCACAATACTTCGGCAATATCGGCCATGCCCATCGGCGCACCGGGATGCCCGGATTTGGCTTTTTCCACCGCATCCATGCTTAAGGCGCGAATGGCATTGGCAAGTTCAGTACGAGTCATAAGAAAACTCCTTAAAATTTCTTTTTAACTACATGATTTTATTGGATTTTTTGCGACGCATCGCAAAATAAATCGCTGTATTGTGAAGCAATTGCCCAAGGTGAGCAAGTGCTTGGGTGAGTTCCTTTGACCTTCGGCAAATTTTGCTAATCAGAAAAAGTTTGCGTATGCTTAGCAAAGATTTTTCATAAAACAATTCAAGGACGCTTGAATTTTTCTTCATTGAATCAATTTCTTAAAAATAACCCCCAAGGAGAAATCATGTCCAATCGCTATCTATTTACCTCTGAATCCGTATCAGAAGGTCATCCCGATAAAATGTGTGATCAGATTTCCGATGCCGTGCTTGACGCGATTTTGGCGCAGGATGCCAATGCCCGCGTGGCCTGCGAAAGTTTAACCAAAACCGGCCTGGTGCTTTTGGCCGGTGAAATCACCACTTCGGCGATGGTGGACTATGAAAAACTCGCTCGCCAAGTGGTGCGTGACATCGGTTATACCGACTCAGGCATGGGTTTCGATGCCGAAACTTGCGCGGTGTTAACGGCTATCGGCAAACAATCGGCGCATATCGCGCAAGGCGTGGATCGCGAAGACCGCAAGGCCCAAGGTGCCGGCGACCAGGGCTTAATGTTTGGTTTTGCTTGCAAAGAAACCCAAAATCTGATGCCAGCGCCCATTCAATACGCGCATCGCTTGATGGAAAAGCAGGCGGAAGTGCGCAAAAACGGCCAATTGCCTTGGCTGCGTCCCGATGCCAAAAGTCAAGTGACCTTTATTTATGAAAGTCATACACCGATAGCTATTGATACCGTTGTACTTTCTACCCAGCACGCGCCAAGCGTCAGCAATAGCATGATTGAGGAAGCAGTGCGCGAAGAAATCATCAAAGCGGTTTTACCTGCCGAATGGTTAAGCGAAAAAACCCGCTATTTGATCAATCCCACTGGTCGTTTTGAAATCGGCGGTCCTTTGGGGGATTGCGGTTTAACCGGTCGGAAAATCATCGTGGACACTTACGGCGGCATGTCGCGGCATGGTGGCGGTGCCTTTTCTGGCAAAGACCCCTCGAAAGTGGATCGCTCTGCCGCTTATGCAGCACGATATGTCGCCAAAAACATCGTGGCCGCCGGATTGGCCGAGCGTTGCGAAGTGCAGATTTCCTATGCGATTGGTGTTGCCGAGCCGACCTCGGTTTTGGTTGAAACCTTTGGCACAGCGCAAGTTCCAGAAGAAAAAATCAGCCAAGCGGTGCGCGATGTCTTTGATTTACGTCCTTATGGCATCGTTGAGATGCTCAATCTGTTGCGTCCCATTTACCGCGAAACCGCGAGCTACGGCCATTTTGGCCGCGACCATTTCCCCTGGGAACACACCGACCGTGTGGCCGCGTTACAAAAAGCCGTGGGCTAAATTGTTCATTATTGATAGTTCAGATTGATAGTTCAGCGTTTTTTTGCTGGCGTTCATTATTTTAGCTGTCATGCCAATTTTCAGCGGTCTGACCACGTTATTTTTGCTCATCAAACCATTTTCACAGGCAAGCGCATTTTTCACAAAAATGCAACTATAAGAAACTGATTTCGCTAAACTTCTGTTTAGCTGTCAAGGCGTGCTGCAACCGTGTTTTTTGAACATGGTCAGGCTTGACTCCGAACCTTTAACGGCACGCAACCTGCAAAAACGCAGGCTTTTCTTCTCTCTCCTGGAGTATTCATGAATGCTGTTTTAAAAGCTACTGAAAAATTTAACGATTACCTCGTCACTGATCTTGCTCTCGCCGATTGGGGACGCAAGGAAATCGCCATTGCCGAAACCGAAATGCCCGGCCTTATGGCCGTCCGCGACAAGTACCGTGCCGACCAACCGCTCAAAGGTGCCAAAGTCGTTGGTTGTTTACATATGACCATTCAAACCGCGGTACTGATTGAAAGTTTAGTGGATTTGGGTGCCGAAGTACGCTGGGCTTCTTGCAATATTTACTCCACGCAAGATCACGCTGCCGCCGCTATCGCCGCGCAAGGCATTCCGGTGTTTGCCAAAAAAGGCGAAACCCTCGACGAATACTGGGACTATGTGCATAAAATTTTTGAATGGCCGAATGGCGAACTGCCGAATATGATTTTAGATGACGGCGGCGATGCGACGTTATTGATTAAATTGGGTTCTGCTGCCGAAAAAAATCCTGAAGTGTTGGCCAATCCGCAGGGTGAAGAAGAAATCGCTTTATTTAAGGCGATCAAAGCCAAATTAGCGGTTGACCGGCAATTTTATGCGCGCATTCAACCGGCGATCAAAGGCATCACCGAAGAAACCACCACCGGCGTACAAAGGCTTTATCAATATGCACAAAAAGGTGAGTTGACCTGTCCGGCTATCAATGTCAATGATTCAGTTACTAAATCCAAATTCGATAACCTTTATGGTTGCCGCGAGTCTTTGGTGGACGGCATTAAACGCGCCACCGATGTCATGGTTGCGGGCAAAATCGCCATCGTCTGCGGCTATGGCGATGTTGGCAAAGGCAGCGCTCAATCCTTACGCGCCTTGAGCGCCACGGTGTGGGTGACGGAAATTGATCCGATTTGCGCTTTACAAGCAGCGATGGAAGGCTATCGCGTGGTGAATTTAGATGACCCCGGCGTGATCGAGGCCGCCGATATTTTGGTGACGGCCACCGGCAATTATCATGTAATTACCCATGATCATCTCAAACGCACCAAAAATCAGGCTATCGTTTGTAACATCGGCCACTTCGACAATGAAATTGATGTCGCAAGCCTCAAACAATACCCTTGGGAAAATATCAAGCCGCAGGTGGATCATATAATTTTTCCTGATGGCAAGCGTTTGATTTTATTAGCAGAAGGCCGATTAGTCAATTTAGGTTGCGGCACTGGACATCCAAGTTTTGTGATGTCCAATTCCTTTACCAATCAAGTTTTGGCGCAAATTGAATTATGGCAAAACACTGCGAACTATCAAAATCAAGTCTATGTTTTACCAAAGAAACTTGATGAAGAAGTGGCACGTCTGCACCTTCACCGCGTTGGTGCGCGTTTAACCACCTTACGTGACGATCAAGCCAAGTATCTCAATGTCGAAGTGACCGGTCCTTACAAAGCTGATCACTACCGCTATTAAGCGTCTTGATGATTTATCAAGGCTTTCCTTTCCTCTCAATTTTTTTACCTGCCGGTTGAAGCCTCAACCGGTACGGTTTTCTTTTGGAAAATTCGCTATGAATCGCTCCTTTAGCTTAGAATTTTTTCCACCACGCAATGCTGAAGCCGCTGAAAAACTTCAAAAAAGTTTAAGCGATCTCTTAACTTTGCAACCGGCCTATTGCTCGGTGACCTTTGGTGCTGGCGGCAGCACCCAAGAAGGCACCTTAGAAACGGTCAAAGACCTACAAGGCAGAGGCATAACTGTTGCGCCACATCTCTCTTGTGTCAGCAGCAGCAAAAAGGAAATCAAAGCCTTGGTGGAAAATTACCTGCACTTAGGCATTCGTCGTTTGGTGGCCTTGCGCGGGGATTTACCTTCCGGCAGCTACGGCCACGGCGAATTACGTTATGCCAATGAATTGGTGAGTTTTTTACGTCAGGAATTTGGCGATGTTTTGCATTTAGAAGTCGGCGCTTACCCGGAAATGCATCCGCAAGCCAAAAGTTTCGCGCATGATCTGGCCAATTTTGTCCGCAAGGCCAAAGCCGGTGCCAATGCCGCCATCACCCAATATTTTTTTAATGCGGCAGCCTATTTTGATTTTGTCGAACGTGTGCAAAAACAAGGCGTTGACATACCGATTTATCCCGGCATCATGCCAATCACCAATGCCACGCAACTATTGCGTTTTTCCGAAGCCTGTGGTGCTGAAATTCCCCGCTGGATTCGTAAGCATCTCGATGCCTATGCCGATGATAAAGCGGCACTTTTGGCCTTTGGTGAAAGCGTGGTGACGCGATTATGTGAAGATTTGCTGGCCGGCGGCGCACCAGGTTTACATTTTTATACCTTAAACCAAAGTGCGCCGGTATTGGCCTTATGGCGGAATTTAGGGTTGGATAAGCACTAAAGCCTTAACTTATTTTTTTTAAAATCAATTTTTTATAAAATTTTTCAGCATTATTATTCCGGCGAAAAGTCAACTGCTAACGCCGGAAGATATAGCTGATTCGATATGGAACCAAACAGATTAAAGTTTTTATTTTATTGTTTATAAAAGCAAAAATTCTTAAAAATGTTCAGTTTTAGATCGATTTAGCTATAAATCAAAAATCAATTTTCAGGACAAGCCAAATTGATCAAGGCGGCGTTTTGCGCGCTACGCAGACGCTCGATCATTTTTTCCCGCGCCAAGTCCGTGTCAATGCTGATAATTGTCCGTGGTGCGCGACCAATACCCGCATCGGCAAAAGTGGTTTTACCAACGGTGGGATCAAAAGTAATCGGGTCATACGGTGTCGCACTTTGCGCTAAACCTGGATTTAATTGATCAACGGCAACAAACTGATTTTCTTGATTTTCAATGACACTCGGCTCTAAAAGCACCAAAGCGGCGATAATATCCCAGAGACGAATGACAGCATCCAAGGCAAAATCGCCGCCTTGATCGCCACCTTCAAATTCCCGAATAGATTTCAATAATTCCGCCGTATAACAGGCCTCTGGCGTGGCACCAGCGGCCGCCAAAGCCTCTATCGTCGCCAATTGCACCTTGGCATCGTCGGTGGCATTGGTTGGCACCAGCGTGGTGGGAATCAGTTTCAGCGCTAAATCTCCCAAGGCTTGTTGCGCCGCTGCTGGGTCTAAAAAGATATTAAATTCCTGATGGGTGCTGAAATCACTGTCACAATTAAAGCTCGGATGCGAGAAAATATTTCCGCCTAAATTCAAAGTTTTATCGCCAAAACATGCAGCTTGACGATCCGCCGTAAAAGGCGGCAAGCCTTGAAAACCACCACCCATGATCAGCACTTGTTCGATTTTTTGCACTTGATCGTCTGGCAATTTGGCTAAGAAACGCGCCAAAGTCGTCAGTTTGCCGGTGTTGATAATGGTCACCGCTTGGCTTTCTTTGGCCAATTGTTCGAGCATTATTTCCTCAGCTAAAACAAAGTTAAATGAGGAACCATTATTGGCACGATAATGATAATTTGCTTGACTAGCACGCGGAATCAGATGATCAGTGTTATATAAGGTGCTGCCATTGTCCCGCCACGGTCCGGGTACAAACTGTCCATACAAGTTCACGCCCATGACATTGCGCCGTTCCAAGTTCCACTCACCGGTATTAAAGTCTTGGGAATTCGGCAATTGATAGTCTTTTTTTCCTGGCAGGCTTTGATTATCTTCCACATCACTGCCGCTTAATTCGCCATTGGCACCCAAGGCGATTTCTTCTTGGGCAAAATAAGCACCACGAATAATTGCTACATCCCGATTCCCCAGCCATTCCAGAATGTTATAAGCATTATTTGCACTGGAAGCAACGGCATTAAAAGAGTCTTCCACAACCAAAAGTTTAATCTGATAATTGACATCTTTGGCCAAGAGCATCAAGGCAATCGCATCATCAAAATTATTAAAATCTCCTATCCAAATTAAAGGTTTAGCATTAGCAGCTTTTTCGGCGACCAAAGGCGTTGGCGTACTTTCTGCTTGATCATTGTCATCATCACAAGCAACCAAAATAAACAAAGCCGAAATGAACACCAGCAACAGCATAAAATAAAATTTTTTCATCTTTTTTCCTTAAAATTACCTCAATTATTAAACGTTCAACCAGCGACGGACACCAGGAACGGCGAAAATACTAACAAAAGGCCATTACCAAGATATGACAAAGTAGGAAATTTTATTTATGGTAAGGCAGTGGTTGATCGTTAAAGTGGTAAAAATTTATGCAAAAAACCTGGCAAGAACTTGATTTACAACATCTTTGGCATCCCTGCACCCAGATGCAAGACCATGAATGGCTGCCCTTACTTTCGATAGTTTCCGGCCAAGGGGTGTGGCTCTATGACGATAAAAATAAACGCTATCTTGATGCCATCAGCTCTTGGTGGGTCAACCTTTTTGGCCATTGTCACCCGTATATTTCGCAAAAAATTTACGAACAACTGCAAACCCTAGAACACGTTATTTTGGCTGGTTGCAGTCACCAACCGGCGGTGGATTTGGCGGCACGCTTAGCGGCAAAAAGCGGCTTACCACGCTTATTTTTTGCCGATAATGGCTCGTCAGCGGTGGAAGCGGCCTTAAAAATGAGCTTTCATTATTGGCGGAATTTAGGCCAAGAACGAAAATTTTTCGTCGCTTTATCGAATAGTTATCATGGAGAAACCCTGGGTGCCTTGGCTGTCGGCGATGTTGGTTTATATCGTGATCTGTATCAACCTTTATTACTTGAACGCTTAATTGTGCCTTCCCCCGATTATTACCAAGGCGAAACGGGCGAAAGCGCTCAATCGGTGGCAGAACGGCAATTTAAAATATTGGAAAATCTTATAAAACAACGACATCACGAGATTGCCGCGGTGATCGTTGAACCTTTGGTACAATGCGCAGGTGGGATGCGGATGTATGACCCGCATTATCTAAACTTATTAGACCAGGCCTGCAAAAAATACCAAGTTCATTGGATTGCCGATGAAATCGCCGTCGGTTTTGGTCGAACCGGCAGTTTTTTTGCCTATCAACAAGCCGCGGCGGTGCAACCAGATTTTCTTTGCTTAGGAAAAGGCTTAACTGGTGGTTTTTTACCCTTGGCGGTAGTCTTAACCAAAGAGCTTATTTATCAAGCCTTTTATGATCGTTATGAGACCTTAAAAGCCTTTTTACATTCACATAGTTATGCCGGTAATCCTTTGGCCTGCGCGGCAGCCAATGCGACTTTAGACCTTTTTGAAACTGAAGCAGTTTTGGAAAACAATCAAAAACTGAGCCAACAAATGTGGCAAAGCATCGCGCATTTGCAGGCGCATCCGAATGTCGGCGATATTCGGCAAACCGGCATGATTTTAGCCATTGAGATGGTCAAAGATAAGGCCAATAAAACGCCATTTCCCTGGCAGGAGCGGCGCGGCTTGCGGGTCTATCGTTATGGTTTGGAACGGGAAATGCTCTTGCGACCTTTAGGCAATGTCAGCTATTGGCTACCACCTTACGTCATCACCCCGGAAGAAATCACACAATTGGCCGAAGTAACCGCAGCCGGAATTATCAAAGCCGTGGAGGAGTAATGCGCGATAACCGACTTTTTTTGCCAGAAGATTTAATCATCGGCAAAGCTTGCTTACTCAAAAGCGAACAAAGTCATTATCTTGTTAATGTACTGCGCTTAAAAAATAATGATCGTTTGCAGATTTTTAATAATCAAGGCGGGGAATACACTGCTTTACTACAGAATCAAGGAAAACAATGGCTAGTTATTCCAGAAACTTTTTTTGCTGACAACAACCTGCCAGCACGCAAAGTGCAGTTGATTGTCTGTTTATTGAAAGGTGAAAAACTGGAATGGCTGCTACAAAAAGTCACGGAACTTGGCGTGTATCGCATTATTTTTGTAGCTTGTCAGCGCAGCGTTTTACGCCTTAAAGCACATGATTTACCAAAGAAATTTGAGCATTGGCAAAAAATTTTGATTGCCGCCTGCGAACAAAGTGGCCGCAATCGCCTGCCTTTCCTGGATTATGCGGAAAATTTTGCAGGCGCTTTGGCAATTGCCAATCATGATCAGTTGCAAAATCAACACCTTTGGACTTCTCCGACTGGCGAAAACAGTTTACTGACCTTCTGTAGGCAGGCGGATGCCGATAGCCACACGCTAAGCCTCTGGGTTGGCGCGGAAGGCGGCTTTGCTGACGAGGAAACCGTTTTTTTACAACAACATAGCCACGCCGTGCGCTTAACCCCGACCATTTTACGCGCCGAGACTGCCGCCATCAGCGCCGTGGCTTTGGCGGTGGTCTATTAGTTAGGTGTCAGTTAGGTGTCAATTACTTGTCAATACGGCCAGACCCAATCACGAACTTCGGGTAAGTCATCGCCATGCTCACAGATATAAGCTTGATGTTCCATGAGTTTTTCCTGCAAACGTTTTTTGGCATACACCCCAGGCGAACCAAGCTGCGGCAGGCGATCAATCACATCCATGGCCAAATGAAAGCGATCCATCTCATTTAACACCGTCATATCAAAAGGTGTGGTGGTCGTGCCTTCTTCTTTGTAACCGCGCACATGCAGATGTTGATGATTTTGCCGACGATAGGTTAAGCGATGAATCAACCACGGATAGCCGTGATAGGCAAAAATAATCGGCTTATCCAGAGTAAATAATTGATTAAAATCGCGATCATTTAAGCCATGTGGATGCTCGCTTTCCGGCTGTAAACGCATTAAATCCACGACATTGATCACCCGTATCTTGATTTGCGGCAACTGTTCGCGTAACCAAGCCACCGCCGCCAAGGTTTCCAAAGTCGGCACATCGCCGGCGCAAGCCATGACCACATCGGGGTCTTGCATTTGATCATTGGATGCCCAATCCCAAATGCCTAAACCCTGGGTGCAATGCTTAGTCGCGGCATCGGCATCGAGATACTGCAAGGCCGCTTGTTTACCGGCCACAATGACATTGACGTAATCGCGGGAGCGTAAACAATGGTCGGCCACCGATAATAAGGTATTGGCATCGGGCGGCAGATAGACACGAATCACCTCGGCTTTTTTATTGACCACATGATCAATAAATCCCGGGTCTTGATGCGAAAAGCCATTGTGATCCTGCCGCCAAACGTGGCTGGTCAAAAGATAAGTCAAGGAAGCGATGGGTGCGCGCCAGGGAATATGCCGCGTGGTTTTTAACCATTTAGCATGTTGATTGAACATCGAATCAATTAAATGAATAAAGGCTTCATAACACGAGAAAAAACCATGCCGACCAGTCAATAAATAGCCTTCCAACCAACCTTGGCAAGTATGTTCGGATAAAATTTCCATCACCCGACCATCGCTTGCTAAATCAGTATCAAAATCAAACTTTTCGCCTAACCAAGTCTTGCCACTGACCGCATACACTGGGTCTAGGCGATTGGAGGCGGTTTCATCGGGACCGAAAACACGGAAATTTTTGGCTTCGAGATTATCGCGCATCACTTCACGCAAAAATTGTCCCAGAACGCGGGTGGACTCGGCAAAGGTCGTGGCCGGTTTCGGCACCGGCAAACAAAAATCTTGGAAATTTTTTATTTTCAACGGTTTTAACAACAAGCCGCCATTGGCAAATGGTGTCGCCGACATCCGCCAAGCGCCTTCGGGGGATAATCGCGCCGCCCAATCGCCGGGTTCGCCCTGATCATTAAACAGTTCTTCGGGACGATAACTTTTTAACCATTCCGCCAACAGTGCCAAATGTTCGGGATGTGCGCGCACCGCGCCAAAAGGCACCTGATGCGACCGCCAAAACCCTTCAGTTTTTTTACCAGCAACGGTTTTGGGTCCCGTCCAACCTTTGGGCGTGCGGAAAATCAACATCGGCCACAGCGGACGTTCGCTAGTCGCGCTTTGTTTAATGTCAGCAATCGCTTTCAGCATTGCCTCTAAAGTCGCCGCCAAACAGTGATGTACTTCTTCCGGGTCGTCGCCTGAAACGATATACGGCGTATAGCCATAGCCATAAAAGAGTGCCGTCAGTTCCTCTTCAGGAATGCGCGACAAAAGCGTCGGATTGGCAATTTTATAGCCATTGAGATGCAAAATCGGAATTACCACGCCGTCACGCTGGGGATGCAAAAATTTATTGGAATGCCAAGAAGCGGCCAGCGGACCGGTTTCGGCTTCACCATCGCCAACCACGGCAAAAACCACGAGTTCAGGATTGTCAAAGGCCGCGCCAAAGGCATGAGATAGGGCATAGCCCAGCTCGCCACCTTCGTGAATCGAACCTGGTGTTTCCGGCGCGACGTGCGAAGGAATACCGCCGGGGAAGGAAAACTGCTTAAACAAGCGGTGCATTCCAGCCACATCGCGGGAAACCTCAGGATAAACCTCGCTATAGGTGCCTTCGAGCCAAGTATTGGCGACCAAAGCCGGGCCACCGTGACCGGGACCTGCAATATAAAGCGCCGGAAACGGCGATTTTTTAATGAGACGATTGATATGCGCATACAAAAAATTTAAGCCCGGCGTGGTTCCCCAATGGCCCAGCAGCCGTGGTTTGACCTGCTCCGCCAACAAAGGCTCTTTAAGCAATGGATTGTTTAATAAATAAATTTGTCCGACCGAAAGATAATTCGCCGCCCGCCACCAGGCATCTACATCCGCATATTCCTGAACGCTTAAAGGTGAAGCGTCCCTTGTCAAACGTATTGCATCCATCCGATTTCCTCCTTTGAAAATTATAGAAAAAACGTAAGCAACAAACACAAACCATTTCACTTAATTTTTATTGTCTTCATTAACTGCCAAAACCCCACGCGCCAAGGTCAACATCGCCTGCGCTTCGTCGCTGTGAATGACCAAAATCGCCGTGGGACTCTGTTCACGATGAATGGCCTGCGGCAGATTTTTTAGATCAACCTGTTGATTTTTTTGTCTATCTAAAAAAATACCAAAGGGTTCAGCGGCATCTAGCGCCAAGGCGCGCACCGTAGCATCGTGTTCGCCAATGCCGCCGGTAAAAATCAAGGCATCCACTTGTCCCAATTGAAAAAGATAAGCACCAAAATAATGCCGCAGCCGATGAATAAAGACCTGCAAAGCCAAGGTTGCTGCCGCTTGTTGGGGATGGGTGCTGTCGGCAATAGCGGCATGAATATCGCGTAAGTCACTGTAACCACACAGTCCTTTTAAGCCGCTGTCCTGATAAAGCATGTTGTCAATAACTGTCGGCGATAATTGCGCTTGACGCGCCAAAAAATCAGGAATAGCCGGGTCTAAATCCCCCGCCCGCGTGCCCATGACCAAACCGGCCAAAGGCGTAAAACCCATGGAATGATCCACGCTTTGGCCATGACGCAGCGCCGTGACGCTCGCGCCATTGCCGAGATGTGCGATAATTAAATTGAGATGTGACAAAGGTTTATGAAGAAACTCAGCCGCCGTCGCCGAAACCGCCGTCAAGGACAAGCCATGAAAACCATAGCGACGAATGCCAAGTTCCCGACAAAAGTCCGGCAGCGCATAGGTATAAGCCACTTCTGGCAAAGTTTGGTGAAAAGCACTATCAAAAACCGCCACTTGCGGTAATTCTGGCGCTAAAGTTGCAAGCATCTCAATGCTCGACAAGGCCAAAGGATTGTGTAGCGGCGCTAACGGCGATAATTTTGCTAAGTCGTTGCGAATTTCAGGCGTTAAAAGAATGGGTTGCGTGAATTGACGGCCACCTTGCACCACACGATGCACGGCGGCAGTAAGGATAAAAGCCTCGCCAAGCGCGGCAGTGAGCTGCGGAAAAAGCTGCGCCAGTGCTTCGGTAGGCGTGGACGCGGCGAAAGCTAGCGTTTTACCAGCGTGCTGCAAGCGGCTATCGCGACCGAGACGCTCAACCTGCCAGTCGGCAATTTTTTGGCCAGTCGGGCGATAAAGCGCAAGTTTTAAGGACGAAGAACCGGCATTAACCAATAACCAGGCGATTTTCTTAGACATTTTTTGCCTCCGTTTGGTGAATACTTTTTAGAATGCTGCGCTTTCACGGCTGACCATTAGATAACAATCAAATCCTGCTGTAGTTTTAGTCACCGCCACCACCATCGCCGCCGCCATCACCACTATCGCCGCCATCACTGCCGCTGCAACTGTCACCTTCACTACCGCCTTCAGAAAATTCAATGGCAAAAGTCCAAACGACAGCGGCATCACCCGCCGCTTGGCTATAAAAAGATAAAGCCGCAAAACCAAATACCGCCAAGAAAAACAACACCGAGGCATCGGCCGGCACTTGGCCAGTTCCTCTAAGATTTTGATACGGTTCATAAATGGCTTGTTGTTGTTCTTTGAGGATAGCATCACCAGCCAAGGTGCGGGCATAACGATGAAAAGGTTTTAATAACAACACCATAACGCTGATAACTAACCCCGGCAGCACTAAAAACCATAGTTGATCGGGTAAAAAAAACCAAACGCCAAGCAGCGCAGAAACCAGCAGCGTGAAAAAAAGTTTGCTGCGTTTTTTAAGTTTTTCCTGCTGCAAAACTGGCCGCAACAAACCCGCAGCGAGCAAATCTTGCGCTTTTTGCCGAATGCTTTGTTGAATGGGATAGGCGGCAAGCAAGGGCTTAAAATCTTTTTTAGTCAAAATCTTACCCGCGGTTTTTTGTATGACAGCAGCGCGCAGCGGTTCATCAAGATTGGCTTCCGGCAGCGGAAATAGTTCGCTAGGGTTTTGATGAAACTTCACTTTTCCCCGCAAAAACAACTCCAGCAACACAAAACGCAGCAAGCCCGCCGCGCCGCCACGCAGCAGCGCCCAGGTGTCGTCGGTGAAATTTGCTGGCATGTCCACTGTGGATTTAGTGGTTTGCCGTGCCAAGCGCCGCAATAAAAGATAGTTATAAACTAATAAAACATTGAGCAATAAAACAAAAATCAGCTCCGACATAACCCCTCCCGATTTATTTGTACTGTGGATTGTGAAAGCAATTATCGAAACAGCATTATATTTTATAGCACAAAAAAAACACCGCAGACCAATAGCCAAGGCACTGCGGTGGGTTGGCGACTAAATCCAGGATTGAATATCGTCTTCTGGCAGTTTTTGCAAAACTTCTTCTAAAAGCTCAACTTGTTCAACAATTTGCTGTGAATATTTTTCCATGATTTTGTAAAGCTCTTGTGCTTCAGTGACATGTTGCGCCTTGGCCTGTTTGGCTTTGCCCAGCCATTTGTCCCAAAAGGAAAAATTTTGATCTTCCACAAACAAGAGCTTAAAAATTTTCATGTAAGTTTCATGCAGACGCAAATGCGGTTGTTCAATGGCACGAAAACTTTGAATATGATGCAAAATTTGACCCTCGCCATAATACCAGCGGCCAAAAACGCATTCCGTACCATTGATGGGCACCTGCTCTTTTTCTAAGGGTAAGCCTTCGATTAAAGCGTGGGCATTCATCACCCAGCGCAAATGCGCGCCTTTGGCCTTGCGTAACACCGACAAAATTTCAAGTTTTTTCATTGCACACTCAATTGTTTACTAAAAAAAAACTACGCTTTGCCTACCATTATTAAAAAGAATAGTCAACGCTTTGTTTTTGCATTTTTATTATCATTATTTAATAAAAGCATTTACGAATTTTACCAATCAAGATGCAGCCAATACCTTTAACCAAGTTTCGCAAAGGTTTCTTCGGGCATTTTTTCTAATTGTCCTTGCAAAGCATCGAGATGCTGAATCAACTCCCGCGAATAATCTTCTAACACGCTAAAGAGTGCCTCGGCTTCGCCTTGGTTTTTTCGTGATTTTTTTTCGTTTTACCAATCCAAGTATCCCAAAGCGTGCTTTTTTTGTCTTGCACAAACAACAAGGAAAAAATCTCTAAATAGGTCTTGTGTAATTTCAGATGTGCTTCTTCCATGGCGCGAAAATTAGCCAAAGGGTGCAAAAATTGGCCGGCACCGTAGTACCATTTGCCAAAATCGCAGTCAGTGCCAGTAAGCGGCACCTGGTCTTTTTCAAAGGGCAAGCCTTTGATCAAACCATGTGCATACATCGTCCAACGCAGATGTGCGCTTTTGGCTTTGTGTAAGGCGGCAAGGACTTCCACTTTTTTCATCAATACTCCTGTTATTGATCATACAATGGTTAATAAAATAGGTAAAAATTTAGGTAACAAATGGCATATTGGCTAATGAAATCGGAACCAAACGTATTTAGTATTGCAGACTTAGCGCAACGCCAACGCGAGCCTTGGGATGGTGTGCGCAACTTTCAAGCACGAAATTTCTTAAAAAACATGCAGCTAGACGATTTAGCTTTGTTGTATCATTCCAACAGTACCCCTTCGGGACTGGCCGGTCTAATGCGTATTTCCCGCACGGCTTGGCCAGACGAAACGGCTTGGCAGGTCGGTCATAAGCATTTCGATGCCCGTTCCACGCCGGAAAAACCGCTGTGGTTTCAAGTAGAAGTAGCTTTTATCGCTACTTTCCCCAGCATTTTATCTTTAGCCAGACTGAAACAGGAAGCCAGCCTGGCCGATTGGCTACTGGTGAAAAAAGGCAATCGCCTATCAGTTTTGCCAATTAGTTCAGAGCAATGGGAAATTCTTGCCGACTTATTACAACGCGAACAAGGGATAACTTTACCATGTCAAAATCATTGAATGCCTTAAAACTTTATTATCAACCTTGGCGGCATGAAGGGAGCCGCCTGCGTTTAGCACTGGCGGCAAGCCACGGTCCTTATGAAACCATTGCTTTACCTTTTGCTGCCGACGAAGTGTTTTTTGAACTCGGCGTTGGTGAATATCCAGCGCTTTTACAAACAGAAACAAAACTTTACACCGACAGTTTAGAAGTTTTACAACAGTTTTCTGACCTTTGCCCAGCGTCTAGCTTGGCAACGGTAAGCCTAGCCGATTGGCAAGGTTTAAAAGCCTGGCATTCAGCCAATGCTTTGTTATTAGAACGTTTATATGCGCCGGTGGCCTTAGCCGCCATAACTTTTAGCGAGGAAACGGCGCGGGAAGATTACAAAAACGCTATCGTCAACCGTTTTGGCCAAAGCGTCGAAGCCTTGGCCAATGATCGCTATGAAGCCTTTCAACAGTTTGCTCGGCAAAGCCAGTTAAATGCTTTAAGCCAACATCTAGAAAAAAATCGTTTTTACAATGGCCAATGTAGTGCCGCCGACTGTTGGCTCACCGCCGATTTATTTCCCTTGCAATTTTTAGATGGTATCAGTCTGCCGATAGGCTTGCGCTATTATTGGCAACGGGTGATGGCTTTCTGTGGTTGTGATTTAAGCCATGATTGGTTAGTTTTTTAAGTTTTATAAACCCTTTGGCGTTAATTTTGGAGGAAAAATGCACTTCAATGCACTGCTTACTTTTTTAGAAAAAAAAGCTCCAGGCACTTTTTTAAGCAAAGACTTAGAGACAACTTTGCAACTTGCTAAGCAAGTTCCTGAAAATTATGGACAAGAAATCGTCCAAGCCTTGGTGGAACACTGTCACATTGAAAGCGGCGACATGCCTTTAGAACGCGCCATAGCAGTCAATGCCTTAGGAAAAATTCGCTTAAAATACATGAAAGATGATGCGCCAGTTGAAGGCTTTCGTTTGGTAGAAAAAACTATTCAGTGGATTGACGATGCTTTTAATGAAGAAGCCTGGCAGGAACGGCAGCGATAACCTTTGATAAAATTAGTTAAATTTCAGTTGTTTAAATATAAAAATTAGATTGGCAGAGAAAAAATTAAAAAAGCGGCTTGCGCCGCTTTCTTGTTCAATAACAACTTTTGCTTATTATATTGCTTTTATTTTCAGCCGTGTAAACGCGCATAAGCACCGCTTTCCAAGGAAGCAATCCGCTCTTCTAATGGTGGATGCGTCATAAATAATCGTGCTAAACCCCCTTCTTGTTTGCCGGAAATCCCCATGCTTTTCATCTGTGCGGGCATGGCAGCGGCGACATCAGGTTGATAAATCGCTTGTAAACGCCGTAAGGCATTGGCCATTTTTTGTGGGCTGGTTAAACGTGCGCCACCGGCATCGGCACGAAATTCACGCTGCCGTGAGAACCAGTAAACAATAGTGCTGGCCAAAATTCCTAAGAAAATCTCGGCGATAATGGAAGTGATGAAATATCCTAAACCCGGACCGTCACCTTCATGTTTCAAAATCACCCGATCCACAATGTGACCAATCACGCGAGAAATAAAGATCACAAAAGTATTCACCACGCCTTGAATTAAGGTCAAGGTCACCATGTCGCCATTGGCAATATGTGCGATTTCATGACCTAAAACCGCTTCAATTTCATCTTGCGTCATATTGGCCAATAAACCGGTGCTGACCGCAACCAAAGCATTGTTTTTATTGGCACCAGTGGCAAAGGCATTGACATCCGGCGCGTCATAAATCGCCACTTCGGGCATCCCAATGCCAGCTTGTTTGGACAAACGGCGCACGGTATCCATCAACCAGATTTCGGTAGGATTACTTGGATTTTTAATGACTTGCGCACCAGTGGACATTTTCGCCATCCACTTGGAAATTAACAAAGAAATAAATGATCCGCCCATACCAAAAACAAAGGCAAAAATCAGCAAGTTGTTGTAATTCAACATACCGCCTTGTTCAAACATGCTGTCCACGCCGAGCAAACGCAATACAATGCCTAAAACAACGATAATTGCCAAGTTCGTCAATAAAAACAAAATTATACGCTTCATAGTTCCTCGTTAAAATAAATGACAAAAACGTCGGCTTAGATAGCGACCAGCGGAAAAGTTTCAAGGGCAAAGCGCCGGTTGCCGCTCTTAAAGATACAAGGATTTTAATTATCTGCCAAAAGAAAACCGCTGGCGACAAAAGCACCGCCGGTCATCGCCTGTTCGACAGCAAAGGCGCGAATACCTTGAAAAATGCTTTCGGCCAGTTCGCGTTGATAACGACTGCTTTGCAATTTTTTCTCTTCTTCGGGGTTAGAAATAAACGCTGACTCGACTAAAACCGAGGGCACATCCGGCAGCCGCAAAACAAAAAAATTGGCTTGCTGGACACTTTTGAAGTGCAAACCACCAATGCCAGCAAGCTGCTGCAAAATTTTTTCACCCAAAGCCAAACTCCCGCGAATGGTCGCAGCTTGCGACATATTTAAGAGTGTCGCCGCGACCATGGCATCTTCTTCCAGTAAAAAATCAAGGTCTTTGCTGGAACTGCCGGAATTTTCACTATTTGCCAGTAAACGTGCCGCCTCTGATGTCGCACCTTTTAAGGAAAAGGCATAGACCGAGGCACCGCTTGGCTGTGGTCGCGCCACGGCATCGGCATGAATCGAAACAAAAAGATCGGCTTTTAATTCGCGGGCAATTTCTAAACGCCGTCGTAGAGATAAAAAAACATCTGTATCGCGGGTTAAAAACGCCTGCATCCCGCGATGGCGATTGACGCGCTCAGCCAAGCGTTTGGCGATGGCCAATACGGCGCTTTTTTCTTGTAAACCACCTGGGCCAATAGCACCTGGGTCTTTGCCCCCGTGACCGGCATCAATCACCACGCGCAAAGGCGAAAAGGCCGTTCGCTTTTCCGATAAAAAATTATCCTTAAAATCAATAACAAAACGATATTTACTTTGGTTATTTTTTGGTGGAATGGCAAAACTATGCAGGCGCACCGGCTGACGCAAAGCAAATGTCAGAATGCTGGCATTCGGCTGGCGCTTCACCGTTAAACTTTCCAAAACAACATCTTCCAAGCGATAATAAGAACGCAAACTACTGGCAGAGGCATTGGGAAGATAAACGGTTAAGGTTTGCGCTTGCTCTCGTAACTGTGGGGAAAGTTTATGGAGGCTATCCAACACCGCCCGGGTGTAATGGTCATGGCGGTAATAACGGAAGCCTTCAATAGTGGCAATAGGCGTTTTTGCTAGGGCACTTGGCTGCCATAACAATGGGATAGTGGCGCTTTTCAGCAATAATTGCACCAAAAAACTTCTTCTTGGCAAAGGCATGGCACCCTCGAAATTTTTAGCAAAAGATGATTTTTTTCAAAGTTTTTTAATTCAAAAACTTTTTAGGGAAGGCGGCAATATAAAACACCCAGTTGCTTGGCTTTAAGTGTTTATTGTTAAAAAAGCAACAGTTTTTGCTTTATTACAACAGAAATGCTGCGCCGCCAGGGTTGCCAACAGAGCAAACCATCACAGACATTCAAGGCAGAGGTATAACTAACGGATGCGCGAGCGCTGCCAAGCCAGGCGCTGCCAATAGGCTTCTTGCGCCACGCTCAATGGCACAACCAATAAATTACGCCGGTCAACTTCTTGATGCCAAAAACAAAACACGGCATCGGGATGCCAGCGTGTTAAAGCCGCCGCGCCGAGACGCTCTGGCCATTCAATAAAGCATAAAGCGCTGTTTTCAAAGTATTCTTTTCCGCCAATATCCAGCCATTCTTCCGCTGTCGCCAAGCGGTATAAATCGGCGTGACAATACTGACCATCGGCGTAGCTTTCGACCAGGCTATAACTGGGGCTAGGTATGGCAGCATTTTCGCCTAAAAGCGTTTTCAACCAAGCTCTTACAAAGGTAGATTTGCCGCTACCCAAAGCGCCGCGCAAAAAAAAGCGCCCCTTGGGGATGCTCAAGGCGCAGCTTCTGGCCAGCGCTTGCAAGGTGTTTTCATCGAGATTTTTAAGCCACATTTTTTATCCAATTCATGCTAAGCATTAAAGCCGCAAAGACTTTTTACGATAGTAAACTAAAGCCGCGATAGCAGGCCAGCAGGGATTATTTTTCTTTTGCCAACTTTAAGATAATAAAACTTGCCAAAGCGATAAAATTGCGTATGCTTTTACCTTCCTTTCAAAAAGGGCGCGTAGCTCAGTTGGTAGAGCATCACCTTGACATGGTGGGGGTCGTTGGTTCGAGTCCAGTCGCGCCCAATTTTTGCCTTATTTCTGACGCTAAAGTACTTACCAGCTTTTTCTAAAAGCCAAGTATTTCAAATATTTTCTTTTCTAATTTTTCAGCTTTTCCTATTTTTATAAAAATTTTTCTCATAAGTACTTCCCTTTCAAGTGGCATTTTTTATGGCACTCAGTCCTTGTTGATAATTCTTTGATTTGTAACATTAAAAATTATTTCAGGCACGGCTTTCACCAATTGTACGGTTTTGAGCCAGCCAAGTGCTGACAGCGGGAATACGCGCTTCACATGTGCTTAAACGATTAGCAGTGGCTTACTTCGGCGTTGATTACCTTGTTTCTCTAACACTTCTTCCCGCCGCCTGCTACCCTAGCGACGGCTTCAGGCCATTTTTATCAATTATTTTAGAATCTAAGGAGTTTATAATGGGACTTTCTCTACTTTCCCTTGTCGGCTTACCTTTTTTTGGCAGCATTTTTATGCCTTTCTTTTTGGCGGTTCTCTTACAAAGTGGCATGAATGAAGCACCCGACTTTGCCACAGAAGCATCTGAAACGGTTGAAACTCGGCCTTTCCTGGCTTTAAGCACAGAAGGCGGCGAAGGCTTAAGTCTCAGTGCCGATGGTCGTGTCGCAACCGGCGATAATAATGGCAATATCTTATTGTTTAGTCTGGAAGATGGCCAAGCGCTGGCGCAATTTGCGCATCCCGATGCCGCGTTGGTGAAAAGTTTGAGCTTTCATCCCAATGGCTTGCTGGCGGCGGGTTATGACAATAACGATATTATTTTATGGGAAGCCTCTGGCAAAATCGTACAAGTATTAAAAGAACATCAAGAGGTTGTGCAAACGGTTGCCTTTAGTGCCGATGGTCAATTTTTAGCTTCAGCCAGCAATGACAGCACCTTGACTTTATGGAAATTAACCAAGGCAGAGGCATCGGAAAGCCTGTATGCCGAAAAATTATGGAGCGTGCCCCTGAGCCACGGCGAAAGCACCTGGATTTTAGCCTTAACTTTTTCACCATATAATCAATTACTTGCTTCCGGTGGCGACAATGGCACCATCAAACTCTGGTCTGTTGCCAGTGGCGAATTGCAATTAACCATTGAAGGCCATGACGATTGGCTGCGGAGTTTGGCTTTTGCGGCCGATGGTTACAGCTTGCTTTCTGGCAGCGACGATACGTATGTTAAAGAATGGCTTATCAGCGATGGAAGTTTAAAAAATGCTTGGCAGGGCCACAGCGACTGGGTGCGCTATGTCACGGTGCTGGATGGTTATGTGGTATCTGGTGCTGACGATGCCACGCTGCGCCTTTGGGAAGACGGTCAGGCCGAAGCCACCATCGTGCTGGAAGGTTTTGGATCAGGCGAAAATTATCACTATGAACAACTGATAACGCCCGATGCACAATATTTCCTCGGGCTTTCGGAAACGGGCTTAAAGCGTTTTCTTATTGAAAAAGAATAAATTTTTTTAATAATTTTTTCAGGCATTCCTTCCCAATCACCCAAACCACGGCTGGACTTTCAACCGCCAGCCGTCGCCGCCTCTAAAGCCGCCAAGCGCGCCAAAGCCATGGCGTTATTCTCGCCGCAAAACTCTACAGTTACTTGATATTGATGACAAAAATCTGGACGCTCCGGCTTGCCAAACAAACGACAATAATTTTTTTCATCCAGATGCGGACAAGGTAAACCGGCGGGTTTGCCCAAAGGTGCCAGCGGTAAAGGTGTGTGTATAGAAATCACAATGCAGCAAGCGGCACAGCCAGGACGACAATTCATGATTTTGAAAAAATTTTGAATAAATAGGAAAAGATAATATCGGGGAGGAGAAAGCTGGGGTGAATGACGGGGCTCGAACCCGCGGCCACAGGAATCACAATCCTGCGCTCTACCAACTGAGCTACATCCACCATAGATAAATTTTTCGCCGCAAGCCACAACAGTAAATACACAATGCTAAACAGTATGCGTATCGTGCCTGGCAGGACTCGAACCTGCTACCCTCGGCTTAGAAGGCCGATGCTCTATCCAGATGAGCTACAGACACAGGTGAAGTTTTTGAAAAAATGCAGGATAACTAAAGATAACTAAAGGATTTTGGGTAAGAATATTAGTGAAAACTTGCATGAAAAATGCTCGGGGTAGCAGGATTCGAACCTACGGCCTTCAGTACCCAAAACTGACGCGCTACCAAACTGCGCTATACCCCGAAAAATGAAGTGCGGATGATAAAAAGATTTTCTCTGGTCGTCAAGTCTTTTGCCTTCCAACAAAATCCGGCCACCTGGCGTTGAGGATTGCGATGCTGATACTTTTTCGGTATTCATCGGCCTTTTCTTCGAGTAAAAACACCGATGATCGCACAACTTCTCGATGGCAAAGCCTTGGCACAACGCCTACAAATGCAATTAAAACAATCCCTTCAAGAAAAAATGGCGGCATTGGGATGCCCGCGTCCGCCTGGTTTGGCGGTGATCATCGTCGGTGATGATCCCGCTTCAGAAGTCTATGTTTCCCATAAGCAAAAAGCCTGCGCCAGCATTGGCATCCGCTCGCAAAAATTTGCTTTACCAAAAAATACTATGCCTGAAGAATTATTGGCCTTGATCGCGCAGTTAAATGCCGACCCTGCTATTGACGGCATCTTGGTGCAATTGCCGCTACCTTGCCATTTTTCGACCTGGGAAATCACCCAAGCGATTGATCCCCAAAAAGACGTGGACGGTTTTCATGCCATAAATCTCGGCAGTTTGGCGCTGCGGCAACCGCAATTGCGCCCCTGTACGCCGAAAGGGGTGATGCGCTTATTATCTGAATATGAAATTGATCTCAAAGGTAAAAATGTAACGATCATCGGTGCCTCCAATATCGTTGGCCGACCGATGGCCTTGGAATGCCTCTTGGCAGGTGCCACCGTCACAGTAGGACATCGCTTTACAAAAAATTTAGAGAAAATCGTTGCATCTGCCGAAGTTTTAATCAGCGCCACCGGCAAACCAGGTTTAATTGACAGCGACTGGCTTGCTCCTGAGGTGGTCGCCTGTGACATCGGCATCACGCGCTTACCCGATGGCCGCTTGGTAGGCGACTTGGATTTTGACAGTGCTAAGACCAAGGCAGCTTTTATTACCCCAGTGCCGGGCGGCGTTGGGCCGATGACAGTAGCGATGCTTTTGGACAATACCTGTCAGTGTTATAGCCAAGGCTATTGCCAAACGCTTGGCTGCGAAAATTGATAAAAAATCGGCGCGAAAATTGCCAAGCCTGGTCAAGGTTGGTCTCAATCCATAAAAAGCTGTTATAGTGCGCCTCGGCACTTGCCAAGGTTTTATCATCAAGGAGAAGATTTATGCGTTTTATCATGTTGGTTTTGTTTGCTTTTACTCTGCCTGTTCTCGCCGAAATGCCGGCTATGCCACAAGCACCAACCCCGCCGACCATGCCTGTCGCACCAACGATGCCCAGCGCTCCAGCAATGCCTGATTTTACTAAAGAAATGGACGCGGTTAAAAAAGCGGTAGAAGCCGATGCTGCCGCCAACAGTGGCTTGGAAAGTGCTTTAGAAAATGCCGTCGCTGCCGAAGGCGATAAAATCAAACAAGAATCTGCTGATTTCACCGCACCCGCCATGCCTGCTGCGCCAACAATGCCCATGGAAATGCCAAGCGCACCAGCAATGCCTGCACCACCAGCCATGCCGAAGTTTTAATTTTTCGGTTATTTCATTTACGTTTTGATTTGATTAAAGAAAAGCGAGCTGAAGCTCGCTTTTTTTATGACCTGTTATTTTAGGGCAGGGTCGCAGGCGTTTTATCGCTCGGCGACATTACTGGACGCGGTAACCAATTGACAATATTGGAAGCACCGAGAACCGCTGCCGCGCCTTCCAAACTGTTGCCCGTGCCAGTCACTGACACTGTAGGTACTTTGACAATATTGGGATTGCTTGCCGCCGCTGCCAGAATTTCTTTCAACATCGCCAATTGCAACGCGCTTTCCTGACCTAAAACCTCTACTTGCGCTTTTTGGCCAGCAGCAATTTCAATCAAGCGCAATTTTTCACCTTCGCCTTGTAGTTGTAGTTGCAGTTTATTTTGCTCGGCAATTTTGACGTTAAACTCCGCCGCCACCAAACGCGGTTGCTCGACGGCTTCCGCGCGCGCCCGCTCGACTTCGGCACGTTTTAACTGCGCCTGTCGCTCCTGTTCATAGGTCGCCCCCAGTTGGGTCGCCAACTGTTCGCGCTGACGGGTGACTAATAATTCCGGCGGAATCACCGGATCGCCAAAGCGCACTTCTTTCAAAGTCACGCCAGCTTTGGCTAATTCGCCGCTTAAGGCCGCTTCTACGGCTTTTTCTAACTCTTGGCGTTTATTGATTAAATCCAGAATCTTGCGATCTTCGGCACCAGTGACATTCCGTACCACACTGCGCAGTGCCGGCGTGGCAATGCGTTGTTCCACTTCGGCAATGGAACCTACCAAAGCCACCATTTTTGCCGCATCTTCCGGCGTCACCTGAATTAAAATCCGCACTTCAATCGGCACCCGCCAACCTTCAATGGTAGCGATCACTGCCCGATCCACAGCTTCTGACGGCACTAAATCGGTGTAAGGCTTGGAAACTTGACTGATATTACCCTCGCTATCCACGGTTAAATTGATCTGCCGTGACTCAAAACCACCTTTATAGAGCAAGGCTTGAATGGTCGTTGGCACTATCGTCGGGTTATAGGCAATGGTATTGAGATAATAGCGTCCCGGCATCAAGGGTTCGGATTGGACACCGGCGCAGCCTTTGGCCACCAAAGGCAAGGCCACGGCACCAACCAAGGGCTTACAATCGTCACGCTCATTAACGTTGGATTTGATCACTGCCACCGTGCCGCGTGGTACATCTAAGGCATCCACCAGCGTGACATCAAAAAGATATTGATTTAACCGATATTTCCCTGGCGATAAATACGCTAGTTGTGGGCCACGCTGCCCATCTTGCTTAAGAAATTCAATGGCATTGATCAGGGTATCCAGCGCATTTTGTGCAAATACTCTACTGACAAACTCATTATCTGTTAATGGGTTGCCATCTTTTGCCACCAAAATCCCCGCTTTGCCTTCGGGGACTTCAATCAGCGGCAACTGTTCAACGCTAAATAAAAGATTAACAAAGGGAATCACATAAAAACCTGGGCCTAAAATTTCCGCTTGCGGTCCTTGTTCACCGGGGAGCGCGATCACCCGACCGTCCGGCAGGGGTTTGCCTAAATAAATACGTTTTAAGTGACCAACACGATCTTGATCAATCACCACCATACTTAGCATTAAAAAAGTTACTACCGCCAAGCTACTGAATAATAACAAACCAAAAGAACGATAAAAGGTATCAGGTATATCAACTTGATATTGATCCGAGAGCGTTTTGCGGCCAAAGCCCGTTGCTGTCGCAATCGCCAAAGCGATAAAAACCACCGTTGCCAGTAAAAGTAACATTCTCACTCCCTTAAGTTTTGAAAAACGCCCAAAAAAAACGCCAGATAACATCTGGCGTCGGTAATATTATTTCTCTTTTTGCAAAGCCGCTTGGCGTTCTTTGGCTTCTTTAATGACCTTTTCCGCTACGTTATTGGGACATGGCGAATAGTGCGAAAACTCCATCGAAAACTGGCCGCGACCGGAAGTCATCGTCCGCAAATCGCCAATGTAACCAAACATTTCGCTTAAAGCCACATCGGCTTTGACGCGCACGCCAGTTGGCGTCGGTTCCTGGGATTTGATCATGCCGCGCCGACGGTTTAAGTCGCCGATAACATCCCCAACATTGTCTTCAGGACTGAAGATGTCCACTTTCATAATCGGCTCTAAAAGTTGTGGGCCGGCCTTAGGCATAGTTTGCCGATAACCGGCTTTTGCCGCGATTTCATAGGCAAGTGACGAGGAATCCACCGGATGAAAAGAACCATCAGTCAAGGTGAATTTTAAGTCCACGGTCGGATAACCGGCCAAAACGCCTTTCACCACGCTCGCTTCAAAGCCTTTCTCCACCGCTGGCCAAAATTCGCGGGGGACGTTACCACCGGTAACTTTAGATTCAAATTGAAAGCCTGCACCTAGCTCACCGGGTTCAATGATGTAATCAATTTTTGCATATTGACCCGAACCACCGGTTTGTTTTTTATGGGTGTAACTGTCTTCGACGCGACGGGTGATACTTTCACGATAAGCAACTTGCGGCTTGCCGATAATAACATCCACACCATAGGTACGTTTGAGCAAATCCACTTTGATATCCAAATGTAATTCACCCATGCCTTTCATAATGGTCTCACCACTGTCTTCATCGGTTTCGACGCGAAAAGATGGGTCTTCTGACATCAATTTTGACAAAGCCATACTCATTTTTTCAGCGCCCGCTTTATCTTTAGGCGCAATGGCAATGGAGATCACCGGCGCGGGGAAGACCATCGGCTCTAATACCGCCGGGTCATTCGCATCACAAAGCGTATGGCCGGTGGTGGTAAATTTCATGCCAATCGCCGCGATAATATCCCCAGCTTCGGCACTGTCAATCTCTTCCCTGTCATCCGCTTGCATCCGCACCAAGCGTCCTAAACGCTCACTTTTGCCAACCGAACTATTCAAAATGGTATCGCCTTTCTGCATTTTTCCTGAATAAATACGGATAAAGGTTAAGGCACCATAACGATCATCCATCACCTTAAAGGCCAAGGCACGCAAAGGCTTATTGGCATCCACTGTGGCAAATTCGCCGGTAGGATTGCCTTCCAAGTCCACTTCGGGTTGCGGATTGACTTCGTGCGGTGCTGGCAAATAATCCACCACGCCATTTAATACCAACTGCACCCCTTTGTTTTTGAAGGAAGAGCCGCAGAAAGTTGGAAAGAAATCCATGGCAATAGCGCCTTTACGGATCAAGCGTTTTAAGGTCTCGACATCGGGCTCCTCCCCTTCCAGATATTTCTCCATCACCGCTTCATCTTGCTCCACCGCCGTTTCAATCAATTTTTCCCGCCAGGTTTCGACCTCTTTCACCATATCGGCCGGCACGTCTTCCAGGTGATAGTTCAAAGGATCACCGGAATCATCCCAAATCCAGGCTTTACGGGTTAATAAGTCCACCACACCGACAAAATTTTCTTCCCGACCAATAGGTAACACCATGACCAAAGGTCGTGCGGCTAAGACTTCTTCGACTTGTTTGACCACGCGATAAAAGTCCGCGCCAATGCGATCTAATTTATTGATATAGATGACGCGGGAAACTTTCGATTCATTGGCATAGCGCCAGTTGGTTTCCGATTGGGGTTCCACACCACCGGAACCACAAAACACCCCAACGCCACCGTCTAATACCTTTAGCGAACGATAGACTTCAATGGTGAAGTCCACGTGGCCTGGCGTATCAATGATATTAAATTGATGGTCATCCCAAAAACAGGTGGTTGCCGCTGACTGAATGGTGATGCCGCGCTCTTGCTCCTGCACCATGAAGTCGGTGGTGGCGGCGCCTTCATGCACTTCACCGATTTTATGAATACGACCGGTCAGACGCAAAATGCGCTCGGTGGTCGTGGTTTTACCGGCATCCACATGCGCGAAAATCCCGATATTACGAACTTTGCTTAATTCCATATTTTTCCTTTTCTTTCAATAAACAAACTACAGATAAATCAACTACAAAACTATCAAGGTGAAGCATTTTGATGGCATAAAACGGCATAATTTTTTTAATTACTATATCTTAACTAAAGCAAAACAAAATCAAAATTTTAATTAAAAATTAACCTTGATAATAGGCAACAGCCGTCTCTACTTCGTTTTTCGACCCTAAAATCACTGGAATGCGTTGATGCAATTCCGTCGGTTGCACTTCAAGCATGGACAATTCGCCGGTGTGACACGCGCCACCGGCTTGTTCGGTGATCAAGGCCATCGGGTTGGCTTCATACATCAAGCGCAGACGGCCAGGTTTGCCGGGGTCACGGCTGTCAGCAGGATAACTAAAAATACCGCCACGGTTCAAAATGCGATGCACTTCCGCCACCATCGAGGCCACCCAACGCATATTAAAGTCCTTACCGCGTTTGCCGGTTTTACCCGCCAAACAATCAGCGATATAGGCTTGCATCGGCGGCTGCCAAAAACGCTGATTGGACATATTGATAGCAAATTCTTTGGTATCCATAGGCACTTGGACATGTGGATGCGTTAAAACAAATTCGCCAATGCCACGATCCAAAGTAAAGCCATAAGTGCCACGGCCAAAAGTGATGACCAACATCGTCGAAGGACCGTAAAGTGCATAACCGGCAGCAATTTGATTTTTGCCAGGTTGCAGATAATCTTTAAGCGTCGGCGTGCCTTGGCCAGCAAAGGGCAATACGGAAAAAATCGTGCCGACGGAAATATTGACATCAATATTGGAAGAACCATCCAAAGGGTCAAATAAAATCAAAAACTTACCGCTGTCATTGCCAGGCAACGGGTCATCCATTTCTTCCGAGGCTAAACCGGCAAAAAGTCCGCTCTCGGTTAATACTTTGACCATGACATCATTGGAGATGACATCGAGTTTTTTCTGCACTTCGCCTTGGACATTTTCGGATTCATTGCTACCTAAAATGCCGGCCAAATCGCCTTTACCAATGGCATCGGCAATATACTTACACGCCAAAGCAACATTGCTAAAAATGTCTGGCAATAATGGTGATAGGGAAGCATCGGCGGCCACCGCTTGCTGCATACATAAAGTTAAGGTTTGTCCTTTTTTCATCATCCTGACCCTAAATTACTAAAAAAAACGCCCAAAAACCTGTCAAACCACGCGATCATGAGTCCATAACGGGCGCTGAGCGCAGGCATCTTACTTGGCTTTTGCTGGAAACGAAATATAGACCGCCTGGCCTTTGCGGATTTGCGGTTGGCTTTTTTGCCAAGCGATAGCGTAGATGATTTCATAGCTCAAAGGCAGCCGACCGTCGGCCAAGGCCAATTCCCGATAGGCAGCTTCCACCTTCGCCAAGGCAGCTTTAGTCAATAAACCACGGCGAGTTCTCGGGGTATAAATCGCGCCAACCTGCTGTAAATCTTTCAAAATATCCAAGACAGAGGTATAGGTTAAGCAAATACGTTCGGTATCTACCACCGGTGCCTCAAAACCTTCGGCCAATAACCAATCGCCAAGATTTTCCAAGGGAATTAACCCAGGCGGCGGCGGACGGACTTCAATGACCGACCAGGCTTGCCGTAACTCCTGCAAAGTCAATGGGCTTAAGGTCGCAAACAACAGCAAACCTTCCGGCGCTACGACCCGCTGCCATTCGCGCAAGGTCTGGCGCACCTCAAGACTCCACTGCAAGGCCAAATTGGAAAACAACAGCGATAGGCTCTGTGAAGGCAGAGGCATAAGGTTCATATCGGCAAGCACCGGCCAGACACGCGGCCGACGCCAAAAAGCCTTTGACCACGGCGGCGGCTTGGCGATTTTCTTGAGCAGTGGCAAGGAAAAATCCACAGCGACGCCCAAGGCATCGGGATACAGTTGCTGTAGGCTTGGCAAGGCGGCACCAGTGGCGCAACCAACATCGGCAAAGCGGCGCACCGGCACCCGAATGCCGGGCAGACGCGACAGCAACTCGTCGCGGCTGTGTTGTTGTACTGCCGCCGCTTGCGCATAAAAAGGCGCGGCTTTGCTAAAAGCGCGTTGAATCGCTTCAAGTTTCCAGGTTGTTTCTGTCATTTCTTTTGTTTCTTTCCTTATCTTTTCAGTGCTTCTCTAAAAAATTTTGCTTTTCCATAAAAAATCAAAAAAAGCCTTCGGCTGACCCGGTTGCAGTGGTTTTTGTATGACCTTTTCTTTAAGTCCTTAAAAAACTTTATGCAAAGGAAATAGGCTTAGACGACCCACCGAGAACCACTTCCTGTCCCGCCAACCAATTTGTCAAGGCAGAGGCATAGGCCAAGGGGAGACCATGACTGGCGGCAGGCCAAACACTGATTTCGCGATACCCCGCTGCTGGCGACAAGGACAAAGCGGAAAGCGCGGTTGCAACATTAACCGGCACCAGGTGATCTTGACCCGCAAACAGCGCCGAAATAGCCTGCGGCAAGCACTGCCACAGCGGACGGGCATCCTGTTCTAGCCAGAAAAAACCCTGTGCTAAAGCCGTCGCTTGCGGCAAACCCTCGGCCTGTAACCGCATCTGCCACTGTTTAACCAAGGCGCGGGCATTGGGCTGCTGCCAAAATTGCCAATGCAAGAATTGCTGCCAGGTTTTTTCGGTATCGTCTAAAAGTTGTTTTTGAAAAAGTTGATAATTTTTCAAAGGCATCCCCGGCCAATTTTCCTGAGCTAAAAAGCAAGGATTGGTTGCCAAAAGTGTCACCGCTGCAACCTTTTCGGGATAGGCTTGCGCCAAGGCCAAGGCCAGTCGCCCCCCCAAAGACCAACCGATAAGCCAAGAAGGTGCTGCCGGGAGTTGTTCGGCCAAAAACGGCAACCAGTCTAAGGCGGAAGCCACCGACGGTGCCGCGGCATGACCGGGGAGGGATAAACAGCGGTCGGTACTTCGCATGACTTCTGTAAAAACAAGGGGATTCATGGTAAAGCCAGGTAAAAATACCCGTTGCATGGTCGGTAAGCCTTCAAAAAATGCCTCAGTATAGGTCATTTCCGCGCTTGCTTCGACCAAGGTTTTTTTAATAAGCACAAATGTAAAGAAAAAATTTCTGGCTAAAATTAACAGTAAAAATTAACCAGTTGATTATAAAAATTTTTTCAAGAAAGAGGCATAAGATTTTGTGCCACAATAAAAAGCGCTAGACTACCGATAGGCAAGCGTTTTGCGCTATGCTGGCGCGGTTTTTTATCAGTTTTATTCACTTTTTATTTGTTTTATCGGTAAAGCAAAAATCAACACATCATAGAGAGAAAAAATGGAATGGTTGACCATTGCTGCCTTATGGTTGGCAGCATATCTTTTGGGTTCAATTAACAGTTCGATTTTATTAGCAAAAGCCTTTGGTTTACCTGATCCGCGTTTGGTCGGTTCCGGGAATCCAGGTGCCACCAATATCTTGCGTAGTGGTAAAAAATGGTTGGCTTTATTCACCTTACTTGGCGATTTAAGCAAAGGTTTTATTCCGGTATTTTTAGCGACTTGGTTATTTCAGGAACAATTATGGTTAGCCGGAGTCACCGCCGTATTTGCTTTTCTTGGTCATCTTTATCCGCTCTACTTTCGTTTTCAAGGCGGTAAAGGAGTAGCAACCGGTTTGGGTGTTTTTCTGGGACTTTCACCTTGGTTGGGGTTAAGCACTTTGGCCGTTTGGTTAAGTGTGGCGATGATAACTCGTTATTCGTCTTTGTCGGCTTTAACAACGGCTTTGGCTGCGCCTTTATTGACTTATATATTTTTCAAAGACTTATGGTTGACCATTATCGTCATCATGCTTTCTTTATTAAGCATTTTCCGGCATCGCAGTAATATCGCACGTTTACTCAAAGGCGAAGAGCAAAAAATCGGCGCTAAGAAAGTTTAAGCAACGCTCTCGAAAAATTCTTAGAAAAGGATAAATCATGATCAATCACATTTTTACCCTGATAAGTTTGTTTTTCCTAATCACAGGTTATCTAAATTCTCTGGAAAAAACCCTTCATAGCGATAGCACTGACAACAAGACCTATATCAGACAAGTTGCAGCAACACCAGGTTTCAAGGTCACCAGTGCCTCAGACGTACGTCTGCGGGCGGCGGCGAGCACCAGCGCTAACGTCTTGGCAACATTGCCTTTGGGGGAAGTATTGACGGTTATTGGCAGTCAACCTGGGATCATTGCTGGTCAAAAAAACTTTTGGTATCAAGTGCGTCGTGCTAATGGTCAGAGCGGTTTTATCTTTGGTAGTCTCTTAACCGAATATGATCCAGACAATCCTTTAGACAGTGTTCTTACCATTACCGAAAATCGTCTTGCCAAAACCGACCTTATCCTCAATCAAGCATTTGATTTATACCAATTTTTAGAAAAAACTGAACAAGCAGCGCATCCTTTAGATCAAGGCTTGATCGCTGAATTGCGCTTAAAAAGTTTAAGCCGTTATGCAGAAATTTTATCAGCAGCAAATAATTATGCGCCGACGGAAAACTTGCCAAAAGAAATCAAAGAAAGCATTTATTATCATGAACTTGCTGGCGGTTATTTTGTTAAACCGGAAACCTATTGGCAAGCTGCCAAACAATATGCCAATAGCCAAAGTGGCGATAATTTAGCTTTTGCTGCTGCCACCGCCATTTATCCAGGTGAATGTGAAGGCGAGGCTTTTTGTGTACTTATGCGTTTTGCCAATACCGGTGGTTTATACTTAGAAAATTATCCGCGTGGTCAGCATGTTGATGCTGTATTGCAGAGCTTAAAAGAAGGTTTGCCAAATGAAGCCGCCATCAAAGAAACCATTACTTATTTCGTCAATAACAATGAATACGCCAATTTGACCTTACTTGAAAATGCTATCAAAACCTTAAAACGCCAGGTCGAACGCAGCCGCAGCCTTGAAAAAGCCGATGCATTACAAGAGCTTTTACTATTGGAAAAGTCTTTTTAATCATTTATAGATAGATGAAATATACTTTATTGTTCATTGCATTGCTTAGCGCTTGTACCATTTTGGCCGAGGAAAAAAAGCCTCCTTATTTTTATCTGGGTGAGATAACCCTTGGCTATAAATATCAGTTTTTACAGCCAGATGATATTGCTGAAGCCTATGTTAAAACTATCGGCTTAAATCTTTTAAGCCTTGAATTAAATCTGCAAAAAGCCAGTTGGAGTAACAAATGGTCGAGGCTATTTTTACCCACATTAACTTATGAGTTCACCCCAAACAATAGTGCTGAACAAAAGCAATTGATTGCATTAAATCAAGGTAGTAGCAATGCCAGCAGCCGCTTTGCCGCCGATCTTAACGCTGATATTGGTGAATTTTTTAATCGGCCAGATCGTCATTTTCTTGTTGGTTATTATGATCGGCAAGCCTTTTTATACAATGTACAAACTACTGATTTTTATTGGTTTTTCTCCAATAACCGCGCCACACTTTTATTGCCTGGTGATGCAATCAGCGTGGCTACGGTATTTGAACAAAGTCGCCTGGGTTATCGTCAACAACGCAAGCGTTGGCAAGCAGAGTTCGGTGCTTTTCAATTACGCTATCAAAAACCTTTACTCTCCCCCCTATTAACCAGCACCGATGCTTTATTTGAGTCCACTTTAAAATCCCAGGGTCTTTATTTTGGCGCAGGTTATTTTTATCGTGGAAAAAGCGGCGTTTTCTTAAATTATAACAAGGGTCTTCAATCTGATATTGAGTTGGTTGAAGGTTTTAGTCAGGCTTATAATCCTGCCAAAGATCGCACTGAGGATATTAACTTCTCTGCTTGGCAAATAGATATGGTATTGACCAGCACAGATTTTGGCTTGAAACGACTACCCTTGCAGCTTATGACCAGTGTTATTTATCGGGATTTTGAAGGCTACAATGATGATTTAATTTACAGTATCAATATTATCTATCAAGTGAAGTTTTAACATTTTATCCTTTAATTTCCCATCATTTATCAATTATGAAAAAGATCGGCTTTTTATTTTTGCTTAGTTTTGTTTATCTTTTGACTGGCTGTAGCCAAGAAAACGGTAGTCCTTACACTCCCTTAACCCCAGATACAATGCCAACGGTGAATCTTGGTGCCGATATTGATGGCGGTGGCGGGCTTTATGTACCAAACTTCTTAAGTTTTGATGAAAACAGTGCTGATCCTGTCGTATATTTTGGACAACAAGAATTTCGTTTTCTCAATAGTCAACATCCACCCTTGTATTTTTACCTTGATCTCAACAATGACGAAATCAATGACTTAGAAATTGAAACTCAAAAGATTACCGAACAAATTATCCAAGAAGATATTCGTGGCATCCGCACCCTCCAAGAAACCAGCTATACAGATATCAATAAGGACAGTGAGAATTTCAACCTTGCTCAAGAAATCATTCAAAGCACTTACGCACAAGATCGCTTGGGCAATGTGCATTTTTTAGCCTTTTCACGGCAAGGTATTAGCGATAGTGAACCAACCGTAATAACAAATCCAATACCTTACCCGGTTTATCCTGCCAAAGTGCAAGTTGGCGAAACATGGTTGACTGCTTTTGCGCCAAACACTTCCTTAGTGCCGGAGAGTGGTTGGCAAGTAACGCTATTAGATGATGATGCTACCGCGCCTATCAGCGGCGAAGAAAATACTATTCTTCTTCTTTTTCAGTATATTGATGGCGGATTTTATCTTTATCTTAAGCCAGGAATTGGTGTAGTAGAGCAATTGGCACTATGGACTGATGAAAATGGAAAAGTGAAACCAATTGTAGGACTTGCCAAGCAAATTCAAAAAGATATTGGCCTTGGCAGCGATTTCATCACTGGCGGCCACAATAACCCGCTGGTTGGTGTTTTACAATTACCCATGTTAGTACAGAGTTATCAGGATAAACTTTATTTTAATTATCAATATAGTGAATCCATCTATTTATGCCGACTGTTCTTTCCAGCATCAGAATATGGCCGTTGTTATAGCGAAGATGGCACCAATAGCGATTATTTTAGTTTTAGCTTTCTCTTTGATCCACAAAGCAAAGCATTAACCCTAGCCAATCAAGCCTTGGCATTACCAGCAGAAGATAATTATTTTCAACCAATTTTTGAGATACAACTCAATGGCCAGCAATTTTTTGTCAATGCCGAAGCAGGCGACATCCAAGCGCGTTCTTATTATCCCCTAGAACAACCCTATGGCTTTGCTATGCTTAACTTTTATGGCAATCTTTATAATGCCGAGAGCAAGCAAACTTTTCCTTTTAACACGATTATTGCGAGTCCATTTTTCAACCAACAACAACTGGGTAGTGTTATTTTAGATGCTGATATTGATCGCATTTTACCTAGACAAAACAAAGACCAAACTATCCGCCTTCATTGGTTAAACCCAACAGGCGACCGCACAGAACAGCTCTTTTGGGGAAACAGCCCAGAAAACATCAATAACAGCTTTGAAAATATACAATATTTTTGCTTTAGCGATAGTGGAGCGACAAGCAACTGCGAAGGAACCAACAATCGGGCAGCAACCTTTACCAGCACCATGACTGGCACCATATATCTGCAATTACGCACCGATAATCCTTTCTTTAATAGTCTTATTTATCAACTATCTATTGAAGAAAATACGCTTAAACAACTACCCATTGCGCGTATTACTTCTGTTGAAAACATTATTGAGCCATTAACCTTAACTTTGCCAGAAAGTAACACCATCACTGCTGCCTTTAGTGCTATCCACTCCCGTGCGCTAGCGAGAAGCATTGTGGATTATCATTGGACTATCAATGGCGAAGTATTGCCGGAAACTTTCTGGACGATTCGTCAGACTTTTCAAGAACCTGGCGACTATACTGTTGGTTTAACCGTCACCGACAGTCTTGGTCAAACCGCAACCACCACCTATCAAGTCCTAGTGAGAAAACAGGGCGAAATTATTTTTCGTAATATCTCACTCGCACAACAAGTGATTGAATTAGAAATTTATACGCTAAGCGACACCGGCGCACAAACTTTCCTCAAGTCCATTTCACAACGCCTCGCACATACCGAAGAATGGTTAGTGGAATTGCCTGTTGGCCAGGTCTATGCCTTGCGCTATGCCATACAAGGCACGGCTCCCGATGCTGAAAAAAAGCTAGAAGAAAAAACCGTCGCCATCTTTGCAGGTTTTACTGAAGTCATCACCATCACACCATAACTATTTTTTTATAAACTTTTTAGGAAATTATGCATTGTTTTTATCATCCCGATGCCGCTGCGGTGGCGACTTGTAAATCTTGTCAGCGTGGACTTTGCTTCGCTTGCGCAGTATCTCTACCCAACGCCGAACAACCGTTGGGCATGGCTTGCAAAGACCGTTGTGAAAACGAAGTCAATGAAGTCAACGCCTTGATCCAAAGCAACAAAAAATTAACCAAGGCGGCTCCTGGACAATTCAAAGCGAATGCCAATGTTTACTACAATCTCGCTTTTGGCAGTATTGCCTTAGCAAGTGTTTTCATTGGTTATGGCAGTTATGAACTAATTGTTTTTGATAGCTTTGGTTTAAGCACTTTTTTAATCGCTGGCGGCTTAATTTTCCTTTGGTCAGGCTTTGGCTATTGGCAAACTGCACAACGCTTAAAAAAAGCCAATCAATCGCATGAATAAATCAAACGCTTAATTTATATCTTTATAAATCAAAATTTTATGTCAGAACTACCGGCGCTCGAAAAAATTTTACCCTTGTTGCCGCCCGAAGAAACGCCTTGGTTGCGTGCCTTGGTAGCGCGTGATTATGGTGAGACTTTAGCGATTTTTAATCCACAAGCCTTTGTTTTACAAACACCTAAAGCGGCTATTCCCTGGCCAGAACAAGCGCCGGACAAACCCTGGCCAGAAATTTGCTTGTACTTACGCGCCAGTCAGCCGTTGAGCACAGAAGAGCTTGCTTGGTTAGAAAAATTTAAGCGTTTTTTTGCCACATTAACGCTACATCCCGTTTACTATCCGGGGGAAAAGCTATCCCTTTGGATGCATTGGCAATTAACGATATATCTACGCAAAAAAATTTTTCATCACTTGGCGATGCCTTGCCAAATTAAGCCATTGATTGCTTTAGAAAATGCGCAAAGCCTATTGACCACAGCACCAGCACAACGCGCCTGGCAACAACAGCAACAGCGCGCTTTAATTTTTTATTGTCAACAATACCGAAAAACAACGGAAAATCAGCAAACTGCCACAAGTCAACTACAAGCTATCGAACAGGCGAGCCAATTGGCCTTTGATCAGTTATCCAGCCGCTTAATACAGTTACAAAAAAATCAAAGCCCTAAGGAAATACTTTTCACTTGGCAACAAGATTTAAGCTATCAATCCTTAGCACAAGCCTTAGAAACAATAGCTATTTCTCTTGATTCTGCTTCGATCATAGCTTTAGCCGAACAACATTTACAATGGCAAAAACAACCACGCTTTCGCTTGGAACGCTATAAAAAAAGCCGCTTCTCAGCAAAAAATCCTTGGGGAATCCTGCAAGAAATACTAAAACAAGGCGAGCGATTATTTCAGTCTTTATTATTCAGCACCTTAATTGGCATCATTGCTTGGGCTTTTGGCATTGACCACGGCATCTTGTTGACCTTTATTTTATTAAGCGCCTTCCTTTTAGGTTGGCGATTTCAGCTTAAAAAAACCATTTCTTATACTTTGATAGGCCGCACAACCTTTTTCAAAGCCTTGAGCGAATCCTGGCAAGCCTCAACAGCTTTTCAAAAAATTCAAACCCTTGTCCTTTGGGAACAATCATGTCCGCCGATATCCACCACGCGCAACGCCAAGCATTAGCCTTTGCTTGTGAGCGTTTATCCTTGTTTGTCAAAACATTAAATTTGCCTGTACAGCATCTGGATGAACAAACCAAGGTGATTCGTGAAGATCGTTTCAGAATTTTAGTGCTTGGGGAATTTAAGCGTGGAAAATCCACTTTAATCAATGCCTTGCTTCAGGAAGATTTACTTCCACATCAAGCCACCCCGGCCACGCCTTTACCCATTCGCTTAGGTTATGGGGAAAAAAGAACTTTATTCTTAAAAAATCAACAGGGTGAACTTGAGGAACAGGCTTTTTCCAGCCTCAGCCAATTGCGCTTAAAAAGTGATGATCTTGGTCAAGATCGCTTTGGTCTATGGGAGGAAGCCTTGGTCACATTGCCCAATGCTTTTCTTTTACAAGGCATTGAAATTATTGACTCTCCGGGTTTACATGAGGATGCTTTACGCACCGCGCGGAGTGAAGCGGCTTTATTAAAGGCTGATGCCATCATCATGGTCTTGGATGCCACGCAGTTGCTTTCCAGTGCTGAACAAGCATTTTTAGAGAAATTACAAGCCTTTGGTAACGAAAATCTCTTTTTTGTCATCAATCGCTATGATGTCTTTTTGCAAAGCATTCCAATGCCGCAACAGGCTGAACAACAAGCACAATTAACCGCACGCTTAAGCCATGCTTGGCAACGGCTCTGGCCAAAACAACAACCGCGTATTTTTTATTTAAGCGCTCTACAAGCCTTAAAAGCTGCACAACGTGGCCAAGAAGATAGCGATTTTGCTATTTTTTTGCTTCACCTTAAAAACTTTTTACAACAAGATCGTATCCGCCAACGCAAACAACGCTTACTGGGGTTTTTTCAAGAAGAACAACGAACTTTACAACGTTATTGGCAAAAGCTCGATCAATTAACCCAGTTAAATCTTCACGAGGCGCTCCAACAAGAAGAAATGTTGCGCCGACAGATCAAACGCTTAGAAGAACAGCAGCAAAGTCTTACCATTTGGTTAAACAAACAACAAATAGAATGGCGGAAATGGTTAGGACAAGAGAAAAATTATCTTGAGAATCAATGGTTAAAACTTATTCAACAAACTATAGAAACAGCGCTCAGCGAAAAAACCTTCACTGCGAAAGAATTAAGCGAAAAACCTTTATTTGAACTCTTGCCGCATGGCGAACAAGTCTTAAAAACCGCTGCCGAAACTTGGCAACAAGAACGCTTACAACCGCAACTTGAACTCACCCGTCAAGATTTGAAAAATTATTTAGCTAAGGAAATAGCACTTTATAAACAAACATTTACTTGGGATGACGAAGTAGAAAATCAAGACTTACCCAGGCAGACAGCGCCCGAAAATTATGCACTGTCTCTCAATGTTGATAGCTTGGCGGCACGGCATTTTCTCTATGGTTTACCGCTGGTAAGTGGCGCGGGTATTTGGCTTATTGGCTTAAGCAGTTTTAGTTTACCGTTGGCTTTGGTGTTGGCTTTATTTGGTTTTGTGGTAGAACGGCAATTGCGCTGGCAAAAAATTCAAAAAGAATTAAGTAGTTATCTTAAGCCGGTGCTGGCAAACATCACTGAAAGTTTTATTCATGATCATGAAATTTATGTTTTAGAAAAATTAAAGCGCTGGCAACTGCCTTTTTCTGAGCTTTTACAAGAAATTCACAACACTACGGCGCGATTACGACAATTATTAAAGACAACCCAAGCGCAACGTCAGAATAATCAACAGCAAAATCAAGCGGCATTCAAGAAAAAACAACGTGAGGAAAGCGAAGCAAAAGAATTATTTCAAGCGATTTATGATCTTTTAAACCAATGGCAACAGGTCAATGTCAGCAAAAAAACCTTATTTAACGGCGAGATTATCGAAGCCTTAGGCCAGCAACTCCCCGGTCTATTGCCGCAATTGCCAGCAAATTTATATGTTCGCGCTCAAGTGCTTATGCAGCAAATTGCCGATTGGCAAAATGAAAAAGCGCCGGCATTGTGGTGCTGTGGCAGCGCCGGCAGTAGTAAAAGTAGTATTGTGCAGTTTTTATTGGGTCAAGCCTTTTTGCCGCCGCCGGCTTTGGCAAATTTTGCCGGTCTTCTGCATTTTTCTCCAGGGGAAACTTGGCAGCTTTATGTTTTTTATCAAGAAAAGTTAAGCCATCAACAAACCATCTCTCCAGATCATGCCTTAGCGGTTTTGTTAGCAGAATTTGCTAAAAATCATGATAGCGCTTGTTATCGTTATCAATTTACCGTGCCAGGTCTTACCTATCAACTCTATGATTGTCCAGCTTTTTTTAATGCACAGCATCCGCTCTGGCCGTATTTTCAAAAGCACAGTTGGCGGGCGCGAATTATCTATAGTTTGGATAGATTGGAACTCGGGCAGTTTTCAGAATTTTATCAACAAGTTTATAAAGAAAACAATTTATCAGCTTGGTTTTTCTGGTCAAGCACTGCCTTGTCTGCCAATCATCAAGAAACCTTGAAGAAGCACTTGGCTGATCGTTTTCATCCCCAGTGCATTCAGATGCTGTCGCCAAATTTAGCGCTTTTGAAACAAATACTTAATGCTAAAAGTTATCTTCCTTGGCAAGCGCTGTGGTCAGAAAATACTTTAATGCAGTTTTTACTGCCCGGTTGGCAAGCAAAGCATCTTGATTTTTTTTGGCGGTTTTGGTTGCAATGGCGACTGCAAAAGGTCGCCTGTGCAGAGGTTTTAGAGGCTTGGCGGGGCAAGGTAGCGGATTTTCAACAGGAAGATCAACAGCAGTTGGAAAATAGGAGTTTGCTATTGGCCGCAAATTTGGCACCGTTATTGGATAGCGGCCTTGGTCAGTGAGGTTTTTTTGTCGTCATAAGTAGCGTCGCCTAGAGGTACAGGATTTAGGCTAAGGCTTCACAGCCAAGCGCAGCTTTTGGCATTTTTTTAATTATTTAACAAGTAGTTGACTTGGCAGCGGTCTGTTCGCCTTGGCCGCGTAAAGTTGAGGTTTTGCTTTGATTTACGCTATGTGCAATCTTTGGCTTTGCCTGCTGTGGCTGGTCAAGCGGACTGTGCAAAAACCCTGCCGAACCCCAAAAAACTGCCTAGCAACTTGCTGTATCCTAAAGTTTATGCTAGGTTCCAACGTCTTTTTTTCAGCGTAGGATCAAAGCTCTGGCATGAGTCTCACCATCACCCTTCCCGACGGTAGCCAAAAAATCTTTCCTGCCGCTATTTCCGGCAGCGAACTCGCGCAAAGCATCGGTTCTGGCCTCGCCAAAGCCGCGCTGGCCATGCGTGTCAATGGCCGTTTACAAGACCTCACTTTGCCGATTAACGCCGATGCCGAGGTCGCGATTATCACCGCTAAAAGCGAAGAAGCACTTGATTTACTTCGGCATTCCACGGCGCATTTACTTGCGCACGCCGTCAAACGTCTGTATCCCAGCGCACAAGTCACCATAGGTCCGGTGATTGACGATGGCTTTTATTACGACTTTGCTTTTGAACGCGCCTTTACGCCGGAGGATTTAACGGCTATCGAAAAAACTATGCAGGAAATCGTCAAAGAAAACATTGACGTACAACGGGAAGAATGGGATCGCGCTGCCGCTATCGCTTTTTTCAAAGACCAAGGCGAAGTCTATAAAGCGGAAATCATTGCCGATTTACCAGAAGATGAAGTCATCAGCATCTATCGCCAGGGCGATTTTTTAGACCTGTGTCGCGGCCCGCATGTACCGAATATCAACAAATTAGGCGTATTTAAGCTCACCAAAGTCGCCGGTGCCTATTGGCGCGGCAATAGCAAAAACGCCATGTTGCAACGCATTTATGGCACCGCTTGGGCTTCGCAAAAGGATTTAGATACTTATCTTTTTCGCCTCGCAGAAGCCGAAAAACGCGACCATCGTAAAATCGGTAAGGAGTTGGATTGGTTCCATTTTCAAGCCGAAGCGCCGGGGATGGTCTTTTGGCATGACAAAGGTTATCGCTTATACAAAAGCGTTGAAAATTACATTCGCCACTTACTTAAAGGTTACGATTATCAAGAAGTTCACACACCGCAAGTCTTGGATCGCAGTTTATGGGAACGCTCTGGTCATTGGGATAAATTTCGCAATATGATCTTCGCCACCGAAATTGATGAACGCGATTATGCCATTAAACCCATGAACTGTCCTGGCCATGTTCTACTTTTTAATCAAGGACTTAAGAGCTATCGTGATTTACCGCTACGGCTGGCAGAATTTGGTATTGTGCATCGCAATGAACCCTCCGGCACCTTGCATGGTTTGATGCGCGCGCGACGCTTTACCCAAGACGATGCGCATGTTTTTTGTAGCGAAAGCCAATTGGCGGAAGAAGTCAGCACCTTGCTTGATTTAACCTTTCAGGTCTATGCCGATTTTGGCTTTGAAAACATCATGCTGGCCTTATCCACCCGGCCAGAAGTGCGGGTGGGCGAGGATGCGCTCTGGGATAAAGCCGAGGCAGCTTTACAGGAATCTTTAGAAAGCAAAGGCATACACTTTAAATTGCAGCCTGGCGAAGGCGCTTTTTATGGCCCGAAAATTGAATTTGCCTTGCAAGATTCTATCGGTCGGGTGTGGCAATGCGGCACCATTCAGGTGGATTTTTCGATGCCCGGGCGTTTAGGTGCCAGTTATGTGGATGATCAAAGTGTTCGGCAAGTACCGGTGATGATTCATCGGGCGATTTTGGGATCATTGGAACGCTTTATCGGCATTTTAATTGAGCATTACGCCGGCGATTTACCGCTGTGGCTGGCACCAACGCAGGTGATGGTTTTAACTATCAGCAACAAGCATGAGGCTTACGCCAAAGAAGTCGTCAAAACTTTGGAAAAGGCTGGTTTACGCGCCGAAGCGGATCTTGGTAACGACAAAATCGGTGCCAAAATTCGCAAGCACACCTTGGAAAAAATTCCTTATTTGTTCATCGTCGGTGATAAAGAACAGGAAAGCGGCCAAGTGGCGGTACGCAGTCGGCAAAGCGAAGACTTTGGCAGTCTGGCTTTAGCCAATGCAATCAAACTATTGCAAGATGAAAACCAACCGCGTGGCCAAAGACAATTTGGCCTTGCTCAAGACGTAAACCCAGGAGCAGCCGATGCGTGATTTACGGGAAACGCGAGAAGCGGAAAAAGATCAATATCGCTTAAACCATGCCATCCGCGCCGCGCAGGTGCGGGTGCTGGATGCCAATGGCGGCACTATTGGGATTTTAAGTCGGGAAGAAGCCTTGGCCGTGGCTGAACAAGCCGAGCTTGACCTGGTGGAAATCGCGCCGCAGGCCGAGCCGCCAGTGTGCAAAATCATGGACTATAGCAAGTTCAAATATGAACAAGCTAAAAAAGCACAAATAGCGAAAAAGAACCAAAAGCAGATCGAAATCAAAGAATTAAAATTCAGACCCAACATTGACGATGCCGACTATCAAGTCAAACTGCGTAACGGCATCCGCTTTTTAGAAGAAGGCGATAAAGTCAAATTCACCATTCGCTTTCGCGGTCGGGAAATTGTCCATCAATCCCTGGCCTTAAAATTGATGGAACGGGTGGAAGCCGACATTGGCGAACTCGGCAGCGTCGAGCAAGCCGCCAAAATTGAAGGCCGGCAGATGTCCATGCTGATTGCACCGCAAAAGAAGAAAAAATAAGTTTTTTCTTGTTTTATTTCAAAGATTTATTTTTTACTCACTCGGCTCCTGTCACGGTGGCTACGACCTGGCGGGGCTTTTTTTATTTCTTTATTTTAAGGAGAAAACCTGTGGCCAAACAAAAACTCAAAACCAATCGCGGCGCCGCCAAACGCTTCCGCGTCCGAGGGGACGGCAGCTTCAAAGCCTATAGTTCGCATCGTCGGCATTTGTTGACCTCAAAATCCACCAAACGCAAACGTCATTTACGCGGCGTGTTAACCGTGCATCCTTGTGATCAGGCCGAAGTACGGCAGATGCTTCCCCACCATTAACTAACTAAAATTTAAGGAGAAAAATCATGGCTCGTGTTAAACGTGGGGTCATCGCCCATCGCCGTCACAAAAAAATTATGAAGCTCGCCAAAGGCTATTATGGCGCACGCAGTCGCGTCTTTCGCGTTGCAAAACAAGCGGTTATTAAAGCCGGACAATATGCCTACCGCGACCGCAAACAGAAAAAACGGGTTTTTCGCGCCTTGTGGATTGCCAGGATCAACGCGGCGGCACGGATTTTTGGCCTGTCCTACAGCCGAATGATTGACGGCTTAAACAAAGCGCAGATCGGTGTGGATCGCAAAGTTTTGGCCGACCTCGCCGTGCATGATCTCAATGCCTTTGGCGTATTGGTGGCACGTGCTAAAGCCGCTTTACCGGCTGGCATTTTGAAAAACGCTTAACTTTTTATCTTTAAAAGCAATAGCTTATATGCTAGACAAAGAATTGGCGCAGTTGACCGAAACGGCTTTGGCAGAAATTAGCGAAGCCTGCGACAGCAAAACGCTGGAAACGCTGCGGGTGCATTACCTGGGCAAAAAAAGCCCGATCAGTCAGTTGCTCAAAAAACTCGGCAGTCTGCCCGCCGAAGAACGCCCGGCCTTTGGTCAGGTGGTCAATGCCAAGCGTGATCAAGTGGCCGAAGCCATCCAGATGCGCTTGGAAATTCTTGAAGAACAAGAACTTCAACAATCCTTGGCGGCAACAACCCTGGATGTCAGCAAGCCAGGTGTCGCCTTTGACTTTGGCCATCTGCATCCTTTGCGCCGCACCCTGCTGCGCATTGAAGAAATCTTGGGAAAACTTGGCTTTAGCAGCGCCGAAGGTCCGGAAATTGAAAGCGAAGACTATAACTTTACCGCCTTGAACATCCCGCCGGAACATCCGGCGCGGGCGATGCACGACACCTTTTACCTCAAAGATTGGCCGAGTCAGGTGCTACGCACCCACACCTCGCCGGTACAAATTCGCGTCATGCAAAGCCAGGCGCCGCCGATTCGGATTTTAGCGCCGGGACGGGTTTATCGCTGCGACTCGGATCTCACGCACACGCCGATGTTTCACCAAGTGGAAGGTTTATATGTGGCGGAAAATGCTAATTTTGCCGAACTCAAATGGGTGCTGACGACGTTTTTACGCGCCTTTTTTGAAAAAGACGACTTAAAAGTCCGCCTGCGGCCATCGTATTTTCCCTTTACCGAACCCTCCGCCGAAGTGGATATCTACTGCGTTTTTTGCGACGGCGCCGGCTGTCGGGTCTGTAAACACAGCGGCTGGATTGAGGTGCTCGGCTGCGGCATGGTGCATCCGGCCGTTTTGGGCTATAGCGGCATTGATAGCACGATTTTTCAAGGCTATGCCTTTGGCATGGGCGTGGAACGCTTAACGATGCTGCGCTACAACGTCAATGACTTGCGCGTCTTTTTTGACAATGACCGGCGCTTTTTACGCCAGTTTGCTTAAGCACTGATTTCTAAATAGTTTAAGGATTAAAAAAGATGAACATCAGTAGCAACTGGCTGAAAAGTTTAGTCAATTATCAAGAAACGCCGCAAGAATTAGCCAATCTTTTAAGCCTAGCCGGTTTAGAAGTCGCGGCGATAACGCCAGCAGCAGCGGCATTTTCCGGCGTGAACAGTGGCGAAATTGTCAGCGCCGAGCGGCATCCCGATGCCCAGAAGTTACAAGTTTGTCAAGTGAAAATCGGCGAAAATCAACCCCCTTTGCAAATTGTTTGCGGTGCCGCCAATGCCCGCGCCGGTCTTAAAGTCGCCGTCGCGCAAGTCGGCGCCGTGTTGCCGGCGCTGACCATTCAACAAAGCGAAATTCGCGGCGTGGCAAGCCATGGCATGTTGTGTTCAACCAGCGAATTGGCCTTGAGCGAAAAAAGTGACGGCATTTGGGAACTGCCCACAGCAGCACCGCTCGGTATGGATATCCGCAACTATTTTGACTTGGATGAGCTTATTTTAACCGTGGAATTAACGCCCAATCGCGGCGATTGCTTAAGTATGCACGGCCTCGCTCGCGAAGTGGCGGCTTTAACCGGTCAAACCTTTACCCCGCCGACTATTGAAGCAATTGCCGGTCAGGGCGAGACCTTGGCCGTGCGTTTGGCGAGTCCCGCCTGTCCGCGTTATTGTGGCCGGATCATTCGTGGCGTTAATAATCAACCAACAAGTCCCTGGTGGTTACAGGAGCGTCTGCGCCGTGCCGGTTTGCGCAGCCTACAACCGATTGTTGATATTACCAATTTAGTGATGCTGGAACTCGGACAACCGCTGCACGCCTTTGATCTCGCGGCAATCCATGCTGAGGGCATCGTGGTGCGGCCAGCGCAAGACGGCGAAACCTTAAAAGCCTTGGATGGCAAAACGTTAACCTTGAGCGATAAAGATTTAGTCATTGCCGATGCCGAAAAAATTCTGGCCTTAGCTGGGGTCATCGGCGGTGCTGACAGCGCCTGTCAGCCTGACACCGTGGACATTTTCCTCGAAAGTGCTTTTTTTAGCGCCAAAGCCTTGGCCGGACGCGCCCGTGCCCACGGCTTAAACACCGATGCCGCCTATCGTTTTGAACGCGGTGTGGACTTTGCGCAAACCCGTAGCGCTTTGGAATACGCCACCGCTTTGATTGTAGAAGTGTGCGGCGGAGAGGCGAGCGCGGTTACGGAAAAACTCCAAAGTGAATTTTTGCCGGTACGTCAAGGCATTGCGCTGCCTTTGGCCAAACTCAACCGGCTTTTAGGCAGCGCGTTGTCGCTTAGCACGGTCAAGGAAAAACTTTCGGCTTTAAATATCAGCATCTTGGACGAAAATACCGACAGCATCACCGTGCTGCCTCCAAGCTATCGCTTTGATTTACAAATTACCGAAGACCTGATCGAAGAAGTGGCACGGTTAGTCGGTTACGACCAGTTGCCGGTGGCAGCGCAAGCACAAGCACTGCCGGTGGTGCGCGCCGAAGAAAAACGCTTGACGGCAACGCTCTGGCGCAATCGGCTACACAGCTTTGGTTATCAAGAAGTTATCAATTATAGTTTTATTGATCCCAGTTGGCGCACCTGGTTTGCCGCTGGCAGTCAAAGGCCGTTTGGCGCGGTGGTTTCAAACACTGAACATTCTGAAAAACAAAGTATTTTAACCCTCGCCAATCCGATCAGCGCCGATTTAAGCGAGATGCGGCCAAGTTTATTGCCAGGACTTTTAAAAACCGCGACTTATAACTTCAATCGCCAACAGGAACGCTTTGCCGCTTATGAAAGTGGTCGGGTGTTTTGGCTGGATAGTCACGGAAAAATTCAGGAGCAAGAACAAGTTGCCGGTATTGCCTATGGCGCAAGTCAAGGCAATCATTGGCAAAACAAAAGCCTTGCTCGCGATTTTTTCCGTTTGAAAGGCGAAATTGAGAGCCTCTTGGCCTTGAGTGACAGCGACTACCGGCTTGAAAAAATTGATGTTTCCTATTTACATCCGGGACAAAGCCTCGGCATCTGGCAGCAAGGACAATGCTGCGGGGTTTTTGGCCAAATTCACCCACGTTTACAAAAAAGCCTCGGCATTCCAATGCCCTTGTGGGGCTTTAGCCTGTTGGCAGACCTATTGCAAAGCCGGGCGCTGCCACATTATCAAGCGCTTTCCGCCTATCCCATGATTCGCCGCGACTTGGCCTTTGTCGCACCGCGCAGTCAAGCCGTGGCACCGCTTTTGGACTTGATTGCCGAAAGTGGCGGCAATTTATTGCAAAAAGTCGAGCTTTTCGATGTTTATCAAGGCACTGGCTTGAGCGACCAAGAGCAAAGTTTGGCCTTTGCCTTGTGGTTGCAAGCCACTGATCGCACCTTAACCGATGGCGATGTCAATGATTGTATTGCCAAAGTCTGTGAAGCATTGCAAAATGCCTATGCCTTACGTTTACGCACCTAAGTTTTTTTCATTGAAGGAGTTTTTATGGCATTAACCAAAGCACATATTGCCGAGCGTTTATTTAGCGAAGTTGGCTTAAACAAACGCGAAGCCAAGGAATTTGTTGAAGTATTTTTTGAAGAAATTCGTATTGCCTTGGAAAAAGGCGAACATGTAAAATTATCTGGTTTTGGCAATTTTACCCTGCGCGATAAAGGTGAGCGTCCGGGTCGCAACCCCAAAACCGGCGAAGACATCCCGATTTCTGCGCGTCGCGTCGTCACTTTTCGTCCTGGACAAAAATTGCGCGCTCGCGTGGAAGGCAGCAGCGAAAAAGACGACGATTGATTTTATTTCGCGCTATTGCTGACCAAAGCTTAACTTTTTGTCAATAAAAACATGCCGCTCACTATTCCCGATAAGCGCTATTTCACCATCGGCGAAGTCAGTGAACTCTGTCAAGTTCGCCCACATGTCTTGCGCTATTGGGAACAGGAATTTCCACAACTCAAACCCCAACGCCGAGGCAATCGGCGTTATTATTCCCGCAACGAAGTGTTTCTGGTGTGGGAAATAAAAAAATTGCTTCATGAACAAGGTTTTACAACTTCCGGTGCGCGACAAAAACTCGAAGAAAGCGCTGCCAACAAGCCCGTCCTGTTCAAAAAAGATGCTTTACGCGCCTTGCAAAACGAACTCAAAGCGATTGCCGCCTTATTGAAAAACCCCGCCGACTAACCTATACTTCGCGCCTTCATTCGGGATGTAGCGCAGCCTGGTAGCGCACCAGTCTGGGGGACTGGTGGTCGCAGGTTCAAATCCTGTCATCCCGACCATTTTTTCCTTAAGCTGCCTTTTTGCTTCTGCCTTTCTTGTCCATTTCACAATTCCCTTGTTTTTCCACCAAACAACTTTTCTGGCCAAGGAACCAACACCAACGCCGCCAAGGCGGTTGCCAGCAGCCAGCCGCATTGCGTACCATGCGCCTTTGGCCGCCAAATACTTTGGCAATGTTTAGAAAAACACCCGCTTAACTTGGGAAACGTCTATGCCGCTTCTTTATCTCTTATTGCTTACCTTAGCCGTGTCGAATTTGGTCGGCTGTGGTCAAAAAGGTGATCTGTACTTACCGAAAAGCACTACGTCCACTTTTATGCACAAGGCTCTATGACTTTTCATTATAAAAATCATCAACTTTTCTGTGAAGCACTGGCTTTAGAAACTTTAGCCACCGCGCATGGTACGCCCTTGTATGTCTATAGCGCCTCAGAAATTATTCAAAACTATCAAGCCTTTGATCAAGCATTAACTGCTGTACCGCATCATCTCTGCTATGCTGTCAAAGCCAATGCCAACCTCTCGATTTTGGCGTTATTGGCCGAACAAGGGAGTTTTTTCGATGTGGTATCTATTGGCGAATTACAAAAAGTGGAAACCGCTGGCGGCAAAGCCGCACAATGTATTTTTTCTGGCGTTGGCAAAGGCCTAGAGGAAATTGCCTATGCCTTAGAACAAGGCATCTTGACTTTAAACATTGAATCGCTAGACGAATGGCAAGCTATTGAACAAGTTGCTAAAACCCACGGCGTAACCGCACCTGTGGCCATCCGCGTCAATCCTGATATTGATGCCAAAACCCACCCTTATATTTCAACTGGCCTGAAAGAAAATAAATTTGGGATTGGGATGCCGGAGGCCGAAAAACTCTATCATCAGCTCAACGACAGCCAACACGCCGACATTCATGGTCTGGCGGCGCATATCGGTTCGCAAATGCTCGACCCGGCACCCTACCAAGCCGCTGCCCGCCGCCTACTCAGCCTCGCCGAGCGTCTTCAAGACAGAGGCATAAAACTCAAGCATCTGGATGTCGGTGGCGGCTTTGGCATTCGCTATCAGCAAGAACAACCACCCACGGCAACGGCTTGGTTTGCACCACTATTAGCCGATTTTGCCGCTGCTGGTTTAACGATCTTGATTGAACCTGGCCGTGCGCTGGTTGGCAATGCCGGCGCACTGCTCACCCAGGTACGCTATCGCAAGGAAAATCAAGGCAAACATTTTGCCATTGTGGATGCCGCGATGACGGAATTGCTGCGTCCCAGTCTCTATCAAGCACACCATGAAATTTTGCCGCTCAAGGCCGCCTTAGCCGAAAGTTATCCGCCGCTGGATATTGTTGGCCCGGTCTGCGAAAGCGGCGATTTTTTAGGCAAAAATCGGCAAATTCCCGCTGAAGTTGGCGATTTTTTAGCGATCTTAAGCACTGGTGCCTATGGCGCGGTCATGGCCTCGCAATACAATGCCCGACCGCTGGCTGCGGAAGTTTTAGTCTATAAAAATCAAGCAGCAGTGATACGGCAACGGCAACCCTTGGCCGATTTATGGCGCTACGACACCTTGGCCAAACCTTGGACCAGCGCCGAAAAGCCGTTGCGTTTTCGCAAAATGCAAGCCTTAGGCAATGATTTTATTGTTATTGATCACCGTGAGCCGCGAGACTTCAAAACAGCAGACTGGCAAAAACTTGCCGACCGGCATTTCGGTGTTGGTGCCGATCAGATTTTGCTGGTGGAAAAAAGCGCTGTCGCGGATTTTCGCTATCGCATCATCAATGCCGATGGCTCGGAAGTCGGCCAATGCGGCAACGGTGCGCGCTGTTTTATGGAATTTTTACGGCTGGAAGGTATCAGTCAGGCCGATACCGTGCGTGTTGAAACCTTAAGCGGCGCGATGCTTCTGCATCGGGATGCCAAAGGAAATACTCGTGTGGACATGGGCTTAGCGCGTTTTGCGCCCAAAGCAATTCCCTTGGCGGTCGCCGAAGAACAAGCGGTTTATACCTTAAGCCTTGACGGTCAAGCACTTGACTTTCATGCGCTTTCCCTGGGGAATCCCCATGCGGTGTTCAAAGTCGAAGACGTAGATTTTGCGCCCGTCCAACAGCTCGGTGCGCGGCTTTCCGTACATCCGCTGTTTCCCGAACGTGCCAACATCGGTTTTATGCAGATCATTGACCACAACACTTTGAAATTGCGCGTATTTGAACGCGGTGCCGGGGAAACTTTAGCCTGTGGCAGTGGTGCCGCCGCCGCCGCGGTGATCGCCATACGCTTTTTTGGCGCGCACAGTCCCGTTCAGGTACAGCTACCTGGCGGCCGCTTAGAAATTTTCTGGGATGGCGGCGCGGTGATCTTGTGCGGGCCGGCCAGCAGCGTCTTTTCAGGAGAAATCGTTTTATGAACGAAGCTGAAGTGTGTCAATATCTTGAAAATAATCCTGATTTTCTGCTTAAACATCCCGAAGTCTTGGCAAAACTGGAGTTATCCTTCAGTCAATCCGGCCTACCGTCGCTGCCGCTGTTGCGACTACAACAACTCCGCAGCCGCTTGGACGATTGTCAAAACGCCTTGCAGGGGGAACGGCAAAAGCAAGACCTGCACAACCGCCGCTGCCGCGCCATGCAGCAGTTAGCGATAGAATTTTTGTATATTCAAAAAGTTGAAGAGCTGGTGGACAGCATTGATAGCATCTGTAGTGATGAAATGTCGGTGAGTAAAACCGTGCTGCGCTTTTGGCAAGCCGCGCCCGGCATTCCGGCCTCGTATCTCTTGCCGAAAATCAGCCAAAGTCCGCTCTTGCACCGCTTGGATCACGATGGCTTTTTTTGGGGTTCTCCGCCAAAAGCCGAGAAAAATCTCTTGGTTGCACAAGGTGATAACTTTGATAGTTTTGTTATGGCCGCCTTGAGCGATGCCCAGGAACATACCGTTGGCTTATTGGTTTGTGCAGGCCGCGATGCCACTTTATTAAATCAAGAACTGGATCGACCTTTTTTACGTTTCTTTCGGGATTTGGTTCGTCAAATGCTGATCAAATGCCTGCATCTCAATGACTTGGAACTCGGAAATGACTAATTTTCATGGCACCACCATTCTTGCCGTGCGGCGCGGCCAAGACTTTGCCTTAGGCGGCGATGGCCAAGTAACCCTGGGCAATATCAAAATCAAAGGTAATGCTAATAAAATCAGAAAGCTGCACCAGGGAAAAATTATCGCTGGTTTTGCTGGCGGCACTGCCGATGCTTTTACTTTATTTGAACGCTTTGAAGCAAAACTTGCTGATTTTCAAGATCTTAAACGTGCCGCTGTCGAACTCGCCAAAGATTGGCGCAGCGATAGAGTTTTGCGCCGACTCGAAGCCATGCTGTTGCTGGGCGATGCCAATTATACCTTACTTTTAAGTGGCGCTGGCGATGTTTTAGAACCTGATCAAGGGGTTATCGGTATTGGTTCTGGTGGTGCTTATGCGCAATCCGCCGGTTTAGCACTGTTAAAACATAGTGCTTTGACTGCTGAAAAAATTGTCGAAGAAAGTTTAACCATCGCCGCGAGTCTTTGTATTTACACCAATAATAATTTCACTATCGTCAATTTAGCCGCTTAACCTATTTTATTCAAAAACAATTACATGGAAAAAGACTCTTTTGATCATTTCACCCCGGAAGCGATTGTCCAAGAATTAGACCGTTTTATCATTGGACAACAGGCTGCCAAATGTGCCGTTGCCATCGCTTTGCGTAACCGCTGGCGGCGTTTGCAATTGCCGGTAGCCTGGCAACGCGACATCACCCCGAAAAACATCTTGATGATAGGTCCCACCGGCGTTGGCAAAACCGAAATTGCGCGGCGTTTGGCGCGGTTAAGTGCAGCGCCATTTGTCAAAGTCGAAGCCAGCAAATTTACCGAAGTTGGTTATGTTGGTCGAGATGTTGATAGCATTATCAGGGACTTAGCCGAAGTCGCCTACCAATTGGCCGAAACACAGGCCAAAGCGCGGGTTCATGCGCAAGCGGTTGCGCAAGCCGAGGAAAAACTTCTGGATATTTTGTTACCGCGTCCGAAAAACATCAGTTTTGATGTCAGCGCTGACCAACCGCCAGACAATACCCGTGAAAAATTTCGGCAAAAATTACGGCAAGGGCAGCTCGATGCCCGCGAAATTGACATTGACTTACCGGAAATCGGTGAAATGCAAGTCTTTGCGCCGCCGGGCTTGGAAGAAATGACCCAACAGTTTGAAAAATTATTTCAAAGTTTTCAACAACAACGCCAAAAAAAGCAGCGTCTGACTATCGCCAAAGCCTGGCCATTATTGATAGATCAAGAAGCCAAACAACTCCTCAATACCGTCGAGGTCAAAAGCGCGGCTGTGCAACTGGCTGAAGAAAAAGGTATTGTTTTCATTGACGAAATTGACAAAATCGCGCGTTCTCGTCAACAGCAGATGGGAGCCGATATTTCCGGTGAAGGCGTGCAGCGTGATTTATTACCGTTAATTGAAGGCAGTCGGGTGACGACGAAATATGGCGCAATCAATACTGATCATATTTTATTTATCACCTCAGGCGCGTTTCATGTCAGTAAACCTTCCGATTTAATTCCAGAATTACAAGGACGCTTGCCGATTCGTGTGGAACTCAATGCTTTACAAAGCGCCGATTTTATTCGCATTTTACAAGAACCTGAGCATAGTTTATTAAAGCAATATCAAGCCTTATTACAAGTGGAAAAAGTCCAGTTGACTTTTAGTGACGATGGTATTGCGCGTATGGCAGAAGTGGCGTTTACCATGAATCAACGCTTGGAAAATATCGGTGCGCGTCGCTTGCATACCGTGGTGGAAAAAGTTTTAGAAGAAGTCTCTTTCTTAGCGTCACATTATGCTAATCAAACGGTTATAATTGATGCCGCTTTTGTGGATCGGCGTTTACAACCCGTGCTTGGCGATGAAAACCTTCAACACTATATTTTATAAATTTCATATATTTTATAAATTTCATCCAAAGTCCTGCCAAAACCCTTAACTTTTTTTCAATACATTGAAATTATTATGAGCAAACATCTTCCCACCGATTTAATTTTGGATCAAAAATCCCGTGCTTTAGAAGTGCGTTTTGCCGATGGCAGTAGTTTTTCCCTCCCTTGTGAATACTTACGAGTATTTTCGCCGTCGGCGGAAGTCAAAGGCCACGGTCCCGGACAAGAAGTGCTGCAAATTCATAAGGAAAACGTCAATATCAGTGCCATTGAACCCGTCGGCAACTACGGCGTAAAACTCATTTTTAGCGACGGTCACGACACTGGCATTTACGACTGGAACTATTTGTATTTTCTCGGCATTGAACAAGAAAAAAACTGGCAAGGTTATCTAGCGCGTTTAAGTGCGGCGGGGATTGCGCGGGGAAGTTGATCAATCTATGCATCCGTCACCAAGGTTACTGTTACATAAGACTATCCACTGATGTATTAAAAATAACTCTAGTGAAGAATTAACTATAATCCTTCTTGATATCTTTAACCTTTATCAAAATCAAACTTGTACTTGGAGCGACAATGGCAAAGTTTCTGAACACAAGCGCAACAAATTATTTTCTGGAAGAACTCATTAAAAGTGCCAAAGATCGGCTTATTTTAATTAGTCCTTTTCTTCGGCTCAACGATAGAATTAAAGAGCTTCTTGAAGACAAAAACCGCCTTAAAATTGATGTTCGGGTCGTTTATGGCAAAAACGAACTACAGCCCGAAGAAATCAATTGGTTAAAAGAGCTTACCTATCTAAGAACAAGTTTCTGCAAGAATCTTCATGCCAAGTGTTATCTGAATGAAGAGCTTTGCATTATCACAAGCCTGAATCTTTATGAGTTTAGCCAAGTAAATAACAACGAAATGGGGGTTCTGATTCGCCGCAGCGAAGACCATGAACTGTACAAAGAAGCCTACGAAGAAGCGCAACGCATCGTCCGCATCAGTGATGAAATACGCATCTCCGTAGAAACCATCAATAAAGAACCTGAAGCACCTGTGGAAACTGAAGAAAATACACCTGATAAACTCACTACTTCAAAACTAGCTCAAAAATTAGGAATAAAAACTAATGAACTGAATGATCGGCTGGTAAGGAATGGCTATCTGGAAGTAAAAGAAGGAAAACACTATATCACCGCCAAAGGCAAAGAAGTCGGCGGCGAATTTCGCAAGAGTACAAAATTCGGTCATTATTTTTTATGGCCTGAAAGTTTTCGACCATAATTTTTTCATATTTTTCTGCATTTCACGTGCGTTTCTCTCAAATAACATTTCACCATACAGAATTTTATGAACAAAGATCAAGATGTTGATTTTGGCTATCAAAAAGTAAGCGCTGCTGAGAAAACCGAAAAAGTCCAAAGCGTCTTTCGCTCGGTTGCTCCCCGCTATGATTTAATGAACGATGTTATGTCTTTGGGGCTGCATCATCTGTGGAAAGATTTTGCGATAGATCGCCTATTATTACGACCGGGGCTGCGGGTCTTGGATTTAGCAGCAGGCACTGGTGATTTAACTTGGCGTTTGGCCAAAAAACTCGGCAAGGAAAGCCAAATTATCGCCGCCGATCTCAATGCCGAAATGCTGACTTTAGGGCGGGAACGGCTTTTCGATCAAGGTCATATTAAAACCAACTGGCTTTTGGCCAATGCCGAAGCACTGCCTTTGGCGGACAATAGCTTAGATCGTGCCATCATGGCCTTTGGTCTGCGTAATGTCACTGACAAAGCCCAAGCCTTGAGTGAACTTTATCGGGTGTTGACCCCAGGCGGCATCTTGGTGGTGTTGGAATTTTCGCATTTGCTCTTACCGTGGTTGCAGCCGGTTTATGATCTGTATTCCTTCCAAGTATTGCCGCGTCTGGGACAACTATTGGCTAACGATTCACAAAGTTATCAATATCTTGCCGAATCCATCCGCCAGCATCCCAATCAAGAAAGTCTCAAAACTTTGCTTGAAATCGTCGGTTTTGAACAAGTCGAAGTATTTAATCTTAATGCTGGACTGGTGGCAGTCCATCGGGGCTATAAGCTATGAAAAATCTTAAAAATTTATTAAGCAAAAATAGATCGAGTGCAACTGCCAAAAACACGCTTAGCGAAAAGGACTGGCGACGTTTGACCGAACAACCTTTTGGCACGCCGCGTTTAAGCCATCAACAGCCGGAACTAGCCAACTTCAATCAACGGCTTGGCGCGTTATTCCTAGACGCTTGGCTAATCATTTTCCTCACGCTATGGCTTTGGTTGTTTTTTGGTGGTCAGTGGTGGTTTGCGCTGGCACTAGGGTTATTGTTGCCGTTGTTAAGCTGGCCGATTTTTAGCGCCACCCCTGGCCAATGGCTTATCGGCATTATGGTGCTTCAAGAAAAAACGTTGGCCAAAATTTCTTTTCAGCAAGCGGTGTTACGACTGATTGCCGGACTTTTTACCTTAGGCAGCGCTGGTATGTTGCGGCTGTGGCACGATGCGCAAGACCGCGATATTGAGGCGCGGTTGAGCCATAGTCTGGTGGTGGTGGACAGCCTACGGCTTCTGGCGAAACGACGAGAAAGCCCATGAATAATAAAAATTTTAATGCTTCATGGTGGCTTTGGCCTGGACAACAATTGCTCAATCAAGCGCTGCGCCTAGACCCAGGTTTTGGTGAACGCGCTAAAAATCTCGAAGGTAGTCATTTTTTACTTAATATTCAAGGTATTGGTAGTTTTTTATTGACCATTGACCAGGCGCAACTCAAGCTCTCAAACGCTAGGCCAAGCACGCCTGCTGAAGTGACGCTCACCGCCGCACCCTTCACTTTATGGCGGCTATTCCAGGGCGAAACGGCGCTTTTGGCTGACTGCGATTTACAAGGTGACAGTCGGCTGCTGGCACGCTGGCAGCGCTTGTTTCAAGACAGCACTGTGGACTGGGGAGAATATCTGTCGCGCTTTCTTGGCCTACCCTTGGCCAATTTTTTGGAAGCCAGTGCCGCAGCGCAAAGGCACTATTGGCAAGAGCGACAACAACGCCTGCACGAACAACTGCATGATTATCTTTGTTACGAGGGAAAAATTTTGGCCAATCCACAAGATATTCGCTTACTTCTCAATGCTATAGATGATCTGCGTAATGACCTGGCGCGTCTGGAACAACGCTTCACCCAACTCGAAAAAATCAAGGCAGCAGGCGACACCGCTGCCGGCGACACATCCGCTGGAGGCAATCATGCCTAGTTTGCGCTTATTGTTGATTTTTTGGGTAGCAATGCGACATGGTTTGGATGATTTATTGTTTAGTTTGCGTCCCTTGCGACCGTTTCGTCCGATTATCAGGCTCTGGCGTTGGCGCAAACCACCCACGACATCGCGTGGCGAGCGGCTACGTCTGACTTTAGAAGATTTGGGGCCGGTTTTTGTCAAACTCGGTCAGATGCTCTCCACCCGCCGCGATCTCTTGCCGGAAGACATTGCCAATGAATTAACACGCTTACAGGATCAAGTGCCGCCTTTTCCCAGTGACATCGCCGTGGAAATCATTGAAAAAGCCTTTGGCGCCCCCTTGATGAAGATTTTTCAGGAATTTGAGCCGCTGCCCTTGGCTTCGGCCTCGATAGCTCAGGTGCATACGGCGCGGCTGCATGACGGTCGCAGCGTGGTGGTCAAAGTGGTGCGTCCCGGCATTGAAAAAATCATTCGCCGCGACATCGCGCTGATGTATGCCATTGCCGATTTTTTACAGGCGACCTGGCCGGAAGCACGCCGCTTACGGCTACGCGAAGTCGTTGCTGAATACGAAGTGACGATTTTAGATGAACTGGATTTAATTCAAGAAGCCGCCAATGCTTCGCAAATTCGTCGGAATTTTCTGCACAGTCCCCATCTCTATATCCCAGATATCTATTGGGATTACTGTCGGCAACAAGTGATGGTGATGGAGCGGATTTATGGCATTTCCTTAAACAATATCCAAGCAATGCGCGACCTTGGCGTGGACTTAAAAAAATTATCGCATCGCGGTGTCGAAATTTTCTTCACCCAGGTGTTTCGGCATAATTTTTTTCATGCCGACATGCACCCGGGCAATCTCTTTGTTTCTTATGAACACCCCAAAGACCCACAGTATATCGCCGTGGACTTTGGCATTGTCGGCACACTTTCTCCCGATGATCAACGCTATCTTGCGGAAAACTTTGTGGCTTTTTTTAACCGCGACTATCGCCGCGTCGCCGAACTGCATATAGATTCCGGCTGGGTGCCGCCTTCCACGCGCATGGATCAACTGGAAACGGCCATTCGCACCGTCTGTGAGCCAATTTTTCAAAGGCCAATCAAAGAGATCTACTTCGGACATTTGCTTTTACGCTTATTTCAGATCGCCCGCCGTTTCGACATGCAGGTGCAACCGCAACTGGTGCTTTTACAAAAAACCTTGTTAAATATCGAGGGCTTAGGCCGACAATTAGACCCAGACTTGGATTTATGGCAGACCGCCAAACCCTTTTTGGAACGCTGGATGAGTGAACGCATGGGGCCTCGCGCTATTTTCAATGGCTTACGGCGAAATATCCCGTTTATTGCCGAAAAAGTGCCGGAATTGCCGATGCTGATGCACCAAGCCTTAAGTCAGATGGCGCGACAGGAAGAATACTTTGAACAACAGCGTGAGCGTTTAAGTGCTATTCAAATCGCTTTGCAGCAGCAAAAACGTCAACAGAGTCAATTTTTCTTGTTTTTTATCATTGGCTTAATGCTTTTACTTTGGCTGTTATTATTACCACCTTTGCCGTGGTGGTCACTCCCTTTAGCCTTCACCCTCACTTGGTTTGGCCAACGATTGATCAAATAATTTTTCTACACACTATCAGCAGTGAAATGGATTTTTTACCAAAAGCACTTAACTTTTTTTCAATTTATACAAATATTTAATCAATTTCATAGTTAATCAATTTTAATGCTAATCAACTTTTATGGCTGACCAGTTTTTGCATCTCAATCCCGAACAACAGCAAGCGGCGCAAAGTGCTGAGGCACAGATTTTGCTTTTGGCGGGTGCAGGTAGCGGCAAAACCCGCACGCTGACTGCGCGCTTTTTGCATTGGCAACAACAAGATGCAAAACCTTGGCAGTTTTTAATTTTAACCTTTACCAACAAAGCGGCGCTGGAATTGCGCCAACGCTTACGCAACGTCTTGGGCGATGCCTATCCTTGGTCGCAACTCTGGCTCGGGACTTTTCACAGTTTGGCCTATCGGTTGTTGCGTCAGCATTATTTAATCGCGGGGTTAAGTGCAGATTTTCCCTTATTAGACGGCTATGGTCAACGGCAACTCTTAAAAAGAATTCTTAAAGAACAAAATCTTACATCTGATGATCTATTCAGCATCGGCAATGTCGTGCAAGGCATCCAGACGCAAAAAGAAGCATCAGAAACGCACTTGGCACTCTATCAAGACCGACGCTGGCCGGCGGTTTTTGCCGCCTATCAAGCGCAATGTCAGCAGCTTTGTGCTTTAGATTTCAGTGATTTACTCTTAAAAAGTCAGGAACTATTGGTTAAAAAGCAGCTTGGCGATTGGCCAAAACGTTTTCGCTATGTCTTGGTGGACGAATTTCAAGACACCAATCCCTTGCAATACCGTTTTTTGCAAGCGATAGCCCAGGAAAATATCTTTGTGGTTGGCGATGATGATCAATCCATTTATGGTTTTCGCGGTGCGAAGCCATTGTTATTAAAAACTTTTTTGCAAGACTTTCCGCAAGCCAAACTCTATCGTTTAGAAGAAAATTATCGTTCCAGTCCAGAAATTTTACACTTAGCCAATACACTGATTGCGCAAGCGACTGACCGCTTAGGGAAAACCTTGCATAGTCAACAACCTAGCGGTGAATTACCGCAACTTTTGGCCTTTCGCGACAGCGAAGCCGAAGCGCAAGGCATCGCACAAATTTTAACGCATTGGCAAAGCCAAGGTGTTGATTATCAAGATATGGCCGTACTATATCGGCAACACCGGTTAGGCCAACACCTTGAACCGGCGCTATTGCGCTACAGCCTCCCTTATCAACTGGCCAGCGACACCGCTTTTTATCAACAACGCGACATCCAGATGGCGCTGGCCTATTTGCGGCTTTATCTCAACCGGGCAGATAACTTTGCTTTTCAAGAAATTATCAATGTACCATCGCGTGGTTTAGGGGAAAAAAGCCAAGCGAAAATTATTGCTTATGCGCAAAGCCACGGCATATCGCATTGGGATGCCGGCTTGGCATTATTAAAAACCGCCGCTTTACGCAAAAATCTAGCCGAAAAACTAGAGGCGTTTTATAAAATTTTTAATGAGTTAGCGCTTGATTTTCAAACCTTTCCCAAGTTATTACAACAGAGCGGCCTTTTTGCGGCTAACAAAGAAAAACAAAGCAGCCTGGGACAATTACTGCGCCTTTATCAAAATTTTTGGCAAGACGCTTTAGCCGACGAAAATTTACACCAGGATCATGCGCGGTTAAGCGCCTTTCTTGCACATACTGCTTTGTTTTCCAATGAAAATAGTTCAGGTCAAGGCATTACCCTAGCAAGTATTCATGGGGTAAAGGGATTGGAATTTACGGCGGTGATTATCGTTGGTTTAGAAGAAGGTCAACTGCCGCATTATCGCAGTGAAGAAGACCCGGCAGCTTTGGCCGAAGAACGGCGGTTATTGTATGTCGCAATTACCCGCGCTAAAAAGCAGTTAGTCTTAACTTTTTCTGAATATCGTCAAGGCTTTTATCAACAAAATATCAGCATACCTTCACGTTTTTTATTGGGTCTGGAAAAATGCTTACGCTTACCGACGCGCTGGCAACCAGCTTTCGCCAAAACCCTTGAGAGCACGATAAGCAAAGGCCGTTGGGTTGAGCACCCGCAATTTGGTTTTGGTGAGGTCGTGGATAGCCGGCCACCGAATCAAGTTTTGGTGGCGTTTAGCGATAAAACGCGTTGGTTACGTTTGGAATTTGTTAAGCCGCGTTGATAATTGTTGGTAGCGCTGGTTTTAATTTTTACCCAACAACCACACGGGGCGTTTCAAGGGTAAAATTACCGCCAAAAAAATCAAAAAACCAAAAGTTATCAATAAAATCGGCCATTCATAACGCAGGGGCAAATAGTCTAATTGCCGCAACACTGAAAACCCCGAACCTAAGAAAAAAAAGCCACTCAGCACCCAGGTGACACGATCTAAACCCAATAAAATCAAAATTAAAAATCCTGAGGCGAGCAGACCTAAAGTCCATAGCCAGTGAATTTGTGGAAAAAGCGCCAATTCATCCAATAACCAAGCCAAACCTAACAGCATGATAACTAAAGCTATCGCTAACCAAGTTCTCTGTGCAGACATAAATCATTCCCCAAGCGGTTTTAGGTGTGGTGACCAACAAGGATAAAAAAATTCCGGTTGTTACCGGAATTATTAAATCAAAAAATCTTAACTTTTATTATTTTTTACAATGGCTTACGGCTGTCGTGCTCTTGGACTGTTGGTTCAATGCGCAGATTCCGTCCATAAAAAATTTCCATCATTTCCCGCCGCAAGCTGTCTTCTATCGCCAACTGTTCTTCAGGACTTAAAGCGCTTTTGCCAACGCCAAAAAGATAATTGTCAATATCGAAGGATTTCAAGAGCATCTTGGTGTGAAAAATGCTGTCCTGATAAACATTGACATCAATCATCTGATACATGGCCTTGGTTTCTGGCGCGATATAGTTTTGAATGGAATGAATCGTGTGATCAATAAAATGCTTTTTGCCTTGAATATCTCGGGTAAAACCGCGCACCCGATAATCAATGGTGACAATATCGGACTCTAAGCTATGAATCAGATAATTCAAGGCTTTTAACGGTGAAATCCGGCCACAGGTGGACACGTCAATATCGGCGCGAAAGGTGCTGATACCATTATGCGGATGACTTTCTGGGTAGGTATGCACGGTAATATGGCTTTTATTCAAATGTGCCACCACGCTTTCCGGCAAAGGCCCGGGGGACTCGCTATTGGATAAGTCCAAAGAGGCTACCGGTTCCTCAGAAATCAACATAGTAACGCTTGCGCCCTGCGGGTCATAATCCTGGCGAGCAATGTTTAAGATATTGGCACCAATGATATTGCTGACCTCGCTTAAAATTTGCGTCAATCGTTCGGCATTGTATCTTTCGTCAATGTATTCAATGTATTCCTGCATGTGCCTAGCGCTTTTGGCATAACAGATATCGTAGATACAAAAACTCAAACTTTTGCTCAAATTATTGAAGCCATGCAAAGAAATCGGCTCCTCCATCCTCTCGCCCTCCCAAAATGCTTTTTAGGCAGAAAATATAAAAAAATACTGAAAAATCAAATTACTGGCAAAACCGCTTTTTCGTGTTGTCGCGCATTATAAAGAGGGCTTGCCAAAAATAAAGTCTTGCCGAGTAGCCTTCGGCAATTGTGTACTTGATAGCCAATTACGCACATGAGCGGATTTCGATGCTTTCGGTGATTTTTGCAGTTTGTTCAACAATATGCGACACCGAACAGTATTTTTCTCGGCTGAGTTTGACCGCCTGTTCGACTTTGGCGGCATCGAGATGCCCACCAACCAACACATAGGTCAGATGAATCTTGGTAAAAATTTTCGGATGGTCAGCGGCGCGTTCGGCCTGAATTTCCACAAAGGCTTCCTGAAAGTCTTGGCGCATTTTCTGCAAAATGGACACCACATCCATCATGGTGCAACCGCCCAAGGCCATCAGTAGCAATTCCATCGGTCGTGCGCCTTGATTTTCGCCGCCAAATTCTGGCGCGGCATCCAAAACCACCGGTTTTTGACTGTCGGCCACGGCTTCAAAACGCATTTTTTCAAGCCAACGCACATTTGCCTGATAGGTCATTTTTTCCTCTTACTTTTCAAAAGTTAATAAATCTTTTAAGGCTTGACCTGGGTCGTCCGCCCGCAGCAACTGCTCACCGATTAAAAAAGCAAAAACGCCTTTTTCATTCAATTTTTCAATGTCTTGCTTTGAAGAAATACCGCTTTCACTGATGACCAAAGCCGAAGCTGGCAGCACGGTAAGCAAGTCCAAAGTGGTTGCCAAGTCGGTGTGAAAAGTCCGCAGATTGCGATTGTTAATGCCGACAAGTTCCGGTTCTAAAGGAATAATTCTTTGTAATTCTTCGAGATTATGCACTTCAAACAAGCTCGCCATACCTAAATCGGCGGCTAAAAGCGATAACTCGCGCAATTGTGCATCACCTAAAGCCGCAACAATCAATAAGATGGCATCGGCACCCCACACCCGCGCCTCATAAACCTGATAGGCATCAAGCAGAAAATCTTTACGCAAAATCGGCAACCCACTGTGTTGACGAACGTTTTGCAGATATTCCGGCGCCCCTTGAAAAAAATCGCGGTCGGTTAAAATGGAGAGTGCTGTCGCGCCTGCCGCCGCATAACGCGCCGCCAACCACAACGGATCAAAATCAGCGCGTAACAAGCCTTTGCTGGGTGAGGCTTTTTTGATTTCGGCAATCACGGCATTGTGATGATTTTCCACACGATTAGTTAAGGCAGCGACAAAATCGCGCACCGGCGGCGCGGCAATCACTTGGCTTTGCAATTGCCGTAGCGGTAATTTTTCAGCGGCTTCTTGAATTTCTTCCACTTTTCTGGCTAGAATTTTTTGTAAAATATCCATAGCTTATTGATTTTCACAGGATTGAGTGAAGGCTTTAAGCTGTTCAAGCACTGCCAAACCAGCTTGTTTGGCCAATAATTGACTGGCCTTGGCCACCCCGGAAGCTAAATCTGGCGCTAAACCAGCAGCATAAATCGCCGCGCCGGCATTCAAAGCCACAATAGTTTGTCCAACACCGCGTCCGGCCAAGGTTTCAGTCAATAATTGGCCGCTGGCCGCTGCCGAATCAATCTGTAAAGCCGCCAAAGGGGTGACTGGGAGTTGAAAATCGGCAGGAGAAATTTGATAACAGGTTATTTCACCTTGATTTAATTCAACGACTTGTGTTGGGGCAGCGCTGGAAATTTCATCCAAGCCATCCTCTGAATGCACCAACAACACCCGTTGACTGCCAAGATTTTTCAAAACCTCAGCCAACGGTTGCAGCCACGCCTCGGCAAAAACGCCAATGACTTGAAAAGGGGGCAGCAGTGGATTGGCCAAAGGTCCCAAAAGATTAAATAAAGTTCTTATTTTCAAAGCCTTGCGAATGGGAGCCACATGGCGTAACGCTGGATGATATTGCGGCGCATATAAAAAAACCATGCGGCAAGCCGCCAAACAGTCGGCCGCTTGCTGTGGTGTCAATTCCAAGCGCACACCCAAATGCGCCAAGACATCGGCACTGCCGGATTTGCCCGATTGCGCGCGATTGCCATGTTTAACCACATAGGCTCCTGCTGCTGCCGCCACAAAACTCACCGCCGTGGAGACATTAAAAATCCCCGCGCCATCGCCGCCAGTGCCGCAGGTATCGAGCAACGGCGTGCAGTCAGCGGCCAGCGGCGGTTGGGTCATCCATTGCCGCAGCATAGCAACGGCAGCAGTGATTTCACCGACACTTTCGCCTTTGGCACGCAAAGCGGTCAAAAACGCCGCCACCAGCACGGCCTCAGCTTCGCCAGCGAAAATCTGTGCGAACACTGCTTGCAGCTCTTTTTCCGTTAAATCTTGTTTTTGCAGTAATTTTTCTAAAATTACTGGCCAGGAAAAGGCGTTGGTTTCTTGATTCATAAATGTTTCCTTGCGCAGTGGCGATTGCATTGACAGCAAAGCCTTTTTATAAAACCGCCAAAAAATTTTGCAAAAGCCGATGGCCATGCTCACTTAAAATGGATTCGGGATGAAATTGCACACCAAACACCGGCCACGTCCGATGTGCCACGGCCATGATTTCCTCGCGTTCACCATTGGCTTCTTGGCTCCAGGCAGTGATGATTAAATCCTCGGGAAAATCATCTTGATCAATGACTAAGGAATGATAACGGGTGGCGACAAAGGGACTTGGGATGGTGGCAAACATCGGATGGTCGTGGTGGAAAACCACGGAAGTTTTGCCGTGCATCAGGCGTTTGGCGCGGATAATGCGTCCGCCAAAAGCCTGACCAATCGCCTGATGTCCCAAGCACACTCCCAAAAGCGGAATTTTGCCAGCAAAAGCCTCGATGACAGCAAGAGAAATCCCAGCCTCGTTCGGTGTACAAGGCCCCGGCGAGAGGACAATGCCTTGCGGCTTTAGGTCAGCAATCGTTTGAATGTCAATCGCATCATTGCGCTGCACTTCCAGCGTCTGGCCGAGTTCGCCAAAATATTGCACCAGGTTGTAGGTAAAGGAATCGTAATTATCAATCACCAGCAGCATGTTTTTCGTTTCCTTTTTTCCTTTTTTTCATTTTTTTCATGTCTTTTTTCACTACCTTTTTCCCGCACTTTTTACTGTTTGTGCTTTATTTTTTATTGTCGTCAAGGTCACGGGCTATCCATTGAGCGGTTGAATGGCCGCCTGCCATAAGGCTTTGGCTTTATTGACAGTTTCCTGCCATTCATTTTCAGGAATGGAATCAGCAACAATGCCCGCGCCGGCCTGTACCGACAACTGGCCGTCTTTGAGTACGGCGGTGCGAATGGCGATAGCCAAATCCATGTCACCCGTCCAGGATAAAAAGCCAACGGCACCGCCATAGACACCGCGCTGCTGCGGTTCCAGTTGTTGTAAAATTTCCATAGCGCGAATTTTCGGCGCACCGCTTAAAGTGCCGGCCGGAAAAGTCGCTTTCAGCACGTCCACGGCATCGAGATGCGGCAAGCGCTCGCCCTCAACCTCGGACACGAGATGCATGACATGCGAATAGCGCTCGGTGATCATCTGCTCGCGCACCTGGATGCTGCCTAAACGACTGACGCGGCCAAGATCATTGCGACCCAAATCAATCAACATCAAATGCTCGGCCAATTCTTTGGGGTCGGCTTTAAGCTCCGCTTCGAGCGCCAAGTCCTCGGCAGGGGTTTTGCCACGCGGTCGGGTGCCAGCAATCGGTCGCACGGTCAGGCTTTGGCCTTCTTGTCGCACCAAAATTTCCGGTGACGCGCCGATTAAGGTCAATTCCGGCCAAGCACAATAAAACATATAGGGGGAGGGGTTGAGCTTGCGCAATGCCCGATAAAAATGCAGGGGATGACGGCTGAAAGCTGCCGTTTGTCGCTGCGATAACACCGCCTGCATGATGTCACCAGCTTGAATATACTGGACAATTTTTTCAACAGCGGCCAAATAGTTTTCTTTGGGAAAATGGTCGTGAATGGTCAAGGTTTCTGGACAAATATCAGCAGGCAACGGCGGCAATACACCTTGTTGAAAAGTTTTGGCCAGTTCATACAGGCGGCTTTCCGCCTCGGTAATGCCAAAATCTATCGCCGTTAAATCGGCCAATACCGCCAAACGCACCTCTTGGCGCAAATTATCCACAATGGCAAATTCATTCACTTCCCACAGCAGCAATTCCGGCAAATCTAAGGCTTTCGGCAGTGGATTAGCGCTTAATCTATCTTCTATTCTTTCAATCAGTTCATAAGCAAAATAGCCGACCAGTCCGCCTTGAAAACGCGGTAAATCGGGATGCGTTACTGCGCGCTGTTGTTTTAACAGCGCTTGCAATGGCGGCCAAGGCGTTGCTGCCTCTTGCGTTACCTGTAGCTGACCTTCGGCATCTTGCTGTTGCCATTGGCCTTTTTCCCAAACAAAACGCCGCATGGCACCTAAACCAATCACCGAAAAACGTCCCCAGCGCTCGCCACCTTGCACCGATTCCAATAAAAAATGCGCGCCTTGGCTTTGCAGTTGCCAAAACACCGCCAACGGCGTGAAAAAATCTGCCGGTAAAGTCAAAACTAAAGGATAGTAGCGAAAACCATCGGCTAAGGCCGTGGCAGGTAAGCAAGCCGGGGAGCAAATAGACATACAACGTTTTTAATTTAAGATTTTGAAAAGATTGAAAATAAGTTAAGGAAACAATGACAATAATTCGTCAAAACGATCAATAATCGCATCGGGATGCGCTAAGGCAATGTCTTCCCCGTGATTATAACCGTCGCGCAAACAGACCACCGGCAGCGCGGCAGCGCGGGCGGCTTTGACATCGCTTTGCGAATCGCCAATCATCACGCCACTTGCCGGCGGAAAATGTAAAAATTCCGCAGCATAGAGTAGCGGTGCCGGATGCGGTTTTTTCTGCGGCAAGGTGTCACCGCTGATGACTAAGCGAAAAAAGGACGCAAGTCCTAAAGTTTCGAGCAAGGGTTCGGTAAATTCCGCAGCTTTATTGGTGACGCAAATCAAGGGGAAACGTGCCGACAAAGCACTTAAACCTTCCATAACCCCTGGATAGACTTTTGAATTGACAGCGCTTTGCTCGCGGTAATAACAGCGAAAAATCGTTAATGCCCGCTCGTAAAGGTCCACATCACGGATTTCTCCCGCTAAATCATCGGCCAAAGCCCGCGCCACCAATTTTTCGACACCATTGCCAACCCAAGTGCGGACTTGTGCCTCGCTACGTTCGGGTAAACCCAAATCGGCTTGCATTTGATTCACACAGGCGGCTAAATCCGGCACGCTATCCACCATCGTGCCATCTAAGTCAATGACCAAAAAAGCCGGAGGCTTCGGTAAGGCGGCAGGTTCGGTCAAAAAAGTGATCGGCATTTATTTGCCTACGCTCGCCAATTGTTCGCGCATGGCGGCAATCACTGCACGGTAGTCCGGTTGACCAAAAATCGCCGAACCGGCCACAAAAGTATCGGCACCGGCAGCAGCGATTTCAGCGATATTTTCGACTTTCACGCCACCGTCTATTTCCAAGCGAATATCAAAACCACTATTATCAATCATTTCACGGACTTGCTGTAATTTTTTCAAACTGGAGGGGAGAAACTTCTGGCCGCCAAAGCCGGGATTGACCGACATCAGCAAAATAATGTCAACCTTATCCATGACATATTCCAAATAGGACAAGGGCGTTGCCGGATTAAACACCAGGCCATTTTTACAGCCGTGGTCGCGCACCAACTGCAAACTGCGGTCAATATGGTTCGAGGCTTCGGGATGAAAAGTAATCGAGGTCGCGCCGGCTTTGGCAAAGTCGGGAATAATTCTATCCACCGGTTCTACCATCAAATGCACGTCAATCGGCGCGGTAATTTTGGCTTTACGCAGTGCTTCGCAGACCAAAGGCCCGATGGTTAAATTCGGCACATAGTGGTTATCCATCACATCAAAGTGAATCCAGTCGGCACCGGCGGCCAATACGTTATTGACTTCTTCACCTAAGCGGGTGAAATCGGCAGATAAAATCGAGGGGGCGATCAAGGCTTTCATAAGGGCACGAATTTTTGGAAAGATAAGGAAAGTGCGAATGTAGCGAAAGTTCAGAAGGGGGGCAAGTCCGCCGCTGCGAGCGGACTAAAAAAGTAAGCAGGATAATGAATTTTTTGACTTTTCACAGGCTTGGTTTTCATTGACCAAGCCTTTTTGCTTTATCGCGCCAAAGGATTGTCTGGCTGGCTCCAAAAGTCTTTGTCCTTAAAGCGATAATTTTTCGGCAACAACCGAATCACCCGCGCTTCATACTCCAAGTTTTCAGGATTGATGGCTTGATGGGTCACACCAACCCATTGGCCAACGATTTTTTCGGGCACAATCAGCGCCTGATCCAAATCGCCACCGTTCACCGCGACAAAGCGCGTATCAGCCGTCAGCCGGTAAGGCAAGTCATTGACGGTCATGGTATTACCTTCCAAGGCATCTACCTTGCCGTAGTGGTCAAATTCGGCTAACAGCGTCATACTCAACAGCAGCAATCCCAATAACAGTGCAAATTTCATCTTTTTCGTCCTCTTAAAAAATTGTGTGGAAACCAGGAGGCAACCTGGTTTCTAATAAAAATCAATCGGCTAAAATTTCCTGCCAGAAAATCCGTCCGGGGGGATCTAAACTCACGCCACGTTCACGCATCCCTTCACCCGTCGCATCGCCGGCTTGTTCTTTGTCCAAGTTATTGCCAAAGGCCAAACTTAAACCCTCGCCGGTGCCAATCACGCCCATGGCATTGATAATGCCAGGCATCTCAACGCCCATGACTACTTTGCCGCCAACTTTGTCATTATCATCAATTTTACCATCGTCGTTGTTATCAAAAGCGGTTACCGGCGGCTCGCCACCCGTCGCTAAGTCCACGGCCAGGCGATAACTTTTACCGCCGGTGCTACAGGCACCTTTTTCCGGCACGATGCTAGTGACATAAACCAAACCACTTTTTACCTCAGCTTGGGCGGTAATACGTTCGCCTGTCACCGGCAATTCCAAATACCAGCCTTGTTTGCCACCATTAGCAACGGTGTTGTAAGTGATGGGTTGGGATGCCGGAATAGTGCGCTCGCCGCCACTTTCAGCCAAGGTTTGTTGAACCAAATTGCTTTGGCTTAAATTGCTATCGCTGCCATTGTCCCAAAGTCCCATAAAGACTTGTTTTTTCGCCGGTGGCGCGTTGTCATTTTCAGCCAAATACTGACCGGTGCCGACCATCACCAAAAGGTTGGGGAAAGCTGCCGTTGGCGTTTTATTGATATTCGGGTTAATGGCCAGTTGCGGTTGCGCAGTGATCGGTTGATCAGGATCGCCTTGATACATTTTGCTTGCTGCCCAAGTGCTTGGATTTGGGTCGCTCAAGTCAAATTTCCACAGATTGCCCAAAATATCGCCGGCATAGACCAAATCCACCACGCCATCGGCATTCAAATCCGCCGTCACTGGCGTGGATAAGCCATTGCCACCGCCAACGCCGGTGCTCAAAGTCCGCATCGTGCCGTCAAAATAGACAATCACCAGTTTGGCCACCCCGCTGCTGCTGTTGTAACCATTGCCAAAAATCGCCGCCCAGCGTGGCGAACTGCCATCGAGTTCGTTTAATGGCGCAACGGTCAGCAAACCATAAACATGACCTAAATCGGCGCTATCGCTGCCATCTTTATCCCACAACACCACTTTTTGCGCATTGGCAACCGTTTGGCTGAAATTGGCACGTTCGCTTAAGTCCAGTGCATATACGCCTTTGCCACCCGCACCCAAGCCACCAATGGCCACTACCCGCCAAGCATTTTTCGGGCTGACATAAGCGGTGGTAATGGTTGGCGCTTGATCCACATAGGCACGGCGGCTGTAAGATGGATTGCTTAAAGCATCCAAACCTTCGTTGGCATCCGGGTCATAGACACCTTTGGGGACATAAGCCATGACTTCGTTACCGGTGGTATCGTCAAAACCATGCAACATGCCATCACCAGCACCAACATAAATCGTAGCCGCTTCAGTTTGGAAAGCGGTTAATAAAGCGCTATCGCTGCTTGGTGCCACGCCAGTCGGCCATTTGGGCAGCATTTTCGCAGCCACATATACCGTATCCGAGGCAATAATATCGCCTAAGATGCTGCTACGATTGCGGAAAGCGCCACCATTTTTTTGCTCCTGACTTGGATCACCACGCAGATAATTCAAACGCGCTTCGCTGCCAACATCGCTTTTTTGCGCAGCGGAAAGGCTCGCCCAGTCAAAAGGCACACCGCTGCCATTAAAAGTAAAAATCGTCCGATTTAAGACCGGATTGCTCAAAGCATTGAGTTGATCAGCAGCACTCCAAGTCGGCGTGCTGTCAATTTGCGCGTTACTGCCGCTGCGGCTTAAGGGATATTTTTTGACATCACCACTCCAGTCAGCGGAATTAAAAGTGCCGGTATAAGCCGACACCAAGCCCGAACCCTCGGGTAAAGCGCTGCTGCTAAAGCTGGTTTTACCGAAACTACCGTTGCGTTTGACAATATTGTCAAAAATCGCCTGCATCCCGGCGATAAGTTCAGCGGCATTGTTGGTTTGATAAAACTGCCCGCGACCATTCCAGGCGGCATGTTTTAAGTCGCACGGCGTATTGGTATTAGCGGCGCTCCAATTAAAATCGGCACTGCGATCCGTCGGCCAACCAAGCGCACAAGTCATGCCGTAGGTGATGGTGTAAGTGACCAAATGCTGCGCCGGATTTTTGTCATCACCCTCAATCGGCACCTCATTGGCCAAAGATGGCGCTAAATCCCGCTCATAGTAATACTGGGCAATATCGGCAATAGAATTACTGCGATTGTCATTTTGGGAATTAAAATCAAAGGTGCCACCGGGGAAAGCATCGGCATTACCGACGCTGGTACTGCCGCTATTGCCCTGGCCATCGGAGAGCAGGATGGCAAAGTTTTTCTGACAGGTGCCGCCTTGATCCGCCGCTAAATACGGACGATTGGCAGCATTGTCGGCAAAACCGATAGCGCTACCATTTTCGGCTTCATTGAAATACTTACCGACCACCGTTAAAGACGGCAACAACGGCGTCATGCCACTGGGGGGAATGGCGGTTAATTTGGTCAATAAGGCATTGCGATCCGCCGCATTGCTCATGTCGCGCACTGGATAGGAATAGCTTGAACGGGCATTCAACACCGAAAAACCGATACGCGAGTTGTTTTGATTGTCACAAACCAAAAGCGAGGTGATGGTGCGCACGGCGAGCATCCGCGTTTTGTAGTAGCTATTGTAGTTGGCGTTGTTGCTGCCTTGGTTCGGTTTGCCGCAGGCCGGACGGTAGGTGATGTTGGCATCATAAGCGATAGTTGCGCTCATACTGCCGGAGTCATCCAGCATAAAAAAGACGTT
>CAYWWW010000007.1:0-124520 GCA_964462205.1 uncultured Cardiobacteriales bacterium
TCGCGACTTTCAAATCGGCTTTTTGGGAAGCATCAAGCCCTTTTTTTTGACGTTTACTTTGGTGCAGGATGGATAAATTATGCAGCTCTTTATGCGTGATAAGATTCTGATAATGAAGCGCTTCAAATAAGCTATAGAGCTTTTCTAAATCTTTATTGATCTCCTCGCGTAAATTCATCTCCACTTGCACTAAATTGCCGGCAACGCTTTGACTGATCGCATGTAAATTATGATAATTTTCTTGTTTTTGGAGCTTTCTATCTGCTTGATGTAATTTGCTTAACGTGCCGTGTAGTTCTTGCACGCGATTAAATAAGGCATCGGTTTTTTGTTGCTGTAGTTTTACTTGTTCCTTGATGAGGCTTTGGTCTTTTTTTATTGCTAGTTGCTGTTCTTTTATCTCGCGTTGCTCTCCTTTTATTTGTTGCAAGTCTTCTCTTATCGCTAATTGATTAGCTTGGGATGTTTCCATAAAAAGCATTAGCTTATTAAGCAAGTCAGTCACTTCGAGGCGTTTTTGTGGCTCTAGTTGGTAAAAACCTTTTTCGCGGATAGCCGGCAGCACTTCCGTGTGAATAAAGCGATTTAAGCGCCGGCCAATTTCAGTATTCGAGCGGGCGACAAGATAGGTCACCGCCGCCTCGGCAATGGCAATCACTTGTTGCTCGCGGCCTAAGCTATCAACGATGGGTACGTCAACGACGTATCCATCTCCTAGCCCTTGTTTTATAGAGTTAATTGCATCATTCGTGTGTGTTTTACTGCCCATCGCCTCCAACACATCACGCAACACAAACCACGGCTCGCCATTCACATCCACCAAACGAATATCCTTTGTTTCAAACTTAAAAATACTCAATTCATTCATCACGCACTCCCAAAAAAGTTAAATAATAAAACCCCCTTATCTCACCCAAGCTAAGCACTACAATCGCCCCACTTTAGGCGGCGGGGCGCTGTCTCCTTTACTGCATCGGCCACAGTTTAATCTCCTTCCAACTCCCCGAGGCCAGGGTTTGGCCATCCGGCGTGAAGGTTACCGAGTTAACATTGCTGCCATGGCCGGTCAGCGTGCGCAGCGTGGGCAACGGCGTCGAGAGGCGTTCTTCTCGTTTACGTTCCGCTTCCTTACGTTCTGCTTCCGCAAATGCTGCTATTTTTGTTTCCGCTAGTTGACGAAATTCAAAGACTTGGCAGGTTTTCAAATAATTTTGCAGTTGTTGCATACTTCCAGCATCGGCAATGGCTTGCCAGGCGGCTTTTTCTTTCCTTGCCGCTAAAGCCGCTTCCCGCTGTAAACACAGCACGCACAACCCCAAATAGGTTTGATAGGCGCGGTCATCACCGATTTTTTGCGCTTGGGCAAACAGCGCCTGATCCTCGGTTTCCAAGGTTTGACGCTCGGCTTTGGCCGCTGTGGCTTGGTTGCGAAAAGCACAGAGGGCATTGCACTGTTGTAGATAATTTTCATAGCCTTGCAAACTATTTTGCTTTTGCGCAATGGCAAAACGCAGTTGATCCTGCAAAGTCAAGGCGGTGTTACGAAAGGCACATTTGGCATTGCAGGTGTCGAGATAATTTTGGTAAGCCGCGTCGCGGTGTTCGGCTTGCGCGGCAGCAAAACGCCCTTGATCTTGCAAGGCCAAGGTCAACTCCTGAAAAGGACAGTCCCTCCCACAAGTGCTTAAAAATTCGGCATAAGCTGCCTCGCTATTTTTTTGCAATGCGGCTTGAAAGCCGCGCTGTTGATAGTCGTAGGCAAAACGTTCGCTGACCGGTAGGGCGGCAAGTTCGGTGGGCGTTTTGAAAAGCGCCTGTGCTTTTTTGATGGTCGCCTGTTGAGCGGCGCTTTGGTTGTTGGCTTGCAAAAGCGCTTGTATCTCGGCTTGTAAGGCTTGGGCTTCAGCGGCTTGCGCTTGGGCGAGTGCTTGGCGCTGTCGTTCGGCTTGCGCTTCCGGCGTCAGCGCTGCGGCTTCGGAGGTAGGATTGACTGCGAATAGGCCCGACGGACTTGCCTCGCGCTCTGCCAGAAAATGTTTGATATCAAAGACCGCCCAAACGGCGAAGATCAGCAACGATGCGCCGGTTAAAGCAAAAAACAACGGATTGCGGCGCAATTCGGCAAAGAAAAAACCACCGCTAAACACAAACAAAATCCCTTTAACAAGCAAAATAATCAGCTCTAGCATGGCATTTCCGTGGCAAGTGAAAGAAATGCCGCGCAGTATAAAGCAAAGCGGTGGTGGTTTTTAGTTTGCAGGTTAAAAAAGCAAAGTCAAAAGGATAGGCAATACATAAGCGGTAAGTTGGCGGGTCTTAAATGCCAACGATTAACCAAAGTCCTACGGCCAAAGCCAGGCTTTGCGTTGTCCATTTGATAAAACGGCTGCCTTTTAAGATCGCCAAATGCGCACCCAAATAGCCGCCAACAAACGAGGCCAAGAGCAAAATCGGCAGCCACAGCCAAGCGACTTCTGACCAAAAACTTAAAAGTAGCGCACCGCTGCCATTCCAGAAAAAGCCGACTAAAATCAACGTATAAGCGACGGCAGACTGATAACTTAAACCAAACCAAAGTACCAGCCATAAGGTCGCAAAGAGTCCAGTGCCGGAAGTCAAGGAACCATTGAGCATCCCAATGCCAAAAAGCACCAGTCCGCCGATATAAAAAGTCAAGCCATGCCGATGCTTAGGCGCGTTTGCTAAGCCTAAGTTTGGCCGCCAAAAGCTATAAAGTGCGAGGCCGACTGTCAACACCCCCAAGGCGATTTCGGCCAGACGTTCAGGCACTTGCACAATCCAAAACGCACCTAAAGCCACGCCAGGCAAACCCCAGAGCAGCAGCCAGAGCATGAGTTTGGCTTCGTGGAATAGTTCTTTTCTTTTTGGAAAATAACGAAAAATTGCGCCAAGTCCCAAGGCCACGGATGCAACTTTATGAGTGGCCAAGGCGACGCTAAAAGGTAAGCCTAAAAGAATCAGCGCCGGAAATTGTAATAAACCAGCGCCGCCGCCAGAAAAGGCGGAAATAAGATTGGCAGTCAGGGAAACAATAAATAAAACAATGAGTTCAACAAAGGAGTTCATGCGTTTGCGGCAAAGGCGCTGGGGTTAGGGGTTTTTCAAAAACCACTTGTACCACATCTAAATCGCCGTTGCGAAAACCGGCTTCGCAGTAGGAAAGATAAAATTCCCACATGCGACGAAAGCGCGTATCGTAGCCAAGTTTTTGAATTTCATGCCAAGTTTCCTGAAAACGTTGCCGCCAACAGTGCAAAGTGTCGGCGTAATCCTGCGCAAAGGCTTGTTGCTGCAAAAAAGCCAAACCGGCGCGGCGCATGATGGCCAAAAGATGTGGCAGTGTGGGTAACATGCCGCCGGGAAAAATATATTTTTGAATAAAATCAGGTGTTTGGCAGTAATCATCAAAATGTTTTTCAGCGATGGTGATGACCTGTAGCGCCGCACGTCCGCCTGGTTTTAGACAAGCCGCTAATTTATCAGCATATTCCTGCCAGTATTTCTGACCGACAGCTTCAAACATTTCAATGGAAACAATATGATCAAATTGTCCAATGGTGTGACGATAATCTTGAATTTTAACACTTTTTTCAGCGGCAGCGGCATCCGTTACTTTGGCCAGTCGGGCTTTGGCAAAGGCGGCTTGCGCCGGCGACAGGGTGATGCCAGTGACCTTGAGGTCACGCTGCACGGCGATTTCCAAAAATCCTCCCCAACCGCAGCCGATTTCTAAAATGTTTTGGCCAGGTTGTGCCGCAAGTGCCGTTAAAATGCGTTGATATTTATGCGCTTGTGCGCTTTCCAAACTTTGCCCAGGTTCATAAAAACACGCTGCTGAATAGGTCATGCTGGCATCTAGCCAAAGTTTGTAAAAATCATTACCTAAATCATAGTGATAGGTGATGTTTTTTGGACTTTGCGTCAGACTATTTTCCGCCGCGGCATGACTTTTTTGCCAATGTTTTTGTTTGGTTTTTTGACCAAAACGAAAGGATAACGCGGTTTGATTACGCGCTGCCCACAATAAAAAGCGTGATAAATTAGGTGTTTGCCAATCACCGGCCATATAACTTTCCGCCAAGCCAATGGTGCCGGATTGCTTTAATTTTTTAAGCATAGCCAAAGGCTTATGGATTTCAATCACCGCCGCCTCGGCGCTTGCTGCCACGCCAAAAGTTAATTTTTTTTGTCCAGGCAAGTGCATGATCAAGGCATCGTGATGCGCGTTTTTTAACAGAAAAGAGAAAAGTGCTTTGATAAACATTTGAATAAATATATTGAATTACGCTATATTTTTGAAATTAAATAATAAAAGTTAAGCTATAAAGATTAGCTGACATCTTCTTTTGGGGGTGTTGGCGTTGGATAAAAACGTGCGCCACGCAGAAAAATTTTTAAGGCATGCCAATGAATGCCAAGGATCACCTGGAAGGTAACAAGCGGATAATGCCAGAAAAATTTCCATAAAGCCGCATCGCTCCAGGCTTCCTTGCGGGCGACTTCCGAGGCTTGCAGGCGGGTTTTGCCATCTTGTTGCAATTCGATAAAAATTTTTAATAGGTTGTACCCAGTATTGGCGCTGGGGGGACGAATGCGGAAACGATAGCATCCTTCCACAGCCATAAACGGCGAGACATGAAAAATTTTCGCTTTTTCGGCAAGCACTTGAGTGGATAAGGCGTGATTGTTGGCATGAATAACATAACTGTGGCGCTGCCAAAATGTATTGTGAACTTCGCAAATAATTGCACGCAGTTCTTGAGATTTATGATAGCAAAACCAAATACTTAGCGGATTAAATTGATAGCCAAGCACCCGTGGAAAGGTGTAAAGCAAAATTTGACCACCAGCGAGGTCAATGCCCACTTGCGCGAGCTTATTTTCCGCCCAAGGTCGCAGCGGTTGGCCGTCGCCAGCACCGTAATCCTTGTCGTAAAAAGCGAATAAATTAAAACGATTATGTGAAAAATAGCGGGAGTTTTTGGTCAGTTCAGGAAGTTCTGATAAGTCCAAACAAAAGCGGCCAACGCGATAATGAAATTGATAAGCCAGATGGTCATGGCGGCGGTGCATGATCTGGCTGTGATAAAGATGACTTATGACCATAAAGCCTCGGCTGGCGTGACCGTGGGGAGGCTGTCCGCAGGTTGCTGCACTTGCCAGGGAATCGTGCCACCTAAACCTTTCACGACTTGCAGCGCCGCTTTCAAGGCATCTTCATGAAAACCATAGCCAAAATAACTACCACAATACCAGGTGCGCTGCTGGCCATTGAGCGTTGGCAAAGTGTGTTGTGCTTGCAGTGCGGCGCGGTCGTAACTTGGATGATGGTAGTCCATGACTTTAATGACTTTTTCCGGTGTTTGCGGCGGATTGAGACTGACAAAAACATTTTCTTGGGTTGGTAAGTTTTGCAGGCGATTCATCCAGTAAGTAACAAAAACGACTGATTTTTCAAAATTTTCCTTTTGCACTCGCGAAAGATAATTCCAGGAAGCCCAGACGGCGTGATTTTTGGGCATCAAGGTCGCATCCTGATGCAAAAAGGTGCGGTTGTGTTGATAGTGAAAACTGCCTAACAGTTTGTTTTCCCAATGACTTGGTGAAGCCAACAGCGCTAAGGCTTCATCAGCATGGCAGGCCAAAATAACTTGCTCGCCGTGGAAAAGGTCGCCGTTTTCGCTTTGTGCCTGTACGCCGTTGGCAGCGCGTTCCAGGCGTTTGACGCTTTGATTAAAATAAATTTCGTGGCCAAGCTTTTGTAAATCATCATGAATTTTTTTAACATAACTTTGGCTACCACCTTTGACCGTCTGCCAGATGGGACGTTGTAAATTATTTAATAGGCCATGATTGGCAAAAAAACGTAAAAAACTTGCTACCGGAAAATACTGCATCGTCTCGGTCGGACAAGACCAAATTGCGGCAGCCATCGGTAAAATATAATTCTTTTGAAAGGCTTGCGAGAATTTATGTTGCTGTAAATAGTCTCCTAAAGTCAGCATCAAAGTTTCAGCATTTTTGGCCAAGGATTTTTTTGCCAAAGTATTAAAACGAACGATTTCACTTAAAAAATGCCAATGCTGCGGCCGAAAAAGATTTTTTTTCTGGCCAAATAAGGCGCTACTGCTGTATTCGAGTTCGCCATTGATTGACGCAGCAAAGGACATATCGGTGTCATAACTGGCAATGCCAAGTTCTTTAAATAAAGCAATCAGTTGTGGATAATTACCTGGGTTAAACACCATAAAGCCAGTATCCACCGCCACCGGCGTTTGGCCGTCGGCAAAAGTGACGGTGTGACTGTGGCCACCAAGGTAGTCGTTTTTTTCAATGAGTTTAATATGATAGCGTTCGCGCAGCAGCCAAGCGCAGGCCAAGCCCGCGATGCCGCTGCCGATGATAAGCAAATTTTGTTGCGACATAAGCCGTCCTTGAGTGAAATAAAAAAGTCGTTGAAGCGAAATTTGCCAAAAACTGCCTTAGGATAATTTTTGTTTGTGCACAATGACGCTTAGAAATAAAAAAGTCTCAAGCATTTTGTATAAGTTTTGTACAAGGATTATTGTATAGTCGTTTGGCCTTGGCAAGCGGTTATTTTTCTTTTTAACAATGGAGTTGACGATGCCTTTTTCTTTGCCCTTGGTTATTTTTGCTTTGATTTTTACGTTATTTTTTGGAGGTGCTGCGATGGCTGAAACCAATTGTCCCAAACTGCTTGACTTTGAAAAACGGCCACTATTAGGACAAACGCCGCTACATTTATGTGAGGCTTATGCCGGTAAAGTGCTGTTGATTGTCAACACTGCGAGTAAATGTGGTTTTACATCCCAATTTGCTGGTTTAGAAGCACTTTATCAAAAATATCAAGCACAAGGCTTGGTTGTTTTGGGTTTTCCCTCTAAAGATTTTGCCGGACAGGAATTTAGCGAGGAAAAACAAATTGCCGAGTTTTGTCAATTAACCTATGGCGTTGAATTTCCAATGTTTGAAGCTAGTAAAGTCGCCAAACGTCATGCCGAACCTTTGTATCAAGCCTTAGGTACGGCAGCGAAGGAATACCCGGCTTGGAATTTTCATAAGTATTTGTTAAACCGCGACGGTGAGTTGATCGGCAGTTTTCCGAGCATGGTTGGCCCGGACAATCCTAAACTTATCAAAGCCATTGAATCTGCTCTATAAAATTTTTAATATTTAATCCATGTTGACTGCTTTTAAAATTTTTATCCGGCAAGCCTATCTTTTGGGTTTTGCCGGGCTTATACCTTTTTGGATGATAGCTTTGGCACTTTATTGGCCAAGTGCAGAGCGCTGGCCGTTTTTGCCTGTAGCTTTAACGACTTATGCCGGTTTAATTGCCAGTTTTCTCGGTGGCATTTATTGGGGACTGGCCTTGCGCCAAGGTCAACTTGGCCAATTATGGTGGAGTGTTTTGCCAGCGATTTTGGTCTGGCTAATAAGTTTTTTGCCGTTTAAGCAAGAACTTAGTGCTCTAGTTTTGCTTTTTCTGTTGCTTTTGCTGGTGGAGCGTTTCTGGCTACGGCAAGTTGCCGAATGGCGCTGGTTTTGGCGACTCCGGCAATATCTGACACTTTTTGTTTGCGCGGCGCTGGCTTTGGCCTGGTTTGCCGGCTAACTGCGCTCTGGTTTTTTTTCTGTCAATAATAACAAATGGTTAGCTGCGGAAGCGATATTTGCTGGTAAATAATGCAGCGCTGACTTTTTAGCGTTTAGAGCTTGATTTTCTGACAAAAAAACCGCAACTGGTAGTGTTTCTGCAAGTTTATGCAGGCGCTTTTGCCAGAAGGCATCCTCGGGCAGTTGCTCGCAAATCAGCAAGATACCTTGCGCTTGACTTTGCTTAAACGCCTCCTCAATGCCGCGCAACAAGGGGTAGCCAGGCACGGCCAGGCATTGTGATTGCTGATTTTCCGAAAAAATTTGAAATGACAACAGTAAAAAGCGCAACTCATTGTAAACGCCTGGAAAAATTAAACTCAACCACGGATTGCCACTGACCGATTTATCCAGCGCAAACCATTTTTCCAATAGTTTGCTGCGTAAAAAATTATCGAAAAAAGCCAAAACCAAGGGATTTTCAGCGAGATGCTGCCGTTGCTTGCTTTCAAGTGCTGGTAGGAAGAAATGTTCAAGCATCGCCGTAAATGGCTGTTGTGCCAATTGTTTTTGATAAAGCTGTTCGAGCAACAAGAGATCAAACCGCCAAGCCGCCGCTTGTATTTTTTGCCAAAACAACGGCCAATTTTTGGTATTACTGACGTTGGGTGTTTGATTGAGCAAGGCGGCCACTTGACTAATAGCAATACCTTTGCTGGTTAATTCTTTTATTTTTTGAATAATTTCAATATCTTTTTGGCTGTATAAACGATGTCCTTTATCGGTGCGCGTCGGTTTTAACAAGCCATAGCGCCGCTCCCAGGCACGCAAAGTAACCGCTTGCACCTGCGTCATAGAGGATACGCTACGAATCGGATAAAGTCCTATTTTTTCATCATCTTGCTGCATAAATATCGGGGGAAGAAAATGCTTTGGAAAAAACCGAAGGCGGCGGAATGTCTAACTACTCTACCGACTTGTATAACGTTTGTACAAGTTTCTATTAACAAGATTTTTTAAGGTTTTTGCCAATAACCACATCAGGAGTCACGATGCAAGCGAAAAAAGCGCAAACAATTTGGCTAACCGGTGCCAGTAGCGGCATTGGCGCGGCCTTGGCGCGACGCTTGGCCGCACAAGGACATCGGCTGGCTATCAGCAGCCGTTCCGTGGAAAAGCTAGAATCTGTTGCCGAAGGTTTTGAAAATATTCATGTTTTCCCGCTAGATGTCACTGACCGCGCCGCTGTCAAAAACGCTGTGGATAGCATTGAAAAAAATCTCGGCGCGATAGATTTGGCGCTTCTCAATGCCGGCGATTACACGCCAATGCCTTTGGCGGAATTTTCCGTCGAACAGTTTGAAAAAATTACCAAAGTGAATTATTTAAGCGCTGTCTATGCTTTGGAAAGCCTGCTGCCTTATTTTCAATCACGGCGCAGCGGTAGCATTATTTTTACCGCCAGTTTGGCCGGCTATCGCGGTTTGCCGAAAGCCGCGCCTTACAATGCCAGCAAAGCGGCGCTCATGTCTCTTGCCGAGTCCTTGTATCATGAATGCCGTGCGCAAGGCATTGCGCTTCGGGTGATCAATCCGGGTTTTGTGCAAACGCCTTTGACGGCTAAAAATCGCTTTACCATGCCGCAATTATTGACTCCCGAACAGGCAGCTTTGGCCATCAGCAGGCAATTATCGGGCAGCCATTTTGAAATCACCTTTCCACAGCCTTTTGCTTGGTTTATGAATCTATTGCGAATTTTGCCTTATTCCTGGTTTTTTGCCCTCACCAAAGGAGCATCCGAATGACTACGCCTGTGACCGATGTAAAAAACGACGATTACACTTTGGCCTTACTGCGTTATGCGCAGGCTTTTGAAAATCTTACGCCTGAGACCATGCCGGATTTTTTGTCCTTGTGTCACAACGACATTCATTTTCAAGACCCCTTTCAAAATGTGCGTGGCAAGGCAGTAATGGCAGAAATTTTTTGGCACATGTTTTATATTTGCGAGTCACCGCGTTTTGTGATCCATCATCAAGCCGCGCAAGGTTCGCTTGGCTATTTGCACTGGACGATGACTTTTCGCATGAAAAAACAAGATTATGTTTTTAATGGGGTGACGCAAGTGCATTTTGCTGCTGATCATCTGGTCGCCGCGCATCTGGATTTCTGGGATCCGGCCAGTCAGTTGTATGCGCGACTGCCGGTGATAGGTGTTTTGATGCGTTTCTTACAACAACAATTGGCTACGCCTTCAGGAAAAAATTTTGCAGGAAAAGTTCAAAAAAAATAACAGTAAAACAGACGCTTGGTGTCGAAAAGCCAGTCAGCAGTTACCAAGCTTTGCTTCGGTATTGATCATTGATGACAATCACTTCTATGCCTCTGCCTTGGGAGATTTTTTTCGTGCGCAGGGCAGTGTCTGTCGGTGGCAAACGTCGGCCAAAAGTGGCATGTCTGCCCTAGAAGCTGCTGATTTTTCTTGTATTGTTACTGATATGTCTATGGAAACCGAAACTGCGGGAATGCAGGTGCTGCGCTTTTGTCAGCAGCGGCGGCTGCCAGGGGTGAAAATTGTGGCCACAACGGCGCTCAACCGTTGTTGGACTTTGCCTTTTTTGGCGAAATACTATGCTTGGCATGGTGCCCATTATCTTTTGCCCAAAGCGCCGATTCGCGCCGCCGGGCAGTTTTTATTTCTCAAGGCATGATTTATGGCTTGGCCACAAAGCGATTTTTGGCTGGTGGTGGACTTGGAAGCCACCTGTTGCGATCAAAAAACTATTCCAGCGTCTGAAATGGAAACCATTGAAATTGGTATTGTTTGTGTGGAAGCCACGACCTTCACCGCCGTTGATCATTTTCAAGAATTGGTCAAACCCATTCGCCACCCCCAATTAACCGATTTTTGTCAACAACTCACCACCATTACCCAGGCGGAAGTGGATCAAGCACTCCTTTATCCAGAAGTTTTTCAAAGGGTTAAGGCTTGGTATCAACCTTATCCAAAAGCCATTTTTGCCGCTTGGGGGGATTTCGATGCTAGGCAATTGGCGCGAGACAGTGCTTTTCACCGCTTACCGGCGCTTTTTCCGCTGCCGCAGATCAATATCAAAGCTTTATTTGCCGAAGCCTATGGCTTAAAACGCGGCGTGGGTTTACAAACAGCTTTAAGCATGGTGCAAGAACCCTTTGAAGGACAAGCACATCGTGCGCATCCCGATGCCTTGAACACCGCAAAACTGCTTCCTGGTATTTATCGTGCAATGCAAGCATAAAATTATTTTTGGCGGAGCCGGTTTTTTGGTAATGCCCCATATTTTTGTTATGGTGCAAGGGCATTGTGCTTGAGAAAATAGTTCATTTGCGGTTCACACCCTCCAAGCATAGTGCGCTCGTCCACCCAGATGGGGGACGAAATTTAATCATCTACGGAGTTTTTATGTTGCGTATCAGCGTTTTGTTTGTTTTGTTGTTTATTTTTGTTAGCGCCTCTGCCGATGGTATCCGTTTGGGTCAACCCGGCTACGGTGGCAATGGTTGCCCAGGTGGCAGTGTTTCCGCGACCTTATCTCCTGATCAAAAAACTTTATCTATTTTATTTGACCAATACATCGCCGAAGCTGGCGGCGGCACTGGCCGTTCTATTGACCGTAAAAGCTGCAACTTGGCCATCCCGGTGCATGTTCCCCAAGGTATGAGTGTGTCTTTATTCAAAATTGATTATCGCGGTTTTGCTTCGATTCCGTCGGGTGCCCAAGGTAATTTCAATGTGGAATACTTTTTTGCTGGCAGCAAAGGTCCGGTGTTACGCGAAGTCTTTAACAGTGGTTACGAACGGGATTATTTAATCACCGATAAATTGGTTGGACAGTCAACGGTTTGGTCACGCTGCGGCGAAGAAGTAACCTTGCGCGTCAATACCTCGACGATGGTTCGCAATAGCAATCGCAGCCGCGAAGCCTTGATGACGGTGGATTCTGCCGATGTGAAAGCTGGTATCGTTTATCACCTGCAATGGCGTCGTTGTAACTAAATTTTTGATTAAAAAGAGCTTTATTTAAGAGTTTGAGTAGTAAAAAAGCCATCTTGTATTCATTTACAAGGTGGTTTTTTTATGCGCGTCAAGCGAAGCCTTAGCGCTTGAGGTCACAAGTAATGCCTTATAGCTGATTCGATATGGAACCAAACACATTAAAATTTTTATTTTATTGTTTATAAAAGCAAAAATTCTTAAAAATGTTCAGTTTTAAATCGATTTAGCTATATCTATAATATTCTGATGAATAAGTTATCACTTGGGTAGGTGCGCGCTTTTTGCTATGTTGACTGCCGCTGTTGCGGACTAAAAAATTCATTCAGGATTCAGTTACGGTCAGCACAGTGCGTCCGTTCAGCCAATTGGCTGGGCTTTTATCATAACCATTAAGGAGTTTTTATGTTGCGTATCAGTGCTTTATTTGCCTTACTTTTTGCCTTTGCTATTGCTTCTGCCGATGATATAAAGTTAGGCCAACCTGGTTACGGTGGCAATGGTTGCCCAGCCGGTAGTGTTTCCGCTACTTTATCCCCTGATTACAAAACCTTATCTGTTCTTTTTGATCAATATATGGCCGAAGCCGGTGGCCAAAGCGGTCGTTCGATTGATCGCAAAAGCTGCAACTTAGCTATTCCGGTGCATGTTCCGCAAGGCATGACCGTTTCTTTATTCAAAATTGATTATCGTGGCTTTGCTTCTATTCCCCCCGGTGGCCAAGGCCGTTTCAACGTGGAGTATTTCTTTGCCGGTAGCAAAGGCCCCGTATTACAGGAAGTGTTCAACAGCGGCTACGAAAGCGATTATTTAGTTACTGATCAATTGGTTGGCCAAGCTACGGTTTGGGCACCTTGCGGTCAAGAAGTCACCTTGCGCGTCAATACCTCGACGATGGTTCGCAACAGCAACCGTGACCGCGAAGCCTTGATGACCGTGGATTCGGCCGATATTCGTTCCGGCATTATCTACCACTTGCAATGGAAAACCTGCAATAATTAAAACAACCACTAAGAAAACAAACGCCATCCGCTAAGATGGCGTTTTTATTGAAGTTATATCAAGGATTTTTCTTGGCCAAAAATAACACCGAAATATCTTCCTCACCATGTTCTTGCAATAATTTTTGATAGTCTTCGATAGTTTTTTCCACCACAGTGCTTTCTAAATTAAAGTTTTTTAATAACTGCTGGCAAATTTGCAAATCTTTATAATGCAATGCCAACTTAAAGCCAGGTGCAAATTTTCCTTCCCAGATGCTCGCGCTGCGTTTCTCTAAAAACCAATTTCCCGCCGCGCCCCCTTGTAAAATGCTTAAACTTTCTTGAGGTAAAGCAAGCGCTTGTGCTAAAGCCAAACTTTCGGCAACGGCTTGATTGATTCCTGCCACCATAATCTGATTGACGGCTTTTAGCGCTTGGCCTTGTCCAACGGCACCCAGATGAAAAATCTTTTTACAATAACATGCTAACCAAGGACTTACCTTAGCAATGGCGGTTGCCTCGCCGCCAAGCATGGCCACCAGTTGTCCTTGTTCGGCACCTTCTCGACCACCTGTAACTGGTGCGTCAATAAATGCTATACCTCTGCCTTGAAGAATCTTAGCGCAGTCGCGGGCGGCATCGGGATGTATTGTCGAATGATCCACCACGATACTGCCAGATTTCCCATGTTTTTCAATTAACTGTACCAGATGTTTCACCGCTGCCTCGTCTTTGACACAGAGAAAAATATAGTCAGCTTCGGCGGCCAATGCCTCGGCCTTGGCGGTGTACATTGTTGGTTTATCTGCTAAAAATGCTTCGGCCAAAAAAGTCTCAGTGACACTGGCCGTGCGGTTCCAGATGCCAAGACTTTGACCTTGCAATGTTAATTTTGCCGCCAGATGTCTGGCCATCGGTCGTCCCATAACGCCTAAACCAAAAAACGCTATTTTCATATCTTTCGCCTTTATCCTTTTGTTTTTGAAATTTTTTGATTAACTTAAGAATTTTTTGAACCGCATTGGCAAATTTTGGCCTAAATCTCGGCGACTATCACCGCGAACATTTTATTTCTGGACTTAGCAGTCCAGTTATGACAAGCTTTTTCTCGACTCTTGGGTCTCGTTTTTAGCCAAGCCATTTTTAAGGTGATAGCCATGTCCACTTTTATGTTTTTAAAGCACTGGTTTTTCTTGTTTCTTGCCTTTTTGGCCTTGCTTATTTTATTGCTAGGCAGTCGCCTGCAACAAGCCGATTATGGCGACATACCGCACACCCAACCGCCCTCGGTCGCGCTGATTACCGCCACAGCCAATAAAAGTATTTCTATTACGCATCACTACACCGGCGTGCTGCAACCGCGTTTGCACAGTGCTTTAGGTTTTGAAGTCAGCGGTCTATTAAAAGAAATCCTGGTAGATCAAGGACAAAGCCTGACTAGCGGACAGATTCTGGCGCATCTCGATACCGCCTTGTTGCAACAGCAAATCAGGCAAGCCGAGGCGCGGCGGCAAGAGATTGAGGCACACATTCACTTGGCTAAACTTAATCTTAATCGCAGCCAAAGTCTTGAAAAAAAACAACTATCATCAACGCAGAATCGGGATGAAGCCGAAGCAGCATTGGCAATAGCACAGGCGCAATTGGCCGCACAACAAGCGCGTTTGGCCGAACTTCGGCTTTTACTGGAGAAAAACACTCTGAAAGCACCCTATGCCGGCGTGGTTAGTACGCGGCATCTGGATGCCGGTGCCGTGGTTAATCCTGGGCAACCCATTGTTACTATTGAAAGTATTGACGGCATTGAGGTGCATATCGGCTTACCACATCAGGTGATCGAACAATTATCAACGGAAAAAATCTATGACTTTGTTTTTCATCAACAAAAAATAAGTGGTACTTGGCAAAGAACCTTACCGCAAACCCGCCAGCAGTTATTGCAAACAGCGATTTTTGTCTTAGATCGCGCCGAATCTTTGCCGCGAGATGCGTTGATTTCCTTGATTTTTTATGAAGAAATTCAAGAAGATAATTTTAAAGTACCATTAACCGCGCTCAAGCGCGACCGGCAAGGTTTATGGACGGTCTTGGTGGCAGAAGCAGCAGCCGAGGGCTATCGCCTGCAAGCGCGTTTGGTTGAAGTGCTGCATTTCGATGAACAAAACGCCTGGCTACATGGTGATCTGGCCGAAGGGGAGCTTGTCGTCAGCGCCGGTCGTCAGTATCTGGTTTCTGGACAACAGGTGCAGCCATGATAAAAAATCTGATGGAAAACCGTTATTTACTGCCGTTGTTGATCATCCTGATTTTGGTCGCGGGTGTGTCGGCAGCAGTGAATTTACCGCGTTTGGAAGACCCGCGTTTAACCTTGCGTAATGTTTTGATTATTTCTGCCTTTCCTGGTGCCAGCGCCGAGCGGGTAGAAGCCTTAGTGACCGAACCTTTGGAAGAAACTTTGGAAACGGTCAATGAAATCAAAAAAATTGAATCCACCTCTCGCCGAGGTGTTTCAATTTTAGCCGTTGAATTTAAAGATAAAATAACCAGAAAAACCAATGAACAAGTGATCAGTAAAATCCGCGATAAAGTGCAAGCGGTGACGTTACCCGTCGGTGCCTTGGTACCTGTTGTGGATGATCAGCGTGGTGCTTCCGCTTTTGGTTTATTGGTGGCGATAAAACCTATAGAAGCTATTGATAAAAATAGCATTTCTTTGAATTTATTAAACCGTTTAGCCGAAGATTTACAGCAGCGTTTTTTGTTATTACCTGGTACGGAATATAGCGAAATTTTTGGCGGTGTGCGTGAGCAGATCACCATCCAGGTGGATCCTTGGCGATTGGCCAAATTGGGTTTGAGCATTGGCGATCTTGCAGAAAAAATTCAAGCCTTTGATCCCAAAGTAGCCAGCGGTGAAATTCACGGCAGTGTTTTGCAGTTAACGGTTAATTTGCAAACGGCTTTTGACTCCGCTGTTGCTTTAGAGACGCTGCCTATTGGCCAAGATGGTGAGGGTTTGGTCTATCTCGCTGATCTGACAGTGATTAAACGGAGTTTTCAAACGCCACCCGCCGCTTTGGCTTGGTATCAGGGGGAAGCGGTGATTTTGTTGGCGGCGCGTATTGACCGAAATACGCAGATAGATCAATGGGCAAAGCAAGCCAAAGACTTGCTAAAAGCCTGGTCGCCGTCACCTGGGGTCGAGGCAGTGATTCTCTTTGATCAAAGCCGTTATACCAAGGAAAGGCTTTGGAATTTGGCGCAAAATTTAGCTTTGGCCGTGCTGATTGTGGCCTTGGTGGTGATGCTTTTTATGGGTATATCAGCCGGTTTGCTGGTGGCCTCAGCTTTGCCTTTAAGTGTGGCGGCGGCGGTTTTTGCTTTATCTTTTTTTGATACGGGCATTCACCAAATGTCTATGTTTGGTTTGATCATTGCGATGGGCTTATTGATTGATAATGCTATTATTGTAGTAAGCGAAATTCGCAAGGCGCGGCAAGCTGGATTATCGCCACTGGCGGCGGTGCAATATACAGTTAATTATTTGAAAGTACCGCTTTTTGCCGCTACTGCTACCACGATTTTGGGCTTTATGCCGATTTTTTTATTGGATGGCAATGTCGGTGATTTTATTCGTTCGATAGCTATTAGTGTCATTTTGGCCTTGATCGCTTCTTGGCTATTGGCTTTAACCGTGATTGCGGTTTTGGCAGCTTTATGGTTGCCGATGCCAAAAACATCTTCACTTAAACAACATGATGATCTGCTTAGCAATTTATTAAGATTTTCTTTTCGTTTTCCACGCTTGATCGTCCTATTTTTTCTTGCTATTCCGCTTGTGGCTTTTCTCCAGAGTCAACGCTTGCCAGTGGAGTTTTTTCCCAGTGCTGATCGGGATATGTTTCAAATTCAAGTCTTTGCGCCTGATGGCAGCAGTCTTGCGCAAACCAGTATGCTTGTGAAAGACATAGATCAATGGCTGCGCCAACAAGCCGGCGTGGTACAAAGTTATTGGTTGACCGGCGCTAGTATGCCAAGCGTTTATTATAACCAAATTCAAAAGGAGGATAATAATCCAAGTTATGCACAAGGTATTGTTGAGGCTCAAGATGTAGTAACCACTAATCGCTTATTAACCACGTTGCAGATGCAATTATCTGCACGTTTTCCGCAAGCGTTGATAGTTGTCAAAGCCTTTGGCCAAGGACCGCCGATTGATGCGCCAGTGGTTCTGCGTTTGCTGGGGGAGAATCTCAATGATTTAATCGCGGCAGGAGAGCATATTCAGTTTTTAATCAGTGATTTACCAGCGATTACTTTTAGTCGTAGCACCTTAAGTCGCGGTGAAGCCAGCATTGGGATGCAGTTATCGGCGGCGGCTTTAAGCTGGTTGCAGTTGACACCGGCGGCAGTGGCGCAGCAGTTGGCAATAGCTTTTTCTGCCAGTCAAGACCGTGGCTTATTGTTGGAAGATGTGGTGGCTTTGCCTTTGGTAATTGAAAGTCAAAGCCGCGCTACCGTGGCGGCTTTACGGGATTTTCCTATGGTAAGTCCTAGCGGCTGGTTGCCGTTGCATGTCTTAGGGGAGATGCAGTTAGCGAGCGATATTCGGGCAATTACTCGCTTAAATAACGAAAGAATCAATGAGATACAGGTTTTTTTATGGCCAGGGGAAAAATCCGTATCGGTGAATGCGGAAATTTTGGCGCGCTTGGCCAAACAACCTTTGCCTGGCGGCGTGCGTTTAGAGGTCGGCGGCGACAGTGATCAACAACGGGAAGCGCTTGGTAAATTAGCAACTTATTTGCCAGTATTGGTCATTTTGATGGCGGGAATTTTGATTTTAACCTTTCAAAGTTTCATCTTGGCCGGCTTTGTTTTTTTGGTGGCCTTGTTGTCGGTGAGTTTAGGTTTTATTGCTTTGGTTCTAAGTGGTTATCCTCTTGGTTTTAATCCTATTTTGGGAAGCCTTGGCCTTTTAGGGGTGGCAATCAATGGTGCCATTATGGTCTTGTCGGCGATTCGCCAGACACCGGCCGCCAGAGCTGGCGAGGCAGCGGCGATCATACAAGCAACCTTGTTGAGTACGCGGCATATTTTATCTACCAGTTTAACCACGGTTTTGGGTTTTCTGCCGCTGTTGTATTTCAGCGGCGGTCAATTTTGGCCGCCTTTGGCGGTGATGTTGGCCGGTGGTGTGGGTTTTTCAGTGATTTTGGCTTTGTGGTTGACACCAGTTTTTTATTATTGGCTGGGGAAAAATGGCTGGTTTGTCGAGAAAAAGACCTAAAAAAAGCGGCCTAAGCCGCTTTCACTTTTTGAAATTGCCAATAATTACTGGAATTACTGTGGCGCAGGTGCTGGATAATTGCCGATGGGAGCACCAACTGGCGGCGCAAAGTTGGCCGGTGGTGGTGCATAACCGCCAGGCGCACCGTAACCCGGAGCGCCATAGCCAGGAGCACCGTAACCCGGAGCACCATAGCCAGGCGCGCCATAGCCAGGCGCGCCATAGCCAGGCGCACCGTAACCAGGCGCACCATAACCCGGAGCGCCATAACCCGGAGCGCCACCAAAGGGCATACCAAAGCCTTGGCCTGGATAACCACCATAAGGTGCGCCGTAGCCTGGATAACCGCCGTAACCTGGGCCATAACCACTATTAGGGTTGAACATGGTGAACGGATTCATAAAACGACTGAAATCCATGCCTTGGCCGCCGAAGGGATTGCCAAAGTTATTGCCACCTGGGAAGCCGCCTGCACCAGCACCAGCCGGTAAAGTCGGTGGTGCGGGGAACGCCGGCGCATTCATACCTTGACCCATCCGATTTTGACCCATTTGACCAGAACCCATGCCGGCACCAGGCGTTGTGCCACCGGCGCTACCGGGAGTTGGTGGCGCTGGCCGTTGGTTGGGGATGGCGGGTGGTTCAGGGAATTGAAAATTGCCAAGTTCATTCAAACTCGGTGGTTCGGGAAATTTGAAACTGCTTGCCGGGGCTTCCGGCGCAGTGGGTGTAGCGGTGGTTTCTTCAGCAAGCGCCGCAAAGGCAAATAATGACAACAGCACAACAGATAAAAACTTCATAATATTCCTCTAAAAAGTAAAGTAAGCCCTAAGGGCATCGGGATAGTAGCAAATCTTTGCCAATAGGCAAGTAAAGAAAAAGCGGCTATTACGCCGCTTTCGCAAAAAAAGTTAAAAAATAAAAATTTAGTTAAACTAAAACATTGAGATGCAAAAAAATTAAAACTTAGAAAGTTTCCTCTTTGTTGCCGCCATCGCAGTTTTCATCGTCCAAACAGCGGGTGCTTTCCAGCCATAAGACATTCAAAATCGCCAATGCTGATGCAAAACCTACGCCAAGCGCCCAAGCAAAATACCACATGTTAAACTCCTTAATAAACAGAATGTTGATTGTCTTGAATATGTTTTTCCGTCACTTTGCCCCAGAGCATTCGGTAGCACCAGAGGGTGTAAAGCAAAATAATCGGTAAAAAGATCACTGCTGCCCAAAACATGATGGTCAAGGTTAAATGGCTGGACGGCGCATCCCATAAAGTCAAACTGTGGCTCGGGTGGGTGCTGGAGGGCATAACAAAAGGAAACATTGAGATGCCAGTGGTCATAATCACACCGACAATCGCCAAACTACTGCCTAAAAATGCCCAAGCGGCACGGTTTAACCAAGTGAAAATCAACGCCCAAAAAGCCCCTAAGAAACCGACCATTGGCGCAAGCATCGTTAGCGGATAATGGCTGTAATTGGCAAGCCATTGTCCAGGCACTTGGATGACTTCTTTGGCGGTGGGATTGGGAAGCGCGTCCACCGGCGGCATCGCCACGATTTGATAGCCATTGATGCCTAACGCCAGCCAAATACCGGCCAAAGCGAAACCGACGATCAAGACCACAGCGGCAATGATCGCGGCTTGCCGACTGCGCTCCCGCACCGGGTCGTTGCTACGCATTTGCACATAGATGGCACCATGCAAGACAAACATCGCCAAACTGACCACGCCCGCCAATAACGCAAAAGGATTTAATAAACCGAACAGATTACCAGTGTAAAAAGGCCGCAAAATTTCATCGTAATGAAACGGCACACCTTGCAAAAGATTGCCAAAGGCCACGCCGAAAATCAGTGGCGGCACCACGCCGGCAACAAACAAGCCCCAGTCCCAGGTGTTGCGCCACACCGGATTTTCGATTTTGCTGCGGTAATCAAAGCCGACGGGCCGGAAAAATAAAGCGAATAAAGTCAGCATCATCGCCAGATAAAAACCGGAAAAGGCCGCTGCATACACTGCTGGCCAAGCCGCAAAAATCGCGCCACCCGCCAAAATAAACCACACTTGGTTGCCATCCCAATGCGGCGCGACGGTGTTGATGACCACCCGCCGCTCGACATCGTTTTTGGCGACAAAGGGCAAAATGGCACCGGCACCCATATCAAAGCCGTCGGTTAAAACAAAGCCTATCAACAGCACACCGACCAAAAGCCACCAGATGAGTTTTAGCGTTTCATAGTCAAATAACATGATGGTTCCTTAATTAAAAATTTAATAAATCAAATAGATAGATTAAAAGATAACTTTAATCTTTTTTCGGTTGTTGCAGTTGATCGGCAAAAGCTGGTGCTGCACCGCCACCTAAAAGCGGTTTTTCTTGTTCAAAATGATAGCGACCGGTATGCAGCGTTGAAGGACCTAAACGTGCAAACTTAAACATCAGATAAAACTCAACAATGGCCAAACCGGTGTAAAAGAAAATAAAACCGGCCATGCTGATCCAAATATCGCTGATGGCTAAATTGGATACCGCCATTACCGTGGGCAACACCTCACCGATAGCCCAAGGTTGCCGACCATATTCAGCGACAAACCAACCGGCTTCCGAGGCAATCCAGGGCATTGGGATGCTAAACAAGGCAATCCGTAGCAACCATTTGTTTTTGCTGATTTCTTTTTTGACCGAAAACCAGAAAGCGGCGGCAAAAATAAACAGCATCAACAAACCCAAAGCGACCATCAAACGAAAACTCCAAAACATCGCTGGTACATAAGGAATGGTGTCTTCGGCGGCCATTTTAATTTGCACTTCGCTGGCTTCGCGGGGGTCTTCGACATAGCGTTTGAGCAACAAGCCATAGCCTAAGTCTTTTTTAACGGCTTCAAAGGCTTCGATATTGGCTTCGGTTTTTTCGCCAGCGCGTAATTTTTGTAATAAATCGTAAGCGACGATGCCATTGCGGATGCGTTCCTCGTGTAACACGATTAAATCTTTGATACCGGTGACTTCTTTGTCAACAGAACGGGTGGCGATCAAACCCAAAAGCCAGGGTACGCGCACAGCGTTTTCGGTTTCCATCGTCTCTTGATTCGGCAGGCCAACGACGGTGAATGGTGCGGGTGCCGGGTGGGTTTCCCATTCGGCTTCAATGGCGGCCAGTTTGCTTTTTTGGACATCACCCAATTCATAACCGGATTCATCGCCCAAAACGATCACCGATAAAATGGAGGCCAAACCAAAGGCGGCGGCAATGGCAAATGAGCGCCGCGCAAAGCCAACATCCCGATTATTCAAGAGATAATAAGCGCTGATGCCTAAAACAAACATGGCACCGGTCACATAACCGGCGGCAATGGTGTGGACAAATTTTACCTGCGCTACGGGATTTAAGATCACTTCGGCGAAGTTCACCATTTCCATGCGCATGGTTTCATAATTAAATTCGGAGCCGACCGGATTTTGCATCCAGGCATTGGCGATCAAAATCCACAACGCTGATAAATTGGAACCAATCGCTGTCATCCAAGTGACGGTTAAATGCTGGCCTTTGCTTAAACGATCCCAGCCAAAGAAAAATAAGCCGACAAAGGTGGATTCCAAGAAAAAGGCCATCAAACCTTCAATAGCCAAAGGTGCGCCAAAAACATCGCCAACATAATGCGAGTAATACGACCAATTGGTGCCGAATTGAAATTCCATGGTGATGCCGGTGGTGACACCCAAAGCAAAGTTGATACCAAAGAGTTTGCCCCAGAATTTGGTCATGTCCCGATACACCGTTTTGCCGGTCATGACATAGACTGTTTCCATGATCGCCAATAAAAAGGACAAGCCTAAAGTCAGCGGCACAAATAAAAAGTGATACATCGCCGTTAAAGCGAATTGCAGACGCGAGAGTTCAACGAGATCCATGGGATTTTTCCTCGACAAATGAAACGGCTAGAAGAAAGATTTGAGATAAAAAATCAAGAAAAGCCGCGATTGAGCGCGGTTCTTACCAAGTTTCTGCATCGGGATGCCTAGCACAGCACCCAAAGAAACGCCGCCAGTATAAAAATGCATTATCGGCGACTTTTGATTGCAAGCAATAAGACTTTTGATTGCAAGCAAAAAGCCGTTAGTATCGTTTGCGGTTTTGGACCGCGACTGGCATACGGGCTTGCCGGCGCTAGGTTTTTTTATAGTGAATCAGCAGATGTCAAAAAATTTATGCAATTATCGGAAAATGAAAATAAAGCAAGTATTTTGATCGTGGATGACTCGCCGCAGAACATCCAGGTGCTCTCGGTCTTTTTGCAGGAATCGGGCTATAAACTTTATGTAGCCAAAACCGGTAGCCAAGCGGTGAAAATCGCCACTGAGCGGCTGCCAGACCTGATTTTATTGGATGTGCTTTTGCCAGAAATGGATGGCTTTCGTGTCTGCCAAATCCTTAAATCGCAAGCTGAAACCGCTGATATACCAATTATTTTTATTACCGGACTCACCGACAACGAAAATATCATTCGCGGTTTTGAATTGGGCGGTGCCGATTACGTCACCAAACCTTTTGACAAACATGTGCTTTTGGCGCGGGTGAAAACGCATCTTTTGCTTTATCAACGCACCCGCCAACTGTTGCAGTATTCCTTTATTGATGGCTTGACCGGCTTGGCCAATCGCCGACGTTTGGAGGAATTTTTTGATCAAGAATGGCGGCGTGGTTATCGGCAACGCCTGCCGTTGAGCGTGGTGTTGTGCGATGTGGATTATTTCAAGTTATACAATGACTTCTACGGGCATTTGGCCGGTGATGATGCCTTGAAAAAAATTGCTGCTGTTTTACAACGCCAAGCGCGTCGTCCGGGGGATTTGGCGGCACGCTATGGCGGCGAAGAATTTGCTCTCATTTTAGGCAATACGCCGGTGGCGGCGGCCTTGCTCTTGGCGGAAAGTTTTTTGAATGACGTGGTGGACATCAACATCCGCCACGAGAAAACCTTGGTGAAAAATCTGACCCAGGTGAGCTGTAGTTGCGGCATTTATAGCGCGATACCGAGCGGGGTCAAAGTGCAACGAGAACGTTTTTTAGAACCAGCGGATGCGGCGCTCTATCGCGCCAAACAACAAGGCCGAAATCAAGTTATTGTTTTTGAATGATTTTATGAAAATTTTACAGACTATCCGCTGGCAGTTATGGGTCAATCTGCTGTTTTTTTTCTTGGTGGTGGGCAGTTTTTTTTGGTTAAGCCTGGAATTTAAAGCACTGGAACGGCAATACCGTCAACAAGTCTTTGAATTGTCGCGCCTGGATTTATTTTCGACGCTTTTGGAAGAACGCAATCGCCATCTCCTGCGTTATCTTTTGACCGCCGAGCCGCAACAAAAGCAAATATTTGATTACCTTGAGCAAATTATCAACGGCCATCCACCTTTTGCCCTGGCCGATAGCATAGCTTTTTATCAAAGCTCAGAACTGTTGGCCTACGCGCAAAGCCTTTTGGCAGGTAATCCACCATTATCGCAAGAAATACAAAGTTTTATTGTTAGCGCTGCGCAAGCTGAGGCTTGGCAAAACCTGGATGCAGCCTTGCAAGCACTTGAAAGTTGGCAAACCAAGATTCTTTTTACTTTGCCCGATAGCCAAACCTTGCAAGATCAAGGCCGACAGGCGTTGCTAGACCTTTTTGCACAGCCGGCCATCGCGGAATTTCAGGAAGCTGGGGTAAAGACAGTAAGCGCCTTGGCCAGGTTGCAAAGTCTTTTCAAAGACCATCACCGCGCACGTTTAGAGGCTTTGCATCAGGCTTTGCTCAATTTTTATTATCTGCTGCTTTTGGTCTTGTTGTTGTTTTTCTTGTGGCAAAAAGTGGCCGCCGATTTTTTACGGCAGCGGGTGTTGGCACCTTTGGCTAATCTTTATCAAGCTATTGAAAATTTTTATCAAAAAGGTCAATTAAACCTCATGCCGGCCAAGCATCAGGATGAATTTGCCACTATTCAACAGGCGCTTTTGGCTATGGCCGACAAAATCAAACAAGACTTTCAAAAACTGAAAGCAGCCGATGCAAGCAAGTCGGCGTTTTTGGCCAATATCAGCCATGAAATTCGCACGCCGTTGAACGCGGTGATTGGTTTAAGCAATTTGGCCTTGCGTGAGCCGAGGCTTTCGGAAAAAACAGCGGATTATCTCAAAAAAATCAATAGCTCCGGTCAAAACCTCTTGCAGTTGATCAATGACGTTCTCGATGTCTCGAAAATGGAGGCCGGACGGATTGAACTCGAATATCGGCGTTTTTACTTACAGGATATCTTGGATTATTTGCAAAATATCATTGGCTTACGCGCCTATGAAAAACACCTGGAACTGTTGTTTCGCCTGCATCCCGATGTCCCGCGTGCCTTGATTGGCGACAGCCTGCGGTTGCAGCAGATTTTGTTAAATCTGTGCAGTAACGCCGTCAAATTTACCGAACGCGGTCATGTTTTGCTTGAAATCAGCATTGCCCACGACCTCGCTGACACCGACCCCGATGCCGGTCGCACACATTTGCCGATCCGTTTTCGCATCGAAGATACCGGCATTGGCATGACGGTAGAGCAGCAACAGCGCTTATTCAAAGCCTTTAGCCAAGCCGATAGCAGCGTGACACGGCGTTTTGGCGGTACCGGTTTGGGGCTGTTGATTGCCAAGTCCCTGGTGGAAATGATGGGCGGCAAAATCGTTGTGGAAAGTGCGCCGGGGGTTGGCAGTGAATTTGCCTTTGTGGTGTGGTTAGGCGTGGCCGAAGAAGATTTATTTCCGGCGCTGGTGGCACCGCCGAGCCAAGATTTTCATCAGTATCGCGTCTTGGTGATTGACGACAATGCGCTTTCTCGCGAGATTTTGGCTGAGGAATTGAAGTTTTTTGGTTTGCAAGTGCAAAGCGCCGAAGGGGTGGAAGCAGCGCAGGCGTTGCTTAGCAAAATGCCGTTTGATCTGATCTTTACCGATTGGCAAATGCCGAAATACAGCGGCTTAGACTTAGCGCGACAGCTCAAACAAGCCGAAGCCCTGAGACAAGCGCCGTTGGTGATCATGGTCAGCGCTTATGCCGCCGATGAAATCAAAGTCGAAGCCGAAGCCTTGGGTATTCGGCAGTTTTTGACCAAACCGATCCAGCGCTCATTGTTGCTCAATGTGTTGAGTCAGGCCTTGGCCACGCCAGCACTACTATCGTCTTATCAAGGAAAACGACAACAGGAGAAAAAAACTTTTCGCGGCAAAGTCTTAGTCGTGGAAGACAATGCCATCAATCAAGAGATTGCCAAGGCGATGCTCGAAGAATGTGGTTTAGCAGTCGAGGTGGCGGAAAATGGTGCCATTGCTCTCGAAAAAATCAAGCAACAGGATGATTATCAACTGCTTTTCATGGATGTACAAATGCCTTTGATGGATGGTTTAACCGCGACCCGCCATCTGCGGCAACAAGGCATGGAAAAACCGATTATTGCCATGACTGCCCATGCTTTTGCCGAACAAAAACAAGCCTGTATGGAAGCGGGCATGGACGATTATTTAAGCAAGCCTTTGGTGGGTGCGGACTTGGCCGCGGTACTGTTGCGTTGGTTGGAACCGAAAGATATTTCACAGGAAGTTGACTTAAAAAGAAAATTTTCCGAAGTCCCGCTTTTTCACTTGTCCTCGGCAAAAAGCGCGCCCGCAGCGCCCGAAGCCAAGGTTATGCCGTCTTTAGTATTTGACCAGGAATTATTAGCAGCGGCTACCGGTTTAGCGCGTTTGGGTGGTAATTCGCTTTTGTATCAGAAATTGCTAAGGAATTTCCTGGAAAATTATCAAGACCTGCCTGAAATGTTAGAAAATTATCAAGTGAAAAATGACGTTATGGCGCTTTTGGAGCAGGTGCATACCGTCAAAGGCGTGGCTGGTAATCTCGCCTTGCTGCGGCTTTATCACGCCTTGCACGCACTAGAAACACTGCTGCGCGAAGACCCTTACCAAGAAAATCGGGCGTTTTTCTTGATCACGGCTGCCGAAGTTTTTTCTCACAGTCAAGCGGCGATCAGCGCCTATCTCCAGGCGCAAGCCGTACCGATCAAAGCCGCAGTGCCTAAAGTGAATCTGTGTAACTCTTTGGATTATATTGAAAAATTACAAAAAATTCGCCAAGCGCTGGCCGAGTCAGCGATTCTTGAGCCGCAGTTGGTGGACTTTTTGCAGCAAGTTTTTGCTGAAGCCGCCGAACCCTTGCTGGCGGCTTTAGAGGACTATGATTTTGCGCAAGCGGCCTTGCTATTTGCACAATTGCTGGCTGCTGAAAAAATTTTTATTGATTGATTTTTTTAGAATTTTTGAAGGAAAAGGAAAATATGTTAGATGCTTATTTTGCCGCTGAACAAGACCGTGCCACCCAAGGTTTACCGCCGCTACCGCTCACCGTTGCGCAAGTTGCGGAATTAGTGGAATTTTTACCAAAGTTATCGCCAGAAGTCGCCGCTCCTTGGCTTGACTTATTGCTGAAGCGCGTGCCGCCTGGCGTGGATGCTGCCGCCTATGTCAAAGCCGGATTTTTAACGGCGGTGGCCAAAGGCGAAATTCTTTGCCCGGCGCTTGCACCACTTCAGGCTGTGCGTTTATTAGGCACCATGCAAGGCGGTTATAACGTCGCGCCATTGCTTGCATTTTTAGACTTTCCTGAACTTGCTGCGGCAGCGGCTACTGAACTCAAGCACACTTTGCTGATTTATGACTTTTTTCATGACATTGTGGATAAAGCTAAAAGCAATCCCTTTGCCAAACAAGTGCTTACTTCCTGGGCAACGGGCGAATGGTTAAGTGCTCGCCCGCCTTTCCCAAGTCAAGTGCGCCTGCGCGTCTTGCGTGTTCCCGACGAGATCAATACCGACGATTTATCGCCGGCACAGGATGCGTGGAGTCGTCCCGATATTCCTTTGCACGCCTTGGCGATGCTCAAAAGTAAACTACCGGAGGCCTTGGAAAAAATTAAACAATTCAAAGCGATGTCTGATAATTTGCCGATAGCCTTTGTCGGTGATGTCGTCGGCACGGGTTCCTCGCGCAAGTCCGCCATCAACTCCATTCAGTGGCATTTGGGGGAGGACCTGCCATTTGTACCCAATAAAAAACGCGGCAGCGTGATTTTGGGCGGCAAAATTGCGCCGATTTTTTTCAATACCGCTGAGGATTCCGGTGCTTTGCCAATTGAATGCGACGTGAGCGCCTTGACCATGGGACAAGTGATTATTTTAGATATTGAAAAAGGCGAAATTCGTGCGGAAAGTGAAAAAGTGATCAGCAGGTTTCAACTGCAACCCTCAACTTTATTGCAAGAATATCAAGCCGGTGGCCGAATTTTATTGATGATTGGTCGCGCCTTGAGTGACCGTGCTGCCGCCGCTTTAGGCTTGCCGCCAGCAGCGATTTTTATTCGTCCGCAAGCAGCCGAATGCAGCAGCACGGGCTTTACCTTGGCGCAAAAAATGGTCGGTCGCGCTTGTGGGGTTGAAGGCGTGTTGCCCGGCACCTATTGCGAACCGCAAGTCAGCAGTGTTGGCTCACAAGATACCACTGGTGCGATGACCCGCGATGAGCTGAAAGACTTGGCCTGTTTGGGTTTTTCCGCCGATTTAGTTATGCAAAGTTTTTGTCATACGGCGGCCTATCCGAAGCCGGTGGATGTCGCCTTACAGCATGAATTGCCAGAATTTATGATCAGTCGTGGCGGCATTGCCTTAAAACCCGGTGATGGCGTGATTCATTCCTGGCTCAACCGGATGATTTTGCCGGATACCGTCGGCACTGGCGGCGATTCACACACCCGTTTTCCCATCGGCATTTCCTTTCCGGCTGGTTCCGGTTTGGTGGCTTTGGCGGCGGCCTTGGGCGTGATGCCTTTGGATATGCCGGAGTCGGTGCGGGTGCGGTTTACCGGGAAAAGACAACCCGGCATCACCTTGCGCGATTTAGTTCATGCCATTCCCTACGTTGCCTTAAAACAAGGACTTTTAACTTTACCGAAAAAAGGCAAAGTCAATATTTTTAACGGGCGGATTTTGGAAATTGAAGGTTTGCCGACGCTCAAAGTTGAACAAGCCTTTGAATTTGCTGATGCTTCTGCCGAACGTTCCGCCAATGGTTGCACCGTACTTTTAGATCAAGCGCCGATAGCCGAATTTTTAACCTCCAATATCACCTTGCTTAAAGCTATGATCGCCGAAGGTTATGCCGATGCGCGCAGCCTCGCCCGCCGCATTGCCGCCATGGAAGCCTGGTTAAATAAATCGGAACTCTTACATCCCGATGCCTCGGCAAAATATGCTTTTGATTTAGAGATCAATATGGATGAAATCACCGAGCCGCTTTTGGCCTGTCCCAATGACCCCGACGACATCCGACCCTTATCCGAAGTTGCTGGTCGGTCAATTGACGAAGTCTTTATCGGTTCTTGTATGACCAATATCGGCCACTATCGGGCAGCGGCGAAAGTGCTGGCGCAAGGCCAAGGCGCGGTGCCGACGCGCTTGTGGGTCGCACCGCCGACACGCATGGATGAAGCCCAGCTTAAAGAAGAAGGTTTTTATAGCACCTTTGGCCAGGCCGGGGCGCGGATGGAATTGCCCGGCTGTTCGCTCTGCATGGGCAATCAGGCGCGGGTGGCCGATGGCGCAACCGTTGTTTCGACCTCGACGCGGAATTTTCCCAACCGTTTAGGTAAGGATGCCGATGTCTATTTGGCTTCGGCGGAAGTGGCGGCAGTAGCGGCACGTTTGGGACGGATTCCCACGCTGGCTGAATATCACACCTTGATGCAAAGCATTGATGCACAAGCAGATGACATCTATCGCTACTTGAATTTTCATGAATTACTGCGCTACCAACGTCTCGCTGTAACCGGTCAGGCGAAAGTGCTGGAAATCAAAGTCGCCTAAGGGTTGCCTGTTTTTCCCTCCCCTGCTCAGGGGAGGGTGAGGGTAGGGTTTTCCCGGCCAAAGCGTGTGGACAGCGCAGTCAAGCAGTTTTTTATCCAGTAATTAAATTAAAAAAAGTTATCCACAGAGTTATCTACACAGTTATCCACAGACTTATTTCTTTACGAGAGAAAAGAAAAGATTAAGTGACTTTTCGCCATTGCCGAAATCAAAAACGTGTGCTAGAAACCGGGTTTTCCTAACTTTTTTGATCAGGAGCGCGTGATGAGCGAATTAAGCATTTTTGAATTTGATAAGTTACCCGTGCGGGTGGTAATGATTAACGACGAGCCGTGGTTTGTAGCGTCTGACGTGGCGAAAATTTTAGGCTATGCTCGACCCCATGAAGCTGTTGCTGCACACTGTAAACATGCTAAGCATTTGAATTCATTAGGCGCGGTAAATCACCGCCTCTATGAAAATCAACAACTTGATCCTAAAACCTATCTAATCCCCGAATCCGACCTCTACCGGCTTATCATCAAATCCAAACTGCCCGCCGCCGAACGCTTTGAACGCTTTGTGATGGAAACCCTCCTCCCTACTCTTCGCAAAGAAGGCCGTTATGCATTAAAACCGCAAAACTCTCTCGAAGCGAATGATTTAGTTAATAAAATAATGATTTTTATCGAAACATCGCAAGCCAATCAATTAGCGATGAAAGCAGACCTGCTCGCCATAAAATAAAGATCAACGCGAACTCAAAAAAACCTTTGATAAAAAAACCGATGCCTTATTTCAACGGCTGCAAGCGCTGCACTTACATTTAACCAATCAACATCAAGATGATAGAAAAATAGTGCAAGACAAAGTACACCAAGCCTCCCAACAAGTCATCGAAAAAACCGCTGAAAATCTCTTAACCTTAGAAAAAAACGTCAAAAGAAACGTCAAAAAAAATTTAGTACGGGTAGCTGCCTCATTAGACGAGGTTATTTATCAAGACATTATCATCAATAAACAATTGCGCACCATCTTGGCGCTCTTAAAAACACAAAGCAAAGCTGCGAAAGGCTATAGCGCTGAAAGCAAAGCCAATTTACGCGAGGCGATGCTGCTTATGCGCGAGCATCTGGATGCCAGCGACCAAACCATTGCCGAAGAATTAAACCGCGACAGCATTCCCACCTTAACCGGCCAAGGCGAGTGGACAGCGCTCAAAGTCAAGCGGTTTTTGGCAAGTGAAAAAGTTATCCACATCAGCATTGCGCGTCCGATTTCCCACGGTAGAGCACTACGCCGTTCAGATGAGTTTTTTGAGGAAAAAACTGCTATCTTGGCTCGGCAAAAATTTTTGAGGAAACGCCATGCTTCTCACTGCTGACATTTTGGCGCAACTGCGTCAGGGTGCGATTCTACTCACTGCCAACCAGCAACTCGCCAGCCGACTGCGTCTTTTTTATCAACAGCAACAGCAAAACCGTGCGGTGTGGCCAACGCCGTTGATTTTTCACTTAGAAGATTGGTTGCGCGAAAGTTTTTTTCGCCACCAGGAATTGCTGTCCCTGTCTCCCCCAGCGCTTGACCCGCTACCAAAAAAACGCGGTCGGCCAAAAAAATCGGCTGGCGAACAATTGCACCTATTTCCCGAAGCAACTTTTTTCACTTTGCTAAGCGCTGCGCAAAGTCTGGCCTTATGGGAGCAAATTATTGAACAATGGAAAGAAAAGTCCCGTGCTGCCGACCCGGAACTGGCCTTGCTGCAAGTCGAAAGTACCGCCGCCGCTGCCTATCAAAGCTATCGTTTTTGCTGTCAAGAAGAATTGACCTTTGCCGAAGTTATCCACGACCCCGAGCATCGTAATGCGCCGGATCATCTAAATTTTTTGCAATGGTGGCAGACTTTTAGCGACAACCTGACACAAAATGCCTGGCTGGATGCCGCTTTCCTGCCAAATTTTTTACAAACTGCCGATTGGACGGCGTTGTGGCCGGAAAAAAATCAAAAAATTATTTTTTATGACTTTGATATTATTCCAAAAAATTTAGAAAAATTACAAAAATCCCTTGAAAAAGCCGGCTACCACTGCCAAGCAGGAAATAGCGCCAAAACGCCGAACAGCGAATTTTTTTATGCGCCTTGTGCCGATGCCGAAGCCGAGCTGCAACAGGCGGCACTTTGGGCGAAACAACAACTGGCTGCTGGCAAGAAAAATATCGGCATTATCAGCCGCGACGTACCGGCGTTGCGGCCACGGCTGACAGCGTATTTGTTGGCCACTTTACAGCCCGCTGCTTTAGCGCATCTCGATGACGTAGCGCCGATTTTTCGTTTTAACATTGGCTTGCCTTTAAGCGATTTTTCTTTAGTAAACAGCGCACTCAATGCTTTTTCTTTGCTGGCATCTGGCGATAGCTTGCCGCTGCCGGCCTTTGGCGATTGGCTGCGCTCGCCGTTTTTTCCTTGGTGGTTGGAACGGGAACTGTTGGAAAACTATCGTTTTTCACTTTATCAAAACGAAAATCCTGAAATTTTATTGGAAAACCTGCCGGCGCTGGCCGCGCTCGACACCAGTAACGCCAAGGCAAGCGCCCTGGCCACGACCAGCGTGCCATTGCCAGTAGCCGCGAAAATTTTTCAAGAAAAATGGCTGATTTTTTTGCAGTTGCGCAAAACTCTGCCAAAAGAAGCCAACTGGAGTGCCTGGCTCAAATACTTACGCAATTTTTGGCAGACATTAGGTTTAGGGAAGGGACGCGCCTTGAGCAGTGGCGAATTCCAATGCCAAGCGCGATTACTTCAGGCTTTGGATGAACTGGTGGCTTTAGAAAGTATTTGGCAGGAGCCGCTGACATTGGCGGATTTTCAACAAAAATTGCAACGGCAGTTACAAGACATTTTATTTCAACCGCAGGGACGCGCTGAGGCAGCGGTGCAGATTTTGGGGGTTTTGGAAGCCGAATCGCAACACTTTGATGCACTTTGGCTTTTAGATGCGCAAGCCCGTCACTGGCCGGCAGCAGCGCGGCCTTTGCCTTTTTTGCGTCAGGAATTGCAGCACAAGCGTCCGGAAAGCACCGCGCACGGCCAACTGGCCAAAGCCGAGCGCTTGTTAAAGGCGCTGCTCCACGCCGCGCCTCTCGGTGTTATCAGTGTTGCCGCGCAAGGCAGCGAGGGACAACTGCAAGCGGTGAGCCAATTATTACCGTGTTTGCCGATATTGCCGGCCTTGCCAACTTGGCAGCATCCTTGGCTACAAAGTCTGGAACTGCCGATTTTTCATGAACAGAGCGCCGCCACAGCAGAAAAAATCACCGCCACCATTCTTGAACATCAGGCCAGTTGTCCTTTTCGCGGCTATGTGTCAGCGCAATTGCCGAAACTGCGGCCATTCCCGGAATTGTTGCCATTTTTGTCGAGCCGTGAACGCGGCAATATCCTGCATGAAATTCTCGAAAAATTTTTTCAACAGCATCCCGATGCCGCCAAGGTTGTTTCTTATGCCTCTGCCTTGAATAACACTTTGCCGCAGTTGATTGAGCAAGTATTTGCCAAAGCACAGAAAAAACGTCCACAAGCGCTGGCCGAGCCGTATTTTTCGGTGGAAAAAACCCTGGCGCAGCGCTTGCTTACGGCTTTTTTACAAGCCGAAATTCCCAAGCAAGATCAATTAACAAATCTCGAAGTAAAACTCCGCGAGCATCCCAATGCCGTGACTATTGAACAGCTTACCGTCCATACCCGCTTGGATCGCCTCGATGTTTTTCTCACCGCAGCGCAACGCCCGGCCTATGTACTGTGGGATTATAAAACCGGCAGTCAGGTGACTTTGCAAAAAGATTTGAAAACCCAAGATAAAGACGGCTCGCCGCTGCGTCTGAAAAAACCGCAGTTGCCACTTTATGCTTTGAATAGCGGCAAAACGCCGGTGTTGTATGTCGGCTATATTCATCTGCATCCCAATGTTTTGCATCAGGAAAAAGTAAAATTTTATGATCTCGAAGAAGTGACTGCGGAAAAAAGCCACGCCTGGCAGGCGGCAATCAATACTTTTGTACAAGAAATTCAAAGCGGTGTCGCTATCATTCAGCCGCAAAAAGAAGCCTGTACCTATTGCGAATACAGCGCCTTATGCCGTCATCCCGATTTGGAGAAAAGTTCATGGTAAAGCCCGAAGTTTATCCCGAAGTGTTGTTACCCGACGATCAAGCCGTTCGCGATGCGGTTTTGGATACCCAGCAGTCGTTTATCGTGCAAGCGCCGGCTGGTTCCGGCAAAACCGAACTCTTGATGCGGCGCTTTTTGGCTTTATTGGCGCAAGTACAACGGCCAGAAGAAATTTTGGCCTTGACTTTTTCCAAAAAAGCCGCTGCCGAAATGCGCGAGCGCGTTCTTAAAGCCCTGCAAGCCGCCGCCGAAAAGCAGCCGGTGATAAAACCTCAAGACGAAGTGCCGCGGCGTTTGGCTAACGCGGCTTTGGCGCAAGATGCCAAGCAAAACTGGCAATTATTGAAAAACACCAGCCGCTTACGCATTGAAACCATGGATGCTTTTTCCGCGTCCTTGGTGCAGCAATTGCCGATTTTATCCAAAATGGGCAGCGAAACCCGCATCAACGACAAGCCCGATTATGCCGCTGTCGTTGGCCGTGCCATGCAGGCCTTTACGCAAGTGGAGCCCGAGGCAATGCGGACGATTTTGACTTTTTGGAAAAATGACCCGCAAAACTTGCAAGATACCTTGGTGAATTTATTACAAAAACGCGATCAATGGCGGCGGTTTTTGGCGCAGGCTTTAGCGCAAGCGGCCGATAGCGAAAGTTTTTGCCAAGCCTTAGCCTCTGACCGGCAAGCCTTGCGTGCGCATCTGTTGGCTGATTTTCCAAAAGATTTGTTAAAGAATTTTATGCAAATTTTTCCATTGCCAGCAGCGGATGCGGCGAATTGGGACGCTTGGGTAAGTCATCTGCTAACGGATAAAAACGTCTGGAGAACGAATCTTGATAAGAAATATACAGAGTCTGAAAAAAAGGTTTTGAAACAAACCATTGCCGATTTGAAATCCCACGGCGTGGACAGTGCCAAGTTTGGAAAACTGCGCCATTTGCCGAGCGCAAGCCTTGCGCCGGAACTTTGCGCTTTGTTATACGCCTTGCTGCAATTATTGCACTGGGCCGATGCTGAATTGGTGGCACATTTTGCCGCCCGGGGCGAAAGCGATTTCAGCGAAGTGGCAGCGGCGGCAGTACGCGCCTTGTCCGATCCGCTGGATGCCGAAGCGCCCAGCGATATTTTGCTGAAACTGGATCAGCGCTTGAGTCACCTGTTGGTGGATGAATTTCAAGACACGTCTTACAGCCAATATCAACTGCTGGAAAAACTCTTGTCCGGCTGGTTGCCAGACGATGGCCGGACGCTCTTTTTGGTCGGCGACCCAATGCAGTCCATTTATGGCTTTCGTGAAGCGGAAGTTTCCTTGTTTATCAAGATTTTCGAGGAAAAAACTTTTGCCAGCCGTAATTTAATAGCTTGTTCCTTAAGCGAAAATTTCCGCTCCCGCGCCCATTTGGTGCAATGGTATAACGCGGTTTTTCAACGGATTTTCCCGACGCATTCCAATCTCGATAGCGGCAGCGTGGCCTTTAGCAAAGCGACAGTGACAACGCGCCAGGATGTAGCCGAAAACAAACCCGTCACCTGGCATTTTTGTGAAAAAGACCAAGAAATGGCCGTGCTTATGGCGCTGTTGCAACAGGAATTGGCGGAGCTGAAACGCGAAAGCACCGCCAGCAACGGCCAGACAGCCAGCACAAGAAATAAAGAACCGGGAAATAAAGAACCGGCAGGAAGTGAAAGCAACGCCGGAAATAAAAAAAATGAAAAAAGCATCGCGGTGCTATTTCAAAAACGCAGTCAAATCAAACATATTTTAGCCAAGTGGCCAACGACGGCACCGACTTTTCATGGCTTGGAACTCCAAGCGCTGGCCGAACGACCGGCGGTGCGCGATGTACAGGCGTTTTGTGCCGCTTGGTTGGAACCTACCGATATGCGCTCGGCCTTGGCGGTGTGTCATTCGCCGCTGGTGGGTTTTACTTTGGCCGATTTGCAACGGCTGCGGGAGGCGATGGATGCGCCGTTTTGTTTTATGGCAGCGCGGGCAGTCGGCTTAACACCTGAAAAAAAACAACGCTTTGAAAATCTCTGTCAGCAATATGCCGAAGCACAGGAAAAACGGCAGCGCCAGCCGGTGGTTGCCTGGTTGGAAGCCGCCTGGCTTGCTGCCGGTGGCTTGGCGGCGCTGGCCGACGAGCAGGCGCGCAGCGAAGTGCTGCGTTTTTGGCAAGTCTTGCGCACGCGCTTTGCCCAGGCAGTGGACTTGCCATTGGCGGCCATTGCCGAGGCGCTCGAGGGACTGTATGCCGACACGCAAAGCGATAGCCTGGTGCAATTTATGACTATTCATAAAGCCAAGGGCTTGGAATTTGAGCGGGTGATTTTGTTGGGCGTAAACCAGCCGTTGAAGCACAAAAATGACCAAGAACTACTGCATTGGCAGCAATGGTTCTTGGCCGGAAAACCTTTGTTTTTATTGACGGCGCAAAGCCCTGAGCATCCCGATTCCTTGCTTAAATTATTGAAGGAAAAAGAAAAAGATAAAAAGGCGCAGGAACACTTGCGTTTGCTGTATGTCGCGGTGACTCGTGCGAAAAGTCGCTTGCATTTGTTGGTGGCGGCAGACACTACCGAAGCAGGAGAGAAAAAATTTCATGAAAACAGTTTTTTCCACAAGTTGTTTTTTGATCATTCAGCTTTTTCTAAAAAAAATACCAAGGAGGAAGCAAATGTACCGACACGTTTGGATGCTGCCAACTATGAAAACCAGCAGCTTTGGCCAAGCGACCCGACTGCTAATTATGCCTCTGCCTTGGAGAGCCGGCATTTGCCTTTTGATTGGCAGCCGCCGGTGTTTTCAGGGTTGCACTTGGCAGCGGACAAGACTGTACAAGAAATCAGCGCCGTGCCGGAGGAACTACTGGAGGAGGCCGACTCGCTCTTACCTCGGCAGTTGGGACGGGTGATTCACCGCTTTTTTTGGCGCATCGTCCAGGATGGTGTAGCGCATTGGCCGATCACGCGCTTGGCCGCCGAAGGTGCGCGGATGCGTTGGTGGCTGACCCAGGAAGGCGTATTAAGCACGGATTTAGCTGCTGCACAACAACAAGTGCGGCAAGCGCTTGAAAATACATTAAATGATCCGGATGGTCTTTGGCTTTTAGGGCATTCGGGCGAGGCTGAGTGGGCATTAAGTTTTCGCGAATCGTCGCAGGTCAGAAATTTTATTATTGACCGCACGTTTGTGGATGAGGCTAAGCGTTTTATTGTGGATTATAAAACCAGCAAGCCGAAAGATAATGAAAGCCTTGAGGATTTTTTTGCGCGTGAAAAACAGCATTACCAAGAACAATTAGCGCAATACGCCAAAATTCTGCGGCATCACGATGCCGCAGCCGGAAAAATATTACCGATCACGCTAGCGCTCTACTTCCCGCTTGTGGTAAAAACGCCACGGCTTTATGCCTGGGACTATTCCTTTGATTTTATAGACGGAGAGCAGCCGTTATGAGTGTTATGCGTAGTTTTTCTTTGCTGTCGTTGCTGGTTTTTAGTCTTTTTTTGAGCTTTTCCCTGCTTTTTTTTGCCAAGGCCACTTTGGCCAATGAAGTGGCTGATTTGCGCTATCTCGCGGCTTTGCAAGCCTTCCAACAGGGCAATGAAGCACAATTTCAAAAGCTGTTGCGGCAGTTGCCGAATCATGCGCTGGCGCAGTATCACCTGGGTTTTTTGGATTTAGAACAAAGGCTTAATCGGGTTTCCCGTTCCGAGTTAAAAAGCTATCTTGACCGTTATCATCCCGAGACGAATCTGGCGAAAAAATTACGCGAGGATTATCTGTTGCAAGCCCGCGACCAAGGCCGTTGGGAGGATTTTTTGGCGCTGTACGCTGATACCGGCAATGTGGATTTGCAATGCAGCTTTTTACAGCGGCAAAGTTTGCGCCTGGGTTTTGCGGCGGTGAAGGCGGCGGTCAAAGATGTCTGGTTGCGCGGTTATTCCCTGCCCGCCAGTTGCGATCCGTTGTTTGCAGAACTGTATGAAGATGCAAGTTTTTCCGATGCCTTGCTTTGGGAGCGCATCCAACTGGCAGTAGCGGCCAAAAATACCGACTTGGCCAAAGCCATGGCGCGACGGCTATCGGCACAAGGTCAAGCCTGGGCGAATATCTATCTCGGCGCGACAGTCAATCCTGAAATGGTGCTACGGGTGCGTCGGGATGCACAAAATCCGTATTTTCAAGAAAGTATGCGCTTGGCGATGCTGACTTTGGCCAAAAAAGACCCGGCGGAAGCGCAGCGCCTGTGGCCGACGGTGAATCGGCAGGTCAACTTTTCTACCGAGGAAAAAAAGCAGATTTTACAAGAAATTGCCTTTCAAGCGGCGCGTAAAGATTTACCCGACGCGGAACGCTGGCTGCGTGATTTACCGCCAGGTGCCATGGATAAAACCACCATGGAAGCCTATTTACGCCTGCTTTTGGCGAAAAATGACTGGCAAGCCTTGGCGACGATGTTGAAAAAACTCAATCACGATCAGCAGGTGCAAGCGCAATGGGCCTATTGGCAGGGACGGGCTTTAGAGCGTTTGGGGCGGCAGCGCGAAGCCGAGGCCGCCTATCGTCTGGCCGCGCAGGAGCGCAGTTACTACGGCTTTTTGGCGGCGGATAAAGTAAACCTGCCCTATCAATTTAACGATCAACCGATTTCTAAAGATAACAAGAAATTGGATGATTTTTTGCAAGCACATCCCGAAGTCGCTTTGGCCTTGCATTTATTCCGTTTGGGACAAACTACCTTGGCGCGGCAGGAGTGGAATGCCTTGGAACGGCGTTTTTCCGAAGACGATTATTTAATTTTAGCGGCTTTGGCGCATCGCCAAGGTTTTCATGATCGCGCCATTGCCATGGTGGCCAAAGTGCGCGCTTTCAATGATCTTAATTTGCGCTTTCCTTTGGCTTATCAGGACGAAATCACACGTTTTAGTTTCAAACATGGCATCAATCCGGCCTGGGCTTTTGGCATCATGCGGCAGGAAAGTATCTATGTGACCGATATTCGTTCCTCAGCGGGTGCGACCGGCTTGATGCAGTTGATGCCGGCAACGGCACGCGCGATGGCGCGCAAAGTGGGACGCGGCAGCAGTTTTGCCATCACCGACCCGGAAACCAATATTGACCTCGGCACCGCCTATCTTTCCGAAATGCTTGAAGATTTTGACGGCAACTATGTGCTGGCGACGGCGGCCTACAATGCCGGTCCGGGACGTTCGCGTGCTTGGCAGCATCTCGTTGAATTACCAGCAGATATTTGGATTGAGCGCATCCCGTTCCAGGAAACTCGGAAATATGTCAAACGGGTGATGGAATATATGGTGGTGTTTGATTGGCTGTTGGATGGCGAGTATCAGCGTATTTCCGAGCGCGTGAACGTGATTCCGCGCCGATAAGATGGCTTGAAAAAAGCCAGTCGAGGTGTCGCGGCTCACCATTCCGGCAAGGCGCTGGTTAGTAAATAGTGCTGACCAGCGCCGGAACTTTTGCCGGAACTTTTGCCAGAATTTTTGCGCCGAGGCGGGAAATTTTTTCACTTTGGCGCACTTTCATTCACCGCACGCACCCGTTCCACCCGTTGCGCTGCCTCGCTTAAACCTAATTTTTCATAACTTTGTGCCAAAATGGCCAGCGCTTCGAGAGTTGCTGGCGCTTCGGGATAGCGTTCCAACAAAAATTGCGCACGGTTGACAGCGGCGACAAAGGCTTGACGTTCAAAATAATATTTGGCGGTCAATAATTCGTGTTCGGCCAGAGCATTGCGTAAATACACCAGCCGTTGCGCGGCATCAGGCGCGTAGCGACTGTCGGGAAACTCTTCGACAATGCGTGTAAAAGCATTAAAACCTATCAAAATAAAACTCGTGTCGTGTTGCGCGGGATTTTTGGGAAACAGATTGCCAACAATGCCGCGCTTAAAACTCGTATTGATCAAGCCCTTCATATACAACGCATAATCCAGCGCCGGACCATTGGGATGCTCGCGCATATAGCGATCCAATACCGCTTCGGCTTCTTCGTAATTGCCAAATTTATAATGCGCGTAGGCCATGTCCAAACGGCCTTGTTTGGCATAATTACCAAAGGGGTAACGTGCTTCGAGTTTTTGCAATAATTCCACGGCTTCTTCAAATTCATTGCGCGACAAGGCATTTTTGGCTTGGCCGAAAATCTCAGTTTCGCTTAAACCGGCGGTCGGGTCGGCTTTTTTGCCGCCAAAACAACCGCTATTCACCAATATGATGCTTAACAAGAAAAAAGGAAGTAAATGTCTGAAGAATTTGAACATTTTGAATATGCTAAGTTAGATGAAAAGGACACTGCCGCTACTATAGAGGAAAATCGCTATGCACAGAACTGTGCTTTTCCCGAAAGTCTGCGCGGCCTGCGTTTGGATCAGGCGCTCTCGGCCTTGCTGCCCGAATATTCACGCAGTCAATTGCAAAAATGGCTGAAAGATGGCCAGTTACAACTTTTTGATGCCGAAGGTCAGGCGATTGCGCCCAAAGCCAACAGCAAAGACCATGCTGTTGCCTTTTTTTCCTTGCAGTTGGCGGCGGTCGCCGCGTTAAGGGATCAAGGACAAGATTTGCCCTTGACCATTATTTATGAAGATAACGAACTGTTAATTATTGATAAACCTGCTGGTTTAACCGTGCATCCCGGTGCCGGACAAGCCGCTGGGACGCTTTTGAATGCCTTGTTATTTCATCGTCCGGCGCTGGCCGAATTGCCACGCGCCGGTCTGGTGCATCGTTTGGATAAAGATACCAGCGGCCTTCTGATGGTGGCGAAAACGCCAGCGGCACAAACGTCCTTGACGCGGCAACTGCAAGAACATAGTGCGCAAAGACAGTATTTTGCCTTGGTGCAAGGCGAGATGAGCGGCGGCGGGACAATAGACAAAGCCATTGGCCGCCATCCACGGGATCGCTTGAAGCAGGCAGTGCGCGAGGATGGCCGCGAGGCGATCACCCATTACCGTTTAGTCGAGCGATTTCCAGGGCTTACCGCCTTACAAGTGCAGTTGGAAACCGGACGAACGCATCAAATTCGCGTGCATCTGGCAAGCATTCATCAGCCGCTTGTCGGCGATCCTCTGTATGGCGCGCCGTTGCGTGGCCAGTGGCCTTTTGACTATCGGCAAACAATTCAAAGTTTTCCGCGGCAAGCGCTCCATGCCTCGGCTTTGACTTTGGCGCATCCCGATACCGGCATCATGATGACTTTCCAAAGTCCACTGCCGAAAGATATCAACGAGTTACTTGATTTTTTGCGGCATTATCGCTGAGGCTTATGCCTCTGCCTTGTTGAGAGAAGTAGGTTTTGGTTTTTTAACTGAAGCGTTAATAATCTAAGACATTATTAACGAAAATGACGTTTTGTGTTAATGGCAAAAAGCGTCATTGCCATTCACTCTTGTTATTTTTTTACCGCAAATTCTGATTCCATATAGATGTAACAATGATGATTTTATTGCTTCGTAATGTTCAGAAATTCCGAATGCTTCAAAAAGAACTTTTTCAAAATTCACTCTATCTGCTTGTTGCACTTCTTGTTCTAAAGGCAACCTATTTCTATTTGTCAGTGGTTGAAAAGCACTGATTATATTTTGTTTTTGTTCTTCTGATAAAAGTTCTAAATTTAATAGTTTAAAATCACGTTCAAATTTTGTAGCTCTCAAATCAAGTGCTCCTAAACCTCTACCAAAGCCAAAACTTTCAATGAAAAACATACTTAAAACGCTATTCAATAAGGCAAGCAATAAAATTCTGTTTTCATTTTGGTAATCTTCTTTAAGTGAGAGACCAATCATTCTTTGGTCAATGAATGAACGATTTGCAAAGGTTGCAATAAATAAACTTCTATCGTAATTCACGTTTGCGACAAAGTCAGCCATATTTTCGGTTTTCATTTCATACCAAAACATATTTGCTTTACGCAAAGACTGAGGAAGCGGAACGCCTGTTTCGTTGTTTTGATTTTCAAAACTTCTAATCCATTGCAAAGCACCTATTACAGTTAATTAATTTTTCTGAAACTTCCGCAAGCCAATTAAGATTTGCAAAGTAACCGCACCAAGGGACACCAATGGTTTCAAAATTAGCTATCTCATTGACTGAATAATTCTGAACAGCTACAAATTGATTATTAGATTTCAATAAAATATTTTCGCTTAATTGTTTAATGTCAGGGATTTCATTAATGCTCTCTTTTAGGGTGCAAAATGAAATGGTTCTGTTTTGGTTTATTTGAGTATCTGGATTTCGCTTTTTTGCAATCAAAAAAGTAGTTACTACATTTGCATTGTCAAACCATTTTCCTTTTCCTGAAATCACGACAGTCTCAATGTCATAGAATTTTTGAATAAGCTCTAAGAAAATCTCACCGTAATCAGTTCCTAACCAAGCATTAGAAAGTATCAGCCCAATTTTTCCGTTTTCAGAAAGCAATTGATGTAAATAAAATGGTATATAAGCGAAAATATCGCTTTTGCCACTTAATGATTTTATGGTGTCGGCTTCTTCTTGTATGAAATTGTTTATTTCAGTTATGTTCGAGTTTAAGACTTCAATTTCTTTACTTTTGATGAATGGTAAGTTTGAAATAACATAATCAATAGCAGGAAAAGGTTTTACAATATCGTTTCCATTATTCGGGTCTTTGAAAGTTACATTCTGCCCTGTTTCTAATTCAATCACATCCTTTCTAAAGATGTTTAACACTATTATCACTGAAAATGTTCCAAAAATTGTAATGCTCGGATATTGATGCAATTATTCCCTTTGCTTGTTCAATCGAAGTTCCATTGTTTATTGATTCTATTGCTCTTGCTTCATTAAAATGCCTTTTCAGAACATTAGCGAAGATGATTTTAAAAACCCAATCGGTTAAAATTACCTTGGATAGAGTTGGTAGTTTATTTGAAGCGTCTTGCGTTGCTGTAGGGTTGTAGCCATATTCAGTTGCTGAGGATAACCACCATTGGTTTATTTCGGCTTCAAGTCTTGAATTTCTCCTAAAATTTGCCCGTATATTTTCTGCTGTTGAGGATATATTTTCGAGTATAACATCAATGATTGCATCCACAGCTAAAATTTCTGTAGAAACATCATCTGAAATTTCTCCTGATTCAAAATAGCTGTTTAAGTCCACTAGTATTGTATGGAGTAGAGATTTCCAAAGAACTTCTTTGGGTTTTACCTCTGTTCTTTTGTTGATGTCGATATCATTCCAAGTTTTCAAAATAGAGAATGAATCTCCTTGTTTAGAGTAAAGAACGGCACTTTTTACATTCCATAGAACAAAGCTGTTTCTTTGTAAAATTTTGGCTTTTTTGATTGCATTGCTAATTAACTCAGCATCATTAATTCCTGTGTCAGGCATTTTCAACTCCCAACCTTGCAAAATGATATTTCGTGTTTGGTCTTTGAAAATTAACACATCAGGAAATAGACTTGACTTCTCGTTGCTTATGGTGCTTTCTCCACCTGCACTTTTAAAGTGCCAACTTCTATTTGCAAGATACAAGTTGATTTCACTTATTACGTCTATTGCCCAGCTTCTTTCGTTATAGGTAATTCTTGCCATTTGCTCACCTTTGTTTTTTTAATGATCAGCAAAATTTGTAAAAAGATTTAACTCTGGCTGTTCATTCTTCATTTTTTGCTTTGTTTCTTCTATCCTTTCATTACAAATTTTTATGTAGTCCGTTGGTTGTACTTTATGTAATACCACTGCCTCATTTTTTTCTATACCTATAAAATGTCTATTTTCCAATATTGCTGACAAGAGAAAACTTCCGCTACCACAGGCATTGTCCAATACTAAGTCTCCTGGGTTTGTAAAAGTTCTAATAAGGTATCTTCCTAATTCAATAGGCTTTTGTGTTGGATGATAAACCTTTCCTTCGCTTTCGGCAGTTTTTACATAGAGATAGTCATCGACACTTTCGCCTTCATAAAAAACGACATCATTGGGATATCTTTCACCACTGCTTTTTATATGCTTTGGCTTGAAATCGCCATAGCTACCCGTGAATTGATCTTTTCGTATTCCCTTGTCATAGGCATCCCCGCTTGTCATTTGTGGGTTGTATATAGGTTGTTTTTTGTAAAAAACACAGATATCTTCATGCTTACGGAGCGGTTGTTTTTTTGCATTTAAGAAATTTGTGGGTTTTGATTTTATCCAAATTATCTTGTACTTAAGCAGTTTTTCGTTGCTTAATATTAGCTTTGCCGTAAATAATCCTTGTGCTGTTAAAACAATTGCGCCATTTTCTTTTATAATTCTTTCATAAAGTGCCCACAGTTTTTCTAAATCAATAACAGAGTCCCATTTATTTTGTGTTGTCCCATAAGGTAAATCGCAAAGAATCATATCTATAGAAGCATCTGGGATATTTTTCATAATCTCTAGGCAGTCGCCTTCAATAACTGTATCTATCATTTTGTTATACCTAATTTTTTTTTCGTCAGTGTTATGGACATTGTGAAATATAAAGTACCATACCATTATAACTTCTTGTTTTGCTCTAGCTCTGTTAAAAAATTGTTTTTATTTAACTTAAACCTTCCCATGTCCCCGCTGCCAGCGTTCATAAAATAAGCGATTTTCGGCAATCCCGCCTTTGGGTAAACCTTCTACCAGCATTTCGACAAATGGCAGCGGGCCGCAGACATAAATTGCGCTGTTTGCCATTTGTTTTTCCTGAAGTTTTTCTTGCGCTATCGTCAAGGTTAAGCGTTCCCCCCGTTGACTCCAAAAAGGATAAAGCTGCCAATTTTTGTCAAGGCATAGGCTTTGTATTTCCGACCAAAAAGGTGCTGCTTCTGGCGCGGGTTGACTGTAGAAAATCTGTACTTGTTTGTGCAGCTCTTGTTTTGCCAAAGCACGCAGCATGGCGATGATGGGCGTCACCCCAATGCCGGCAGCAAAAAAGCTATGTTTGTCATTATCTTGTAAAACAAAATTGCCTTGCGCTGGCGAAAGCAAAACCATATCACCTTGATGAAGTTGTTGATGAAGATAGCGGGTGGCTGGATGATTGGTTGCTTTTTTGACCGCTATTTCTAAAAATCCTTGATTATTTTCAAGATTGATTAAGGTATAACCGCCAATCAAGGCTTGATTCTTGGGATTTGGCCAGAGGTCAAGCCATTGGCCAGGTTTTTGCGGATAATGTGACGCTGTATGTTGAAAAGTAAACTTTTTTATCGTTTCAGTTAAATCGTCAATGGCGATGACTTTAGCCGCAATTTGTTGGGGGATAAGCATAAGAAACCTCAAGGGAAAAATGATTCTATCGCTAAGGAAAGCCAGTTATAGTAGCGCTTTAGTTTAATGCCAAAGTTTGGCTTTGGTGTCTTTGATTTTTTTAAGGAATTGCAATGCAAAAAATAGCTGACTTGCCTTTTGTTCATGATTGTTCTTCAGAGGATTTATTGTATTTACAGCAAGTTGCTGCCGAAGATTGTCAGTTAGAAATCAGTTTTCACGATACTTTGAAAAGCGGTGGCCAGGGGCCGGAATTGGCAGTCATCCCGCCGGGTCGTTTTTTAATGGGCGCAGCACCGGCGGAATATGCGGCGCATCCCAATGAATATCCACAACATTATCAAAAAGTCGAACGGCCTTTTGCCTTGGGACGTTATTTAATTACTGCCGCAGAGTTTGCACGTTATCAACAGGCGACGGGTTTTGTTTTTTCGCAAGAATTATTAACCACTTCCGACGCTGAGCCGGTGGTCAATCTGCGTTTTCAGCAGGTTCAGGATTATTTAACTTGGTTGAGCGCCGAAACCGGTCAGCGCTATCGTTTGGCTACGGAAGTGGAATGGGAATATGCGGCGCGTGCCGGCACGACCACGCCGTATTATTTTGGCGAAACCGTGACTTGCAAAGATGTTCATGCCAATCCACGGCGGGAATTAAATGACGGTTCGCGCATTCTCGGGCCGACCTGTCTGCGTTATCCCCGTGCCATTGCCGTGGGTTGTTTTGCGTATAATCTCTGGGGCTTGTACGATATGCACGGCAATGTTTGGGAGTTTACGCAAAGTCCGTGGCGGGCAAATTACACCGAACTTTTGCCAGAAAATCGGCCTTTAATCGAGCAAAGTCTGTGGGTTACGGTGCGTGGCGGTTCGTGGTTTGAACCTTTGACCAGGGCGCGAAGCGCGGCGCGGAGCAAAAGGCTTTGGGATGAGTTGGATGTGAATTTAGGCTTTCGGGTACTGCGCGAGCTTTCTTTGTAATTCATTAGTAAAATTAAAAGGTTAGAAAAAAGTTTAGAAAAAATCGGGGGCGTTGTGCGAACGGGACTGCTGCTGCTTTGTGGGTTGTGCGGGCTGCTGCTCTGGGGCTGTCAGGCGGCGAAACCGCTGGCCTTTGAAACGACCATGTTGGCCTATCTTTATGATTTACAAAAAGGTCAGCGCTTGCGTTGGGTGGAGGCAACTATGGTTGCGCCCAATGTGCGTGATCTGCGTTTCCAGGGCGGAAAATTGGCTGCACCAACGGAGGATTTAACCTTGTGGTATCCCCTTTGCGCCTTGCGTTTGTCTTCCCCAGGTGGGGAGCGTCTGCTGCCGTCCACTACCTTGCGGATTGCGCGGGTGGAACGACAAGCCTTGCCAATTACTGCGACGGTGACGTCAAAAATCACGGAAATTTATTTTGAAGACAATACCTTATTTGAAAAATTACATTGTGAAGTTTGGCATCATGTGGCAGACCCCAGCCGTCAGGCCGATTTTGTCAAAGTGCCCGAATTAGCGGCAACAACCGGAGGTAAACTTGTCTTTCAGCGTTGATTGTATTGTTGAAAGTCGTGGCTTGACTAAGCACTTGGCCGGAAAAACTTTGGTTGCGGATTTGGATTTTTGTCTGCGTCCTGGACAATTTTTCGGCATTTTGGGTCCCAATGGTGCCGGTAAAACCACGACCTTGCGGATGTTGATGGGACAGTCGCCAAAAACCGCTGGCAGTTTGCAGATTTTTGGTTTGCCGATGCCGGAAAAAGGTCGAGAGATTCGCAAGCGACTCGGTTTGGTGCCGCAGATGGATAACCTCGACCCCGATTTTACCGTGCGGCAAAATTTGCAGATGTTTGGCCATTATTTTGCCATTCCGAAAAAAATTTTAGCTAATCGTATCAATGAATTATTGGCTTTTGTTGAACTGGAAAAACAAGCCGAACAAAAAATTATGACGCTCTCCGGCGGTATGAAACGGCGCTTGACTATTGCCCGCGCACTCATCAATGACCCGGATTTAATCATTCTCGACGAGCCGACCACCGGCCTTGATCCACAGGTGCGGCATTTATTGTGGTCGCGGCTGCGGCTCTTGAAAAAACAAGGCAAAACCATTCTGCTGACCACGCACTATATGGATGAGGCCGAAAGGCTGTGTGAAAATATTTTGTTGATGGATCATGGCCGTAAATTGTTGGAAGGTTCACCTCGGCAGATCATTCAAAAAAATTTACCAGCGATGGTGTTAGAAGTGGAGGCAACGCTTGAACAACTGCAAAAGCGACTGCCGCAAGCCTTGTGGTCAGCGGTGCAGGTGGAAGCCTTACCCGAACGCTGTTTTATTTATGCCAATGATGTCAAACCCTTGACGCAGGCTTTGGAGGAATTGCCAGAAACAGTGGTGTTTCAGCATCGGCCTGCCAATTTAGAAGACGTTTTTTTGAAATTGACCGGTCGGGATTTACGCACATGAAGCCACGCCTTTCGTTTTTTTCCTTTCTGTCTGTTTTTTCCTTTTTTTCACAAGCGAATCATCATTGGCGCTGGCCGCAGTTGCGTTTGCAGGCGGCGTTGCGGGTGGTCTATCGCAATTTTTTGGTCTGGCAGCGCTTGATGGGTGCGTCCTTGGCCTTAAATTTTGGTCAGCCCTTGTTATATCTTTTAGGTATCGGTATTGGCTTGGGTTTTTTTGTCGGTGACATGGGCGGTTTGCCGTATTTGACCTTTTTGGCAACAGGTTTGGCCGCGTCGGCGGCGATGAACACTAGCTCTTTTGAAGGCATGTATTCGTCGTTTTCGCGGATGATTCCCCAGCGCACCTTTGAGGCGATTTTAGCCACCCCGTTGGATTTAGATGACATTATTTTGGCGGAGTGGCTCTGGGCGGCCTTCAAAGGTACCTTTGCCGGCTTGGCTATTGTTTTGGTGGCGTTTTTTCTAGGTGCTATTACACCGAGTTTTTGGGCTTGGTTATTGTTGATCCCGCTCCTTTTTTTAATCAGTTTGGCTTTTGCCGGTTTTGCCTTGCTGATGTCGGCATTGGCGGCCAATTATGATTTTTTTGAATATTATTTTACTTTGGTGATCACGCCTTCGCTTTTGATTTGTGGTGTGTTTTATCCGATTGCGACCCTGCCGGATTGGTTGGAGCCTTGGGTATTTTGGCTGCCTTTAACCCAAGCTATCGAACTGTTGCGGCCTTTACTCATTGGGATGCCGTGGGAAAATTTTTGGTTATCTTTGAGTGTCTTAGTCGGCTTTGCCTGGCTTGGTTTTTATCTAGCGGTCGTTTTTACCCGTAAACGCTTGGTTTTTTAAGCGCTGAAAGTCTGAAAAAGACAGTCTTTCAGGCTTTTTGAATATTTTGAAATAAATTGACAAAAACATAAGCCAAAAATTTGTTTTATAAATAAAATATATCGGTCAGTGTGACGATTTCTTTATCTTGCACTGGCGAAGTGCCAGAGTATAATCGGCACTGACTTTTTGTATCTCTGATAGAGAGTCAGTCTTTCCGCCGTATCCTACGGTTTCCTTTAAGATATTTTTTTTGAGGTATCTTCCTATGTCTCAAGCAACGCCTGCGGTCGTTTTGCCAGCGCATAGCGCGGCTGGTAGTCGTGTTCAATGTTATTCGGACACTTACAACTACGACATCGTGAAAAAATTTGCCATTGCCACCGTCATTTGGGGCATTTTGGGCATGTTGGCCGGTGTCTGGATTGCCAGTCAATTGGCCTGGCCGTTCCTGAATTTCGATATTCCTGAGCTGACTTTTGGTCGCTTGCGTCCAGTACACACCACCTTGGTGATTTTTGGTTTTGGCGGTAGCGCTTTGTTTGCGACTTCCTATTACATCGTGCAGCGCACCTGTCAGACCCGTTTGTTTAATGATGGTTTGGCTAATTTTACCTTCTGGGGTTGGCAAGCGGCTTTAGTATTAGGTGTTATCAGTTATATGGCCGGTTTTAGTCAAAGCCGCGAATATGCAGAGTTTCCTTGGCCGGTGGATTTATTGATTGCCGTCGTTTGGGTGACCTATTTCTTTGTCTTTTTCAGCACTTTGATCCGTCGTACCCAACCACACATTTATGTCGCTAACTGGTTCTTTATGGCCTTTATTTTAGCGACAGCGCTTTTGCATATTTTCAATAATTTACAAATGCCTATCGCTTTGTTCAGTATGGAGTCGTACAGCCTCTTTTCTGGTGTACAAGATGCCATGACCCAATGGTGGTATGGCCATAACGCCGTGGGCTTTTTCTTGACCGCCGCCTTTTTGGGCATGATGTATTACTTTGTGCCTAAACAAGCCGGTCGGCCGGTCTATTCGTATCGTTTATCTATCGTGCATTTTTGGGCGTTGGTGTTTTTGTATATGTGGGTGGGCGCTCACCATTTGCATTGGACGGCCTTGCCGGATTGGACTTCTTCTTTGGCGGCGGCGTTTTCGATTTTGCTTTTGATGCCGTCTTGGGGTGGCATGATCAACGGTATTATGACGCTTTCCGGCGCTTGGCATAAATTACGCACTGATCCTATCATGCTCTTTTTAATCACTTCTTTGTCGTTTTATGGCATGTCCACTTTTGAAGGCCCCATGATGTCTCTGAAAAGTGTCAATGCCTTATCGCATTACACCGACTGGACGGTAGGCCATGTGCATTCCGGTGCCTTGGGCTGGGTGGCGATGGTGAGTTTTGGCTCCTTCTATCACATGATTCCGCGGATTTGGAATACCACGATTTACAGCGTGAAATTGATCTATGTGCATTTCTTCTTAGCGACTATCGGCATTGTGCTTTATATCACTGCGATGTGGGTGGCCGGTATTGGTCAAGGTTTGATGCTGCGCGCCTTTGATGAATATGGCAATTTGGCCTATAGCTTTACCGAATCCGTGGTCTTTTTACACGGTCCATATGTCGTTCGCGCTATCGGTGGCATGTTCTTCTTGGTCGGCATGTTGCTTTTTGCTTACAACGTGGCGATGACCATTGCTTTGGCCAAACGTCGGGAAGCTGTGGAAGTGCCGGGCAACGTTCAGCCGGTTCAAGCCTAAGTTTAGAGAATATAAGGAAAGTTTATGAAAATTCGTCATGAAATTGTTGAAGTAAACGCTGGCCTTTTGGTGATGTTGACGCTTTTGGTGATCAGCATCGGCGGCTTGGTGGAAATTGTGCCCTTGTTTCGCATCAACGATACCGTGGAACAAGTCGAGGGTGTGCGCCCTTACACGCCTTTGGAAGTGCGTGGCCGCGACATCTACGTGCGCGAAGGCTGCTATAACTGTCATTCGCAGATGATTCGGCCATTCCGTGATGAATATCTGCGTTATGGCCATTATTCGCTTGCCGCAGAATCGCAATATGATCATCCATTTCAATGGGGTTCTAAACGTACTGGGCCGGATTTAGCGCGGGTTGGCGGCAAGTATTCCGATGAATGGCATACGCAGCATTTGATTGCGCCGCGTTCTTTGGTGCCGGAATCCATCATGCCAAATTATCCTTGGCTTTTAGAAAATGATCTGAAATATGCCGACATCACTTTGCGGATGCAGGCGTTGCGGAAAGTCGGCGTACCGTATTCTTTGAGCGAAGAAGACTATCAAGCCAATGTTGAAAAATTTGGTGCCGATGTCGCCAATAAACTCGATATTCGCCAGGCAGAAAAAAATCTTGTTGCTCAAGCGCAAAGCCGGAATTGGGATGGTATTCAAGGACGTATCACCGAAATGGATGCTTTGGTTGCCTATTTGCAAGTGCTTGGCACCATGGTGGACTTTTCGCAATATGAAGAAGGCTATTTTGCCGAATTCCGTTAATTTTTTAGGCTGCGACAGCGGCCTTGTGAGGTTTCCCAATGCTTGAACTTTGGTTGTGGATTACCGACTTGGGCAATAGCAAAAGCCTAGCACTGGTGCTTTTTTTGGGCGTTTATCTTGGCATACTTTTGTATGTCTTGACGGGAAAAAAGCGCTCAAAACGCCTTGAAACTTTTAAATATATTCCTTTTTTGGATGACGAAGATCCAACCCTTAAAAAAGAAGCTAACGATACCGTAGGAACCCATGAGCAAAGTAACCCAAAATCCTAAAACGACCTGTAGTACGACAGGTCACGCCTGGGATGAAAATATCCAGGAATATAATAACCCCCTGCCTGGCTGGTGGTTGTGGTCATTTTATGCCACGTTTGTTTTCACTATTGCCTATTTTATTCTTTACCCGGCTTGGCCGGTCGGTAATGACTATACCAAAGGCATTGCTACCTTAACGATTGAAAAAGATGGGGAAAAAGTAAACGTCGGTTGGAATACCCGCTATTTGTATATTCAAGATATGCAAAGCGGTCCATCGGCTACCCGTTACGCCGAAGCGACGCAAAGCATTGCCGCTTTAGACTATGAACAAATGCTTGCCAGTCCTGAGGCCATGGGCTTTGTTCGTGCCGCCGGTAGGCAGTTGTTTGCCACCAACTGCGCTTCTTGCCATGGTCAAGGTGGCGTTGGGGTCGTTGGTCAATACCCGGTACTGGTGGATGATGATTGGTTATGGGGCGGCAGTTTGCAACAAATTGAACACGTCTTAATCAATGGCCGACAAGGTTATATGCCCTATTACGATGCTACTGCTTTGAATGATCAGCAGCTTGATGATGTGGCAACTTATGTATTGGCGATGTCCGATCACAGCGTCGATGCGGAAGCGGCGACTCGCGGCAAAGAAATTTTCAACGGCTATGCTGGTGGTTGTTATCAATGTCATACCGAAAATGGCACGGGGTTATATTCGCTTGGTTCAGCTAATTTAACCGATAACATCTGGACGGTAGCCAAAGTCCCGTTAGCGGATAGTGTTGCGGCGAAAAAAGAAGCCGTTAAAGGCGTTATTCGCAATGGTATCAATCGCTTGATGCCAGCACAAGGCAATCGTTTGAGTGAACAAGAAATCCGCATCCTGACCGCCTATGTGCATCAGGAATTTGGTGGCGGCCAATAATAAGCTGTTCTTTTTGACTCCCGTTAAGCCAAAGGCAGCGGGAGTTTTGCATTCTGTCAGCGTTTTTTCCTTTCTATCTGGCACCGCTTATGTCCAATCTTGCCCCCCAGCCGATTAAAATTTATCCGCGTTCGGTTAAAGGTCCGTTTCGTAATTTCAAATCTTTGATTTTATTGATTGCTTTTGCCGTTTTTTTTGTTACCCCCTGGTTGCCCTGGCCGCGTGCGGTGGCTAAAGATCAAGCGGTGATGTTCGATATTTCCAGTCAACATTTTTATATTTTTGATTTAGTTGTCTTTGCCCAGGACATCTTTTGGTTGTCTGGCGTGTTGATGATTGCCGCCTTTTTTCTGTTTGCCGCTACCACGGTTTTTGGCCGGGTCTTTTGCGGCTATTTCTGTTTTCAAACGCTGTGGAGCGATACTTTTGGTTTGGTGCAGCGCTTTTTTCAAGGCGAAAAGCCGCAAAAAATGCGTCGGGATGCCGCTGGTTGGAGTTGGGATCGCACCTGGCGGGTCGGCGCAACGCATCTTTCTTGGCTTCTGATCGCCTTTGCCACCGGTTTTACTTTTGCAGCCTATTGGACTTATGCACCGGAAATGGCCGTGAATTTTTTTACCGGTCAAGCCAATTCAACGGTTTATACCACAGTGGGTATTTTAACGGCGACGACCTATCTTTTTGCCGGTTTTGTCCGGGAAAATGTCTGTTTGCATATCTGTCCCTACGCGCGTTTTCAGTCGGTGATGTTTGATCGCGATACGGCCATTGTTGCCTATGACTTTAATCGTGGCGAAGGCGCGGCCGGTCGTGCCAAAGTGGAACGTGCGCATAAAAGCCGCGACGAGCGCCAAGCGGAAGGGCACGGTGATTGCATTGAGTGCGGCTATTGCGTACAGGTTTGTCCCACCGGCATTGACATCCGCGAAGGTTCGCAACTTGGCTGTATTTCCTGCGGTTTGTGCATTGATGCCTGTAATGAAATCATGGATCGCCTGCATTGGCCACGCGGTTTGATCCGCTATTCTTCCGAGCGCGAACTCAATGAAGGCAAAAAAATCCACTGGTTACGGCCAAAAGTGATCGGTTATGCCTTGGTGTTGATTGTCGCCGGGCTGTTGTTGACCAAATCGGTCGTAGAAACCGCACCTTGGGAAATGCTGGCCTCACAACAGCGACAACCGTTGTTTGTCCAATTATCGGATGGACGCATTCAAAATACCTATCTTTTGAAAATCAACAACAAAACCCAAGACGACATCGCCTTTGCCTTGGCGATTGAAGCCTTACCTGGGGCGGAGTTGGATTTAGGTCGTTTAGAAAATTTGCAGTTAGCACCAGAGCAAAGTTTAAGCATTACCGTGCGGGTAAAACTGGCGTTATCGGATGCCTCGCCGCGTCAGTTGCCCTTGACTTTTGTGCTGCAAGATCAAAACGGTAAACATCCTGATCTGCGGGTTTCTTCGGTGTTTTCGAGCGCCGGTTCTTAAGTTTTTGGAGCAACCATGGCCGATTTAGTGCAAAGCCTCGCCCTGGGCGTAGGCTTGATTATTCTCGCTTTTTTCCTGTTATATCGCTTACTGCGTTTAACGCCTTTGCAGTCGAGTTTGTTGATAAGTTTGGCGGCATTGGCGATTTATATCCCACAAACGATCATTAACTGGCCGGGTCTGGATGTGTTGGCCATTCATCTGGCTTTTTATTTAACTGCTTGTTATGGCTTGGGTTTGATTTATTCCATTCGTGAGCGGCGGGCGCGGGAGGAAGGTGTCGCCGATAACCGCTTTCAATGGCCGCCCTTGTTTATTATCAGCTTTTTCCTGATTTTGGCCTTGGTGGATGCCTTGTGGATCACCCTGTCGCAAAAAGGTTTGGAAGGTAATCTGGCGCAAGTAGTGCTGCCGGATGCCCAAGATCGTGCCGTGACTTCGTTTTTCCCCGGCACCATTACCCATAATTTTCAAAAAAAAGAGGCGCTGTTTAACGATTATCGGGCGGCGCGTGATCTGCAAGAACAGCGCGGTTGGCAGGTGAAAAAGGGTTGGTTAGATACCGCTTATTTTGGTCAGCCGAATGTTTTTCGTTTGCAACTCAATGATGCTCAAGGAAAACCTCTGAGTGCCGCGGCAGTTGAGGGCGTGTTTTGGCGCTTGTCAGATAAGCGTTTGGATAGCGAGATGATGTTACAAGAAATTGAACCTGGCATCTATCAAACCGTGGTGGATTTACCGGCACCTGGACGTTGGCAATTGTATGTATTGATTAAAAAAGAATCCGCCGTGCATGAGATTCGTGCTCATACCTGGCTTAAGGAAGCGCTCTAAAATGGCCGTGTATGTCTGAATCTGAATCCACAACCCGCTGTTATCATTGTAATTTACCGGCAAGAATTGGCGCTTTTCCAGCCGAAGTTGCCGGTGAAAAGCGGGAGTTTTGCTGTCCTGGGTGTCGTGCCGTTGCCGAATCTATTTTTGCTGAAGGATTGGGTGCCTATTATCAACAGCGTGAAAAACCGGCGGGGACAGCTTTGCCTGCCGATAGTGCGGTAAAAATCTATGATCATTCGCTGTTGCAACAAGGCTTTAGCCGTGTGAATGCCGATGGCAGCCGCTCCGCCACTTTGATTATAGAAGGCATTACCTGCGCGGCTTGTGTGTGGTTAAACGAGCGGCATGTGCAACGCCTGGCTGGGGTTACGCAGTTTTATGTCAATTACGCCAATCAACGGGCCATCGTCCAGTGGCAGCCGGATGTCATCGCTTTCAGTGAAATTCTTTTAGCAATTCAAAGTATTGGCTATCGCGCTTATCCTTACGATAGCCAAAAGCAAGAGGCGCAGTTGCGGCAAGAACGGCGGACGTTGCTGCGGCGTTTGGCGGTGGCCGGACTCTTGACGATGCAGATCATGATGATTTCCGTGGTGTTTTACCTTGCTGATGATATGCAGGTGGAACGCGGCATCTGGCATTTTTTGCGGGGTTTGGCCTTGTTGCTGACGGTACCAGTGCTGTTGTATAGCGGCTGGCCTTTTTTGCAAGGTGCTTGGCGAAGTCTTAAAAATCAGCAGTTTGGCATGGATGTCACCGTGGTGCTGGCGGTGTGGCTGTCGTTTGTGGCGAGTGTCTGGTTTACCGTCACCGGTCACGGCCATGTCTATTACGATTCGGTCAGCATGTTTATCTTTTTCTTGCTGATTGCCCGCTATTTTGAGTTACAAGCGCGGCAGCGCTCGGCTTTGGTGTTGGAAAATCGCCTCGTGCCCTTGCCAAGTCTGGCGCATGTTGCGCGTTCTTTGCCGGAAGATGAAAAAAATCAAGCGGAAATGCCTTCTTGGGCAGCGCGTCTGTGGTCAGATGAACCCGCAGCGTTATTGCAGCTCGGCGATCACCTTTTGATCAAACCTGGCGAGCGCATTCCCGCCGATGCGCGGGTGGTGCATGGCGAAAGCACGGTTAATGAAGCGCTTTTGACCGGCGAAGCCTGGCCGGTGGCCAAAAAAGTCGGCGATAGACTATTGGCCGGCAGTGTCAATCAGGACTATCCCCTCTATGCCGAAGTTGAGCGCGTCGGCCAGGCCACGGTGTTACGGGAAATTCAGCGTCTCGCCGAGTCGTCGCAGCGCGAGCGTCCCTCAGTCACGGTGTTGGCCAATCGTTTTTCGTCCTTGTTTATTGCCGTGGTGTTGCTCTTGACGACGCTCGTCGGCGCCTGGTGGTGGACGGTGGCACCGGAACGGGTGTTGGAAGTGATCGTGGCGATGTTGGTAGTGACTTGTCCGTGTGCCTTGTCCTTGGCGGTGCCGGCGGCGATCAGCGCTGCTTTATCGGCGTTGACCCGAGAGGGCATTTTGGTAGTTCGTGCGAATGCTTTATTTTTATTGAATAAAATAGATACTGTCATCTTTGATAAAACCGGCACCTTGACCGATGGCCAACTGCATCTACTCAATCATCAAAGCCTTGACCCGTCTATCTTGGCTTTGGCAGCGGCATTGGAACAGGAAAGCTCGCATCCCATTGCGCAGGCATTTGGCCGTTTACATGCCGAGATTTTGCCGTTGGAGGTGCGAAAAATACATCCCCAACAAGGGGTTAGCGGCAGCTATCAAGGCAAGCGTTATTATTTGGGTTCAAGCATCTGGATGCAGCAATTGGGTTTTTTGTTACCTGACTTTTCAATGCCGAAGGCGACGACGGTCGTGTATCTGGCTGATGCTGAAAAAATCATCCAGGTTTTTGTTTTTCAAGAACAACTACGACCAGAAGTAAAACAATTGCTTACCGATTTACGCGCCCAAGGCAAACAACTGCGGATTTTAAGCGGCGATGCGCCGGAAAACTTAGCCTATTGGCAGGAAGTGCTTGCTATGCCGGCAGTTGGCGGACAAACACCAGCGGCGAAAAGCGCCTATCTCAAGCAACTGCAAGAGCAAGGTCAGCAAGTGGCCATGATCGGTGATGGCGTGAATGATGCGCCGGTATTGGCACAAGCCAATGTTTCTATAGCCTTAGGGAGTGGCGCGGCTTTGGCACAAAATCATGCAGATTTTATTTTGTTAAACAATAACCTGGAAAAAGTTTCAACACTTTTTGCCAAAGCCCAACGCTTACGACAGATTACGCGGGAAAACATTGGCTGGGCTATCGGTTACAATATTGTCGCCTTGCCTTTGGCGGCTTCCGGTTGGCTTGTGCCCTGGATGGCAGCCTTGGGGATGTCGGCGAGTTCGCTGCTTGTGGTATTAAATGCCTTGCGTTTAGATGCACTGGCTACCTTGCCGAGTGCGGCTTTCGAGAGGAGCTAAGATGGGAATTGTCTATATTTTGTTGGTGATCACCTTACTGGTGATTGTGCTCGCGGTGGTGGCGTTTTCCTGGTCGGTGAAAACGGGTCAGTTTGAGGATTTAGATACACCGGCGCAGCGGATTTTGTGGGATGACGATGACCCGCGCATTCCAAAGTAAGTTTCTATTTTTTTTATTTTTTACAGGAGTGAACAATGTCTTGGTTTAATTTTCAAAATTTGGCTTTAACCTTGATTTTCGCCTTTATCATTCTTGCCTGGGCGTCTTTTTTATCGGTGGTGTTTGACTTTTTCTTTGGTTAATGTCCACTGTTCTTTCCTTTGTGATTTTTTTCCAAAAAAGCTGGCGTGATGCCAGCTTTTGCTTTTAGTTTGGGTCAGGAGACAGTAATAAGGCTACGCCTCGGCTTTAGGCGGACAGTAACGCTGCTTGCATTTTTTTACGAAGTTTATCAATAGCTTCTTTTTCAATTTGCCGAATGCGTTCGGCAGATACGCCGTATTCTTCGGCTAAGGTTTGCAAAGTGGCGACTTCGCCTTCATCGCATAGCCAACGCCGCAATAAAATATCTTTACTACGGGCATCCAGATGCCGCAGGGCCTGACGGAGCTGCTGCTGTTCGGTTTTTTGCGTTTCTTCAGCAACCAATGCCTCTGCCGGATCGACCGAAGCACTTAAATACTGCGCCGGTTGGGCGTGTTCTTCGTCATCGGGATCATTATCAAAGCCGACTTCATCAAAACTCAAGCGTTTTTCCATCTGTCGCACTTCGCTTTCTGCGACGTTTAAGTCATCGGCAATCGCTTTGACTTCGGCATTGTTGAGCCAACCGAGATGCTTTTTTTGGCCGCGTAACTTAAAAAATAATTTGCGTTGGGCTTTGGTGGTGGCGATTTTGACCATGCGCCAGTTTTTAATAATAAATTCATGAATTTCAGCACGAATCCAATGCACGGCAAAGGCCGCCAAACGCACGCCACGCGAGGGATCAAAACGCTTAACCGCTTTCATCAACCCCAAATTACCTTCTTGAATTAAATCCGCCAGCGCCAAGCCATAGCCTTGATACGTGCGGGCAATGTGTACGACAAAACGCAAATGCGATAATACCAAGGCTTGCGCGGCTTCGACATCGCTATGCTGTTGATAACGCAAACCGTAATTGTGTTCTTGCTCAAGTGTCAATAAGGGATAATGGCGAATTTGTTGTAGGTATTGCTCTAAACCGGAAGCGGTCGTCAGAAGGGAACCGCCCAGTTGAGGAACCAGTGCTTGCTGCATTACAGCCTCCGTAAAAATGAATAATTGCTGAATTAGGAAATAATAAAGCCGCTGGTGGCTTTTTCAAGGCCAGCGGCGGTGGCAATCAACGATAGAAAACTTAGCGTTGTTGTAAGACTAAAGCCATCAACAACCGATTGCTTGGGCTGACGCTCGCCAATTTCCCCTTGATCGTCGTCTCAAGCCATGCTTGTGCCGCCGGACTTTGACCGCTGACCAAGGCACCAACCAAAGCTGCATCTAAAAGATAGGTGATGGCTTGGGTGTTTTTGTCGGCCAAAGCATCCGGCAGCAGCTTTTGCGCCAAGTTCCACATGGCTTGGGCATCCCGATGCGCCACGGCTTGATACAAAGCATTCCAATCCTTAACTTTTTCTGAAGGGTCAGGACAATTTTGCCAAGTCAGATCATTCCAAAGTTCCAAGCGTTCGTTTTCCGGCAGATAAACTAAAGTCAATTGCGCAAAGACCAAAAGATTTTCTAGCCAATCGGCTTCACCAGCAAAATCGCGGCAATGCTGCTGTACCAGATGCGGCACATAGCGCAGATTGTGAACAAAATCGCTTTTTTCGCTTTTTTCGTCATTGGAATGCTTGAGTTGTTGATAAAAATCACGGGCAATCAATAACTCATTGCGATAGTTTAAAAAAGCATCCGGCGTGACCGACCAGGGCAAGGCCAGTCTCGGATGGCCGCCGAGCATTTCCTGTACCGGAATACTGCTTTTCAAAATACTTTCCAAGCCTTGCGCGCCTTCCCTGAAAAATAGGCTCTTTGGTGCTTGTAAACTTAACAGCGGATAAAAATCCGAATTGGCGGCGATGCCAAAGTCTTGAAACCAAGCATCCAGCGTCGCTTTGCTGCCGACAATCCGCGCTTCCGCCAAAGTTTTTTGGTCTAAACCAACGGCAGTTAATTCAGCTAACACCTGTTCTTGCTGCCAAGGAAAGTCACTGAGCAACGGCACTTGTTGGTTTTTGCTGGCGATAATCACCAAATCCCCGCCATTGGCCATCAGCACCTCGTAATCGGCAAAATGTGCCGATAACCCTTTGAAAACCGACGCTAATAGCGCATCGTTGAGTTCATAAACGTGCATCCATTGCACCAACAAGCCGTTGTCGGTTAAGGAGCGGCCAATATTTTGGTAAAACTCTTGACTAAACAAAGTGCCAACGCCGCTGACCCAGGGATTGGAAGGTTCGGAAATGATCAAATCATAGCGGTTGCCAGTTTTGGCAAAAAAGGCTTTGGCATCGTCAATGACCAAGAGGGAGCGTGGGTCTTCGTAGGCACGGCGGTTGCGTGGCAGGAATTGCTTGGCGCCTTCGATCATCATCGGTTCGATTTCAATGGTTTCAACTTTTTCAATGCTTTCAAAGCCTAACAGCACCTGGGTGCTTAAACCGGAACCAAACCCGATCACAGCGGCGGTTTTGGCCTCGGGGAAATACGCCGGACCTAGACTGCCCAGTAGCACCATGGTGGCCTCGTCGCTGGCGGGGGGGGCAATTTTGAAGGTTTCGGCGTTTTCGCCTTCAGGAACGGCGATAAAACGGCGCAAGGCTGCATCCGGTTTGCCGTTGGTCATAATGCTTTGGCTGTCGGCATCCGGTGTTTGGGTGACGGCCACGGTAGCGGTTTTGCCATCGCGCAGAAAAACCACGTTGCTTTGCTCGCCGATGTCGGTGCGGGCATAGCGAAAAACACCGGAACTCATTTGCCGTGGTTCCAGTTCAACGTAGTAAACCAGGCCTGTCCAAATGCCTAAGCCCATGAGACTGGCGGCGACAAAGCGCAATGCCTGTTGTCCGGGTTTGGCGGCGATCAACAAAATAATCCCTAAGAGAATGTCCAAACCTGCACCCACCGCCAAGAGCATTTTTAAGCCATAGCTTGGCATCAACCAATGCACGGCAATGAGTACACCGATGATGGCGCCAACGGTATTGATGGCATAGACCTGACCGATGCTGTTTTCCCGACCGCCGCGTTGTAACAAGGCTTGGGTAAATAAGGGCAAGGTCATACCGGCAAAGAAAGTCGCGGGGAACATGATCAACAAGGCAATGCCGTGGCTGAAAATCGAAAACAAGGCAAAACCGCCATCATTGCGCTGCACGCTGTTTAAGATAAATTTCATCCAGTCAAAGGATTGGCTGTAGAGCCACAAGGTGCTGATGGCAAAAATGCCCATGAGAATCTGAATGCTGCCTGCCCAAAGCAGCGGGCTTTGCATGGCATCCAGACGCTTACGAATCCACAAACCGCCGAAGGCTAAACCAGCGATAAAAGCACTTAACATGATTTCAAAGGCATACATGGTGCTGCCAAAGACCATGCTTAACAGCCGAATCCAAGCGATTTCATAGATAAAGGAGGCTAAACCGGTGAAAAAAGCTGCAAATAAAATCAAGGCGGCAAAAAGCCAGAATGAAGCCGAGGCGGGTTTGTCTTCAGGGTTGCTTTTGGCAGCCGGTAAATCGGCAAAATCGGCATATTTGGCAATCCCATAGGCGACTAAGGCCACGGCGATGTTCAATAAACCGGCGGTAAAAATCGTCCCGGGTAAACCCAAGGCCGGCATCAGCAAAAACACGCTGGCCAAAGCACCGATAGCCGCGCCTAAGCTATTGGTAAAATACAGCAAGCCGAGATTTTGCCCTGATTTTTCCGGCTGATAGCGTAAAAATACCGCCGTCATCAGTGGGAAGGTCATGCCGAGTAAAATCGTTTGCGGGAAAATCAAAAGACTGGCGCTGGTAAAGCGATAGGCATCCACCCAATTTTCTGGTAAAGCCGGAATAATGGTTTCCAAAGAAAGACTTAAAAAGCCTTTGAATGCCGGATCAAAAAGCAGTCCCAACAGACCGATGATGCCTTCAATCAAGGCATAGCCCAAAAGCACGGCGCGGATTTTGTGCGAGTAAAGACTTGCGAGCCAAGCACCGAGTGCCAGGCCACCCATAAACACCACCAAAACCACCGTTTGGGCATAGGCGCTATGGCCTAGATAAAGCCCTAAATAATGTGACCAGATGGATTGATAGACGAGACCGGCAAAGCCGGAGAGGATAAACAACAGAAAAATGGTCAAGCGCATGAAGGTTCTCGCTGATTTTTATAAAGAGACGGGCAAAACCCGCAGCGGATTGTAGAGGAGGCGGACAGCGAAAGCGAGAGGCCAATTGCCGAATGGATTGAACCTATGGGCAACCGGCGTGAAAGTTTACCAGGTCAGAAGGTAATGTCCTCGTACACCTGCGCTATCGGCAGATCCAAAGCCAAGCAGTTTAAGTAAATGCTGCCTTCGCTGTAGAAATGGTGTGTCCAGCCATTGCTGCCACGCCGATAAACCTCGACTTGCCGTTGATCCTGGGCGACCAAAACATATTCTTGCAAACTCGCAAGCCCGCCGGTGTAAGCCAATAATTTTTCGCGCCGGTCAATGCGGGCAGTAGAATTGGACAGCACCTCAATGAGTAAACAAGGACTTTGGCGGTAGTAAGTATGGCGATCCGTTGCCTCACAACTAAGCAGGAGATCAGGATAGTAAAAAAAGGTTTCGTCTTCCTGTTCAATGCGTACTTTCATGTCACTCGTAAACAATTGACAGCGACGTTGACGGGCAGCAGGCGTGAGTGCGAACGCCAAAGCATTGACAATCAAGCCATGCCGGTCACTTGCCCCGCCCATAGCGTAAATTTGCCCGCTGACATATTCATGACGGATTTCGTCGTTTTGCTCCAAAACTAAATATTGTTCAACGCTAAATGGTAACAGCTTAACAATAGCATTCATAATAACTCCGTATCTTCGTAAATTTCAGAAAGGCTTAGCTTTAGATCAAGGCAAGGCAGCCAAAAACTGCCTTCGGTGTAAAGCTCCGGCAACCACTGACTTTCCACTCGCCGATAGACCTCGACTTGCCGTTTGTCCTGGGCAACCAAAAGATAGGCTTGCAAACTGGCTAATTGGGTGTAAGCCAATAATTTTTCGTGCCGGTCAATGCGGGCAGTAGAATTGGACAGCACCTCAATGAGCAAACAAGGACTTTGGCGGTAGTAAGTATGGCGATCCGTTGCCTCACAACTAAGCAGGAGATCAGGATAGTAAAAAAAGGTTTCGTCTTCCTGTTCAATGCGTACTTTCATGTCACTCGTAAACAATTGACAGCGACGTTGACGGGCAGCAGGCGTGAGTGCGAACGCCAAAGCATTGACAATCAAGCCATGCCGGTCACTTGCCCCGCCCATAGCGTAAATTTGCCCGCTGACATATTCATGACGGATTTCGTCGTTTTGCTCCAAAACTAAATATTGTTCAACGCTAAATGGTAACAGCTTAACAATAGCATTCATAATAACTCCGTATCTTCGTAAATTTCAGAAAGGCTTAGCTTTAGATCAAGGCAAGGCAGCCAAAAACTGCCTTCGGTGTAAAGCTCCGGCAACCACTGACTTTCCACTCGCCGATAGACCTCGACTTGCCGTTTGTCCTGGGCAACCAAAAGATAGGCTTGCAAACTGGCTAATTGGGTGTAAGCCAATAATTTTTCTCGCCGATCAGTACGAGCCGTCGAGTCCGAGAGCACTTCAATGAGCAAACACGGGCGGCGGAGGTAATAGTCTTCGTAGTCGGTGGCATCGCAAGCCAAGACCAGATCCGGGTAGTAAAAAAAAGTGTCCTCTTCCTGTTCAATTCGCACTTTCATGTCACTCGTAAATAGTTGACAGCCACGTTGACGGGCAGCAGGCGTGAGCGCGAACGCCAAGGCATTGACAATCAAGCCATGCCGGTCACTTGCCCCGCCCATAGCGTAAATTTGCCCGCTGACATATTCATGACGGATTTCGTCGTTTTGTTCCAAGGCTAGGTAGTCTTTGACCGTCAACGCATTTATTTTTTGAGCAGTGATTGTCATTTTTCCCTCCTTCGTTACCTAACTGACTTAAATAACAGTTTATAGTAGTGAATGACCGGCAAGAAGGCGAGCGGCGTTTGGTTGGTGGCGGCTGCCAATTCCGTTAAATTGCCGTTTGCTTTGGTGATGATTTCTTAAAACTTGTTTGGAGGACGTATGGCAGCAGCACGCGGAGCGCAGGCGCTTACCGCAGCACAATATCTGGCTTTGGAAAATGAACGTCAAGAAAAGCATGAATTTATCAATGGCGAAAGCTATGCTATGGCCGGTGCTTCAGCAGCGCATGTTACCGTCAGTCTTAACTTGGCAGCGGCGTTAAAAGCGCATCTGCGCGGCACGCCCTGTCAAGCCTTTATTGCCGATATGAAACTTTATGTGGCAGCGCGCGATGCTTATTTTTATCCCGATGTTTTTGTTATTTGTGGTGGTGAACAACGCGCCAAGCAACAGGCGAAAAGTGATGCTTTGTTGATTGTCGAAGTGTTATCGCCAAGCACGGAAGCCTTTGATCGGGGAGCGAAATTTGCCCATTATCGCCGCTTGCCTAGTCTTAAAGAGTATGTATTGGTTGATCTTGCCAATCGTACTGTTGATCTCTATCGTCAAGGTGCGGATGGTTTGTGGGTGCTACATCCTTACGGCGCCGACGATACAATGGAACTCGTCAGCGTGGGCTTGAAGCGGTTGGTGGAAGAAGTTTTGGAGGGGGTGGAGTGAGCTAATTGTTTTTGCTGATCCTTTTTTCTGTTTTTTGTAATACAGTCTTTGGCAATAGGCAATAATATAATGAAAATTTTCGTTTTATCAAAAAGACGTTATATGAGCCATGATCTTTTAGAAGACCGCTATGGTCGCTTTTGGGAAATTCCCTATTTCCTATCAAAATCGGGTCATCAGGTTTATGGTTTAGCGTTGGGGTATCGGTCTGAATCGCAACTGATCATTGAAGAAGAAAACTTATATTGGTATTCAACAAGCATACAGAAAGATTTTAAGAAGTTTATGCAAAAAGCAAGCTATAATGCCTGTCAAGCAGAAGTGATTTGGGCTTGTTCTGATGCTCCTTATGGCATTTGGGGGCTTTCTTTGGCAAGGCATTATGATATCCCATTGGTTTTTGATCTCTATGATAATTTTGAAGCATACGCTTTTGCCAGCCTTCCGGGTTTTAAGCAGTGGTATCGCCATGCGGTGCGCGAAGCCAATTTAGTGACTTGTGTTAGTCAGCCGCTTGCTGATCTCGTATATCAATACGGGCGCAAAAAACCAACATTAGTGTTAGAAAATGCCTGTCAAATCAATACATTTAAACCCATGAACCGTGCTGCTTGTCGAGATGCCTTAGGACTTCCGAAAGAAGCCGTATTGATTGGTACTGCCGCTAGCTTGAGTCGTAAACGCGGCATTCACCATGTGATCGAAGCATTTTTGCAATTAACAAAAAATGATTCAAATATGTATTTGATTTTAGCAGGTGCAAAGCAAATGCCTCTGCCAAAAGATAATCGCATCTTATACTTAGGAATGTTGCCTCTTGAAGGCGTTGCGCAATTATACAATGCCTTAGATGTCGTTATTATTAGCAATAAAGATGATAACTTTGGCCGTTATTGTTTTCCGCAAAAAGCCTATGAAATCATGTCCTGCGACCGTCCCTTGGTTGCCGCCAATGTAGGAAGTATGTCTTTATTATTTAAGGATCACCCACAGTGGCTTTATCAAGCGAATGATGCCAATGATCTGGTACGCGCTATTCGCGAAAGATTGATTGATCAAACCACAAATTACGCTTGTGCAGCGACATGGCAGGATCGCGCCAATAGTTTGTTAAAATTTATAAATACTTATTCGGGAGAAGACTTTGAATAATAAACACTTTCGGAAATTGCTGCGGATGTCATTTGATAATCCGATTCTTAGGGTAATTCTTTATTTTTTCTATTTTATACGGTTTGGTTTTTACACCATAAAAGAAAAAAGTTTTCTCTTTCTCCGTTATTATCCAGGTTATCACGGCGCTACCATTCCAAGTATGAAGTCGGTATTAAGGCATAGCGATAAGATATTTATTGATAATATTGATCAACCAAGCGGTATAGCGTTGAATGAATCAGTGCAACTTTCTTTGCTAGAAAAATTTATCACCTATTATGCCGACTTCAATCCGCCAGCAGAAAAATCAAGTGATTGCTTATATTTTTATGAAAATAGTATGTTTGGATTTAACGATGGCTTTGCACTCCATTGCTTTATTCGTCATTTTCATCCTAAGCGTATTATCGAGATTGGTTCAGGCTTTTCTTCGGCACTGATGATTGATACCTGCAAAGCATTTAGTCCCAACAGCTCGCTTACTTTTATAGACCCTTGGTCTGTCAATATTCTCGACGTTCAGAAAAACAATACATCAAAATTGGCTGTCAATTACCACAGGGAAGAAATTCAACATGTTGATTTGAAAATGTTTAATTCCCTTGATGCTAACGACATTCTTTTTATAGATACTTCGCATACTGTGAAAATTGGTAGCGACTTGTCGTATATTTTTTTCAAGATACTTCCAGCGCTATCACCTGGGGTGATTATCCATATCCACGATGTATGGTATCCATTTGAATATCCTAAGGAGATGGTTTTACAGGGACGAACTTATAACGAGGCTTACTTCGTGCGTGCTTTTCTTCAGTTTAACAACGCTTTTGAAATATTATTTTTTGGATCTTTCTTAGAGTCAAAATATGGACATGCCTTTGCTCCAATGCCGAGGTATCGTATCGGTTCAGCTCAGAGTTTATGGTTGAGAAAAAATGTCTAGCTTTTTTTTATAAATAGTCGTTTGTCCTTGAGGAGATGTCCTAAGAAATACCCAATCGCTCGCACAAATACCAGCCAGGCTTCTTGCCAAGAGGAAATTTTTCGTTTCGGTGAAGGCAGCATTGGGAGGTGTGCAACCGAAGTACTAGACAAGTCAGGATCATGATTATTATGTTTATTTTTCTGTTTTGATAAAAAATCACCGGTAAGATAGCCTGTAAAAAAAACCCGTTTCGTAGCACCAAGTAAGGTTATGTCCTGTTCCTCTACATGGTGATAGACAATGCTTTTCGGTAGATAGACGCGGTTTTTTGCGTGTGGCAAGCTAATCTGTTCCAAAAAACGGGATTCATCACTTAAAAAAAACGGAGTCCCTGGTCCAAAGTCTTCTGGCCAGGCCGCTTGGTTTTTGCCCACTGCCTGACAACGAACTGCCATATTTGGTCCAAACGGATAGTTGAAAGGCCGATAAATGCCGTCAGATTCCCCATAATTATGATAAGCACACAAAGGGCTTTTTAAGTTATAAGTTTTCTTTAACCATTTTGGGAGGTGACTCTGTTCATCGAGAAGAATTTTACCGCCAAATATGTCAATTTCGGGATAGCGGTTGGCTCCATCAATCATTGCTTGTAGCCAGAATGGGTCGGTTATCACATCATCATCGGTAAAAACCCATAAATCCCCTGTTGCTGCTTTCATAGCACGATTCAGCGCTTTGCTTTTACCAGGTTGGCGTTCAAATAAACAAATAATATTTGGATTTTGCAGACTACTTAAATAATCAGCCGTATCATCCCGACTGTTGTTGTCAACAATAACCAATTCTTTGGCGACAGAAGTGTTTTGTTCGGTAAAGCCACGAATAACTTGCTCTAAAGAGGAGCGACGATTATGGGTAGCAAGCAAAAGGGAAATTTTTTTGACCATCATGGCTTAGACTTGTGTATTTGGGGTAAAGAAACGTTTTTTCTTTTAGAAATCAAATGATGCTTGAGTAAATAGTATATTTTATAAATAAACATGAATTTATTTATAAAAATTAGTGCTAAAGCAAAAATAAACCCTTTGTCGCTTTTGAGTGCATTGTTCATAATTGAAAAAGCGGAGCTTTTTCTGTTGCATGTCAATATCTGTGCTTTCACCAAGAAATATTTTTTTACCAAGGTCTCAAGTAGATGAGCATGTTTTTTTTCTAGTCTTTTTAAATCTAATATTCGTTGCTCGATGAGAGCTATCTCTCTTTTATGATGCTTCAGTCTATGTTCTGAATAAGGAGGATATTTAAGTGGATCCTCCCAGCTAAAAGATATACCAACAGTTTGCCGATATTTAATGGTGGGTTGATTTATATAAAAAATTTCTCCAATGAGCTTTGCACGTGCAGGCCACACAGAATCTTCAGTAATAATGTCACTCTTTAAATTGCCAAAGACAGAAAATATTTCCCGAGATAGCGCACATGATGCGCCATGCGCATAAGCATTTGGTTCTAGTAGTATTTGCTCAAGGGATTTGCTGTAAACCTTTTGATCATCTTCACGAATAAAAAGATATTCACCTGCTTCAGAGATGGCAATAGCACTGGAATAGAACAGGTGGATATTTTTGTTTTGTAGCCATTGTTGAACAATAAGCTCTGTTCTTTCCGGTAGGGAGATATCATCCCCTGCTGCCAAAACAATCAACTTTCCAGAAGATAACCCAACCACTTTGTTTATATGATCGGCTAAACCAAGATTACAGGTATTCCTGTTTAAAGTAACGCGATGTTTTCCTTTATAATCATTGGCCATTTTTTCCATTACCGCAAAAGTTTCATCCTGAGAGCAATCATCCGACAAAATAATCTCTAACGGTTCATAAGTTTGAGAAAATGCACCTTCAACCGCCTCACGGATATATTTTTCTTGGTTATAAGCAAACAGCGCAAAAGTCACCAAAGGGCGTTCAGATATCAGGTTTTTCATCCATACCTTCCTTATGTTTTATTGGCCAACCGATCAGCGCATAAAAGCGCACAAGGCGTTCAATAAAGCGGCCAGTACCACCAATTTTAATTAACACCAGGCGCAAACCAAATAATCCAGTTGCAGCAGCAAGTATCACCGAAACTATTGCAGCAGAAATAGGTAAAAGCAAAGCCAGTACCAGAAGTGCCGTAGCGAGGCTGACATGCAGGCCAAGCAGGAACAGCGAAAGCCTCTGCCAGCGGAAGCCATGGATGCGCTGTGCTAAAAGATTGGCAGTCAGAAAATAAACGATGTAGCTCAAGACAAAGGCAAAGGCAGTTACAGATAAACCAACGGTAGGTAAGAGCAGCCACACCATAAACAAAAATACAATATTAAAGCTCATTTCCATGAAAAAAAATGTTGTGGAACGTGCCGCAGCAACAATCGAAAAGCTCAATGCCCAGCTTGCTAACTTGAACACATTACCCAGTGTCTGCCACTGAAGCAGTGCCACGGCAGGCGCAAATTCCGCTGAGTAAAGCAAGGTGATCACCCAAGGCGCAAGGCCAATCAAAAGCAATAACATCGGCCCGCCAATGGCGAGACCTAATTGTGCTTGATCATTCATTAAGCGAACCGCTGCAACGCGGTCATGAATAACCTCGGTGAGTCTTGGATAATAATCCGCTCCCATAGCATTCAGTAAAAAACCAATGTAGATGATGGTGATGCCCCAAGCCGCTGCGAAATGTCCGGCAGCGTCAAGACCCAATTGCTGTGTAATTTGTCCTTGTACCAGTAGCAGTGTTGCCGCTGTAATCAATCCACCGAGCATAAAAGCTGTGCCTAGCTTGGCAAGCGCCAGCCATGCTGACCAAGTTTCCGCTAAAGATAGAGCGATAGCGACGGGTTTAGGCAGACGGCGGGTGAAGTACAGTGCGATGAGCACGGTACTCAAAGGCTGGACGAGGACAAACCAGATCAGGCCATGTTCACCCAAGAACCAGAGCACACCTAGACCGACTATGGTGCCGATAAATGAAGAAAAAATGGTTACACGGCTTAAGTCAGCGATGTGTCGCAGACCTTGCAACAAGGCAGTTTGTGCAGAAGCCAGCAGTGACAGCAGAATGGCAACCCCAATCAAGCCAACTTCGGTTGCATGGGTAGCATTGCCAAAAAGGAGAAGCGCAATGGGTTCACGCAGTAACCAAACCAACACCATCGCCAAGGCACCCTGAAATAGATGTGCTGCAAACAATACCCGACGCACCCGACCTAAGGTTGTTATTTCGCCACGCGCTGCCGCGATCTCTCGCACACCGCTTGATCCCATGCCTAAACCGGCGGCGGTGACAACCAGGTTATGCAGGCTATTGTAGATGCTCAATAAGCCCACCCCGGCTGGTCCAAGTAAAACGGCCAGCACTTTCATCCTGATAATCAAGATAATAATGTTTACCGCCTGTGCTGAACCAATGATCAGCATGGATTTAATTAGACCGCGTGAATTGGCTTCACTGTCTGTACTCATGCGAAACTTTTCATTACAGCAACAATATCAGCTACCTGCGGCACACCCAAATGTGCGCCCATCGGCAGACTGAGCACGCTGCTTGCCAGGTCACAGGCGATAGGCAGTTGATTGTTTGCTAGGTTAAGACTTGCATAGGCTTTTTGTTGATGCGGTGCAATGGGATAGTGAATCAAGGTGCCAATGCCTGCTTCTTTTAAGCGCTGTTGCAGTTCATCACGATTTTTACTGCGTACCACATAAAGATGCCACACCGCTTCGACCCAGTCAGGGACATCAGGCAAGACTAAGCCGCTGTTTTTTAGCCCTTCGCTATAGGCGGCGGCAAGGGCACGACGGTGTGCATTGGCGGCATCAAGGTGCTTGAGTTTGACCCGTAAGACTGCCGCCTGAATCGGATCAAGGCGAGCGTTCATGCCAAGTTCTTCATTGACATATTTTTGTTTTGAACCGTAGTTGCGCAATACGCGGATACGATCAGCTAGATCAGCATGATTGGTGGTAATCGCCCCAGCATCACCAATCGCCCCTAAATTTTTTCCCGGATAAAAACTCCAGCACACCACATCACCATGCCCGCCTAGGCGTTGGCCTTTGTAACGCGCACCATGCGCCTGCGCCGCGTCTTCAACTACAAAAAGACCATGGCCATGGGCAATGGCAAGAATCGGATCAAGATCAGCCGGTTGTCCATAAAGATGCACAGGCAGAATGGCGCGGGTATTGGCCGTGATGGCCGCTTCAATTTTCAAAGGATCAATGTTGTAGGTGGTTGGATTGGGTTCAACGGCTACAGGCTTTGCCCCCACTGCGGAAACCGCCAACCACGTGGCGATATAAGTGTTTGAAGGTACGATGACCTCATCCCCAGTGCCAATGTCCAGTGCTTTAAGCGCCAAGATCAAAGCATCCAGTCCATTGGCCACACCAACAGCGTAGTTGGCTTGACAATACTCTGCCCATTCTTTTTCAAAGGCTTCGACTTCCGCGCCTAAAATATACCAGCCTGAGTTCACTACCCGATCAAAACCCTCTTCAAAACCACTATGGTAGGGTTGGTTAATGGCTTTTAAGTCGAGGAAAGGAATTGGTTCGGCAGAAGCGAATGGTTCGGGCAAGGCCAAAAACGCTTCGATGGAAATCGTCCATGGCGAACGTGCCAAAAAGTCTTGATCACGGGTGATGATTTTAGCGTCAATGCTTTTGGCCGAGGCTTCAATGAGATAATCCTCTATATCAAGCTGAAAAAGCGAGTGGGTTCTGTCTAAATAGGAAGGCGTCTTAGCGAATGAAAATAAGTTTAAAAATAAAGACCATTCTTGTTGAATATCTTGAATTTTTCGACTTTTCTTAGCTTCACGAAAGAAGATAAAACGAATGTTGTGTAGCTGCGATGTGGACAAAAAAAGCGTGGCGTAGGTTCTTAATTTTTTGTATAGCAAATAGATATTAGGCGAGACATCCGTTCTATCCAGCAAAATATCCAGCGCAATATTGACATCAATAATAAAGCGCTTATTTTCCATATTTTTCCTGAAGGGCTTCAGCCAGCAATTCATCATCCGATTTGCAAGATAGGTGATGATAATCAGGCGGCAAATGCGTGAGTTTAAGCGTCAAATATGGATCACCGCCCAATGCTTCATTGAGTTCATGAAGTTGTTGAACCGTGCTTTTTTTTAGCTTTGATTTTAATTGCGCTGCCGTTTGCGTATCCACTTCAACGATAAAACCCTCCAGATCAATATCCAGATGCTCCAAAGCCGGAATAACAAACTGTCCATTTTTCTTAATGACGTGTAGCTTCATTTTTATTTATCTAACGAATGTGTATTTGCTTAAAAATTTGAAGTGCTGTTTTGTTCTCGCGCTGCACACAAAAACGCTGCATAATCACGATAATAGTCTGCTTCATCATAACGCTGCGATGCTAACACCATACATACCGCGCCTTGGCTGAAGCTGTCCATCTCGCGCCAGATCAAACGACTGATGTACAAACCCTTGCGTGGATCACGCAGCCAGTACTCAGATTTTTGATAACCATCATCAATTTCTATGCGAAAACTCCCTGATAAGGCAAAGACCACTTGTTCCAGCGCTTTGTGCGCATGTCCACCGCGCTCGGAATCCACGGGGACATTGTAGAGATAGTAAACCCGCGCTATTTGGAACGGGATATGCTTGCCGCCTTCGATAAAAGTCAGATCGCCGCGTGGGTCATGAATTTGCGGGAGTTGGATTTCGCGGATAATACCATTATCTAAATTTATTTTATTCATAATCCAAGTTTTATAGCTGACAAAGGATGATAGCTTTTCAAATCATTCCCGAAAAAATCTATTTGTTCGGGATCAGCGTGATACTCAAGCAAGACTTTTACTACCTCTTCTGGTTTCTTCCCCGAGAGTGCATACATGAGCGGGGTAGTGCCGTTGCTATTAGTGCAATTCGGATCAGCCCCAGCATTAAGCAGGAGACGACAGAGTGCTGTGTTGCCTGCATAGGCAGCTTTGATAAGAGGTGTCCATCCGTTTTTGTCTTTAACGTTAATTAAACTTGTATCCATCCTGTAGCTGGAGTCATCTGCAGTTAGCGTAAACCAGTCCCAAACGCAGGATCGAGTGAGACGAAGCTTATAGTCAATAGTTGAAAGTGTGATGCACTCTGAATCCTGTTCAAGTACCGTACCAGGTTTTTCACGACTGATTTCTGGGAGAATTTCCCATCCACCCACATCAAGTCCTTTAACGACAGGGGTTTGGTACTCACGGAAGGAAAATGCGCGGAGCTGGCTGATTATTCCCTCAGCAGTATTTTTTAGGTCTATGGTAATCTTATTATAGTTGATGGAAGATTTTGAAAAATAAGTTGAACCTTTGGCAGACTGGGGTGTGCTTTCGGGCGGCTTATTAGCTGTAATTTTTTCAAAATAATCACAAAAAAGCCTTAGTCCATAGTCCATATAAGCGAAGTAGAGGTCGCGGGCAGTCCAAGTCGCGGGCAGATCGAAAGAAATTTGCGCAATGATAGCCCCGGTATCGATGCCAGCATCGATTTTGTGTAAGGTTACACCACTATGGGCTGCGCCATGTAAAATCGGAAGCGCTGAAGTGTACATCCCCTTATATGCCGGAAGCCGTGAAAAATGAATATTGTAGAGTCTATCAGTTCTGAAGGTGCTTGGTTTTATAATCAGGTCATACTCTAACGAGATAAAAATCAGATCTTCAATTTTTTGTGCTGTTTCAAGTGTTACCACTTCAACATTGAACGCATTTGCAAAGCGGATAAGCGAAGGTTGCCAGTTGGAGGTGCCACTGTCAGTTCGGTTTGGACAAACAATGAGTCTGTTCTTCCAGCCGTGCTTAACCATATGCAGGAGTGCGCCAACTGCGATTTCGTTTTTGCCAGCAAGACAAATTTTTTTGGAATCCAACTTCATCATAATTTTAAGTTTTCTCCTAAAAGTTATCTCAAGGTAAATAAAATAAAAATCTATTTTTCAATGCGTTAGTTTTAACTTAATTTTGTCGTCACATTTTCCAAAAGCACTTTCAGTTTTTCGCTAAACACCGGCCAAGCAAAATTGGCAGCGAAATCACGCATTTTTTTCTTATCTAAAGAATTTTCTGCGAGTTGTAGCACGGCTTTGGCAAAGGCTTGATTGTTTTGTGGTTCTATAAGATAGCCGCTAATGCCATCGGCAACGGCATCGCTCACGCCGCCTGCGCGATAGGCGACGGTAGGCAAGCCATGTGCTGCTGCTTCAATCGCTACCATGCCAAACCCTTCGTTGTCTCCTGGTCGTGCTTGGATGGGAAAAATATGCACATCCGCAGCGAAATAGGCTTGCGTAATTTCTGGATCATCATGTGCGCGTTTTCCAAGAAATATTATTTTGTTTTCCAAATGCTTTTCTTTAATAACTTGCTGTATTTCAGTTAAAATCTCCCCTGTTTTTACTAACGCTTGCTTTGGCGCCTCACCAATAACTAGCAAACGTGCGTTTGACAAGTTAGCTAAAACTTCTGGAAAGACATCACGGATAAAAGGAAGAAGGCCCTTACGTTGGGTAATTCGACCGATATAAAGCAAAATGAAAGCATCCCCCAAGCCATAATTTTCCCGAAAAAGCGACCGTTGCGCCGCATAATCTTTGATACTTGGTAAGTCTGTTCCAGGAGGTAATAAAGCAATTTTTGTTTTGGGTACTCCGGCTTGCCGCGCTAGGCTATAGGTAAATTGGCTATTGACAATGACTAAACTGCATCTGCGAACAAAAGGCAGAAAAAAGAGACGATAAAAAAAGTTTTTGCTTTCAATATCAAGGCCATGTAAATAAACTACGCTTTTCGCTCTGAAAAGTTGCGCCGATAGCCAGGTGATAGGTGCCACCAAGCCATTTCCGGCAAAAATAATTGCTGGACGGCTTTCATGTGCTTTTTTCATCGCTTGCCAAAAGAGCTGCCATAAAAATAAATAAAGCGGCGATTCTTTGATTTCATTCATGATAATTTCTGAAGGCGCTTCTTTGGCGGATCCTCTAGGACCAATAGCCGTGATTTCATAATCATCCTGCAAAACTGCCAGGGTCTGCCAAAGCAAGCGTTCCATCCCGCCAACTAAAGGTGGTAAATTACGGGAAAGAAATAACAATTTTTTCTTTTTCTCATTTTTTATCAATGTCTTCATAAATACCATTCCCCAGTTCTTCCAGGGCAAAAAGCTACTCTCTTGCCGCTTTTTTCCCCTGCGCCAACATATACATCATCTGCGTTAATTGTTCGGAAATCAGTCCGATTAAGAAAATGATCACCGCGCTGGTCAATAAAAACAGCGTTGCCAATGACAAACGCCCCTCGCTTAAAAAAGTAAAGGCGTAATAGCCAAGCCCCAACAGCAGATGCAGCAGCGCCACCGGACCAAATAGCTTCATTGGCGCGTAGAGCGTAGCGATTTTGAAAATAATCAACAAAAAACGCATCCCGTCTTTAAGCGGACGAATATGGCTTTTGCCGAGGCGCTTATGCACGGTAATGCCTTGATAACCCACTGCATAGCCACTTCTAAAAAACGCCATGGTAATGGTGGTAGGATAGGAAAAGCCATTGGGCAACAGCGAGAGAAATTCCAAAAACTTCTCCCGATAGACGACGCGAAAGCCGGAGGTTAAATCCAAAATTTTCTGCTCGGTCATCCAACTGGCCAAGCGGTTGTACAAGCCATTGGCCAACAAGCGTCCCATGCCAGCCTGATCACTTTGCTGCAAACGCGCCCCGACCACCATGGCATAGCCTTCGCTTAATTTGGCCAACAGCGTCGGAATATCCGCCGGATCATGCTGACCGTCGCTGTCCATAAACACCAAAATCTCGCCTTTGGCCGCCCGCGCACCGGCTTTGATCGCCGCACCGTTGCCCAAAGATTGCGGATGCTTGATGACGGTAATACCTAAATCTCCAGCAATTTGGCTGCTGTCATCACTTGAGCCATCGTTGACCAAAATAATTTCCGCCGCCGGTTGGGCGGCTTGGAGTTTGGGCAGCAGGCTTTTGAGGCTTTCGCCTTCGTTTTTACAGGGCAGAATAATTGAGAGGGTCGTCATTTTTCTTGTAATTCCTGCAGGCGTTGTTCAATCAAACGCGCCGTGGCCGGCTTTTTGAAGCGCAAGGCTTGCGCAAAGGTGGTTTGTGCTTCGTTGAGTTTTTCTATCGCCAAGTCATACAAACCGGCTGATGCTAAAACATCCACCATGTGCAAGATAATGTTGATGTTTTTATCTTTTTTATAAGCTGCTTCCAGATGCAACATGGTGTTTTCTAAGTCACGCAGCGCGATATAGGCGCGGGCGGCGAGAAAGTCTGGATTGCCCCGGTACATAGCCGCGCCTTTTTGCTGCGATAAGGCTTCCATCAGCTTGATGTAATCAGGCCAAGCCATAGCACAACTGCCCACGGCAATCGTCTCATACAAGCCTTTGCTGCTATTGGTGGCGAAATTTTCAAAAGACAAGGCGGCCAAGGTTTTTTGCCACTGTGCCAAGGCGTCTGGCGTTAAAGTACCGCGTCGGCATTGCTGTTGAATCACCAGCAAAATCACCCCACTGCTTGCCGGTGCCGCTTGATAGGCACGCTCCAGATAATAGTCTTGCTGGTCTTCGTCACCGATAAGGCGCATGACGTTATAGGCTTCTAGTTGGGCGCGATAAGAGTGCGGATTTTCGGCTGCCCACACCACTGCCAATTTGATAGGAGCGCCCCAGAGCTTGGCCTGTTCAGCGGTGATCCAGGCGCTATAAAGCAGCAGAGCGGCAAAAGCGATCCATACCAATTCCTTGACTTTATTACGCAGATGCAAGACCGCATAAGCCAGCGCGACTAAAGGTGCCAACAGTGGCAAATAATTGCGATGCCAAAAGGCAAACTCCAAGCCGGTAATGGCAAAGGTTTCCAACAGATGGCCGGCGACAAACCAAGCGATGGCAAAACTCAACACCCAATAGCGACTACGGCGCAGCCAAAAAGCCAAGCCAAGCAAACTGACCCAACCGAAAGCCGCCAAAACCGTCAGCGGTTGCCAAAAGGAACTGACCACCGCGTAATGGCTATAAATACCCCAACCGGCAACGGGCGGTAAGAGAATTTTCCGCAGATAATCAAAAGCAATACCCAGTTGACTATAAAAACGCTCGGCAGGGCTGAAGTCCCGAAACGGCAAGCCGCTGCTGAACGTCCCATAGGCCAGATAGCCAAGATAGCCAAGCAACAACAACGCCGGCACATAGAGAAAAAACCCGGCCCAACGGCCAAAACAAGGCGGCGGTATGTGCGCGTTTGGCCGCAACCAAAAAAACTCGATGACCAATAGATAAAAAATCAGTAATACGCCGTTTTCTTTGCTAAAAATGGCCAGCAGTCCAAAAATGCTCACAGCAAGACTCATCAAGCCAAATCCTACCCAAGGTTTCCGATGCGCCAGGCTGCGGCCATAGAGGTAGCCGATCATCCCCGCCAGGCTAAAAAGTGCCGCCAGTTCGGTCATGCGTTGGACGACGTAAAGCGTTGTGCTAATTTGCATCGGGTGCAGCAACCACCAGGCGGCAACGATCAGGCTCAGGCTAAAGCGATAGCTTTGCTGTTTAAGCAACAACCACAGCAGCCAAAAAATCAGCACGCCATTGAGCAGGTGCAAAAGCAGATTGGTGTATTTGAAGGAAAAAACCGAGGCAGGCGGCCAGTTGTTGTCGTTAATTAAAAAGCTCGCCATGCTGATGGGGCGACCGGTCGGGCCGGAAGTATTGCCCAGCACATATTCCCAGAAAGTTTGCGCATTGGTGATGCCACCGCTATCGCCTAAGGCTGCTAAATTACCATTGTCATCAAAATACAGCCCGCCATCTAAACCCGGCGCATAGAGAAAAAAAGCTAAAAATAACAGGCCAATAAACAAACTAAAACGCAGCAGAACCAGCATAGTAATCTATTAAAAAGAAAAGAAAAAACCGCGCCCAGCGCGCCTGCTAGGCGCAGGCCAACCATCATTCATGGCCGACAGTTGCTTGGCCGATATTTGTTTAGCACACTGCCACCAGTGCAATCCCAAGCAATACCACCACCGGTCGGCGTGGCCTTCAAGGTCAAGGTATTGTTGGCCGGATCCACATTGGCTTTATAAGCAATGGTGATCACACTTTCATTGACGGTGACACTGTCCACCGAGCCGGAAATAATAGCGGTAGGTGCCGCCAAGCCAGCCTCGGCATTGCTTGTCGGCCATTTGCCTTGCAAGGCATAAAAATCCCACAGACCAGCTTTGGCACCCGAGGCCAAGCTCAGGCCATCGGCGACGCGACTGCGCTTGGTGTAGTCCTGATAGGCCGGTATCGCCACCGCCGCCAAAATACCGATGATCGCCACCACAATCATCAATTCAATCAAGGTAAAGCCTTGGCTGTTGTTCATGCTATCTCCTGACAATTTAGGCAAAAAAAAGGAGGGCAACGCCCCCCTTATGCTTTAGACCAAGCCGTCTCAGGCAAACTGCAACTTAACGACAGTTCGATGGACGATATTTGGCTTCAACAGTACCGCCTTTGCAGTCCCATTCAACAGATCCATCTGTGTCTGCACCTTGCAATGCAAGAGTTTTACCAGCAGTGCCTACTTTGACGTTGTAGGTGATGGTGATTAAAGATTCGTTAACAACAACACCAGTTACCGCATTACCAGTGATGGTAGCGGACAAACCAGCCGCTGCGTTGTCAGCAGGCCAGGTGCCGTTGGAAGAATAAAATTCAGTCACAGAAGTTTTGGCACCGGCAGCCAAGCTCAAGCCTTCAGAAACGTGGGCACGACGGGTGTAGTCTTGATACGCAGGAATCGCGATAGCAGCCAAAATACCGATAATCGCAACCACGATCATCAGTTCGATTAAAGTAAAACCTTTCACATTACGCATGGAAGTCTCCAAAAAAATTATTAAAAGTGGAAAGAGGCTGGCGCCCCATAAGCTACAAAGCAAAGGCCGTGCCAAGTTTTTTTTGTGGCTTGCTCTGCCGGCGGCTAGCGCTTGGCAATGAATGGCAAATGAATGCCTTGGCGATTTTTGCTGGCTTTGCAAAAAAATGGCTGTGGTAATAAAAAAACAGCTTGCGGCGTTTTTGCTGCGCTGTCTGGGCAGCCAACTGTAAGAACTTGACAAAAGTTATGGTCGTTTTTGGTTTTTTGGTGACAGCTTTGGTCGTTTTTTATAAACTTTCTAAAAAATTTTCTAAGCGGTTTTTTCAAAAGAATTTTTCTAAAAAATTGCTCAGGTCATGAAAGAACTTCCCTTGCCGAATTTTAGGCATTGCGAAATAATCGCCGCCGGTAAATATCAAGTTTCTCATCATTTTATTTATACCCTATAAGGATTATCCGTGGCCTGTAATGGATGTGAGTTTATTCCCGAACTCTATTACGACGCCGAATTTCAAATCTGGATTCGCGTCGAGAGTGATGGCCTGTTGACCGTCGGCATGACCGATCTGTCGCAAACAATTGCCGGTAAAATCCTGCACTTGCGCGTGCGTAAACCCGGCACCCGCCGCCCGCCTGGCAAACCGGTCGCCACTATTGAAAGCGGCAAATGGGCCGGACCTATCCCCAATTTTATTGACTGCGAAATTGTTGCCGCTAATGGCGAAGCCTTGGAAAATCCGGTGCTTCTGAATAGCGACCCCTACAACGCTTGGGTGGCGCAAGTCAAAAGTGTGCTGCCAGTCGAAGAAGCCTTGGAAAATTTTTTAACCGGCGAAGCCGCGCAGCAAGGCTATTGTGAGCGGGCACGCCGCGAGGATATTCAATGTCAACGCATGATGAGCTAAACACAATGACCGAATATGAATTAGACGGCCTAGGCGAAGGCAAAAAAGTCGTCATTTTGATGACCAGCGGCCCCTCCACCCCGAACCGCTGTGCCACGCCCTTTTATTTGGGCGCGATTTTGGCCTCCATGGAAGTGGAAGTGCATATTTTCTTTACCATGGAAGGCGTGAAACTGATGCAAAAAGGCATCCCGGAAACCTTAACGGCGATGGCTGGCGGCAAAACCATCATTGACTTTATCCGCGATGCCAAACGCGCCGGTGTCTCCCTGCACCTCTGTTCTCCGGCCTTGCCGGGCTATAACATTTCCGAAGAAAGCGATATTATCGCCGAGGTTGATAGCGTAGATCGCGCCAGCGCTTTGGCCGATTTATTATTGACAGCCGATAAAATTATTACTTTTTAACTTTTTACTACCACAACAAGGAGCTATTTATGGCAACAATCAATGGTTGCGACATTCCAAGCGATCTTTTTTATAACGTCGAAAACAACGTCTGGGCACGCAAAGAAGCCGATGGCACGGTAACAGTCGGTTTGACTTCCTATGCGTGTTCTCTGGCCGGTGCCATTGTTTCTTACACCCCGAAAAAAGCCGGTAAAGAAGTCGCCAAAGACAAATCTTGCGCCACCGTTGAATCCGGCAAATGGGTCGGCCCGGTCAAAACGCCGGTTACTGGCGAAGTCATTGCCATCAACGACAAAGTTGCCGCCAAACCAGGACTTATCAACGAAAGCCCGTATGCCGATGGTTGGATTGTCAAAATGAAAGCCACGAATTGGGATGCCGAAGTTGCCGAACTCAAAACCGGCGGCGATGCCGAAACTGGCTTCAAAGACAAAATGGCAGCGGATAATTTCGCTGGTTGCAATTAAGCGCCATTTCTGCTTGCCTAAAGCCTAAACCCTAAAGACAGGTGCGTGTATCTCGCCCTGTCTTTTTCTTTATTTTTTAGTGAGTTGTTTTATGTCCCATTGGCAAGATACTTTAAGTCGCGTCGAAGCGCTGGAAGATTTAGCTTTTGACAGCGGTTTGGTTGCCCGTTTGGAACGCCTGCCATCGGTCAGTCAAGCCCAGCATTTCTACACGCCATCCTTCAAAAAATATCAAAGCAGCGAATTGTCCTGCGGCAAAAGCGCTTGGCCAGCCATTTCGATTACCGGTGGCGACTGCGCCCTGCAATGCGATCATTGCAAAGCCAAAATTTTAGAACCGATGCTTGCCGCCCGCAGTCCTGATGCCCTGTGGCGCTTGGTTAATCAACAGATTGAACAAGGCGCTGAAGGGATGCTTCTGACCGGCGGCTCCAATTTACGCAACGAAGTCGAATACGACACCTATTACCCGATTGTTCGTAACATCAAAGACCAATTTCCCGCCTTTCGCATTGCCGTCCATACTGCTTTGGTCACACCGGCGATTGCCGAGCGCATGGACGATGCCGGTATTGACGTGGCGATGATGGATGTGATTGGCGCCCAAGATACCATCACCCAAGTCTATCATCTCAAAAGAAAAGTCGAAGATTTTGAACGCACCCTCGAAGCCCTCGTCCACACCAAGATGCGCGTGGTGCCGCATATCGTCATCGGTTTGCACTACGGACATCTGCTAGGTGAGTGGAATGCTTTAGAAATCATTGCGCGTCAGCATCCCGATGCCGTGGTTTTGGTGGTGGTAATGCCGTTTTATGCGCCGGATGTCCGGCCATTTGTAACGCCCGATGTCCATGCCGTCGGCAGTTTTTTCCACGATGCCCGCGCTGCTTTGCCCGCTACGCCTTTGCTGTTGGGGTGCGCCCGTCCAGCCGGTCAAGCCAAGTCTTTGATTGATAGCTATGCGGTGATGGCCGGTATCAGCGGCATTGCCCATCCTGCCGAGGGTGTCGTTGAATTGGCGGCGCGTTTGGGACGACAAGTGCGCGTGTCGCATACCTGTTGCTCCATGGCCGTTGGTGACGAAATCATGGCGCATCACAATGACTTAGGCGTTGCTATTGATTTAGAAACGATTTTGCAACACGAACAGCAAGCCCGCGCTGCCAAGGTCAAAAGCCGCCTGCAAAGCATTCCGATTGTGGTGGCCTAAATGTGGCGGGTGATTGATACCGGAATTTTATCAGCGGCGGAAAATATCGCTTATAATCAAGCGCTTTTATCCTGTCAGGCGCATCCCAATGCCACGCCAGTTTTACGTTTTTTACGTTTTACGCCTTCGGCTTTGATAGGTTTCCATCAAGCCGTCGAACAAGAGCTGCATGTGGAATTTTGCCTGCAACAGCAAATTGCCATCCAACGGCGCATCACCGGCGGCGGCGCGATTTATTTCGATGAAAAACAATTGGGTTGGGAACTCTATTTCAAAAAATCCCAAGTCGGCATGGCCGATATGACCGCCTTGGCGGCAAAAATTTGTACCGCAGCAGCGGCGAGTTTGACGCCCTTTTTAGCGCCCGTTGGCTTGGAAGCAAAATTCCGCCCACGCAACGACATTGAAGTCAACGGTCGGAAAATTTCCGGTACGGGTGGCGTTTTTGATGGCGATTGCGTTTTATATCAAGGCACTTTACTGATTGATTTTAATATTGAAAGAATGCTGAAAGTCTTACGCATTCCTGCCGAAAAACTCTCCGATAAAGCCATCGCTTCGGCGGCTGAACGGGTCACGTCGCTCAAGGCTTTGCTGCCGGAACTGCCGGATGTAGAACAAATTTACGCCGCTATGCAGCAAGCCTTTGCCAAAGCCTTTGCCGCTGATTTTGCGCTTGGCACCTTGACAGTCGAGGAACAAGCTGCTTACCGTGAATCTTTGCAAGAAATTCAAACTCCTGAGTGGATTTTTCAAAAACAAGCGCCGCCTGAAGACGCGCCACTCTTGACCGCCATGCAAAAAACCCCAGGCGGTTTGCTCAAAGTTGCGCTTGCTTACGACAAAGAACGCAGTCTTATCAAACAAGTCTGGCTTACCGGCGATTTTTTCCTCGAACCCCGTCGCGCCGTGGTGGATTTAGAGGCGGCTTTGAAAGACACGCCGCTCGCGGCGATGCCTTTGATTGTCCGTGAATTTTTCAGCAAAAACGCTTTGTGGGCCTTGCAATTGACAGCGGAAGATTTTATTCAAGTCATTGAACTCGCGGTGAAAAGTGGCGATGGACAGTGATTTTTTCAACCAAGCCGATACGACGTTGACCGTTGATCTGCTGATCGTGGGTTTGGGTCCGGCGGGTGCAGCAGCCGCCAAAACCGCAGCAGCGGCGGGTTTGCGGGTTTTAGGTATTGATAGAAATAAAGTTTTAGGCGAACCCGTACAATGTGCTGAATTTGTTCCTTTACCGGCCGGTAAATACTGCCACGGTCTGATTCAGCAAAGCATTGAAAAGATGCGAACTTTTCTGCCCTCCGCTGCCGAAGAATGGTCAGATTTTCCCGGACTGATGATTGATCGCGCTGCCTTTGATCGGCAGTTTTCCGAGGCTGCGCAAGCCTTAGGCGCGCTGATTTTGGCCAAAACGCAGTTTGTAGAACTTTTGAATGAAAATACGGCGCTGATCCAGCATTTCAATGCCGAAGCAACCAAAGTAACGAAAAAAGTGAAGTTTAGCTTTGTGATCGCCGCTGACGGTCCGCATTCCCCCGTGGCGCAGGCGCTTGGGCTTCCGCCGTTGCCGACGGTGCAAACCCGTCAATATACCGTGCCTTTGACTGCGTCTTATGCGGCCACCGATATTTGGCTGTCCGACCGTTATCCTGGTGGTTATGCTTGGCTTTTTCCCAAAGGCACCGTGGCCAATCTGGGCTTAGGTACGGATCGCGCCTGGGCATCTGATATGAAAACACCTTTAGATCAATTACATCAAGAACTTATCGCTGAAGATCGCGTCGGCACGGCGATTTTAGCGCGTACCGGTGGCGCGATTCCGGTCGGTGGTTTGCGTGACCCCTTGATTTATAAAAATTGTTTATTTGCTGGTGATGCCGGTGGCTTTATTCACCCCATCACCGGTGCCGGTATTTTACCCGCCGTGGTGTCCGGCGAGGCAGCAGCCAAGGCCGTGGTGGCGGCGCTGCATTCGGATGCCGCTGCTTTGGCTGAGTATGCCGAAGATATGCAGGATCAATTTGCCGATAGCTTGGAGCGTGCGGTGGCACGTCGCGCTGAACTCGCCAAAATCTGGCATACGCCAGCGGCGCAGCAGGATGCCGCCATGCGTCGTGGTTGGACGGCTTTCCCCGAATATTTTTCCGCTTAATTTCCCGGCCTAGTTTTTACACGGTTTTTACGCTTAACTTTTTACGCTTAATTTTTTGGGAGTGCGCTATGTCGGTTTTATCGCAAGATGTTTCACCAATTAACTTTTATCGTCCTGATTATCATAAAAAAACACCGACGATGCGCTCGCCGGAATATGTGCAATTATCCACCGCCGCGGCTATTACTTTAGGTTTGTTGCCAGGCAATATGCACCGCACCTCTTGCACGCATTGCCTTAACTTATTGGTAACGTATCCCGAAGGTTGCCGCGCCAATTGTGCCTATTGCGGTTTAGCCCGCCATCGCGAAGAAGCGCGGGATTATGCGGATCGCAATTTTATCCGCGTGGATTGGCCAACAGTGCGCTACGAAGAAGTTATTGATCGCGTTCAAAAAAATCAAGACCTTGGTCAATTTCAACGCATGTGTATTTCCATGATTACGCATCCCAATTCCGACGAAGACACCGTGACCTTGTTAAAGCAATGGGTGAAAGCTGTGCCGCGCATTCCGGTGTCTATTTTGTCCAATCCAACTTCCATGGAATACCATGATTTGGTTAATTTACGCGACTTAGGTGCCGATATTTTCACCGTGGCTTTGGATGCGGTGACGCCGGAGATTTTCGAGCGTACCCGTGGCAAAACCGTGGATAGTCCACATAGCTTTGAAAAATATTGGCAAGCTATTGAATGGTCGGCAGAAATTTTTGGTGCCGAAAAATTTGGCGCCCATTTGATCGTCGGCATGGGCGAAACCGAACAGGAATCTTTAGACGTTTGCCAAAAAATCTGCGATTTGGGCGGACATAACCACATGTTTGCCTTCTTTCCTGAAGCCGGTTCCTTGATGGAAGATTGGCCAGCGGTGGACAAAGCGCAATGGCGGCGGGTGCAACTGGCGCGTTTTCTGATTGATTATGTTGGTGTTTCTATCAAAGACATGAAATTTAACAGCCAAGGCCAAGTAGTGGACTACGGCTTAAATCAAGATGAGTTAGAAGCCATTATTCAAGCCGGCAAACCGTTTCAAACCTCCGGTTGTCCGGGCAAAGATGACGAAGAAATCTCGGCGTGTAACCGTCCCTATGGCGATTCCAGCCCGACTGATATTCGCTCTTTTCCTTTTGCGCTCAACGACAAAGACGTGCATTACGTCCGTCGGCAGATGAGCGGCGAAGATGTTGGTACTTTTGATCATGATGGACAGTGATTTTTTTGTTGAGAAAAGAAGATGACTAAGTCATTTAATGTATTGATTGAAAAGGATAGCGAAGGCTACTTTATTGCTTCGGTGCCCGCTTTGCCAGGTTGTCATACGCAAGCTGCTTCTTTGGATACTTTGCTTGAGCGAATTCGTGAAGCGATTGCTTTGTACCAAGAAGTGCTGCTCGCGCAAGGAGCTGAGATAAACTCGCTAGAGTTTGTTGGTATTCAAAAAGTTATGCTATGAGTAAACTGCCAGCTTTGACCGGAAAGGCGCTTGTGGAAGCGCTAAAACGTGCCGGTTTTCAGGTAGTACGAGTGAAAGGCAGTCATTATTTTATGCAGCATCCCGATGACCGTATCACCGTTGTACCTGTACACAGCGGAGAAATCATCGGACCGGGCTTGCTTATGAAGATTTTGCGTGATTGCGAGTTATCAAAGGATGATTTGCAGGCATTCTTATAAAAATTTTTCTTTAAGGCTTTGGAAAACCAAAGCCTTTTTTATGGAGTTATGATGAAATCATTAAAAGTGACTAGTGTGCAAGAAATGCGCAATGAATTGAATAAATACAAAAAAGGTAAAAAGTTTGATATCAACCAATTTAATCAACTGGCGCGTTTGGCGTGGTTGGGAAAATTAAGCCTGCAACCTTTGGAACCGGAAGATGCCGACTGTACGGCGCTATTAGCACATGTTGACTATCCAGATGTTTTTCAAAGCAATTTTTTGAATATAGATCAGGAATTGCTTGGCCATATTTTTATCGTGGATGGCGAACAAGGCGAAGCCTTAATGGCGATTTTACGGCAAGGGGTGCAAGATCGTGCCTATTTATTATCGGATTTAAATAAACGCGATTTTTATCTCTCGGAATTTTATCGGCCAAAACCGGAAAAAGCGCTAGAGCCACCAGCGCCAGATGCTGAAAGTGGCCATTAACCCTTTTTAGCGCCTCTTTTGGGCGCTTATTTGGCTATGAAAGTTTATCAACTAGAAACCATTACCCCCTTATTTTTTTACCAAGCGATTCAGTATTTTGCGCATTCCAATCCAGGCGAATATCTGCTGTGGGCAAAGTTATCGCCTGGGCATTACAGTTTAGGTGCCGGACAAACGGCAGTGGAACTCAATGTGTCGCAAGCAAGCGCACAGGGACGCTTGATTTTACGGCGGCCTACCGGTGGCGGCTTGGTTTGGGTCGAGCAAGAGTATGTTTTTGCAGTATTATTACCGTTAAAGCATCGCTTGGCTAAAGAAAAAATGCTCCTTCAGTGGATGCAGCAGTTTTATCAGCAGTTGGGTGTTAGTACCACTCTGATTCATAACGATCTTTGGCATGAGCAGCGCAAATTGGCCGGTAGCGCCAGCGCACATCTCGGCAGGCATTGGGTGTTTACTAGCAGCTTTTTGCAAAAGTTTTCCCCAGAAAATTTTGTTAAGGATTTAATTTTTAAGCATGATTTAGCAGCCGCTTGGTTTGTTGCAGCACTCAAAAGTCAGATGACCGATGCCGAAACTTTAGGGGTTGCCAAAGACTTTCCGGCGGCCACGCAGTTATGGCAGGAAGTATTAGCCGCGCATTTTGGCCAAGGGTTATCTTGGTCTTATTTAAGTATTTTTGAAAAGCAACAGATTGAAAATACAGAGGTTGAAGCAAGCCTCGACGATGACGATATATCCTTTGAACGCCGTTTGCCGGGTGCTTATAAAATTCGTCAAGGCAGTTATCTTTTTGATCAAGCAGATTTATTACTGTGGTTGAGCGATGGTTGGGTACAACGTCTAGCTATGCCTCTGCCTTTAGAGAGCAAGCCTTATTCAGCAGCCGCTTTCTGGCGGGATTTGCAAGCGCAACCAGGACAAGTTTCCTTAACTACTTTTCAATGTTTTCAAAAATTTTGGCAGAAAATTCACGATGAATATCCCGACAATTGAAGCGCGTTTACAAAAACGCTTAATCTGGTTTTCTTCTGATCAAGTCCTATTAAAAACCTTGCAAGAACAACTGCCAAAAGACTGGCAAGTGGTGGCAACGGTGGATTTAACGACTTTGGGTGAGTGGAATAATCTCCTGCTTTATCGCTTTATGCTTTTGGATTTACAGGAAAATAATCCATACGATCCTTTAGAAATTATTGAAATCATTCGCCGCGAGTATCAAATCAATCTGCCAGTATTTTGTTTTGATGGCGATCTTGAACTTCAAAATGCCATGCGTTTGGCTCGTGCCGACCGTTTTTTCCAACGAGATGAAATTATTGAAAAAGCAAAAACTTTTTGCGAACAGTACAACTGGGGGTAAGGGGTGATCGTTTTTGATCGTGCGGCTTTATACCGTGGCGCGCGTGAATTATTTAGCGAAGCCAGTTTTACCATTCAACCGGCGTGGCGCTTGGGGGTGGTTGGCCAAAATGGTAGCGGAAAATCGAGCCTTTTCAGTTTGTTGCTCGGCGAAATGCAGGTTGAATATGGCGAAGTGATCATTCCTAAGCATCTCACTTGGGCTTCGGTCGCGCAGGAAACGCCGGCCTTGCCGGACTCGGCTTTGGCGGTGACGATTGCTGGTGACAGCGAATATATTGCTTTGATAGAAAAAGAGAAAAAGTTAGAGCATTCAGATGCCGCTGGCTTGGCGGCTATTCATGAGCGGTTATTACAGATTGATGCTTATGCGATTACAGGCCGTGCCAGTCAATTATTGCGTGGTTTGGGTTTTAGTGAGCAAGATTTGGATAAACCCGTTGCTGATTTTTCAGGTGGTTGGCGGATGCGGATTAACCTGGCGCGTGCCTTGATGCGCCGTTCCGATGTGTTATTACTTGACGAACCGACCAACCATTTGGATTTAGATGCAATTTTATGGTTGCAAGACTGGCTTAAACAATACCCAGGGACATTGCTGTTAATTTCGCATGATCGAGACTTTTTAGATCATGTTTGTGATCATATTTTACATTTGAAAAACAAAAGTTTAACCGTTTATACTGGCAATTTTTCGACCTTTGCGGCCGCTTATGCCGAAAGGCAAGCGCAGCAAGCAATGGCTTTAGAAAAACAAGCGGCACAAAGGCTGCATCTGGAATCTTTTGTCAATCGTTTCCGTGCCAAAGCCAGCAAAGCTAAACAAGCGCAATCGCGTTTGAAAATGCTTGAAAAAATGCAAAATTTAGCGCCAGTTTATCAAGATAGCGCCTTATCTTTTTCCTTCCCCGAGCCAAAATATCTTCCCGAACCCTTGTTTACTTTAGACGGCGCGACTTTAGGTTATACCTCTGCCTTGTTAAACAATGTGAGCTTGCGGCTGTTGCCAGGACAGCGTTTGGGGCTTCTGGGTCGCAATGGCGCGGGAAAATCCACGCTAGTCAAAGCCATAGCTGGGGTTTTGCCGTTATTGTCCGGGCAAAGCCTGGCTGCCGAACGTCTGCAATTGGCCTATTTTGCCCAGCAACAATTGGAGCAATTGGCAAGCGAAGAAAGCGCCTTCTGGCACATCCAAATGCTTGATAAACAAGCCACTGAACAAAGGGTGCGGGATTATTTAGGCAGTTTTGCTTTCTATGGCGATCAAGTCTTTACGCCAGTTGGCCAATTTTCCGGTGGCGAGCGCACCCGCTTGGTATTGGCAATGTTGGTCTATCAAGCGCCTAACCTATTGTTATTAGACGAGCCAACGAATCACTTGGATATGGAAACCCGCTTTGCTTTAGAACAAGCCTTATTGCAATTTAAGGGTGCGGTGGTCTTGGTGTCCCATGATCGTGCCTTGTTGCAAAGCACTTGTGATGAATTTTTATTGGTAGCTGCCGGGAAAGTTTCAGCTTTTGCTGGTGATATCAACGACTACATCCAGATGCTGCAAGGGAAAAGCCTGAGTACGACGGTTGATAAAGTAAGCCAGCCACATCGGGAAATAGATAAAAAAGGTGATAAGCAAAAATTGCGTCAACTTGAAAAAGATATTGAAAAAATTGAAAAAAAATTAAGCATTTGGCAAAAAGAACTCGATGTTTTAAACACACAATTATTTGCCGGGGAAAATGCTTGTAATCCAGAGATATTGGCAAAATTAACGCAAGAAAAAAACCTGCTGCAAGCGAAAATTGATCAAGCCGAAGAGCAATGGTTACATTGGCAAAGTGTGCTCGAAAATTGGTAGCTGCGATCTGGCTTGCGTGTTTGATTCAGCAAGCATTCACAAAATAGCTTTAGCGTCACCAGCATTCTGCTACGCAGAATTTTTTTTGGTCAACGGGATTGTTTTTTAACCTTTCAGGAGTGTTTTATGCGTGAATTGCTCACCATGTTGTTGTTAGGTTCTGTGGTGTTTTTGTCAGCTTGTTCCGGTGTGGATGATCGCACCGCGATCAATACCGGCGCGGGCGCGGCGATTGGTGCCACCGCTGGTGCGGTGATTGGTAATAATTTAGAGCGTGGCGGTAGTGATGGTGGTGGTCAAACCGGTGCTTTGATCGGCGCGATTGCCGGTGGTTTGATTGGTTATAGCACTTCCCAAGATGGTAGTGCCTATGATGATGAATATAGTGAAGGTTTTTATGGCTCCGATGGCCGTTATTACATCTATCGCGATGGCGTAGCCGTACCGGCAGCACCGCCTGCCTATCCGTCGGCTTACCCACCGGCCGGAAGCTATTATGCACCCCGTGATTCTTCAATGCGTTTAAGTTATTGATTTTATCTTATTATTTATCTCTTGTTTGATTAACTGCCGGCTTTCCGCAAAGGATGCCGGTTTTTTTTTGTATTTTTGTTAAACAAATGTAAGAAAATAGCACTAGCTAACCCACTAAAAAGCGACTTTATGCTATGGTCCTTGACAGACCTCGGCGGATTATTTGCAGGTATAGTTTTTATGCTTCAAAGATAAAAATTTGTGAAATTTTATGAAAAAAAAGCATATTTTAGTCGTTGACGATAGTGAATTTATGCGCACCTTGCTTCAGCAATTGCTCGCTGAACGCTATCAAGTGTCTTGTGTGGCTAATGGGCAGGCGGCATTGCAATGGCTTAAACATTATGCAGTTGATCTTATTCTTTTGGATGTGGTGATGCCGGGTATTTCTGGCTATGAAGTCTGTAAGCAATTAAAAGAATGGGAAAAAACAAAAAATGTGCCGGTTATTTTTTTAACGTCGCAAACGGCGGCGGCGGATGAAGCACATGGCTTAACCTTGGGTGCTGTGGATTATTTGCCAAAACCACCAAATCCGCCGGTATTATGGGCACGGGTGCAGACGCATTTACGCTTGGCGCAACAGCAAGCACAGCAGGCTTTTCTCAATCAATTATCGCAGCAGCTTTTAACCTTACCCGAGGCCAATTTAGCAGAGTTTTTACCAACTTTATTAAAATCACTGGCTTTATTTTTTTCGGCAGAAACTGCTTGTTTTTCTTTGAGAACACTTAAAGAAACTATCAATCAGCCGGTGTTTTCTTGGTCAGTTTATCAAGAGTCTTGCACTGATGAACTTTGTCCTGAAGAAGCCTTAACCTTATTTACGCAGGCCAGTCAGCACCGACAACCCTTAGCAATACATCTGAATGACAGCAAGTTATTTGAACAACATAAAGATTTTATTGAGAAAATAAAAAGTTTTGGTATTTTATCGCTGTTGATGGCACCCTTATATGACGGAGAGGCAATTTTTGGTGTTTTATCTTTACGAACCAAAGCTATGGCAACGCATTGGGATGCAGAAGATACGCAATTTTTGCGCTTAGTTGCCGATGTTTTAGCTGGTGCTTGGCAGCGTTATGCCACCGAACAAGCCTTAAAAATCAGCGAAGCGCGTTACCGCAGTTTATTTCAAAGTTTACCCTTGGGCGCTATTGTTTATGGTAATACTGGTGAAGTAATTACTTTCAATAAGCAAGCAGTGGATATTTTAGGTATTGAACCAACTAAAATTAGTCAATACCTCTATGAAAACAATAAAATAATTTTTCAAGATAATGGTTTGCCGTTTTCTGAAAACCAATATCCCTTGCAGATGGTGCTGCGTAGCTTACCATCGGTGCGTGATGTGGTGATGTCTTGGCCACATCCACATCTGGGAGTGCGTTGGTTAAATGTCAACAGTGATCCCCTCTTAAGCTTTTCTCAACAAATAGAAGGCGCTATCTGTATTTTTTCCGACATTACCGCTAAAAAAATCTCGGAAAATGAATTACGCTTGGCGGCCAGTGTGTTTAGTCATGCGCATGAAAGCATTTTGATTGCCGATGCTGATGTTAAAATTATTCGTGTTAACCGTGCCTTAGAAGAAAGCAGTGGCTACAGTGCCGAAGAGTTGATTGGCAAAAATCCCAGTGTCTTAAAATCCTCTTACCAAAGTCCGGCTTTTTACATTCAGATGTGGAAAAAATTAGATCAAGAGGGCTATTGGTCGGGAGAAATTTGGAATCGCAAAAAAAGTGGTGAGCTATATGCCGTCTTGGTTTCGATCAGTAAAGTCTTTGATGAAAGACAACAATTACAACATTATGTGGCTCTGTATGCCGATATTACCAGCCAAAAAGAATACCAACAAAAATTGGAACGCATTGCGCATTACGATGCTTTAACCAACCTCCCCAATCGCCTGCTTTTTCATGATCGTTTACGGCAATCCATGGCACAGGCCAAGCGTTTGGGGCAAATGTTAGCGGTGCTGTATTTGGATTTAGATGGCTTTAAGCCGGTGAATGATATTCACGGTCATGCTGTCGGGGATTTATTATTACAAATACTTGCGCAGAAAATGCAGAAAGCCATTCGCGAAACCGATACTTTAGCGCGTTTGGGTGGCGATGAATTTGTGTTTATTTTGAATAATTTAGATAAAAAAGACGCCTTTGAAATTGTCATTCAGCGTATTTTTCAAGCGGTGACGGAACCGGTTCCCTATCAAGAACTATTTTTGCAAGTTTCTTGTAGTATTGGTGTCACTTTTTATCCGCAGGAATGGACACAAGCGCCCAGCGAGTTGATTCGGCAGGCCGATGTGGCGATGTATGTAGCGAAAAAAGCCGGTAAACATCAATACCGAATTTTTTCGCCAGAGGATGATTTAGCGGCGGAGGGGACGGCAGGTGGCGGTGAATCTGCCGAAAAGCAGTCGCCAATTTAAGCCAAAACCACGGTTTTATTGCCACGCACCAAGACGCGATCTTCCAGGTGGTAACGTAAACCGCGTGCTAAGACTTGTTTTTCGACATCGCGACCCAGCCGAATTAAATCTTCCACCGTGTGATCGTGGCGCACCCGGATGACATCCTGCTCAATAATCGGCCCGGCATCGAGATGCTCGGTAACATAATGACAGGTCGCACCGATCAATTTCACGCCACGCGCATAGGCTTGATGATAGGGTTTGGCACCGATAAATGAGGGTAAAAAACTGTGATGAATGTTGATAATTTTTTCGGGATAACGCGCACAAATTTCTGTCGGCAAAATCTGCATAAATCTTGCTAAAACAATACATTCTGCTTGATAACTCTGCCAAAGTTTTTCTATTTCTTCAAAAGCTTTTGTTTTATCTTCTTTAGGGAAGGGTAGATAATGAAAAGGAATATCCTGCCATTGTACCCAGGTGCTTACTTGTTGATGATTGGAAATAACTGCAAGTAATTCAAAGGGTAACTCATGACTTTGCCAGCGATACCATAGATCATAAAAACAATGATCAAAAGCGCTGACCATGAGGACAACCCGGGTTTTTTCTTGCACATGGCGAATGCGCCACTGCATCTGTAATGCTTCAGCAACCTGGCTAAATTGTTGTGAAAATTCATTTTTTGTTAAGGGACAATCAAATTCATAACGCATATAAAAATGTTGATTAGGACGATCTAAATGCTGATGTGCTTCAATAATTAAACCATCTAATTGTGCGATAGCCTGCGTGACTTGTGCCACGATGCCGCGTGTATCTGGACAATGGCCGATTAAGCGATAAGTATTTGACATAAAAAATAAAGAGTTGTATGAAAATTAAAAAAAGTCGTCCGGTGGATCAATTTTTCGCCGTAGTCTGCTTTTCTTTTGCAAATTGCTGATGACTTTTGTCAAATAACGCCGTTCTTGTTCTAAGCGTGCAAGATGTTGTTTTTGTTCTAAATCACGTTCTTGATAAATAGCTTCTTGTTTTTCTGAAAATTCTTTTAAGAAAGTGACTTGATTTTGCCAATGTAAAATTTCTGCTGCCGCCGTTTTTAGTTGCTGTGCTAACGCCTGATTACTTTCTTTCAGCAACGCTTGTGCTTGCTGTGCGCTTTGTTGCTGTGCGTGCAATCTTTGCTCGTGCAACTGCAATAAGTTTTGCAATTCATCCTTTTGTTTTTGTTGACTTTTATGTAAAGCCTGCTGATGTGCAAACTGTTGTTGTTGTAAAGTTTCGCTTAGTTCATGTAAAAGTTTTTGTTGTTGCAATAACGCCGCCTGTTGTTCTGCCTCCATTTTAAGGAGATTTTGGCTTTGTTCTTGGTTGCATTCTTCGAGCATTTTCTGTTGCGCTTGCCAGGCTATTTTTTCGTTAAGTAATTGTTCTAAAGCCTGTTCTGTTGATAAGCGCTTCTCTTGTTGTTCCTGTAAAGAGCCATGTAAAAGCGTATTTTCCTCTTGTAAAATTGCCAAAGCGCTCTCGATTTGTTTTTTATCTTCTTGATATTGATGAGAAGACTTTTCTACCGCACGCTTCCATAAATTTTCAGCTAAATCAATTATTTCAGAGTCAATGGCCGGAGTATTAAAAGCGCTTTCTAAACGGCTATGCAGTAAAGACCACCATATTTCCAAAGCCTCGCCAATGGTAGTATTGCTGCCGTGTCCCAAGCGTTGGGCGATTTTGTTGATCGTGGGACGTTGTCCTTCTTGCAGGAGCGCGTCGGCAATAGCAAAGACTTCCTCGCGCAGGCGGTCGCCACGTTGTTGCGTTTTAGGGATGCGTATTGTCTGTGTAATCATTTTTTGCTTAATTTTTTTGTTTTCAGGGAATAAAACATGTCTAAAGCCATTGTTGAAGCACTACATCAAGCCATTGTTTTAGAAGACCAAGATTTCGTCAGCACCTTATTAAAAAATCTTACTGAATCCTTGGCCAACAGTGAGCAAGATTTTGATAGTTTTACCACTTTTCAAGGAACTTCCGCTTTACTTTTGGCCTGTGCTAAGAGTAATCCTGATATTGTGCAGTTACTGTTAGCCGCCGATGCCGACCCGGGTTGGTTTATCGGTTTGGAAACTTCCGTTAAACAAGCCTTGCAAAATGAAGAATATGCTTTGCCAATTTTACAGTTGCTGCTCGCAGCCCTGGGTGAAAATGCCGCTGATATGGTCAATTTTACTGGCGAAGGGGATCTGGCCGAAGTCGGCGATGTGGCTTTATATCCGCTCGAATTGGCTATTCAACGGGAAGATGCCAATTTATGTCAAGCCTTGCTCAACGCTGGCGCTGATGTGCAGCGTGATGCCTTTTTGTCTTATGCACTTTTTCAACAGAATCAAGAAATAATAAATCTATTGCTGCAAGCCGGTGCCGAGGTAGATCGTTTAATCTATACTTTACATGATAGTTTTTTCCTGGATTTATCTATTCAGGAACAATTACCAAAAAATATCGCGCCAGCGTTGTTTTATAAAGATTTTTCCCAAGACAAAAATGCGTTGATAGCTATTGCGTTAAAGGAAAAATTAACCAGTGAGGCATTGGAATCCTTATTTCTCGAGGTGCCGGTCGCCGGTGATGATCATTATCGCTGCGCCATGGCTTATGAAGAACTCGAAAATGGTCAAGTGGTTGGCGTATATTATCTACATAATCTTGACCATGAATTGCTGGAAATCGTTATTGCTTTACCCGAAAGTCAAGATGATTTGCCAGGGATTCATGCGCTATTTGATGAAGAAAAACACTTTGCCTTGCGTTTTTGGTGGAATAAACAGGAAGGTGCCGAATTGTGGGTGAATGCCGAAACCTTGATTGTCGAAGATCGCAAAACTTTTATCATTGGTCATTGAGATTTTTTGGTAATTTTTAATAAAAATTTTTTTATCGCATTGAAATACAAAAGTATTGATTAAGGTTTCTCCTATTCATGCCGATCCCCTTTGAGCTTTTTTGGCCATTTTTTACCATCACGGTGTTGATTACAGTCGCACCCGGGCCGGACAATTTGTTTTTATTGACTTTAGCGGCGCGTCATGGTGCCAAAACAGGCCTGTATTTTACTGCGGGTATTGTCAGCGGCGAGGTCATTCATACTTTAGCAGTGCTTTTGGGGTTAAGCCTGTTGTTGCAGTTACCGCCGGTGTTTTTTGCTTGGCAAGTCCTTGGTGCTATTTATCTTTTTTATCTTTCTTGGCAGTTATGGCAAGCCAAACCAGTCTTAACACAAACGACGGAAACCTTGACCGCGCCCCCGTTGTTTGCAGCCTATCAACGCGGTTTATTGATGAATCTGTTCAATCCAAAAGTGCTGCTGTTTTTCTTGAGTTTTTTGCCGCAGTTTGTGCATGGCGAAGGAAACTTAACCGGCCAATTGCTCTTTTTGGGGTTGACGGCAATGCTGATTACGGCAGTGATTTTCAGCGGCATCGCCATGCTGGCGAGTCAGTTGCGGCCTTGGTTGCAGCGGCATCCCCAGGTATTGCCGTTACTTGAGCGGCTGACGGCGTTATTTTTGGCATTTTTGGCGTTATTTTTGCTTTTTTCCTTGATTTTTTAGCAATTTTGGGGAGAGCCGGCGCGATTTTTGCGGCGTTGTTTGCATCGTTTTTTGAATAGTTTTTTGGGCGAAGTTTTAATTTTTTAATCCTTTCGCAGTATTTTTATTTTAATTTTTTATATGAAATTCTTTATTTTTGCGGATCGCAAACCCCGACCAAGTTATGGTGTAAGCCATCCTTTGTCTATTCCTCGGGTATCTTTGGCGATGGATTTAATAGAAGCCTATGGTTTACTTGAAAAACTACGATGGGCGGAAACCCGCGCTGCAACTTTTGCCGAACTTTCGCGTTTTCACAGCGGCGATTATCTTCAGGCATTTCAGGAAGCGCAGGACTTAGGTGCTGTGCCGACGGCAACGCGGGCGCGTTATCATCTAGGTACCTTGGAAAATCCCTATTTTGAACGCTTTTTTGAGATTCCAGCGCGTGCTACTGGCGGCAGTTTGCAAGCTGCCGAGGCGGTGATTGACGGTTTTTGTGCTTTTAATCCTGCCGGTGGGATGCACCATGCGCGTGCTGGTCAGGCGCAGGGTTTTTGCTTTTTTAATGATCCAGTTTTGGGCATTTTACGGCTGTTAGAGGCCTATGAGCGGGTGCTCTATGTGGATTTCGATGTGCATCATGGCGATGGTGTTGAGTTAGCTTTTGCCGCTGAGCCACGGGTGCTGACGCTGTCTTTGCACATGGATAGTCGGCGTTATTATCCCTTTCGGGGGGGACAAATCAGCGATTGCGGACGTTTTGGCCAAAATATCAATTTTCCTTTACCCAAAGGCACCGACGATACCGCTTATTTATGGCTCCTAAAAACTTTTTTACCAGAAATTTTTGAATCTTTTCAGCCGGATGCTGTAGTGTTACAAGCAGGCACCGACGCACATTTTGCTGATCCTTTGGGACGCTTACAGTTGACCAGTCAAGGTTTTATGGCGGCGGTGGAAGAAGTTTTGCAGCGCTGTCCCAGACATGCCGATGCCACGCCTAAGTTATTGATTACCGGCGGCGGTGGTTATCATCCCTTGGTATTGGCGCGGCTGTGGACGGCCTTGGTGGCGCGTTTGGTGCATTTGCAGCAACCATCGGCGCAGGCGATTCCTTGGCGCATCCCAATGCCCAAGGCAGCGCAAGATTTACTGGCGGCGGTGACTTGGGATCAAGATGAAGAAGAAGATTATTTTCCAACTTTTTTTAAGTATCTCGCCGATGATTTTTTGCCTGAAAATAAAGGGATCAATGACGAAATTTATCAATTAGGAGAACAAATGCAGCAACATCCTTTTTTTAAGGCTAAGCAACGGGCGTGTGGCTTTATTCAGCGCGGAGTGTCGGATGATTGAGGGTTTTGCCAATAGTAAAAGCACGCGGGAATATAAAGAGCGTTTTGCCTTTCCCGAAGGTCAATTTCATGAATATCTGAAAACCCGCATCTGGTTAAGCGCTTTTGGCGTGGGTACCTTTGGCGGAACAGTGGATAGCAATACCGATGCCAGCATTGCCAAAGTCGTTGAACAGGCTGCACTTTCTGGCATCAATGTCTTTGATACCGCAGCGCATTATCGCTATGGTCGTTCACCCCAAGCCTTGGGACAGGGACTGAAAGCCGCGATTACACAAGGCATTCCCCGCACCGCTTTATTTGTCGTGGCCAAGGGCGGATTTTTAACCTTTGCTGATGGCAAACCAGAAGATTTTAGCCAATGGTTTCAAAGCAATATCGAGGAAAAAGGACTTGGTAAAAAAGAAGACTTAGCCAATAATGTCCATCTTTTAAGTCCTGAATATATTGACTGGCAAATTGATTATTGTCGAGAGCAGCTTGGGGTAAATACTTTGGATGCCTTTTTATTAGATCAGCCGGAAATTCATATTCCGTTGATTGGCAAGGAAGCCTTAAATAAAAAAATTGGCAACGTGTTTATTACCTTGGAAAAAGCCGTGCAAGAGCGACGCATTCAGGGCTATGGTTTAAGTGCTTTTCATGGCTTTCGTTTGGAAACCGATGATCCGGGCTTTCAATCTATTACCTCGATGCTTGGTTGGGCGGAAAAAGCCGCCAAAGAAGTGCAAGGCACGCCGGTGGCCAAACATAGTTTTCGCATCATTCAATTTCCATTTAATCAAGTGCTTCTGGAAGCCTTTACCCGTTTTAGCCATGCGACTGGCGAGGGCAATATTGCTTCTGCCATTCAAGCCGCCTATCAACTTGGGGTTTATCCCATGGCTAGTCATACGCTATTTAAGGGGCATCTTGCGAAGCAATCTATTGATATTGTTGCCGAAAGGTTAAAGCATTTGAGTCCTGTTGAAAGGGCATTGCAATTCAATCGCTCAACGCCTGGTATTAAAACCAGTTTGATTGGTATCAGTCAGTTAGCGCATTTAGAGCCGTTATTGAAAGTTGCCGCGATGCCAGTTTTGGAACGCAAAACCTATCTGTCTATGTATGCGCAAGCCTAAAAATTGTGCCTCTTGCTTTTTTCCATAAAAATAAATTATGGTTGATTATTTTTTTTGGGGGAGCAAATGTTGATCGCCGTTTGTAGTCAAAATCGTCGGGAAGTCACGGGTCACGCTGGTAAATGTCGGCGTTTTCGGATGTTTAGCGTCAGTGATGGACAAGTGACCGAACAGCCGTTGCTGGAGTTGGCGTTAGAGGAAACTTTTCATGAGAGCAAAGCCTTAGATCATCCACTTTATCAAGTCAATGCCTTGATTGCCTTGGAAATGGGCGAGGGTTTGCAACGACGTTTGCAGTCACGAAACATCAAAACCTTTACCACCACTTTGACCGAGCCTGTGGCAGCGGTAGCCGCGTTTTTAGCAACGCAGCCGATTGGCCAAAGTAGCTAGAAATAGTTTATAACCCTGGCCTTTGTCTTCGGGTTGTAAACTATGTATGCCGATTGGAAATCTTTAGAATTTGAAGCGATTCGCCGCTGGCTTGGCCAATATACCCAAACGCCTTATGGGGCGGAGGCGGTGCGGCATCTGGAACCCGCGCCGACGCTCGCTGCGGCCTTGCAATTACAAACTGCCACCAGCGCGGCGCTCAATTATTTGGCGCAACACGGCAAAACGCCGCTGGTGTCGCTGCCGGAAATTCGCCCGGCCTTAAAACAGATGCAAAGCCCGGGTGCCAGTCTGCCTAATCAAGCCTTTAGCAATATTTTTCAAGTGATGGCCGCCGCCGAAGCCTTGCAACCGTTGCTGGCCACTTGGCCGGCGTTATGGCCGTTTTCGGCGTTATCAGTGGCGCGACCAGAAAAATTACAAAGGATGTTTGTGCAAGTTTTTTCGGCGAGCGGCAGTCTCCGCGAAGACGCTAGCCCGGAACTTTCGGCACTTTTTAGCAAAAGACGTGAGGCGCGGAGTCAAGCCGAAAAGACTATGCAGGCGAAATTGCCGAAGTTGCCAGAAGGTATTTTGGCGCAGCCAAAAGTCTATTGGCATCAAGAACGTGCCGCTTTTGTGCTCTATCAAAAGTCGGCAGCAGCGGTGCCTGGCGTGCGCCGCGAAACCTTGATGGGCGGCCGCGATGTGGTGGTGGAGCCTTTGGAAGTCGTGGCCTTGAATAATCAACTGGAAAGCTATCAACAGCAGATCAGTCGCGAACAGCAGCGCATTTTACGCGAAGCCACGGCGATTTTGGCCAGTGAAAGCCATTATTTAGAAACAATTTTGTCGCTTCTGACTTGGCTTGATTTAGCTTTTGCCGCCGCAGAATTAAGCCGCGCCATGTCCGCTCATGCACCCGAATTAAGCGAGAGGCCAGAAGTGTTTTTGGATCGCGCTTATCATCCTTTACTCTTATTACAATTTTCACAAAAACAGTTGCCTATAGCACCGGTGCCTTTAAGTTTTCATTTATCAAAAGAACAGCCGATGCTGCTATTGACAGGCCCTAATACCGGCGGCAAAACCGTGGTGCTCAAAACCATCGGCTTATTAGCAACGATGGCTTTTTGTGGCCTACATATTCCCGCCGAAGGCCGTTGTCGTTTTGGCCATTATCAAAAAGTTTTGGTGGATATCGGTGATAAACAAAGTCTGGCGCATCAACTTTCGACCTTTGCCGGTCAAGTCGAGATGCTCAAACGCTTACTCAAAGAAACCGATGCCAACACCTTGGTTTTGCTCGATGAATTAGGTACTGGTACTGACCCTGACGAAGGTGCGGCTTTGGCGATGGCGATTTTGGATGAACTTTTGGCACGCGGCGCACAGGCCTTGGTCAATACGCATCTGCCGCCTTTGAAACGCTATGCTGATGAAAAAGAAGGCGTTACCAATGCCTCGATGCGTTTTGATGAAGTTGCACTGAAACCTTGTTATGAATTGGTTCTTGGGCAAAGTGGGCAGTCTTTGGGACTTTTGGTCGCCGAACAACGCGGTTTAGCGCCGACGGTGATTCAACAGGCACGCGCCTATTTGCAGCGCTTAACCCAAAGCAAAGATTAAAAAGATTTGAAAAAGGAGTGGGAAAAAGATGTGGTATTTTGTACGACATGGCGAGCCAGTCGGCGGCAATCGCTATCGTGGTTCGCAAGTGGATGATCCATTGAGCGAATTAGGCTTTCAACAATTACAACAGGCGACGAAAAATCTGACGGTGGCGGCGGTGGTCACTTCGCCGATGCGCCGCTGTGCCGCCTTTGCGCAATGGTTTGCCGAAAGTCACAGTTTGCCGTGGCAAGCACAAGAAAACTTCAAGGAGATTGGCTTTGGCCGTTGGGAAGGCTTAACGCGGGCTGAAATAAAACAAGCCTTTAGCGACGAATATGCCGCTTTTCACGCCGATTACACCCAGATGCCACAGGGCGCCGAAGCCGTTGCAGATTTTTCGGCGCGGGTTAAGCGTGGCTTAGATTTTTTAGTGGAAAATTATCAAGATAAAAGCGTGTTGGTGGTTGCCCATGCCGGTGTCTTGCGGATGGTGGTGCGGGAAGTTTTACAACAGCCGCTTAAACATTGGTATCGTCTGCAAACGCCGTATGCCTCACTTATTCCTGTTGAATATCATCATGCTGACGATTGGCGATTACATTGGCCAGCACCGTGCTGACGGCCATGCGGCGAGCGCATGGCGGTTCAGTTTTATGCGGGAGTTAGCCGAGCCTGGCGCTGTTCACGCACGGTTAAACTTCCCAAACGTCCTTCGGCTAAGGTGTTGGCAAAACTCAATTTTCCTTCCTCTGGCTTGAAGCCAGCCTTACGAAGTTTTTTATAGACCGACTTAGAGATGCCGCTGAAAATCACCGCGATATCTCTCTGTTGGAAGCTTGCCAGCAGGTTTTCTAAGGCCATGATGCCGCTGATGTCGATGAAAGGCATGGCGGAAATATCCAAAATGACGACTTCCAATTCCTGGTTGGCGGTTTTGTGGAAAATCTCTTGCTGAATGCGCTCGGCCACGCCGAAAAACAGTGCGCCTTCGATCCGTAAGATCGTCAACCACGGCGGCAAGTCTTGTAATAATTCTTGATAGTTCAGCTGCTTGGTTTGGGTGAGGTCGATCATGTTTTTCATAAACAAAAAAGCGGCCAGGATCAGACCCACCGCCACCGCCAAGACCATGTCGAAGGCCACTGTCAAGAAAAAACACGTCAATAGCAGAAAAATGTCGCTGGCCGGCGCTTGACGTAAAACCTGGCGAAAATGTTTTACTTCACTGATATTCCAGGCCACCATCAGTAACAGCGCGGCAATGACGCTCATCGGTATCAGATTCAGCAAGGGCGCCAGCAACACCATGGACAACAGAATGACGAGGGCATGGGTCATGCCTGCAATGGGCGAAAAAGCACCGGCACGGATGTTGGCACTGGTGCGGGCGATGGCGGCGGTGGCGGTGATGCCGCCAAAAAAAGGCAAGACCACATTACCGATGCCTTGTGCCATCAACTCGGCATTGGGCTGATGTTTGGTGCCGGTGATCTGATCCGCCACCGAGGCGCAGAGCAGCGATTCAATGGCGCCTAAGACGGCTAAACCCAAGGCTGAGGGCAAGAGTTGTCTTAATAATTCAATTGAAAAACCAATGGGTTGCCCGTTGGCATTCGGTTGTTGCCATGGCCAAAAAAAACTTGGCAAACTGGCGCTGATACCCTGCACCATTTCTCCGTTTGCTAAAACACTGCTAAAGCGCGAACCAATGGTATCAACAGAAAAACCGGCGATAAAAACCGTGGCCAACCAAGCAACGCTGCTAGCGATCACCAAAGCCGCGAGATGTCGAGGGATGTTTTTATTGAAGCGCGGCCAAAGTATCAAGATAAGCAACGTAAAAACCCCAAGCAGCGTTTCTTGCCAGTGAATAGCTTGCAAATGCGCAAAAGTAATCACGGCGCGATCAAAAAAATGTTCCGCTTTTTCGGTTATTTCAAGGCCAAGGAAATCTTGTAGTTGCAAACTAGCAATCACTAAGCCGATGCCGCTGGTAAAGCCGAGCATCACAGGATAGGGCAAATAACGGATCAAATTTCCCAAGCCGCTGAACGCTAATGCTATAAGAAAAATACCGGACAACAGGGTGGTCAGCATTAAACCGCCCAAGCCGAATTGATGCACTATCGGCAATAGCAGCACGGCAAAAGCGGCAGTGGGGCCTGAAATATTAAAACGCGATCCGCCAAGTAAGGCTATGATAAAGCCACCAATAATGGCTGTGTATAAGCCATTTTGTGGCGGAACGTCGCTGGCAATAGCTAAGGCCATGGCTAAGGGCAAAGCAATCAAGCCAACGGTTACACCTGCAAGCGCATCGGCGCCAAACCTTTTGAAATTATAACCTTGGGTAAAACTTTCACGGAGAGCCGTCGCAAGAGCAAAGCGGGAGTTCATAGGGTAGGTGTGTATGCGCTGTGACAAAAACTATATCCTAAGCGCGTGTTGGCTAATCTGGCAAAAGCTACGGATAGTGCGCTTGACGACCAACGCTCCCACTATCACAGGAGAGCGTGACTTTGCTTAATATTTTTTACGAAAAAACAAAAAGTTAAACAACGCCGACGATATTGTAGCCGGCATCTACATACAAAATTTCACCGGTGATGCCGGAGGCCAAATCTGAACATAAAAAGGCGGCGGCATTGCCGACTTCTTCAATGCTGACATTGCGTTTTAAGGGCGCTTTTTCTTCCATCACTTCTAAAAAACTTTTGAAATCGGCGATGCCCGAGGCGGCCAGGGTGCGAATCGGCCCGGCGGAAATGGCATTGACGCGGATATTTTGACTGCCCAAGGCCACGGCCATATAGCGGACATTGGCCTCTAAACTCGCCTTTGCCACGCCCATGACATTGTAATTGGTGACAGTTCTTTCGGCACCGAGATAACTCAAAGTCAATAAACTGCCGCCGTTGTTGAGCAGCGGTCGCGCCAATTGTGCCATTTCGGTGAAGCTCCACGAGCTGATCTCATGGGCCAGGCGAAAGCCATCCTTGGTGGTGTTAGCGACATAATCGCCGTCGAGTTCGTTTTTTGGCGCAAAGGCAATGGCGTGAACCAAAATATCAAATTGTGGCCAGGTTTTTTGCAGTTCGTTAAACAAGGCTTCGATCTGACCAGCTTCACCGACATCACAAGGAAACAATAAGTTACTGTTAAATTGTTCGGCGGCTTTGGCTACTCGATCTTTAAGTCTTTCATTTTGATACGTAAAAGCTAACGCTGCGCCTTGGCGGTGCATGGCTTCGGCAATGCCATAGGCAATCGAGCGGTTGCTGGCGATGCCGGTGATGAGCGCCTTTTTCCCTGCTAAAAATCCCATCTTCTTCTCCTGTGGTTCTGTTACGATGCGGCTATGGTACTTAAAAGGCGTGGCTTTGCGTAAGGCTTCAGCGAAACTTTCGGGAAATTTTTGAGTAAAACGTTTTGGGAAACTTTAAGGAAATGACTGTATGAAAAATCGTTATGCACTGGCTTTGGCTTGCTTGTCTTTGTGGGCAACCGTTGTTTTTTCACAAGAAAATCAATTGCCCTTTGCTTTAGGTTATGCGCCAAAATATCCGGCGGACTTCGCGCATTTTGACTATGCGCAGCCCAATGCGCCACGCGAGGGAAGTTTGACTTTAAGCGCCTTTGGTACTTTTGACAGGCTCAATCCGTTTATTTTGCGCGGCATTGGCGGTGCTGGTTTGGAGTTATTGCTTGATACTTTACTGGTGAAAAGTCTCGATGAGCCGTTTTCGATGTACGGTTTATTGGCCAAAGCCGCTTGGTTGGCCGAGGATAAATTGTCAGTGACCTTTCAGTTGGACGAGCGTGCGCGTTTTAGTGATGGCAGTCCGGTGACGGCGGCAGATGTCAAATTTTCTTTTGACACCTTGATGAGCGCAGCAGCACATCCACAATATCAGATTTATTGGCAAGATATTGAAAAAGCCGAAATTATTGATGAATTAACTGTGCGTTTTGTCTTTAAGCAGCCGAATGCCGAATTGCACATGATCATCGGTGAATTGCCAGTTTTTTCAAAAGCCTGGCTAAAAGATCGTCCTTTAGATGCCGTGGTCAATGAAGCGCCGCTGGCTTCCGGGCCTTATGAATTGACCGATTTTCAAGCCGGTCGCTTTTTGCACTATCAACGCCGCGACGATTATTGGGCGAAGGATAAAAATGTCCGGCGGGGTTTCTTTAATTTTCAAGAAGTTCGTTATCGCTATTACCGTGATTTAACCATCACCTTTGAAGCCTTCAAAGCCTTAGAATTTGATTTTTTTCATGAAAATAGCTCCCTGCGTTGGGCGACGGCCTATGAAGGTGGCCGTTTTGCCGACGGCGTGTTGAAAAAAGAAAGCCTGTCGCATCGCAATAATCAGGGAATGCAAGGCTTTGTTTTTAATCTGCGCCGACCGATTTTTCAGGACATTCGCGTCCGCCAGGCACTGACTTTGCTCTATGATTTTGACTGGGCGAATCAAAATCTTTTTTATGGCCAATACCAACGCGCCCAAAGTTTTTTTAGCAATAGCGCTGACTTGGCCGCGCAGGGTTTACCGTCAGCAGCGGAAATTGCTTTGTTAAAACCTTTTGAAAATGAACTGAAAAAATTACCCGGTGATGTTTTCGGCGCAGCCTGGCAAGCGCCGAGCCATAGCACACCGCAGGCGGTGCGTGCGCATCAGCAACAAGCCTTTAACTTATTGAAAGCTGCCGGCTGGCAGATGGATAAACAAAAACGTATCTTGATGAAAAATGGCCAGGAATTTCGGATTTTTTTGCCTTTGGTGGACAAAGCCTTTGAACGCATTGTCGGACCGTTTGCTGACAATCTGCGGCGTTTGGGCATTGTGTTGGATTATCGGGTGATTGATGTGTCGCTTTATGTCCAACGCATGGAAAACTTTGATTTTGATATGATTGTGGCGACTATTCCGCAGTCTGAATCCCCAGGCAATGAACAGCGTAATTATTTCCACAGCCAAAGCGCCCAGGTCAAAGGCAGCGACAATCTCGTCGGCATCGAAAATCCGGTAGTGGATGCCTTGATTGACGGTTTGCTGCAAGCCTCAAGCCGTGCCGATTTAATCGCGCATAGCCGCGCCTTAGACCGCGTGTTGCTGCAAAATTACTATTTGATTCCCAACTGGTTTATTGATTATCACCGCGTCGCTTATCGAAGCGACCTCAAGCATCCTGAGGTCTTGGCCCTCTATTACCAGCCGACGACGGCGGTTTTGCAACTTTGGTGGCGGGAGCCGTAAACCATGTGGGTCTATCTTTCTAAGCGGCTGTTATTGCTGATTTTTACCCTGTGGGGTATTTTGACCATCACCTTTTTAGTGATGCAGTTGGTGCCGGGCGGCCCGTTGCAGACGCTGTTGGCTGAACTCAAAGCGACAGCTTTGCCTGGCGGCGAGGTGGGAACTGCCGAGCATTCGCTGGCGCAAGGGGGTTTAAGTACTGAACAAATTGCGCAATTGCAGGCGCAACTCGGCATGGATTTGCCACTATGGCAGCGCTATTGGCAGACCTTGGCCAATTACCTGACCTTTGACTTGGGCGAGAGTTTGTTTCAGCAGGCTTCGGTGTGGGAGCTGATTATCAAAGCGCTGCCGGTTTCTATGTCATTGGGATTATGGACATTTTTTTTCACTTACCTCATCAGCATCCCCTTAGGTATTGCCAAAGCCATGCGCCACGGCACGCCGTTTGATGCCTGGACTTCTACGGTCATTTTAATCGGTTATGCCATCCCAGGTTTTTTGCTGGCGGTGGCGTTGTTGGTGCTCTTTGGCGGCGGGTCGTTTGTGCAGTGGTTTCCGCTGTCAGGTTTAACTTCGGATCATTGGCAGCAACTCCCTTGGCCGGAAAAAATTTTAGATTACCTTTGGCATCTCACTTTGCCGTTGATCGCCTTGCTTTCTGGCAGTTTTGCCGTGGTGACGATGTTGACTAAAAACAGTTTTTTGGAAGAAATCGGCAAAACCTATGTGCTGGCGGCGCGCGCGCGCGGCTTTAGCGACCGACGGGTGCTCTATGGACAGGTGTTTCGTAATGCCATGATTCCGATTGTCACCGGCTTCCCCGCTGCCTTTATCGGCGCTTTTTTTGCCGGTAGCCTGTTGATTGAAACCATTTTTTCTTTGGAAGGACTGGGGCTTTTGGGCTATGAGGCAGTCATGAAACGCGATTACCCCGTGGTCTTGGGAACGCTTTATGTCTTTACTTTGCTCGGCTTATTGGCGAAGTTATTGACCGATATTTTGTACGTTGTGGTTGACCCAAGGATTGCTTTTGATGCTTCCCCGCGCTGATGCTCCGATTGATTATCCCGTTGATTCTCCACTACAACTCGCCTGGCAGCGCTTTGCCAAACAAAAGCGGGCGCTGTTGAGTTTGTGGCTGTTTTTGCTGCTGTTTTTGCTGACACTTGCTGCTGAATTTCTGGCTAATGACAAGCCTTTGTATTTGTCCTACCAAGGAAAAAGCTATTTTCCGCTGCTATTTTATTATCCCGAAAGTGACTTTGGCGGCTTTTTGGAAACCGAACCCGATTACCGTGATACCTGGTTTCAGGAACTGCTACAGGCTGACCCGGCAAGTCAGATGATCTTCCCGCCGATTCCCTATCGCTTTGATACCATTGACTATAACTCACCAGTGCCACATCCGGCACCGCCGTCAGCCAGCCATTGGCTGGGGACGGATGCCAATGGCCGCGATGTTTTAGCGCGGTTGATTTACGGCTTTCGTTTGTCGGTGCTGTTTGCACTCGGCCTCACTGCTTTGACGGTGTTGCTGGGGATTATTTTCGGGGCAATTCAGGGCTATTTTGGCGGTCGTGTGGACTTGTTTTTTCAACGCTTTAGCGAAATCTGGGGTTCGCTGCCGGAATTATATCTATTGATCATTCTCGCAGCGATTTTTTCGCCCAGTGCCTTGTTATTGTTGTTGATTTTGGCAGCATTTGGCTGGTTAGGTTTGGCTGACTATGTGCGAGCGGAGTTTTTGCGCGCACGCAATTTTGATTATGTCCGCGCCGCACGGGCTTTGGGCGTGGCCGATACGGCGATCATGTTTCGCCATATTTTGCCGAACGCCTTAACGCCGGTGTTGACTTTTTTGCCGTTTCGGTTAAGTGGCGCGATTTTGGCTTTGACGAGCTTAGACTTTTTGGGTTTAGGACTGCCGCCGACGGCACCGAGTTTGGGGGAACTTTTGCTGCAAGGCAAAAGTTATTTAAGCGCCTGGTGGTTGTCGTTGTCAGCCTTTAGTATTTTGGTTATCACCTTGTTATTGCTGGTTTTTATTGGCGATGGTTTGCGTCAAGCCCTAGACCCACGGGAGGGACAATGGACGCGCTCTTAAGCCTTCAGAATCTCACTTTTTCCCTGGCCAGCACCGCCGGCAACAGCGCTTTGCTGCATGGTGTGAATTTGCATCTCGATGCCGGCGAAAAAGTCGCCTTGGTGGGCGCTTCTGGTTCAGGTAAATCGCTGATTGCAAAAATTATTTTAGGTTTACAACCGGCAGGTCAACGGCAAGGCAGCATCCTTTTTGACGGCGAAAAATTGACCGATTACACCGCATCCCAATGGCAAGCCTTGCGCGGTCGGCGCATTGCCATGATTTTTCAAGACCCAAGTCAAGCACTCAATCCGCTGCAACCCATTGGCAAACAATTGCTTGAACCTTTGCAGTGGCATTTTGGTGTGAGCCGCCACGAAGCCGAAAGGCAAGTCAAGTTTTGGTTAAGTCGCGTAGGCTTGCAGGCGGTGCGGCCAAGCTGGTCGGCGCTGTTGGCGACCTTGCCGCATCAGTTGTCGGGCGGCCAAAAGCAGCGGGTGATGATCGCGCAAGCCTTGAGTTGTGCGCCGCAATTATTGCTGGCCGATGAGCCGACAACGGCCTTGGATGTCACGGTGCAAAGAGAAATTCTCAATCTTTTAATTGAGTTACAAAGCGAAAAGCAGTTGGCAGTGCTTTTTATCAGCCATGATTTGGCGGTGGTGCGGCATTTTGCCGAGCGCCTCTATGTACTGCAACACGGTGCTATCGTTGAGGAAGGCGGTGTTGTTGCTGTTTTACAACAGCCAAAGCATCCCTACACCCGGATGCTCTGCGAAAGTTTCATTTTGCCAAGTCGTGTCAGCGCGTCTGCCATCCCGGCTTTAGCAGAAAATGCAACTCCAGCAGCAACATCGCCAAGTTTGCGCGTGGAGTCGGTCAGTGTGCGCTATCGCCTTGGTGGTGCCTGGGCTGGCCGTTGGCAGACGGTGTTGGAAAATATCAGCTTTCACTTGAGCGCAGGCCAAACCCTGGCGGTGGTCGGTGAATCGGGTGCCGGTAAAAGCACCATGATGCAGGCGATTTTGCAGTTAATTCCTTACCAAGGAAAAATTTATTTAGGAAACGAAGATATAGCGATTTTGCAGCAAAAAAGTCGCGCTTGGCGACGACGTTTGCAGGTGGTGTTTCAAGACCCTTTTGGCTCGCTTTCGCCACGGCTGACTATTGCGCAGACGCTCACCGAAGGTTTGCGCCTGCATTTTCCTGAATTAACGCCGAGCGAACGTCAGCAACGGCAACAGCAGATGTTGTGCGATGTGGGTCTGGATGCCTCGGCTTTGCCGCGTTATCCCCATGCTTTTTCTGGTGGTGAGCGGCAACGCATTGCTATTGCTCGGGTTTTGTTGTTGGCACCGGAAATTCTCATTCTCGATGAGCCAACCAGTTCCCTGGATGCGTCAGTGCAGGGACAGGTCGTACAATTGCTACAACTGTTGCAAAAAAAACACAATCTTGCCTATATTTTGGTCACGCATGACTTGCGCCTGGTGCGCGCTTTGGCCGATAGTGTGCTGGTTTTAGCGGCAGGACGCGCTGTGGAATGCCAGCCAACCGCTGCCTTGTTTGCGTCACCGAAAAGCACAGAGACGCAACAACTGCTTCATTCCGCTTTATATTTTGACCTTTGAAGTCACTGCTGCTTTGGCATTGACCCGCTGCTTTTTTTGCCAAGGCAGCGGCAGCGGTGTCATCCCTCCGACTTGCTTTCGTAACAGCAACAAATATAATCCAAATGACAACGAGATAACGGCGCTTTTTAATAAAGTTTCTAAAGTTCCTGCGTTAAGTTCTTTTTCTAATTGAAAAACACAAAAACGCTTTTCGCTGATAAAAGCAAAATCAAGCGCTTTAGCAATTTTCTTAAGACGTGACGGTAAAAGGATATGGCGGCGATAGCCACCGACCAGACTGTGGGGATTATGCGCCAAAATCATCAGCCAGCCGTGGGGAGCCAGACTGCGATGCAGTTCGTTCAGCAGCGCTTCTGGTTCGGCGTGCCATTCCAAAACATGCAGGCAGAGCAGTACATCCAGACTGGCATCGGCAAATGGCCATTGTTCGACTTTGGCGATGACACTCGGTTGGTAGTTAAAAAGATTTTGATTTTGAAAGAGAATTTTTTTTTGTAGTCGCAACTCTGGCAGCCAAAAATGCGAATTTTCGCTTTTTTCTAAGCTCCCAAGCTGGACGGCATAAAAACCGAAACAATTCTCCAGTATGCTGTAGGCGGTTTGTTGCAAACGCTGTTGATAGGCTTGGCCGTGCGGTGTTTGGTAAAAGTCTAAAAAATGAGAGTTTTTCATGCGAATTGTACCCGTAAAAGCCTTTAGTGATAACTATATTTGGCTGATTTTATTAGCCAAAAATCAGGTCATTGTGATTGATCCCGGTGATGCTGAACCGGTAGCGGCGTTTTTGCAAGCCGAAGGCTACGCACTGGCCGGCATCTGGCTGACGCACCATCACCGTGACCATATCGGTGGGGTCAAGGCATTGCAAGACTTTGAAGGAAATGAAAAAACCTGTCCAGTTTATGGGCCTGCCAGTATTTCTCTGGTCAATCAGCCGCTTACGCCAGGCAGCCAGAGGCTTTCTGGTCTCAGCGTGGAAGTTTTGGAGGTATCCGGCCATACCGCCGTGCATCTGGCCTATTTTTTGCCGGAAGTTGGTGCGTTGTTTTGCGGTGATGCGCTGTTTGCTGCTGGTTGTGGACGTATTTTCGATGGGCATCCCAATGCCTTTGCGGCGAGTTTGCGGCGTTTGGCTGCCTTGCCGCCTGCGACCTTGGTTTATTGTGCGCATGAATATACGGAGGAAAATCTGGATTTTTGTGAAATTTTAGAAAGCGATTATTTGCCTTTACAACAACGTCGTCGGGCAACCGTACAGTTACGCGCGCTCGGTCAGCCAACGGTGCCAACGCTTTTGGCTTTGGAATTATTGACCAATCCGTTTTTACGCGCCGAACAGCCAAAATTGCGAGCGCTGGGTCAACAGTTTTTGGCACAGCATCTTATGCCTCTGCCTTGGGAAAATGTGGCGGCGGAGGCCGAGGCTTTTGCGACGTTGCGTTTTTACAAAGATTGTTGTGATCAGGGATTACGGTGATCAGGAAAAATTTAGATAAAAATTGAATTGATTTTTTGCTATTCGTCAGTGATTTTTGTGTTTGTTTAGTTAGTTAGTTAGTTAGTGATCTTGAAGTTTTTTTATGAAAATTTAGGGAAGATGTTATGTGGATAACGCGATTTTTTTATAGCAGTTTATTGCTGTTGGTGCTGTTAGCGACCGGATGCAGCAATGTTCAGCAAAATGCCGAGTTGGATGAACTTGAAACCATCAGCGAAGAAGAATACGCCGAAGCACAGTTGCAGGCGAAAAGTACCCAAGCACGCAGCCGAAATTTCAAGGTGTCGCCCAGTCAGGCGGCGGCTTCGGTGATTTTACCGAGCGCTGATGCCAGTTATCCGCCGATGGAGTTTTTACAAAATACCACCTATGGCCTGGGCGATGAGCGCAATGTTTGGGATCGGCTGCGCTTGGGTTATGCTTTTCCTGCGGCAGATAACTATCGGATTCAACAGCAAATTGCTCACTTTGAACGCAATGCCGGTTATATTGATCGCGCTGCCGTTCGCGCCGAACCTTATCTGCATTTTATTGTGGAAGAACTGGAACGTCGCAATATGCCTTTGGAATTAGCCTTATTGCCGATCATTGAAAGTGCCTATCGTGCGCAGGCGCATTCCCATGCCGCCGCCTCTGGTATTTGGCAATTTATTCCGTCCACCGGTCGTTTATACGGTTTGACACAAAACTCTTGGTATGATGGCCGTCGTGATTTTCATGCTTCTACCATGGCGGCTTTGGATTATTTAAGTTATCTGCACAATTATTTTGATGGCGATTGGTTTAAGGCCTTAGCGGCTTACAACGCGGGTGAAGGTCGTGTTGGTCGGGCGGTGCGTGCCAATCAAGCGGCAGGCAAACCCACCGATTATTGGTCTTTGAGTTTACCGAAAGAAACCCAAGACTATGTACCGCGTCTTTTGGCGGTGGCCAAAATGGTCAAATATCCAGATCACTATCGGGTGAGTTTGCCCTATGTGCCGAATCGTCCTTATTTTGCTCGTGTTGCCGTTTCTCATGCGTTAGATTTGCAGAAGGTTTCAGAGCAAGCCGGTATGCCTTGGGATGACTTTTTGGCGCTCAATGCCGGTTATAAACGCGGCGTTAAACCCGAAGGCTATCATTACGTTCACTTACCGCAGGACAAACTGCATCGGGTGAATTTCCAATTGGCACGCACCGATGCCAAGGCAATCACGCAACTGGCCGAGGCACCAGTGGTGCAACCGCGGACGGTCAAACCGGCGGCTCGACAGGTTTCTTCAAAAAATACTACGCTTTCTGCTTCTCGTGCCAGCAGCAGCACTACAGCCACCTTGTCCTATAAAGTTCGCGCTGGCGATACCCTCTATGCCATCGCCAAACGTTTTAATACCTCGACTACCGAGATTAAGCGCTTAAATCGCATGAAAAATAGCAATGTCTATACCGGGGCGATTCTCAAAGTGCCGGTGCCAGCCAGAAACGGCGTTCTTGCGGTCAGCAAAGAAAAGCGGCAAACGGTCACTAAAATCAGCCATAAAGTGCGTTCAGGTGAGACTTTGATTGGCATTGCCAATAAATATGGCGTTGAGGTAGCGGAAGTGGCGCGTTGGAACAAGGTCAAAACCAATTACCTGGTCAAAACCGGCGAGCGGATAACGATTTATAAGCGTTAAATAAATTGGCAATCCCTGCGACAGAAGTTGATGATACGGTTGAAATTTATACCGATGGTGCCTGTTCAGGAAATCCCGGTCCTGGCGGCTGGGGGGTGATTTTGCGCTGGCGCGGTCATGAAAAAACCTTATCGGGTTTTACCGCTGCCACCACCAACAACCGTATGGAACTCACTGCTGCGATAGAAGGCTTAAAAGCACTCAAACGTCCGATGACGGTATTTTTATTTACCGACAGCAAATATGTTCAACAAGGTATGCAAAACTGGCTTGCCAACTGGAAACAGAAAAATTGGCAAACGGCGGAGCGCAAACCCGTAAAAAATGCCGATTTATGGCAAGCGCTGGATGCACAGGCCAGCAGACACACTGTTCACTGGCAGTGGCTGAAAGGTCACGCCGGTCACCCCGATAACGAACGCGCTGATCAATTGGCGCGCGCTGCTTTACAACATGGAACGACTTCTTTTTCTTGATACCGAAACCACTGGACTTGACCCACAAGCTGGCCATCGCATTATTGAAATCGGTGTGGTGGAAGTTTTTGATCGCCGGCTTACCGGCCATAATTTTCATGCTTTTTGCAATCCCGAGCGCGAAATGGATGCGTCGGCCATCGCGGTACATGGTTTAACCACGGAATTTTTAGCGGATAAACCGCGATTTGCGGCGATTGCTGCCGATTTTCTTGCCTATCTCCAACGGCAACCGGCGAAAGTTTTGGCGCATAACGCGAATTTTGACTTAGGCTTTGTCAATGCCGAATTGACCAAAGCGCGTTTGCCAGCGTTGACGTTGCCAGTTGAAGACACCTTGGTGCTGGCACGGCAGCGTTTTCCGGGACAGCGCCACAGTTTAGATGCCTTGTGCAAACGCTTACAGATTGACAATCGCAGCCGCGAAAAACACGGCGCGTTGTTGGATGCGGGATTATTGGCACAGGTTTATTTGGCGATGACCCGTGGCCAAGAATCTTTCTTTGATTTGCTGGAAATGACCGAAGAGGTGATCACGGCACCTTTGGCGGCGTTAAACACGGCCTTGCCAGTCGTGGCCGCCTCCGCGGATGAACTAGCCGCACATCGCGCTTTTTTAGCCGCCTTGGCCAAAGGCAGCGGTAAAGCAGTGGTTGAGTGGTAATCCCTTGTAAATTATTGCTTCTTTTTTCCTGCTTTTGGCGCGTTCGATCCAAGTAAAAGACCGCTCGACTACCCAACGCTTTGGCAGGGGTTGAAAGCCACGACCGGTTGCTTTCGGTTTCGCAACGCATTCAAATCAGATTTTTTCATCCAATACGGAATCGCTTTGCTTAACTTTTTCACAATATTGTCAATGGGATAACGCTCATCAAGCAGGATAGTCACTGTTTATTTTGCGGGAATATTTTCGAAAAAAGATGGATGCTTGTGTTTTTGACCGCCTGCGAATCAATAATTAAACAATGCGTCCAGGACTTTTTTTTCAGAATGCCTTAATTTTTTATGCAAAGTTGCATAGATTTTTTCCATCACTCCTTCTTTTCTCCATTGTTTGTAATACCAAAAAACGGTGGAGTACGGCAGGAAATCTTTGGGAAGATCCTGCCAATTACAGCCATTTTTCAGTTGATAAAAAATGGCATTCAAAATTTCTCGCTTCGACCAACGTGGCGGACGCGTGCGTTTCTTCGGTGGCAGCAGGGGTTCTAATACCTCACTCCTAGGATATTCACTAGGTTTCATATCATTTCTGGTAAAAGAGAAGTGAAAATTTCGTTCAATCTAGGTTTTAAATTATTAATGTTTTTCAAAAGCTTTTGCTCCTCGCTGCCTTCTTTGGGTAAGGTGCCATGTGCCATCGAATTGCGAAGATTACGCAAAAGATGGTAATTTCGTCTCTCAGTTGCATCAAAATCAGCTTGATTCTGATAATCCTCTTGTGCATGGCGGCGCTCATCAAAGTCATTGCTTTCTCTATTATTGATTTGTTTGGTTAATTTACTAATGAAAGCTTCAAAAGCAAATAAAACAGCACGCTGAAAATCATTTTTATTGAGATAATACCAAGCTAAATTACGCTGACGTTGATAAAGACTAGATGGCCGAATCAGATCAAAACGTTCTTTCAGCGAAGGAAAAAATAACTCGCCTGGTGAATTTTGATGGTTTTCTAGATAAGTGGTAATTTGCTGCACCCGTTGGTGAGCCGCACTGATATTGGCGCTTCTTTCATACAGTGCGCCTTGTCTTAATAAATTGGTCTGATCAACGGGCATCCCCTCAGTTTCTAATAACTCTGCAAAGACACTATAATCTCCATCTTTATCAAAAGATTGAATGGCATCTAACCATTGATTCAGATGAAGTAAACCACTTAAGTTAATCATCGGCGTTTCTTTAAGACGCATCTCAAACGCACCATAATAAATGCCTTGAACTTTAGCTTTTTTCACCTGTTCAAGGTAAAGCGCATTGACATACATCAACATTGGTAAATGCCTAAAACCATGCGTAATATCAAGATGCACCTCATCACCTTGGGTGATGTATTGAGCGATACTGCGCAATAGGCTAATTTGTTCTTGCTGATCTTTGCCAAAAGGCATTAATTGCAAATAACAGTGTTGAAGATTTAACTTGTGCTGAATCAAAGGCGAGAGATCATCAAGCATTGTTTGCGTGACAGTGTTATGTTCAGCCTGTTCTTGTAAGTCAAGCTCAGCCTCAATATCATCTTCCCTTAATTTCATTTCCTGAGAAAAAATTGGCCAAGCGCTGCTGGAAGTACCACAAACAATTAAAATATCGGGTTTAACAACCTGTTGCAGCGCTAAACCGGCATGATATGACTGAATCACCTGTCCATCTGCCATTTTATATTGAGCAGTACGATAATTGGTACTCACTCCGCCTAAAAAGCTAACTAATACTTTGCTCATTGCTTTATTTTCGGTATTTTTTAATAAAAATAAACGTGATGCAGTTCAAGATATTAGCGCATTTTTTAGTAATGCTTTCCTTAAATAAATTGCACTGCATCTTAAAAAAATTACTCAGGATGCGACATAGAAATGACTTTCGCTGTCTGCATGGTAGGGTTTTCTTCAATTATGGATCAAATTCCAATGAGACCTAAATGCGCCTCATGACATGGGTAACTTAAAGTAAAGCAAGCAAAGTCCCGACAGCTGTCGGGCGTTGGGTAAAAGTTAAGGTGTATAAATTTTGTTTAAGCGTTTTTGTGTCTTTTGCTTTTTATCATCGCCACCCCAGCCCATCGTGTTGTAGATTTCCGTGGCTAAAGTGACAAAAGCCTGTTTTTCATCATTTTTGCAAGCAGTGCAGTTTTCCATAAACGTAAAAGTTTGTGCAAGGTCTTGGCTAAACATGCCCTTAAACTCTTGTGTTTCTTTAGCTCTTTTGAAGTACGCTTCCAATGCTTGAATTTTTTTCATCGCTTCCGAAAGCACGACAGGCTTTTCCACAACCGGAGAAGGCGCAACAGGCGCCGGAGTATTTCTTGTCGGGGCTGGTGTAGTTCCCTGGTTGGTGGCTGCAACAGGTGTACCCACGGCTGCATTGTACCAACGTGCCAACAACTGCTTTTCTTCTGCTAACGTTTCCGGCTTAAACATTTTTCCATAACCGGTTGCCGTTTTGGCGCCAATCCCAAGCCATTGTAAGGCCTTATCGAGCATGTCCATCAGCAGGTCTAAGTCCTTTAAGGCGGATTCCTTCGCTTCTTTTTCCAGCGGTAGATAACGCGGTGCGATAGAAAACAAAAACTTGGCTTCTTTGACGACCAAAAACGGCACCGGCACCGGATCATGCCAATCGGCAGGTGTGGTTTCCGGGCGTCCAGGCTTTTTACCACCTTCGGCATACCACTCGCCCATGTGTGGTGTCATGATATCCGGTGTTAATTTTACGGCTTCCGTTGGCAAAGCATCGAAAAAAATAAAGTTTCCGGCTTGTTGTTGTTCCTGTTGGGCTGTGCTTGGATCAAATTTCACCGCACTGCCAAACCAGTCTAGTAACTTTTTTTGCCGTTCCGCCTCGGAATTAAAGTCATGATAAACCTCACACCAAGCGCGTACTAAGCCTTTCACCGTTGACCCAGGCAGATACGGCGTGCCCAAGGTCGGATGCCAAGTAAAGCCGTTTTCTACCGGATGATCATTACCTAAACCGGTTGCTAAATGCCAAGCAGTTTGATAAATAGCGCTTTTTCCAGAAGTTGCCTTAAGGAGTTGTTCCTGCTGTTTGCACAGCGCTTGCAGTTGCGTTGCATTGCCGCATAAATCTTTAGCAATTTTTTTAATAAATTCACTCTTGGTGCCGCTGTCTTCTTTTTTAATCACCCAACCGTCTGGAAACGGAAAAAAACGACTAAAATAAAGTCCGCGATTGCCGGCAGCGTTAAGTGCGGCTTTCGTATCTGCACCTTGATAAATGGGAATAGGCATAAGATTTCCTTTAATTTTTATTAAGCTGGTGCAAACGCTTTCGCAAAAGTCTTGACCCAATACATTAGCGCCTGGGCTTCGGCTTGGGCTAAGCGATACTGCTCTTGCGAACCTTGGGTGATGCCTTGCAAAAGATTGGCTTTGCCATGATAGGGTTGACCTTCTTTTTTTAACCAATCAGAAAGAATTTCATAGACTTTCCGATGCGTGCCTTCTTTGCTGTAATAAAACGCTGCCGCTGCACCCAAGCCATTTTGGTGAATCATGCTCGGAAAGCCGATGCAATAGCGGGGAAACTCCTCTTTGTTGATAGTGCTATTGCCATAAGCCGCTTGCACTTGTTCTAAAGCATATTTAGCGCGTAATTGTTGCATAGTCTGTTGCATGATTAGGCTCCTGATTTTTATAATAAATTAACCTGACACCAACCCATGCCGACGGTTTCATTACCACCGACTTGTAACCAGCGATCAGCAAATAAGTCTTTGACGGCTTTCATCATCTCCGGTGATTTTTGACGTTTAGCCGCTTCTTTTTCCCGTGAGTCATTGGCATGAACGACAACATATAAAACACTTTCCGCAGGCAGGGTTTCTTCATACCACAAGGCTCCGGTTTTCACCATTTTACGTTCGGTTTCAATGGCAATATGCGCATTGACCGGCGTAACATGCTGGGCTAAATGGGCAAACATATTATCTTCAACGATCAATAATTGATCGGCTAATGCGCTCTGCATTTCTTCTTTCATCAACATTTTCAAAGCAGTGATGATCGGCTCTAAGTTGCCAGCTTCCTTAGCACCAAAACGATACTCTTCCAAAAAAACTTCCGCCTTTTGGTTAGCAATCGCCGGTGAGATGTTATTGGCAGCAGCGGCCAAAGGAGGAACGGTAAAATTCACCGGTAAACCCACCCGTTTGGCATCCACTTGATAACGATTTAAGGCATAAGGACAAGTTACCCACTTAAACTGCGACGTTAATGAGCGCACCGGCAACAATACTAATTTGGCATCGGAAAAGGCCACGGCACCGGCTTGTTCACCGCCGCCGTTCCTTTGTTCAGGACCAAAGACTTGTGTCACCAAGTACTTATCCATATTTCCTAATTCCGCCTTCGCCCGAATCGCGCCTTTCACCCCAGAACCATAAATACACGGATAACCCGTATGCGCTTCGCGTTGAATCGGTAAGTCCACCACGCCTAAGGCTTGACCAACGCCGGCATGGATCGAGGTGTGTGCATGTAATCCTAAAATCATCTGTGACATCTTATTATCCTTAAATTGAAGTTAAAAAAATGAAAAACTTACCAAATCCCCACCGCCAACAAACCACGTCCCAGCGCTTGTTCTTCGCCGATCTGTTTGCCATGTAACATGCTTATTGCTTTAGCAATATCGGCAGTCTCACAATAATAGGCGCTGCCCATTGGCACATAACTTTGCAAAGCTCTTGGTTGATTGTTTAATAAATCCCAGCCGCCTTCGCGATAGGCTTTGCCGATCACTGCCATTTTAATGGTTAAATCAATGCTATGCAGTTGTCCTTTCCATACCGTAACGCCTTGTGCATCTTGCGTTTTTGTAAAGCCATCCGGCAGCCAATAATTTTTATAATCCTTAAATAAACTCGGTGCCAAGGTGTATAAAACAATGCCTTTGGCTTCACCCGTGGTTTTCATCGGCTTTATAAAATGCGCTTTTGTACCAACCGTTACCTTAGCAAAACGTCCTTCCGCACCTAAACGCAGCCAATGTTCCTTGGTTAATAAATTTTCTGCGCCAGCTAACTCAGCGATAATTTTAACATTTTCGCTTAAACGCAGATGCTCGGTTTGATAGAGTTGGCCTTCTTTGACCACCCGCCGCGCATTATCACGGGCAATGCCGATGCGGTCTTCATAATGCACTAAGTCTTTGCTTAAAAAATAACTTTTCGGCGCAGTACCAGAGAGAAGTAAAGCAAAATTTTCTTCATCCACCCAAGCGCTTTCAAGCGTTTTTAAGCCGGCTGCCCCTTGTGGTAAATACACCCGTCCGAGATCACAATCCACCGGATTACCAAGTTGAAATTTATCAATTTTTTGTTCATTTTCCGCTAGAAAAAAATTCACCGGCAACGGATATAAACGCTTGTCATCGCAAGTTAACGTGATCTGTCCTAGGCGTAGTTGGCCAAAATCTTCAGCATCGCCGATTTGCTCTCGCAATTTTTCATAGGCGCTGTCAGTTAAAAAATTATTCCAATCAACATTTTGATTAGTAGTGATGACATTGCGAATGGCGCCCATCACCGTGCGTGCCGGTGGTGGAAAGCGGCTAGCCAAAACAATGCCACCGACTGCGCCGTGCGGTCGTGAATCTTTGAAAAACAGGCTATCTATGGCTTCAAATTCTAACGTTTGCATTTTTTATTCCCTTCATTTTGCTGAATTTTGATTAACATCGCTGATGTCTTTTTTGGCATGACTTTTTTGCAATAAAAAACGCAATAACAACGCCGCATCGGCGGTTAAGACATGATTGGGTTGATCTTTTTGATCTTTTTGATCTTTTGGTTTGTTATCTAAACATAAACACTGAGAAATCAATCGCTGCAAAAGCGCTTCGGCATCTTGCAAGCTCGGCTTTCGTTTTTCGACCGCCCCCGAACGGACATATTCAGCAGCCAAAATCTTCAGTTTTTGTTCATTATTGAGTAAGCTCGCCGTTTCTATCTTGGTTTTTTGGCTTAAATTTCTTGCTGTTGCCGTTGCTGTTTTTTCTTCTGCTTCTTTCGGATTCAAAAGATCAAACAATTCCCGAATTTCATAAAAAAACTTGTTAGCAAAAATCAACTTTTTGTCTTGAATGTCTTGAAATAATTGCATTAAAACCATCTGTTGATCCTTCTGTTGACCGTCTAACGCCACTTCCCAAGGTAAAGTCCACAACAAGGCTTCGCCACCTGGCTTTAATACTTGCACGGCAATGGCATCGCGGCCAGTTGAATCCTTTGCAATATCATCGAGTAATGGATGCGCAGCCGCTAAGGGTTTCAAGAGCGGCATCTTGATGTGGGCATAAATGATCGCTGCTGAAATGGTATTTAACATTTCTTTAATCGCTTCACTTGTAGAGATTTTTTGCTCTATCGCTTGTTTTTTAGCGTCTTCAAAACTTTTTAGATAATGCGCACGAATTGCTGCCGCGCAGGTTAAGGCATCCTCCACAGGCAAGAGCGCCAAGACATCGTCGCCACCGGCATAAATCAAAAAGCCATTGTTTTTAATGACAATTTCTGGAACGCCTTTGGTAAATCTTTCCAGAGCATCGGTGATAATCGGCTGTTTTTTTAAGTCACTCATTTGCTTGCCCAAACTATCGCCATCCATCAATAACACCGCATAAAAAGGCGATGGGGCTTGAAGATTGCTTTTTTTAAGCAAGCCTTTTAAGGCAATTTTTACCGCGTCAATATCTTTTTGGTTATCTGTTTTATTTTTTTCATCTTTTTCTAAGAAACGACTTTCCAATTGCTCTTCAAAAAAGACACTACCATCGAGTTTTGCCCAGGCTTTTTTCTCTAATAATTCCGCCCAATGATCCACCAAAGGAAACTTCACCTGCCAACCGTCGTGATCGGCAATGCGTTGTGCTGCTTGATAAAAATCCGCATAGGCTTTTTCTATCGTTGGGTCTTGCGTGGCCAGTTCCAAGACATTCGCCAACCATGGCAATGCCGCCAAATAAGCCACTGAGGGCACTTGGTTATTTAATTTCCAACCTTTCAAAGGGATGCCTTCCACACTTTGGTCAAAAGTTTCAAAGTAATGAATAAAACGGCGTTTGATCCAAGCGATAGCACAAAGGTATTCTCCTTGGCGCAAGTCATTTTTATTGTTGATTTTTCCGCGCAAAGCCTGCCAAAATTTATCCCGCTCGGAGGCTTCCGGTCGCACACTGCCCGATAATTCTTGTAAACCTTCAATGGTTTGACACTTTATCCCTGCCTGCGCTGGCATAGCATGAATGCGCCAATTCTTGCGGCGATCCAAAAGGTTGCTTTCGGTGTTCGTATCGGCCAGCGCCCAAGTGATTTCAAAAAAATGATCAACCTGTCCCGCCCACACCGCCGCCGTTGCGGTGACATCCACAGGCAACTCTTTGATATCGCCGTCCCACACAGCGGTTGCCAAGGCTTGCCAAGCGCCCTTTACCGTTTTAACAACTTGATCAGGATTAAAATCGGTTGAGACTTCGGCCATAAAACGATTGGGAATACTGCCTTGTAAGGGTGCTGGGTCTTTACCGTTACCCTTCATCCAATCTAAAAAAGCCTTATCAGCTTTGGGAAATTTAATTGTACCGCCCTGTTTTTCAACGGCTAAAATCGCCACTCCGGCCAACCACGACAACATAAACGACGCGGCGTAAAAATCCTTGGTGCGACGGGCTTGTGCCACAAAACTTTGTACCGGACCTAGGGTAAAGTAAAAAAACTTCTTACTCATAACTTTTTCCTTTTTTTATAAATAGGTTAGGGCAAAATGGATGTACTTGGAAAGCGTTTTAGATAATCATCTAATACTGCCCAATCCACCGCCGTATTAGTTGTTTTTGCACCATTGCGTTGCACCTTAAATTCCACAGCATCGCCCGCTGGTAAAAAAGTCGCTTGCAATACCGTTTGTACTAAAAAGTATCGATCGCCGATTTTTTGCACATGGATAAACAACGGCGAACCGCGACGGGTGCGTTTTTTGCCGGCGGCATTGACATCCACCCTCACAACAGGCGTTTGACTGGAATAAAAATAATTATGCGGCAAACCAAAAACCGTGCGTTTGGGAACGCCGGTCGGTCGTGCTGCACGCACGTTATTACCAATCGCCAAGACCATATCGTGATCGCCTTTGAAATTCTTTTCAGCGCGTTGGCCATTGACCAGGTTATTTTTTCCCCAACTCCGATACATCGCCATTTCTTCGCCCGCTTTTTTTAAGGCATCTAAAGGATTGGTATAACTTTTTTCTAACAAAATCTTGGTCTTTTGTGAAAAAGCCGAAAAAGGCGGTTCCTCTTTATCTAAGTCAGTCAATAACTCTTTAAGCATCCCAATGTATTGATTTTTATCACCAGCAATCGCTTGTTTCTCGCCACAAAAATCCAACTCAGTTAAAGACACCGAACCCCAACCGCGCCGCATCCGGCTGCCTAAACCTCCCAATAAACCAAAGACTTGCAGCGCTTTTAAGACGCTTTGTTTGTCTTCTTCGCTGACGTTTTTTTTGAAATAGATAAGTATTTGAAAAGAAGAAGGACTTGGTAAGGCGCTGCGCAACAAACCAGCGTTAAAATGCGACAGCCCTTGTCCCAACAAATACTTGTGCCAAAAATCAAGTGTTCCCAGCGTTTTAGTCGCCGCTCTGGTATTGCTTAAGACCGTCAACATCACGCTAGCTTGCGCTAAATCTTTATAGGTTTCTGCTGCAATACCAAAGAGTTCAGCTTCTTTACGATGTAAGTTTGCTAAAGCTTCTTCATCATTTTTGGCTTGCTTACGAAACGATGACCACATCACCGCCCGCCACCAAAAACGCAAGGCGCCTTTCACTGATGGCGGTCGAATCATCTCGGCGGTTTTGTCGCTTTGATAATCGCCTAAAAACATCGGCGTATTGATAACAAAAGTGGCTTTAATTTGATTTTTTTCATTCATTTTTTTCCTATCTCCCTAAAAAATAAACAAGCGCAAAGGACTTGCCATCAGGCCGCAGCCGAAGCGGCAACCTTTTGGCTAACAATAAATTTTTCTAACTTTTTGATCTCAGTCATGGCGATCCAACTGGCACTAATCCGAAACAACTTTTGTAACTGCTCCGGCGCGGTGGCAAAAATTTTATCGTTGCTGACAATCGCCACCCGCTTGAGCGCGTTTTTATGAATTTCCTGCGCGATATGCAGCAAAATTCCCACATCCGCCGCATTGGGTTTATCCGGTACGGTAAATACCTGTGCCAGCGGTAATTTTCCGTAGCGATGCGCCTGCTGCATCCGACAAAAAACAAAGCAGGTGCTGTTGTGTTCCTTTAACAAGTGAAAAACTTCTTTACTTAACGAATCGCCATCTACCCATAACATTGCTTTCGCTCCGTTGGAAAATTGCAATTAAAACAAAAGTTAAATGTCTTAGCTTGTTTTCATGCGCTTCTTTTTTGCTTTCCTCCTCCGCCATTATCCCGATAAAAAACCGCTTGGCGAGGCTTCGTAACCTTATTCTGTCCACAGCGACCATTTACACCGGTTAGCGCTGGGTAATTTCTGCCATTTGCCGCAGGGCTTGGCCAACAAGCGCATGATAATCCGGCCAATTCGGGTCTAATAATTGATACTGGCCAAAGCCAAACGTGGTATGCGAACCGACATGCAGCCATTGGCCAAGCCAGAGATTGCCCCAGATTTCCGCCAACGACGCGCCGCTGATTTCTATAACACCAAGCATTCCTGACAGCGGCATCCGCTTGTTTTGCAACTGCGAAAAGCGCGTTTGCTTCCAAAAAGTTAAACTTTGCCACTTTAATTCCAAGCCATCAGGCACTAGCGCTTTGGGAGCACCGGTAAAACTTTCCACCCGACGGTTGATCGTCAACAAAAGCCTGCCAAGATCAAATTCTTGTGGATGCATGACATATTTTTTGCCGCTTTCTTTATCCTGAACCGTGATGGACAGCGGTGTATGAAAAAATAAGGTCACGGCGGGTGGTGGCGGTGGAATATGGATCGGCGATAAGGATTCAATGTCAAAAAAATCAAAAGGCTCCCAGCTTTCATCGCCCAGTTGCCGAAATACCGCCCCTAACTTGACCCGACCTTCATCCAAGCCAAGGGCAAAATTTTCCAACTGCTGCATGGCTGAAACCACCGCTGGCAGATAATCAATACCTTTTTCAATCAATACGATATTAACGCCCAGCCGATCATTGACCCACAATTGCCGACCTACATTATCCGGCTCCACTACAAAAAAACGTGCGCTGGCATTTTTACCGTCATGATCGCCAAAAAAATCCGTAAAACCGCACACTTCCGGCTGTTCGCAATGCTTCGCGCACGGCGTGCGTTGCAAAGCGCCGATGCTTATCGGCGTGGCGGTCGGTTGGGCTTTTTGCAACGGACACAACACCTTCTGCAAGGCATAACCCAAAACCCCGCGCCAGGTGGAGCCAGAAAAAAGCCCCAACTGAAACGGCGCGGTAATGATAAATTCAAAACGTAAGCGAATGACTTTCAACATAAAAAATTAACCTTCTGCTTCCACTTTTTTCGGTGCAGGGGTAAACGGGTTAAAACGTGCTTTGCAATCCGGCAGACGTTTACCCAAAAAGAAATGATTGCGACCGGAGCGAATGGTTTGTGTTTTATCAAAATTGAGTTCCAGACCCAGTTTACCAAGAATATCAATGACCAAAGTGCGAAAGCTCAAAGCAGTTTGTTCCGTTTTCGCCAAAAGCACAAAATCATCGGCAAAGCGCACAAACAAAATTTTCCGCCGCTCCAAAAACTCATCCATCACATGCAGATGCAAATTGCATAAAAACGGCGACAACACCATCCCTTGCGGCAAACCGCGACCTGGACCACCGACGCGATGTTCCGGCGGCACATTGGTCAACCAATAGCGCACCAATTGATTTAATTCTTTATCTTTTGTTAGTTCAGAGAGTTGAAACAAAGCCGTATCATGCGGAATCATATCGAAGCAACTTTTAATATCGGCATCGAACAGCCAGTGATAGCCCTCACGCACAAACTCGCGCACCTTATTGATCGCATTGTCCACGCCGCGATTGGGTCGAAAGCCAAAGCTGTGTTTATGAAACATTTTCTCACCCAACGGTTCAAGCACCGTCAAAGCTGCGCGTTGCGCCATACGGTCGCGGATCGGTGACACGCAGATAGTCCGCGTTTTGTTATCGGCTTTTTCCATTTCATAACAACGCAATGGCGCGGGACGATAACTGCCGTTGGCCAAATCCGTCATCAACTGCCCGACATGCAAAATCACATCCCGCTGCATTTCCGGCATAGGTAAATTTTTCTCCCATAAACCTTTGTCATTACGATAAAAACGCCAAGCATGATTCATCACCGGAAAACTCGCACAAGACTCGACAAACCGACCCATAATCGCTTCTCCATAAAGATAAAAAAAGTTTCCTTACTAAGACGGCGACACCTTGCCCGAAAGTCCGGCATCTGAAAACAGAAAATAAGGTTACGAAGCCTTGTTGACGGCGAAAAAAGCCGCAGAATGCTCCTTGACCAAAAGGCAGGAACCAGAAAAAAGGAAGGAAAAACATGACGGTAAAAGCGCTCTATCCCGATGCCAACGCCCGCCGCAACCAAAACCAATACCCGTATTTGGTGGCCTACGACGTGCGTTGCCCGCGCCGCGCCAACAAAGTGTTAAGTGCGTTGAAACGCTGGCGCATAGATGGCCAATATTCGGTGCATGAAACCATTTTGGCTTATTTTCAGTTGCAAGATTTAGTCGTAGAATTAAGAAGTTACATAGACCCGAAACAAGACCGCCTCCTGACCGCCCGCCTAAGCGAACGCCCGGCGCCGCTCTATCATTTGTGCCGCAAAAAAGCCGTCTCGATTCTCGCCAGCCGCCAATACCACCTGCCCGGCCAACTCAAAGACGGCTGGTATCTTTTGTCCTACGACATCAGCGACCCCAGCCGCCTCCAGCGTTTTCATTACCGTTTGGCCAAACACAGCGCTTTTACGCAAAAATCCGTCTATTTATACCAAGGCAGCGGCAGCAACTTATTGAAAGTAATTGCAGAAGTAATGCCCATGCTCAAAAAAGGCGAAGACGATTTAAGGCTTTATCCCCTACGCGGCGCAAGCGACATCTGGTTTTTGGCGCAAGCCAAAGGCGAGGAAGCCAACACCAGCGTTGCCGGACTCGATCAGCGGCCAACGCCGCAGGAAAAAGTGAGTTTATTGGCGCGTTTATTGCAGTTTTTTCGAGGTACAAAATGACCGGACTAACCATAATAATAGACCGCCGCGACAGCCGCGTAGAACACGACCGCAGCACCCTCGTCATCCGCGAACCCGACGGCAACGTCGAGCGCATTGGCCTAAGCGCGATAGCGCACGTGATTATACAAGGCGACATCAGCATTTCGACGAGCGCGCTTCGCCATTTATATCAACAAGGTAGCAGCGTTTTATTATTGAGCAGCCGCGACCACAAAGGCGTGGCCTCTATTTTTCCGGCAGCGCCGTTTCGCCACCGCCTACGGCTGATGCAGTGGAGCGCCTACTTAAGTGAAAAAA